>NZ_JBIOQM010000001.1:0-430000 GCF_051713745.1 Enterococcus sp. DIV0421
CATGAATCAAGCGTTCAATGAGTTGCGTATCCGTGAAATGAATGAACTTCGTAAAGCAGTACAGAAAAACTGAAAAAGAACTGGCGCTTTTTGCTAAAAAATCGTACAAACATCAACCATTATGAATACAAAACATGGAAAAGTTTCCGAGCACCAAAATACCCATTTCTTACTGAAGCAATGATGATTGATCGTTTGCTTGAGTTTTCTACGCCCCTGAAGGAGGCGTATCCCTTTTTTCATGAATTAGTTGAAGCCTTTCGAGACAGAGACCCTAACTTATTTTTCTCCTTATTGGCAGAACTTCCAGAAACGTCAGATGATGGCTTTCGCGAGAAGCTTCAAAACCTTCTGCCCCATGAAGAAGGCATCACCAACGCAATGATCTATCCTTATTCCAATGAAAAAATAGAAGCGAAGAATACCCACATAAAGACAATGAAACGAGTATCCTACGGATTTAAATCATTCGAGAACATGAGAATTAGAATCTTTTTTATCAATCAATTAATCAATATAAGATAACAAAAAATCTGCGCCAGAATGGGATACATTCTAACCCAGATTTGATTTTTCGAAAAATATTATTCCTTATTGACAAAGAGCATTAGGTTATAAGATTTTTCTATAATCTAAGACAACTAGATTTCATTTTTTAAACATCAAATATTATTTAAATTCACATGTTCTAAATCTATAACAATAGACACTTTAAAATAATCTTTAATAACTTTATTTTTTACTTTTTCATCTTTTGGATTAAAATGCACATGTCTATAGAACAATTTAAAATTAAAGATTTCTACATAGTTTTCTTTTGTATTACTGTAATAGTCTCGACATGGGTCGTTTGTGGGAACAAATCAACAGGTTGGACTTCTTTTGTCACATACCCTTCTTCCGCAAATAACGCGAGGTCACGAGCCAAGGTTGCTGGATTGCAGGAAATGTAGACGATGCGCTCTGGTTTAACCGCAGCAGTCGTTTCGATAAAGCTAGCATCTAAACCTTTGCGAGGTGGATCAACGAAGACGACTGTCGGTTGAATGCCTTCGCGTAGCCATTGCGGCATGATTTTTTCGGCTTTACCGATAAAATAATGCACATTTTCGACACCATTTCTTTTGGCATTGGCTTTGGCATCGTTCACTGCTTCAGGAATGACTTCCATCCCTAACACTTCTTTCACGCGATCAGCCAAACTAATCCCGATTGTTCCGATTCCTGCATAAGCATCCACAACGACATCATTTTCAGACAGTTGCGCCATCTCGAAGGCGTTTTGATACAAGACTTCTGTTTGCGCTGTGTTGACTTGGTAGAAAGATTTCGCTGAGATTTGGAAGGTTTTACCTAATAATTGATCATCGATCGATGACTTGCCATACAACACACGCTCGAATTCCCCCATGATCACATTGGTTTTTTCTTCATTGATGTTTTGAATGACAGAAACAACTTCTGGAATCTCTTCGTGGATCACTTCCGCGATTTCTTCTCCTTTGAAGAATTTCGGTTTACGTGTCACTAATACGACCATCATTTCACCTGAGTGATGCCCACGACGAACGACAATGTGGCGTAAGAACCCTTCATGGGCTTCTTCATTGTAGGCTTTGACATTGAACCGCTGCAAAATATCTCTGACTTTGATGATTGCTTGATCGATGTTTGGATCTTGAATATAAAAGTCTTCGATCGGTACCAGAGTATGGCTGTTTTTGCGGTAAAATCCAGTCGTTAATTCCCCATGGATTTTTTGCACAGGGATTTGCGCTTTGTTGCGGTAACCAAATGGTTTTTCCATTCCGATTGGCGCATTGACTGTGATTTCAGGCAATTTGGCGATTTTAGCCAAAACATTCTCTACTTGCTGCTGTTTGAAGGCTAATTGTTTGTCATAGCTCAAATGACTCAATGGGGCGATCCCGGTGCGCAACAATGCTTCATTCGGCAATTCTTGCCGATCAGGACTTGCTTGCAACAGTTTCATCACTTTGGCAAAACCAAATTTGTTGCCGACTTTCAATACTTTGACTAAGGCACGTTCATTTGGCAGGGTGTTTTCAATAAATAATAAGTACCCATCGACTTTGGCGATCCCATTTCCTTCATGGGAAAGATCCAAAATATCAACTTCAAGTTCCTGATTCTTTTTAACAGGATAATTTTTCATAGATTTCTCCTTTGTGCTTGCTTTCTTCATTTTAAAAAGGAATGGCCGAAATTGCAAGCGGTGCTTATTCTAACGGTTCAACTTGACTTCGAGCAAAAAAGAACCGAAGGAGGGAAATCGGCTGATTGCTTTTTCTGGGTCCTGCGGCGAAGAGCCGCTGCAACACAGGAGCAATCCCTTTTCCATCCTTCGGAAAATCGAACAGATCAGAAGTGTTTAAAACTTTTGATCACTGTTTTAGTTATCAGTTATTTTTCTTTTTCTGTGATTTTTCCCGTTCGCTCTTGTTCAAGATTTGTTTTCTTAAACGAATGCTTTCTGGTGTTACTTCACAGTATTCATCATCATTCAAGAATTCCAGTGATTCTTCCAAAGAAAGAATACGAGGTTTCTTGATAACTGAGGTTTGGTCTTTGTTTGCAGAACGGACGTTGGTCATTTGTTTTGCTTTCGTGATATTGACCGTTAAGTCTTTGTCACGAGAGTTTTCACCAATGATCATTCCTTCGTACACTTCGGTACCTGGTTCAACGAAGACCGTTCCACGTTCTTCAATACTCATGATCGAGTAAGTCGTTGCTTTTCCTGTATCGATCGATACAAGTGCGCCTTGATGACGGCCACCAATTTGTCCTTGGATCATTGGCAAATATTGATCGAAGGTGTGGTGCATGATGCCGTAGCCGCGAGTCATTGATAGGAATTCTGTCGTGTAACCGATTAAGCCACGAGCTGGTGCCAAGAAAATGATCCGTACTTGTCCATTCCCTGTATTGATCATATCTTGCATTTCTGCTTTACGCATTCCCAATGATTCGATTACTGATCCCATGTATTCTTCTGGGGTATCGATTTGCACCCGTTCAAATGGTTCGCATTTCACGCCATCGATTTCGCGTTCGATAACTTCTGGACGAGAAACTTGCAATTCAAAGCCTTCACGACGCATATTTTCGATCAAAATTGACAAATGAAGTTCGCCACGTCCAGAAACAATCCATGAATCAGGTCCGATTGGATCCACACGCAATGAAACGTCTGTTTGCAATTGCGCCATTAAGCGTTCTTCAATTTTACGAGCGGTTACGAATTTTCCTTCGCGACCCGCAAATGGTGAATTGTTCACGATAAAGGTCATTTGCAAAGTTGGTTCATCAATGTGTAAAACAGGTAATGAATCTTGATGATCGATTGGTGTAACAGTTTCACCAACGAAGATATCTTCCATCCCAGAAACGGCAATCAAATCACCGGCTTTGGCTTCTTGGATTTCCAAACGTTTCAAACCGAAGAAACCGAAAAGTTTTGTCACACGGAATTTTTTAACTTCTCCGTTTAATTTCATCAATGCAACTTGGTCGCCGACTTTGATTGATCCGCGGAAGACACGGCCAATACCGATACGTCCAACGTAGTCATTGTAATCAAGCAATGATACTTGGAATTGCAATGGCTCATCGCTGTTGTCGATTGGCGCTGGAATGTGTTTTACGATTGTATCAAACAATGGTGCCATCGTTTTTTGTTGATCGGCAGGATCATCTGATTCACTTGAGGTTCCGTTGATCGCTGAAGCGTAGATCACTGGGAAGTCCAATTGGTCATCGTCTGCACCTAATTCGATAAATAGTTCTAATACTTCATCTACCACGTGCTCAGGACGAGCAGATGGTTTGTCGATTTTGTTAACAACAACGATTGGGACTAAATGTTGTTCCAACGCTTTTTTCAATACGAAACGTGTTTGAGGCATCGTTCCTTCATAAGCATCAACAACCAAAACAACACCATCGACCATTTTCATGATCCGCTCTACTTCACCACCGAAGTCCGCGTGTCCTGGGGTATCCATGATATTGATTTTGGTTCCGTTGTATTCAACCGCTGTATTTTTCGCTAAGATCGTGATACCACGTTCTTTTTCGATCGCATTTGAATCCATCGCCCGTTCTTGTAATTGGGTATGGCTATCTAACGTTTGGGATTGTTTCAATAATTCATCAACTAATGTAGTTTTTCCGTGGTCAACGTGGGCAATAATAGCGACGTTGCGGATATCATTTCTAATATTCAATTTATAAACTCCTTTTTTGGTGACATTGCACTCGACAAGCCATTATACCAGAATTTCTTTCTGAAATATAGTGCAAAGTTTTCATTTTTACAGAAAAAACCAGATATTTAATAAATATCTGGTTTTTTCTTATTGATTGACGATCGCCAATAATTCTTCAAAAGCTTTCGGTGTACCGCCTACGAACAATTCCCGTCCATTCAAGGATAGCGGCTCTCCTTTGATGTTAGCCATCTTTAATCCAAGGGTTTCTAACAAAACGCCTCCTGGTGCATAATCCCATGGCGCAAGATGAGAAAGATAGCCTGCTCTTTGTCCTTTAGCGAGGGCAATCAGCTCTACCCCAGCACAGCCAGTCATACGAATGCCTAATGCTTTGTCACTGACCTCGGTTTCGTGGTGGCGGTTATGAATCAACATGGGCGAATTCAAGCCAACGAGACCTTCGGATAAGGCAATATCTTTCGGCGGTTCGATCTGCTTGCCATTGTTATAGACACCAATCTCTGGCCCACCCCATAAGAATTCATCTTTCATAACATTATAGACAAAGCCAAAGCGCCCTTTGCCCTCTTCGTAAATCGCGATCATGATACAAAAGTTTTCTTTTTCTAACACGAAATTCATCGTTCCATCGATCGGATCAATGATGAAGACCCGCCCACTCATGTCGGCAAGTGTGTCCAGTCCGTTTTCTTCACCTAAAATTTTGGCATCCGGATCATAGGATTGGATCTTACCAATCAGAAAATCTTGCGTGGCTTTATCCAATTCTGTCACTAAGTCTTTCCGTCCTGATTTTGTCTCGACCACTAAGTCTTCTTTATTTAAATTGTCTTTGATCGTTTCACCTGCAGCGATCATCCACTGGCGAACTTCATTAACGATTTCATGCATTCGTTGATCTACCCTTTCATTTTTAGTTTTCCCTCAGTCTTTTTCGCTGCCTGCACAGCATGGTACAGCGAATAGCCTGATAGTTCTTCAAATTCTCTGCCTAAACGGCGTTCCTCGCCAATGCTAGGAACGACTTTCTTAAAGGCTTGATACGCCTCAAGAAACGTACTACTAGGAAGGCCTTTTTCATAGGCTTGTTCTAATCGTTCCCACATCTTCATGACGACGACCATTTCATCTGTCGACCAATCTAAGTCAAGAGGATATTGATAATCCCGCATAGTTTTCACCTCTAGTTTCTTTCTCTTCCAGTGTACCATAAAACCTCTTATTGTCGAAAAGAGGTTCTTTGGTACAAGCATTTTTTTATAGGTAATTCTCTTAAAAAAACTAACAAAGAATCACTCTGCTCGTTTAGTCACCGACAGCAAAGCGGATATTTTGTTGTTTTTCTAGGCATTTGTTACACTTGTGTTAGCAACCTAAAGGAGGAATTCTCTTGCGTTTAGAAAACAAAAAAATCATTGCCTTAGTCGACAATGAATTCGAAGATTTAGAACTGTGGTACCCGGTCCATCGGTTACGGGAAGAAGGCGCGCAAGTCGATTTAGTCGGTGAAGAAGCGCATAAAACGTATATTGGCAAATACGGTGTACCCGCAGAATCAGCCTATGCTTTTTCTGATATTCATGCCGATGACTACGATGCCATCTTAGTTCCAGGTGGTTGGGCGCCTGATAAATTACGACGTTTCCCAGAGGTCATCTCTTTCGTGCAAACGATGGACAAAGACGAAAAAGTCATTGGTCAAATCTGTCATGCAGGCTGGGTCTTGATTTCTGCGAATATCCTGCAAGGCAAGACGGTCACCAGTACACCAGGCATCAAAGATGATATGACAAATGCTGGAGCCACATGGGTGGATACACCTGTGGTTACGGATGGACATATCGTTTCCAGCCGCCGACCTCCAGATCTACCAGACTATATGCGGGAATTTATCGCTGTATTAGAAAAGAAATAGTACCCGTTGATCAGATTTAAAAGAGTTGCGACCGAAGCAAATACGGCCGCAACTCTTTTTTTTACCTATCGATCATTCGCTTAGGATCGCTAGTTTCTTGTTACTTTTAGGGATTTTTTTCACACCGATAAAGGTCAATGCAGCACCTAGAACGGCAAACCCAGTCCCAATCAAAAGCATTTCCCAGACACCGAAGCTTTGGATCAGCATCCCGCCCAAAAGATTGCCAATCACGCCACCGATCGTGGTAGCAATGATAATAATCGTTTGTCCAAAAACCCGATCTTCATCTGCCAAACTATGGTTGAACAAATAAGCTGAAGCTGGAATAAACAAAGCAAAACTAACCCCTTGCATCAAATGGCTCAATTCCATCAAGATGATGGAGCTGATCAACAGCATCAGCACCCCACGAATGGCAAAGGCAACACTGGAAAACAACAGCCAAAAACGGCTAGACCGTATCCTCACTAACTGTTCAAAGAAAATCATGCCAGGCAATTCGCATAACGCCGCAACCATCAGGGCGATGCCAACTTCCTTACTGCCACCGCCAATATCTGCAAAAATTTGTGCCAAAAAGCTGTTGATCATCGTGTGGAAGCTGAAAAGAAAGCTAAACCCGACAAAGAGAAAGAGTAAAAAAGGATATTTTTTCAAAAAGGCACCTGAATGACTTTGTTCAGTAAGCATCACGGGCATTTCTGGCTTCTTGATCGCTGGCAGCAAAAGCAAAATAATGAGAAACAAAACGGCCTGCCCGATAGCGATCATAGGCAAAAGGGCTGCCGAAAACTCCTCCAAGAGCTGCCCCAGTAAAAAGGAGGTCCCCGCAAATCCTAGTGACCCACCCGCACGCGAAAAGCCAAAATTGATTTTGTTGCCGCTATTCGTGTATTCAAACGCCAAGGCGTTGAGAAAGGACTGCATGGAAACGAGCAAAATCCCTCCTAAAACATAGGTCAGTATTGATAATGCAGGGAAAATCACACCTGCTAAAAGCACCGCGACCACGCCGATTGTCATCGTTTTCAAGACAACGATCAGCGGTACTTTACTTTTTTTGATAATGATTTGACTGATGAAGGGCTGCAAGATCGTAGACGCAATATTGACTAAGGCTAAAATACCGCCAATTTTTGCTGGATCGACCTTGAAATAAATCAAAAAAAGGGTCGCAAAGCCATAGATTGAGCAAAACATCATCCAATAAAGAAATTGCAAACTTGTGTAGTAAAACCGAATCCTCTTGTCACTTGCATGATTACGCATACATCCCCCACCTTATCCATATTCCTTAGCAACTAAATATAGCATAGAACCGATGGATTTACTATCCTTCTATCAACAGAAACCGCAGTTTTATTTGAAACACTAACCGACAACAAAAAAGCGCAGCATAGTATCCTGCGCTTTTCCTACTGCTTCAACTATTTAGAGCTGTTGGAAGGCTTGCGTGAGATCTTCCAATAGATCGTTGATGTTTTCCAATCCAATGGATAAGCGAATCGTCTCTGGACGAATTTTGGCTGCTGCAAGTTCTTCTACGCTAAGCTGGGAATGGGTCGTCGAAGCTGGATGGATGATCAAGGACTTTGCATCCCCGACATTTGCCAGCAAAGAGAAGAGCTTGGTTGCGCCACAAAAGGTTTTGCTTGCTTCTGCCCCACCCTTTAATCCAAAGGAAAAGACGGAACTGGTCCCTTTGGGGAAATACTCCTGCGCCCGTTCAAAATAGGGGCTGTCCGGCAGTGTTGGGAAATGAACCCCAGAGACTTCCGAGTGCTTGGCTAAAAATTCAGCAACTTGTTGCGCATTTTCTACATGACGTTCCATCCGCAACGAAAGCGTCTCGATGCCTAACAGCAACACCCATGAATTGAAGGGAGAAATCGCAGCGCCTGTATCTCGTAAAAGAATCGTTCGTGCCCGAGTGATATAGGCAGCGTTACCAGCGGCTTCTACCCATGAGATTCCATGGTAGCTATGATCGGGATCGACCAGCTTGGGAAATTTGCCATTTGTCCAATCAAAGTTGCCGCTGTCGATAATGGCCCCTCCCAAAGCAGCACCGTGACCACCGAGGTATTTTGTCGTGGAATAAACGACGATGTCCGCCCCATGCTCAAATCCTCGAAACAGATAAGGAGTCGCAAAGGTATTGTCAATGATGAGGGGAATCCCTGCTTCATGAGCGATCGCTGCAATCTTTTTAAAGTCGGCAATATCAATATCTGGATTGCCTAAAGACTCTAGAAAAACTGCTTTAGTATTTTCTTGGATGGCTGCTTTTAGTGCTGCCAGATCTTCACTATCAACAAAGCTTGTAGTGATGCCAAAATCTGGCAACGTATGAGCGAATAAATTATAGGTCCCCCCATAAATTGAAGCAGCAGAAACGATATGATCTCCTGCTTGTGCAAGATTTAAAATCGCATAGGTGATCGCTGCTGAGCCAGAAGCCGTTGCTAACGCACCGACACCGCCTTCTAAGAGGGCTAGTCGTTCTTCTAGAACAGCCGTTGTCGGATTGGTAATACGGGTATAGATATTGCCATTCTCACTAAGACTAAATCTCGCTGCCGCTTGATCTGCGTCCTCAAACACATACGATGTGGTTTGATAAATGGGTACGGCGCGACTCCCTGTGGTAGGATCTGGTGTTTGTCCTCCGTGTAATTGAATCGTCTCAAATCTTTCTGTCATACTATTCCTCCTTAATAATACAAATAAAAAAGCCCTCTGATATCGAGATATCAAAGGACGTGTTTACGTGTTACCACCTTTATTCAAGCAGACTTTCCAGCATGCTTCTCAGCAAGTACGCGACAAATTAACGTCGTTATACTCTGACGCGATAGCGGGCGCACCCGGATCTTCTTATCTTTCGTACAAGTTCAGAAGATCACCTCTGAGGCCATTTTCGATTGATTCTACAAGTTCTTCTTGCACCCTACGAAGACTCTCTAGGCTTGCCAAATCAATGTACTTTCCTCATCAACGGTTGAAATATTAAGAGCATCGTATCATTTACAGAAGATTCTGTCAATAGCTTAGGATCGCTTTATTTTTGGTGATAAAAAAACTCGTTCACCAAATGATGAACGAGTTTCAAAAAGCTTAAATGTGGATTGGTAAACCTAGAGCTAACTCAGCAGCATCCATTGTGATCTCACCTAGAGATGGATGTGGATGGATGGTTAACGCGATATCTTCTGCGTTCATGCCAGATTCAATAGCAAGAGCAAGTTCTGAAACCATATCGCTTGCTCCTAAACCAGCAATTTGCGCACCGATGATCACATTGTCTTCAACCGTTGTTACTAAGCGAATGAATCCTTCGGTTTTTCCTAGAGATAACGCACGACCGTTACCTGAGAATGGGAATTTGAATGCTTTTGCTTCAATTCCAGCATCCTTGGCATCTTTGATCGTCATACCGACAGAAGCCAATTCTGGGTCAGTAAAGGCAACTGCAGGCATCGCTTTGTAATCAACGGCAACTTTTTTGCCAGAGATTGCTTCAGCAGCGATTTTTGCTTCGTAGCTGGCTTTATGTGCTAATGCAGCACCAGGAACGATATCACCAATTGCGTAGATGTTTGATACGTTGGTACGGCCTTGTTTGTCAACCGTGATCAATCCGCGTTCGCCTACTTCAACACCTGCTTGTTCCAAGCCCATGTCATCAGTATTTGGACGACGGCCAACAGTAACCATCACGTAATCAGCAGTAACTGATTCTTCTTTACCATCTACGGCATATTTCACAGTTACGCTGTCGCCATTGTCAATTGCTTCTTTCGCCATTGCGTTGGTAACGACTGTTACACCTTTTTTCGCAAAGTCTTCTTCAACCAATTTGACCATGTCTTTTTCATAGGTTGGCAAGATTTGAGGAGAACCTTCAAGGATCGTTACTTCTGCACCTAGGTTTGCATACGCTGCACCTAGTTCAGAACCGATGACACCGCCACCGATAACAACGAATTTTTTAGGAACTTCTTTTAATGCCAATCCACCAGTTGAATCAAGGACACGTCCGCCGAATTTGAAACCAGGGATTTCAATTGGACGAGAACCTGTTGCGATGATTGCATTGTTGAAAGAGTAAGTTTGTGCTGAATCTGGGTGGATGACACGCAATGTGTGATCATCAACGAAGAAAGCTTCTCCTTCAATTGTTTCAACTTTATGTTTTTTCAATAGGAAACCAACACCAGAAGTTAACGTTTTAACGACTTTGTTGTCTTTCCATTCTTGTGTTTTGGTAAAATCAAGGGAAACATTTTCACTTGTTACACCAAACATTGTTGAATCCAAAGATTCTTGGTAATGATGACCTGCAGCGATCAAGGCTTTTGAAGGGATACAACCAACGTTTAAACAAACGCCGCCGATGTATTCTCTTTCAATGATTGCTACTTTTTGTCCCATTTCAGCAGCGCGGATGGCAGCTACATAGCCGCCAGGTCCCGCACCGATTACAACTGTATCTAATTCAACAGCAAAATCTCCAACTACCATTTGTTAATCATCCTTCCATCATTAATAGCTCTGGATCAGCTAATAGACGTTTGATATTATTCATTGCTTGTTGCGCTGTTGCGCCATCAACGATACGGTGGTCGAAGCTTAATGAAAGTTTCATCACACGTCCGACAACGATTTCGCCTTCAGCGTTTACGATTGGTTGTTGCGCGATCGTACCTACACCCAAAATAGCTACTTCAGGGTAGTTGATTACTGGTGTGAACCAGCCGCCACCAACTGAACCAATGTTACTGATCGTGATGGTACCGTTACGCATATCATCTGCAGCTAATTTGCCGTCATGAGCAAGTTTTGCTTTTTCGTTGATTTCATCGGCGATAGCAAACATGCCTTTACGATCTGCATCTTTTACGTTTGGTACATACAAACCATGGTCAGTATCTGTTGCGATACCGATGTTGTAATAGTTTTTGTATACGATCTCTTGTTTTGCATCATCGATCGACGCATTCAAGATAGGGAATTTTTTCACTGTTGCAGTCAATGCTTTCACAACATATGGTAAGAAAGTAAGTTTTGTGCCGTTTGCAACAGCAACTTCTTTGAATTTCTTACGGTTATCCCATAGGTTTGTTACTTCAACTTCATCATGCAAGGTTACATGAGGTGCTGTTTGTTTGCTGTTTACCATCGCTTTAGCGATTGCTTTACGTGTAGGTGTTAAGGCCACACGTTCTTCTAAATCACCTAAGTTTGATTTGAAGGCTTTTGCTGGAGCTGCTGGTTTGCTTTCAGTTGCTGCAGCTTTTGTTTCTTCTTTCGCAGGAGCTTGAGTTTCAGCTTTTGCAGCTTGTCCGCCACCTGATAGGAAGTTTTCGATGTCTTCTTTTGTTACACGGCCGCCTTTACCTGTTGCTGATACTTGAGAAATATCAACATCTTTTTCACGAGCAAATTGACGGACAGAAGGCATAGCCAATACGCGTTTGTTAGGATCTGCTGCTTCAACAACACTTGCTGAACCAGAAGTTTCCACTTTTTCTTTTGGTGCTTCTACAGATGTGCTTGATGAAGCAGGCGCACTGTTGTGACCAGGTGCGTCGATTTCAACTAAAACATCCCCAACATTTGCGACTGTTCCTTCAGCAACAACGACGTTTTTCACTGTTCCTGTTACTGGAGATGGAATTTCTTCCACTGATTTGTCGTTTTGAACTTCAAGCAACGTATCATCTTCATTGATGGTATCTCCTGCTTTAACGAACCATTTTACGATTTCGCCTTCTGCAATTCCTTCACCGATATCTGGTAATTTGAATTGGAAAACGCCTGAACCTTCAGAAGAACCAGCTGATGCTTCAGCCGTTTCCGTTGTAGGTTCTGCCGCTGGTTTTGCTGGTGTTTGAGACTCTGCTGCTACACCTTCATCGCCTTCGTTGTCTTCATGTCCTGGTGCATCGATCTCAACAAGGACGTCCCCAACGTTTGCGACTGTACCTTCAGGGACAACGATGTTTTTCACTGTTCCTGTTACTGGAGATGGAATTTCTTCCACTGATTTATCATTTTGAACTTCTAGTAAGGTATCATCTTCATTGATGGTATCCCCTGCTTTGACGAACCATTTTACGATTTCGCCTTCTGCAATTCCTTCACCGATATCCGGTAATTTAAATTGAAATGCCATTTTCTATTCTTCCCTTCTTCAACTATTAAAAGTTCACGATTTCTTTCACTTTGTCTTCGATGTCTTTTGCATTTGGCAACCAAATGTTTTCAGCTTGACCGAATGGGAAGATCGTATCTGGTGCAGACACGCGTCCGATTGGAGCTTCTAGTGATAGAACCGCACGTTCAGAAATTTCAGAAACGACTTGAGCACCAACACCTGCTTGTTTTTGTGCTTCTTGAACGACAACCACACGACCAGTTTTTTCAACTGATTTGATGATCGTTTCAACATCAAGAGGAGCAACTGTACGCAAGTCGATGATTTCAGCGTTGATGTTTTCTTTCGCTAAGTTGTCAGCAGCTTTGATTGCTTCACGAACCATCGCACCATAAGTGATGATGGAAACATCAGAACCTTCACGAGTTACTGCTGCTTTGTCTAAAGGAACTTCGTATGCTTCTTCTGGCACTTCTTCACGGAATGAACGGTAAAGTTTCATGTGCTCTAAGAAAACAACTGGGTCATTGCTGCGGATAGAAGCAATCAATAATCCTTTTGCATCATATGGGTTTGATGGAATAACGACACGGATACCAGGTGATTGAGCGATCAATCCTTCCAAGTTATCTGAGTGCAATTCTGGTGTGTGCACACCGCCACCAAATGGTGAACGAATAGTGATTGGTAAATTACGTGTACCACCCATACGGTAACGAGTACGCGCCATTTGACCAACGATTTCGTCAAAGGTTTCAAATACGAAACCAAAGAATTGGATTTCTGGAACTGGACGGAAACCTTCTAATGCTAAACCGAAAGCCAAGCCGCCGATACCAGATTCAGCAAGAGGGGTATCGAAGACACGATCTTCGCCGAATTTTTCTTGTAAACCTTCTGTTGCACGGAAAACCCCGCCGTTTTTACCGACATCTTCACCAAAGACTAAAATCTCTTTGTCATTTTCCATTTCAACAGCTAAGGCATCTGTAATTGCTTGAATCATTGTTTTTTGTGCCATGACTATTTCGACTCCTTCGCTTCATAAGTTGCAATTTGTTCTTTAATGTTTTGTGGTTGAACTTCAAACATGTTTTTCAAGAAATCTGAAACTTTTTGTTTTGGCACGCGGTCAGCTTCAGCGATCGCTGCTTTGATTTCTTCTTTTGTTTGTTCAATGACTTGTTCTTCTTTTTCTTCAGACCAAAGTCCTTTTTCAGTTAGGTAAGTACGGAAACGTACCAATGGATCTTTTTGTTGCCATTCGCTGTCCATGTCTTTTGAACGGTAACGGGTTGGATCATCACCAGACAATGTATGTGGACCGTAACGGTAAGTCAAGGTTTCGATCAATACAGGACCGTTGCCGTTTGCTGCCCATTCACGAGCTGCTTTAGAAACATAGTACACTGCCAATGGATCCATACCGTCAACTTGGATACCAGGGATCCCAGCTGCTGCTGCTTTTTGTGCCAATGTTGGTGCCGCACTTTGTACTTCACGAGGTGTAGAGATCGCAAAACCATTGTTTTGGATGTAGAATACAGCGTTTGCATGGTATGCCCCTGCAAAGTTGATTGCTTCATAGAAGTCCCCTTGTGAAGAACCGCCATCACCTGTATAAGTGAATACAACATTTTTCTTATTGCGTTTTTTCAATCCTAAAGCAACGCCGGCTGCTTGGACGTATTGTGCACCGATGATGATTTGTGGTGGCAATGCTTTTAAATCTTCTGGGTAAAGGTTCCCGGCAACGTGACCACGTGACCATAAGAACGCTTCTTTCAATGGCAGACCGTGTTGGATCAATTGTGGTACATCACGGTAACCAGGTAATAGAACGTCTTCTTTTTCAAAAGCAAATTGACTTGCTAATTGGCTTGCTTCTTGTCCAGCAGTTGGCGCGAAGAAACCTAGACGACCTTGACGGTTTAACGCAGTTGAGCGTTGGTCTAATACACGAGACCATACCATACGAGTCATCAATTCAACTAATTCGTCGTCACTTAAATCTGGTACTAACTCTTGATTTACAATTTTCCCGTCTTTGTCCAAAGCTTGGTAAGTTGGAAAATCCGCATTGACTTGCTCCAAAATCGCTTGGAAATCAAGTGCTTTTTGTTTTTTTGCCATCTTGACACACTTTCCTCTCTGATATAAAAATTCACTTTCGTATGTAACAGGGTTTAAATCTGTACTATCGAAATTTCATTTACTCTTATAAATTATCATTTAACTTCGAAAATGACAAGTGAAAAGGGTATTTTTTTTAATAAAACAATTCCCACTGTAGCAACTCTTAAGAAAACATTAGTGAAATTAATCACATTAAAGCAATCGCTTTCTTCAATTTTTTCTTTTCAGATTCTTTTTTTTATTTAAGAATAGTACAGCAATCATCATTTGGCTAAACAGATTTACCATTAACCTCCTTTTATTACTTGTGAAGGATTCGACTTGAATCAAAAAGAATTTTCTTAAGATGAGAAAAAAATAATACAGAGATCGGATAAAAAGAAACAGATCGGCAATTCTCCCCTCCATAGGAAGAACGCCGACCTGTTTTTTTAAATCCATTCTTTCGTTACATGAATATAAATGCGTTTGGCAAATTCAACTGTTACTAAATAAGCGAAATTGATACCAATAAACCATGGCCAGTAGCTTGATGGCAGCGCCGCAAAATCGAAGACGGTGTGCAATGGCGTCAAGATAACTAAGAAGCCAACTGCAATTGCTAGGACGCTGGAGATCAAGACTGCCGGTGAAGCAATACTATTGATAAATGGTAATTTTCTTGTTCGGATCATGTGAACGACTAAGGTTTGTGTCGTTAAGCCGATCATAAACCATCCTGCTTGGAACAAGGCTTGCTCTTGGATCGTATTTGCACTGAAGACATGCCACATCACAAAGAAGGTCAAAATATCAAAGATGCTGCTGACCGGTCCAATGCCGACGGTAAACTTCAATAGTCCGCCTACTTGCCATTTAACTGGTTTTTCTAACTCTGCTTTGTCTACGTTATCCCATGGAATCGTCAATTGTGCCATATCGTACACCAAGTTTTGAACCAACAATTGAATGGACAACATTGGTAAGAAAGGTAAAAAGGCACTAGCAACTAAGATCGAGAAGACATTCCCGAAGTTCGAACTCAACGTCATTTTGATGTACTTCATCATATTGGTAAATACTTTGCGCCCTTCGATGACCCCTTTATCAAGGACATTTAAACTTTTTTCTAATAAAATGATCGAGCTGGCATCTTTGGTGATATCTGCTGCTGTATCAACCGAGATGCCAACATCTGCCGTGCGTAAAGCAGGCGCATCGTTGATGCCATCTCCCATAAAGCCAACCGTATGGCCTGCTGCTTGAATGGTTTCAATGATTCGTGATTTTTGCATTGGGTTTAATTTTGCAAACAGATTGGTTTTTGCAGCTTTCGCTGCTAACTCTTCATCTGATAGATGATCAATATCGGTTCCCAATAAGTATTCATCTGCATCGATACCAACATCTCGGCAAACTTTTTGCGCAACGATCGCATTATCTCCAGTCAACACTTTGACATTGATGCCATGACCATGTAAAGAAGCAATCGCTGTTTTGGCTGTTTCTTTTGCTGGATCTAAGAAGCCCATAAAGCCAATCATGATCATGTCTTGTTCGTCTGCTACAGAATAAACGGCATCTGCGTGGGCATCGCGTTTTACGGCAACCGTTAACACACGCATCCCTTGTTTATTCAAGCGCAGGTTCACTTGACGTAATTGCTCTCTCAATTGAGGAGTCAGTTCCATCACTTTGCCATCAACTTCTACGTACTTGCAGACTTGTTCCATTTCTTCAGCTGCACCTTTTGTGACCATCAGTTGATGACCATCCGCATTGACAACAACCGTCAAGCGACGACGTGAAAAGTCAAAAGGAATCTCATCGATTTTTGTCACATCGTTAAATGGCGCTGCCAAACCTTCTTCTTCATAGTAGTTTAGCACTGCGATATCCATCAGGTTTTTCCACCCTGTTTGATAGTAAGAATTTAAATAGGTCATATCAAGAACTTGTTTATCTTCTACGCCAAACGGGTTTAAATGTTGTACCAGCACGACACGATCTTCGGTGATCGTACCCGTTTTATCGGTACATAGGACATCCATTGCACCTAAGTTTTGAATCGAAGGCAATTCTTTGACGATCACTTTTTCTTTTGACAAAGAGATCGCCCCTTTGGCTAAGTTACTGGTAACGATCATTGGTAGCATTTCTGGCGTCAAACCAACTGCTACTGCAATCGCGAAGAACAACGCTTCGCCCCAATCACCCTTGGTTAATCCATTGATCAGTAAAACGATTGGGAAAAGAACCATGACCATTCGCAACAATAGTTTGCTGACTTTCGTTAAGCCATCTTCAAAGGTTGTTTTGCCGCGTTTCGTGGTCGCATTTTTAGCAATATCGCCAAAGAATGTACTTTGACCGGTTTTCAAAATAATGGCTTTTCCTTGACCACTTAAGACATCGGTACCCATGAAAACAAGATCTTGCATATCTAGTGCAGAAATTTGTTCATCGCTTTCTTTGATCCCAGCATCGACAAATTTTTCAACGGGCATTGATTCGCCTGTTAATGAAGATTGATTGATAAATAAATCTTTGGTCCAAATCAAGATCGCATCCGCAGGGATCATGTCGCCAGTTGCTAAGGTGACGATGTCTCCAGGAACGACTTCATCCATTGGAATTTCTCTCGTGATTCCATCTCTGGTTACGGAACAAGTATTTTCAATAAGTTCTTTTAACGCTAAGCTTGCTTTTTGGGAACGGTATTCTTGGACGAAAGTAATCATGACACTGGCTAAAATCATGATTCCCATCACGATCACTGCTTCAATATCGCCTGTTACAAAAGAAATAATCATTAATAGGGCTAAAACTAACACAAAGGGATCTTTAAAAGCGCCTAAGATCATCAACCAAGCGGGTGTTGGTTTTTGTGCGTCGACTTTATTTGGACCATACTCTGCTAAACGTTCTGCAGCATCTTCTTCCGATAACCCTTGGAAGGAGGTCCGCATCTCCATCAATAATTCTCTTTCGGTCAATTTTGCAAGTAATTTTAGTTCTTGATCTTTCGATAGTTTTTTTAACATCTTTTTTTCCTCCTAGCACTTAGGAGTTGCTTACGCCACCCCTAGCGATTCGATAACTACTCCGCTGTTTCATCTGGGGACTGGGGTATTCCATGTGAATCTTCCTTTCTTTTTATTAGGTAAGTCACTGTGGAACGCGCGCAAAAGACACAAAAAAACGCACGCTCCCAATAAGCATGCGTAAAAAACTCATGATCATTGTAGAGCTTTAGCACTATAGGGCGTAGATAGCAAATTTGCTATCAGCTGCTTTGGGTTTAACCTTCACGATTAGACCTGTCCTACCAACTAAGCATCTCTCGATGCTTTTGCGGCAGCAGCTTGTGTCCATATAGGAGCCTCACCTAACAATTATTTGTATAAAATGTCAGTTCGTCGGAAGTCTTTCTTCCAACTACCCACATAATAACTGCTATCCTAACCAATGTCAACAGCATCTAAGGAAAAAAGTACCCTTTTTTCAAAGTTTTCCATAGGTTTTCAAATGAAAGGTCTTACAATAAAATAACAATGTTAAAGAACTGATGTGATTTTATACTTGATAAACCTTTATATACGAGCAGATGAACAGAAATCCTTTCAAAGCGAAACTCACACTTAATCAAGCTTCTTCGTTTGTCACAATCAACGAAAAATGGAAACGGCGTTCCCGCAGGTTTCATGTATATAAAAAGACAGCCATTTAACAAACAGCTGCCTCTTTCTCTATGTTCACCTATACTGGGAGAATTATTATTCACTCTAGCTCTCACGAAAAATGATCGGCTAAAATTTGCAGGATTCGCTGGCTTGCTTTCCCATCGCCGTATGGATTCTCTGCATGTGCCATGGCATTGTAAGCTTCTGGATCTTCTAGCAGTCGCTTTGTTTCCTGATAAACCGCAGCTTCAGACGTACCGATCAGTTTTAACGTACCTGCAGCAATGCCTTCTGGACGCTCTGTTGTATCTCGCAAGACCAAAACAGGAACGCCTAATGACGGCGCTTCTTCTTGGACACCACCGGAATCCGTCAAAATCAAGGTACTTTGATTCGCAACGTTATGAAAATCAATGACATCTAAAGGCTCAATCAACGTAACATTTGCTAGTTCCCCAAGAATCTCCTGAGCAATCCCTCGGACTTGGGGATTCTTGTGCATAGGGAAAACCACTTTGATCGTTGGCTTCTCCTTTGCGATCTGTGCTAAAGCACGAAAGACCTGCTGCATCGGAGCACCTAAGTTTTCTCGACGATGCATTGTTAATAGGATCATGGTTTGATCTGCTGCGGAAAGTTCTGGATGCTGGTATTCCTCCGAGATCGTATAACGCATCGCATCAATGGCGGTATTACCTGTTACATAAATCGCAGCCTCATTGCGGTTTTCAGCCAGCAGATTTTTTTTGCTTTGGGAAGTCGGCGCAAAATAAAAATCAGCTAAGACATCGATTAACTGACGATTGGCTTCTTCTGGATAAGGAGATTTTTTGTTCCATGTGCGCAAACCGGCTTCCACATGACCCACAGGAATTTGCTGATAAAAGGCGGCCGTCGCGGCTGCATAAGCGGTGGTCGTATCTCCATGAACCAGCACGATATCAGGAGTTTCTTTTTGCAGGATCGGTTCTAGATCCAGTAAAACTTTGGTGGTGATCCCTGTCAAGGTTTGCCCTAAAGTCATAATATCCAGATCATAGTCTGGTGCGATCTCAAAAACCGTTAATACTTGATCCAACATTTCTCGATGCTGCGCCGTCACCACAACGATCGATTCAAAACGCGGGTCGTTTTCCAATTCCTTTACTAGTGGCGCCATTTTGATGGCTTCCGGTCTGGTACCGAACACTGACATCACTTTGATTGTCATTTGGTCACCCGCTCCTCTACTCTTCATTGCTTCTATTATAACGAAGAAAACAGAAAAACAAAATGGTTCTTCTTACAAAAAAAGAAACGACCAATAGAAGGTCGCTTCTTTAGTATCCTGTTTAGATCGTATCTCCATTGAAAATCGAATTTTTCACGATTACGTAATCCACTTTACGAATCGATTCTAAATCTTTTCCACCTGCATAAGAGATCGATGACTGCAAGTCTTGCTGCATTTCAACTAACGTGTCTTTCAAAGAACCTTTGTATTGAATCCAAATTTTCTTTCCTTCCACGTTTTTCTTTTCACCTTTTTGAAATTCTGATGCAGAACCAAAGTATTCTTTCATCACAACACCGTTTTCTACTTTCGTTTCACCAGGTGATTCTTCATGACCTGCAAACAATGAACCGATCATGACCATTGTTGCACCGAAACGGACAGATTTAGCGATATCGCCGTGTGTCCGAATGCCGCCATCTGCAATGATTGGTTTGCGAGCAGCTTTGGCACACCAGCGTAGTGCTGCTAACTGCCAGCCGCCAGTTCCGAAACCAGTTTTGATTTTTGTGATACAAACTTTCCCAGGTCCAATGCCGACTTTCGTTGCATCTGCACCAGCGTTTTCCAATTCACGAACTGCTTCTGGTGTTCCAACATTTCCAGCGATCACAAACGTTGCTGGCAAATGCTTCTTGATGTGTTGGATCATATTGATCACGGCGTTTGAGTGGCCATGAGCAATATCGATCGTAATAAAATCAGGAACAAGCTCTTTGTCAGCTAGTTCTTCCACAAAGGCATATTCATTTTCTTTGACACCTACGCTGATAGAAGCAATCAAGCCACGGCTCTTCATTTTTTTGATAAATGGAATCCGTGCTTCTTCATCAAAGCGGTGCATAATATAAAAATAGCCATTTTCAGCTAAAAATTCTGCGATCGACTCATCAATAATCGTTTGCATATTTGCAGGAACGACAGGCATCTTAAAAGAGTGTCCGCCTAATGTCACCGTAGTATCACATTCTGAACGGCTGTTCACGATACACTTGTTAGGAATCAGTTGTATATCTTCGTAATCAAAAACTTTCATGTCAAACATAAAAATATCCTCCAAATCTTACTAAGAGTGAAGCAAGCATCAAATGGCCTCAGCCTATTTTTAACGCCCACAACAATTTAAACCACCTAGAAGTGAAATACAAGCTTTTTAGAAATACTTTTTGAAAAAAAAGGATGAATGTTCGTCATTTGCGAACATTCATCCTTATAAGTACTGAAAAAAACGGGATTTACTAATAAATTACGGCAAGATGTTCCCTGCTGCTTTATACACCTCATACCATTCATGGCGGGTCAATACGATCGAAGATGCTTGCGCGATTTCTTCGATCCGATGTGGGGTCATCGTTCCAGCAATCACTTGCATGTTTGCAGGGTGACGTAAGATCCACGCAGAAGCAATACCTGTTGGTGTCGTTTGATACTTGTCCGCTAGTTCGGTCAATTTTTCGTTCAACTCTGGGAATTTCTCGTTACCGATAAAGACACCTTCGAAGAAACCATATTGATACGGAGACCAAGCTTGGATCGTCATCTCATGCAAGCGAGAATATTCAAGAATTTCTCCATCATGATCGACACTACCAGCATCCGTCATGTTGACATGAATTCCTTGATCGATCATTCCCGTATGCATGATCCCGAATTGCAGCTGATTCGCTACTAAAGGTTGGGAAACATATTTTTTCAATAGCTCGATTTGACCAGGTTTTTGATTGCTGACACCGAAGTATTTCACTTTGCCGTCTTTTTCTAATTGATCAAAGGCAGCTGCCACTTCTTCTGGTTCAAACAAAGTATCAGGACGATGCAGCAATAGCGCATCCAAATGATCGGTTTTCAATCGTTGCAAACTGCCTTCCACAGAAGAGATAATATGCTCTTTCGAAAAATCAAACATTTCACCAGGAACGATGCCACATTTTGATTGAATGAACAACTCTTCTCTTTTGGCATCCGTTTTTGCTAATGCTTCCGCAAAAATCGTTTCACACTCCCCGCGTCCATAGATATCGGCATGGTCAAAAAAGGTAATGTCATTTTCAATCGCAGTCGTCAAGACCTTCACAGGATCTTTGGCATTGTTGATTCGCATCAAGCCTAAAATCACGCTAGATACTTCTAAATCAGTGGGACCGAATTTAATTTTTTTCACGTAAAGTTCCTCCTTATTTAAGCTACACTCCTATTTTAGCACAACAAGATGAAAACGCTATACCAACGTCAAAAAAACCTCCCATAAAACGAAAACCACCAGCACAACCGATCGGTTCTACTGGCAGTCCTCCTTTACTTTCAATTTGCATTACGCATTGAAACGTTCTTTACTTCATCGCCTTTGATGAGTTGCTATAGTGTAAGGCTTTGTCACCAATGTCATTTCGATAAAACAAACCCGACAAAGGCAATTTATTGATTGCTTCATAGACGTTCTTTTGGGCAGTAGCTAAATCCTCAGCTGAAGCTTCCACAAGAAAAACACGACCACCAGCTGCCGTCAAATCGCCTTGATCAGCAGTCTCCTCCACTCCTGCATAAAAGAATTGCGTTCCTTCTCCTTCTGGGCTTGGGACAGGCATTCCTTGCTGATACTTGCCTGGATATCCTTGAGAGGCAATCACGACACCGATCGAAGCCGATTGATTCCATTGGATCGTAGGTACTTGGTCCTGTAAGAGATCATCAATGATCTGGGCTAGACTGCTTTCTAAGCGACTTAGCACGACTTGTGTTTCTGGATCGCCAAAACGCGCATTGAATTCGATGACTTTCGGTCCATCATTGGTAGCAATCAGACCTGCATAGAGAATCCCCGTAAACGGTGTATTGTTGCGAATCATCCCTTTCGCTGCAGGAAGTAAAACTTCTGCTACCGCTTGATCGACCATTTCTTGCGGAATCTGCGGTACCGGCGTATAAGCCCCCATACCTCCTGTATTCGGACCTAAATCGCCATCGAAGGCACGTTTATGGTCTTGGGCAATGACCATTGGATAGACGGCTTCGCCCTTCACAAATGCCAATAGCGAAAACTCTTCTCCAGCCAAAAACTCTTCGATCACCACTTTTGCACCACTTTCATCGAAAGCATTTTGCTCTAGCATCGCTTCGACAGCCGCATTCGCCTCATCAACGGTTTCAGCGACGACTACGCCTTTGCCCGCAGCTAAGCCATCCGCTTTGATAACGATTGGTGCACCTTTAAGCTGGATATATGCTTTTGCTTGCGCACTATCTGTAAAACTTTGGTAGTCTGCTGTCGGAATCTGATTGTCCCGCATCAATTCTTTGGCAAACTCTTTTGATCCTTCGATCATCGCTGCTTGTCGATTGGGGCCAAAAATTTCCAAGCCCGCCCCCTGAAAATCATCTACGATGCCATTTAGCAACGGAACTTCCGGACCAACGAAGGTCCAATCAACCTCCTGCTCTTGAGCAAAAGCAATTAGACTTTCATGATCGGACTCTTCAATTGCGACTGTCTTGATCCCGTCTTTTCGCATACCGGGATTACCCTTCGCACAAAAGACTGTTTCCACTTGAGGATCCTGCAGAAACTTTTTTGCGACGGCATGCTCTCTACCGCCACTACCAATAACAAGTATTTTCATCGTCTTCTCCTATTTCTTAGTGTTTAAAATGACGAACACCAGTAAAGACCATCGCCACACCGTATTTATCTGCCATGTCGATCGACTCTTGATCTTTGATACTGCCACCAGGTTGAATAATCGCTTTGATTCCTTGTTGCGCTGCATATTCAACACTGTCATCCATTGGGAAAAAGGCGTCGCTTGCCAGCACTGAACCGGCCAATTTATTGTTTTCACGGGCTTGTTCGACGGCGATTTTCACCGAACCCACGCGGTTCATTTGACCAGCGCCGATCCCGACGGTTTGCTGTTGATTGGCTAAAACGATGGCATTAGATTTCACGTGTTTCACCGCTTTCCAAGCAAATGCCAAAGCTGCGATTTCTTCTGGTGTCGGCTTTCTCTTTGTCACCACGGTCCAATCTTCTGGTGTTTCCATTTGATCATCTGGTTCTTGCACCAATAAGCCCCCAAGGACAGAGACAACTTCTGGCTGTTTGGCTGCTTTTTCGAAATCAACAACCAGCAGGCGCAGATTTTTTTTCTTCGTTAAGATTTCTAGTGCTTCTTCTTCAAATGCAGGTGCAATGATGATCTCAAGAAAAATTCGCTGCAGTTGCTCCGCAGTTGCCACATCAACTGGACGATTCAAAACAATGATCCCGCCAAAAATCGACACTGGGTCTGCTTCGTAAGCTTCTTGGAAAGCTTCAGCAATCGTTTCTCCACTTCCGATCCCACAGGGATTCATGTGCTTGAGGGCTACTGCAGTTGGCTCTGTAAATTCTTCTGCGATCCGCAAGGCAGCGTCAGCATCTTTAATGTTGTTGTAAGACAATTCTTTGCCGTGGATTTGTTTTGCGCTGGCAATCGAATATGGCACGGGTAATGCGTCTTGATAGAAGGAAGCTTTCTGATGACTATTTTCACCATAACGCAATGTTTGTTTCAAAACATAGGTTTTCGTCAAGGTCTCTGTTTCTGTTTCAGCCACCGCTTTGGTCAAGTATTCACCAATCAAGGCATCGTAAGCTGCGGTATGGCGGAAGACTTTGGCAGCTAATTTCTTTCTTGATGCCAACGTCGTATTGCCTTCCTTCAGCTCAGTTAAAACCCAGTCGTAATCCTTGGGATCAACGACAACAGTTACTGAGGCATGATTTTTCGCCGCAGAACGCAGCATACTTGGTCCGCCGATGTCGATATTTTCGATTGCGTCGGCTTCTGTGACGTCAAGCTTACTGATGGTTTCTTTAAATGGATAAAGATTGACGACAACAAGGTCGATCGGTAAAATGCCATGCTCAGCCATTGCCTCCATATGAGAAGGCAGATCACGCCGTCCTAACAGACCACCATGCACCCGTGGATGTAGCGTCTTGACCCTACCATCCATCATTTCAGGAAATTCTGTGACCGCTTCGATGCCGATCGGTTGAAGCCCCGCTTGTTCCAAGGCCATTTTTGTCCCGCCAGTTGAGATAATCTCAAATCCTAAATTGGTCAATTCTTGGACAAATGGTACGAGTCCTTCTTTGTCAGACACACTGATTAATGCACGTTTATTCACGATTCGATAGCCCCTTTTCCACGATTTCAGCTAAAACAGCTGGATAGATTTGATGTTCTACTTGATGAATTTTTTCTGTCACATTTGCTAATGTATCGTCGGTGTCGATCCGAACGATTTCTTGGGCAATGATTGGCCCTGTGTCAATGCCGGCATCGACATAATGAACCGTCACTCCCGTCACTTTCACGCCGTAAGCGAAGGCATCGGCGATCCCAGATTTACCTGGGAAACTCGGCAACAAGGAGGGATGGATATTGATGACTCTGCCTTCATAAGCGGATAATAGAGTGTTGCCGATGATTCGCATATACCCTGCTAAAACAATAAAATCGATGGCATGATCCTGCAATTCTTCGATCAATTTATTTTCAAAGGCTGCTTTTGATGCAAATGCCGCTGGCTCTATGACAAGCGTTTCATAGTCTCTCGCGCGGGCTTTTTCTATTACTGGCGCTGTAGGTTTATCGGAAAAGACCAACCCGATCTGCGCTCCTTTGATTTTATTTGCTTGGATCGCATCGGCGATTGCTGTAAAATTGCTGCCCGTTCCAGAAGCAAAGACGGCGATCCTCATCGGACTGCCTCTTTGAAGCAAACGGCTTCGTTGTTACGTTTGGTCACTTTACCGATCCGGTATGCTTGTTCTTCATTGGCGGATAGAAGTGCCATCACAGCCGCAACATTTTCTGGCGCAACGGCTAAGACCATACCGATACCCATATTGAAAATCTCGAACATTTCTTGATGAGGAATCGCGCCATGAGTAGCGATCATATCAAATATTGGCAACTGCGGCCAAGTGTCTAAGGCGATTTCTGCCGCAAGTCCTTCAGGCAGCATCCGTGGAATATTTTCAACAAAGCCGCCACCTGTGATATGAGAAATTCCAGCTAACAATCCTTCTGTCAATAAAGGTTTCAGTGCATCAACGTAAATTCTCGTTGGCGTCAATAAACTTTCTGCAAGCGTTTGGTTGCCAAGTTCCGCAAACGTTTCTGCTCCTGTATAGCCATGCTGTTCAAAAAAGATTTTTCTGACTAAAGAGTACCCATTGGAATGAATGCCTGAAGAAGGCAAACCAATCAGCTCATCGCCCTCTTTGATGGTTTCTCCAGTGATCAACCGACTTTTTTCGACGATCCCTACGGCGAAACCAGCAAGATCATATTCTTCCGGCTGATACATCCCCGGCATTTCAGCGGTTTCTCCACCAATCAGGGCAGCCCCCGCTTGCACACAGCCCTCTGCGACACCAGCAATGATTTGTTCGATCTTTGCCGGATCGTTTTTACCAACTGCAACATAGTCAAGGAAGTAGATAGGTTCTGCCCCTTGAGCGACGATATCATTCACGCACATCGCGACGCAATCAATGCCGATCGTTGTGTGCTGTTCTTGTTGGATCGCCAACAAAAGCTTGGTTCCTACACCATCAGTCCCAGAAACGAGTACCGGTTCTTTCAATTGGTACGATGATAAGTCAAAACAGCCGCCAAAGCCCCCGATTGCCCCCATCACGCCTAGTCGTTCTGTTCGTTTCACATGCTTTTTGATCCGTTCGACTACTTCATAACCGGCTTCGACATCGACACCGGCTTTTGCATATGCATTTGCCACGTTCGTTCCTCCTCAATCATTCATCCGCTTTTCTTCATTCAGCTCATTCGTCGTTAACGCAAGTAAACCAGCGGTCCTTCACTGCTTCGTTTGAAAAGCCATTTTTGCCTACAATTTATTCAGCTAAAGACGCGAGATAGTTTTCTTCATAATCATACAAAGGGGTTGGATAATCGCCATTGAAATAGGCCATACACAATCCTGAGTAAGGTGCGTCGAAATCTAAACCGATCGCTTCGATCAACCCGTCTTCACTTAAAAAGGCCAAAGAATCTGCTTCGATTTTTTCACAAATCTCAGCTTCCGTATATTTGGCTGCGATCAATTCTTTTCTTGTTTGAATGTCGATCCCGTAAAAACACGGATAGCGCAAAGGTGGCGAACCGATACGCACATGAACTTCTTTGGCACCTGCTTCTTTTAGCAGTTGCACGATACGGCGGCTGGTGGTTCCTCGGACGATCGAATCGTCGACTAGAATCACTCGTTTGCCTTCGACTACGCCACGAACAGCTGAGAGCTTCATTCGCACGCCTTGCTCTCTTAACTCCTGTGTCGGTTGAATAAACGTTCGTGCAATGTATTGATTTTTTACTAAGCCCAATTCATAAGGAATACCTGAAGCTTCTGCGTACCCGCTGGCAGCAGATAAGGATGAATTCGGTACACCAATGACCATATCCGCTTCGATCGGCGCCTCTTTTGCCAAGCGACGGCCCATATTTTTACGGGCACGATGAACATTGACGCCAGCGATGTTGGAATCAGGACGGGCAAAATAAATAAACTCCATCGAACAAATCGCCGGTTGTACTTCTTGGGTATACTGCTCGATTTGAATGCCTGCATCATCAATGATCACGACTTCGCCCGGTCGGACATCACGAATAAATTCCGCACCGATGACTTCCAACGCACAGGTTTCTGAAGCCACCACATAAGCACCATTGACCATTTTCCCGATTGACAATGGCCGAAAGCCATTGGGGTCTAGTGCTGCGATCATGGCATTTTCCGTCAGTAAAAGGTACGCAAATCCACCTTTAACTTGATTTAATGCCTCCTTGACCCGATCCATAAAAAGCGGTTCTTCGCTGCGACGGATCAAGTGCATGAGAATCTCTGTATCGGAATTCGAGTGGAAAATCGCACCAGCCTCTTCTAATGATTTCCGTAGACTTTTCGCATTCGTCAAGTTGCCGTTATGAGCTAAGCCAATCTGCTGATCAAAAAATTTGAATAAAAATGGTTGAATATTATCAACGCTACCATTACCAGCAGTTGCGTAACGAACGTGACCAATGGCAGCATCTCCTGTCAGACGCTGGAGGACACGTTCATCCGAAAACACTTCCGCTAGCAAACCTAAATCACGGTGACCATTGAGTTTTCCCGCATCATTCGTGACGATCCCAGCACCTTCTTGGCCGCGATGTTGCAAACTGTGTAGTCCGAAGTAGGTGACACGAGCGGCATCTGGATGACCCCAAACACCAAAAACCCCACATTCCTCGTTGAGGCTCTTTACTTCATTAAACATGGAATGGCTTCCTCCCATTTCAATTTCGCCTCAGTAAGGGGCATCTCGATCGTATCATCTTGTGCTTGCATGCGAATCTGGCCATCAGCAGTCACTTCCCCGATCGCTATTGCAGCAGCACCTACCAGTGCTTCAAAAGCTGCTTGCTTATCAGGTGCGACTGAAAGCACAAAACGGGATTGGGTTTCTGAAAACAATTGTGCTGCTGGCAATGACACGGTCACATTTAGACCAAAGCCCTTGTCAAAAGCGGATTCGGCTAAAGCGATCGCTAAACCACCTTCGGCACAGTCGTGGGCACTTTGAACAAGACCTGCTTGGATCGCTGCGGTAACCAAATGTTGGTTCGTTTTTTCTGTTTCAAGATCAAAGGACATTAAACGCCCAGCGATCTTTCCTGTCTGCAGTTTTTGCAATTCAGACCCATTGAAATCAGCATGGGTTTCCCCTAGGACATAGATCACATCCCCTGCTGCTTGGAAATGCTGCGTCGTGATATGCGCCAGCTCTTCGATCAATCCGACCATCCCAATTACAGGCGTTGGATAGACCGATTGTCCGTCCGTTTCGTTGTATAAGGAGACGTTCCCAGAGATTACTGGTGTCTCTAGTACACGACAAGCTTCTGAGATCCCGTCAGCAGCCGTAGATAACTCCCAGAATCCTTCTGGTTTATCTGGCGAGCCGAAGTTAAGGCAGTCAGTGATCGCCAATGGACGCCCACCGGAAGCGACGATATTTCGAGCAGCTTCTGCAACTGCGATCTGTCCGCCGACTTCAGGATCTAAGTAAAGGTAACGAGCATTACAGTCAGTCGTCATCGCCAAGGCTTTATTGGTTCCCTTGATTCGTAAAACGGCCGCATCACTGCCGGGTCCTACCACGGTATTGGTACGAACTTGCGAATCGTAGGTTTCAAAAATCGAGCGTTTCGAAGCGATCGTCGGCTGCTGCAGCAGATCCGCAAATACAGACGTTGCTGAATGAATCACTGGAACAAAGTCCGGTGTTTCCTTAAACACTTTGATCCGTGCTGGTTCTGCCATCTCTTTGTAGTAAGTCGGTGCATCTTCAGCTAAAGCATCCACTGGTAAATTAGCGACTTTCTGTCCATGATGGAACAAACGATAGTTGCCATCATCCGTCACTTCACCGATCACGACTGCTTCTAGATCGTATTTCTTAAAGAGAGCTTCCACTTCAGCTTCATGCCCTTTTTTGACACAGATCAGCATCCGCTCTTGGGATTCTGACAACATCATTTCATAAGGCGTCATATTGGTTTCTCGTTGTGGAACATCATCTAATGTTAAGCGCAAACCTGATCCGGATTTTGATGCCATCTCGGCACTAGAAGAAACCAATCCAGCAGCACCCATATCTTGAATTCCGACTAAAATGTCCGAATGATCCACGATCAATTCCAAACAAGCTTCCAACAAAAGTTTTTCCATAAAAGGATCACCGACTTGTACGGCGGAACGTTGTTGTTCTTCTCCTTCGACAAATTCTTCCGATGCAAAAGTCGCCCCATGTATCCCGTCGCGTCCTGTTTTTGCGCCGACATACATGATGGTGTTCCCAACACCTTTGGCCTGCCCTTTTTGAATATCCTTGTGGGCAATGATCCCTACACACATGGCATTGACTAACGGATTGCCTTCATAACAAGGATCAAATGCCACTTCACCACCGACGGTCGGAATCCCGATACAGTTGCCATAGCCACTGATCCCAGCAACGACTTCTTCCAAAAGATATTTCGTTCTTGGATTATCTAACTCACCAAATCGTAAGGAGTCTAAAACAGCAATCGGTCTTGCTCCCATACTAAAGATGTCGCGGATGATCCCACCAACACCAGTTGCTGCTCCTTCATAAGGTTCCACCGCAGAAGGATGATTATGGCTTTCCGCTTTAAATACGACAGCTAGATCATCGCCGATATCCACGATGCCCGCACCTTCTCCCGGACCTTGCAGTACTTGCGGCCCATCTGTCGGGAATTTCCGCAAAACAGGTTTGGAATTTTTGTAAGAACAATGTTCACTCCACATCACTGAAAAGAGTCCAGTTTCGGTATAGTTTGGTAAACGTCCCAAAATATCTTCTGAGATCATCCGATATTCTTCTTGGGTCAATCCCCATTGCTCGTATAATTTCGTATCTTTGATTTCTTGTGGTGTAGGTTCTTTTACGATCATTTTATCCATTTACCGGCACCTTCCCAAAATTTTTCAATAATGAAGCAAAAAACTTCTTGCCATCTTCTGAGCCTAATAAACTTTCCATCGCTCGTTCTGGATGAGGCATCATGCCTAGGACATTGCCTGCTTTGTTGCAGATACCAGCGATATTGTGTAGACTGCCGTTGACGTTATCTTCATAACGGAAAACGATTTGATTGTTGGCAACCAATTCCTGATAAGTCGTTTCATCACAATAATAATTGCCCTCACCATGAGCGACAGGAAGCGTAATGACTTGATCCGTTTCATATTCAGAAGTAAAAGCTGTTCGATTATTCACTTGCAGACGGACCGGCTTGCAAATAAAATGCAATGATTCATTTCTTTGTAAAACCCCTGGTAACAAGCCCGCTTCCGTTAAAATTTGAAACCCATTGCAGGTACCAAAGACAGGTTTGCCTTCATTTGCCAAACGAATGACCTCTGACATGATCGTAGAAAAACGGGCAATCGCTCCGCATCTTAAGTAATCACCATAAGAAAATCCTCCTGGAAGCAAAACACCGTCAAAACCGGCTAAGCTTTCTGCATCATGGCGCACATATTCTGCTTCTGCCCCCATGATATCTTTGATTGCCCACATCAAATCAACATCACAATTTGATCCAGGAAAGACGATCACTGCAAATTTCATAGGGCTGCTTCCTCCATTTGAACTATTTCATAACGGTAGGTTTCCATATTGACGTTTGCTAAAAGTTTGTCACAGATCGCTTCAATCTCCTCTGCTACTGCTGCTTGTGTTTGATTGTTGGAAGGTGTCACTTTGATTTCAAAGTATTTCCCGATGCGAATATCACTGACATCTTGATATCCTAAGCGATGAACAGCTCCTTTGACGGCTTCTCCTTGAGGGTCCAAAACAGATTCCTTATAAGTGACGTAAACTTTGACTAAATACATGTTGAATTCTCCTTTTCTAAACGATTTAAAACTTCTTCATAAACAGGAACGATGTCCCCTAAATCACGACGATAGACATCTTTATCAAGATGTTCATTTGTACCCATATCCCATAAGCGGCAAGTATCTGGTGAGATCTCATCAGCCAGGAGCAACTCGCCCTTCTTGGTTTTGCCGATCTCGATTTTAAAATCGATCAGTTGAATCTGGATACTTGCAAAGATTTCCAGTAACGCAGCGTTGACTTGTAGCGCCAGTTTTTTGATCTGGTCCAGTTCCTCTTTTGTAGCAAGACCCAGATAGAACACATGATCGTCATTGATAAACGGATCATCTAAGCGATCCTCTTTGTAGTAAAACTCCACGATCGGCTTTGGCAGTTTGGTTCCTTCTTCGATGCCCAAGCGCTTTGAAAAACTACCAGCAGCCGTATTGCGAACAACGACTTCTAAAGGAATCATGGTGACAGCTCGAATTAATTGTTCGTGTTTAGACACTAATTGAAGAAAGTGACTTGGGACATTTTTATCAGCTAAACGCTGAAAAAGATGCGCAGTGATCTGATTGTTTAGGGCACCCTTCCCTGCGACTGCATCTTTCTTTAAACCGTTCAGCGCAGTTGCTTGGTCCAGATAAAGGACTCTCAACACATCTTCTTCGTTGGTTTTAAACAATTTCTTGGCTTTTCCTTCATAAAGAAGCACTTCTGATTCCATATTCCACCTCAGTTAAGTATTATTTTTCACATAGCGATGACACACATCTTTATTTGTTTATTATTCTAACAACGCTGAAAAAGCGGGTCAACGATTATCTGTACATTTACACATTAATAAACACGAATGTTCGCCTTTTATCCCGTCAAGTAAGTTTACCTCTCCCGTTTGACTGGCGAAGGGTTTTATAAAGCGTTTACAACATTCTATTTTCATGCTATATTTAGGTCGTATTGTAGCTACATTCAAGGAGGAGTACTATATGTGGTCGCTAAAGAATCGTGCTGAACTTTTTTTAGCTCATCTAACAGACAAAGAAAAACAACATCTCCATAACGAATTATTGGCCGTGCAGCAAATCCTTTCCATTAACCAACAAACGAGTTTCTATGTATTCAGTCCCTTCAAAAAAGGGGCACGTCCTCACTATGCAGAAGAACAAAAAAGAGTTCTACAATTTCAAAATGGCCGCAATGACGAATTGATCATTCACCAGATACATCGTCAAAGCTTATTTAAACATACGTATTCTTTCCGTATTTATTTTAATTTAGAAGAAATGGACTTTTCTTTTTTAGACGATCTTTTGCATCTTTTGAAGGAACAAAGCCAGACACCAACGTTTAAATTGAGTCCAGCGGCAAATTGACTGAGTATCCTTCGATAAAAAAAGGTAAAATAAACAAAAGCCCGTAATTTTTCGGGCTTTTTTTGTTATACTATTTTCAGACAACAGAAAGGATACGATTATGCTATTTACGAAACAATCATTTGATGCTTTTTCTTTAGAAACGTTAGACGATCGAATGGAAAAAATCCGTGCCGAGATTCAGCCGATTTTTCAAACGATCGGTGAGGCAGCGATCCCAATAATTGAAGAAAGCTGCCAAGAGCCTTTTTATTTGCATATTGCTCAGCACCGGCGCAGAACCGTCTACCCTCCTGCCGAAACCTGGGCAGGGATCGGTCCGAACAAACGAGGCTATAAAATGGATGCCCACTTTCAGATTGGGATCAATCAAGCGTATGTCTTTGTTTGGCTCAGCGTGATCGACCAACCGAAAAATCAGGCAACGATTGCTCAATCCTGGTTGGACCAAAAAGAATTATTCGATCAATTACCAGCTGACTTTACGCTTTCTCCTGATCACACAAAATACGACCACCACCCTATCGCCATGTGGCCAACCTATCTGGAACGATTGAAGAAAGTCAAAAAAAGCGAGCTTCAAATTGGAAAGATTTTTCCGAAAGAAATGATCGAAGACGTTGAGATGGCGGATATTTTAGCAGTTTATCAAACACTGTTGCCGCTTTATCATGCCCGTATGACGGCTCTGAAGGAGGAACAATAATATGTCAGAAAATCGGCGCTCTCGCAACGAAAAGCCAGCGAAAAGCCCTAAGCGCTTCGTCTGGTTGGCACTTCCTGCCGCCTTATTGGTACTAGGTGGCGGCTATTATGGTTATACCGTCTATCAGGATCGGCAAGAAGAAGCCGCTGCTAAAGAAGCCCTCACTTCCTTTATCGACGCTTTGGCCGATCAGAAGTACAGTGACTTGCCTGCCTTCGTGTCTGAAGACAGTTTAGCATCAACCGGCTTTACCGCAGACGAAGTCTCTGCAAAATACGAAGCGATCTTCACTGGTATCGGTGCCGAATCATTTAAAGCCTCTGGGATTGAGGTAACTCCTAATGACAAGGATTCCGATCAATTCAATTTCCAATACAACGGTTCCTTGACCACCTCGTTAGGTGAATTAACCGAGCTTTCTTATAGTGGCACGATCACTGTAGCTGATAACGAAGCCAAGATCGATTGGTCCCCTCAGTTGATCTTTCCAGGAATGGAGGGACAAGACAAAGTCAGTATTTCCGTAGATAATGCCACTCGCGGTGAGATTCTCGACCGAAACAACGAACCACTAGCAGAAAATGGCACGCTTTATCAGTTAGGCGTCGTTCCGGGGCAACTGGGCACGGGAGACGAAAAAAACGCCAATATCAAAGCGATCGCGGAACGTTTCGACCTGACAGAAGAAGCCATCAATCAAGCGTTGGAGCAATCTTGGGTTCAAGATGAGTTGTTCGTCCCCTTGAAGATCATCGAACCAACGGATGAGATGCCAACTGGAACAAGTTTAAAAGAAACGACTGGACGCACTTACCCACTTGGGGAAGCTGCCGCCCAACTGATTGGTTACTTAGGAAATGTAACAGCGGAAGATATCGAAAAAGATGAAACACTAGCAAGCAACGGACAAATTGGTCGTAGTGGTCTGGAAGCTGCCTTCGATAAAGAGTTGCGAGAAGAAAACGGCGGAAAAATCGCCATCACAGATGAAGATGGTGCTGAAAAAGTCGTCCTGTTAGAAAAAGAACGAGCAGATGGCAAGGATATCCAATTGACCATTGATGCCCAAGCCCAAAAGACGGCGTTTGACTCCTTACAAAACCAAGCAGGAGCAACGGTCGTTACCGAACCCAAAACTGGCGATCTGCTGGTACTTGCCAGCTCGCCAAGTTATGATCCCAATAAAATGACCCAAGGGATCTCACAAGAAGATTATGATGCGTATGAACAAAATGAAGACCTGCCTTTCATCAGCCGCTTTGCTACGGCCTATGCACCTGGTTCGACCTTTAAGGCCATCACTGGTGCGATCGGCTTGGAAAATGGCACGATCGATCCTACGCAGAGTATCGCGATCGATGGATTGAAATGGCAAAAAGATAGCTCATGGGGCGACTACTTTGTGACGAGAGTTACTGATGTAGCTTCTGTGAATCTCAAGGATGCACTGGTATACTCTGATAATATTTATATGGCGCAACAAACCTTATCTATGGGCGAAGATGCCTTTCGTGACGGCTTGTCGAAATTGATTTTTGGTGAAACACTAGATTTACCGATCGCGATGAATCCTGCTCAAATTTCAAATGAAGACTCCTTCAATTCGGACATTTTACTGGCAGATACCGGCTATGGCCAAGGAGAATTGTTATTGAATCCAATCCAGCAAGCGGCGATCTACTCCGTCTTTGCCAATCAAGGGAAGCTGGTCTATCCCCGTTTAGTGAAAGAGGCAGAGCAAAAAGACAAAGAAGTCTTTAAAGCAGAAACGATCGATCAAATCAATCAAGATTTGACCGCTGTTGTTTCCGATCCAAACGGAACTGCACATTCCTTGGCAGCATTAAACATTCCATTGGCTGCTAAGACAGGAACAGCTGAAATCAAAGAAAAGCAAGATGAAAAAGGCCAAGAAAACAGTTTCTTATTTGCCTTTGATTCGCAAGACCAAGGATTTCTAATGGTCTCCATGCTAGAAGATCGTCAAGAAAACCAATCAGCAACTGGTTTAGCACCTGAGCTATTGACCTACTTAGCTGAACATTATTAAAAAAAAGCCGCAACCTTCAGACACGGATCTGATATGCTCCCCCTATATAGGACACTGAAATATAAAGTGGCTTATATAGGGGGAGTTTGTATGTCTAGAGGAAAAATGAAATTAAGTTCAGAAGAACGGCTAGCTTTTGTAGAAAGAGCTTTAAAAAATGAAGCTAGCATAAACAGCCTGGCCAAAGAAGCACAAGTAAGTTTCAGTACGATAGAAAGGTGGATCACTCTTTATGAGAATGAAGGACCCACAGGTTTACTCCCTACAAAAAGGAATCAATCATACTCAACAGAGTTGAAACTGAATGCGGTCCATGATTATTTAGCTGGAACACATGGTAGCTTAAGAGCTGTCGCCAAGAAATACGGGCTTCGTAACAAAAAACAATTAGAAGACTGGTTAAAGATATATAATACTCATAGAAACTTCAAATCAGAAAGTGGTGGAAGTAGAATGAGTAAATCCAGAAAAACAACATTGAATGAACGAATTAAAATTGTGCATGACTGTATTATCAACGGTCGAGACTATGGGAAAACCGCGATTCAGTACCAAGTCTCTTACCAACAAGTTCGGAACTGGGTGTTGAAATACGACGAGATGGGAGAAAAAGGCTTAGAAGACCGTCGAGGGCAACGAGCGGGAAGTAAACCTGCCAGAACACCCGAAGAAGAAATGCGCGATAAACTGGCTCAACAAGAACGACGGATCAAGTTGCTTGAAATGGAAAATGACCTATTAAAAAAAGTCAGCGAGTTAGAAAGGAGGCGGGATTTGAATTAGTTCGTCATACGTTTGAATACCAATCGATCAAAGAGCTGCACGAGACAAAAAGCTATCCAATTAACACCACGTGTACCCTGCTCCATGTCACAAGATCGGCCTATTATCGTTGGTTAAAAAATCCCAAACTGCCTGAAGTGGTATTGAATGAACAGTTGGCAGACCTTGTTCGTTATATTTATGAAGCAGACAACGATAAAGGATATCGCAGAATCTGTGAAGATCTCGTGAATGATTATGGCTTTCAAGTGAATGACAAGCGTATTCTTCGAATCTGTCGCAAACTTCAAATCCAATCAACCATCAAGCATTCAGGCAATAGTATCACTAAGGCATCCAAGACTCCGTATCATATTGCGAAAAATTATTTGAATCGAAAGTTCTATGCGGATCAACCGAATCAAAAATGGCTAACAGATGTGAGTGAATTCAAGTATTATGAAGGGGCCGAAGTGAAGAAAATCTATTTGAGCGCTATTCTCGATCTCGCCGATCGTCGCATTGTTTCATTTGTCATCAGCGACAAAAATGACAATAAATTAGTCTTTGATACCTTCGATCAAGCAGTCGCCGCCGAACCAACCGCTCATCCGCTATTTCATAGCGATCGCGGATTTCAATATACAAGTAAAGTTTTTTGCACAAAGCTAAAGAAAGCAAAAATGAAGCAGAGTATGTCTCGTGTCGCCCGTTGTACCGATAATGGTCCAATGGAAGGCTTCTGGGGAATGCTTAAGCGAGAAAAATATTATCGGCGAAAGTTTATCAGTAGAGAAAGTCTCGTTGAAATGATCGAGAAATACATGAACTATTACAACAATGGTCGCTATCAACGATGTTTGAAGAGCAAAACACCGATCCAAGTTCATCAAGAATTATTAATGGCAGCTTAATCACTTCCCCCTCTTGGACAAGCGAATAGAATAAATCCGCTTAACCAAGAAGGAGGCCAGTCGAGCAAAGTTGAGGTTAAACAAAGTAAAAAACATAAAAACTGCCTACCGAATTTCGGTAGACAGTCGTCAAAATAATTTTATTCTATTTCATTGTCCACTTGACGGGGAGCCCAGCAATCTGAAGGTTGCGGCTTTTTTCTTATTCGGCTAAACCGACACGTTCAAAGATCGTGTCGACTTGTTTTAAATGATGGTTGTAATCAAACGCATCGTCTAAGTCTGCTTTGGTCAACACATCTGTAATGGCTGGATCAGCTTCTAATAGTGGACGGAAATCCGTTTGCTCATCCCAAGCTTGCGCTGTTTTTGGCTGAATCAAGTCATAGGCTTGCTCTCTTGTCATTCCGTGATCGATCAATTTCAACATTACTCGTTGGCTGTAGATCAATCCAAAGGTCGCATTCATATTGCGCTTCATATTCTCTGGGAAAACTGTCAGATTTTTGACGATATTGCCAAAGCGATTCAGCATATAATCGATCAAAATCGTCGTATCCGGAATAATGATCCGTTCTGCCGATGAATGTGAGATATCCCGTTCATGCCACAGTGAGACATTTTCATAAGCTGTCACCATATGGCCGCGAACGACTCGTGCAAGTCCCGCCATATTTTCAGAACCGATTGGGTTACGCTTATGGGGCATGGCAGAAGAACCTTTTTGTCCTTTGGCGAAGAATTCTTCAACTTCTCGGGTTTCTGATTTTTGTAAGCCCCGGATTTCGGTTGCAAATTTCTCAATGCTAGTTGCGATCAACGCCATTGCAGAGAAATACTCTGCATGCAAGTCACGAGGTAGTACTTGTGTGGAAATATCTTGCGCACGAATCCCTAATTTTTCACAGACATACTCTTCGACAAACGGTGGAATATTTGCAAAGGTTCCAACTGCTCCGCTGATCTTTCCTGCTTCGACCCCTTTTGCTGCCCGCTCAAAACGCTCGACATTGCGTTTCATTTCCGCATACCATAAGGCTAATTTCAAGCCAAAGGTCGTTGGTTCCGCATGTACACCATGGGTACGTCCCATCATTACGGTATGTTTGTATTCTTTGGCTTTTTCACCAATGATCGTCACAAAACGATTTAAATCTTCCCGAATCAAGTCGTTGGCTTGCTTCATCAAGTAGCCATACGCAGTATCAACAACATCCGTCGACGTCAAGCCGTAGTGGACCCATTTACTTTCATCACCTAAAGATTCAGAGACTGCTCGGGTAAAAGCAACCACATCATGTCGCGTTTGCGCTTCGATCTCTAAGATACGGTCGATATCGAAGGTTGCTTTTTCACGAATCAAAGCAACATCCTCTTTCGGTATCTCCCCTAGTTCCGCCCAAGCTTCATCCGCCAATATTTCTACTTCTAACCACGCTTGGTAACGGTTTTGATCGGTCCAAATAGCACCCATTTCTGGTCTTGTGTAACGCTCTAACATGTTATTATCTCCTTTAATCCCAAATATTGGTTTGATAGATTTCTTCAGTGGTCTCTGCGATATCTTCTGTCAAAACAGTGATATGACCCATTTTACGCCCGGTTTTCGCTTCTTCTTTGCCATAGTAATGGAATTGCCAAGCAGGTTTTGTGGCAATCAACTCATACGTTTCTGTCAATTCATCGCCTAAGACATTGACCATGACTGCTGGTGAAAGCAATGACACTTCTGGTAATGGCCAGCCACAGATCCCCCGGATATGGGCATCAAACTGACTCATGGAACAAGCTTCGATCGAATAGTGACCAGAATTATGTGGTCGCGGTGCCAACTCATTGACATACAAGCCGCCACTTTTAGTCAAGAACATTTCGATGGCTAAAACGCCTTGCAGATCAAAGGCCTTCGCAATAATATGAGCGATCCGTTTGGCTTCTTCGGCAACTTCTGGATCAATGCGCGCAGGAGCGATCGTTTGATGCAAAATATTGTTGCGGTGGATGTTTTCTACCACTGGGAAAGTGGTAAAGGTTTCTCCATTACCAGCAACTAAAATCGACAATTCTTTTTCAAAAGGAATCCACGCTTCTAATTCGCACGTCCCTTCACGCAGTAAGTTCATCGAAGGCGCTAAGTCCGCGGTACTGTATAACACGTGCTGCCCTTTTCCGTCATAACCGCCTCTAGTCGTTTTTAACACACAGGGATAACCGATACTGTCGATGGCATCTTGGATATCCGTTGGACTGATGATCGTGGCATAAGGTGCAATTACGATATTGTTAGCCTCTAGAAATGACTTTTCTAATAAACGGTCTTGAGTGATTGCTAACAGGTCAGTCCCTTGAGGGATATGGGAATAAGGCAAAATGGAATTCAATGCCTCGACACTGACATTTTCGAATTCATAAGTAATCACGTCGGCACGTCGAGCCATTTCTTCTAAAGCAAACACATCATCGTAGGCAGCAACAATATGCCAATCAGCGACTTGGGCTGTTGGACAATTGGCAGTAGGGTCTAAGACGCCAACCCGAAAGCCCATTTCTTTGGCACTCATTGCCATCATACGACCTAGCTGTCCTCCGCCAACGATTCCGATCGTTGCGTTGGGCATTAAAGGTTTAATCAAGTTGATCACTACTTTCCAATACAATTTCTTTTAATGTATTTCTTCGCGCGTTTAATTTCTCCGCTATCTCTAAATCATACATGGAAAGCATCTGCGCTGCAAGTAGTCCTGCGTTAGTTGCGCCAGCTTTTCCGATCGCTGTTGTTGCCACTGGTACACCAGCTGGCATCTGCACGATCGATAGTAGGGAATCCAACCCGTTTAATGCGCGAGATTGTACAGGCACACCAATGACGGGCAACGTTGTTTTCGCTGCGACCATTCCTGGCAAATGAGCTGCTCCTCCTGCTCCTGCGACAATGACTTTGATTCCTTCTGCACGAGCAGTTTCGGCAAATTCGAACATCAAATCTGGTGTACGATGTGCCGAAACGACTTTTTTCTGATAAGGTATCGCTAACTCATCTAAAATCAAGCAGCACTCCTTCATTGTTTCCCAATCTGACTTGCTCCCCATAATCACTGCAACTGCTGGTTTCATTTGATTTTCCCTCCAACGATTTTTTACTAGTTTCTTCTGAAACAAGCTCAGAAGTATTTTCTCACGAAATTAGTTTGTTAGCAGCAGTTTGTCACTGCGACCCAACGCCCCTTGCATAGCACGTTATGACTAACAATCACTTTCCCCTTTAAATAGTAACGAGTTGCCGGAGCAATGTCAAAATATTTTCGAACTATTTGCTAGTTTAACTTTGTATCGTTCGTTTTTATGGCTAAGAAAACCATTCAGTCTTTCTGTTTGGCAGGAAAAAGACAAATAAAGGAACAATACAAAAAATCCAGACGAATCCTCGTCTGGATCAAATCAACTTACTGTTGCAAGCTCAATTCCGTCACTTCGTCTGTTTCTTTCGGCAATCCGTTGAAGAACAGATTCAAAACAATGGCTGTCAAACTACTCATGACGATCCCATTGCCTGTAAACATTTGGACGGTTTCAGGCATCTGACTGAATAAGGTTGGCATCATATTGAACCCTAAACCAAAACCGATCGATACCGCAATCACTAACAAGTTCTTGTCATTCATAAAATCAACTTTGCTTAGCATTCGCATCCCTTGAACAGCGACCATGCCAAACATCACTAACATGCCGCCTCCCAGTACTGCTTCTGGAATGATTTGCGCAATGGCACCGACTTTTGGAAACAGCCCTAATACGATCAAAAAGATAGCTGAAAAGAAAATCGGGCGTCGCGTCTTAATACCTGAAAGTTGAACTAAACCTACATTTTGTGAAAATCCAGTATAAGGAAATGTATTGAAGATCCCCCCAAGGATCACCGCCAAGCCTTCCGCACGATAGCCGCGCTTTAAGTCATTGCCTGTAATCGGTTTTTCAGTAATATCTCCCAGCGCAAAATAAACACCAGTGGACTCTACCAGACTCACGATGGAAATAATGATCATCAAAACGATCGACCACAGATCAAAGGTTGGTAAGCCGAAATAAAAAGGCTGAGGCAAATGAAACACAGGCGCATGGGCGATGGCAGAAAGATCCACCAATCCTAAGAGCGCTGCTAAAATGGTCCCACCGATCAAACCGATCAAAACGGCAATCGAGCGAATAAAGCCTTTCCCAAAGACCTGCACCCCAATGATCAAGGCAATCGTCACAAAGCCTAACAATAAATTCGTTGGATCACCAAAGTTAGCAGCTGCAGCATCGCCGCCACCGATTTTAGTGATGGCGACTGGAATCAAGGTCAAGCCGATGACGGTAATCACGGTTCCCGTCACCAATGGGGGAAACAAGACTTTGATTTTCGAAAAAATGCCAGCGATCAGAACAATGAAAATCCCAGCGGCAATGATCGCTCCGTAAATCGCACTGATCCCTGATTTGGTGCCAATCAAAATCAATGGGGAGACAGCTTGGATGGCACAGCCTAAAACGACTGGTAGGCCGATCCCGAAAAAGCGGGTAACAACTAATTGCAAAAGCGTAGCGATTCCGCACATGAAAATATCGATCGAGATCAAATACGTCATCTGAGCTTCATTGAAGCCCAGACCTGTTCCAATCAGCAAAGGAACGGCAACAGCTCCTGCATACATTGCTAGTAAATGCTGCAAGCCTAAAACTGCTGAACGGCTATTCGTTTCTTTCATTAGGCATCTCCTTCTATAAAGCTGACTTGTCCCTCAGACAATGAGGCGATCCGTGCTAGTGAAACAACAGGAATCCCCATTTCTTCAAGTAATTGTCGACCACTTTGGAATGATTTTTCAATCACGATACCGATACCGACGACGTTGGCTCCTGCTTGTTGACACAGTTCGATCAAGCCTTTTGCTGCTTGTCCGTTTGCTAAAAAATCATCAATAATCAAGACTGTATCCTCTGAAGACAAAAATTTCTTGGAAATCGATACTTGGCTGGTCACTTGCTTGGTAAAGGAATAGACAGATGCAGTCAGCAGCTCTTCATCCATTGTCAGACTCTTTGCTTTACGGGCAAAGATCATTGGTACTTGTAACTGTTCTGCAGTATAAAGGGCTGGTGCGATCCCTGAAGCTTCGATGGTCACTACTTTTGTGATGCCGCTTCCTTGAAACCGTTCCGCGAAGACTGTACCGATTTCTTTCATCAACTCATAATCCACTTGGTGGGTCAAAAATTGGTCCACTTTAAGAACCCCTTCGCCCAGCACATTTCCGTGTGTTTTGATACGCTCAACTAATTTTTCCATCCTAGCTCTCCTCGTTCCTTTCTATTCCATCCTGAAAAAAAAGACACTCTTTTTGCCAAAGCAAAAAAAGTGTCTAACAGGCACGATTTTTACTTATAGTCCGATATTTACGGTATCGGGTAGAGACTGTCGACCATATTTCGACGATATACAAGTAATTTTTAAATGATAGATTCGATTATGCCTGTCTTTGATTAAAAACACAAGCATGGAATGCCCTTTATAAATAAAAATATTCTCATTTGTGGATCATTTCCTACTCTGGCTTCTCCATATCGCGATAGTGTTCCATCTTTTTACTGAAAAGCTCCCCATTGGACGGCGGCGTGTAGGTGATGGCATTAGCGCCTGCTTCAATCGTTTCTAAGATGCTTTCATCGGTTGGTCCACCGGTTGCGATGATCGGCAGCTTCGGATATTTTTTACGGAAGAAAGCCACGGTATCTGCTGTGTCCTTGCCCGCACTGATATTGATGACTTTCACACCAGCTTCAAGCTTGTCATCAATTTCGGTATACTTACTCGTTACGGTACTGATAACGGGAATATCTACAACTTTACAGACTTGCTCCACAGTTTTCAGTGGCGTTGGTCCGTTTAAGACGACCCCGATCGACCCTTGGGCTTCAGCAAACATGCTCATATAAGACGAGCGAAATCCTTGGGTCAAGCCCCCGCCGACACCAGAAAACACTGGAATGTCCGCTGCTTCGATGATTGCTTTCGTAATTGCTGGGTGTGGTGTAAAGGGATAGACCGCAATCACAGCATCCGCATTTGTATTACGGATGATCGCAATATCCGTTGTGAAAATAATGGAGCGGATTTGTTTTCCAAATATTTGAATACCGCTAGCCTCTCGAATAACTTTAGGCACTTTCACGATATCTTTACGCAAATCGGTGGTGATTTTTGGCATATATTTTTCTTCCATAAGCAGCCAACTCTCTTTTCTTATTGATCAAATCGATTCAATTGGTAGGTTTCAATTACTTGAATGATTTTGCTGGCATAATCCGGATCCGTTGCATACCCTGCATCTTGTAATGCTTGTGCGGCACTGCGGTAGTCGTTTGCTGTCAAGACATTTACATAAAGTGCAGGATTCCAATCCACACCATTTACAAACAACATCGTATGATCATCCATTGATTCTTCCCAAGTATCATAGACACGAAAATCTCCTTGAATCGTGACCCATTCTCCATTATAAAACTCTTGGGTATCTAATGTCACCTTTTTTGAATGGCCAAACGACTTAATTCCAAATAAATTATTGTATTCACTGGCTAGAGAACTTTGACCCCAATCTGATTCAAGGATTGCCTGTCCAATAATGATACTTGGTAAAATCCCGTAGCCCTTTTGCAGTTCTTGTGCGTAAGGAGCGATGCGATCAATAAATTCTTCATGGGAGATGGCTTCCGTGTTTGTTTCTTCCTCTTTGGGAAGGGGGTCTGCCAAACTATTCAAGGAAAAAATAAAGGCAATCCCAATCAAGAATAACCCTAGAAAGACTAATGGGAAACGAGTCTTCTGTTTTTTTCGTCTTGCGCTCATTTTTTCACTTCCTTTGTCTGACTAAACACATTTTCAGAAAACAAATTGCCTCCATTCGGCAACAACTCATCTTGTGTAAGCTCACTGCTTTCTTGACTTTTAGCAAGAGACCCCTCATAGATCCAGTCCTCTGCCAAAGGATCTTCCCATTCGTGAGAGGACAATTCTGCTTCTTTTCGAGCGATGTGTTCTTTTGCTTCTTCCAGGAACTCTTCAAAGGTCAACTCCTGCTCCTCAATGTAGGTTGCCACTTCGACCCCTACATATCGTAGATGCCAAGGCTCATAATCGATTTGCGTAATAGCATGTTTTCCTTTCGGGTAACGGATGATAAACCCATACTCCCTTGCATGAGCTTGTAGCCATTTTCCACCCTCAGTATCACCGAACCCCTCATTGAGCAGTTCTCCTGTATGATTTTGATACCAATCCTGATCCACAACATCAACAGCAAGCCCAGTATGGTGTTCGCTAAAGCCAGGCTCAGTAAAGGTCAGTTTCGTGATCCGAATTGCTTCTTCTTTTGTATGACCTTGACTCATCAGGGTGTTGACATTGGCATTGAATATCTCCTCTTGATACGCGACTGAACGGTAGGCAGAGACCATCACCAAAGGATGTCCTGCAGCTTTTGCGGCATCTGCCAGCTTTTCATAAGCTGAAACGATGCGTTGATCGACGAGATAGCCATTCGACAATTTCCCTAAATCTTTTTGGGCAATTTCGCTTTTGATTTTATTGTTTGGGCCTACCAAAACTAATGACCAATCATCCAATGAGACAGTTGGTAAATCCTCTTCGTTCACTTCATCACTAGCACTTGCTTGTTCTTGTGACTCTTGCGTGTTCCCATTTGGCTCTTTTTCATTTGTTTCTGTTGTTTCACTCGTTGTTGCTTGATCTGTTGAACGAGCGATACTTGCACTCTTTGTTGGGGTGACTGCGGTCACTCGGTTCACTTGAATGGTTAAAAGAACCAGAAACAAGAAGCCCGCCGCCGCAGCCATTCCATAATACTTTTTCAAAAAATATCCTACCTTTAGTTGTAAGTTTCTTCCAGATTTTCTTTGACCCACTCCAACAGTTCGATTTTTTCATTGCGAATTTGCTGCTGAACAAAAGCGGGCAATCGGAAGTTTAGTATATCATCATAACCCCACTCATCATACGTAATACTGACTCTCAAATCAAGGTATTGGGCTGTTTCTTCAGATTCTGTTAACAATTCGACTTTCGCTAAATCGCTTGCTAACCACGTTCTGGCGATTTGAGTCTTCATTTTTTTGAACTCGACGACCGCTTGATTGCGTTTTTCTGGATAAATGACGGTTTGCCGAATGATTTTTTGGATCAACATCCATTCATAATCTGAAAACAGCAGCTTCACTTTCTGATTTTCAGCAGGTGACAGACTCATTGTGCCATTTTTCCATGCCTCCCATTGCTCCTCGGTGATGCCTAATTGTGTTTCATAAAACTGTTTTTCTGATGCGTATTGCTCGATGATGGTATTTAAAATAATTGCAATTGATACATTATGCATATGTTATCCCTCCTCTTCTATATTTTACTGAAAGTCAGCCGTAATGGAAACTTTTTGCGATTGTTTTTGATTATTTTAAAGAATTGATTTCTTTTGTTATACTAAATACGAAGGAGATGATCAATGATGAAAAAATACCGTTGGGGAATGATTGGCCTCGGAGATATCGCAACGCAATTTGCTGCTGGCTTTTCTAATGAAGCAAGTGAACTATATGGGGTCAGTGCCCGGAGTTTCCCTAAAGTCCAAGCATTTGCTGAGAAACACTCTATTCCCCATGCCTATGAAAGCACAGATGCCATGTTAGAAGATCCGCAAATCGATATTGTTTATATTGCAGTACCTAATGATCTTCATCATGAATTTATTATGAAAGCTCTGATGGCAGGAAAACATGTCCTCTGCGAAAAAGCCATCACCACCAGTGCCGATGAGCTAGCGGAAGAACTAGCCTTAGCCAAAGAAAAAAATCTAATCTTAGAAGAAGCAATGACGATTTTCAATATGCCGGTTTATGCTCGGTTGAAAGAAGAGATCGATGCCGGACGCTTAGGAAAATTAAAAATGATCCAAGCACCATTTGGCAGCTACAAAGATCCAGACCCAAGCAATCGTTTCTTCAATCCAGATTTAGGCGGCGGTGCTTTATTGGATATCGGTACGTATGCTGTTTCATTTGCCCGCTTTTTCATGACGGATACACCAGAAGTGACGTTTAGCAGCATGAAGCCCTTCTCTACAGGTGTGGATGAACAATCAGTCACGATCCTACAAAATCCAGCCGATGAAATGGCCAGTGTCACGCTGACTTTTCAAGCGAAAATGCCTAAAACCGGTATCGTCGCTTTCGAAGAAGGATACATTACCGTAGATGAATACCCTCGTGCGGACAAAGCCGTGATCCATTTCCGAGATGGAACAAATGAAGTGATTGAAGCTGGGGACAGCAGTCAAGCCCTTAATTATGAAATTGCCAATATGATCAAAGCCATCGATGGCGAGATCGAAGGATCGATCCATTTGACCACCGATGTCATTGACGTTCTTGATCAAATGCAAGCTTTTTGGGAACAGCAGTAAAATGAAAAAGACTCCTTTTTAGGAGTCTTTTTTTAGCGTGCCATTGTTTGCATTTGATCAGAAAAGTCGGCTTTGATTTCAATAAAACTTTTAAAGGTTTGCAGAAACTGAAACAGCTGAGCGCGATTTTCAAACTCTGCTCTTGTTTGGGGCAATGGCTTTTGTCGATAATCTTCATAAAGCGCAGCAATTTTTGCCAAGATCTCTTTCCCATCGTTATTTTCGTGAAAGGACTCGGCAGTAAAGGATAGCAACTCTTGAAACGCATTTGTATAGGCTTCTTCTACCCAAAACAACTGCAATAAGTCAACCATTTCTAAGAGTAAGCGTGCCTGACTTTGGCGCATGGTAAAGTACTCTTCATAATAGGAGGCTTCTCCTCGCCATTGATTTTCACTATGCACCATTGCTTGTTGTTTGCCTTGCTTGATATCCCCCAAAAGCGTTTGGCAGACCTGGGGAAGCGTCGCCTTTTCTTTTTCAGTTAACGCAATCGACATGTCTTTTAAAAGACTTTTAAACGTTTCTTCCACTAATTGCTGTCTTTCTTTCAATGCTCGTTCGCCATCTGGCATATATAAATTGAACAAAAGTGCAAAGCCAATGCCAATACTCATCAATAAAAAAGCATTCCCAATCAGTGGCCAAGCAAACGAACGTTCCATCATATAATGGGTCACCAAGACAGAATTGACGACGATCCCATCGGTCAAATTGAAATAGACAGCGGTTGGGATAAAGAGAAAGAGAAAAAGAACAAATCCTATCGGCCCAAAGCCTAATAAATGGAAGCTGACAAAAGCTAAGAGCGTTGCGATCGCCAAAGAGATCAAACGCCCGATTCCCGTAAAAAGTGACGTTTTCTTTGTATTACCGACGCTTAAAATGGCGATGATCCCTGCGGCTGGCGCATACAAAAGACCGATCTGTTGTGCCAGAAACATTGATAAACCAGCAGCAATCGCCGTTTTCACGGTCCTCATTCCGATTTTCATTTTTGTCACCTCCTGTGAAAAGTATACTAAATTGTGAGGAATAAGACTAGAATTTCTCAACTGCTTTGAGTATGATTAAGTAAAGGGGGCATTTGACCATGAAACTGGGGCGTTTTCGCTTAGGTATGCGAACGATAAAAACAGCCATCGCTGTCATGCTTTGTATTCTGCTCTTTCATTTTCTTGATCGTGGCCAACCATTGATTGCTGCCTTGTCGGCTGTCTTTTCTTTGCGACAAGACCTGACCACAACGATCTCTTTTGGTAAGTCACGGGTATTAGGAAATACGATCGGCGGCGGTACAGCCATTTTTTACTTTTTGACGAAGCAATATTTTCAAAATGACTTTCTGATCGAATTGTTTGTCTTGCCAGCGCTAGTCATTTTTGTCATCGTTTTTTCAGATGGCATCAATAACAATTCTGGCATTATCTCTGCTATTGCGACGATGCTTTTGATCACTTCCAGTGTCCCTCAAGGGGAATCGATCATCTTCGCCTTAGACCGTGTATTGGACACCTTTATCGGCACGTTAGTTGCCCTATCGATCAATTTCGTCATTCGACCACCTGAGGAAGAGAAAAAGGATGAGATCCAAGAAGATCTGGTGGTGCTGAGGCAAAAAGAGCTTGAACTAAAAGCCATGCTAGAAGAAGTCCAAGGTGAGATTTCCGAACAAGAAAAACAAGAAAAATAAAAACAGCCTTTTTCCAGAATCATTCTGAGAAAAGGCTGTTTTTGTTACTCATTGGCTTTCAGTGCATCGATCATATTGACATGTTTCAGTTTGAAATACATTGCGATCCCTACCACGCTTGAAAATAAGCAGGTCAATCCAGCGGCATACACATAGCTCATTGGTTCGACTGTCGGTGAAAACATGGCGATATCGACTTCGATGGTCTGTAAGACAAATTGATGCTGAAGGGCCCCTAATAATAAACCAAATGCAATGCCGAAGATCGTCAGAAAGATATTTTCACGAAAGACGTACATGGTCACTTCTCGATCATAAAAGCCCAATACTTTGATGGTCGACAACTCGCGAACGCGTTCCGCTATATTGATGTTGTTCAAGTTGTACAACACGATAAAGGCTAATGCCCCCGCAGACGAGATCAAGATCCAGATGACGATGTTCAAGGTTGCTGTCGTGTCATCTAAGGCATCCGCTGAAGCTGAGAGGAAGGAAACATTGATGACATTGTCTTGTGCCATCAAATCAGCCGCGATCGCTTCTTCCTCCGATTTCGTCAAACGCTGACTGAATTTCAATAACTCACTGTTGTAAGAAGGGGCGGCCTGAAAGATCTTTTGATACGCATCTGGGGTCAAATAAGCAAAATGCCCTGTGTAGTTTTCTGCGATTGCAACCACATTCAGTTCAAATGCTTCGCCGCTTTCATTCGTCAACGTTATCGTATCACCCACCGATAATCCAAACAACTTAGCAAGCTTTTCATTGATGATGGCGCCCTCTCCTTCTAGCTCGTAAGCTTCTCCTGAAACCCGATCATTCAAGTGGACAAATCTCGATAAAGCCGCAGGATCTTCTGGCACGGTGACGGTTACTTCTTGCTGCGTGACCCCCGATTGAGCCAACGTCAGACTTTCCGTATGCAAGAATAACCCTGCTTCAAAACCAGCAATATCTTCTGCGGCGGCTTTTGTTTCACTCATTGCTTCCGAATCCTCATCATCAAAGGTGATCACCGCCTGATACTGCCAGATTTTCTCAAACTGTAAAGGAATGATATTGCTGATGGAATCTCTTAGGCCAAATCCAGTCAAGATCATGGAGGTACATCCCGCGATCCCTAAGATGGTCATGAGCATTCTGGACTTGTAGCGAAACAGGTTTCGCATTGTAACTTTTTGAATAAAACTTAAGTGCCGCCATATAACGGTGATTCTTTCTAAGAGAATTCGTTTTCCTGTTTTGGGTGCCTTTGGTCGTAACAATGAAGCCGATGACTGTCTTAAATCAAATCGTAAAACCAGCAGTGCGATACCGATGGTGCAAAGCAAACTGACTCCCACAGCAATCAATGAAAGCCGCAAATACCATGGGGTGTCATACTCCGTGAGATTGTAAAGCGGTCCATAAGCTTGAATGATGATTGCTGGAAAAAAGGAAAAGCCGACTGCTAGACCCAATACAGCACCTGTGATGCCTGCTGCAGAGGAATAAAGCAAAAATTTCTGTCCAATCTCCCAGTTACGATAGCCTAATGCTTTCAATGTACCGATCTCACTACGTTTTTCATCGATCATCCGCGTCATGGTGGTTAGACTGACTAACGCTGCAATCAAAAAGAAGATAACTGGGAAAATCGTTGCTAACGAAGAAACTCGTTCCGCATTGTCTTGGTACTCTGAATAACCAGGATTCGCATCGCGGTTCGCGACACGATAAACTGCCGGTTTTAGATCCAATAATTCCTGCTCTTTTTCAGCAACTTCTTTTTTGGCATCTTCAAGTTTTTCGCGTTCTTTTGGTGCTTTTTCTTTGAATTCGTCAAGCTTTTCTTGAAGGGTTGCTTCGTTTTCTCGATATTCTTGCCAACCAGCAGCTAATAAAGACTGACCCTTGGCTTTTTCAGAAGCTAAGGTCTCACGAGCTTCGCTCAGCTGCGTCTCTCCTTGGGTGATCTGGGTTTGCGCTTGTGCCAATTCTTGGCGCCCAGCTCTGATTTGGTTCCAGCCAGCATTGACTTGCTGTTGTGCCTGCTGAAGTTGCGCTTCTTGGTCATTGATCGCAGCCATTTGCCCAAGTAATTGAGCACGTTGTTGCTCACCTTCGGCAATGAGTGGACGCAATGTATCTTCAGCTGCCGTCAGCATAGTAGCAATCATCGTTTCATCGATTTCCTCCAGATCAGGAATCGGACCAAGGACATCTGTCGGCAGGTTCAACTGTGCCAGAGCGGCGGTTACTTGTGCATAGACGGTAGGCAGCTGGGCCATTTGCTCCTCTGCAGAAAGTTGACCCACACTTCTGATTTGATCCATGCCTTGGTATGCCAGCGCCAGTTGCTCCTCTACCTGCTGGATGCCCTTTTGTAGTTCAGGTCTTTGTGCCAAAACGGGTGCCAACTGAGCTTGGGCTGACTGTACTTGGGCTTCTTGCTGAATCAATGCTTGTTCATTTTGATCTAGCAGGCGTTGATTTTCGATCAATGCCTGTTTCCCCTCAGCTAATTTTTGCGCTTCTCCATTCAATTGCTCTTGGGCAGTTTGAATCTCTGTCTGAAAAGCTGCTTCTTGTTCCGTCAACTCCTGATGCGCCTGCGCCAATTTCTCTGTTGCGTCGTCAAGTTCCGCTTGCGCTTGCTGCAATGCTTCTTCGCCATCACGGATCTGTTCTTTGGCCTCATCAATGGCTGGTTGCGCTTCATCGATCAACTCTTGCCGCCGTCCTTGTGCCCGCGGAGCCAACCGTTCTTCTACTTCATCACTTACTTGATCCCTTTTTGTCTGATATGCTTCTGAATAGCTAGCCACTTGCGATAGCTCATCAAAACGAACTAACAATCTAGCATACGCAGTTTCTTTAAAATCTTCTTCTGGAATTACTGCAAAGTAATCGACCGTCCCATTCCCAACGGTACTATTGCCTCGATGAAAATTCTCAATAAATTCGGGACTATTGACAAAGCCAACGATCGTGTAAGTGTGCGTTTCTAGCTGGTTTTCACCGCTTTCTGGCAGTTCAAAAGTTTCATCTAGTGCAAACCCACCGCTGCTTTGTGCCGCTTGATCCAAAGCAATTTCCCCTGACTTTTGCGGCAATCGACCAGAAGTCACCTGATATTGATTGACTTGCCGCTCCTTCGAAAGGGAAAAGACACGGATCACGGCACGGTGATTTTCGGCATTGATATCGGCGATCTGCTCTGCTTCAACAGACGTGACACCAGGCATTTCTTCAATGATTTCCCGATCGGCAGTCGACAACCCTAATGTTGACGCAATCGTAAAGTCCGCTAATTTCTGGCGAGCAAAATAATCTTCAGCTGCTTGTTCCATATTCGGACCAGTTGCACTGATCCCCACAAAAAAAGCGACCCCTAAAAAGATAATGCCTAATATGGACAAAAACCGCCCGGGTGCTTGCCTGATTTCACGTAAACTGGAACGTAATAATTTTTTTTTCATAGGCATTTACCAAGAAATAGAGGCAATTGGAATCGGATGAGTATTTTTTTCCATCTTGCGGACCTTTGCATCATTGATATGGATCACACGATCAGCCATGGGAGCCAATGCGCTGTTATGTGTAATGATCAAAACGGTCGTCCCAGTCTCGCGAGCCGTTTTTTCTAGAATTGCTAGAATCTGTTTCCCCGTTTCATAGTCAAGTGCCCCAGTTGGTTCATCACAAAGCAGCAATTTGGGCTTCTTCGCAATAGCACGAGCGATCGTGACTCGCTGCTGCTCGCCACCAGACATTTGCGCTGGAAAGTGATCCAAGCGATCACCAAGCCCAACTTGGGTCAAGATCTCAGCTGCATCAAGTGCCTCTGGCACGATTTGTGCTGAGAGTTCAACGTTTTCTCTGGCTGTCAAATTAGGGACCAAATTATAAAACTGAAAGACAAACCCGACATCTTTGCGGCGATAGGTCGTCAATTGTTTGGCATCAAAGCCAGCAATATCTGTTCCATCAACGATCACTTTGCCACTATCACATTGATCCATTCCGCCTAATATGTTCAAAACGGTGGACTTACCAGCGCCACTAGGACCAAGGATCAGTGCGATCTCTCCTTTTTCTACGGAAAACGAAACACCATCATTAGCAGCAATTACCGTGTCGCCCATTGTGTATTTCTTCACTTCTTTCACAACTTCGATATAACTCATTATGTTCCTCCAAGAATTCCAGCGCCGCATGCGCTTTCTCGCTTAATAGTGTATCATACTTATTCCTGCGAAAGAAACAGCAAAAAAGCAGCTCATTTTATCAAATTAAAAAATCTGAGACAAAATGATGCTCATTCTGTCCCAGAATCGATTTTACACTTCCATCTAATTTGATTGACAAAGAACAAAAACCAATCATTGTGCTTGGTCGGCAATTCTTCGCTGGGTTTCTTCCCAAAGTTTTTGCGCTTGCTGCCGCTCATCAAGGATCTCCGTCGGCACTGCCTGCCGATCGACAAAGTAGCGCCCGCTAATGCCAGCCACCTCGGGGCTTAGTGCCAAATATATCGCTGTATCAGACCCTTCCTCAGGTGTTTTGAAAAAAGGCGTGAGCATTTTGTAAACAGATTGACCAAATCCTGTCTGTCGGCTGACCCCTAAGCTCGTCGCCACAGCTCCTGGATGCAATGCATTGGCAGTAACGGTCGTATTGCGCAGTTGAAACGCAAGCGCATCTGTAAATAAAATCAGGGCTTTTTTTGAGCGGCCATATTCCCGCCAAGGCAAAAAATTCGCCACATCGAAAAAGCGCTGATCCTTTTTCTTTACAAATTTGTAAGCACCAGAAGCAACATTAACGATCCTACCAGCATCCGCACGTTTTATTAACGGCAATAACTGACGGGTCAGTTCAAAATGCCCCACGTAGTTTACGCCCAGCATTTGTTCAAATCCATCGGCTGTTCGCTCTTTTTTTAAATTGACGATGCCCGCATTATTGATCAGTACATCCAATTTCTCAAAGCGGGCATTGATTTCAGCGGCTGACTTGCGTACGCTAGCCAACGACCCCAAATCACCGATCACTAGATCGATGCTTGGATTGCCTGTCTCTTCCTTCAAACGTTGCTGTGCTGCCTGACCTCGTTCGGCAGAACGGCAATACAAAATCACATGCATCCCCAATTCTGCCAATTGTTTGGCTGTTGCAAAGCCCATGCCAGCGTTGGCACCCGTAACTAAAATCGTCTTCAATTTGCCACCTTCCCCTTCTAAGAATACCGTTTTCTTTCATCATAACTGAAAACAAAAAAATCTGCTCAAAAAACAGATCAAGAGAAGCTCTCTTCTTGTTTCTTGAAGCAGATTGTTTCATTTTATGCTTGGTAACGGCAAACACCATCTAAATAAGTGGCTGCTAAATTCATTTCTTGATCCAAAACAATGAAGTCGGCTGGACGACCTTGTTTGATCATACCGCAAGCGTGGTCGATCTTGCAGCTGATCGCTGGGATCAAGCTGGCCATCATGACCGCTTCTTGAGGAGTAGCAATTCCCCACTCTACAACATTTTTCACGGCTTCTTTTAGTTTCAAGATGCTGCCAGCAAGATTGCCTGATTCCATTCGAGCCGTGCCATCTTTTACCACTACTGGAAATTCACCTAAAATGTAATCACCGTCTGGCATACCGCCAGCCATCATACAGTCGGTGATCAAGGCCACATGGTCGTGACCAGCTTTTTCCATCAAAATCTCAGCTGCTTGAGGATGCACATGGTGGCCATCACAAATCAACTCAGAAAAAACTTCTTTTAATGAAAGTAAAGCACCGACCATTCCAGGTTCACGATGGTTTAATCCGCGCATTCCATTGAAGGCATGAACAAAAACACTGGCACCAGCTTCTACTGCTGTTTGCGCTTCTTGTAACGTTCCGTTACTATGCCCTAGCGCAACCACTACACCTTCTTCCGTCACTTGCGAAACAAACTCACTCACACCTTCGCGCTCAGGAGCCAAGGCGATTTTCTTGATAATTCCACCAGAAGCTTCTTGCCATTCATGGAAGGTATCAATATCAGGATCACCAAAATAGATCGGATTTTGTGCCCCTTTATGTTCTTCAGTAAAGAACGGACCTTCAAAGTAGATGCCTTGGATTTTTGCTCCTGTAACTTCGTCTTTGACTTTCCCAACGGTTTCAGCAACATCCCGCAACCGTTCTTTGCTGGATGTTAAGGTTGTTGGTAAGAACGATGTCACACCACAAGACAAAAGACCTTCTGACATGGCTTTGATGCCTTCTGCATCGTTATCCATCACATCATGGTTCATAAACCCGTGGATATGAGTATCCACAAGACCCGGTGCTACCCATTTGCCTGAATAATCTTCTACGTCTGCACCAGCAGGGACTTCATCGACGATCGCGCCGAATTTTCCCTCCTTGACCTCCAAGTAACCAGGGCCATGAACCGCTGATTTCAGAAAGAATTTGTCTGCGTAAATATATTTATTCATCTTGATCGCTCCTCTATTTCTTTTCTTCCTTAAAAGTACTCTTATTTGCAGCAGAAGTCAAGAAAGGTCTACACCACTTTGTCAGATTGGCGAATATCCATGACGGCACGATACAGTTGAAAACTTTTTTCAGCTGCTTTTTCTTCTTTTAGTCTTTGAAGCAATTGTCCTTTTAGTTCAAACAATTCTTCTAGAAAATACAAGCTATTTTTCTCTCTCGCTAGAGCAATGCCTTCGTTTGTTACTTTTAGCGCGCGACAGTCTTCTTGTTGCTCCTTTAAAAAGACCGCATAGTTGTAATAAATTTTGGTCAGCGCTGTGGACAGTCGCTCCGGCGGCAAGGCATGCATGGCATCGTAGGCTTTTTCTAAATAAAAACGCGCCTCACCCAGTTGCAGCAAATCACTATAGACACGACCCATGCAGCTCAAGATACGAATTTCCATCACCGAAACGTTGGTCTTATCCTGTTGATAGGAATAGGCCAATCCTTTTTTCAGCGCCTCAAGGGCGGCATCATAGTTTTGATCGAGGAAATAATCACAGCTACCTAGATAGTAGTAATACATTTGCATATCTGAATCCAGATACAGATAATCCTTGATCGCCTTGTCTTCCATTTTTTCCCGCATTTCTTGAAATTGTTTATGGACAAAATGTGATTCGATTTCGGCAAAGATTTGATTGGTTTTGTTGATCTCTTCCGAATGAAGCATCATTACTTGATCTAAGGTGACGCCTAAGCGTTGGCAAATTTGATACATCACCCAGACATTGGGCAGCTCTTCGTTGTTTTCGATACGACTTAACACACTTTGCGAACAAATATCTTCCGCTAACATCTTCTGGGTCATCTTTCGTTTCAACCGAATTGAACGGATATTTTGACCAAAAGATTCATCTCTTTTTTTCATAATCGTCCTCCAGGGGGAATTCTAAAAAAATCGAACGTTTCTTGTCAAAAATGCGAATTCGCATTTTTAATTTTCTTTATTTTAGCACATAATGACAAAAAGGAAAGCAATTTCAAGAATGTCTTGTTATTTTTCCACAATTTCAAATGAGGTGTTAAGATGACGATCGACAGTACGATCTTTTTTACATGGGAAGGCAAAAAATACCAAGGGATCATCGAACGGGAATATGAAAATTCGGTCCTCGTTCAAGTGACCGATCCTAGTGCTGAAATGCTGGATAAGTTTACCAATCGGATGATTGTCAGCAAAAAAATTTGTCAACCAGTTACCGAATAAAAACATAAGCACCGCTCCCTCACGATCGCTGAAGGAGCGGTGCTTTTTCATGTACTTACTTCTGGCGATACGCTGCCAAGAATTCTGTCATTTTTTCAGCAGTCGTTTTTAAATCTTCCATATTAGGAAGGTAGACGATACGGAAATGATCGGGCTGTTGCCAATTGAACCCACCGCCGTGCACCAACAAGATATGGTGTTCATGTAAAAAGTCGAGAACAAATTGTTCATCATTGGTAATGTTAAAGCGCTGAATATCAATTTTAGGAAAAATATAAAAGGCTGCTTTCGGTTTCACTGCTGACAATCCAGGAATATCATTGATCGCCTTGTAGATAAACTCTCTTTGTTCATAGATTCGACCACCTGGCAGCAGCAGCTCATCGGAGCTTTGATAGCCGCCTAATGCAGTCTGGACGATTTGTTGCGATAAAACATTGGAACACAGCCGCATCGATGACAACATATTCAAGCCTTCGATATAGTCTTTGACATTGGACTTATCCCCGCTGAGAACCATCCAGCCAACTCGGAAGCCTGCCACTCGGTGAGACTTAGACAAACCGCCTAGCGTCACAACGAAGCGATCTGGTGCTAGTGTAGCAATCGGTACATGGACATAATCATCCATGACTAAACGGTCATAGATCTCATCGGAGAAAATGATCAAGTCATGCTCACGAGCAACCTCGACGATTTGTTGCAAAACATCTTTCGGATAAACGGCGCCGGTTGGATTATTTGGATTAATAATGACGATGGCCTTCGTCTTGCTGGTTACTTTGGCTTTGATATCCTCAATATCAGGATTCCAATCTGCTTGTTCATCACAAATATAATGGACGGGTTTTCCGCCAGCTAATGAGATCGAAGCAGTCCACAAGGGATAGTCTGGCATCGGCACGAGCACTTCGTCCCCATTGTTACATAACCCTTGCATACACATCGTGATCAGCTCGGAAACACCATTACCTGTGTAAATATCATTGATGGTCACATCAGGAAATTTTTGTAATTGATAATATTGCTCGATCGCTTTACGGGCCGAGAAAATCCCTTTTGAATCAGAATAGCCTTCCGACTCTCGCACATTCATAATCAAATCTCTAACGATTTCATTTGGGGCTTCAAAGCCAAAGGGCGCGGGATTCCCAGTATTTAATTTTAAGATACTGATGCCTTCTTCTTGCATCCGATCAGCTTCTTCTAAAACAGGGCCGCGTACATCATAACTGACCCCTTCAAGTTTTGACGACTTTGAAAATTTCTTCATATTCCATTTCTCCTTTAACCATAGGTCAACGTCAGGTTATTGGTTCTCGTCGTTGATCTCTTTTCAGATTGAACCTATTATAGCAAAAAAATTTTAACTGTGGCGAAAATTTTTCACCTCTGGATCGAGAGCGCTTGCCCTGCGTTCATCCACTGAATTTGGTTCATTCAGGAATTTTCAGGAAAATACTTCAAGTACAATTCATTTAACGCCAAATGCCCCACCGAAAAATCAGTGATTCCTGCTGCGATAAAACGTTGCGGCAGCTGCGGATCGCTGATTTCTACTAGATAGATTCGCCCTTGCAGATCGATAGTCACTGTCGTTAACTCTGGAAAAGCCACCAGGAAATCCGCCGAGTCCGTCTTTACATACAACGGTTCATTGACCAACGACTTGCGACCAAGGTATTCGTGAATGATCTTACCGTCTTTTAAAAACAAGACCCGATCCGCGTAAGAATCTAAATTCGTCAGAATATGCGAAGCGATCACGATCGCTTTCTTTTGCTCCCGCAAGGCTTTCAACACGTTAGAGATCAATTCGACATTTGTCGGATCTAAGCCATTCATCACCTCATCCATCAGCATGTAAGGCGTATCTGTCACGATCTGCATCGCAAAACACAGACGTTGCCGCATCCCCAGCGAATAGGTTCCCACTGGGCGTTTGATATAATCGCTCATTCGCAAACGAGCAATCGTTTCTTCCACCAAGCGTTCCTCCGAACGCCACATACGCTGATACAGTTTCAGATGCTCGAGTCCGCTTAAATCATTGTACAAATCATTTTGGTCAGGAAAAAATGAAATTTGTTGATGCGCTGCCACTTCTGATTTTTTGGTCACATATACTTGACTGCCGTTTAAAAATACTGCGCCTTCATTCGGCTGGATGAAATTCATCGCCACATTCAGTAGCGTGGATTTCCCAGTGCCGTTAGGGGCGACTAACCCGACGATCTCCCCGGGAGAAAAAGCAACGGAAAGTTGATCCAATACTTTTCTCGTATACGTGACAGTCACATTTTTCAGTTCTAACATATCGTTCCTCCTATGCCAAATGAAATTTTTTGCGTTGGATCGTCAAAAAGAAACACAATTCGATCAGAAGCCAAACCCCGCCTAATAAAAGTAAGCCTTTTTCCATCGTAAATCCTGCAGAACCAAAGTAAAAGCGTGTCCAGCCTGAAAGGACTTGTCCCACATTTTGATACAGATAGACATACAGCGTTTTATCAAGGTAGGCACTAAACCAGCGCCGTTGGAAAAGAAAGGGCGAAAGCAAACAAAAACCAGCCACAAGCAGATTAATCAATTCTGAGCGAAACAGGGCACTGAACAGCAAGATGCCGCGACAATAAAGAAACTGCAAAAAAAGCGTTGCAAGAAAACATTGACTTAAAAAAAGACCGATGGCTTGTGTTTCAAAAGCATTGAAATCTGTGATCGGGTAGCGGGCATCAAAGGACGATGATAAAATCGTGACTGGCAGTTCCAAGGAGCCAAAGCCGAATTGAATACCAGAGCCAAACCAGATAAAGAACATGGTTCCTAACGTTGCGATTGCAGAACCAACCATCAACGCTGCCGTTTTGCTCCAAAGGATCTCTTCTGTCGATAATGGCAGTGAAAGAAACAGAGATTTATGTCTTCGTTCTTTTGGTAAACAATCGATCGCCAAAAATAAAGAAACAGCAATTAATAGAATCGGTAAATATTCAGTAAAGCTTCGCTGTAATGCTTGCACCCCCGTTTTTTGCTCCATGACTGCTTGAGAGAGTTTGCTATTGGGCAGCTGGCTAAAAGCCTCCATCAGTTTTGCGGTTGATGCATAGCCGAAGCGCCCGTCATACCCAGCATAGTAATTTCGAAACGTGTAATAATCAGGGGTATAAAATATATTTCGTTCATCGGTAAATTGCAAAGCGAGATGGTACCAAGTACTTGTGCTTTGTGCGTATGCTTGCCAGTCTTTCTCGGCTAGCGCGTCGAGCCGTTGTTTTTCTGCCTCATTCCATGGGGTAAACATTTCGACTGCCATGAATGCCGACCAATGGTCAGAGGGATTGGCTGCTTGTTGATCAAGAAAATCTTGCCGCACGGTATAGCGTTGTTGCATTTCTGTTTTATCTACTCGTTCAATCGGGCGAAAGTCTCTTTGCCAAAAACTGTAAACGCCGCTGTAGATCAGCAGCAAGCAAAAAAGGCCAATAGTTTTCTTGCTTTTTAACAGCTGGCGTAATTCAAAGAAAAAATAGTCTTTCATACTTTACCTCCTCTCAACAAGCGATTCTGTTTATCCGCAACAAGCATGATGCTTAAACAAAGGAAGATCCACACTAGCGTCAGCAGCCAACTGGCATAGACGCCCCAAGAAGTGCCAGAGCCCAAAGCAAAGGCACCCGAATAAAATTTATCCATAGCAGCTAGATGAACTGGTAATATAGGGATCTTTTGCAGCATCGGAATCAAGCCGAATCCATAAAAAAGCACCAGTAAAAAGAAAGAGACGTATCGATTGGCTGCGACCATGTTCATGACAAAACCTAAGCATTCGATCAAACCAATCAGCAAGGCAAAAGAAACCATACTATATAAAACACTCTGCCAAAAAGGTAAGGCTACCCAATCCCCACTGAGATAGACGGCTACTGGATACTGCCAATCCCCGAACTCCCCCAGAAGGCTCATTGAAAGAAAGACGCCTAAGAAAAACACGAGCAAGATTCCTAAATTGGTGATCGTTTTGACAAAAACCTTACTGACCATCCGAATCGGGAAAATCTGTGGGTATGAGCGGATCAAGGAGAAGTGTTCTCTTTCTTCTAATAAATTGTCACTAGCAAAAAAAGCCCAGAAGAAGAACCCAAAATTCAGTAAAAACGTTATTGCCAAAGCGACAGCGGTCTGGGTATTAGCAGCCGTGAGAACCGGATCTTTTTCTTGCTCGGCTAAGGCTTGATAGACCGTCTGCTCTTGTTCGATCGACCACATCGGCGGTAAAAAGGCTTTGTCATCAACTGAAGACGCCCAAACCTGCTTTTTTAGCTCCGCCATTTGAATACTCGTTTGATTAAATCGTTCATATTCCTCCATAATCAAGTTGGACAGCTGCCGTGAGGTCAGAGTATTGTTATCAAGTAATAGCTGATATACCTCTTGCTCATCCGGTGAACCAGATTGATTGGCTTGGTAGCGATCAACAAGCCGTGAAGCCTCCGTTTTTTCTGCGGTAATGGTAGCAGGCAAGTTGACAGGTTCCATCAGTTTCAAATAAATGGAAAAACAGCAGCCTAAACTAAAGGCTCCAATGAGTAGGAAGATGAATGTTTTCTGCTTAACAGCTTTTGCCAGTTGGTTTTTAAAATAGTTCATTTGCTCTCCTCTCAAAAAAATAATTATTCATTCTTTTAGCATACCTTTTATGGGAAAAAATGCAATCTAAAGTCTGAAAATTCTTTCAAATAGCATGAGGAAAAGTTATTGACAAACCTGCTGAAAATCAGGTAAGATATTTTCTAGACGCGGCGTGACAGTACTATCTTAGCCTGCGTTTCCTTCTATAGTATTTGCGGAAATGACGGAATGGCAGACGTGCAAGATTGAGGGTCTTGTGAGCAATCGCTCGTGTGGGTTCAAATCCCATTTTCCGCATCCTTACAGCTTCCCCATTGTGGGAAGCTGTTTTTTGTTTGCACAAAAGATCCCTCCTGGCGATCCTTCAATGAATTCCCTCGATCGCTTTGATCTTGAGTACCTACTCCTCAAAAGTTGATAGTAACCTTCCTTTCCCTAAATATAAAAAATTCAATAAAAATCCTTTTATCATTGCATCTAGTGATATTTTTCATATAAAATGAATAATATAACGACTATTCATAAAATTTAGTTCGATGTTCCGTTTTTTCTTATTAGCGTATCAGAAACAATTGCTTGAATGAACTTGTGATGGAAATCTTTTCAACATTTTTTCCATTCACCTGCCCTCCTCCTTCCCCCAGATGAACCAACCTCTGCCGACCGTTTTCTCAGTTACTTTCGATAGAAAGAAGGAGTCTAATGAAAAAAAGAATACTGATCACCCTATTGTCATTCGTTATTTTGCTTATCGGCTGCACGAAGGCAGATGAAGAACTGTCAGAGACCGTTGCGCTTGGCATCGACGCACGACTGGAATATACAAACCAGTCCGGAACGGGTTGGGCCTATTATCAACCAGCGACCTTAGAATTGCTGATTGCCGGCAGCCAAGCCGAACTGGCTATTTTGGAAGAACTTGATTCTTCCGACGAAGACCTTCAGCAATTGATCAGCCACACGATTGATTTGATGGCAACCGCTGAACGAGCGTTAGTGGAGCGTCGGATCGATGTCCCTGCTTGGTTTGCCGCTCGCATTGGTCGCAGCCAAGCCCTTGCTGCAATCCATGAAAAAAGTCCGATCATCCTCAGTAATCAAGACAACCTCGACAGTCTACTAGAGGTAGCAAACGAAACGATTCCTGAAGCCGATCCGCGGGAAAAGCTGGGGCTTTTGGCAGACGATATCGAGCAGCTTCAGCAGCTCACAGAAGATGCGCTTACTCTTCATCGCACAATCGAACTTGACGATGGACTCACTGCCACCGTTTACCACACAAGCGAAACGAATGTTGACGTCTTCGTTTTTGCGATGCCCGATGAGGAGTACGCATCTGGGTTTACTGTTCTTAATCGGGAAACTGCCGACGAGCAAAAAGCTGCTTTCTATGAAACGATTTTACGAGCGCTCGCCGTAAATATTCCTCGTGAATCGTTGATGTTTATGAATCGATTCGATCAATCTTCTGATGAACATCAGCTGGCGGTGATGACCTATGGCTTTGATCATGACATTGATCAAGACATGGTCACTACCGTGTATCAACAGCTTCAAGAAGCAAACGCCAAACAAGAAGCAGCTTCGGCTTTGCAGCAAGAGCAAAACAAGGACGAACAAACTCAGACCGAGAATAAAGGATCTTCAGAACAAAGACGAGCAATCGCTCGTGCCGAATCCTTTACGAACCTCATGGCTTTCTCACGTGCACGATTGATACAACAATTAGAATTTGAAGGGTTTACCCATAATGATGCACAATGGGCAGTTGATCAGCTCACGATTGATTGGAACGAGCAGGCGTTGAAGAAAGCAAATAGTTACCATTCCTTGATGAGTCTTCCTCCTGACAACATTCGCCGGTTATTGACTTTTGAAGACTTTTCAGAAGAACAAATCGACTACGCGATGACAAACATAGGTAACTAAAAGCTAGCGAAGAAAAGGGCATCACGATGCCCATATGCTGTTGTAGTGACCCCAAAAAGTTAGGTTTTTTGGTCTAACTTTGGGGGTCAGTTGATGTCCCTTATATTGTGGCTATGTTTATACCCAAGAAAGTGCTCTGATGCGTTCATTCGTACAAATTGGCGAGGTTTACTAGAGTCTCACGAGGAGGAGAAAAATGAAAAAACAAGTTTTGTTGCCTTTATTACTAATACTGTCCCTGATTTCAGGATGTGGGACGATAAATTCAGCAAGCCCTGAGGAACTTTCTGAACGCATCGGTGCAGCTTTAGATGCTGGTTGGGAACATACCTATCATGCAGAAAATCTTACTTATGATTTAAGTATTGAAAATCTCGAACTGATGATTCGAGGCAAAGAAGCAGAAATGGCCTTTCTAGACCAGGTCAATAGCAACTCAAAACACAAGGCGGCATTCATTGAAAACACGGAAACAATGATCGCACTCGCTCAAGAAGCGATCGAAGCTCGCTATCTGGATATGCCCAGTTGGGTTGCCGCTCGCAATGGCCGTATCGAAGCCTTACTTGCCATCCATGAAGAGAGCCCGATCATCGTCAGTAGACGAGCAAAATTGCAAGAATTATTCAACGAATACGAAGAGGATTTAGCACTAGTGACCGCTGGAGCAAACAATCCACTTGCCGATGAAGAAGAAATCAATGAAGATACACGAGAAAAGCTTGGTTTGACACCTGATACACTTGAACACTTACACCAACAAAGCGATGACCAAGAAATCGAGTGGCAGAGTGCGATTGATTTGGCGAACGGTGTGACCATGAATGTCTTTTCAACAAAATATGAGCCAGTGGGGATTCTCACATTTACGAATGCTGGTGAGACCTACCCTTCCGCAATCACTTTGTTTAATGGACAAACGACGGAAATCGTTCCCGAGATAATGACTCCTTACGAAGCCGTTTCCGCTTATTTTTACGAAATTGCCGATGCTGTTTATGAAACGATTCCATACGGTTATCGATTTCTGGTTGAATCACTATGGCTTGAACTGGAAAACGACAATCGTTTTCAGTTCAGAACCTACGTGCTTGATAACGAAGTGACCGAGGAAACGATTTTAGCAGGGTTTCATCTCGCCCCGACTGTAGCAGCACGCTATGAGCGCGAAAACAATGCGACAGAACGAGAACTTGAAGCCTTTTTCCTCGTTAGAGCGCAAGGAAATCGTCGCTTTTATTCAAAACAAGAGATGGCAGAACTGTTAGAAACAGAAGGTTTTACTGCGGAGGAAACACAATGGGCACTAGAAACCCTAGATGTAGATTGGTATCGCCATGCTTTAGGACGCGCCAATCAATCCCGTCGGGTGTTAGGGATCCGTCAAAGAAATATGGCTGCTCATCTTGAAGGGAACGGCTTCTCTCCTGATGAGATCGAATTTGCGATTGAAAACATGGAAAATTAATATGTAGGGGACGAGACCCCATTTCCCATTTTGTCTTAGCTTAAACAAAAAACCGACCAATCTTCCTGTTTAAGATTGGCCGGTTTCTTTATTTTTTGGTTTTGATTGGTACCATGGCTTTGCGCCGATGCTGCTTCATTATTGCTTGAAGACCATAGACACCAACTCCGATAATTCCTGCAAAAGCCGAAAAAGCAATAAAAATCACAGGAGACGCCCCACTTTCTATTAATTGTTTCCCTTGGACAAAGAAAAATAAGCCCATGCTGATCAATAATGCTAGAAATAGTGATTGTCCCGCCCCGTTTTTTTTCATGCTTGCTCTCCTTTTACTTGATTATAGGTTATTCTCTCATTTCATGAATGAAAAAACCTCCATCTTAAGGCTGATTCTTTCTTTCGATGATCAGATTGATCCCATTCGGATCAGTCAAATGCAAGCGGCTGTCTGTTTCTAACTCATACGAAACGCCACTTGCCTTTAGATGACTTCGTAACGTAGAAAAAGCCAAAGCTGGCAATACGATCGTAAAGTACGCTAAGCCTAGATCCTGTTCTTCCATAGCTGGAACATTTCTTCCCATCCAAATATTCGATCCGATATGGTGATGATACGCACCAGCAGCAAAAAACTTTGCTTGGCTACCAAAATCTGAAGTCAAACGCATGCCTAAAACTTCTGTGTAGAATTCTTCTGTTTTTGCCAAGTCCGCCACTTTCAAATGGACATGCCCCACCGTGGTGCCAGCTGGAAAGGTCGTTTGAGATCGGTCAGCGGCTCCCAGCACGCCTTGCGCGTCCATTTCGATAGTAACGCCTACGATCTCACCATCTGCTCGAATATCCCATTCACTCATCGGTTTGTCACGATACACCTCGATCCCGTTTCCTTCTGGGTCGGTCAGGTATAACGCTTCACTATATCCATGATCGCTGGCACCATCCAGGGGAGCTTTGGTTTCCAAATAATGAATCAGCATATTTCCTAGGTCTTTACGGCTAGGCAAAAGAAACGCCGTATGGAAAAGGCCTGTTTTCCGTGTCAAAGGCAACGGATCACTCACCTTCTCTAGAACTAAAAGCGCTTGCGCTCCCACGCCTAATCGCGCGTGATCTACACTTTGCTCCAATAAAGTCAGGCCGATCACGTCCGAATAAAACTGGCTCATTTTTTCTATGTTTGCTACTTTTAAAACGACTTTGCCAATTGCGGCTGTTGCATCGATTTGATAGGTTGATTGAATCATTGTCATCGCTATTTCCTCTTTTCTAAACAGTTAAATTCACTTGTACCTTTAAGTATAACACTAACTTTTAGTAAGTAAATAAATCTGCTTGTTGAGGAAAAGATTCCGTGATCTCCCGTGATTCCTAGAAACAAAGCATTTCCGCATCAGTCACAATCAAAGACATCTGCCTCACTTTTTCAATGCTTCAATCAGTGAAATGGCTGGCTGCATCGCTTCTTCGGTCGTCCCTTCTAACACCACATAACAATATGGCTTGTATTCAGCGGTGATGGCCAATAGTTGTTGATAATCAATCATTCCTTCTCCCAATGGGACTACCTTGATTTTCCCATCGATTACTTGATAATCTTTCAAGTGCAAGCAAACGATGGCATCGCCAAAGCGAGAAAAAGCTTCCCTTGTCAAAGCGACTTGCTCTTGATAGTTCTTCGCAGTAATCAGATTGGTTGGATCAAAGATGATCCCTAAATAGTCAGAGGGTACCCGTTCCAGCAATTCTTCGATTCGGTCGATCGATGATAGTGGATGATTCAAGCCCGCTTCAATTCCTAGCATCACTTGATGTCTCTTAGCCACTTGGACCAAACGCTTGATCACCTGAACCAAATCATCGAAAACGACGTCACTAAAATTTTCCTCGGTATACCCCATATTTGGCAAAACCGAACCAGTTTCACTTGCGACCATAGCTGCATCAAAATATTTGGCATGTGCGAGATAGGTCTCGAATCTGGATAAAATCGCTTCCCGTTTTTCCAGATCAGGATGGATCAGATTACAATAACAACTTAATAAAGCGACCTGAACGTGAGATTGACCAAAAACTCGTTTGAAAAAGCGGCCTAAACCAGGGCTTAATTGCTCTGGCTCTGCCCATTGTGGGAAGGATTTATTTAATGCAAATTGAATGTTATGAATGTTTTGGGCGGCAATTTTTTGCGCTAATTCTTCTGGGGACCCATAATTCTTTAAATCATGCCCCCGAACAGTTAGTTGAAACATAGCTTCTCCTTTCTTCACTGCTTTTGAAGCAAAAAGAAGACCAAGCAGCGAATCACTTCAACTGGTCTTGGTCTTCAAATCTTTCAGCAGTAGCGGCTCCTCACTTCATCCATTTCTTCTCAATAGATGATCAGAACCTTTTGTGACCTTTATTGTTGTGAACGATAGTCTTCCGTGAACTCGTCAATGATTTGCTGTCCACCATTTCTTAAGAAGGTTTCGATCGCTGTATCAAACCCATCGATCTCGATTTCCCCAGTCATATATTGGTAGTAAGCGTCTGAGATTCCTTCAATCAAGCTTGACCATGAACGATCATAGGTTTCAGAGGTCAGCGATTGTGCAGGATTGATCACCGCAAACTCTTCATTTTCGCGAATCTTTTCATTGGCTAAGTTGACATATGGGTTGCTTGAAGGGAAAACTGTTACTAATTCTGATGGACGAGACGAAGAAAATGGTTGTACTTCTTGTTGCCACTTCGTATCATCTAAACGGACATAGACACCCTCATCATCAATTTCATAATGAACCCCTTCGATCCCTTGCGTCATCAACGTAAACGGCTCTTCGTCCATCAAATCATTGATAAATTTCAAAACAACACGTAAGTCTTCTTCGGTTTCAACATTGTTTTTCGGAATGGCTAACCAGCCGCCCATTCCACCATTGGTATCAGAAAGGATACGACGTTCCACATTTTCATGGACGATATCATTGATCAAGACCCATTCCATATGCTCTTCATCAGTACCAGCTGCATCATCAATGTAGTTACGTACTTCTTGCAAACCACTCAATACGATCCCACCACGACCTTGAACGATATAGTTCTTCTGATCATTTTTCGCCATTACCGCAAAATCAGAATTCATCCAGCCGTTATCATAGATATTACGGAACCATTCCATTGCTTCTTTGTATTCTGGTTGCATAAAGGATGGTATCACCTCATCATCATCCGTGATCGTAAACCAATTGTCTGCACCAAAGTAACCTGAAAGTGAACGGAACCCAACGTTAAAGGATTCATCACGCTCTACGAAACCAACCGTATCATCCGCACCGTTTCCATCTGGATCATCTTCCGTAAAGGCTTGGGCGACAGCTGCTAATTCTTCTAATGTCGACGGCACGTCCAAGCCTAAATTATCCAACCAATCTTTTCTGACAAGGACGCCATAACGCGCGATCGGTTTTAAAAACGGAACGCCGTAGATTCGACCATCAATTCGAGAAGACTCTAACCGATCTTCGGAAATTTCTGCCAAATTCGGGAACTCTTCTAAATAGGGTTCCACATCCCAGAACATTCCAGATGCGAGTGAGCTGCGGACGGTTGTGTTATTGATTTCTGTCAGACTAACGATATCTGCTAAAGAATTCGACGCCAATGCTGCATTCAAGCGTTCTGTTTTTGAAGCATCTGGCACCCACGTAAAGTCGATCTCGACCCCTGTGTATTCTTCTAGCTTTTGCGTGACATCTCCAGATGGTGGGGAAGCAGTATGTAGCATCGCCATCCAAGAAATACTTGATTTCCCTTCGCTTTCTGGTCCTTCAGGTGAACCTCCACCATCGCCGCAGCCTGCTAAAAACAGTCCAGCACATAATAATAAACTTGCAACTTTCAACTTTTTCATTTGTTAACCTTCTTTCTCTATTTTTAGGGAGCCATCATCGAGCGGATCTTTCCCTTGATACGTAAAATATTCAAAATCGGCATAGCTTTTGGCAAAGTGATCTAGATCATGGGCACTGATTCCAATGAAATTCCCCGTAAAACCACCAGACAAAAACTGGATGTTTTGCTTTTTAAAGGGATGCCACGTTTGTGATTGCCGATAGAACCATTGGGCTTCTAGATAAGAACCGACTACTTTCAATCCGATCGGCTCACTTGCAGCAGCGAGGGGCAATTTATCTGGGAACAAGTGAAATTCTCCTTCACAACACCGCAGCAACCGAAGGACCTTGTCTTCTTTTTCATCATAGGTTACGTAGAAAAACAAATAGTTTTCTTCATTTAAGAAAAGCGACAATCCAGCCATCTGATTGAACGATTGGGGGTGGTATTCCATCACTGTTTCAGCTTCAAAACAAAAGTCTTGTTGACGAATCGCCAATAAGTGCTTATGAAAGTTCGATTGCATCGATTCTCCGTCGATCAATCGCAAATACCCTGGTCGCTCACTCAGATTGCACCACTCTTCATTGGGCAGCAATCGTCTACCGTTCCATGCTTTTTGCAACGATCCTTTAAAGTCATCAATAAAAACAGCAGGTGATGCCCTTTGCTTCTGAGCGTCGCTAGCGAGCCTGATGGTTTGATCTGGGATCGTATCGTTATTGCTAAGACGCAGCCATCCTTCGTGATCCCAATAGACAGTTTGGAGTGCTGTCTCTCGTCCAAGGATCGCTGCCCCTTCTACTGGCCGAGTCATCAAATAGCTCATGACCCATTCTCCTGATGGCGCAATCGTCAAACTGCCATGACCTGTACATTGAAAAGGGGAATCTTCGCGCTGATAGGCACGCATCATGGGAAAATGCGGATCTACTTCATAAGGTCCAGTGATGGTTTTACTACGACAAACTGTTACCGCATGACCTGCACCCGTTCCTCCTTCTGCCGTCAGTAAGTAATAACACTCATTGTGGTAATAAAGATGCGGTGCTTCAGTCTTCGCCAGCTGGGTTCCAGAAAAAATTGGCACTCTGTCACCGATCAAGCACCCTTGTGCTTCAGAGTATTCTTGGAGCACGATCCCCACCGATTTATTTGGTGTATCCTTACGATAATCCCAAAGCGCATTCAATAACCAGATACGCCCCTCTTGATCATGAAACAAGGACGGATCAAAGCCACTACCATTTAAGTAAATGGGCTCACTCCATGGTCCATGAATCGTAGGAGCCGTGATGAGATAGTTTCGACAGTCTTTGAAGGGGCGTGTCGTGTTGCGAACATTTGTATAGACACAATAGTATTGTCCGTTTGCGTAACTGATTTGCGGTGCCCAAATGCTGCAATTTGCTGCGTTGCCTAATAAATCCACTTGATTGGTCAGAATATCTGTTTCATGGGACCAATTAACTAGATCTTGAGAACAGTAGACCCGAATTCCTGGCAACCACTCAAAGGAAGAAACCGCTAAATAATAAGTATCCTCGACTTTTAAAATACTCGGATCAGGATGAAACCCTCTTAAAATCGGATTATTGATTATTGCCTTCATGCAACCCCTCCTTGTTTGCTGACTGCGTCCGTTGTTTTTTTCTTGTGTCCGTCATCGCGATGGAGAAAACAAAAACCCGCCGCTAAAAAGAAACAAAAGGCAATCGGAAAAGCGATCATTTGACTACCAATCAATGTCACGACACCAGTCAAAAAATAAGTAGCACAAGATTGCTTTCGATAATTACGATAGCGAACAAGCATCGTCGCCACTGAAACCAATATCAGGAGTGTCAACAGCGTGAAGCCAAACCAAGCACCGAGTGTTTGAAATTGCGCCAATGCTGCTTCTGCCGTCATTTGATTCAGTATAGTGGGAAACGCACGTTGAAAGATCTCTTCGAACTGCTGGACAGTCATTTGATTGATCGCCAAGGAAAAGCCGCCCATCAACACCAGAGCGAGAACCATCCCGATCCAGCCAGACCATTTTGCCTTGCTCATTTTTCTATCACTCCTTTAAGAGTCACCCATTCAGGACGTTGGGGACTTCTTTGGTAACAACACATTCGCTCCGTGAATGTGACCGTTTGGTGGCTTGCTGTTTTTCCCCAATCAGACCATCCGCAAGGGGCGAGCTGTTGATCAAAGCAGCAGGATAAAAAGGTGACTTTGGCGTCATTACGCCAAGGGCGGCCTAAATAATAGGCTTTGTCCCCTGTCACCCGACACCGATCGAAGGTTAACCCGCTTGCTTGTTTGTTGGTTGAGGCAGCAGTAATGTAGTTCGTTTGTGGTGTATTTTTACAATGCAAGCGACACTCTTCAAAGGTGGCGGAACCACCGCCAAAAATAAAATCGACTGTTCCACTGATCCTGCAATGCAAAAACAAACTCTGTTGTTGGTCAAAGATTGTTTTTCGCCAAGGACTGATCATTGGTTCGCCCTCTTTGGTATATTTTGGCAATGGTCCCAGGCACAAGGTATCTTGAAAAGCATCGAGATGACAGCGTTCGAAGCGAATGTCATCCCCTTCGATATAGACGGCAACTGCTTGCCCGACTGCTTGCCCATACCCTGCGTCATTGATGATGGTCAGGTTTTTTACAAAGACTTCTCGGCTATTGATAAAGAGCGTCGCTGTTTGAAACGTTCCTCTTTTTTGCCCATTTTCATCGGTTTGCTCGGCAGCCAAGTGGTAGCATAAGAACGTGTTAGGTTCCGCGATCAACGTAAGCTGGTTTTTATAGATTTTCACCTGTTCTTGATACACGCCAGAGGCGATCGTGATCTCACAAGGTGCTTTTAAGGCTTCAGCAGCCAGCACGGCTGCTTGGATACTCGTAAAATCACCCTTTTGCGGCTCTTTACTAACCTTTAGCTTGATAGGAGGTGCTGTTTTAGAAATTCGATCCACTGCGCTCTCATCTCCTTGGTTTCTTCATGACCGCCTGGCAAGCAACACGCCTGCCAATGCTCCTTGTAGCCTATTGCTTCATAATGCTGTCCGAGCTGCTGATCCAAACGAGCGACGCCGCTTGAGGGGCAGCCACGATCTTCTTTGCCAACCAAACTTAAACGCGGGCGTGGTGCGATCTGTTTTTGGATCGCCACAGTCGTAAAGTCTTTCAACACATTAGGAACATAATAGTAAAACCCATGTTTGCTGAGACGGTCCTCTTCGATCAATGCTTGATAGTCCACTTGTGCTGCCATGTCCACCACCACTGATATCCGTTCATCTAGTGCTGCCAACCACCAGCTCATCAAGCCGCCCATAGAAAGTCCCAATGTGGCGATAGCGGAATGTCTCACTTCTTTGCGGGAAGCAAGATAGGTCAAAAACTGTTGATTGTCATAGATTCGTTGTCCCCATAATGTTTTGCCTTGCAACAGAAACCGCTTGTAGCTATCATTCTCACCGTTTTTTCGTTCGCCAAAGCCCCACATGTCGATCACCCCAACGGCGACGCCCAACTTCATAAATGTCGTGAATAGGCTTTCTTTTTGCATATAACACGGACTTTGTCGCAGTTCTTCTTTCCCCCTCGTGAAGTCGCCGCCATGAGAATGATTGAACAAAACGAGTGGAACAGGTTGCTGAGAGCTAGGATAAGCAAAGTATGCAGGGACATCCTCTTCTTGATTTAATCGTAGAAGTAAATGTTCCAAGGTATAATTTTGCACTTGCTCTTTTGTTTGCTGAACCACTTGTGGTGCAACTTTCATATCAGGACCTAGCAGCTGTAGTAACTGAGGATCCCTCACAAAAAATCTCCTTGAAATGCCAGAGGCTGACGATTCTCAAATGATTGTGTGACGGTGATTTCCCGACTATTCTCGATATGGAACGCTTCAGTTACGCCTTCCAAATTGATACGATCAAACTGAATATTCCGTCCACAGCCAATATAAAAGCCTTGTTTTGTCATCTCTTCGATACCTGTCATCATTGCAGGCTTTCCTGGAATTGGGTGTTCAGCCATAGAGACAGCAATATCTTGGAAAGTGATATCTGAAATAAATTGTTCAGCCAAGCCATAAACAAACCCAGCGGCCGCATGAACATTCCGAGCCGAGATATTTGCAAAATGGATTCTCCGAAAATGAGGGGTTTCCTCGGTGATCGGGTACGGATTTTTATCCCAAACATACTTTTCTTTGCCTTTCGGTCCACAGAAATAGTAAAGATTTAAAGTGAATGGACAGATAACATTATCCATCACAATGTTATTCACTCGAATATCTTCGATCGTTCCGCCACGTCCCCGACGGGATTTCAACCGAATCCCACGATCGGTATCTTGAAAAATACAGTTACTGATGGTGACATTACGAATATCGCCGCTCATCTCACTACCTAGAACGACTGCCCCATGCCCATGAAGCATATGGCAATTTACGATCGTGATATTCTCACAAGCGACCCGTTCTTTGGTGTCCTCCGTTCCTGATTTGATGGCGATACAATCATCACCAACATCGATATGACAGTTACTGATGCGGACATTTTTACAAGATTCAGGATCGATCCCATCCGTATTTGGCGAATCCGCTGGATTTTTGATGCGAAGATTATCGATCGTTAGATCTTGGCAAAGAATCGGATTGACGGTCCAACTTGGTGAATCGACAAGACGGATATCTTTCAACGTAATTTGCTGGCAAGAGTCAAAACTGATTAATTTTGGTCGTGGATAAGCAAGCTGTTCACGGTTTTCCCGAAAGGTGTTCCACCATCTTTGCCCTTGTCCATCAAGCATTCCTAGTCCTGTGACAGCGATATTTTCCGCATTCTCCGCATATAAACAAGAGGCATAAACTTCCCGTTTGACCCCTTCCCAGCGAGACACAACGACGGGATAGTCTTTGGGATCATCAGAAAATACTAGGGTCGCCCCCAATAGTAGGTGCAGTTCAATATTACTTTTTAAAAAGAGCGCTCCTGTCGGATAGCGTCCTGCGGAAAAAGTGATTCTGCCTCCTCCTTGTTGATGCAATTCATCAATTTTTTCTTGAATCGCTTCTGTCAACAGACCTTCTTTTTCTTGTAAATCAGCTGTAGTCAATTGGATATTCATTTCTTGCTTCCTTCCTCCATTAGTGGTTGCAGCAGTAAACTCGCTTGTAAAAAGGCACCGTATCCTTTGAAATCATTTGTGATAACGGGTTCACTGATATAGTAAACAAACGTACCATCCCGATCATCTGGGCCACCAAGACCAGCAACTTCACAGTTTCTGATCAGATTCAACCAGCCTTCTTTTGTTAAAAAGACAAACTCATCAAGCAATCCTTGATAGGTCTCTTGGGCAAACACTTGCCATTTTTGATCGATGATCCCTGCTTTGACTGCTTTCGCTGTTGCGTAACAAATCATTGAAGAAGCGGATGCTTCTAAATAATTCCCACGCTCACTGCCTTTATCTAAGACTTGATACCACACTTTTTTTTGGGGATCTCTTACTTTAGCAAGAGCTTCTAGACAGGAGACAAACATTTTTTCTAATGGATTCTTCTGCTCTGATTCCTCTAATAGCACCATCGTATCTGCGAGAGCCATCATGAACCATCCCATTGATCGTCCCCAGAAATTTTTTGAACAACCGGTCTCAGGATCTGCCCACGGCTGGACTTTTTGTTCATCCCACGCGTGATACAAAAGACCCGTTTTTGGATCTAGGGTATGAGTAAAGCATAAGGTGAATTGCTTGATTACATCTTCCAATGCTTCTTCTTTCTCAAATGTCAGTGCGTATTCTGTTAGAAATGGGGCCCCCATATATAAGCCATCTAACCACATTTGATAAGGATAGATTTTTTTATGCCAGAATCCGCCTTCGCTTGTTCTTGGCATCTGCTGTAATTGTTGATACAGCGTGTCCAAGGCGATCTTGTATTTTGAAGCACCTGTTTCTTTGTATAGTAAGAATAAACATTTGCCATTATTGATGTAATCGATATTCATCGCATCCATCTGATAGTTTTTGATACAACCGTCTTCGTCAATATAAAAATCCATCGTGTTTTGGATATAGTCGAAATAGCGTTTGTCACCAGTTTGCTCATAGGCTTCTTTCACGCCTTGTAAAACGACCCCGATGTCATAGGACCATTTTCCGTGATAAATTTTTTCTTTGCATAAGTAGTCATAGCGCTCAAATAATGTGTTCAAAGCAATTTCCGAATAGTTCTTCATGTACGATACTTCCTTTTATTGTAGTCTCCTCAATTCATAGAGCTATTTGAATGAATCCGTTTTACTGGCTGTATTTCATGAGGGTTCAGCTTGTCTTGCTATTTTCAGGTGTTCTCTAGTGACCGTTTTGTTTGCGGACCAGTAAAAGTCTTTAAGTCGTTTTCTTTAGATAATGACCTCATCTCCTTTGCTGGCAACGGTTTGCTCCGTAGTCGATGCCGTTTTTGAAACCACCTGATCTGTTTCAATTGGGTGGATATCTTGAAGAATTTTTTTACCAGCAAGCGCAAAAACACCACCAACTAAGCTGCTACCCATCAAAAAGAGGCCAATCAAAAAATAACTGCCCAGGACTAAATAGCCAACGATCAAAATCGTCCAACTTATGATCGAATAATGCAGATAGCCTAAACCTAACAACGCACTCCCCCGCAGGATCTCAAACACGGTCACAAAGTTGGTGGCTGCCATGACGGTATACACGTGCATGAATAAAAAGAGAAACGCAATCAAAAAGAGGACATTCGCTACTTGGATAAACCATGGAAATGGCGCAAATATGTTGGTGATCACGATCGCTGCAATGATCAGAAACAACCAACTGATCAGCACCGATTGTCGGAACCGTTCTTTACTATAGTAGAAAAAACTTTTGATCAAAGGTGGTCGTTCATGAAGACGAAGCCAGCGATCATAATATTTCATCATGGCATACGACGCAGGGCCAATGCCAAAGAGGACCCCTCCCAGGAGAGTCACACTGAGCCAAAGAAAGTGAAGTGCGATCAGCGTCAAAAATGCGAGTAATCCTTCGTTGATTTTCGTGATCTTTTCGATCGTCATGTGATCCCTTCTTTCTTAATAAATCCCGTCTTCGCCAATTTTTTTCGCCAAACGATTCGCAAAGATAACGAGGATCAAGCCAACAAGTCCTTTAAACAGCCCAACAGCTGTCGAGTAACTCAATTGACCATTTTGAATCCCGGCGGTATAGACAAAGGTATCAAAGATTTGGGCAACTTCACGGTTCATTGAATTCATCAACAAGAACATATGCTCAAAGCCCATATCTAAGATCGAACCGATCTTTAAAATCAATAAGGTTACGATCGTTGGACGAATACAAGGCAATGTGATATGCCACATTTTTCGTAGCTTGCCAGCCCCATCCATATCCGCAGCTTCATAAAGCTGTTCATCAACATTGGTAATAGCGGCTAGATAGACGATCGTCCCCCAACCGGCACCTTTCCAAAGATCTTGGAAAATGTACATTGGACGCAACCACGTGCGGCTTGTTAGAAACGGGATACGTTCGCCACCAAGACTTTCGATCATGTTATTGATTACACCACCTTCTGTCGTTAATAAAACATAGAAGATGGAAACAACGATGACCCACGACATAAAATGAGGCAAATAAATGATGGTTTGAATCCCTTTTTTCAAACGGCGATTGTTTACTTCATTTAGCATAAGTGCCAATAATATAGGAAAAGGGAAAGAAATCGTGATATTTAAGAAAAACATGATCAGTGTATTGCGCATCAACATCACGAAGGTATCTTCAGTAAAGAGCCGAATAAAATGAGTGAAGCCAACAAAGGGGCTTCCTAGGATCCCCAAGAATGGTTGGTAGTCTTGAAAAGCGATGACCAAACCGCCCATCGGTATGTAACGGAAAATAAGAAAATATAAAATCCCCGGCAATACCATAATATAGAGGGCACGATTTTTTCTGATTTGCGCCCATTTTTTCTTTTTCAGCCGCAGCCGCTGTTCTTCTTCATTAAGTGGTGAGAAGTAATTATCAACTTTTGTTTCCATACTTGTTCCTCCGAATTTTTTTGATTTGATAGTCCCATGGTAGCGTGAAAAAAAGATAACGTATATAATCATTTTCTCAGCTTTGAAAAGGTATACATTTTTTAAGGTTATTTCTCAATCGATTTGGAAAACCCTTGATTTATCAACGTTTATCACTATTGTGAATTTCTTAACATGTAAAAGTGATTATATACGTTGTCCCCGCCTCATGATACGTTGGAAGTACCTATTTAAGTAAAAAAAGATGGAGGTTTTTTCTATGCAACAAACCCTGAAAAAAACGAACCGCCCGAAAAGTGAACGGGTCGTTCAAGGATTTATTATTGGCTTTCTACTACTCTTCACCTTAACGTGTCTCTTACCTTTTCTAAACATTCTCGGAAGCTCCTTTGCTTCTTCTTCTGAGATCGCGACACGAACATTTATCATTATCCCACGTGAATTTAGCTTAAATGCTTACCGGTATATTCTCTCGACACCCACGATTTTTACGAGTATTGGTGTTTCCCTTTTCGTGACCATCGTCGGAACGGTTCTTTCAATGATCTTGACCTCTTTTATGGCCTATGCTCTTTCGAGAAAATATTTGCATGGACGCGGCATCTTCAACTTTATTGTCGTATTTACCATGTTGTTTAGCGGTGGGATGATCCCAAGTTTTATTTTGGTACAAAGCCTCGGCTTGATCGATTCTCTCTGGGCATTGATCTTACCGAGCGCCATCAGTGCATATAATATGATCATTATGAGAAACTTTTTCCAAGGGATTCCTGATAGTTTAGAAGAATCCGCAAAAATGGATGGTTGCTCTGATTGGGGCGTCTTTTTCCGTATCATCTTACCCCTTTCCTTACCATCGATTGCGACGATCTCTTTGTTCTACGCTGTTAGTTATTGGAATACTTATCAATCAGCGATCTTGTACATCAATGATTCAGCGAAATGGCCGATCCAAGTGCTCCTTCGACAAATCGTGATCGTCTCCAGCGGGATGAACGCTGATGCCGCGAGTGTCGATGTTGTCCCCCCAGCACAATCCGTAAAAATGGCCGTGATCGTCGTTGCGACTCTGCCAATGTTGATCGCCTATCCCTTTGTCCAGAAGTATTTCGTGAAAGGTGCAATGGTTGGTTCCGTCAAAGGGTAACCAACAGGCAGCAAAGAAAAAAGCGCTTTTTGATCGACGATCAAAAAGCGCTTTTTTCTTTTAGTCTTTGGATCGTTTGCGATACTCTCCAGGGGTCATCTCTTCTTTCTTTTTGAAAAAGCGGATGAAGTTTTGAGAGTTGGTATATTGAAGGTTGGCTGCGATTTCCTTGATCGTCATATCCGTTTCCCGCAACCATTTTTTGGCGATTTGTAACCGATAGTTTTGTAAGTAATCGGCAAAATTGATGGATAATTCCTTTTTAAACACATTACTTAAGTAATTGGCATTATAATGCAGCTGTTCAGCAATGCTATCTAAGGAGAGATCTTGATCGTATTGTTGGTGTACGATCAAGACCATCTTTTCAGACAAGGAGCGAATTTCTCGATCTGTTTTGGCTTGCGTCGTTTCAACGATAGGTAAAACTAACTCATGATAGATGATTTGCTCAACCTTGAACAAACTGGTTTGGTTGAGCACGGATTGATAAACTTTACGACTATTCTGCAAGCTGGTATGATCTGCTCCTATGAGTTGCCCTAGCTGAACGATACTGTTGATCAGCTTAAACAAGGCACTTTCAATCGTCAACGGATTTTTGTTTTCATGAATGATTTCCCGTACGACTTCCGTGTAACTCGCTTTGATGGTCGCTAGTTCCCCACTACGCATCGCATCCAAAAAGGTACTTTCTGCTTCTCTAGGGTATTGAACGATCGCGTTATTGTCTAATTGTGCTGCAATGTCGTCAAAAAAGATAATGACTTCTTCCCCTAAATTCATTCGATAGTGCAAGGCTTCTTTGGCGTTATCAACCGCTAATTTGGTTTCTACGAGGCGGTCATAGGATTGTGAGACCCCACAACTTATTTTGATTTTCAAGTAATCTTTTGCCGCTTGATGGATCTTTTGACAATAGGTCAATACTTGTTTTTGGTCAACTGATTCAGGAAGCTTTAAAATCGTTCCTTGGGTTTCTTGACTGGAGATGATTGGTTGAAAACGCAAATGTGCTGGAATGATCTCAGAAACGAGATTCTCGATGGCAAGCAAGAAAATATCAATAGTCGCTGTTTCTCGTCCACACAAATCATCGATTTGAATCAGTAATACGGCAAAGTGTTCTGTTTTGGATACTTCATACCCAAATTGTGACAGTTTTAAGTGAATATCTTCTTCTGAGATACAGCCGCGAAACAAGTTTAATAGAAACAAGGATTCTAATTCGGGCTTTTGATGCTCGACTTTGACGGCGAGATCGTGGTTTTGATGTAAGACCTGGTCGATATCGGAAATCAACTGATTGACTTCTAATTTCTGACCTTGTTTTTTGGGTTTTAAAAGCTCACCGATCCGATTGATGGGTGAGGTAGCCACGATCGCAATGCGATAGGATACTAATAAAAAGAGGATGATCAAAAGACTGCCAATCACGATCAAACCGCTTCTTAATTCACGGATTGCTTGTGAAACGCTAGCAGGCGCCAGACGGATCACATGATACCACTGATTGTAATCCGATTGTGTGACCACATACTTATTGTTTTCTTTGTCAGTGAAGATGCCATCGCCGTGGGCAGCTGCAATCATTGTTTCTTGTAAGGCAGAATCGATCACTTCACCATTATCGAAAAGCAGTTGTCCGTCTGCATGAAAAATATTCAAAAAGGAATCGTCATGATCTGCCACCAACTGCGCAATGGTATGGTCTTGGATTTCAGCGATCCCCAAAGCAGTGGTTTCCTGTCGAAACACAGGCAGCGTCATCACCATTTTTAAATAGCCATCTTCTGGCAACCAATACAAGTAGCGTTGGTTGTCGATCAACGCTTGAAAAGCAGCGAATTCAGTATCATCGATCTGTTTTAAGGAGCCTTCTTCGATTTTCCAATGCTGATTCAAATTCACCAATTGGTAGCTGGCGTTTTCGATCCCCATCACACCAATGTAAGCCAGTTGTGAATTGATCTCTCGCACTTGTCGATAATTCGTCACGGAAAACGGCTGTTCCATCGTATCGGAAAAGCTTTGTGTGCTACTGTATGTAGAAAAGGCATACTCCACCATCTGAATTTTTTGATCCAGATTTTCTTTGACTTGGTTGACCAAATTATGCTGACTTTGCAAAAATGTTTCTTGAATGTTTTGATACGTTCGATGATAAATGACCCCACTAAACCCAATGATTAAAGCGCTACCAATTAGAAAAATCAAAATAAATATTTTATAAAACAAGTTGGACGTTTGATGATAGCTTAAAAAGAATTTCATAGACTCCCTCCCATTACCTAACTATCTTCTTTTATACTAGCACATCCCAGAAAAAGTTCCTATGTTATTTTGAAAAATGTTTCACGTGTGCATCCTTGGTGTATTGACATTCTCGTGGGAACAAGCTATGCTTGAATCAAGCAAAAAGGAAGAAGGTTTTCTATGGTCACGATCAAAGATATCGCCAAAGTCGCTGGTGTTTCACATACAACTGTTTCTCGTGCGTTAAACGATAGCCCATTAATTAAGCCAGAAACAAAAAAGAAGATCGCAGCCATCGCTGAATCTTTACACTATGTGCCCAATGTCAATGCCAAAAGTCTGGTGAATCAAAAATCCTATATCATTGGTCTTTATTTTTCTCATCTATCCATTGGTACTTCCGATAGCTTTTTAGTCGAAGTGATCAAAGGAATCAGTGATACCCTACCATCCGAATATACTTTGGCGGTTCATGAATTATTGCAATCCGATACATTTGATGAAGAGCCGAATCGCCTCGATGGAGCGATCGTGATGAGTCAAAGCGATCGTGATGACGGTTTTATCGCTGCTCTTTCAAAGAAAAATATTCCCATCGTCGTTTTGAATCGTCAATTGCAGGATGCAACCTTGATGAATGTCACTAGTAATGATGCCCAAGGGGTCTATCAAATGATCACCTATGTGCTTGAACAAGGCTTTCGAAAGATCGCCATGATCGAAGGGATCGCTTCCTTTGGTTCCGCTAGAGAGCGCCGCAAAGGATTTATGAAAGCGATTCAAGAAAAGCAGCTTGTCTTCCCGAAAGAATACTTCGTAGCTGGCGACTACTCGTTGGAAAGCGGTCAGCTGGGTGCCCAGCAACTACTCGCTTTACCTGAACCACCTGAAGTGATTTTTTGCGCCAATGATGACATGGCGATCGGTGCGATCAATGCCTGTCATCAAGCAGGACGAAAGATCCCTGAGGAGATCGGTATCATCGGTTTTGATGATAGTTCTTTTTCTCCCTATACGTATCCCCCATTAACAACGATCCGCAAACCAGTCTATGAAATGAGTCAATTGGCAGCAACCCTGCTGTTGCAAGCATTTGCCAATCAAGTGGTTGAGAAACAACATTTCTTTGATACCTCGTTAATCATTCGTCAATCGTTGTAAGCCTCTTGTTTTCAAGAGCGCTTACGCAAAAAATGTTAACGTGTGCATAACTATTTTTTAAGGAGGATTCTATGAAAAAAATTACCGAACAACCCCATCAAACCTATCCAGCCCGAGTGATTCAATTCGGGGAAGGCAATTTTATGCGGGGCTTTTTTAACTGGCAGCTGCAGCAAATGAACAAGCAAGGTCTTTTTAACGGCAGTGCCGTTGTGGTACAGCCGATTGATCACGGCTTGAAAGAGCTGTTGGCACAACAAGAAAATCTCTACACCGTTATCTTAGAAGGACTTGTCGATGGCGCTTTATCTCAAACATTTGAAGTCGTCTCCACCATCGATCAAGTGCTGAATCCTTATCAGCAATGGGAAGACTATCTTGCTTTAGCCGAAGACGAGCAACTTGAGATCATCGTTTCTAATACGACGGAAGCAGGTATTGCGTTTCACCCAGAGGATACCTTACACGATACCCCTCCCCACAGTTTTCCCGCAAAACTGACCGCTCTTTTGTATCGTCGTTTTCAACTACGAAAAAAGGGATTTTTGATCATTCCTTGTGAATTGATCGATCGGAATGGGGAAAAACTAAAAGAGATCGTCTTACAATATGCCGCATTATGGTCTTTGGAATCAGACTTCGTCAACTGGTTAGAAAAAGAAAACACCTTTTGCTGCAGCTTAGTCGATCGGATCGTTCCAGGATATCCTCGCGACAAAGTGGCACAATACCAAGAGGTTCTTGGCTATGAGGATGCCGTAATGGTCACTGCGGAACCCTTTATGCTATGGGTGATCGAAGGAAACGGCGTAGCCGAAAAGCTCCCTTTGCAAGAAGCTGGGTTGAATGTGATCGTGACAGAAGATATGACTCCTTACCGTGAACAAAAAGTACATTTATTAAATGGTCCTCATACGGCGATGGTTCCCCTCGGTCTTTTAGCGGGTTTAGAAACCGTTGAAGAAGTAATGAACGACCGTGAATTTGCAGCCTTTTTAGATGGTCTTTTTCAGGAAGAGTTGATTCCAATGCTTGATTTGCCTAAAGCGCAGCTTACAGCTTATGCGGACCAAATCAAAGAGCGCTTCAGAAATCCTTATGTGAAGCATCAGCTGCAATCGATCGCTTTAAACAGCGTCTCAAAATTCCGTGCGCGTCTTCAACCAGTCTTAAGTCGTTATGTCCAACAAAACCAGCAGGTACCAAAACGAATCACTGCCGCACTGGCAGGTTTGCTGACTTTCTATCTCACACGACCCTTTCAAGATGATGAGCTAGTGACAACCATATTTCAGCAAGTGAAACAATTACCAGCAGAAGAACAGATCGCAGCTCTATTAAAAAATGAGCAACTTTGGCATGCAGACCTGAGCTTTATGACAGAGACGATCAATGAAATGTGCACATGCCTAAAACAAGACGGCCCCCGCCAGTTACTTGCGTCGATTGACACCCCTGAGCCAAGTTTGAAATAAAGGAGAATCTTTATGTCCAGCACATTAACAGAAACACCCGCGCAACTATTGAAATTGCACCCTAAAGACAATGTCGCAGTCGCATTAAAACCACTAGCTGCTAAAACGACCCTTGCATTTGAAGACCAAACGATCACCCTTTTTGAGGATATTCCACAAGGACACAAAATCGCCCTCAAAGATCTAGCACAATCACAAGACGTGATCAAATATGGCTATCCCATTGGACATCTCTTAGCTGACGTGAAAACTGGCCAATGGTTGCATACCCACAATGTCAAAACCAACCTTTCTGGTACCTTAGCATACACCTATGCTCCCGATTTGCATCCCGTTCGTTATCCAAAAAGGGCTGCGACGTTCCAAGGGTATCGACGGGCAAATGGCAAAGTTGGGATTCGTAATGATTTACTGATCGTGCCAACAGTTGGTTGTATCAATGGCATCGCAGAGATCATTGTTGAAAACTTCAAGAAGAATCATCCAGATCTTGGCACTTTTGATCATATTACGATCCTTAAACATCCCTACGGCTGCTCCCAGTTAGGCCAAGATCATCAAAACACCCGTCAAATTTTAATTGATGCGGTGCATCATCCAAATGCCGGTGGCGTCTTGGTCTTTGGCTTAGGTTGTGAGAACAACACCGTTCCCGAGTTTAAGAAAAACCTGGGTGACTACGATCCAAAGCGCGTCAAATTTATGGTGGCACAGGAAAGCGACGATGAAATTGCGGTCGGCGAAAGCTTATTAGAAGAATTACTGGAAGCAGCAAAAGAGGATCAACGAGAAGCCGTTCCCTTGAGTGAGCTAAAGATCGGGTTAAAATGTGGGGGTTCCGACGGGTTTTCTGGGATCACCGCCAACCCTTTGTTGGGGGCATTTTCTGACTTTTTAGTTTCTCAAGGTGGCAGTACGGTCTTGACGGAAGTACCCGAAATGTTTGGCGCTGAACAAGTCTTGATGGCGCGTGCACAAGATGAAGCAACCTTTGAAAAAATCCTCCATCTAATCAACGACTTTAAAGATTATTTTCTTGCTTACGGTGAACCAGTCTATGAAAATCCTTCTCCTGGCAATAAGGCAGGCGGCATCACTACGCTAGAAGATAAGTCATTAGGCTGTACCCAAAAATCTGGGACTTCCGCTGTCGTCGATGTCTTAAAATATGGGGAAAAACTCCGTAAGCCAGGCTTGAGCCTACTGGAAGGTCCAGGAAACGACCTTGTTGCCGCTTCTGCACTGGCTTCTGCCTATTGCCAACTCGTCTTATTTACCACTGGTCGCGGCACGCCATTTGGTGCCTATGTGCCGACCATGAAAGTTGCCACGAATCAAGAGATTTATCATAAGAAACCCCACTGGATGGATTTCAACGCTGGCCGCTTGTTGGAAGAGCCGATGGAGGTCGTGCTGGAAGATTTTATTCAAGCGATCATCGATACTGCCAGTGGAAAACCGACGCGTAATGAAGCCAACAACGTTCGTGAGATCGCCATCTTTAAAAATGGCGTGACACTATAATCAAAGAAAAGAGGTCCGACATGTTTTTAAATGAAAACTATTTATTGCCAAATGAAATTGCTCAAACACTATACCATGACTATGCCAAAGAGCTGCCGATTATTGATTACCACTGCCACCTAGACCCGAAAGAAATCTATGAGGATCGGCCCTTTAAAGCTATCACCGAGGCCTGGCTAAGTGGTGATCATTACAAATGGCGATTGATGCGCGCTTGTGGCGTACCCGAAGAAGCGATTACGGGCAATGCCAGTGATTATGAAAAATTTTTGGCATGGTGTCAAACAGTGCCAAAATTGGTGGGAAATCCCCTTTACAGTTGGACCCATTTAGAATTAAAGCGATTTTTTGAGATCGATCTTCCCGTTACTGAAGAAAATGCCGAAACTTTGTGGAGGCTATGCAACGAAAAATTGCAGCAAAAAGACTTTACCCGAAGAGCTTTGATTGCTCGCAGTAACGTCGAGATCGTTTGCACCACAGATGATCCAGTCGATGATCTTCACTATCATCACCAATTAAGCCAAACAGAACAACGTTTTCGGGTCTTGCCGACCTTTCGACCTGACAAAGCGTTACAAATCGACCATCCGAATTTTCTTACCTATGTTACCAAACTCGAAAAAAGTGTCGAAAACGCGATCACTACCTACGATGCTTTCTTGAGAGCCTTGCGGGACCGTGTAACCTACTTTCACCAGCATCACTGCCGCTTGTCTGACCATGCGTTGGATACTTTAGTGTATGCTGCAGACGAACAGTTATCCCTTGAAGCAATTTTTGCCAAAGCATTAGCTGGAGAATCTTTAGAGGAAAACGAAGTCTCGTTCTTCAAAACCAATGTTCTAGTTGAACTGATGAAGCTGTATCACGAACATGGTTGGACGATGCAACTGCATGTCCATGCGTACCGTAACTGCAATCAACGAATGTTTGAGCGCTTGGGACCAGATACGGGCTACGATGGCATCAATGATCAACCACTGACTCAAAGCTTGCAGAAATTATTGAACGCTGCTGATGCGCAGGACCATTTGCCTCAAACGATTCTCTACTCCTTAAATCCCAATGACTATGATGCACTCGTCGCTTTGATGGGGTGCTTCCAGCAAGAAGGCAATAATAAATTGCAGTTAGGATCTGGCTGGTGGTATAACGACACCCGCGCAGGCATGCGTCACCAATTGACGAAATTCGCAGATGGCAGTGTGATCTTTAACTTTGTCGGCATGCTGACGGATTCAAGAAGCTTTTTGTCTTACACCCGTCATGAATATTTCCGACGCGTCTTTTGTGAATGGCTTGCTGAGATCGTTGTACGTGGTGAAGCACCTGCTGATCTTCGTCAGCTAAAACCATTAGTAGAAAATGTCTGTTATCAAAACGCCAACAACTACTTCAAATTTTAGGAGAAAGACAATGGAAAAAATCGTCATCGTCGGTGATTCCACCGCATCGATCAAAGAGCCTAGCGCTCGTCCAGAAACGGGCTGGGGTGAAAAGATCTCACGCTATCTCCCCCAGCATCAAATCGTCAACTTGGCAAAAAATGGACGTTCCTCCAAAAGCTTCATTGAAGAAGGACGCTTGTTGCAGGCAAAAAAAGAACTATATGCTGGTGATTATCTCTTGATTCAATTTGGACACAACGATCAAAAAACAGATAGTCGTGGTACGACACCTGTAGAATATCAGCATAATTTAGCAACCTTCGTGCAAACGGCACGCCAGCAGCAAGCGACACCGATCCTATTGACCTCGATCACTCGTTTGCATTACGTGGACCAACAGCAACTTGATCCTTTGGCAGTCGGTCCTTACCCAGAAGCAATGCGTGCTTTGGCTACCTCCTTGGATGTGGTCTGTCTGGATCTTTTTGCCGCAACACAACGGTTCTTTTCAGCACTGGAACCACAACAGGCGAAAACCTATTTTCTTCGATTAGAAAAAAACCAGCACCCCAATTATCCAGCCGGCATTACGGATAACACGCATTTGAATGACCAAGGTGCTACAGCCGTCGCCAAATTAGTTGCCAAATGTTTGACAAATGCTCCATTACCGCTTGCACAACAAGTTTTGTTAGATTAAAACTCATTGTTCGTGTTGAATCTTCCCCTAACATAAATACGCTACCTGATTTGAAAAAGAGCTACTCAAGCAAAACGCTGCGAAGAACATTTTCCTTCACAGCGTTTTGCTTTTCACTCTTTCTAAAAGATTTGTTTGCCATTCCTTTGCTTCAACCCATTTATCGCCAAGCTACCTTTTAAAGCCTTGCATTTCTTAGGTGTTGCACCATAAAAAAGGGAACGATTACAATCGTCCCCATCCTTACTACTGATTGTTTTATTCAGGTTGTTTCCCGATATACGCCAAGATACCGCCGTCTACATATAAGACATGGCCATTGACAAAGTTGGATGCCTCAGAAGCTAAGAAAACCGTTGGTCCTGCTAAATCTTCTGGCTCACCCCAACGGGCAGCAGGTGTTTTCGCTACGATAAATTGATCAAATGGGTGACGAGAACCGTCTGGTTGGATCTCTCGTAATGGTGCGGTTTGCGGTGTTGCAATATAACCAGGTCCGATCCCATTACATTGAATGTTAGCTGAACCAAATTCAGCACAAATGTTTTTCGTCAACATTTTCAAGCCGCCTTTAGCCGCTGCGTAACCAGCCACCGTTTCTCTTCCCAATTCACTCATCATTGAGCAAATGTTGATGATTTTTCCATGTCCTTTTTTGATCATTGACGGTAAGACTGCTTTTGAAACGATAAATGGAGCGTTCAAGTCCACGTCAACGACTTGGCGGAAGTCTTCAGCAGACATCTCCAACATCGGGATTCGTTTGATGATCCCAGCATTATTGACTAAGATATCGATCACGCCAACTTCTTCTTCGATCTGCTTGACCATTTCGTTGACTGCTTTTTCATCCGTTACATCACAGACATAGCCGTGGGCTTCGATCCCTGCTTCACGATAGTTTGCTAATCCTTTATCCACTGATTCTTGATCCAAGTTGTTAAAAACGATCGTTGCTCCTGCTGCTGCTAGTGAACGAGCGATCGTAAAACCGATCCCATAGACAGCTCCTGTCACTAATGCGATCTTACCATCTAAACGAAATTGATCCATTGAAAAATCCATAATTGATAAACCCTCTTTCTTTTTATTTTAAGTCGTCCATTGCCACCATATCCATGTCGGTATAGGTGATATTTTCGCCACACATTGCCCAGATAAAGGAGTAGTTACTGGTTCCAACACCCGAATGGATCGACCAGCTTGGAGAAATAACTGCTTGTTCTTCACTAACGACTAAATGCTTCGTTTCATCTGGTTTGCCCATCATATGGAACACTTTTGTGTCTTCGTTGGCAAAATCAAAATACACATATGCTTCCATCCGACGTTCATGGGTATGACTTGGCATCGTATTCCAAGCACTGCCTGGTTCTAAGATCGTGTACCCCATTTGTAATTGACAGCTTTCACAAACATTTGGGTGAATGTATTGATAAATTTTCCGTTCATTTAATGTCAAGCCCTCCCCTGTCTCCATTGGTGTGACTTGATCGATACTGATTTTTACATTTGGGTATTTCTTATGTGCTGGCACGCAAGATAGATAGAATTTCGCTGGATTTGCTGGATCATCAGAGTGAAACAAGACTTGTTTGGTTTCCTTGCCGATATAGTAGCCGTCTTGTTTTTTCATTGGTTCTTTTTGGCCATCGATCGTGATCGCACCAGGTCCTCCAATATTGATGACGCCTAATTCGCGACGTTCTAAGAAGTATTCCACCCCTAATTCGCTGCTTAATTGCACTTCTAACGCTTCTTCTGTCGGTGTCACTCCGCCAAAGATCATCCGATCATTGTGGGTATAGGTCAGCATGATTTGTCCTGGTGTGAAAATTTTCTCTACCAAAAATTCTCTGCGTAATTCCTCGGTACTATAGTGACGAATATCAAGTGGACTATGGGTATAGCGTGTTTCCATGTGTTGCATGTTTTATTCCTCCTATCGGATAATTTTTCCTGAACCTGTTGCAATAAATTCTTGTATCTCATTGGCGCTAAACTGATTACAGTCGCCATGGATCGTATGTTTCAAAGCAGATGCTGCAGTGGCAAAATCAATGATTTCTTGGTCTTGTTTCTTCGTGACAAGACCATGTAGGATACCAGCTGAAAAGGCATCGCCGCCGCCGACGCGATCAACGATTGGATTGATCTCATGGGTAGCAGAAACGACATAATTGCCGTTGTGCCATAGGCTTCCTGTCAATTGATTGTGACTTGCTGAGAGCACCTGACGACTAGTTGAATAAAAGAGCTGGATATTTGGGTATTTCCGATGCATTTCTTGATAATAGTAGTCATCTTCGACTTCCTCTGTTGGAGCTGATACATCCATAAAGACTTGGGCATCTAACTGTCCTGCCGAGCAATAATCGACATAGGGGAGCACTTCTTGCAAAAAGACGCGTGCTTCAGCGGTCGTCCACAGCTTTCCACGATAATTGATATCGAAACTGATTTTACAACCAGCTGCTTTCGCTTCTTTGATCAACGTCAGCAAAAGTGTCTGCCAAGTCGTTGAAAGAGCGGGCGTGATCCCTGAAAGGTGAACAATATCAACCCCATCAAAAAGGTCAGATTGCCACTCATTTTCTTTCATTTGAGCAAAGCTAGAGCCTGCGCGATCATAAACCACTCGCGCTGCTCGTTCCCCGATACCGGTTTCAATATAGTAAGTACCTAGTCGGGAACCGCCACGAAGCACGTGGCGACAATCGACGCCATAGCTTCGTAAATGATGAAAAACGGCATCTCCTAAAGCATTCTCAGGCACTTTACTAGCAAAAGAAACGCGATGACCAAAATTCGCTAAGGAGATCGCAACATTGGCTTCTCCACCGCCATAATGGGCAGCAAACATCGAACTATGGGCGATTCGGTCGCCTAACGTTGTCGATAGACGCAACATGATTTCTCCTAGTGTCAGAATGTTTGCCATCTTACTTTCCTCGAATCTCTTTTAATTTTGCCGCATATTGTTTCGCTACTTCTGTTACTTTGTCAAAATCGCCACTTGCTGCTGGCGCTAACAAATTCCCCCCTACACCAACGGCTACGACACCCGCCGCAAACCATTCTTGCATGTTGTCTAAGCTGACACCACCGGTCGGCATAATGTTTAATTGTGGCAATGGTGCTTTGAAGGCCGAGATGATACTTGGTCCATACGCACTACCCGGGAATAGTTTAATGATATCTGCGCCTGCTTTTAAGGCGTCCTTCATTTCTGAAATGGTCATGCAACCAGGCAGATACGGGATTTGATATAAATTACATAATTCAGCCGTTTCTTGATCAAAGGTTGGGCTTACCACATATTGTGCTCCTGCCATGATCGCTAAGCGAGCAGTCACTGCATCAAGAACGGTCCCCGCACCAACGACTACCTCTGGATTATCTTTGAAGGTTGCTACTAATTCAGCGATTACATCCGCCGCTTGAGGCACTGTAAAAGTCAACTCAATGCCAGTGATCCCCCCTGCAACGATCGCTTTACTTGCTTGTAGTGCTTCTTCTTTTGAAGCGCCACGCACAACAGCGATCACGCCGCTTTCCTTTAGTTTCATTAAATTCGCTACTTTTTTCATTGAGACCCTCCATTTATTTCCTATTTGGAAAATGGTATTTATTATAAAGAAACTTACACGTTTATTATACCGTTCTCGTTTTTATTTGCAAGGGCTTTCCACTAAAAAGTTTATAATGCTTGTTCAATTTGTTGTTTTGTCGCAATAATCGCATCGATCAATGTCGATTTGTATTCTGGGGTCAAGCGGTATTTCGGTAGGCTGATAGAAAACGCCCCAACGATCTCCTGATCCTTTATCAGTGAGGCGCCGATGCAATAGATTTCTTGTTCCATTTCTTCATCATCAAACGCTACTTGGTTTTCTTTTGCCTGTTCCAATTCTTTCTTCAACTTCAACTGATTCGTAATGGTGTTTTCCGTATAAGCGGTTAAAGGCGTTGCTGCCAAATATTCTTCCACTTGAGGGACATCAAACTCCGCTAAAACGGCTTTCCCCATGGCAGAGCTATACAATGGTCTTGTGATCCCTACTTTGGAAGACATGCGGATCGTTTGATTGTGGGGCTCCAATTTATTGACATAAAGAATCTCATTGGCAGTCAAGACCCCTAAGTGGATCGTTTCATCCGCCGTTTTCTGCAATGCTTCCAAGTAAGGCAAGCTGATTTCCACTAAATCAAGCTCTTGAATGTTTTGATTGGCATACTTGATCAGCTTAGACCCTAAGCGATAATTCTTCTCTTTGTCCCGTTTGACATAGCCGATCATTTGCAGCGTTTCTAATATTTTCAAAGCTGTGGATGGGGTCAGTTTCGTTGCTTCTGAAATTTCTTGCAATGGTTTACTTGGCGCTTCTGCGAGATAATCTAAAATGGTTGCTGCTTTTAGTAGTACGGTTCCATATGGTTTTTGCGTCATCATTTCTCCACCTTTATTTTCTATATAAGAAATTATAATATCTTTTTAGGAAATGCACAATCTTTTTTCCTATATATCAGCATGACGCAATTCCTATTTTACTTTCTGTCGTTATTCATTGTATGATGAAGACAAGACAAAGGAGTGCCGAACAATGGACTTAAATGTATTGATCAAAGGAAAAAAATTGACTGACAATGAGCTGCAAATCCTTGATTATTTGCTTGCAAATACCGCTGCGATCGATGGACTGCCCTTAAGAGAAATCGCTAAAGCGATCTACACTTCTCCCGCAACCATCGTGCGGCTTGCGCAAAAATTAGGTTTTTCTGGCTATCTAGAGCTACTTTACTTCTTAAAGAATCGCTTGAAAAATCAGACGATCACTGAAGCCGCCATCGATTACCAAATTGACGCTGCCAGTATTGCAGATACGATCGACGCGATCAAAGAAATCTATGAACGAAACAAGGACAAGTTTATTACGATTTATGCAACAGGTTTTTCTGGGATCGTGGCAGAATACCTCCACAAAAAAATGCTTGTCAACGGCATTAAAACCTTATTAGTCAGTGCTTCTGACTCAGGTGGGATCATTAGTAACAACATCGAGAACATCAGTATGCTGATCACCATCTCTAAATCTGGCGAAACACAAAAAGTACTGGAGAAGATGACATTAGCCAATGAACATCACATACCAACTGTTTTGTTTTGCGGGAACGGTGATCATCGCGCTAATCAACTAGCGACCTTTTCCTTTGAAGTGACCGATGAACGTCCCTACGACACCCAAAACATCCAGTACACTAGCTTCTTTGGTAAGCTGCTCTTATTGATGGAATATATCGTCGACGCTTTTACCCATGTTGAAAAAGAAAACCAGCAACCCTAGTGGATTGCTGGTTTTTGCTTATGCTTGAAAATAGGTTTTTGCCAGTTCTTGATAGAGCGCTTGGTTCTGCGGATCAGGAACAAATTTTTCATCTGGCTGATCTTGCCGCACAACAGAGCTTTTGTATAAATCATACAAGCCGAATATCGGTTCGTTTTCATCGGAAAGATAACAGGTCAGCCCCAACACATCCGCGGTCATTTGACCTAAAAGTTTTGTTTGAAAGAAACCACCACTTACAGTGACTGCCTCTTCCAACTGCGCCATTTGCTTTAATAAATCGATGTTCATCAGCATGCCTTCGATGACTGCCCGCAACATGTCTGAGCGATTGTGTTTCAGGGTCAAGCCAGAAAAGCCGCCTGTGATCTCATTTGTCCAAAAAGGTGCCCGCTCCCCGTTTAAATAGGGAAAAAAACGTAAGCCGTTACTGCCAATCGGCGACTCCTCCATGACTTGAGGCAGATAATGATAAAACGCATCAGGATCTTCTGATAAGGTCTCTTTTGCCCAAGCAAGGACACAGCCACCATTGTTTGAAGGTGCCCCTACGACATAGAGGTCATCTTGCAGATAGTAGCAAAAATTTTGTTTTTGGCGATCAAAGACGGTGGTCTCACTTACTTTACGAACCGCCGCACTGGTTCCGATCGTCAAGCTGTTGCGGATCCCTGTAGAAATATAGCCAGCATATGCTGCTAAACACCCATCGCTAGCCCCACACATCACTTCTACCTCAGGCTTCAAGCCACACCGCTGCGCCATCTCCTCGGTAATCAAAAAACGATCAGTCGGTGCACATAAAGGCGCTAACTGGGCTTTTGAAAGGGATAAATAATTGAGAATCTTTTGACTCCATTGCTTTTCTTTCAAAGAAAAAAGACCGGTCGCTGATGCGGTACTATAATCGATCCTTGCTTGTCCGGTAAACAACGCCATTGCTAGTTCTTTTAAGCCAAACCATTTCGTCTCTTTGGAATATGAACCATTTGTTTGGAAATAAGCCAGTTTCGCAAAGGGAGACATCGCATGGATCGGTGTCCCTGTCTCTTCATAAAACGTTGCCGCCAGATCCGTTTGACGAAAGGCCGTCATCGTTTGACTCGCTTGATTGTCTGACCAAATGTAAATCTCTTCTGCTGTCCCGCCCTCCACTGGCATCAAACTGTGCATGGCGGTACTGAACCCGATCACTGTGATTGCCGCTTTTAATTGAGCGGGAATCGTTGTGACACCACTGATCAATTGGCTACTGATCTGGGTCGCTGATTGGGTCTGTTTTAACCCGTGGCTATGGGTTTTGATTGGTAATGACTGTGAGTAAATGATTTTCCGATCTTCAATGACCCCAAATTTTATGGCTGTCGTGCCGATATCAATCCCTAAAAACATCGCATTGCTCCCTCTCATCTGATTCAATTAGCTTTATTCTACCATAGTTAGTGGCATATTCTAGTATACCTGTCTGATCATTTTGTTGATAAGACGTTTCGTGGTGATTTTCTTCAGAGAATTATCCTTCCACAACAAAAATCAAAAAAGAGAAAGATTCTTGGAGAATCTTCCTCTTTCAGTTATCCAACCAGCGAATGTTTCGCAAATGTGAAACAAATCAAGACAATCCTGGCCAGTAATCACCATTTTCCGAGACCAAATCATCGAGCAACTCTTTGGCTACTTTTGCGCTAGGAATCGTTTTGGAAAGGCTTAACGCTTGCCACATTTTTTGATAGCTCTTTTCCACATATGCTTCGACCACTAATTTTTCCACAGTCACCTGTTGGAACATGAGCGCTTGTTGGAAGGCAGGAATTTTTCCTTGAGCGAGAGCTTCTGGTCCATCAGAACCGACGATACATGGCACTTCCACCATGGCATCATCTGGGAAGTTCGCAATCGCGCCGTTGTTTTCCACAATCATGACCATTCGCTCATGCGTATTAAAAGCGATGGCGCGTGCCAAATCAACGATAAAGGTTGCATGGGCATCAATCTCAAAGGCGATCCCTTCAGCAGAGCCTTGGGCAGTGATCTTTTTGGCATGATCGAACACTCGTTTTTCCCGTCCTTCCATCACTTCATTGGAACGCGTATACTCTGGATGTTCTTTCATGTGTTCGTAGACGTAATCTGGGTATAAATAATACTTCAAGTACGTATTTGGCAGATATTCTGGTGTGAGCGCCAAGAGGTCTTTGGCTTTTTTGTGGGTGTCTTGCCAACTTGGGTCAGTATGTTGGGTATCCACTTCGATCTGCGTCAAATAGCCATGTTCTGCAACGTAGTCACGAATGGTTTGAATGTACTCCGTGCCTTCTTTGTCTTTGACGCTGGTCCACCAGCCAAAATGATTCAAGCCAAAGTAGCGAACTTCTAGTTCCTCTGGCTGCTTGCCGATGATTTGCGACATGCGACGCAACGTGCCCACGGGCATGTCACAGATATTCAGAACCTTTGATTTTGGACGCAAGACTCGACATGCTTCAGCTACGATTGCAGCTGGATTGGAATAATTCAGCATCCAACAATCGGGGGAATATTTTTCCATGTAATCAATGATCTCCAGCATACCAGTGATGCTGCGCATCCCATAAGCGATCCCTCCTGGTCCACAGGTTTCTTGGCCAAAGACGCCATGGCGCAAAGGGACTTTTTCATCTTTTTCCCGCATGTCATACTTTCCTACTCGAATATGCGCCATACAGAAATCGACATCGCTGAAGGCTTCTTCAGGATCCGTCGTAAACGAAAATTCGATTTGCGGTGCTTGTTCTTTTAATAAAATCGCTAGGGCTTCACCAAGGATCGCTTGGCGTGCTTCATCATTGTCGTATAGTTTCAGCTTTCTTAAAGGAAAGCGTTCTTGATTGTCAAGCAGCATCATAACGATTCCCGGGGTAAAAGTACTGCCGCCCCCTGCGATCACTACTGAAAAATTTTTCATCATTCAATCTCTCCTTCTCTTCCCAGATAATTTTCTAACTCTTCCCGCACTTTCGGCACGGTCAACCCATAGACGACATGGACATTTTCACCATTTTTGATCACGCCTTTGGCTTGTGTTTCGTCTTTTAGCAGTGCTTCATCCACGAGTTCAGGATCCTTTAGTTTTAAACGTAAGCGGGTATAGCAGTTGTCGATGGTTTTGATATTGTCATCGCCACCTAGCGCTTTGGTGATAATTGCTGAGATACTTGTTTCACCAGTCGGACTAGTGGCGGCTTGGTCATTCGCCATGACCCCGACACCTGCTCCAGCAAGTTGTTTTTCTTTGTACTCTTTCTTCGAATACAGTTTGGTCTCTGTCCCATCTTCTTCACGCCCGACCGTTTTCAAATTCAGTTTCGTGATCAAAAAGCGGAACAAGAAGTAATAAAGAAAGAAGAAGACGACCCCGACGATCAAGTACACTGGCCAGCGAGTTTTCTCGATCCCTAAGGGCAAGTTGTACAAAAGAAAGTCGATGAAGCCATTCGGTCCGATGGCGCGAGAACCAAAGAGATTTAACGCCACCATGCTCAAGCCGCTAAGGGCAGAATGAATGACGAACAAAACAGGTGCCACGAACATAAAAGAAAATTCGATTGGTTCAGTCACACCTGCAATAAAGGAAGTCACAACTGCTGGAATCAAAATGGCTTTGACTTTGACTTTATTTTCTGGTTTTGCCGTTTGATACATCGCCAAACAGGCACCGATCAGTCCAAACATTTTTGAGATCCCACGAGCGTCCCAAATGACACTTTGCGATAATACGCGGACTGCTGGGTCAGCAATTTCCGCAAAATAAATGTTTCTTGCCCCTTCAAAGACTTGACCGCCAACTTCTGCGACACCGCCTAATGAAGTATACAAAAACGGCGTGTAGATCAAGTGATGCAAGCCAGTTGGAATCAATAAGCGTTCTAGCGTACCGTACAAGAAGATACCAAAGTTGCCCGTTTGCTGAATGATGCCGCCTAAACCGTCAATGCCAGTTTGTATTACTGGCCATACAAACGTGGAAACGATGGCTAGCAACACGACGACCGGAATCAAGACAATAAAGACGAAGCGCGCGCCACCATAAACTTGAAAGGCATTGTTAAAGCTCGTATCGATGAAACGATTGTGGACCAATGCCACGACGATTCCTAAAATGATGCCAAGAAAGACCCCCATATCCAGCACTTGGATCCCTAAAACAATCGCTTGTCCTGAACCTTGAAGTGCATCGGCTGGAACCAACATCCCCCGAAGCTCCATGAATTTGTTCATGGCATTTAAGAAGACGAAATATCCCAACAACGCGGTAAATCCCGCTTCAGCCTTTTTCTTATTGGCCAACCCTAGAGCGATCCCAACACAAAAAATAATGCCTAAATTGGTTAAAATCGGTAATAAGGAAGCGGATAAGATACTACCAAAACCGATGGTTATCGGATTATCCAAAAAAGGAAACTGCTCAAGCAAGCGGACATTTGTAAACACATTCCCAACGGCAATCAATATCCCTGCGATCGGCAAAATCAAAACGGGCACAAACATTGCCTTGGAGAATTTCTGCATCGCATCCATCACTTTTTCTTTCATTGAGGAAACTCCTTTGTAGTTGATTTGTAGGTTCATTATAGGAAACATTTGTTACTAATAGAATAGCAAACGTTTTCAATTCAATGCGTTTCAAAGATTGGAACATGTTTCATCCTGTCTACTTCCTTGCTAGTGGCGAATACAAGCAAAAACAGAGTGAATCAAGATTGATCCACTCTGTTTAGATGCAACACTTTTTGATAAAAATACAAGGGCCCAGACAGACAAAACAGATAGAAGATACTTGGTGCTGATTGCCATGTGAAGAAATAGCCGATCGCTGCTAGGACTAAAATTCCGATCCCTTTATGGTAGTGCATCATCGTAAAGAAAAAACTACTACGAAAAAGGACAAACAGGTTTTGCCGATCTTGCAATTTTGATTGCATCACATACAGGTTAATGTTGTAGGACAACAAAAATGTAAGAAAAATGATGGTCAAAAAAGAGAAAAACAATGAATTCGTCAAAGCAGCAGAACGCCACAAGCTGAGTCCGCATAAAAATGAGAAGAGATTGAAGACCCCTAATGGTAGGGTCTTCAACAATGCGTTTTTGCTGTTTTTCAAGAAGGGGCGTAGCAGTTTTGCTTCAGGATGTTCATAAGCATCTACGACCGCTCGCATAGCTGCAGGAAACGTGATGATCGGAAACGACACCACCAAAAACAAGAGATTCAAAACCAGCATACGAAAAATAACTTCGCAAAGACGATAAAAACGACTCTCTAAAGCAAACATCACACACACACCTTTAGTTTAGTTTTTCAATATTTTCAGCGATTTTCTCATTTCGGTAATCAACGATTGCTGACCACCCATTGTTTTCTCGTTCTTGTAAGTAGTCTTCCCAAATCTGACGTCCCGCTTCTTCAGAGCCTGCTTGAATAAAGTTGACCAACGCTTGCACTCTTGCTGTGTTGATGGAAGTGAGGTTTCTTGCTTCAGAACCGGTGCGAGGATCAATGTCTTCGATCTCAAAACGTGGTGCTAACTTATCTTGAGACCATTCCACCATCTGACGAATCGATGTAGCTGGTTTTTGTCCCATTTGGATAGCATAATTGTCATTCCCAACAAACCAATAAGAACCTAGCCCAACTTCCTTGTCAAAACGAGCTATGTCCGAATTTCGTAAGGCCTCTGTTTCCTCTGAGTATTCAACCACGCCATCTACGAGGTTGTATGTTTCCCCTTCAATCCCAAAGGTCGTGACCATCGTGCCATATTCACTTGCCAAATAGGTCAAAAGCTCCATGGCTTTTTGGGGTTCTTTTGTCGACGTCGTGATAAAGGTTTGTGTCCATCCACCAATATTTCCGCCAGTAAAAGTGGAATCATCGCCATTCGAATTCTTCGGCCCATCGACGGCAATATAGGTTTGTTCAGGATTACGGGCATTATTGTCTGACATGAACTCATTGAGTCCTTTCGTGTTTGTATGCAAGTAAGCAAAGTAACGGCCCTGCCCTAGTTTTTCTTTCATCGTGTTGTCATTGTCTGAAAATTGGTCGTTGGTAATGTATCCTTCATTGTAAGCTTTTCTAAAAGTCTCGATCCAAGTGATATACTCCTCATCAGCGTCTCGATCATTGAATTGCCCATCAACACTGGGTGCAATGCTTAGAAAATCTTGCAAAGTACCACCATAAGCGCCATCCCCGCCATTGGAAATATCTAATGCAGTCGAAGCAAATGGGACTAATGCAGCACCATCATCTGCTGTCGGAAATGCTTCTTTTGCCCGTTTTAACGCATCTAAAAATCCTTCGGGCGTCGACATATCAGGTTCACCCAATGCTTCGTAAATATCTTTGCGGACAATGAAGACTTGATCTCCCACTACATTGCCGTCCTCATAATCTTGCGCAGTCGTTGAAAAGCTTGGGTATCCATAGATATTGCCATCTTCTAAAGTAAACCATTGAACAGATTCAGGCTTCGCTGCATGTTCTAGGAAATAAGGATCGTATTTTTCTGCCAAAAGATTCAGTGGTAAAGCAAATTTCGTCGCTTCGTTGGCAGCAGATAGATTTTTATCGAAGGTCATGATATCTGGCAGATCGCCTCCAGCTAACATCGTGTTAAGGTTCTCATCATTCCCTGAAATAAATTCGACATTGATATTCATATCTTCTTTGATTTTTCGCGTCACAGTATCTTTTCCCCACCCTGGCTGAGCATACCAATCAAAGTTGACATACCACTTCAAGGTCGCTTCATGGTCAGTGTCTTTTTGCCAGCTTGGGGTATCTTTGTCTGCTTCAAAGCGAGCTTCTGGCAGATCTTCTACTACAGCAGCCCCTTTTGACTCGCTGTTGGAATTACCACAGGCGCCTAATACCACGACTGATGTACATACGAGACCGATTCCTAAGAATAATTTGCTTGCTTTCATTTTTTTCTCTCCTTTTGTCTATTCTTTTACTGATCCAAGAGTCATCCCTTGAATAAAGTACTTTTGTAAAAATGGATAGATCACGACGACAGGAACCGTCGTTACCACCATGGTTGCTAATTGCAATGACTGAGAAGTCGTATTTCTGACCACATTGGTGCCTGTTGCTACTGCAGGCGATAGATTTTCCGAAACGATCCGAAATAGTAGCATTTGTAAAGGATATAAACTACGATCATCAACATAGATATTGGCGGTCATGTAGTCGTTCCACTGAAAGACGCCGTGGAATAATGCGATGGTTGCCAAAACTGGAAGGGACAATGGCAAAATGATTTTTACGAAAATAATAAAAGGATTGGCGCCATCCATCATGGCAGATTCTTCCAGCGAAAATGGAATGCTCCGGAAAAAATTCATCAAAATCACCATGTCGTAAAAAGAAAATAAAACAGGTATGATGTAAACCCAAAAATTATTTAACAAGCCGAGTTCTTTAAATAAGAGAAAGGTAGGAATCATCCCTCCAGAAACGAACATCGTTAAAATCCCCATGTTCATATAGATTTTCCGCCCCATTAAGTTTCTACGACTCATCCCGTAAGCAACCATCGCCGTCAATGCCGTATGCAAAACAACACCAATCACTGTTTTTGCAACTGAGATGACAAAGGCTTTATAGATCGCAGAATCTTCAAAAACGGTGTAGTAACTTTCTAGTGAAAATTCCCGTGGCCAGAAATAGATCCCCCCTCTTGCGGCATCGGTTGCATCATTGAAAGACAAGGCGACGATATTCCATAGTGGCAACGCAATGATGGCTAAGAAGAACACCATGAAAATCACATTGGCAGTATTGAAGATCTTCTCATCTTTTGAAAATGTTTGTTTCATACTTTCCCTCCTCTAAAAGACTGATTCATCACTGATTTTTTTTGTCAAAAGATGACTACCGACCACAAGGATCAATGAAACAACCGACACAAATAGACCAACGGCGGTCGCATAGGAGAAGTCTCCTTGTTGAATCCCCATTTTATAGACGAATGAATTAATGACTTCACTGGACTGATAATTGACAGGGTTTTGTAAGACGAGTGTTTGATCGAGGTTTGAACCCAATAACCCACCGACTGACAAAACAAATGTCAAGGCGATAATATGACGGATCGAAGGGATCGTGATCCGAGTGATCTGCTGAAACTTCGTGGCGCCATCCATTCTCGCTGCTTCATAAAGAGCTGGATTGATCCCTGTCATAGCAGCAATGTATAAAATCGTATTCCATCCAACTTCTTTCCAAATATCGGAAATGACTGCAATCGCCCAATATTTTTCGGGATCAGTCAAGAAGCGAATCGGTTCATCGATCAACCCAACACCTAACAGTAAATTATTGACCAAACCGGTATCAGACAACCACGTAATAAACATGCCTCCTAAGATGACCCAAGAAAGAAAATGTGGCAAATAAGACACCGTTTGAACAACCTTCTTCAAGCGCACATGAACGATTTCATTGATCAATACTGCTAAGCCAATCGCTGCTGGAAAACCAATCAGTAGTTTAAAAAAGCTGATGCCTAACGTATTACTCATCACCGTCCAAAACATTGAATCACTAAAAAATTCTTGGAAATATTGGGTACCGACCCACTCTGCATTCGCGATCGAATCAAGCACTGAGTAATCTTTAAATGCGATGACGATCCCGTATAGTGGGATAAAATTAAAAATAATCATCAGGATAATCCCAGGCCAAACCATTGCTTGATAAAAACTTTGGCCTTTTAGTTTCTGCAAAAAGGTTCTTTTCTTTGGGGTTGCTTTAAGTACGACTCCTTTAGATTCCATTGTTCCACCCTTTCTAAAACGCTTACTTTTTCATCTGAAGGAAATGAGTTACTTCCTTCGTTGGTTCATCAACTGATAGACCGCACCAATCATACCTGCATCATTTTTTAATTTTGCACGTCGAATCGGTGCAATCGTGCGTCCTTCTAAGTAACCAATACTTTCATGGCGAGCTTTTAGCTGACAGAGGTTCTCTTCAAGCCTTGCCATAAACCCATCATTTTCACTGATCCCACCACCAATCAAAATCAGCTCGGGATCAAATGTACTGATCAAATTGAGCAAGCTCACCGATAAATCTTGAAAAAACTGTGCAAGCACTTGGTTCGCTACCACTTCTCCTTGCGCTCCTCGCTGAAAGATCTCCACCGCATCTTGAGGGAAATCACTCCGACCAAGCTGTTGAAGTGCCAACTGGTACTGGTGGCAAAGCCCCCCCACGACAGCAGCTCTTTGGTTCAAGGAAACAGTTTCTAAATTTCCTTGGTCAGGTAAGCTATCGATCAGCATCCATCCGAATTCACCTGCCATGCCATGGCTGCCGCGATAGAGCTGATCATTAACAATGATCCCACCGCCAATGCCTGTACCGACGACAAGGCATAGATAGTTCTCACAGTTCTGTGCGTGCCCAAGCCATTTTTCAGCGATCGCCGCTGCATTGGCATCATTTTCAACCATGACCGGTAGCTTGACACGTTCTTCTATTTCTTGCTTTAAATTGATTCCATAAAGGGATTTGATTGATCCTGCTGTAATCATCGTGCCATCTTTTTGGATGATGCCCGGTGCGCTAATCCCGACACCATCGACTATTGCTTCTTGCTGCAATGATTTGATCAATGCTGTGATGGATTGCAAAAATCCCTCCTTTTCATGGATCGTCGGCATCTGTCCTTTTTTGACAATTTCACCGTTTTTCAAGATCACACCATATTTGATGGTGGTTCCTCCAACATCGATTCCAATAAACATTGCTTCACCCTCATTATTCATTTACTTGTTTTGTCGATTGATTGATACACAATTCCCCTGGTAAAACGTAGGAGATCCCAATGGCATTTTCCTCAATCATTTCGATCAAGTGTTTGACTGCCGTGACCCCTTGCAATTGGATTGGATTTTTCACAGTCGTCAACCGAGGCATGAAATAGTCCAAAAGATCGATGCCATCAAAACCAATTACGCTGAAATCATCTGGCACCCGCCACTTGGTCTCATGGATCGCCTTGACCGTTCCGATCGCACTAAGATCATTTCCCGCCAGAAACGCTGTGGGTAAATCTTTCTGCTCTAACAAAAACTGTTGCACACGGACTCTCGTTCGTTCTTCTTCAAAGAACCCCTGTAATTGATAGTCCGACCTTTTAGAAACCCCTGCCTCGTTTAATGCTTCTAAATACCCTCTTAAGCGCTCATCACTATCATAAACACCAGTGATACCACTGATAAAGGCAATTTTTTTGTGGCCAAGAGACAAAAGATACTCGGTGGCTGCTTTTCCTTTTTCGAAAGAATCAAAGACTACACTGCCGAAGTTCTTCTCTTGAATGTTTCGATCGATAAAGACGGCTTTGATTTGTTCTCGTTCCATCGCAGCCAAATCCTGCTTTGTTAAAAAATCTTCAAAGCCAATAATGCCATCAACAACACCGCCTAATATACTATTGAGAACCACTCGTTTATCCGTGGATAAGAAGACATTGACCGCATAACCATGTTTTTCTGCCTCTCTGGCAATCGCTTCAACTAATACGCTAAAGTAAGGCCCTTTCATGCTGGTAGTGTAGAAACCGAGCATTTTCGTTTTCGTGTTTTTCAATTGTTTGCCCATTAAATTGGGAACATAATGCAAACGTTGTGCTGCCGCCACCACACGTTCTTTCGTAGCTGGGCGAACAACATCGACACCGTTGAGTGCTTTGGAAACCGTCGCAATCGACACATTTGCTTCTTTCGCTACTTCTCGGATCGTGATTCGATTTGCCAAATGCCCCTCACCTCCTAAACTGATCCCGCAAAAATAAAAACGTTTTTATTTTATCGGAAAAATGAACGACCGTTACCTCACTGGTCATCTGATAATCCAACTATATATAAAAACGTTTTCATCCACAATGATTCTAGGGCTGATTGGCGTTTGTACCAGCAACTTGAAACCTGTGCCATCATGGTACAAGTTGTACCTACAAAAAAAAGCCTCGAAAGGCTTTTAAATCGTGAGCGTACCAATCAACTTCGCTGAGGCAGCAGCAAAGCCAAGATATAAAGAAATCGTACCAGGATCACTTTTTGTCGAGAAATCGGAATGAACATAAGCAAAATCCTCTGGTGTAACATAGAATGAATGCTGCCTTTCTTCGCCTGCAGCAAGATGGATTTTTTGCCATTGTTTTAATTCCCGCATCGGTCGCGCTACTTCTGTAACATCGTCTCTGCTATAGAGTTGCAGTGTCGTCGTATGCGGCACATCTCCCTCATTTTTCAGCGTGCAGCTGATCTCAAATGGTGCATCCTTTTCCTGAGGATTAATGATTTGGGTGTGGGTGATCGTGCATCGACCATAGCCCATCCCCGAGCCAAAAGAAAACAATGGCTCATTTTTTTCATCCATATAACGCGAAATATATTTTTGATCACTATTCTCTTCAGTCAGTGGACGCCCTGTAGAGAGTTGAGCATAGGTCATCGGTAATTGGCCTTCTGCTCGAGGAAAACTCATAGCTAAACGTCCTTGCGGTTCAGACTCGCCCATCAACAAATCTGCCAACGCATTGCCTCCTTCTGATCCAGGGAACCAAGCAATCATGATGGCTTGGCAAAGAGGCTCGATGGCGGTCAAAACCAGTGGTCTGCCACAGAAAAGAATCGTTGCGATCCTAGGATTGACCTGACTTACTGCTTCAATCAATGCTTCTTGCTTTCTTGATAAAGAAAGTTTGGTCAGACTTGCCGCTTCTCCCGCTTCCTCGCTAGTTTCCCCCAGAGCCAATAAAACAACCTCAGCTTCTTTAGCAACTTTACACGCCTCATCAATAAAGGTACTCATCAGCATTTCCCCATCAGGATACGATAAGACAGTTAAGTCAATTTCTTTTTGAGAAAGACCCTCCGCTAAGGAGACCGCAGCCTCCGGTTTGCCGATCCACGACCAAGCCCCCAAAAGATCCTTCGAAGCTGCTTTGGGGCCGATCAATGCGACCTTTTGTTTTTTCTGTAACGGCAACAGTGCTTGGTTTTTCAGAAGAACCGTTGTTTTCTTTGCTGCTTCTCGTGAAAGGTGGCGTGTTTCCTGCACTAATTTTGGTGCTAAGTTGCCCTGCACTAATCCTCTAAAAGGGTCTTCAAAAAGACCCAACTTATTTTTTAAGCTTAACACATGAAAGACAGCCTTATTTAGCTGCTCGTTCATTTCAGGTTCTGCATGAATGATTTGTTCCAATGCATTCAGATAGCAATCGCTCATCATATCCATTTCCACGCCAGCAGTAAAAGCTTTCTTTGCGGCTTCCTTTCGATCAGCAGCTACACGATGCGCCATCAATTCCGCTACCGCTGCCCAATCTGAGATGATCAAGCCGTCGAATCCCAGCTTTTGTCGTAATACTTCCTGCAATAAGGGTTGATTTGCGGTGGCAGGAACACCGTGGATCGTATTAAAGGAGGTCATTACTAATTGCGCCCCTGCTTCAATCGCAGCCTGAAACGCGGGCAAATAATTCTGATAGAGCTCCAGATCGGACAAATCAACGGTATGGTAGTCCCGTCCACCTTCTGCAGCGCCATAGCCGATAAAGTGTTTGACACAAGCGGCAATTCGCTGTTTATTTTCTGCAAGGGAAGCAGTTCATTGATACCCTCGTACATAAGCAGCCGTCAATACAGAAGATAAGGTGGGATCTTCCCCATTACTTTCCAAGACCCTTCCCCAGCGCGCGTCTTTGACATGATCCGCCATCGGTGAAAACGTGACATGGACACCAGCTTCTGCCGCTTCTTTCGCTGAAGCTTTAGCAACCTCTTCCACTAACTGCGCATCAAAGGAAGAGGCTAAGGCAAGCGGAATTGGGAAAATCGTTTCATACCCATGGATAACATCTGCCATAAAAACAAGGGGAATCTTTAAACGACTTTTCTCAAGATAAGACGTTTGGATGGCATATACTTGTTCAGCAGTATGAGTGCCCAACACAGAACCAATCGTAAATAATTGGTCTTCACTCATTTGCCATTGCTGCATCGGACCCGTGATTTCTCCTCCTTGTGCAAAAAAATCTGGCGTCAGTTGGACTAACTGGCCCACTTTTTCAGCTACGGTCATTTGGTCAATCAGTTCTTTTAGTTTTACGGTCTCCACTATTATTCTCTCCAATCATTCAGTTCTCTTCTTTTGCTTAAAAAAAGCCCTATTTGCGCCTTCTTAGCAGAAGCAAAAAAGTATCTATTCCTTTCATCCAGTATAATTAAAAACGTTTTCAAAAAAAGATAGTGTTCCTACTTTGGTGCAACTCATGGGAAAAAGGAAAAATCTTCATCATGGTACAAGGTGTACCACAAAAAATGGATCGCACCGAATCCCCTGATACATCCGACATTGTCTCTTCCATGATTCTAATAAAAAGAAGCTGCAACTAGCTACAGCTTCTTTTTACTTTATTCTTAAGGAACAAAGGAAAGTTCCCAGAGGATCGTTGCTGTATATCGCGTGGCTTGAGGTGCTGCACTCACTGGCACCTCAAGTTTCACACTTTGATCCATTGTTTCTCGATCGCCAAAGCGCTGGACCCAAGTGCCTCTACCTTCGTTGGCATTTGCTTGCGCAATCACTTCAGCCTGTCCAACAGTCAGGGTTGCTTGCGGTTTAAACGTAGGGGGATCAGACACATTCTCTCGAGTCGTTGCTACATCGATATTGTTTAACAAAATTCTAGCACCATTCAGTTGATGCCCTTCATCACTTTCAAAAGGGGTTCGTAAGGTTGCACGGAGGGTCCAACCAGAATTTTCCCGCCTCCGATCCGAAACTTGCACATAATTAGGGCGTAGATTATCATTTGGATCAGCCGGATGAAGCAGTTTTTGCGGTAAGGCATCATAGGTCGTCGTTTCTGACCGAATGCCCACTGTCCCAAACTGGAATTGGGAAACAAAATCCAAGCTGACAAACCCTTGTTCTTCATCAATCTCAGGCGGATTCTCAGGGTTTACTTGCGTATCCGGGTCAAGAGGATCTACTGGTTGCGGAGTACTTTCCAAACCATAAACCAGCCAGTATTCTTGTTCATCTCGGGTGACTCTTGTTTCCAGCGGCTGACCGTCCCGCTCGTAAAGATATTGATAATAAGGAATCTCCACAGGCAGGATATCGACCGATTCATTTACGAATTCTCCTTGATAGGTTGGTTCCCTCAGTGTTACCCCTTCTTCATCTATGTGATTGATCTTGATGTTCGATGGCACGCGATCAAATAAAAAAGTCACCTCCTGATGGAACGGCTGCGGCATAATGTCAAATGTATCTGGGTCAAAGTGTTCTGCTTCATACTCAACACCATAATAGTCATACCCTAACTGATAGGGTTCATCGCTCTCTCGGTTCTTGGGGTCCAGTGTATGAAGAAAACGTAACGGCAGATCCAGTGTATCAGCAGGAAGAATAGGCTCTCCTGTCTCTCGATCCAGATAGTTTACATGGACGGTTCCGGTACCAATGTAATAATTCATCTCTTCAAAATAAAAGGTATGGCGATCACTTCTCGATCCCGTACTGCCGACTATAATAAATGCCATTGCAGAAACATCAGCGGACTGCCAATCACTGATATCACGTCGCCAAGTCCGACCTCTATACGTAACTTGAAACCAGCGGCCTTCATTATTTGGCTGATATTCAATCAAGATCGGATCATCCGCACCATTTCTAGCTCCCGTTGTAACTGCTGGAGCATCATTTCCCATATATGTCTCCAGCAATACTGGTGTCCTATGATAGATAAAACCAGCAAAGGGCGCTCCACCGACTGCTATAGGATCCCTTTCAACGATAAACCTTCCTTCGTCAAAAAGATCTCGATTATTATTATAGTTATTGTCTAGTTTAAAAGCGAAAGCATCCCTTAAACCTCCGATTCCAAAGGCATTGCCCTCATGACCTCTTATGTGAGTCTCAGAATTATGAAAGCCAAATGCCATCCCATCAGCACCAAGTGGTTTAGACCCTATATTGGCTCTACCTTTAAGCGTAAATGGCCGATCCAGACTAATTCTATCTTTCAAGGTAACATAACCGACTGACCTAATTACATCTTCTGTCAAGACCAAGAGCCCAGTTTCTTCATTGTAAGTAGCAGTGCCTTGGACATCAAAGTGTTCTCTAAAATTGTTTTTGTCAATCGTCACTTCGACCATCTGCTCACTTCTATCATCCACTTCCGCCTCTTTCGCTGCCGCATCCGAAGCCTCGTCTCCTTCTTCCTCTTGTGCAGCTTCCGTAGAATCATTTTCATCTTCGTCTTGATCAGTATCTTCGATCACCGTGTTTTCCACTATCAGAAGCCGTTGTGACGCAGACTCGGCAACGATGAGCTCATATTCTCCGATCGTATCCACAATAATCGGTAAGACAAAGGTGGTTTGTGGGACCTCGCTGATCAGCTGCCACACCCCTTCGTTTTCTGTTTTTACAGCAGTTAGCCCCTCCATCAATGCTTCCTGATCGATGATTACTTGTTCAGGCAAAGCGAGGTCCACCGTTTCAAGGGCATCTTCTGAGTAAAAGATAAAATCTAGTACATAATCGACTTCTCCTTGGATCAATTCTTCTGGAAAGAAGATTTCTCCGATTACTTCTTCAGCTGATTTCTCCTCTTGCTCATTCTCTGGGGTCCACGAATAAATCGTCTCGGCATTCATGATCGTGAACGTCATAATCAGAGGGAGTAAGATAAGCAAAACCAGTAATTCTTTATTTTTTTTACGAAAAAATGAGTTCATCCCATTCACTCCTAAATGTCATTCTCTTGTTTGTTAAATGGACGCTATTCCCACTTTGGGGAAGTAGCTTTTCCTTTTCGAATGATTTGTTTTAGTACATATAAGTCAAGCGCGATAATTATCAAAAGACAGCCTAGAATCACCCAATCCAATCGCTGAACGGTGTTAGTCTGAGGCAGTTCTCCCCCCGGCTTCACCGTGTCTTGCGGCGGGCGTAGGACTGGTCCTGTTGGCGGTGATGGTTCTGGAGGATCTAGCGGTTCATATACTCCTGTAAACTGCACGGTTCCATCTGTTTCGGTTGATCGCAGCTCATCGCTGAAGCTTGTTATTGGAAAACTGCAAGCGACCCATAAGGCGAGACAGCCTTTTAGAAGTTTTGCTAAAAAACGCGCACCTTTGATGTTCATTCTCCCTCCTCCTTTTATAGAATTCACTTCAAAAACCATCGTTTTTGAGATTATAAAAGGATTTGCAAGAAATGTGGAAGAAAACCATTTTAAAGCATGGTTTATCAGCCTTATTAAAAATATCACTCAAAATAAAATAACATATCTCAAAAACGATGGTTTTCAAACATGTTCTATTTATTATATCGTTTATTGACTTTTGATAAAATTCACATTCTTCATCAAATGGTGAATATTGTGAATCTCCGTTATCTTTCATGGCTCATTTCTTCCAAAATACGCGTCATTCTATAAAAATCTATTGAAAACGACACGAATTCAGGTCATTCTTGCTGCACACATTGTCTCGCCCCTCAGTTCCTCTTGCTAGTCGCTTTACTTTTTTTAAAAACAGCAAACTTTTCAAGTCGATTCCCATCGATACCTACACCTATTTTTTTCACAATAAAAAAACAAACAGCCAAATCATTCCATCAAAGGAATCCCTTTTGATGGAATGAAGCTGTTTGTTGATTTACGTGTGAATAAAGAGAAAAATCCGTTTACAATTCTTCTGCTGTTAACGAAAACTGACGAACCGTCTCTGATAAAGCTTCCACTAAGAAAAGACAAGGAATTTGCGTCGTCAAATCTTCATACTTGTTGATGCGTTTTACATCAACTGAATAGTCCAAGACATAATCGGACATTCGTCCCAGAGTGCTATTGGCGTCACTGGTGATCGCTACCGTAGTGAAGTCTGGATTGTTACGAAACCCATTGACGACTTCAATAATCTCGGTAGTCGTTCCCGTGATGGACAAGACGACGATCATATTATCCGAAGTATGCTTCAACTTAGCAAAAATGGGGTACGTATTATCCACTAATGCATAGCTATTAAACCCAATCGTAGCAAAACGGCGGGCAGCGTATTCACACATGGAACCAGAGGCACCGATGCCATAAAAAATGATGTTGTCGCATTCCAACATTCTTTCTGCGATCCGACGAATCTTTCCTTCAATATCTCGCGGAAAATGTTCAGCATTCAGGACATTCATGCTGCTATAAAAACTAACGGCATCTAATTCAGGGACTTTAAATTGGGTGCGGAACTCCGTAAAGCTTTCGTACCCTAATTTACGGATAAAGCGCATGACCGAAGAAGCTGAAGTGTGGGATTCAAGCGCGATCTCACGGACACGCATGTAAGGAATTTTATCACTTTGGCTGGACATGTAATGATAGATTGCACGATCGGTCTCTGATAACTCATTGAAATCGATTTTTCCAAAAAAAGACATCTTAAACGCTCCTATTTTTTTGTTCTCCTATCAATGTACCATAAGCTGGCAGAAACATCACAACTGTTTGACAAGAAACAATTCCATCGGCTGTTCAAATCCAGGACTTGTCAAAAGTAACCCACCGGCATCTTGGTAACCGAGTTTACGATAGAAATGCTGTGCCTGCTCGTCGACTTGTGTGGAAGTCAAGCAAAGCGCATGGCCAGCTGCTTTTTGCTGTTGTTCCCAATAAGTAACCAACCGTTTCCCGATTCCCTTGCCTTGATGCGCTTTTGCGATCACTAACATGGTACAAAAAGGAATCGTGTCCCAGAAAAAATTGTAGCGCAGCAACCCTACTGGCTGGTCGTCTGCAACTACAACATAAGCAGTTTTTTCCATTATCTTTTTGGCGAAGACTTCCGTTGGTAAGTGAGTATCCAAAGAAAACCAAAATGCTTGATCTGCAGCTACTGCCGGTCGAATCGTAATCATTGATGTTTCGTCCCTTCCTGCTGTCTTTTTTGTCTTATCTTAGAAAAATGTCTATTTTAGTCACTTTCCGTCTTTTCGTATTCAGAAAGCAATGCTAAAAAGGCGTCACCATACTTATCCAACTTGTTTTGGCCAACTCCTTTGATCTGTAAAAACTCGATCGGCGTTTTTGGCTGAACTTCCGCCAATTCTCGTAGTGTTTTATCAGAAAAAACCACATATGGCGGCAAATTTTGTTCTTGTGCGAGATTCAATCGTAAGGTGCGCAGTTGATCGAATAGCTCGTCATCCACCACTAACTGTTTGACTTTGGTTTGTTTTCGATAAACTTTTGCTTTTCCAAGCAACACATCAATCCCCGCATTGGTCACACTTAACAACGGGTATTGCCCTTCAGACGGCAAAAGATACCCTGATGCTGTTAAATAATCGATCAGCTGATTGACTTCCTTTTGGGACCAATCTTTCATTAATCCATAAGTCGGTAATTTTTCAAAGCCCCACTGTTTGACTTTTTGATCGCCTGAGCCAGTTAGCACTTTCCCCACCAGGGCTTTCCCAAAGCGTTCGCCCATTCGTTTCACACATGACAACACTTTTTGTGTATCCACTGTGATATCCACTTGTTCTCTTTCATCAAGACAATTGCTGCAACGACCGCAATCGGGACCATCTTCTCCGAAATAACGCAAAATATAGCGCTGCAAACACAATTGGGTATGTCCGTATTGGCTCATCTCCCGCAACTTCAAGTATTCGTTTTGGCGATAAAGAATGTCTGATTCGGATTGATCGATAAAGAATTGCTGGATCTGCATGTCTTGCGGCGCATAAAGCAAGATCGCATCACTGGGTTCCCCATCTCGTCCAGCACGCCCTGCTTCTTGATAATAAGACTCCAAATTACCTGGTATCTGGGCATGGATCACGAAGCGGACGTTGCTTTTGTTGATTCCCATTCCGAATGCATTGGTGGCTACCATCACTTGTAGGCGGTCATAGAGAAATTCTTCTTGGAAAAAGGAGCGCTCTTCTTCTGAAAGCCCGCCATGGTAATACCCGACTGACACGTGTTCATGCTTCAACAGGTGATAGATTCGTTCCACTTCTTTGCGGGTGCTGGCGTAAATAATACCTGATTGTCCTTGGTTCATTTTCAAATACGTCGTTATGTAGGTATCTTTTTGATCCTTGACGACTTGAAAAGCCAAATTTTCCCGCGCAAAGCCGGTCTTGACTTGATTTTCAGCTGGAATCGAAAGTAAGTTTTCGATATCTTCGGCAACTTTGGGCGTAGCTGTTGCGGTAAGGGCTATGATCGTGGGCTTTTGTTCCCAATTGTCGATCGTTTCGGCGAGCCGCAGATAGCTCGGGCGAAAATCGTGGCCCCATTGGGAAATACAGTGGGCCTCATCAACGGCTAACAAAGCGATCGGCATCTGCCGCAGCGAATAGCGAAAAGCTTCTGAGTCCAGACGTTCTGGAGAAACGTACAGCAGCTTGATTCGTCCTTGGCGAGCTTCTTGCAAGCGTTGATTGATCTGTGCTCCTGTCAAGGAAGAATTGATGTAAGCAGCGGGGATCCCCATATCAACGAGGCTGTCTACTTGATCTTTCATTAAAGAAATCAAAGGGGAAATGACCAAGGTGACCCCATCCAGCAAGAGCGCTGGCAACTGATAACAAATCGATTTCCCGCCACCAGTAGGCATGATTCCTAAAACATTTTGTTGTGTTAAAATAGATTGAATAATCGTCTCTTGACCTTCACGAAACTGTGAATAGCCAAAATGTTCTTTTAAGACTGTTTGAATAGTTTGCATAATACCCTCTTTTCCATTTCCTTATTATACGCAATTAAGTACGCAAAGAAAACGGCATTAAGAGAACTTTCGCTTTTTATTCGCTTTTCATTGAAATCAACCAAAGGAGTCTTCTACTATGAAAAAAGTTGTGATTATCGGCGGTGGGATCATTGGATTGACCCTCGCCAATTATCTTGATAAAACCAAATTTGACGTGACTGTCGTTGATTCCCTTATCGGGCAAGCAACATCTGCTAGTGCAGGCATCATCTCCCCTTGGCTCTCCAAACGCCGCAATAAAAAATGGTACCAGCTTGCACAAGACGGTGCCGCGTTTTTCCCACAATTGGTGCGGGATTTTGCTTTAGATGAATCCATCTATGCCCCCTGTGGCACGTTGGTGGTGCGTCCCGAAAACGCGCTTCAGGAGCTAGCAGATCTGGCTGTGAGTCGCCGCAAAGAAGCCCCAGAAATCGGCGAGATCGATTTGCTGACAGGACCACAAACCAAAGAGGCACTGCCATTATTGAAGGAAATGCCCTCATTACGGATCTCAGGGGGTGGTCGTTTAGATGGTCGTGCTTATCTTGCGCACGTAAAAGGAGTTGCCTTACAGCAGCAAGTCACTTTTATCGAAGAAAAAGCCGAGATTTTAAGAAAGGACAGCCATTGGCAAATCAAAGCAAAGGATCAACTCCTTGAGGCAGAGGTTCTTTGTCTGACAGCTGGACCTGGATTGTTAGACTTGTTATCACCTTTGGGGTATCACGTTGATATTCGTCCGCAAAAAGGCCAATTGCTTTCCTTTGCTGCCAACTTGCCGACAGATAATTGGCCAGTCGCCATGCTAGAGGGTGAAGGCGACTTAATCCCCTTCTCAAATGGTCAAATTTTATTAGGCGCTACGCATGAAAATGATGCTGGTTGGGATCTGACGCCTACGGAAGCTGCCAAGCAGCAATTGATGACAGGAATCGGTGCTTTTCTTGAAGATCCCGAAGCACTCTTTGCCACGCCTGTGACCATGCGCGTTGGCACACGTGCCTATACTTCTGATTTTGCGCCGTTCTTTGGGGAAGTACCTGATGAAACGAATTTGTTCGCCGCCAGTGGACTTGGTTCTTCTGGGTTAACGACCGGGCCTTATATCGGTTATCTCCTAGCCAATCGGATCAATGATGGTCGATCTCAACCAAAAAATTTCTTGAGCTACACAAAACCGATGACAGAATATATCAAGAAGCGTCTTTGACAGAAGACTAAAAAACCACCAGAACCGCTAGGGTCTGGTGGTTGTCATTGATAGTCTTGCAAAATTACGGTACAGTCTTCTAGCTGATCGCTAAACATATTCTCCTGTTTCCCAATAATCGAGTAACATTTCATTGATGATCTCGCGATCCAGTGGTTCTCGGAAATCGTCATCAAAGGCATCTTCAATTGGAACATCGCCAACAGCTTTGATACAAACTGGAACGACGGGATCTGGGTGATCTTCTGTGGTCAACACTTTTTCAATTTTGATCTTATGTGTCCAATCTGCCCCCATATCATAAATGTAGGTCATGGACTTGCAATACTGAAAATCTTGGTCAATACCGGAAGCATCCGTTGGTACGGAATTGCCTAAGCCGATCGATTTCGAACCGGCAATAAACAAGTACAAATGTTGATTCATCCACTCAAAGGCAATCTGGATCAACATATGCAGCTGCTCATAAGTCAGCCCTGCAGGAATGATCAAACGACGCCAAATTGGCGGACGGTATCCTTCTAAATCAATACGGATCTGATAGGCGACTGGTCTATTCGCCGCTTCATCAAAGGCCGTATGTTTCGTTGGAAATGGGACGATTTTTGGCGAGATTGCAGCAATACGCGGGTCATCAACGGGCAATAGTTCATGTTCTTCAGGATCGGTGTCTTGAATCATCGCTAACATCGCTTCTTTCTTTTCAGCTGACCAAAACTGGGGTTTGGACATCCGTGCGAAAAAGATAGGTTGTTTTTCAGCCAATACAAAGGCGATTTCTTGGTATTGTGATTTGGTGATATGCTTTTCTTTATACATGCAGTAATAAAAGTCTTCAATGGCTGTTTTGGCAAACGGAAGAAAATTTAAACTGTACGGTACTTCTTGAGGCAGCATTTCGGTGTACACCGATTCGACAAAGACTTTGTCTTTTAATTTAGTCATGCCACCCTCTGTTTCCGCGCAAAAGATCAAGTAAAAAACAGGATCTAAGTAGTGTTCAAGATCGTCGTCACTAACCACACTTGGTCCGCCATACAAATCAACGTGATCCATCATACGGTCAATCACTTTCGCTAATTTCTTCAATGTTTTTTCCAAAAAAATTCTCGCTCCTTCCTATCAAGTTTACTTTGACGAAAAGAGCGAGGATTGTCAATCTTTTTTTTAATGGGAAAGCATTTCCTGTGCAATTTCTAATCCGCTCATCCCAGTTGGGTAATAGGTTGGCCAATGATCCATTTCTTCTAATAAAGCTTCATGACTATCATTGCCGAAGTAGATATGGAAATGATGGGACGCACTTGGTGCGATCATATGGTCGCTGAATTGGATGTATTTGAATGCCGCATCTTCGTCAGTGCTTTCAAACAAGAAACGTACGCCACGATTACCAGCGGAATAGTTCAAAATCTCTTTGCCAGTATACACATAATTTGCTTCTTTCTTCGTACCATCATCGAAGATAAACGTCATTGTATTGTCTGTGATCTTGATCTGAGCAACATCTGTTTGATAACCGGTCGTATAATACTCTTTGTATTCGTCAGCCGTCATTTTCTTGTCCATTTTTGCTTTATAATCAAACACTTGGTCTAATGTTCCGTCTTGTAAAAATGGATACACGGATTGCCATTCTCCTGCCCAATCAGATAAGGGACGATCTTGAACATCTGCATCCTCGAAATAGCCGTTATAAACCGTTTTTTCTTTTTCGGCTTCTGCTATTTCTTTGTCATTTGCTACATCGGTCGTTTTTCTCAAGGCATCACGGTTTTGTTCCATGATCGAAATATAGTCTTCCCCGTTATCCATTTGTTCTTGGGTCAATCCTTCTAATGGATTCAAGACAGCCAGTTCAACACCTGCTTCTGAAGCTAACGTTCGTGCAATGCTGTCTTTGGCATTTTCTTCAAAGTAAATCGTTTGGATACCTGTTTCTTGAACGAACTCTTTTAGTTCTGCGATTCGTGAAGCGGAAGGTTCCTCGCTTGGAGAAAGACCAGAGATTGGTACTTGGGTCAACCCGTATTCCAATGCCAAATAACCAAAAGCTGCGTGCTGGGTCACGAAGTGATTTTGCGCTGGATTGCTAAACGCTTCTTCATAAGACGCATGAAGCTCTTGTAACTTCGCTAAATAATTCGCAGCATTTTCAGCAAAGGCTGTCGCTTTCGCTGGATAAGCCTCACTTAGTTGGTCACGGATCGCCTCTACTTGTTTCATGGCTAAGCTTGGTGCTAACCAAACATGGGGATCCAATTCATGGGAATGACCATCATCGCCATGATCGTGGTCATGATCATGATCCTCGTCTCCTGGAAGTAAGACCATTCCTTCTGTGGCTTTGACCACTGTCACATCGCCATCATTTAACGTAGCTTCAATCGAAGGAACCCACATTTCCATGTTTTCATTGTTGTAGACAAAGACATCCGCATCTTGGATCTTTGCCATGTCCTTTGCAGAAGGTTCGTAGTCGTGGGAATCAGTGCCTGCGGGCATCAATAATTCGACCTGCCCTTCCTCCCCTACGACTTGGCGTGTAAAATCATACATCGGATAAAACGTGGCCATGACCTGAATTTGTTCATTCTCAGAAGAGGCGTTTCCTGACTGCTCCGTAGCGTCAGAACCACCTTGACCACAGGCAGCCAATGCGAGGGCTACTGCTGATAACATCGTTATTTTAAAAAACTTCTTCATTTTCTAACTACACTCCTTTTATTTTTCCTCTTTTTCTTTCCCTTGGTAAAATACTGATAAATCAATTACGATTTACAAAATCAAAACGCAACGTTTACGTTTTACCATCGGTTTTATACTTTACACAACTATTTGCAACATGTCAACCGCTTTTTCACTTGTTTTTTTATATGTAAAAACCTTCATATGTACCGCCACAGATATCAGTGAAGAAATTTCCTTGAAAGACTTGCTCTGCTGATTTTTTTTCGATCGTCGAACATCTCTTTTTATTGTCCTTTGCTGGGTCCTGTGCTACACTCGAGGGGTAATTGAATAGAAGATTATCCACTAGGGGCGCTTTATGCTGAGATAGACGTAAGTCTGGTCCCTTAGAACCTGATTTGGTTAGTACCAACGTAGGGAAGTGGCAGCGCATGATTTTTCGCGTTCCCATTTTTTCTGTCTACGTGTGGATAGAAAAAGGAGGAACGCTTTTTTTGTAGACAGAAAAACCATCGAGAGGAGAAGAGAAAATGACAAATGAACCAATCGCCTGTGCCGTAGGCGGGATCGATATCACTGGGTGCCGAGTAAGTTTGTACCCCATGAAAGACCACTTTGCGCAACAAATCGTAACGAGCATTGAGCGGACGGATACAACAGCTGTTTGGCAGCAAACCGATCTGTTCAGCACCCTTTTCCGAGGGGAAGCCCCAAGTGTTGTCGATGCGGCAGCTGGGCTATTTATCAACGCTTACGAATCCAAGACACACCTCGTGGGTGAGTTTACTTTTTCTAAGGGCTGTCCTGGCGATTCTGCAGGTGACTCGTTTTTGAATGGAGAACAGGCACAACCCAATAAAGCAAGCAATCTTATGAATGGTACGTTTGACGTGGATTGTAAATACTCGTTTTATGTATTTGGGGAAAATAATTATATGGAAGAGATCGCCGCCATCGTCCAACTGGCAGAAACCTATGGTTTGGCGCCTCGCTCCGCCCATTATGTCACGATGCTGACGGGCACGGCCAACCAACTCTTTGGGTATTTTGAAGCGGCATTAGCGTATGCCCATGACCATCTTCCCCATTATGTGTTAGAAGCAACGGTCTCAGTCAACAGTCCTTCCAAAAAGAAGGCGGTGTCGCATGACTAAATGGGTCTTAAAAGATGTCATTATGGTGGGGATCGCTTCGTTGATTTTTGGCGTGATCTATTTGGGCGCTGTTCATTTTGGGCTGTTGTTAGGTACGCTTTTAACCCCCTTTGGTTTGTCTGTTTTAGCAAATGAGTTTATTTTCGGGGTTTGGTTCATGGCAGCGGCTTTTGCTGGCTATGTGCTGCGCAAACCGGGCGCAGCGACGATCACTGAGATGATCGCCGCACTTTTAGAAGTGTTTATGGGGAATTTTTATGGACCGATTATTTTTATCAGCGGGTTTGTACAAGGGATTGGAACAGAAGCTGGCTTTGCATTAGGTGGCTACCGTCGCTATGGCTGGTTCCCTTTGATCACTGGTGCCATTGGCGCCACGATCACGAGTTTTCTTTGGGGGATCATTCGGTCAAATTTCGTTGACTTGCAATGGCAGTTGTTGGTGGTGATTTTTATTATTCGCTTGCTTTCTTCTTTATTCTTTTCCGCCTTTTTGGTCAAGATCGTCTGTGACCATCTGACACGCATGGGCGTTCTCAACAGTTACCCGATTGCTGAAGACCAAACCATTAGCGCCAAACGAGAAGCGGCATGAGCCTGCTCGTGAAAAACGGCTGCTTTTTCGTGGATCAAAAACGGCTTGATCTGACACTGTCTTTAGCCCCCGGAGAAACAAAAGGAATCTATGGTGCTTCAGGAACAGGAAAAAGCACTCTTTTCCACCTCTTAGCGGGGCTTAACGAGAAAGGGTTTGAAGAAGGAACCTATACGATCGATGACCGAACGCTAAACCAGCTTTCCATTCGAGAAAGAAGCACGTCGATCAGCTTACTGTTTCAAAATCCAGATATGCAATTTTGTATGGCCACGCCTCGAGAAGAACTACTGTTTTGTCTTGAAAATCAATGTATTCCCCAAGCCGACATGCCAAAAAAAGTAGCGGAAGCCTTGACGTTTTGCGAGATCAGCCATCTTGCCGATCAGCCCTTTACGACCTTGTCTGGCGGTGAGAAACAGTTAGTAGCATTGGCTTGTTGTCTGATTTTAAAGAGTCGCTACTTACTTTTGGATGAACCATTTGCCAATTTGGACGCTGACACAAGTCAAAAAATCATTCGAAAACTGCGACAGCTCCAAAAGCAACATGCCATTGGCATCTTACTGATCGACCATCAAATCAAAGAAACTGCTGACTGGGTAGCTGAGTGGCTGCTGATTGAAGAAGGATTCAGATCCGTCGATCAAGAAAAGATGCGTGCACTCGATCAGGAGCTGCGCAGGTCACTACCGCCTGTTGAGATTAAGAAACTTTCTGCAAAAGAGCGGCTATCTTTTCAAGATTTTCGCCTGCCGATCCGTAACCAAGCGATTGTTTTTCCAAATCTTACCTTTGATAGTGGGACAATGATTGGGCTCACCGGACGTAGCGGCAGCGGCAAATCTTCGTTTTTAAAAGCGATCTTGCAGCAGCAGGCGTACTCAGGAACCATTCGCCTGTGCGGGGATCCAATCAAGAAGCATCCCTCCCCTTTTCGGTCCATCAGCTGGATCATGCAAAATCCGCAGGACCAGTTTTTGGCTGCTACAGTGGCACAGGAGCTTAGCCAAGGACCTGCAGCGACCGAGAGTGACAAACTGCTGGAAAAATTGCGACTACAAAACAAGAGCACTCAGTCTCCTTTTCTACTCAGCCAAGGCCAGCAAAGACGCTTGGCAGTAGCAGCTTTATTGCAGCGACCAGTCAAATTACTGTTGGTGGATGAACCGACCTATGGCCAAGATGTCAAGCAAGCTTGGCAGGTCATGCAGTTGTTAGCCGAAAAAGCCGCAAGCGGCACCTTGGTTTTGATCGTTAGTCACGATGTCTTATTATTGGAAGCATTTTGTTCACAAATCATTGATTTTAATCATTATGAAAAGGAGGACATAGATGCGCACCCTCAACCCGACAGTCAAGTTATTCGCCATTTTAGGACTCGCCTTACTGGTTTCTTTTCAAAATAATTTCAGATTGAATCTGCTACTCTGTGTCCTGTTCTTTGCTGTTTCTGTAAACGAACGCTCTTTGAAAAAAAGCCTTTTGCTTGTTTCTGCATTGACCTTGGCAGCTGTGGGGGTCTTTTTCACCGGACTCCTTTACTACCAGGACAACCAAGGTGGCTCTTCCTCAGCAGCAGCTATGCGCTATGGACTTGACATGGCAAGCCGTATCTATTGCTTTGGTATGTTGGGTAGTTCTTTCAGTGTATCGACCACGATCAATGCGCTGATTTATTCGCTGCAGCAACAGCTGCGACTCCCCACCGTTTTTGCCTATGGTCTGCTCGCTGCGTTTCAAATTGCGCCCATCATTCCAGCCGAGTACCAGAATATCCGTAATAGCATGCGTTCTAGAGGAATCCCCGTCAATCCATTTTCATTCAAGATGCTGATCCCTTTACTGGTCAAATCGATTCGTTGGTCTGAGCTCTTGGCGACTGCGATGCTTTCAAGAGGATTTGACAGCGAGGCAAAGCGAACCTACGCCAAGTCATTTCGCATCACTTTCGCCGATATGCTCTTTCTATCATTTTGTCTGATAATCGGCCTCGCTGGAACACTGCTCTTATAAAGGGGAAAAAGAGAAAAAACCAAAGAAACACTGCCGTTTCTTTGGCTTTTTTCTTCTTATGGCTAAGAGATGATTGATTTTTTTATGGATCCAGATTTGATTTGATAGAGCGTTACAAACAAGGTGGTCACTAAAATATACATTGCGAAAAGGAAATACATGTTTTTAAAAAGCTGGATCGTCGTTTGATTGAGCCAAGCCCCTACTTTAGGGATATAAAAAATGGGTTGCCCAATCAATTGGCTTTTTTGGATTTCTTTTGGTTCCATCTGGCTTTGGTTATCACCGATCGTATAAAGCACCGATTGGTTTTCTCCCACTGCAACGATTCGCCGTGTGCGCATCTGTCTGCCGTGATCAACATAATAGGTCACTTCATTACCAACGACCAAATTGTCTTCTGAAGCCTTTTTAACAAAAAGTAATGTCCCTTCGGAATATGTAGGTTCCATTGCATCGCTGTTAACAATGGCCATTGTGAAACCAAACGCATGAGGAATCACGACCGCTAAAACAGAAATCAGCATAAACAACAATACAAAAAGTGAGAGCATGATACTTTGTTTTGGCAAAAGTTTCATTTTCTTTTCTCCTTCTAAGGCTCAGTTTCTTTTTCGATTCTATAACATAATTAAATTATTTTCAAATATTTAAAAACGATTCATTGAATTTTTATGCGTATTTTTCTGATTATTATTTGACTTTATTTTACTATTTATATTATGCTAAAGGCGATTAAAAAACACAGGAGAAAAAGTATGCTTTTTTTAAATAACAAGTTCTTTTTTAAACGTTGGATTCCCTTTATCCTACTCGTTCTATTTTTGCTAGGAAGCATCGGTTTTTTTCTTATACTCTTCTTATCTCCTACTTCTGATAACCATACCGTGGAGAAGAAGGAAGATTGGATTTTTTATGCGGAAGACAATCCTGATTCTACTTTTATTAGCCGTTATGTGAAATATTTACCTAGCGTAAAAGCCAATGATCGATTTGTCATGCAGCGAAAAATGACCAATGAATACAAATATCCAACGATGCTACTGATTGGCGATCATCAACACATGACCGTCTATCTGGATGATCAAGAAATTTATACCAATGAAGCTGCCGAACATTCATTGACCTTCAACCATCCTGGCAAAACCTTATCTTTTATCACATTGCCAGAGGATTACGTTGGAAAGACGTTGAAGATCTACGTGACTAGTCCTTTCGACACTTATTCTGGCTTTCCAGCCGAGGTCTTTTTCGGCCCTGCCAATGCATTGATCGGTTATGTTTTTAGTCTTTCAATTTTGAATATCTATATCCTCCTATTTACCGGATTTATTTGTATTCTTAACTTATTTTATCTCTTCGTTTCTTTTATCAACCAAAGAAAGCTGAAAGTATCTTCCATCTTATTCAGCGCCTTTGCTTTAAGTGCAGGTTTAGAAGCCGGCTTCGGGGATCTGCTGGGCGGACTGCTTTTTTCTCCCCTCGTGAATTCATTTATGTTAAATTTTCTTTCGATTATTACGCCCATGTTTTTGATTGGGTTTTACTACACAAACATGCACTTCGTACGTAAGTATTATCAGAAATGGTTGTTTGTTCACTACTCCTTCGGGATCTTTGCCATGTTTTTGGCACTTTTTCAAAAACAAAGTTTGCCAGTCGTCATGAACTATCTGTTTTTATTAAATATCACCAGCACCTTTGTGACTTCGTTTGCGGCGATTTATGAGGCGTTAAAAAAGAATCAATTTTATGTCCTTTGTGCACCTTGGATCGTTGTCGCGGCAATCGGTCATGGGTTCTTGTATATCCAGGATATTTTAGTCCTCCCGCAATCTGACATCAATTGGCGCTCGATCATCTTTTTCTTACTGATACTTATTTTTACTTGTTATGGGTTCCTCGAACTCTTTTTTGCCAGTGAAGGCAAAAATAAGCAGATCGACACAGCAGACATCAAAGTGCGATTGTATGAAAATCAGCAGGCGATCGGTCCAGATCAAACGGCACAATGGCAGCAAGTTTTACAAACCATCAAAAAGAGAACCCATACCATTAAAGACATGTTAGAAGACGAACAACTAGCGGCTGCGTACGAAGGTCTTTGCGAGATTGAAGAAGAAATCAAGCAGCAGCTAACGATCCCTGCGGTTGAAAAAGAATCGATCACGACGATGCTGCTTGCTGATTATCAACACACCGCCGCTCAAAAAAGGATTACCCTTACCTGCGATGACCTCACGGAACCACTGGAACGATTGGACGAAAATGATCGTCTGTCCTTGATCGCCCATTGCTTAGAGTACGCCATCCGCTACACCTGTTCGGTCACAGATCCTCAAAATCGCAAGCTTTCGTTGAAAGTGACTGACACAAAAGAACAGCTGCATATCGACTGTCAAATGCCGCTTTTAACAGAGGATGAGGCAGAAAAACTGCAAACTGATGAAGCAAAACGACAGGCGATCCATACCGATGTGCAAATGCTGGAACAAATTTGTCTTGTCTATCAAGGAAGTCTGCGTATCGAGGATTCAGATGATTTTCATTTTTTGCGTTTAACACTTGCCGCTAAAGCGGATCTGCTGTCTTTTGACTGACTGCCTTTTCTCCGATACGTTAAACGGTCTATTTTAAGAAAAAGCGAAAAAACTCTTGCTTTTTTCGCTTTTTCGCTTTAGCATGATAAAGAACAGCAACAAGCATTGGAATAGTAATTTTATGATGGTCTAAGAGAGTCGATGGCAGCTGAAAAATCGACACCCGCTGATAAAATGAACCTACCCAATGGCAATGACCGCAAAACGGTCGGTGGAAAGGCCTTATCCTTTATGAGTTGGATTATCCCGATCGATAATCAACAAAGGTGGTACCGCGAAATCCAAGCATTTCGTCCTTTTTTAGGACGAGATGCTTTTTTATTTTTTAAGGAGGAAAAACAATGACACAAAAAAATGATTTTACAGAATGGTATATCCAAACGATCCAAAAAGCCGAATTGATGGCTTACTCCCCAGTGAAAGGTTCCATTATTTTCCGTCCTGACGGTTTCGAACTTTGGGAACATATTCAAGAGGAGTTCAATCGTTTCTTGAAAAAAGAAGGCATTCGCAATGCATACTTCCCAATGCTGATTCCGCAAAATTTCTTTATGAAGGAAGCGGATCATATCGAAGGCTTTGCCCCTGAATTACCTTGGGTCACAGAGGTCGGCAACGAAAAACTGGAAGAACCTTTGGCATTGCGTCCAACCTCAGAAACCATGATCGGCTCTGCCTTTTCTGATTGGATCAACTCCTACCGTGACCTGCCTTATGAAATCAATCAATGGGCAAACGTCTTTCGTTGGGAAAAGAAAACATTGCCTTTCTTGCGTACCTCAGAGTTTTTATGGCAAGAAGGTCATACCGCTCATGAAAATGAAGATGATGCTCGTCAACGCACCATGAAAGTCTTAGATGAATATGCCCGCCTTTGCGAAGAATTCCTAGCGATCCCTGTTTATCGCGGACAAAAAACCCCATCTGAGCGCTTTGCCGGGGCAGTAGATACTTATTCGATCGAAGCGATGATGAAAGACGGCAAAGCAGTCCAAGCAGGAACCAGCCACTACATGGGGACAAAATTTGCTGAAGCATTTGATATTACGTATTTAACGAAAGAAAACAAGCATACCTATGCCCACACAACCTCTTGGGGTGTCTCTACCCGCTTGTTAGGTGCCTTGATCATGACCCATGGCGATGAAAATGGTTTAGTTTTCCCACCAACCATTGCACCAACCCAAGTTGTGTTGTTACCAGTCGGTCCTTGGAAAAAGAATCCAGCCATCTTAGAAAAATTAGAAGAACTGTATGCCAACTTTAAAGCCAAGGGCATTCGTGTTCGTTTGGATGATTCTGATAACTCACCTGGCTATAAATTCAATGAATGGGAACTAAAAGGCGCTTGCTTGCGAATCGAATGTGGCCCAAGAGATTTAGAAGCTGGCAAAGTCATGGTCAAAGTCCGTGACCTACCTGATAAGCAAACGGTGGCGCTTGAGGAATTAGAAGCGTTTGTTGACCAAGAATTACAAGCAATGACCCCACGTTTATTAGCAGCTGCGAAGGAACGAAACAAAGATAATGAGTACACCAACATCGATACATTGGATGAACTAAAAGCCCATATCGAAACGTGCAAACAAGAAGACAAAGTGACTGGTTTTGTTTTGATCGGTTGGGACGGCTCGGAAGAAACCGAAGCCAAAATCAAAGAAGAAACTGGCTTTACTACTCGGAACATTCCGTTTGAAGCGCCAATGGAAAAAACGGTCGATATTGTCAGCGGGAAACCTGCCAAACACACCGTTTGGATCGCCCGCGCATACTAATAAAAAACGAAGCAGCCAGATGGAAAAGGCTGCTTCGTTTTTTGATTAATAAATCAATGAAAGAAAATCTTCAGGCGTTATGTTGCCAAAATATTTTTTGACATCAATGTTGGCAATGACTTGTGCCAAATCTTCTTTGGCATAACGAGTACCGATCAGTGCTTGTTCTACATCTGCAATGTCCCCTAGGCCGAAAAAGTCGCCAAAGATTTTGGCATCTGTGATTTTTCCTTCTGCCACATTTAAACGAACTTCGATGGACCCGATTGGGAATCGATGACGACGTTCTATATCAAAGGCTGGTGATTTGCCGTAATTCCAATCCCAGTTACGATAATACTTATCGGAAATCTCATTGATCTTGACCCAATCCTCTTCTGTTAGTTCATAGGTTTTGACGTCTTCCACGGAATCGACACCAAAAATCTTCAATAAGATTTCTTGACGGAACTCTTCAGTCGTCATGTCTTGCTTCTCTTTTGGCAAGAATGGTTTGATGTTGGTCACTCTTGAACGGATCGATTTGATGCCTTTTGATTCGATTTTGTCTTTACGGACTTTCAAGGCGTTGACTACTTCATTGATGTCACTGTCAAACATGATCGTGCCGTGAGCAAACATCCGGCCATTTGTTGCGTACATCGCATTCCCAGAAAACTTCATGTCATTGATCACAAGGTCGTTGCGGCCTTTTAGTTGCGCCCCTTCAACCCCCATCTCATGTAAAGCTTGGACGATTGGTTTGGTCAGTTTTTCAAAATCTCTGAAAGAATTCCCATCGTCAGGCATAATAAAGCTGAAATTCAAGTTTCCGAAATCATGATAGACTGCACCGCCGCCGCTGAAACGACGAACGACATGGATCCCATGTTCATCCACATATTCCTTATTGATCTCTTCGATCGTATTTTGATTGCGTCCAATGATAATCGATGGTTCATTAATGTAAAAAAGTAAGATGGGTTCATCCACTTTCATTTCTTGAAGAAGAAAAATCTCGATGGCTAAATTGATGCGTGGGTCATTCAGTTCGTTCGGTACAAAAAGCATACTATTCGTTCCTCCTAATTAGATGATTTCAATTATTTTTTGAACAGCCGCCAATTCAACGGGGATCCCATTGGCAGCTAGTGCAGCCTCTTCTCGTAACTGTTCTAAGTCACCGTGTTGCGGCAAATGCGTCAACATTAATTTTTTTACCTGCGCCGCATGGGCGATCTCGCCTGCTTCTTTTGACGTAAAATGAGCCTTGTGCCGCTCATTGCCTGCAAAAAGATAGGTATCTGCCAAAAACAGGTCAGCTCCTTGTGCAAACGGAACAAAAGATTCTAAGTAGCCAGAATCGCCTGTAAAAACAAAAACCTTGCCTGTGCTTTTCTCAACAAATCGCATGGCATAGCAAGTGACTGGATGGATCGTTTTCATAAAGGTAATGGTAAACGGGCCCAATTCCAATGACTCCGTTTGGAGGTAATCAATTCCTTGAGTCACTCCAGGCATCGTCAGGCTTTCAAAATGAACCGCATCCTCCCCATGTCCGTAGATTGGCAAAACCTGGCGTTCTTCGTTTCCTGGATATAATTGCCAATAGTATTGCAATACCCCTAGATCCGCAATATGATCGTGATGGTAATGCGTCAGAATCACTGCATCTAAGTCTAAAGGATCAAGGATTTTTTCTAGTTGGACCAAGGTGGTGCTTCCCGCATCAAGCAGCAAATGAAAGCCTTCCGACTCAACTAAATAGCCAGTAGTCCCTTCACCATTATACGGATAGGCACCTAAACAACCTAAGACAGTTATTTTCACTTGTGTTTCCTCCTCTTTGGCTCAAGCTGGTTTTCTACTTCTTTTATGCTATCACATCTCAACTGATTTGACTAAAATCCGACCATTTTTTTGCAAAAAAAGATCGAGAAAACGAGAAAAAGACGACCTCTATTGGTAGAACCCTATGAATGAGTTTTTTACTCTATCTGCAGGGAGCCAGACCAATGGGCCGTCGTCTTTTTTGTTTATCTGATCATCGCTCGTTGTTCATTGATCAATTCCTCATAAAATACTGCATTGACTGCATAAGCGTAGGCGTTTGCCCATAGCATCCCGATCATCAGTGCCAAAAAGCCGAGAATAAACCAGCCAATCAATGATAACTGTAGCCAAATGTATTGACCCAGATGTGGACGCAAGAGCGCAAAGGCCACTTTAATTGACTGAAGAACCCCTAATTCCGGTTGATCATAGCGCAGATAGATTGCTAATTGAATCACACCAGTAACGACTTGTGACAAAAAGAAGAACAAAATGATGGAGAGAAAGGTCCCAATCACAAAAGCGACCGAGCCATTAAACATCGCCACATCAATAGAGATTCCCCGATTAAAATTGAATACCAAGTCCAAATATTGATTGAGTCCTGATAAGACAAACTGCGGCAAGAAAATCGCAAAACTCAAAAGATAATTTAAAAGCGCGCTCACTAAATTTAGTAGCAAAAACGGTACATACAGACGCTTATCAAAGACGAGAAAAATATCCCCCACGTTGATTCCTCTGCCACGAACCAGATAGAGTGCCATGATACTCAACGCTACCGAAAACGCAAAGAAGACAAAATTGTCCAAGATCAGATCGATCCAGCTCCCTGCATTGTTTGCACCAAAAGAAGTCCCAATACTACTAAAAAGCGAGCTGACCACCGCTTGTACCGCAACCGTCGCTAAAATACTTAAGACGAACGTTCCCCAGAATCCGCGCAAGGAGTTTTTGGAGGTCTCTCGAATCATTGTATTTGATCTCATAGACTCACCTTAATAACTGCGCAATGCTTTAACGGTCTTATCGTCTAAGCGGCGAACCACTTCCGTCACAAGCTTGACTGTATTGAAGTAGTCATCCTCATGAATGACAGAAGTATGAGAATGCAGGTAACGAACTGGCACGGTAATAGCGATCGAAGGGACCCCATCACGAGTCAAATGCATTTGACCAGCATCGGTTCCTCCACCAGTGATCACGGTATATTGGAAAGGAATTTCCATCTCTTCTGCGACATCGACCACAAAATTCAATAATTTCTTGTGAGGAATCATGGAAGCATCGAAAATCAAGACTTGTGGGCCTTTGCCTAACACAGAATCCGCTTCTTTTGGTGTCATTCCAGGTGTATCCCCAGCAGTACCAGTATCTAGTGCGATAGCGATATCGGGATTCACTAAGTGAGTGCTTGTTCGCGCCCCTCTTAGGCCAACTTCTTCCATCACGTCACTGCCAGCAAACAAGCAGTTGGGATGTCCTTCGGCTGCCAAGGTTTCTAATACCCGCAGTGATACTGCCGTACCAATGCGATTGTCCCATGCTTTGGCTAATAAAAATTTGCTGTCGTTCATCCGTTTGTATTGGATATAAGGGGTGATCATATCTCCTGGACGGATCCCCCAGCCTTTGGCTTCTTCTTCACTTGAAGCGCCGATATCAATGAACATATCTTTGATATCATACGGTTTATTTCGAGTCTCTGGACTCAAGACATGGGGTGGTTTTGAACCGACGACACCGTGGATCAATTTGCCTTCATTGGTTTTGATCTCGACTTGCTGTGCCAGCATCACTTGCCCCCACCAACCACCAAGGGTCTGGAATTCAATAAAGCCTTTTTCTGTGATTTTAGTTACCATAAAGCCGACTTCATCCATATGTCCCGATATAAAAATTTTCGGTCCACCGCCATCACCAACATGTTTGGCAATGACACTTCCTAAACCATCAAAAAAGATATCTTCAGCAAAGTCTTTGGCATATTCTTTAAAGACTTCACGCACTTCCTCCTCATTCCCAGGAACCCCACGTGCAGTCGTTAGGTCTATTAAAAGCTGTTCTTCTTTTTTCTCCATCTTGCTTCCTCCTTTGTCTCATTGATTATGATTATACCATTCTCTTAATCTGGTGCCAGAGGGAAATACAAAAAGATTGGTTAAATGAAAAAACGATCCTCGTTTTGTAGTGATCCTCAAGGTTAGATTTTTTGGTCTAACTTGCAAGGTTCGCTTCAATTCTAAGGATCGTTTTATCAAGAATTCAATCAAGTTTCAATTATTCGCAGACACAGCTTGACGGTAATCAAATAGGCAAATAGATAGACGACTGCTGCAACTGCCGCAAACAAATGAGCCACCCAATACCCAGGACTGTCGATGATTTGGGTGAAGGTATTAATGGCAAAGACGGCGTGCAAGATCGCCAGTAACGTACCTGGCATAAAAATCCAGATGTTTTGCCAGTAAACGAGTTTACGTACTTCTTTTCGGGTGTAACCTAGTTTGGTCAATAATCGGTAATTGTGTTTCTCCCGCTCGGTATTTGAAAATTGCCGAACGATCAAACTGCTGGATGTCGTGATCAAAACGATCACACCTACAAATAATGACACAAACAAAACGATTCCTGCTTGCCGCCGCACGCCGCGCATCGTTGTAAAACGATTCGCTAAGGTCAGTCGATATGCGGTCATCTGGTTATTCTCACTGGTGGAATCTCGGGCAGTCTCTGGATAAAAACGCACGCTTTTTTGGTCATCGCTAAACTCATAGGTCAAAGGATGCGTCCACTCGATCGGCAGCTCTTCATCTAGCAGCTGAGTCAAGCTCTCCGTTTGCACCTTGTCTGTTTGTAAATAAGCAACGCTATAGGTGAAGCCCTCAACTTGCTGGTACGCATCATCTTGGATGACAAGGACATTCGGCAAGGAATAGCGCAAGGCAGAATCCCCAAAATAATCCTGTTCTGCTTGAATGAGTTTGAACGTATGTTGACTGCCGATTTTGACCTCATCGCGATAGGTGATAAACGAACGAGTCACATCGTATTGACTGTCAAAAAGCACCGCTTGTTTATCAGTACTCAGTTGAATCTCCGGGGCATCGGGAACCAGTTTTCGCAGACGCTGATAATCAGAAAAAGCGACCAGATTCACCATGATATTTTCAATATTTTCGTCTTGCAACTCTCCAAGGTAACGGGTTTGAACCGTCATATTGGTCATTTTATAGGGAATCGATTGTTCGGCAATAATCGGTGTATCGGCTTTTTCTAAAAGGTCCCGCAAGGTATCTGCCTGCTCTTCTGACACTTGAAAGGACGTTGGATAAATGCGGTTCGTTGCTTGATAGTTTAATGAGATGACCCCCATCGTTCCCCCGATCAGGGAGATTGCGATCGCTGTGATGATCGTCAAAAGCGCATAGCTTTTCCACGTTATTTGCAAGTAAGCCCGCACGTTATTGTAAGCAATCAGTTTCGCCCCTTTGATAAGACGTTTTTTCGGCTTACTCAAAAAATATAACAATGCAGGCAACGAGCAATCAAAAAAAAGATAGGTTGCCGTCACACAACAAAACAGAATCAATAAAGGAATCCATAAAATTGCTGAAAAATCTTGTGTGTACGTGATATAGTTGGTCCAAGTTTCCCGCAGGGTCAAAGACAAATAGTAGCCTACCCCCAGTAGAATCAGACCTAGAACCCCCATTAATGAACGAAACGGGGTCATTTTCATTTTCTTGATCGGTAAGCGGTATTCAGTCTTGATCAGCTCACTCATTGGGGTACGCCAAACAAAAAGGATCACTTGAATACTCAAAATAATCATCGCCGCGATAAAGACAAAAACCGTTGAAAAAATCGATTGGGGCGAATTAAAGAAATGACTCGTTAAATTCAAGCCCATCGCTCGAATCAAAATCATAGAAAAAAATTTCGAAAAAATAATCCCCATAAAGATGCCGGTCACTAAAGAGAAAAAGTTCAATAGAAACGTTTCCCGCAGCAACAGCCAAGCCAGACGACCTTGCCGCAGCCCCAAAAGCTGGTAAACACTGATTTCTTTTTGTCGCTGACTAAGAAAAAAATGATTGGCACTCAGCATAAAAAACAAAACGACAAAGGCAACCACACTGCTGCCGAATCCTAAAACCCCTTCAATGCGGATATCTTGCTGGACCCGTTGATTCAGCAGACGATCATTCATCAAGGCGTTAAAGGAATAAAAAATCATCACGGCGGTCATCATACAAATAAAATACACCATATAGTTGCGAAACTGCCGCAAAAAACTCCGCCAGCCGATTTTAAACAACATGGCGCGGACCGCCTCCAATCGTTGCCTGCATATCGATGATTTTTTCGAAAAATTCCTGACGCCCGCCTTTTTTGACGACTTCTGCAAAGAAGACACCGTCTCGGATGAATAAAATTCGGTTGCAGTAGCTGGCGGTGAAAGGATCATGCGTGACCATCAAGATCGTCGTTTTCTCTTGTTGATTGATTTGCGCTAAATACCGTAACAATTCTGTCGCCGCTTTTGAATCAAGGGCGCCAGTGGGTTCATCAGCAAAAAGGACCACCGGACGACTAATGATTGCTCGAGCAGCAGCGACCCGCTGTTTTTGCCCTACAGACAATTCTTCTGGGTAGCGATCTAACAAGTGCTCGATTCCTAACAAATTGGCCGTTTGTTCAATGCGCTCTTGGGTTTCACTCACGGGCAAACGATCAATGGCAAGGGGAAGCAAGATATTGTCTCTGGCAGTCAACGTCTCTAAAAGATTAAAGTCTTGAAAGATGAAACCGATCTGCTGACGACGAAAATCACTGAGGGCTTTTTCCGACATTCGGGTAATGTCTTTGCCATCGATATAGATCGAGCCTAAGCTAGGTCGCATAATTGAAGACAACAGATTCATCAAGGTCGTTTTCCCAGCACCGCTGGGCCCCATGACCCCGACAAATTCTCCTTGATCCACTGCAAAAGAAAGGTTATCTAATACTTTGGTTTGATTGAAACGAGTGCCGTAACTTTTGGTCAGATGCTTCACATCAATCATATTTTTCACATAGAACCCTCCTTTAATAAAATTCTCTCCCTATGGTAGCATACTTTTTCATTGAATACTTCTGCTTCAAAACAGAGAAAAAATAAATTTAAAAAAGTTTTTTATTCATTATGTGAAACATGGAACAACCAAATCCTTAATCTTATCAGTTTTCCCAGAAAACACCCCAATGAATATACACTATATATTGTGTATATCCAATTTACCACCCCTTATCCACCACTATATATAGTTGCTCATTTCTACAATTTGTTTTATTATATTGAGGAAGATAAGGAGTGGTAGAAATGATGAACATTAAGAGAAATCCTGAGCAAGGGTTGGAAAGACAGTCCGCTTTGCGTCAGTTAAAAATCGTTAAACGTGATGGACGGCTTGTCGATTTTGATGATCAAAAAATTTACGATGCGTTAGTGAAAGCCCTAAGAAAAATCAACGGCGAGCTTTCTCCCATCGACCACGAAAAAATCACCGAGATCGTTGACAGTGTCGATCACGAGATCGCGGAACGTTTTCGTACGAATGTAAAAATCTATGAGATCCAAAATATCGTCGAGCATATCTTATTAGCAAAAAACGAGTATGCCTTGGCTGAAGAATATATCAACTATCGGACCCATCGTGATTTCGAGCGCAGCAAAGCCACAGACATCAACTTTACGATCAACAAATTGATGAATAAAGATCAATCGGTCGTCAATGAAAATGCCAATAAAGATAGCAATGTGTTCAATACACAACGTGATTTGACCGCTGGGATCGTAGGAAAATCGATCGGTTTGAAAATGCTCCCTCCTCACGTGGCAAATGCTCACCAAAAAGGCGACATTCATTACCATGACTTGGATTATCATCCTTACACCCCAATGACCAACTGCTGCTTGATCGATTTTAAAGGCATGCTGAATAATGGGTTTAAAATTGGGAACGCCGAAGTGGAATCGCCAAAATCGATCCAAACGGCCACCGCTCAAATCTCACAAATCATTGCAAACGTAGCATCGAGTCAATATGGCGGCTGTTCTGCTGATCGAACAGATGAATTATTGGCTCCTTTTGCTGAGTTGAATTATCAAAAGCATCTAAAAGATGCCGAAGAATGGATCGAGTCGCCTGAACGTCGGGAAGCTTATGCGAAGAGCAAAACGCGCAAAGATATCTACGATGCAATGCAAAGTCTAGAATACGAAATCAATACGTTATTCACCTCAAACGGACAAACGCCGTTTACTTCCCTTGGGTTTGGTTTAGGAACCAACTGGTTCGAACGGGAGATCCAACGAGCGATTCTCCAAATTCGCATCAACGGGTTAGGCAGTGAGAAGCGTACCGCTATTTTTCCAAAATTGATCTTTAGTATTCGCCGTGGCGTCAACTTGGCCCCTACCGATCCGAACTATGATATTAAAGAACTGGCTTTAGAGTGTGCCACCAAACGGATGTATCCTGATATTTTGAATTATGATAAATTGGTTGAATTGACCGGCAGCTTTAAAGTGCCGATGGGCTGTCGTTCTTTCTTGCAAGGCTGGAAAAACGAACGTGGCGAAGAAGTCAATGTTGGTCGGATGAATCTAGGCGTCGTAACATTGAATATTCCTCGGATCGCCTTAGAAGCAAATGGTGATCAAGAAAAATTCTGGACGCTGCTGGAAGATCGTCTGCAAATCGTCAAGGATGCTCTTGTCTATCGGGTGGAGCGCTGTAAAGAAGCCAGCCCTGCGAATGCGCCGATCCTTTATATGTATGGGGCTTTCGGTGAACGTTTGGATCGCAAAGACAATGTGAATGAACTATTCAAAAACAAACGTGCTACTGTTTCTCTTGGATATATCGGTTTGTATGAAGCTGCTTCGGCTTTTTATGGTGGAACATGGGAACAAGATCCAGAAGCAAAAGCCTTTACCCTAGCGATCGTGAAAGAATTGAAAGCTCATGCAGATGCTTGGGGCGATGAATACGGCTATCATTTCAGCGTATATTCGACGCCTAGTGAAAGCCTGACTGATCGTTTCTGCCGCTTGGATACCGAAAAATTCGGTGAAGTTGAAAACATTACCGACAAAGAATACTACACCAACAGCTTCCACTATGATGTGCGGAAAAATCCGACACCATTTGAAAAACTTGATTTTGAAAAAGAGTATCCAAAATACTGTTCTGGCGGGTTTATTCATTACTGCGAATACCCAGTCTTGCAGCAAAATCCAAAAGCGTTAGAAGCGGTATGGGATTACGCTTATGATCGGGTCGCCTATCTTGGAACAAATACCCCTATCGATCACTGTTATGAGTGTGGGTATGAAGGAGATTTCAATCCAACCGAACGGGGCTTCGAATGCCCGCAATGCGGCAATCATGACCCAAAAAGTTGTGACGTCGTCAAAAGAACCTGTGGGTATCTTGGAAATCCTCAAGCTCGTCCAATGGTCAATGGACGGCACAAAGAAATTTCTGCCCGGGTCAAACATTTGCAAGAATAAACGAAAAAGGAGTGCTAGATTTCTTCTACACTCCTTTTCTTGAAGACCAATCCCTGTAATTCATGATAGAAAGAAGTTTTCTTATGAGAAATCCGAAACCTAAAGAATGGCAAGCCAAAGAATATAGCCAAAATTATATTGCTGATTACAAAGCCTTCAACTTTGTTGATGGTGAAGGCATTCGAAACAGTTTATACGTGAGCGGCTGTCTCTTTGCTTGTGAAGGATGTTTTAACAAAGCGGTCCAAAACTTTCGCTATGGTACACCTTTTACGCAAGAACTAGAGGATCGAATCATCGAAGATCTGCGGCATGATTATGTCCAAGGGCTGACCCTCCTAGGCGGCGAACCTTTCTTGAACACAACAGTCTGTCTGAAAGTCGTTGATCGGGTTCGTGCTGAATTTGGGCACAGCAAAGATATTTGGAGCTGGTCAGGCTACACCTATGAAGAATTGCTTTTGGAAACACCCGATAAATTGGAACTTTTATCCAAAATCGATATTTTAGTCGACGGTCGTTTTGAACTGAGCAAACGAAATTTAAACTTGCAGTTTCGCGGCAGCAGCAATCAACGAATCATTGATCTTGCTGCATCTCGGGAACAAGGAATAGCGGTTATCTGGGCAAAGTGCAAAGATGCTGAAGCAAGCTACGAACAAATCAAAAAACAAATTTAAAAACTAAAAACACCGTGCATCTTGAGGTGACCCCAAAAGTTAGACCAAAAAATCGAACTTTTGGCGGTCACCTCCTCTTCCTTCAAAGATGATGCACGGTGTTTTTTTATGTTATATCAACTCAGTGACCAAGCTTTTTACAAGTACTTACTTGCTTCACGAATCGTCAAAGGCGCCAGACTTGTTTGATAGCGAAGCAGAAAGTCTTGGACCCACTGAGGATTCGTCTTGGCATAATCTCGTAAGCTCCAACCAATGGCTTTGTTGATAAAGAATTCAGAACTCCCCAAATTATTGACGAGGACCTCTTCAAGCAGTGGTTGATCCATCTGTTCTTTTTGCAGCAGTTGATGGAGTATTGCCACTCGCCGCAGCCAAAGATTTTCCTCAAGACTCCAGCGAAGCATTTCAGCTTTTAACGCTGGCAGTCGGCGAACTAGTTTTCTGACAACCTCACTTAGGGCGTCCACGCTATCCCACCAAGCTTTTGTTATGACTAGCTGTTCAATTTTTGCCAGATCGATGGCCGCTAGAAACGGCTCCATCACCACTAAATAATCAATCGCAAGGTATTGGTGTTCCCGATAGCTGCTTTGCCAACAATGATCGATAAAGTCCCAATCAACCGTTTTCGTTTGTTTTGCAGCTTTGAAGGTCGCTTTCTCCTGCTGGCGGCGCAACGGCGTAGGAATGCCTAAAAAATCAAACTGATGCCGCATGTAGGCGGCCATTTTTTCACTTCGCTCCTGATTAGCCAATCCTGTCATCGTGTCATATACTTGATAGAGTGTCATTTTGCTCCTCCTCTTCAGCCTACTGCTCGTCAGATAGTTGCCATAAGGGAAGTACGATATTTTCATAGGTCAGTGGATCAAGATTTGTGACGGTGATCCCCAAAAGACGGATGCCTTTTTCCAGACCTAAAATTTCTTCCCAAATCAGACTTGCTTCGGAAAATAGCTGTTCTTTTTTATGAACATAGGTTGGCAAGGTCACTCGCTTGGTGATCGTAGAGTAATCACTGTAACGAACTTTCAACACGACCGTCTTACCATGTTTTTGTGTGCGCTTCAGGGATCTTTCGACTTCTTCTGCGATAGCCCGTAACTGGCTCAATACTTGTTCTTCACTGGTTAATGGATTGCCGTATGTATGCTCTTTTCCAACTGATTTCCGTTCTCTGGTCACACTAACTGGGGAATCATGGATCCCTCTAACTTTCCGATACAAGGAATACCCCATTTTGCCAAATTCACGAATCAGCGCCATCTCACTCCAGCCATACAGATCAGCTCCTGTAAAAATACCTAACTCATGCATCCGCGGAACAGTTTTCTTCCCGATCCCGTGAAATTTATCAATGGGTAATTGTTGCAAAAATGCCACTGCCTCATCTGGCATCACCACCGTCAATCCTCGTGGTTTATGATAATCCGAAGACAGTTTTGCCAAGAATTTGTTGTAACTGACTCCTGCCGAACAGGTCAGATGAGTCTCTTGCCAGATGTCTCGTTGAATCAAACGAGCGATCTTAATTGCTGAAGGACAATTGATCTTGTTGACTGTGACATCTAGATACGCTTCATCAATAGAAACTGGTTCGATGATGTCGGTGTATCGATGAAAAATTTCTCTGACTTGCTGGGACACTTCACGATACTTTTGATGATTTCCCGGTTTAAAAATCGCTTGCGGACAAAGCTCATAGGCTTTTTGCGCACTCATTGCCGAGTGGATGCCATATTGTCGTGCCAGATAATTGGCGGTCGTGACCACTCCTCGTCCGCCAGTATCACTTGGGTGACGGGCAATGACGAGGGGATGCTTGGCAAGCTCTGGATCATCCCGTTCTTCCACCGAAGCAAAAAAAGCATCCATATCAATATGAATAATTTTGCGGCTCGTATCATTTTTTAAGGGAAATTGTAGTTCCGACATCGTTGTTCACCTCACTTCTTATTATAAACGAACAGAAGTTCCCTATCAAGCAAGGAATCGAGGGAAATACGCAAAAAGGACCAATCTTCATTGGTCCTTCCTTCTACATTCACTGCTTTTGCGGCCCTCTTCATGGTCCAAGAAGTTCTACTATAAGGCAGCTTCCCCTCGTTCATTGGTGCGAATCCGAATCGCTTCTTCCAACGGGTAGACGAATATTTTGCCGTCACCGACTTCATCTGTCCGACAGATCGATACAATCAGCTCAATCACCGCATCGACTTTTTCATCTGCTAAAACAAAACGGACATTTACTTTTGGTAAAAGAGTTGTGATCACTTCTTGGCCACGAATAAACTCTTTGAGCCCTTTTTGATTGCCACAGCCCAGCACTTGACTGACTGTCATGCCGCTGATCAAATCAGACTGGTCCAAAGCGGCCTTTAGTTCTTCTAATTTTTCTTGGCGAATAATCGCTTCAACTTTTTTCATGACTGCTCCTCCACTCTTAAGAGTCTAACCCCATAAAGGTAGGATAGGCCGTTTCGTCATGTTCGATCCGATCCATCCCCACTGCTTCTTCTTGTTGCGATACGCGAATCGGCATTACCCATTTGATCAAAGTGATAATGACAAAGGATAAGATACCTGCAAATAGAATCGTAAATACGATACTTTCGGCTTGTGCGAGAAAAAGATCAACGCCGCCATAGAGCAATCCTGACCGTCCACCCACTGCTGGATCCGCAAAGATCCCCGTCATCAAACCGCCAAAGATTCCGCCTACGCCATGGCAGCCAAAGGCATCCAGCGCATCATCTAATCCTAGACGATGTTTGATGACAGAAATAAAGAAGTAGCAAAACGGACTGACTAAAGCGCCAATGATAAAGGAAGACCAAAGCGAGACAAATCCCGCACCTGGTGTGATGGCAACTAAGCCCACGACGGCTCCAGTACACGCACCAACGATCGTCGGTTTGCCCAACACGATTTTTTCGATCAGCATCCAAGAAAGCATCGCACTGGCTGCTGCCGTATTCGTGGTCATTAGGGCGTGGATCGCTAGACCATCAGCTGCTAACGCAGAGCCAGCATTAAAGCCAAACCAGCCAAACCATAAAAGGCCAGCACCTAGTACAACAAAGGGAATATTATGAGGACGATATTCGGTTTGATGAAATTCTCGCCGCTTACCGACAACGACCGCTAAGACTAACCCACTGATACCCGAACTGATATGAACGACATTGCCTCCTGCAAAATCGATCGAGCCGATCGCATCTAAGAAACCGCCGCCCCATACCATATGTGCCATTGGAAAATACACGAGAACTAGCCAGAAGCCGATAAATAGGAAAATAGCTGAGAAACGCATTCTGCCCACGACAGATCCAGTAATGATCGCCGTTGTGATCAAGGCAAACATCATTTGAAAGGCCGCAAATAACCCTTCAGGAATCCCTTCTCCTTCTGTCATCGAGACATGATTGAAAAAGACTTTATCTAAATTCCCAATAAATGAGCCTGTGCCGCTAAAAGATAAGGTATACCCTAAAGCGACCCATAGCACAGACGCCAAGCCCATCGTACAAATCACCATCATCATGGTATTGAGGATGTTTTTGCGACGTTCCAATCCTCCGTAAAAAAATGCCAATGCTGGAGTCATAAGAAAAACCATGCCGCTACAAATTAAAATAAATGCAATATTCCCTGTGTTCATTTTTGACGCCTCCTTTTCTTTATGTTAGCTATCCTAACATCATATTTTCAAATAATCTAGATTTTTCTGAGAAAACCGTGAATTTTCTGAAAATAGCTAACTATTGATGTCAGATAATTTAACACAAGTCCGAAAAAAGACAAAAAAATACCGAGAGAACTCTCGGTATGATTACGTTTCTAATTGATGGTAGGCTTGATAAACAAGCTGTTTCTTCACTTGATTGCGTTTAGCCACTTCTTTGATGGCTTCTTTCGATGACAAGTCTGCCTCTTCCATCAAGGCTGCCACCTGTTCAGCATAGCTTCCTTCATAAACGACTTCAGGGATTTCAGAAGCGCCTTCCACTAATAGACAGCATTCCCCTTTGATTGGTTGTTGGCCGAGGTATTCAATCAATTCTGAAAAGGTCCCTCGCAAATATTCTTCATGGATTTTTGTCAATTCACGGCAGATAACTGCTTGACGTTCTCCCAATACCTCTTTCATCGTTTCGATCGTCGCTGCGATTCGATACGGTGACTCATAAAAAATCATCGTAGCTTTTTGGCTTGCCAATTCACTTAACGCTTGCTTTTGTTCTTTTTTCTTACGAGGTAAAAAACCATAAAAAAGATTCGGCTGCGGTGATAAGCCAGAAGCGATCAGCGCGGTCAAACCAGCCGTAGGTCCTGGGAGCGCAATCACTGCGATTCCTTCGACCAAGCACGCCTTGACTAATTCATGACCTGGATCACTAATGGAGGGCATACCAGCATCACTGCATTGGGCAATAGTCTTGCCCATTTGCAGCTGTTCTATCAGCTGTGGCACCCGTTCTTTATAATTGTGTTCATGTAAGCTTTTTTGCGGTGTCGCAATCTCAAAATGATTCAACAATTTCTGGGTATTTCGAGTATCTTCACTTGCGATCAAGTCCGCTTCTTTTAAAATTTTGACACATCGGAACGTCATATCTTCCAAGTTACCGATCGGTGTTGGAACAAGATACAGTTTTCCAGTGTCTTGTTTATAACTTTGCTGCTTTTGCATGTACTGCTCCTTTCGAAAAAAAGACCAGCAGAAACTGATCTTTTTTCTAACGAACCGCTTCGTCTGTCAGCTATTTGCCGCTTTCACGATAGATCACTTCTAGACAAAACGCACAAGGTTCGTCATGTTCTCTGCGAGAACCGTATAAGTCATAACAAACATGAAATCCTTCTTCGTAAATCTTTTCTAAATTCATCCGTGATTTAGAAAGCTCTTGTTTGACCGATTCAGCGGGTGCATCTGCCACTTGGTTCAACTCACGAATGTGTTCACGTAAGCGTTGATTTTCCAATTCTAATGTCGTATTTTTTTCGACGATTTCTTGCAAAGACTGCTTCATTTCCGCTAGATTATTCAAGGAATTTTGCAACTCCACTTCTAACTGATTCAATCCGTCATATATTGATCGTTTGTCCATGCTCATTATGGTCACCTACTTATTTTGTCACTAGTTCTTCATAATCATACTCGATTGGTGTTTGCCGATCATGCAAACGGACTTTGATCACTCGGCTCAACAGATCCAGCCCGACCACACGTCCTTTGCCATCTGGCGTTTCAACTTCCTTGCCGCGATCCGGCAATTCTTTTTTTGCACGCTCATACTCTTCACTTTCGTACTTAAGACAACACATCAAACGACCACATAACCCTGAAATTTTTGCAGGATTCAAGGAGAGTCCTTGATCCTTAGCCATCTTGATGGACACTGGGATAAAATCGCCTAAAAACGTCGCACAGCATAGTTTGCGACCGCAGGGTCCAACTCCGCCTAGCGCCTTTGCTTCATCCCTGACACCAATTTGGCGCAGTTCGATCCGTGTATGAAATTCACTTGCCAAGTCTTTGACCAACTCACGAAAATCAACACGGCTTTCTGCCGTGAACGAAAAAATCAGTTTTGTGCGCTCAAAGGTATATGCCACCCGAATCAGCTTCATTGGCAGCTGGTGTGCTCGGATTTTTTCTTTCCCGATTTTCAACGCTTCGTCTGCTGCTTTTTGATTGGCGGCAGCTTGCTCCAAATCTTTTTTCGTCGCTCGACGCAGGATCGGTTTGACTGCTTGAGGCAAATCGCTCTCATTCATTTTTCTGCTTTTTGTAACCACCATGGCAAGACATTTGGCATCTTGTGATTCCACGATGACTTGTTCATTTATGGTATAGTTCTGTTTTTTTGGTGTGTAAAAATAAATCTGGCCCACGTCATGATAACGCACTCCGACAACTTCGATCATCTCTGGTCTCCTTTTCCGGCTGCTGCGTTTTATCCATAGATGATTTTCACGGAAAATTGTTCTGCCACTCCTTGGAAAGACACATTGGCTTGCAATTTTTTTTGTGCTTGCAATGCGGCTTCAATGGCACGATTGATCTCTTTTCCCCATAAACCTTGTGCCAACAATCGATCTAGTTCCTCTTGAAAGTAAAATAACAAGAGCAAAAAGATTTCTGATTGCTGATTTTTTTCTTTTGCTAGACCCAATAATTTTTTCTGAACAAAAATAAATGCTTGCGGGTCTTTCTTCAAAAGGTAATTCACCCAACGCTTAACAGCATCCTTAGTTTCATTAAACCATTCATTCTGCGAGATTTCAACTGCTTTATGATAACTATTAGTCAAGTGGCTCAGAAGTCGACTCGTCTCTTTGGAAAGTCCTTCTTCTTGGAGCTTCTCCTGTAGTTTTTCTTTTGACAGCTGCGAAAAATGAATGATCTGACAGCGAGACTGAATCGTCGGCAAAATACGTCCTAAACTCTCAGTTTCTAAAATCGCCAAAAAGTTTCCCACCGGTTCTTCCAAAAACTTTAATAGGCTGTTGGCAGCGCTGTTGTTCATTTTGTCAGCTTGAGACAAAATAAAGATTTTCAGACGACTTTCAAAGCCGCTTTTTGAGAACTCCTCTTGCAGCTGCCGAATCTGGTCGACTTTGATCATCTGCCCATCCGGCTCGATTTGGATGACGTCAGGATGCTCTCCTTGGGCGATCCGCAGACAATTGCTGCAAGTGCCGCACGGGGCTTCTTCTTGCACATTGGTACAAAAAAGGCGTTTTGCGAGCCACAGACTTAATTCGTGCTTGCCAGTCCCCTTGTCCCCTTCAAAAAGATAAGCATGAGCAATGCGCCCATGCTTGATACTTTTTTTTAGTTGGGCAAAAACAAGAGGCTGATATTCTTGTAGAAATAACTCCTCCATGAAAAGCTCCTTTTTTAATATTGATGGAATCCGTCAACCGGTAGCACGAACACAGTTGCTCCGCCGACTTCGACTTCGACTGGATAAGGAACTTGACCGTCTAAGGAAATGTCTAAAGACATCGGTGTCGAGACATATTGTTTTCTTGATTGACAGGTTTTTTTGATCAATTCTAATGCATCTTGTACCCGATCGTCTTCAATACCAATGATAAACGTACTGTTGCCAGCCTTTAAAAACCCACCCGTTGAGGACAATTTTGTAGCACGGATATTGGCATCAATAAACTCATTTGCCAAACGATTACTGTCTTTGTCTTGTACGATTGCCATAATTAATTTCATGGGACCATCTCCTTTGTGTTATCCAACCTACTCTAGATTGACTTGAAGTAAGCAGGATACGATTCAACGATTGCTGAATAGCTGGATTCAACAACTTCTTGTAACCCCATTCTAGCATCAATCTTATGAATGCGTACAGGATTTTCTTCCGCCAGCTTAAGATACGCATGACGAACCCGTTGATGAAACTCCAATCCTTCCGAATCTAAGCGGTCATATTGATGTGCGCGGTTTTCTTGGATGCGACGCAAGCCAGTATCAGAGTCAACATCTAGATACAAGGTAAAATCAGGCGTCGTTCCTTCCGTCGCAAACTCGTTGATCCGTGCGATCTCAGGAATCCCGATGCGGCGTCCAGCTCCTTGATAGGCAAGCGAACTGTCAACAAAGCGGTCACAGATCACGATGTGTCCAGCATTTAATGCCGGCAGGACAACCTCAATCAAGTGTTGGCGGCGGGCCGCTGCATAAAGTAAGGCTTCCGTCCGCTCATCCATTTCTTCATTTCGCGGATCTAAAATAATTTTACGAATCTTTTCAGCGATTTTAACTCCGCCAGGTTCTCTTGTTTTCACGATTTTTCTTGTTGCTTCAAGCTGTAACCGAGGATACAACTCTTCGATCACACTGGTTTTTCCAGCACCATCCGGTCCTTCGATGGTTATAAACAATCCATTCACCCTAATTGCCTCCAATATCTTTATAATTCTCGGCGACCTTCTACTGCTTTTAGCAAGGTCACTTCATCCGCGTATTCAATATCGCTGCCCACAGATAAGCCATGAGCCAAACGCGTGACTTTAATACCAGCAGGCTTGATCAAACGTGACATATACATCGCCGTTGCTTCACCTTCCGTGGTCGCATTGGTCGCAATAATCACTTCTTTGACCTGATCATCATGCAGCCGCTGTATCAGCGATGCAATGTTGATATCTTCTGGACCTGTCCCTTCCATCGGGGATAACACGCCATGCAGCACATGATAAAGTCCATGATACTCCCGGACTTTTTCTAGTGCCATGACATCTTTAGGCTCTTCAACCACTAAAATCGTTTCTTTGTCTCTTGTTGGATCACTACAGATCTCACAAGGATCTTCTTCAGTTATATTTCCGCAAATACTGCAAAAGTGCAAATCTCGTTTGACACTAAGCAACGATTTGGCAAACTCATTGACGACTTCTTCTTTCATATCGATCGTATAAAATGCCAAACGTGTCGCGGTTTTTTGTCCGATTCCCGGCAGTTTCATGTAACTGTCGATCAATCGGGCGATCGGTTCAGGATATTGCACCGTCATTTCTCCTTTTATAGACCCGGAATGTTTCTTGTGTATTTGCCCATCGTTTGTTCCGATTCTTTTTCAATTTTCTTCAATCCGTCATTGACAGCTAAAATGATCATATCTTGCAGCATTTCCACATCGTCAGCATCAACGATCGCTTCATTGATAGTAATGTCTTGTAACGTCTTATCGCCAGTAAAGGTCGCTTTGACATAGCCATTTGTCGATTCGCCGATAAATTGTTTGCTGTTCAGCGCTTCTTGTTCTTTCATCATTTCTTTTTGCATTTTTTGCATTTGTTTCATCATGCCTTGCATATTTCCCATGCCTCGCATCATTATCAATCACTCCATTTTCATTAATTTTCTTCAATGCTGGTTAATTCACCAAATAACTCTTGCGCTTTTGTTACTAAGTCGTCATTTTCAGGTTCGACAGGAGCGGCTTCGGTCTCTTCTTGGTCTACTTCAATTTCCGAATCTGCCGTTGCTTGACCGCCGGCCAAAAACTCTTGCCGTAGTGCTGGCCAACTTTCTTTTGTGATAAAGACAGCCTGTGGGGCGTAGTCTTTGATCATGCGAGACAATTGATTATGGATCATCAATTGAAACTCTTGGTCGTTACTTGCTCGCTGGCATAAGATCTCATAGTCAAAAGCGATCACGACGCCCGATTCGCTGGCAGCTTTTGCTTCACTGGAATGCAGCATCGCTCTTTGCGTCACGGAAAGAGACATCAAAAGATCGTCCCAAACATTGCGAACGTTTGCCAAGTCTTTCTTCGTTGCACTTTTCAGTACTTGGAACACGCGTTCCTTTGGTAAACGGAACGTAGTGGTCGCCTTGGCTTTCTTCACTGGCGCAGTGGTTTCCGCAACGGCACCTGCCGGTCGATTCTCCTGCAGTCGTTGCACCTCTGCCTGAAGTTTTTGCAATGCTTGCCGTAACTGCGCCACTTCTTGACTATTATCAGCTGAATTGCTAGCAACAGCAGCACTTTCTGGATCATTGGCTAATTTGACCACAGCCACTTCCAGATAGATCGTAGGATTGTTCGTAAATCGTACTTCATTTTGCGTATCGTTTAAGACCGTGATCCAGTGATAGATTTTTGCTGGCGGGGTATTTTTTGCCAGTGTTTGAAACGCTTCAGTCAATTGCAGCGACTTTTCAGATAGCAGCTGCGGCGCTTGTTTATACATCAGCAAGTCTCGACAATAAACCAACAAGTTTTCCAATAAACGTCGGGCTTCTTTACCAGAGGCTAATAACTCCCGCAAGGTCGCTAACGCATCGGCAACTTCTTTTTCCCCGCAAGCTTGCATCAGACGGTCCATCATTTCATAGGACAAGCTGCCCGTCACTTCAAGAGCATCTTGGGTCGTTACGGTTCCATCACTAAAAGCGATCGCCTGGTCGGTGATACTCAAGGCATCCCGCATACCGCCTTCTGCGGCTCGCGCAATGATCTGTAAAGCTTCTGCTTCGTAATTGATCTCACTAGTAGTAAGGACCGTTTCTAAATGACCCACGATATCTTGCGTATTGATCCGTTTGAAATCAAAACGTTGGGTTCGAGAAATGATCGTTGCTGGAATCTTATGGGGCTCTGTTGTTGCCAAAATAAAGACAACATTTTTCCGTGGTTCTTCCAATGTTTTTAGTAAAGCGTTGAATGCGCCTGTTGACAGCATGTGCACTTCATCAATGATATAAACTTTGTATTCAGCTTGGGTCGGTGCATAGTTCGCACGATCACGAATAAAGCGAATTTCTTCTACACCGTTGTTGCTTGCCGCATCGATTTCGATCACGTCTTCTTGCGTCCCTGCTGTGATTGAGCGACACATATCGCACTCATTGCAAGGCTCACCGTTGACCTGGTTCGGACAATTGATGGCTTTGGCAAAAATTTTCGCTGCACTTGTTTTCCCGGTTCCTCGAGGACCCGTAAATAAATAGGCATGCGAGATCTGGTTTTGATCGATTGCATTTTTTAAGGTTTGGGTAATTGCTTTTTGTCCGACAACATCATCAAAACGCTGAGAACGCCAAACACGATATAATGCTTGATAAGCCATAGTTTTCCACACTCATTTCAAAATTCGCTACCTTCTATTATACGTAATATCAGCCAAAAAAACCACCGTTTGCGTGGGGGAATCTCAAAAGAAATGGAAATTTAATCCGCAATCTCCAATTTGTCTCTTTTATTCAAATCCACCTGCGAACGAACCGTTTATTGATGGATTTTGCGAAAAACTCCTCTCCAACTTTAGACTGATAACGTAAATCTCACCTCCTATGGTATAATGAATCTATGTTCATCTATTGTGATGAAAACAATTTAAAGGAGGACTGAAAATGGGTATTATCAAAGCGGCAACAAGCGCAATTGGCGGCGGATTAGCAGATCAATGGCTAGAGGTGATCGAGCCTGACAATATGAGCGATTCGACAGTAATGACAAAAGGTGTCAAAGTGCGGCGTAATGACAAACGCGGTTCCAACAGAAAAGGCACAGAAGATGTCATCACTGATGGCTCAGTGATCCATGTCTATCCGAATATGATGATGTTATTGGTTGATGGCGGGCGAATCATCGATTATACCGCCGAAGAAGGCTACTATACAGTGAAAAACGAATTAGCGCCTTCAATGTTAAACGGTTCATTGAAAGATGCGATTTCTGAAACGTTTGACCGCTTTAAGTTTGGTGGCGTTACACCGCAAAAACAACAAGTTTTTTATATCAATCTACAAGAAATCAAAGGGATTCGCTTCGGTACTTCCTCGCCTTTGAATTATTTTGACAACTTTTACAACGCAGAACTTTTCTTGCGGGCGCACGGAAACTATTCCTTACGAATTACCGATCCAATTTTGTTCTACACGAATGCGATCCCAAAAAACAAAAGTCAAGTCGATATCAACGACATCAACGAGCAGTACTTAGCTGAATTTTTGACCGCCCTACAAACAGCGATCAACAAAATGTCCGCTGATGGCGAACGAATTTCTTACGTTCCATCTAAGAGCATGGAATTAAGCAAATATATGGGAACAGTTCTTGATGACAGCTGGCGAGAACTCCGAGGAATGGAAATCGTTTCGGTTGCCGTCGCAAGCATCTCTTATACGGATGATTCCGTAAAATTGATCAACATGCGGAACCAAGGGGCAATGTTAGGTGACCCTTCGATTCGTGAAGGCTATGTTCAAGGTTCGGTAGCTCGTGGTATGGAATCTGCCGGTAGCAATGCCGCTGGCGCTACGACTGGGTTTGTTGGTATGGGCATGGGGATGAACGCTGGTGGCGGTTATTTGAACCAAGCGTCACAAAACAACCAACAGCAGATGCAGCAGCAACAAGCACCTGCACAAAGCAACGCAGATCATTGGGACTGCCCACAATGCGGCACATCTAATACTGGTAAATTCTGCAGCAATTGCGGCACGCCTAAACCAACGAGCGATGGACCAAGTCTGAAAATGAAATGCAGTGATTGTGGTGAAGTGATTGATTTAGCCAACGGCATTCCAAAATTCTGTCCGAATTGCGGCAAACCTTTCAAAGGTGTCCCAGTAGACTAATTGAGGAGGATTGCTGATGGATGTTATCACACATAAGTGCCCCAATTGCGGGGGCGCTTTAACCTTTGATCCTGGCGATCAAAAATTTCATTGTCCATTTTGTCTGAGTATTTTTACTGAAGACGAAGTCACTGCCTTTGAAGAAAAGCAAAAAGAAGCGCAAATGGCCGCTGATTCTTCTGTAGATGCCACGGCTGCCTCAGTGACGGAGCCGAGCCTTGAAGAAGAAGTGCAACAACAAGCCAATGCACAAGCGGGACAGATGGACCTTTTCACCTGCCCCAGCTGCGGTGCTGAAATCGTGACGGATGCGACTACAGCTGCAACCTATTGCTACTTTTGCCATAACCCGGTCGTTTTATCTGGACGGCTTTCGGGAGAATTTTTGCCAAACAAAGTCCTTCCCTTTGCGATCGAAAAAGAAGAAGCAACGCAAAAGTTTTTAGAATGGGCGCAAAAGAAAAAATTCGTCCCACGGGATTTCTTCGACCAAGCACAAGTAGAGAAATTGACTGGCGTATACTTCCCTTATTGGGTCGTCGATGCCGAGATGAACGGCTCCCTCTCAGGAATGGGTACCTCCTTGCGTATTTGGCGCGTTGGTGATATTGAATATACTGAACATAAACAATACGACGTCTTGCGACGAGGCAAAATCAAGGTGAATGAATTGCTCAAGCATGCGCTGTCAAAAAACGTCCAGCAAAAAATGGTAACTGGTGTTCAGCCGTTTCCCCTTGAAAAAGCTGTTAATTTTCGCAGTCAGTATTTAGCCGGCTTCCAAGCAGAAAAAAGAGATATTGAATACATTGATCTTTCCGACGAAGTCAAAAACGAATTATCGGGGTATGCTGAAAATCTGCTAGCAGGTACCGTCAATGGCTATACTAGTTTTAAACGCAACAATCGATCCATCAATCTAACAAAAGAAGAAAACAACTACGTTTTGCTTCCTGTATGGCTAGTGACCTATCGAGCCGATGATGAAAACAAGAGTGCCTTTTATTATGCGATGAATGGGCAAACAGGAAAAGTCAGCGGTGTTTTACCGATCAGTTACAAACGCTTGGGAATCGTCAGTGGCGCAATTTTCGCGGCAACGACCATCCTCGCATTGATTGGAGCGTATTTCTTATGAAAAAACTATCTTATTTGTTGCTTCTGCTGGTTGGCTTTTTCTTCACCACCCTGCCCGCCTTTGCAGCCGAAGAGACAGTCGCAGACCACGCTGGACTTTTTACCGAACAAGAAATCCAGAAGTTGAATGAAGAAGCAGAAGCGCTGAATGCAAAAATCAAAGGCGAAGTGTTTATTCAAACAACGAACAGCAACACGGGAGATATCGAGTTGTATACTAATCGATATCTTTCAAGACGGATCGGCAACGACAACAATGGATCCGCTTTGGTGATCGATATGTCGCAACGTAAATTTCACGTTTCGACTTCTGGAAATATGATCGATTACCTCACCGATTCACGTCTAGATAATCTTCTTGATGCGGTATTTGACCAAATGGCAGAGGGAAATTATTACCAAGCGGCATTGGTCTATCTGCAAAAAGCAGCTGGTTTTGTGGAAGCAGGTGTTCCTGCCGATCACTATCGTATCGATCGTGATACTGGAAAAATTACTTATTACAAAGTGATGACGCCACTAGAAATTGCTATTTGCTTAGCGATCGCGGCAGTGATCAGTATCGCCTTTTTCATCATTGTTAAATCCCGTTATCAATTAAAAATGGGCGGCTACAAATTTAACTATCTAGAAAAATCAAGTATTGATCTGACTCAAAAAGAAGATCGCTTAGTCAACTCCTTTGTCACAACCAGACGCATCCCCCGTCCCTCGGATAATAGCGGAGGCGGCGGTGGTGGCGGTTTTTCTGGCGGCGGAGGCGGCAGTACGACCCACTCTTCTGGCGGCGGTACTTTCGGCGGCGGCGGACGCAGTTTCTAATCGTTAAATAGTTCTTTTGAATGTAAAAAAGAGTTCCTTCAAACGGGAACTCTTTTTTTTGCTGCTATTCATACCATGAATCGACAAGATCCTTTAGCTATCGTCACAATGATTTTGACCCTATCGCCGGTAAAGATATAGAGATCCTTTTGATAATTTCAAATGTACCTCATCGATTTTACTTGAGTATGCTTTTTATTCAAATCATTTCCTTAAACACAGAGAAATCAATATTGCCGCCGGAGACCAATGCCACAGTTTTCTTTCCTCGAAGTAAATGATCGATTTGTCCGCTTAAAATCGCCGCTGTACTTAATGCACCAGCACCTTCTGCAATGACTTTTTCCTTCAAAGCCAAGTAATGGATCGCTTGTTCGATGTCGGATTCTTCAACTAAGACCGTTTCATCGATACGGGTCTTTAAAACATCATAGGTCAGCTCCCCTGCTAAAGCAACATCACAGCCATCGGCGATCGTTCTACTGCGGCGATTGGCTACCAGCTTTTGCTGCCAGATCGAGGCGATCATACCATAAACGCCATAGGATTGAACGCCGATGATTTTGACTTCTGGACGAAGTTCTTTTAAGGCTAAAGCCATCCCAGCGATCAACCCACCACCGCCGATGGGAATAATGACATTATCAACATCTGGAAGATCCTCCAACAGTTCGATCGCAATCGTTCCTTGCCCCTCCATTACTGCCCGATCATCAAAGGGAGAGACAAAAACTTCGCCACTGTCTTTCATGGCGTCTACTGTCAGTTGCTTGGTTTCATCAAACGTCTCTCCTGCTAAAACGACTTGTGCGCCATAGCTTCTTGTCGCCTCTATTTTTGTTTTAGCAGCCGTTAATGGCATAAAGATTCGGACATTGATCCCCAGTAACGATCCTGCGAGAGCAACACCTTGCGCATGATTTCCTGCAGAACAGGCGATGACACCGCGAAGTTTTTCTGCATCAGTCAATGAAGCGAGCTTGTTATACGCCCCCCGCGCTTTAAAGGAGCCGGTACGCTGTAGATTTTCTAATTTCAAAAATATCGTGCCCTCTTTTTCTTTGCCTAAAATATTACTTGGTGCAAGTGGTGTATGGATCATGATTGGTTTCAATCGTCGATACGCAGCAGCGATCCCCTGACTGTCCGTCAACACTTCCTCAATCACAAACGTTCCCCCTTTTTTGTTTTTTTATACTCTCATTGAAGCACAGAACTTGTAGAAAAACAAACTGGGGAACTCGTACAAGCAAAGAGCACTTCCCTATCCTTTACACGTCAATGTCACCAACTATTCTTACAGAAGAATTTTCAGAAAATAATGACATTTCTTTTCTGAAGTGCTATACTTAGAAAAATTAAAAAAGGGTGTGAACGAATGACAATCGATTGGTCAAATTTAGGGTTTTCTTATATCAAGACGCCATGGCGTTTTTTGGCAACATGGAAAGACGGTTCTTGGAATGAAGGCGAACTTACCGAGGATAATTATCTGCATATCCACGAGGGATCAACCGCTCTTCATTATGGACAACAATGTTTTGAAGGACTAAAAGCCTACCGAAGAAAAGATGGCGGCATCAATTTGTTCCGTCCAGACGAAAATAGCAAACGGATGAATCGCAGTGCCTATCGCCTGCGCATGCCAGAGGTTCCTGAGGACTTTTTCTTAGATGCGGTAAAACAAGTAGTAAAAGCAAATCAGGAATATGTTCCGCCTTATGGCAGCGGCGCCACCTTGTATATTCGTCCTCTATTGATTGGGGTCGGAGAAAACATCGGTGTCAGTCCAGCACCAGAGTATATTTTTACGGTTTTTTGTATGCCTGTCGGTCCTTACTTTAAAGGCGGATTGACACCGACCAATTTCATTGTTTCTGATTATGATCGCGCGGCACCAAATGGTACTGGCGCAGCCAAAGTTGGTGGAAATTATGCTGCGAGTCTGCTGCCTGGATACGAAGCCCATCAGCGGAAATTTTCCGACTGCATCTATCTGGATCCAGAAACGCATACCAAAATCGAAGAAGTCGGTTCTGCTAACTTTTTCGGAATCACGGCTGACAATGAATTTGTGACACCAAAATCTCCTTCTATTTTGCCAAGTATCACAAAATATTCATTGCTGCATCTAGCGCAACACTCATTAGGATTGACCCCTGTTGAAGGCGATGTTTATCTTAATGAGCTGGATCGGTTTGTCGAAGCGGGTGCCTGCGGAACAGCTGCTGTTATCTCCCCAATCGGCGGGATCCAAAACGGTGAGGATTTTCATGTGTTCTATAGTGAAACGGAAGTTGGTCCACAAACAAAAGCATTGTATGATCAATTGACCGGCATTCAATTTGGAGATATTGCGGCCCCAACAGGTTGGATCTTTGATGTCCCATTGAAATAGCCACACCCATAGACCATCATAAAACGAACGGTCCACTGTGATCGTTCGTTTTATTCTCTTTCCGCCAACCAATTCCTTTCCATCAGGAGAGAATTGATTGCCACAACTCTTTCGACTTGTTACAATCATAGCAAAGGGAGGCGTAATGATGGGTAAACGACTCGGCTATTCTTTGCTTGCAACAGCATTGTATTTGGTGGTTTCCAATATCGGTAATCTCGTTTTTGGTATCAACCGCAGCTTTAGCTGGACCACAACATTGTGGGAAGCATTTTTCTTTTTTATTTTTGTGTTCCTATTCCAACAATTCCGAAAAAAATAAGCAGTGATCCTCGCTAGTAAGAAACGGGGATCGCTGCTTATTCCTTTTGCAGGAATTTCATTTACAAAAAAAAGCGCCAAACCCCTTCATACAAAAGGATTTGACACTAAGAAAAATTATTTAACTGTTACTGAAGCGCCAACTTCTTCTAAAGCTGCTTTCAATGCTTCAGCTTCGTCTTTAGAGATGCCTTCTTTAACTGCTGAAGGAGCTCCGTCAACGACTGCTTTCGCTTCTTTCAAGCCTAAGCCAGTTGCTTCACGAACTGCTTTGATAACTTTAACTTTTTGATCGCCAGCTGCAGTCAATTCTACAGTGAATTCAGTTTGTTCTTCAGCAGCACCAGCATCGCCAGCTCCACCAGCTACAGCTACAGGAGCTGCAGCAGATACGCCAAATTCTTCTTCGATAGCTTTAATTAAATCGTTTAATTCTAAGATTGTCGCGCCTTTTAGCTCTTCGACAATGTTTTCAATGTTCAATGCCATTTTGTTTTCCTCCATTTAAGTAAGTAGTTTAGTTTTTTAATACTGAAAAATCATGCGGCAATTATGCTGCATCTTCTTCTTTTTCTGCCACTGCTTTGACAGCGTAAGCCACGTTGCGGATAGGTGCTTGTAGCACAGATAGCAACATAGAAAGAAGTCCTTCGCGGTTTGGCAATTTCGCCAATGCAGTAATTTCTTCCAATGAAGAAACTTTGCCTTCGATGATACCGCCTTTGATTTCTAAAGCTTTTGCGTCTTTTGCGAAATCGTTAATGATTTTTGCAGGTGCAACAACGTCTTCGTTACTGAATGCTACGGCAGTAGGACCAGTGAATACTTCACCTAAACCTTCTAGACCAGCTTTTTCAGCAGCACGAGAAAGAATTGAGTTTTTGATAACTTTCATCTCAACGTTTGCATCACGCAATTGTTTACGTAAGCGAGTTACTTCATCAACAGTTAATCCACGGTAGTCAACAACGACTACAGATGCGGCTGCAGAGAATTTTTCACTCACTTCATCAACGATCGCGGATTTTTTAGCGATAGCTGCTTCACTCATTTATATTTCACCTCCTGATTTTGATGGAAGAGTTTCTTCGAAACGAACGGTTCCTTTGTCTAAAAAAAAGACAATAAAAAACTCTATGCCACCGTAGACATAGAGGGACTATTGAAGGTTCTCAATAAACGTCCTCGGTAGGAAATTAAGGCAAATGCCACCTACTGTCTTCGGTACAGTTAAACTTTTAACCTTGACTACCTTACCATAGATAAGGCAGTCAAGTCAATAAAAGTTTTAAATTTTTGTGTTAAATTAGAAAGAAGCTTGTTCTACATGGATCCCAGGTCCAAATGTTGTTGTAACTGAGATATTTTTCATGTATTGACCTTTTGCTGCTGAAGGTTTAGCTTTCAACAATGTTTCATGGATTGTTTTGAAGTTTTCGATTAATTTGTCATCTTCAAATGAAACTTTTCCGATTGGTACGTGGATGTTTCCAGCTTTGTCAACACGGTAAGTTACTTTACCAGCTTTAACTTCGTTAACTGCTTTTGTTACGTCCATTGTTACTGTACCAGTTTTAGGGTTAGGCATCAAACCTTTAGGGCCTAACACACGACCTAATTTACCAACAGTAGCCATCATGTCAGGCGTTGCAACAACAACGTCAAAATCGAACCAGCCACCTTGGATTTTTTGAACCATATCGTCGTCACCAACGAAATCAGCACCAGCTGCTTCTGCTTCTTTGGCTTTATCGCCTTTAGCAAAAACTAAAACTGTTTGTGTTTTACCAGTACCGTTTGGTAATACAACCGCGCCACGGATTTGTTGATCCGCTTTTTTAGGGTCTACGTTTAATTTGTAAGCAACTTCAACCGTTGCGTCGAATTTTGCAATATTTGTTTCTTTTGCCAAAGCTACTGCTTCTTCAACAGAATAAGCTTTTGTAGCATCAACTTTTTTCAATGCTTCTTGCATTTTTTTGCTTTTTTTAGCCATTTTGTTTCCTCCTTGATGTGGTTATAACGGTAGAACCTCCCACGTGTCCCATATTTTTCAATATGAAGCCGACTGAGAAGCTACTTCCTTAGGGCTGTAATTATTCTACAGTGATCCCCATGCTTCGTGCAGTTCCTTCAACCATGCGCATTGCTGCTTCAACGTCAGCTGCGTTTAGGTCTTCCATTTTCAATTCAGCGATTTCTTTTACTTGATCGCGTGAAACTTTTGCAACTTTTGTTTTGTTTGGTTCGCCTGAACCTTTTTCAACGTTTGCTGCTTTTTTCAACAATACTGCTGCTGGTGGTGTTTTTGTAACGAAAGTAAATGAGCGGTCTTCGTATACAGAGATCACTACTGGAATGATCAAACCTGCTTGATCAGCTGTACGAGCATTGAATTCTTTAGTGAATCCCATGATGTTGATACCCGCTTGACCTAGCGCAGGACCTACCGGTGGAGCTGGTGTTGCTTTACCTGCAGGAATTTGCAATTTAACGATTTTTTCTACTTTTTTTGCCACGAGACATACCTCCTTGAGTCCGTGATGTGGTTAATTGGAGATCCAAATTTCTCCTCCCACTTTGGTGATTCATGTGCACACACAAAAAACGTGTGACGAAAGCACACTGGAATATTATAGCATCTTTAAGGAATAATTCAAGGTTTTTCAGCTGATTTTTTTGAAAAAATACTCACCATCGCTTTTCGTCATTCCTTTGATAAAAAAATAAATAAAAATCCCTTGCTTTTGGTCTGCTTTTTTCATTCTCTCATTTTTTTATGCTACACTACTACTGGAATTCTTCCCTATTCGTTTACTACTATCGAGGTGAAAAAAATGGAACAATTAAAATACCGCAGTGTATTTGATATAATCGGTCCCATCATGGTGGGTCCCAGCAGTTCTCATACAGCCGGTGCGGCTCGGATCGGAAAAATCGTTCGCAGTATTTTTGGTGAACAGCCAGACAGTGTTGATATCCTTTTGTATGAATCGTTTGCCAAAACCTATCGCGGTCATGGAACCGATATTGCGTTAGTTGGCGGTCTTTTAGGCATGGAGCCAGATGATGCTCGCCTAGCAGACTCTTTAAAAATCGCTTATGAGAAAGGGATCGAAGTCCTATTCGTTCCTAAAAAAGAAAAAGCGGAACATCCAAATATGGTCAAGATGATTTTGACAAAAGGTAGCCACAAACTTTCTGTCACTGGTATCTCGATCGGTGGTGGTAATATTCAAATCTCAGAGCTTAACGGCTTCAAAATTTCTCTGACGCTGGGTACGCCAACTTATGTGATCGTTCATCAAGATGTTCCAGGAATGATTGCAAAAGTAACCAATTTACTATCAGAGGCTCAAATCAATATCGGTACGATGACCGTAACAAGAGAAGCTGTCGGTGATAAAGCAATCATGATCATCGAAGTCGATCAGCGCAATGATCAGCTGGCGCAACAAATCAAAGTTTTGCCACACGTTTACAGCGCTGCGTATTTTGATTAAAGGAGAAAAGGCACATGTTCTATACAATAGAAGAATTAGTAACAGAGAGTAAAAATTATCCTTCCGTTGCAGAGATGATGATTGCGATCGAAGCTGAAAATACTGGCCGTAGTCGCGAACAGATCCTTGCAATCATGGAAAAGAATTTAGTTGTTATGGAACAATCAGTCGCTGAAGGTGTCGCTGGTGTAAAATCGGTGACGGGATTGACCGGCGGCGATGCGACACGCATGAACGACTACCTTGCTGCCGGTGATTTTTTAAGCGGAGAAACCATTCTACACGCGGTCCAAAATGCCATTGCAGTCAACGAAGTCAATGCGAAAATGGGCTTGATCTGTGCAACACCGACCGCCGGTAGTGCGGGTGTTGTTTCTGGTGTCTTGATGGCCGTACGTGAACGTTTGGCACTGACTCGAGCGCAACAAGTCGACTTTTTATTTACAGCCGGCGCCTTTGGTCTAGTGATTGCCAACAATGCCTCGATTTCTGGAGCCGAAGGCGGTTGTCAAGCGGAGATCGGTTCTGCTAGCGCAATGGCAGCGGCAGCTTTGGTTTGTGCAAAAGGTGGCACCCCTCACCAAGCGGCTCAAGCGGTGGCGATCACCCTCAAAAATATGATGGGCTTGATTTGTGACCCTGTCGCGGGCTTAGTCGAAGTCCCATGCGTGAAGCGCAATGCCCTGGGATCTTCCCAAGCCTTTATCTCTGCCGACATGGCACTGGCAGGAATCGAAAGTGTTATCCCACCTGATGAAGTGGTCTTAGCGATGTATCAAGTCGGTCGCCAAATGCCTAGCATTTTCAAGGAAACGGCTGAAGGCGGTCTAGCCATGACACCGACTGCCCAACGCTTGCAGGCAGAAATCTTAGAAGCCAATCGTTGATTTTTTTTAGAAACGAACACGAATAAAAACCAACCAAGAACAACCAATCGTTGCTTGTTCTTGGTTGGTTTTCATTTTCCCATGATTTCCAGCGACGAAAAGACAAGTAATCCACACTTGTTAAACAAGTAACAAACGACATTGGCGGTTTTTCTACTCCCACTCGCCTACTCCATAGTGTTTCTTTTGGGCAACGGGTTTTAATACCTTCACAGGCTCGGAAAATTTAGGTTTCCCTTCTGTTTGATCCATTGGGACCAATGGCTGCTCGCTTTCTTGTGCTTTCAAGTCCATTTGTGGTTTTTCTTCCTGGGTAGCTTGTGCCTGATCGGCTGATTTTTGCCAGAGCTGTTTGCTGAGATCCAATAAGGGAATGATCATCATGGCGACGAGCCCGCCAGAAAAACCATTGTTATACAGATTCAAACCTCCATGTAAGAAATCAATATTCAGTACCATTGAGGCGTGGACAAAACCGACCACCAAGCCGCCTTTCCAGCCATAGGCATTCGTTACTGCACAGAGCATCATCGCAAAAATCGCTGACGTGACTGTAACTGTCTCGTTGATGGTGTATACGCTCAATAGATTGGCGATCGTCACCCCTGCCAATAAAGGCAGCGAGTTAAACACATGAGAGCCACAAGCAGAAAAGCCGATGACGCAAAAGATCGCACCGATAACTGGTCCATTTAAAACCGCACCAATACTGACAACGTAAGCCACTAACAAGAATGTCATTAACCCCATATTGATCATCGTATTATAAACGCCAGTATCCCTTAAAATATCTCGCTCGATTTTGCCACTATGCGACCAAATCGCTCGCATATTCAATCGTTTTTTCTTGATCGCCATCAACAAGCCATAGCCGACGAATACCCCTCCTAAAACCAGCATCATAAAAATCAATCGAGGTTGCTGCTCTTGAGATACTAATGTTCTTAGCTCGATCGTCAAGCCAAACATTCGGCAGATGGCAGCGACCAGGGTACATAGCATCCCTGAAGTAAATCCCGCACTGTATAGACTGACGCTTTGAAACAGCGCTTGAAAGTATAAGGCCATAGGAACCATCAAAAAACCGGTGAAGACCCCAATGCCATACCCCATCACTAGACTAAAGTATGGTGGTAAGGAATCATTGAAAGCAAAATAGCTGACGATTGGGGAAACCGATGACCCATAGAGGGCGATCAACAGAAATTTTTTCAATGGTTCGTTCATAAAATACGAATACAGTCGAACGCCTAAAAATATTGGGATAAAATTCAGGAGATTTTTTCCAAAAAAACCATAGCCAGTCACCATGAAGATCGCAGAGACTGCACCGCCCGTGATCGGTACCCGATAGTGATAGCAAATCGAGATCGCTACAAAGGTCATCAGACTGCTATTTAACAAAGCCGTCCCTACCGAGGTCATGGCAATATAATCGGTGACTAAATGACTTTCCGAAAACAAAATCAACTTGAGCTCTTCGACTGCCACCATTGGATCAAAAAACAACATAGCAAAGAAAAATAGCAGCAAATTGAAAAGAAATAACAAGCTATATCCATTATGTACAGAGATCATCCCTTTACCATGGGGATGAAAATCATTGTGAAACTTTACTCTAAAAAAAGTGACTAGTTTTGACATAGGACCCCTTCCTCTTATAAAGCGCTTACTGATTTTGAGAAAAAAAGTGGGCCAACGAATTGGTCCACTTTATTCTCATTACTGTTATTTTACCGTAAAAGAGTCATTCTTGCTAGTGAATCCAGTAGTTAAATCTTATCTACTTGCTCAAAATCAAGTTCTGTACTCGTTTCACGACCGAACATATCGATGTTCACTTTTAGTTTTTGTTTTTCTTCATCGATTTCTGCTACTTGTCCTTCTAGACCAGAAAACGCACCTTCGATGATTTTGACGGTTTCGCCAATTTCTACTTCCAGTTCAACTGTCCGAGTGCTCATACCGATCGAACGTAAAATTGAATTGATTTCTTCTTGTAATAAAGGCGCTGGCTTGCTTCCTGCACCATGAGAACCAACGAAACCTGTTACCCCAGGAGTATTACGTACAACGTACCAAGATTCATCCGTCATGACCATTTCAACTAATACATAGCCAGGAAATGTTTTATGAACGATTTCTTTGGTTTTGCCGTTTTTTTCTTCTGTTTCTACTTCTTCGGGAACGACGACACGGAAAATATAATCACCCATACCCATGCTTTGTGCACGTGACTCTAGGTTCGCTTTTACTTTGTTTTCATAGCCAGAATACGTATGCAGTACATACCAATTTTTTTCAAAAGATTCCATTTTTTTCGGACTCCCCATCTTTTTGTAAAATAAAAAAACCTCAGCTGCACCGAAGTTTTTCCTCAAAGCGATTATAGCATGATTTGCGATAAATGACTAGCGCTATCAGTAAGAAGTCTTACTTTAGGATCCAATTGAAGACTGTTTGAATCAGTGTGTCCATCACAAAGAACATCAATGCAAAAATAATGGTTGTTTGAATCACCACAAAGGTATCTTTACGTAATTGCTTTTTTGATGGCCAAGAAACGTTTTTCATTTCTTCAACAACATTTTTCAAAAATTTCATTTGATTCCCTCCTTACTTCGTTTCACGATGCAACGTATATTGATTACAATACTTGCAAAATTTGTTGATTTCAAGGCGTTCGCCTTTTTTACCTTCACTGACTGATTTTGAATAGTTGCGGGATCCGCAGACAGAACAAGCCAAAGCAGCTTTTTTTGTTGCCATCTTAGTGTCCTCCCCCTTTTTATAAAGTTTTCCAACACTAAAAATACCATTTATTTAAGAATGTGTCAATTTTTGATTTTCTGTCGTAAAAATATAGTTTCTTCTAATTTTGTGGTATGATAATGGTGTTAAATGGGTATTTGGGAGGGAAAATTATGTTATTAAAAACAATGGTTTACAAAAAACGCGATTTAACAACGGTAAAAGAAACAGCTACTTTAGAAGAAGCGCTGGCAATTTTGGAAGAATCTGGTTATCGTTGTGTGCCTATCCTAGATGAATCAGGCAAGATTTTCAGAGGAAATATTTATAAAATGCACATTTATCGCCACAAAGCAAACGGCGGCGACATGACTTTGCCAGTCACTTATCTACTAAAAAATGCGACCAAATTTATTTATGTCAATTCTTCTTTCTTTAACGTTTTCTTCACGATCAAAGAATTGCCTTATATTGCTGTATTAGATGAAAACAATCAATTTTATGGCATCTTGACACACAGTTCTTTGTTGAACATGTTGTCACAGTCATGGAGTGTTGAGCAAGGAAGCTATGTGTTGACGATCGCATCAACTGGTCAACAAGGCGACTTAGCAGTCATCGCAAAAATAATCGCAAAATACAGCAGTATTGCCAGCTGTATCACACTGGATATCGGTAAAGATGAATTTATCCGTCGTACGATGATCACTTTACCAGCGAACACATCAAAAGAATTATGCGACAAGATCGTTTCTCAACTGGAAGCGAAAAATTTCAAAGTTGTGGAGATCGAAGACCTAAAAGCAGAATAAAATAAAAGATCATTCCTAAAAAAGAAAGGAATGATCTTTTTTCTTGTTTTTTGAGAACCATCAAAGCAAAAAACAAGATTTTTTTTTAAACGCGCTTATCGAAACGAACGGCACAATTGATGATATACATCACAGGTGCAGTGATCGTCATCACGATAAATTCACTCAATGCCGTTGTTGCAAAGGTTGGCCAGAAAGGTAATGCTAAGGTGATGTTTAGCATAATCGCAATCAGGAACATGCTTAATGAAAAAACAATTGTATTAAATGCGAGTCTTAAGAAAACATTTGGAATCTTCTTATGTACCAAGGCAGTTGCTCCTAAGGCTAAAAAGCTTCCGAAACCGCCGAATACGACATCCAAGATCCCCATTCCAAAGAACAAGTTATACACAACGACCCCACCGACGACACCCCACATCAATTTTCTGTTGAAAACGACTAAGTGATTCAACCCTTCAGATATTCTGAATTGAATCGCTCCTGAGGCGACTGGTGCGACCAGAACCGTTACAGCAACATAAAGTGCCATAATGATCCCATTGGCTGCGACGACACGCAAACGTTGATTGGTTAGATTTGTTGATTTTTCCATTTGATCCCTACTTTCTCCGAGTTTTGATTACGCGGGATGGTTGATGAACCGCGGTGCGCTTCGCACAAGTACTTATTATACACATTAATAGCCATATATCAATGTTAAACCAGCCAAATCCTTTTCTAAATCACCTTAAAAGCTTTTTCTAAGTCAAGTTTCTCACCGATTGCCATTCATTCAGTGCTTCTTTATTCTACTTAAACAAGCTAGTCACGGCTCATGGGGTAGCTTTTCTTTTTGGCTTCCAATAAAAGCATACTTTTGGAAAGCAAACTCAATGAGAAATACTCTTGCAAAGCCTACGCTTACTAATAAAAAAGTACCGCTAGTCATGCTGATCTTTCAGATAGCAAAACTAAAAAAAGAAGGGAGAGAAGCACTTGTAATCGATGTCGCAAATCACGTGATGGATAATCATATTTTTTTACTTTAACGAGGCACGCAATAAATATGTTACAATATACTCATATAAACAAAAATAAAAGGAAGAAAAGGTCTAATAATGAAAAAAATAGCGATAAACTTAATAACTCTCCTTCTGATGGTCATAGCTGTTGGTTGTGGAAATGGTAATGGTAATGAAAATATCACAAAAGAAGACTTACAAAAAAATGACTGGCTTATTGAGATAGATGATGATGATGGTGATGGTGAGTATGCAGTGATGACAGCCACATTTAGTGAAACGAATCTTACTATTGGTACCGATAATAGCTCGCTACAATCAGAAGATGATGATGAACTGGAAGAGCTTGGAGTAGCTTTTGATGGGGTAGTCTGGGAAGAATTCGAGTATACCTACAACTATACCCTTGAAGACAATCAGCTAGTGATGCAAGATCCAGAATATGAAACTGAGATGTCCTACTTCTTCCTTGAAAGAGATGGTAAAAATATTATTTTTACATTTATTGAAGGAATGAACGATGAAGATGGTAGCTTTGTGCTGAAACCTCGCTAAAAAAAGGATCAGCCTATAAAGCGGGCAGCCAGTAAACTTACTTTGTGAATCCTCATATCTAGCAAAAAATACTATGGAATAAAAAACTCCTTTCCCGCTGAGGGGAAGGAATTTTTTATAGTGATCGAACCAGTTTCAAGTGCCCGATTGTGTACACATTGACTGAGTCCTTCTCTATTTAGCAGGTCGAAAGCCCGCTTTGTAAGCTTCCACCTCTGTCTTGAACATACGAATCGGACTGGTCGTTTTCTTATAGTATTGACTGCCCGGTAGGTGATAAATCTTTTGTTTTGACCCTTTGATCAACCCTTTGCCCCGTTTATCTACATATTTTTTTCGTCCATCTCGAAAGCCATTATTCGTCGTTCCAGGTGCCTTCCCACCTTTTTTTACCAGCTTGATCTGAATTGCTTCCAATTGAAAGCCAAAGCCAGAAGTTCCTGAGGACTGCCCGTTTTTTGCCCAGCCCATCCAGCCAAATTGTTGTGCATTGACTCGATAATAGACATCATAATACTTAGCGATCTCACCGGTAAGTTTGATTTGGATCGCTTCCAAACGTTGCCCCTTACCGCTTGTACCAGATAGCGCACCATTTTTTCTAAAAGATTTTTCCCATCCTTGTTTCTGAATGGATGTTTTATATTCAATACTTCCTTTATATTTTTCGTTTGTAATTTTTATTTTGATTGCTTCAAGTCGCTTCCCTTTTCCTGTAGTCCCTGACGTCTGAGCGTTTGTTTTCCATGATTGCCACCCTTGAGACTGGACATTCGTTTGATAGCTCACGCTCGGTGAAGAAGCAGCGAAAACTGTCACTGGAAAAACAACAAAACCAAGTAAGAAAACAAGTAATACAGAAACTTTTTTCATTTTATCCCCTCCTTATTTTTGATTATCTCAATATAATATCTAAAAAACAAACTTTTTATAAACAATAAGTAGTTTTTTATCAAAACAACTTATATAAATGATAACAGGACTGAAAAATCAAAAGAAGGATCACTCATGGAAATGGAAAGGAGCTTTAAACGAGGAATGCGAAAATCAATTCATTTTAAGTTAGGTTTACTTATTGTATTCCTTTCAATACTCAAAGTTGATAAGTGCATAGGATAAAACTAGCTTTTCGACTACTGGTAGAATGTACCTCTCAACGCACGATGAAAGAATCGTTGTTCATTTTTCTGAAAATCTAAAATATGAGTGCTTGCGATATGGTATAATCTATTTCGTTGAAATTGTTTTGAGAGGATGGCATGATTGAAATTATTTGGATTGACCTTTGGCTTAAGAAATGTAAAAACTGGCATTAGTGTATTTCTATGTATTTTGATTAGTTTTCTTTTGAATCGTGAAACGTATGTTGTATCGACGATCACAGCTGTTTTCACATTACGAGAAGACCATGAAAACACTGTCAAATACGGGAAACATCGGATTGCCGGCAACAGCTTTGGCGCAATCGCTTCCGTGTTTTGTATTGCGATATTTAACTTTTTCGGACATTCGTCCGTTATACAAATCATTGCGATCCCTTTAGTGATCATGTTGATGATCGCTTTATTGGTCAAATTTGATTACTCCGAGGGAACAGTTGGTGCTTGTGCCACACTATTGACGATTTTATTCATGATTCCTCAAACTGAATCATACTTGTATGCCTTTAATCGGATTATTGACAGCTTTATAGGCATGACGATCGCCATACTGGTGAATCGCTTTTTCCCATTTCCCAATAAACGCACTGCACAAACGAAGACAACACCGAGTCAGAGCGATTCGGTTTGAAACAAAGCAGAAAAAGAACCCCATCTCAAAACGGCATTGAGATGGGGTTTTAAAAATGGATCAGTTACTGAAAAATACTTGTTGGTCTTCAACTAATGGATAAGAAATCGGTACATTGCCTTCCAAATCTTCTTTATTCATATCAACTGCAACGATTTGACTATTTTCATACGTACGATAGTAATAGATCCCTTTGTCTGTATTGCAGCAAGAAGTATAAATCGTGTATTCATAGTTTTCATTTCCAGTATCACATAGTCCTTTTTGCTGTTCGACAGAACCTAGAATATGGAAAAACTGACTAATGCTTTCGGATTCAGATTCTCCAGAAACGGAATTCAATCGGGTAAATGCCGCTTTGACAAAACGAGACATCGAAGAAAGATCTCCTGGCAGACCTAAGGCCCCCATTCCACGACTGTACTCATCAAAATCCAGCTTGTCAGAAAAATGCGTTTCTGGTGTTTTCGATGATAACACACGGTAGTTATTCAAATTGAATAACTGGTAGTCAAATGGCGGATTATTCGTTAAGACCCCGACCGGATTTTCATGAATATGAAGACCATCACTCATACTCTCAACAACGATGGCACTTTTTTTATCAGCAATCATCCAATGCAATGGCGATAATGGTAGTTCTTCACTAAAATTGATCTTTACCAGATTAACCTTCGCCAACAGGGCTTTTGCCTCTTCCACGGTAGCGCATTGTCCTAGTAACCATGGGATGAATTCAAAAGGCGTGACGTTTTCTTTCCCCTCTTGAAACTCATTGTATACAGCATTTTCTGGAAAATTCAAACCAGCGATACCTAAGCCTTTTTCGTTGACCGCATCATAATAGAGTGGGTATTCAGCGACTCCAGCAGCAATCCCGATCATCGCATAATGGTGATCTATTTCACTTACTTTGCGAAATTTCAATTGGTAATTTCTCGGAGTAATGGTCACCACTTCTTTATAAGAAACATCGTAATCAAAATTTCTGCCAAAATAATGATCCTTCGTTACATACGTTAGCGCAGTACACATCCTAATTCCTCCTAAAATAAGTTTTTACACCTTTAATTTACTCCTATCGCATTTTTTTAACAAGTAAAACGGAAGAAATATTAATAAAAAAATAGTTAGATATATTATGATTGTTTTAATACTACAAAACAACAAAAATCAGCTACCTTGAAAGTCCTTCCACCGACGAAAGCGCAAATTTATTCAGATTTAACAACATTATAACGCATACATTGTTAAATAATGATTAAAAATAGGAATATTTCTTTATTTAAGAAGTGCTTAAATGTAAAATAGATAGAGTATTAGGAAAGAATGGTAACCGTTCTTTTTTTACAATACAAAAATACTAATTCATCGAAAATTATAAAAAGAAATTATAGTTTTCTTTGAACAAAGGGGATAAACAAATGAAAAAGACTCTATTTGGATTTGTGTTGGTAACGGCCTTATTTATGGCTGGCTGCTCGAGTGAAGACGCGGAAAGTGATACTGTCGAATCCTCACAACAAACAACAGAAACCACGACGGCGCCATCTGAAGATGATGAAGAGATAGATGATTCAGACGAAACTGATGATTCTGATGCCGACATCAGTGAAAGTTCTGAAGAAGAAACTGACAGCGAAGCGAATCAAGTGTCTGCTGACGATTTAGAAGTACAACTTGAAAAATTATCCGATACGTACGCTGAAATGATTGCAGAAGTGGAGGGTTATATTGCGAATCCTGACACGTATGACTTAACAGCCTACACCTCTATCATGCGCAATTATACTGATTTGATGAGAGAATTACAAACGACTACAGAAGCAATTGAAGCTGCTGATTTAGGTGACGGCTGGGCCTATCACGATATCTATATGGATATTTTGGAGGACTCTGTAAAACTAACAGAAGCTTTCGGTAATTTACCAGAAATGCAGCCATAATTAAAGGAGAAATGCGATGAAAAAAGTACTAATCAAACTGGTACGAATCTTAAGCATTATCGCGATTATTTTAAATGTGATAGGCACTTCTGGTCTGTTTTATATTGCTCACACTCATAATTTACTGGGATTTATGATTCAAACTTGGCAAAATAATCCATTAAATTTTAGTAATTCAGATGTGCTGATAATCAATAATGCGATTATATTTTTGGTGATTCCAATTTTACTTTTAACTTTCGTGAAAAATCCCAAAAAATAATCTTTCGTGGCTCCTCGAGCCGTAAACTTTAAAAGCAAAATCGTTTGTCCATCGATTTTGCTTTTTTTCTTTACCTTTCATTTAGAAAGTTTAAAATTCTTTAAAAAGCACAAAGTAAATATTGTAAGCGATTGCTAAAATAGGAAAACCTGCTATACTGTAAGTGTAAGGAGCAAGGATTCCCAGTAAAGCAGACGAAGCAGGTTCTGCAAGAAAAGAATTGTTGTCAACTTAGAATAAAAGACAAAGGATGTGGGAATTTGAGTTACTCCTTACTAATTGAATAGGATTCGGCGATGGGCATCGTTACCTGAGGATCAAAGTGGACATAAGAACCTTTGAGAACCTAGAAAGCACAATCGTCGAATCTATTTTTTTGCTCTTTTTTTCAGGCATCGTCCCCCCCTCCTTCTGTCGAAACATGCTATAATTAATCGCATTGAACGAAAAAACGATATGGAGCTATTCATAAAATGAACTATTATTATCACTTCCTCGTGAACCCTGCCTCAGGCAGTGGACGAGGAAAAAAAGCGGTGGAACGTGTGCAAAAAATTGTAAAAAAACATCGTTTCCCCCATCAAGTCTATGTAACAAAGTCTCCAGGTGATGAACGAACGATCACACGAAAACTCTTAAAAGAACGCCTCATTCCTTGGGATGAGGTCTATTTAGAAAACGGCGAGATGCTTTTTCCATTATTGGTGGTTATCGGCGGTGATGGAACGTTGCACCAAGTAGTATCAGAGTTACAACTTGAACAACAGCAAATCCCCGTTGCCTATATCCCTGCTGGTTCAGGAAATGATTTTGCTCGGAGTATTGAGTTGCCGCGGGAACCAGAAAAAGCATTTTGGAAAATTGCTGGTACTACTAAACCTCAAGAATTGACCATTATCCGTTATGAGGAGCAGATCCAAGAAGAAAATGGCATTGCCCTTAACAATGTCGGGATTGGTCTTGATGCGGCAATCGTCTATACCACCAATCACTCTGTGGCAAAAAGCAATCTAAATAAGTTTAATCTTGGCTCCTTTTCCTATATCGCTGCAATTATTCGGGTTTTGTTTCGCCAAAAAGGCTTCCCGATCTTAGTTGAGTGCAATGGGCAGCAGTTCAGTTACAAAAAAGCTTTTTTATGTACCACGACCAATCATCCTTACTTTGGCGGCGGTGTGGCGATTGCCCCAACTGCTTCAGTCAAAGAGAAAAAGTTTGATTTCGTTCTTGTCGAACGTGTGTCGCTTTTTAAGATTTTTTGGCTGATCGGCTTACTGATGCGAAAGAAACACATGAATTCACGTTACTTTCACCATCTTTCCACTTCGAAGCTGAGAATCATCTCCACCGTTCCTCAACATGGACAAGAAGATGGCGAGGAAATGGGGCAACGCCCCTTTGATATTACCTTTACCACGGCTTCACAATTATTCTGGTGCCCATAAAAAAACGATACAAATCGCTGCTGATTTGTATCGTTTTTCTATACGTTCGATCATTAATTTTTCGCCGAGTGGTATTGCCAACGACGGCTTCCTTCTCTTCCCAAAATAAATTGGAGCATTGAAAACACGGCAACAAAAGCGACTAGTACGAAGCCATTGAACCAAAAGGATTCTGTGAACGCTTGATTATAAGTGAGGGTTTCACTGATCAATGTATTGTTTTGTACAAACCAATAGGTTGGCGTAAACGCTGCAATTTTATTGACGATATCTGGCAGGAAATTCGCGGATACAAAGACACCACCGACAAAACAACTTCCTGTTATGAAGATATTGCTGATCCCACCGATTGCTTCTGAGTTTTTCACCAGGGAAGTGACACAAGCTGAAAAGCTGATAACTGGCAATAAAAACAAGAACGTATTCAAAATGTGGTACCAGGCTGCTGTATCCCAAGACGTGCGAATCACTAATAGCACCATCAGTAGTAGAAAGCCGAAGGTCAAGAGTAGCGAGTAGCTGATCAAACTTAGAAGGATTTTCCGCTGCAATACACGCTTCGGAAGTGGTGCACTCTGGTTTCGCTTGCTGATTTCTTTGCGATTGAATGCCAAGTTGATCACACCAAACCCGCTAAATACCGAGAGAAAGAGCCCATAAGACAATAAGTTAAAGGTCATGCCAGTCAACAGTTTTTTCATTCGCTGCCCATACTCTGCACTCAGCTTCACATCCCCTGTGACCGCCAGTGCAGATTGCGCTTGTTCTATTGCCGCTGCGACGGTTTTGCCTTCCTCCTGAAACAAAAGGACTGTTTGTAAAAAAGTGTTCACTTGCTGAGTGACGACTGTTTTAGAAAAGGCATCGGGTCGACTTTGAATCTCGATCGTCGGCATCTTGCCTGCCTCAACTTGATGAGTGAAATCTGCTGGCACATGCAAGACGATGTTTACACGATTAAAATAAAGCGCATCATCAATTTGTTTTTGCGAGGTGCCATCCAACGTGACCAAGGTTTGCTTTTCTTTTAAATAGGCTCGGAGACCATCCACGACAGGCGACTCCTCCTCACTGATCAAAGCAATTTTTGCCTCTTGCAAAGAGGTGTTTTCGACATCGATGCTTTGTGCATAAAAGAATGTGACAACAACAGTGATCAATACCCCAATCAGTAAGTTCGACTTATTTGCTTTAAGCAAAGTCCAAATCGTTTTATAAAGCGTCATAGCGCACCCCTCTTTCGACCCAAGCATTCCCGATGGCAAATAGGACGATAAAACCAGTCAGCCATAGAAGATTGGTATAAAAGCTAGTCAAATCTGTATAGTAGTACAATTGATACAGGCTTTCACTGATCAAATTGACGAGATTCACTTGCCCCAACAGTGGCACATGCAGATCAAGCCAATACTTGATTTGTTCCGAGCCCATCATCCCGGCAAAAAAGCTCATTGCCATCGTCACGGAGACCAAAATACCATCCTTTTGTACCAAATTCATTTTTGGTGTCAGATTTCCAATCAATGTCCCTAGCAAAATCGCACATAATGATCCTAATGCGGCAACCAGCAGTAACCACTGCCAACGATCGCCAAAGTCTACTTGATAGACAAAACGAAAGACGGCTAAAATAAGATAGATTTCGACTAACACAATCGTAAAACTTGCCGCTAAATTCGCACTTGAAACCAATGTCCGTTTCCTTGGTATCAAGGAAAGCCGAATACCATTCGCGGATTGATTGGCTTGCTGATCCTGGACATTGCGGACACCCCACATCGTCCCGTAGAGGATCGCCATCCCGATCAACGTAAAGAAATAGAAACTTTTGAAACTCATGTCACGATCAGCATTCACTTCTTGAAAAGTCGCTTCCTGCTCAAAAGCCGATAGAATTGGTGCCAGATCAAGGCTCTCAAGTTCTGCCGCTTTACTAGCAATGATCGCTGTGCGTTGTAAAAATTGATCCATTACGTTTTTCATCAACGACTGGCTCATGCCCGCTTGGCCCACATGCAGAGAAATGGTTTCATCATCAATCAGATAATACCCAGCTAAATCACCAGCAGTCAGCTTTTCAGCTGCCTCTGCCTCTTGTAATTCCTCGAGTTCAAATAATGGTTTTTCATTGATTTTTACTTGTTCAAGGACGGTGGAAAAATTTTCCGAAAGCGCTGTTTGATCTCCAGTCTTTACGATCCCCGTTGTGATCGTTTCAAGATTGCCCGCTTGATCGATCTCCCCGAAGGCAGCCATAAACATTAGACCTAAGAGGATAGGAAACGCCAACGTCCAAAACAGCATGGATTTATTTCGCAGCAATACTTTTGTGCGGTATTTATAAAAATGCCAAAACATTGTGATTCCCTCCTTTAGTCTCTCAATTCCTTGCCCGTGATCTCTAAAAAGACATCATTCAAGGTGGCTTCTTTGGTTGCAATTTTTCCATAAGTGATATGCTCTGCTTGTAAGAGCGTCAGAATCGGTAATAAAACTGTATTCAGCTCCGTCGTTGTTACTTCAAGCTGACCGTTTTTATAGGCGATCCCATCAGAAGCAATGGTTTGCTGAATCGTTGTCAATACAGGCTCAGGCAGTAAGGGGATATCGATGGTCAAACGATCCGCTGTCCGTACCATATCTTTTAGAGATTCCTTGGTTCCTTTAGCAATCACCTGTCCTTGATCCATAATCACGATCTGGTCACAAAGAATCTCCACCTCTTCCATGTAATGGGTCGTATAAACAATCGTCGCTCCTTGACGATTCAGTTCTTTGATACTTTCTAAAATTTTGTTCCGACTTTGAGGATCGACCGCTACCGTGGGTTCATCTAAAAAGATCAAGCGCGGCTTATGAGCGATCCCGCAGGCGATATTCAATCGTCGCTTCAACCCACCGCTGAGCTCGCCTGGGTGAAACGTCACAAAATTTTCCAATCCCACTAATTGAATCACTTCTTCGATCAAGGCTTGGCGTTTCTGTTTGTCAGCAACATATAAACCGCAAAAGTAATCGATATTTTCTTGCACACTAAGTTCTTCAAAGACGGCAACATCTTGAGGAACGACGCCAATCATTGCCTTGACGGCATAATTTTCCGGCGTCATGATTGATCCAAACAGTTTAATGGTCCCTTTGTCATAATTTAACAAAGAGAGCATACAGTTGATGGCGGTGGATTTTCCGCTCCCGTTTGGTCCCAATAATCCTAAAACTTCTCCTTCTTGAACTTGCAGATCAAAATGGTTCAACGCCACAAAATCACCATAGCGTTTTACTAATTTATCAATTTCGATAATCATGATGAAAAACTCCTTCCAAATTTCTTGTTAATCTGACTATAATAAAGTTCAAGGAAAGAAACTAGTGACGATTGGCTAAACCAACCATGACATTTGTCACAATGAAGGAGTCTCCTATGACGAACTATCGACCACTCACCGAAGCGGGCTTTTTCCTCGCTATCTCATTGTTCTTATTGGTAAACCAAGGATTTGTTGCTGTGCAAGTCATCTATCTGCTGATCGCTGTTTTATTTACTGGCGTCAGTTATTTGCTGCCTAAGAAACCAAGCTGGTTTTTTCAAGTTATTCTGTTGCTGCTATGTGCCTTTTGGCCAGCGCTTGCCCTCTTTTTGCCCGCAATGATGCGGGTGATCGCTCCAAAAGAAAGACAAGATGATGGTTTATTCCTATTAGGTTTTTTGTTGATTTCGACGGTTGGCAACCATTCACCCACTGAGCTCGCCTTTATCATCCTGTTACTGCTTTTCGCTTTTTATTTACGAAAAAAAGAGCAGCGAATGATCGATCTTGAGAAAAAATATATTGCTTCAAAAGATACCCATTGGGAAAAGCAGCAGCAGTTATCGGAACAAAACAAAGCATTAGCCCTGTCACAAGAGACAAAATTAGCCTTACAAATCGCGGAAGAACGAAATCGAATCGCGCGAGATATCCATGATAATGTCGGCCATCTACTTTCGAGTGCCATTTTACAAATTGGTGCGCTTGAAATGATCAATCAAGAGCCGAAATTAAATGTGCCGTTAGCAAATTTGAGTGCAACGGTTCACACTGGGATGGATCGCATTCGGCAAAGCGTTCATGATCTCCATGAAACATCGATTTCTTTTCCGCAGGCCATAGAGTTTCTGATTGCTGATTTCCCCTCTTCCGTAACGATTGAAGGAAACTTGTTTGAAGGATTGAGCGAAGCACAGCAAAACTGTTTCTTAATGGTCATCAAAGAAGCCTTGACCAACAGCATCAAACACAGTCATGCCAAAACCGTTGTCTTGCATTTTCGCACGCTGCCCGCCTTTTACCGTTTGCAGATCACCAACGAGGACGTCAATTCACCCCAAACTGCAAACAGCGGAATCGGTCTGAAAACGATGCGTCAACGGGTCCAGGAGCTGCAAGGTCAAGTTCATATTTTGCAAGAAAACCAACGCTTTCAGTTGACGATCATTTTACCAAAGGAGGAACACCAATGATTACTGTAGTCATTATTGATGATGACCCGTTTGTGACGACCTCGTTACAAACCATTCTTGAAAGCACAGAAGAGATTCAGGTGTTGGGTATCGGTCATTGTGCCAAAGACGCCATTGCTCTTTACGAAGCCCATCGTCCTGACGTTTTGTTGACCGACATCCGTATGCCGGAACAAACTGGGATCGCTGCTGCCAAAGAAATACTGGCTAAATTTCCGCAAGCGATCCTCTTGCTTTTGACCACCTTCAAAGATCAAGAATACATTCGTGAAGCCTTTTCTATCGGTGTCAAAGGATATTTGATCAAACAGAACCTGCAAGCGATCATCCCTTCTGTCAAAGCCGCATACAATGGGCAAGTCGTGTTTGGGAATGAGATCGTCGAGACCTTCACGCAAATGATGAAGAACCAACCAGCGATAGATAATCAAGCATCTTTTAGCGAACGTGAACTTGCGATCATCAAAGAAGTAGCAGCGGGTAAAAATAATAAAGAAATCGCCGATGCCTTGTATCTAAGTGATGGAACCATTCGTAATTACATCAGTCAATTACTAGAAAAGCTGGAGTTGCGGGATCGCACGCAATTAGCGATCTATTATTATCAGCATTTACAGTAAACCTCATCGATTGCAAAAAAGCCTGAAGAATGCGAAGCTGCATTCTTCAGGCTTTTTGTTTTCTATTCGAATATCCGACTGTCGTAGTTTTTTGGTGGACAAGCTATGGATTTCCAGGACTGCCAGGATTCGTTGGATTATTCGGTGTGTTAGGCGGAAAAATCGGTGCCTTATCTAACGTTTTTTCTAAGCCAGATTCTTCCCGATCGCCTCGTTCTGACTCAGGACTTTCATCCAATTTGAATTCTTTTTCTATCTCATCTAACTTTTTAAAGTCGTTGCCAGATTCTTTTGCTAATTTTGCTAATTTATCTTCGGTTTCTTTCGCCATAACGTAACGCCTCCTTTTGATTTTAGCTTAGCATAAGAAGCTAAAAAACCAAAAGAAAGCGCTCACTAACGACCCTTTTTTAGTATTTTCTCATCTTTGAATCATCCATTTTTTGTGGGCATAAAGTCGTATGGAGAACAATCCTTCATGCCAATCATTGGATCCACTAAATGCTTTTTGACCATCGTTAAAGTCAATACACCATCGTTTGGCGTTTCTTCGATGAGTGCTTCTTCCCCCGTAGTCCCTTCACTTAGAACCTTATCCCCTGACAGAGGCTTTGCCGTTTCTGTCTGATTTGATGCTGACGGCTCCGTCTCGGCAAAAGCAAACAAATCAAACCCACTATCTGAGGTCTTTTCTACCGCTTGCTTGTTAGCAGTAACTTCAGTGCTGGATTGCTCCTTTATCTTCGTCGAAGACGTTTTTACTTTCGTGTCAACAGAGGAATCATCATAAAATGGATCATCCGCTTCTTCAAATTGGGCCAATTTTGCTCGTTGCAACGGCGTCATTTTTTCTGTGCCATTGATGCGTTCTTTCAGCGTCGTTAAACGAGTCGCAGATTCGTGGTTGACACAAGTTTGGTACGCTTGTGGTTCACCAAGTAAAATCAGCATCTCTTTGCTGCGGGTCACAGCAGTATATAGCAAATTGCGCTGCAGCATGCGTTGGTATTGATGAACCATCGGCAAAATGACCATTTGAAATTCACTGCCTTGAGATTTATGGATCGAACAACAGTAGGATAACGTGATCTTGTTCCATTCATTCCGCTTATAGGTTACTTCGTTGGCATCAAATTGAATGACCAGCTCGTCGATCTTGTCTTCCGACTGTTTGGCTAGAGTGATCCCAACGATTTGCCCCATATCGCCATTAAACACGTTATCTTCAGGAGAGTTTACCAACTGCAAGACCTTATCGCCGATACGATACACCGTATCATTGAAGGTCACCTCTTTTTTGGTCCCATCATTGGGGTTAAAAATCTCTTGCATCATTTTATTAAGGGCATCGATACCCGCTGCCCCACGATACATCGGTGCCAACACTTGAATATCTTGCGGCGTGTAGCCTTTGTCTTTTGCCCGTTTCACGATTTGAGCGATCAACGGTTCGATTTTGTAAGCATCACACGCAAAGAAAGAACGATCTTTTTGGTTTTGTGTAAAATCAGCAGGCAGCTGCCCATTTTTTATGGCATGGGCGAGTGGAATAATACTTGACCCATCGCCTTGACGATAGATTTCCGTCAATTCTTGTTTCGGGATCGCATCGATCGCTAGCAAGTCATGAAGGACTTGCCCTGGTCCCACAGAAGGAAGCTGATCTTTATCCCCCACAAAAATCACTTGCATATTCGTAGGAATCGACTTAAAGAGGGTATTCGCCAGCCATGTATCCACCATAGACATCTCATCGACGATCAGTAAGCCGCCTTCTAATTCTTTTGGACTGATCGATGGCGCTTTTTCACGTCCGTTCAAGCCTAACAAACGATGGATCGTACCACTTGGCAAGCCAGTCGTTTCGTTCATTCGTTTGGCGGCTCGACCAGTCGGTGCTGCCAAGAGAATCGGAAAGGTTTCGTCGCTGTATTTTGATGGCTCTAAGTCCAAATCATTCAATTCAGCAAACAATTGTACGATCCCATTGATCACCGTCGTTTTCCCAGTACCAGGTCCTCCTGTCAAAATAAACAATGGCGAACGAATGGCTTCTTTGATTGCTTCTTCTTGCGAAGACCCATAGGTGATGCCTAAATGCTTCTCAATTTTTCGCAGCGTTTTGCTGATTTTTTTCTCAGGATACACGATCTCTTTTTTGCGGGAAAGCAAGCGTTCGATGGAACTAGCGATTCCCCACTCAGAAAAGTACAAACTGTTTTCATATAAACGAGTTTCTTCTTGCTGGATTTTTCCTTCCTCCACTAATTGAATGATCGTTGATGCCAGGTCGTCTGGCGCGATCTCAATAGGACGACTCGTCTCTAATAAACGCAGTGTCTGCTCTAACAAATCCTGGGCGTGGATAAAGGTATTACCCGTCTGCAGGGATTGGGCAAAGATCTGATGCAAGACTGCGGCTCGAAACCGTTGCGGTGACGAAGCTTCGATCCCTAGCTGCTCAGCGATGCCATCTGCGCGTTTAAAGCCAATGCCTTCAATGTCTTCCACCAGCTGGTAAGGATTTTCTTCGATAATTGCTAAAGCTTCATTTTTGTAGGCTTGGTAGATTGCAAAAGAAAGCTGACTACCAAAACCATAACGGCTCAAGCCAACGATCACTTGATCCATCCCATGATTTTGCCGAACGGTATCTAAAATCATTTTTTGCTTACTTTCATTCAATCCTGGAATCTGCTCCAACAATGTTGGTTCTTCCAACATCCGGTCGATCGCTTCTTCTCCTAAAAGATCAACGATTTTTTCAGCGGTCTTCTTACCGATCCCTGGAAATTTTTCTCCAGAAAGATAGGCGATCAACCCTTGTTCAGAGGTCGGTTGTTCTTGTTGGTAGCTTTCGGCCTTCAACTGAACGCCATACTTGGGATGATTGACCAGCTCACCAAAAAACCGATACTTTTCCTCTTCTTGGATTTCGCCGAAACTACCAGTAACGACGATCTCCGAGTCTTTGTAGTCGGCATTATTCTCAGTGACTTTAACTAATAGTACTTTATAAAAATTGCTGGGATTCTGGAAAAAGATGGCGGCAACATGGCCGACAAAAAACGTTCTTTCTGGAATCATGGTGCCGCTCCTTTCATGGTTTACAATAAAGCGTCTAATCCTGCCTGATTGCTTAAAAAGCTTGCTTCATTCCAAACTTTTAGTTCAAAAGGCAATACTTTTTGTTCATTCGTCTCTAATAAGCTAACGCTGTTATTGACTAATCCACCTTGCTCTCTTAATTCGGCTAATGGTTTGCCTGCAAGCCACTGTATAGCAGCCGTAAAGGATGCTCCATGACCGACGAACAATAATGGGCCTTCATGCTGCATCACCGCATCCATGACGACGGTCTCGATTCGGCTCAATGTTACTTGGATCGGCTCACCTTTAAAGGCACTGGGATCGTATCGATCCAGGTGATTACGCAAATCAGTCAGTTGTTGGGGATACTTCTCATGCATTTCATCGATGGACCGACCTTCCAATTCACCGAGTCCGATTTCTCGCAGGTTCTCATTATAAATGATTTCAACAGGGTGTTGGAGTCTTGCTTGGATCTCTTGAGCAGTCACTTTTGCTCGCAAAGATGTACTTGAGTAAATCTTCTCAAAAGGAATAGCTGCCAGATAATCACCGAGTAATTTGATCTCATCATAACTTTCTGGCAATAACGGCGAATCCCCCAGCATTCCTTGAAAGCGGCGTGCTTGGTTCCACTCTGTTTTTCCGTGACGGGTAAAGTATAATTGCATCGAAAAAGCCTCGCTTCTTAGTCTAATTTGTCGTTCTCGTAATGATGCGTCAATTCCAACTGCGGAAATCCTTGCTGCCGCAAAACTTCATAAATGATCAAGGCCGCCGTATTTGATAGATTTAGGGAACGAACGTGCTCATCATTCATGGGGATCCGCAAGCATTTTTCGGCATGCTCACGCATAAAACTTTCTGGAAGCCCCGTCGTTTCTTTCCCAAAAATGAAGAACTGATCGTCATCTGCGGTGTAATCGACATCAGAATACACGCGATTGGCAAATTTCGAGATCAGGTACAACGGACGCGCTCCTAAAAAGTCCATAAAAGCAGCTAAATCTTTATGATAGGTAATATTGACATCGTGCCAATAATCAAGCCCAGCACGCTTCAATTGCTTGTCATCCGTTGAAAAGCCTAAAGGCTCGATTAAGTGTAAATGAGTATTTGTTGCTGCACACGTCCGTGCAATATTCCCCGTATTGGCTGGGATCTGAGGTTCAAAAAGAACGATGTGATTCATAGATAAAAACTCCTTGTATATTTAAGATACTCAATTAATCAGCTATTCCGTTTTAACTAGCTGTTATTTTGTCTATAATTGAGCTAGACGCTATGGACTAGTATAACCTCCACCAGATTCCTTTGGAATACTGTTGTCGAAAGGCTCTGGCCACAGCTCTTTGTCACATTGTTAATAAGTTTGTTAGCGCATGACATCTGTTCGTGACGCTTGATTGATCACAAGGTTACATAGGCAAAGAGTAAGTGGAGCATAGCGTAAATTTTATCTGTCAGGAGTGGTCCTTATGTTGTACGTTGGAATAGATATTGCCAAGCACAAACATGACTTAGCGATCATTGATACTGAAGGAACGGTTTTTATCCGTCATCTTCAGATTGAAAATAATCGTGAAGGCTTTACGAAGCTTCAAATGACGCTTGCCAATTTGCAGAAAACAACCGGCGAAGAGATTCAAATCGCCTTAGAAGATACCGGTCATTATTGCTTTAATATCTTACGCTTCCTTCGGACGCAAGGGTACCCAACTTATAGCTATAATCCATACTTAATTAAAGAATTTGCCAAAAATCAAAGCTTACGAAAAACCAAAACCGATAAAAAAGACGCCATGACGATCGCTCGTAAATTACGAGCAGATCTTGATAAACAATCATTTAGTGCGAACCCCTCAATGATTGAGCTGAAATATTTAACCAGACACACAGCTAGATTAAGAGAGGACTGTACTCGAAAAAAAGTGAACTACACACGCATTTTAGATATTCTCTTTCCAGAATTAGCACCTTCTTTGGGTTCTTCTTCCGCGAAGTACCAATCCTATGTGTACGCAATCTTAAAAGAATACCCCTCTGCTAGAAAATTAGGAAATGCACACTTAACGAAGTTGACCAATCTCATTTCAACGCACTCAAAAGGTCACTTTGGAAAAGAACAGGCCGTCAAGCTCAAAACACTCGCGCAAACCTCTATTGGTCAAGAGTCGCCAGCGTTAGAATTTGAACTCCTTCAAACTATTGATGCCATTCAGTACCTTACAACTATGAGAGACAAAGCCGAGAAGGAAGTTGCTCGATTAATGAGTGAAATCGATTCACCTATTTTAACGATTCCTGGCATTGGTTTTAAATTAGGGAGTGTCATTCTCGCCGAAATTCGAGATATTAATAATTTCCGATCGCCGAATCAATTGCTTGCCTATGCAGGCGCAGAACCTTCCATCTCTACGTCTGGAATGAATCAGACTGAAACTGGTCGAATGGTCAAACGAGGTTCCTCTCAGCTTCGCTGGGCATTGCATGAAGCCGCCAGACTCATGTCTATTTGGTCTCCGTCTATGCGTGTCTATTTCCAGAAAAAACTAGCAGAAGGAAAACACTACAATGTCGCAATCAGTCATGTTGTTCGAAAACTGGTACGAATCATTTATCAACTACTGAAAGATAATAAGCCTTATGAGGAGCAGAAAATGATTGTTAACTGATCTTTTCAAAAATCCCCTTTGCCTAAGGGTTCTTTGTCATGCCTTCAAATAATGTCAAAACTACGTTATTCAAACTTTTCATTTTGTGCTTGACTTAATATAGTTTGTCTTTCGATCGGTTACTGCCGATCGGTTCTCGCATTGATTTGTGTCGTTAAACGTTACGTTTTCCATTGCATGCTCAGTAACTACTTCAATAACTTCTATAGTACCATATTTTGGCACGCTTGTTTTTCTAGAAACAACATTTTTTGGGCGCTTTTTTGGGCATAAAAAAAACGTACCAACTCGGTGTCGATCACTGCGAGTCGTTACGTTAGTGAAGCTCTTTTCACTAACTTTTATCAGAACAGGAACCTGATAAAAACCAATGAAAAATGACTTGAGAACAATATATCACTCCCATGGCATGATTGCAAGAGTAAATAACAAAAAAGTTCAAAATATTTTCAGGAAATTTTCGCAATCAACACCTCAACATCAACCGTAATCTGTGTCAAAGGGGTTTGTCGCAGCTTTTCTTTGCGTTCCTCCGAAGCCCCCCACTCTAACGGGGACATGGCAAGTAAATCTTGACGATTTTCTTCAGGGATCGCAAAAACATGCGTCACTCTTTGACGGGATGCGTTGGGATAGTGTTCAAAAAATTTGCTAACGACCCGTTCATTCGAATACTGCTGTTTTGTTTCGTTATCAGGATAAAAAGCGGCTCGTAGTTCTTTTAAATAGTCCGCCGCAGGAACCACTTTGATCAGCTGTCCGCCTTTTCTTAGAATGCGGTTAAACTCCCCATAATTTGACGGCGAAAATAGATTGAAAATCGTATCAAAGCTCGCTTCAGCAAACGGCAGGTTGGTCAGATCCGCCACACACCAAAAAGCTGGTACGTTTTGATTGGTTGCTAGATAGACTCCATCCTTGGCAATATCAAAGCCGACAGCCGCCTGAGTCTTTTCATTGACCAGCTGAGCCAGAAAACTGCCTTCCCCGCAGCCAACATCTAAAAGATGCTTAGCATCTCCCAAAGCTGCTTTGATGGTCTCAAGGACTGGTGTATACATGCCGCTAGCGATCATTCGTTGACGCGGCAAAAACAGTGCTTGATCATAATCTGCTTTGACTTGATGATCCAAAAAGAAAAGTGTGCCTTTCTTTGATAAGTCAAATCGATGACGATTTGGACAAACCAAGCCATTTTCGGTCGGGAAAAATGCTTGGCGGCACAATGGACATTCAAACAAGTGATAATGGGCGTTTAAAAATAGGCGCCCGCGATCGATTTTTTTTAACATTCAACTTCCCTCATCTCTGCTCTACTTTAGCATATTCTTGTGGTAGAATGCTAGTGGATAGAATAACAAATCAATTGAACACCCATCAAATGGAGGTAAATCATGTTAAAAGAATTTTGTGCAGAAAACTATACCAATATTCCCTTAGCAATCGCCCGAGGTGCAAAGCGCATCGAACTCTGTGATAATTTAGCAGTCGGCGGAACAACACCAAGTACCGGCGTGCAAGAAGAAGTTCTGCAATATACTGGCGAAAAAGGAATACCCGTTATGACGATCATTCGACCTCGGGGCGGTGATTTTGTTTACAATGATACAGAATTGAAAATCATGCATACCGACTTGATCGAAGCAAAAAAATTAGGAACAGACGGCGTTGTTCTAGGTTGCTTAACACCTAGCGGCTGGTTGGACGAAGAAGCATTGGAGCTACTGTTAGAAACCGCAGAAGGCTTGCAGGTTACTTTTCACATGGCGTTCGACGCGATTCCTGCAGCGCGCCAATTCAAGGCGATCGATTGGTTAGCTGAGCATGGGGTACAGCGGATTTTGACCCATGGTGGTGCTGCAGGCACTCCAATTGAAGAAAATTTCGATCGTCTGAAAGAATTGATCGCCTATGCTGGTGAGCGTTTAACGATTTTACCTGGCGGTGGCATTTCCTTTGAAAATGCCCAAGAAGTTGCCGACACACTAGGTGTAAAAGAAGTTCATGGAACCAGAATCGTTGACCTTAACGATTGAGCTTGAAGGACACAAAGAAATCCCCACAAACGATGCGCTTCTATCGTTTGTGGGGATTCTTTTAGATCGCTTGCAATAAGTCGTATTGTGATTGATACAAATGGTGATACAAGCCTTTTTGTGCCATTAGCTGATCATGGTTACCCGATTCAGCGATTGTCCCCCCTGCCACGTAAAAGATTCGATCAGAATTTTTGATCGTGGACAGTCGGTGAGCGATGATAAATGAGGTTCTGCCTTCTAACAGCTTCAACAATCCTTCTTGCAGCAATTCTTCTGTCTTCGTATCGATACTTGAGGTCGCTTCATCTAAGATCAAAATTTTTGGATCAGCCAACAACGCTCGGGCAAAGGAAATCAGTTGCCGTTGCCCTGCAGATAAAGTACTTCCTCGTTCTTCGACGACGGTTTGATAGCCGTCTTTCAACTCCGTGATAAAGTCGTGGGCACGGACGATCTTCGCTGCTTCGATGATCTCTTCTTCTGTCGCATCTAATTTTCCATAGCGAATATTCTCTATGATCGTTCCTGAGAAAATAAAAGTATCTTGCAGCATGACCCCCATTTGTGAGCGCAGCGATTCCAGCGTCACGTCACGAACGTCCATCCCATCCACTTTAACACTGCCTTCATTGACATCATAAAAGCGGCTCAGCAAGTTGATGATTGTAGTCTTCCCTGCACCAGTAGGGCCAACCAAAGCAATACTTTCCCCAGGTTCAATGTGGAAGTTAACATCAGAAAGAATGTTTTTGCCTTCTTCGTATCGGAAGGTCACGTGTTCAAAATCAACGGTCCCTTTCATCGTTGGCAATACTTTTGCATCTGGTTTGTCTTCGATATCTGGGACTTCATCCATTGTTTCAAAAATCCGTTCAAGATAGGCAGTTGCTGTAATCAAAGAATTATAAAAATTCCCGATATTGATGACTGGATTCCAGAAATTATTGATATAACTGATAAAAGCGATCAGAGTACCTGTGCTGACATCGACACCGATCTGACGAATGCCGACAAAATAAATCAAACAAGTCGTAATGACCGAAATGTTTTGCACCCCTGGCCACATCAGAAACTGAATTTTGACAGCTTTCATCCATGAAGTTCGATAATCATTGCTGACTTCTTGGAAGATCTCAGCATTTTCTTCTTCTCGCGCAAAGGATTGAGTAATCTTGATACCAGCAATACTTTCATGAATGTAAGCATTTAGATTGGATTGTTTATTACTCAACACCTGATAGGCTTTGCGCTGGTTATTCTTGATCACCATCACCATGATGAACAAAATTGGCAGCAACGCAAGGGAATACAAGGTCAATTTGAAGTCGATCGCAAACATAAAGATCAAGGTGATGATGACGTTGAAAACATCCGAGATCAAATTGATCAGGCCGTTGCTCAATAGGTCACTCAGTGTATTGATATAGTTTACGATGCGAATCAAGATCTTGCCGTGGGGCCTTGTATCAAAATAAGAAAAAGGCAGTCGCTGCAGATGTTCAAAAATATCAAAGCGCATATCCTTCAATACGTCTTGACCAATATTCGTGATATGGTAGATACGGTAACGCATGCAGACGCCGATAACGATCAAGGTCACTAGAAAGGCAGCTCCTAGAAGCAGCAATTGGTTGACATTTTTCTCAGGAATCGATGAATCGATCGCGATCTTTGTGAAAACGGGCGCCAGCATTCCTGCTAAGTTTGCCAGAATGATCGTAAATAGTACTTTCGCAATACTTCTTTTATAAGGAACGACATATTGTGACAAGCGTTTGAAATCCTTCCAGCTAAACTCCTGGTCTAATTCCTCATCCACATCAAATTTATTTCTCGCCATCGTCTTCACCTCCTGACAAGCCTAATTGTTTTTGATACACTTCGTAGTATTTGCCCCGCAGACTGACAAGTTCTTCATGGGTCCCTTGTTCAACGACTCGTCCTTTTTCCATCATCAGAATCTGATCGGCTTCTCGAACAGAGGAGATCCGATGCGCAATGATAAACGTCGTTTTCTCTCCTGTTAATTTTGTCAGCTCCTGTTGGATCTTCGATTCTGTCTCCATATCGACGGCAGACGTCGTATCATCCAAAATCAAGATCGATGGATCTTTGGCTAAGGCCCGTGCTAGGGAGATCCGTTGTTTTTGTCCGCCAGAAAGCCCTACACCTCGCTCGCCCACGATCGTTTCATAGCCTTGAGGCATCCGAGAAATAAAGGTATCTGCATCAGCGACTACCGCCATTTGCCGAATAAAGCCTTCATCAGCTAAAGGATTTCCAAAAGCAATGTTGTCGGAGATAGTATTGGAAAACAAGAAAACATCTTGCATCACCATTGAAATGTTTTCCCGCATTTGGCGCACGGGATACTCTTTGGCGTTTTTTCCATCAATCAATACTTCCCCTTCAGTGGGATCATAAAAGCGTCCAACCAAATTCACTAACGTCGTTTTCCCTGACCCAGTTTCCCCTAAGATCCCTAACGTTTGGCCAGGGCCAATTTTGAAGTTGATGTTTTCCAACACATTTTGATTCGGATCATCCGAAAAGTGGAAGGAAACATCTTTAAACTCTACAAATCCTTTGATTGGCTCTAATTTTTCTTGTTGATGAACAGGAATTTTCGATTCTTGCGCCAACATTTGCCGAATTTTGATACAGGCTGCAGAAAATCGCTGAACGTCGTTGATCAACCAACCACTCATACGCATAGGATTATTCAACATCCAAAGATAGCCATTAAACGCGACAAGATCCCCTAATGTCATCTCGCCGTTGATGACGAAGATCCCACCCAAAATCAAGGCAATGACTGACAAACTTCCTGCTAAGCCATCAAGCCATGGCAGATAGGTACGGGATACTTTGGCAGATGCCATATTGCGGGTCTTAAAATCTTCGTTGTAGGAGCGAAATTTTTCAATCTCAAAATTTTCACGAGCAAAAGCTTTCACCACTCGATTGCCGCCGATATTTTCTTCCACCATTGAATTCAAGCGCGAAAAGCTCTCACGAATGTCAAAAAACAACGGGTGTGCTTTCTTAGACATGCGATTGGTCAACAGAAATATGATCGGTGTGACAGCCACCAGCGCCAACATCAATTTCCAATCAATAAAGCTCATAACCACCACCGCTGAAAAGAACCACAAGATACATTCAGCGATATTGTAGGTCACCCAAGAAACAAAGTGGCGAATGGCATCGGTATCACCAGTCATCCGTGCCATAATATCTCCCACACGAGTGTGATTGAAAAAGTCGAAATCCAATTCTTGCAGCTTCTGATACAAATCTTCCCGTAAATCGTATAGCGTATTTTGCCCGACCCGTTCAAATAAAATTTGATAACTGTAGCGGACAATGGTACGAATGACGGTCGTTGCGATCATGATCAACAATAATGGAATCAATAAGTGCGTTTTTTGCTGATTGATGACATCATCGATCACCATTCCTCCCAAGTACGGATTAACAATGATCAGCGCTGCATTGATCACTAAAAACAGGACTGCCAATATGATTTTTCCCCGGTTCTTTTTGGCATAGCGCCAGATCCATTGTGTATTACTCATCTAATTCCCCCTCTCGTTGTTAAGCTTAGCGTTTTGAAAAGCGATTTGAATGGTTTTCCTTACTCATTTTGATGTAAAATATTAGTAAGAAGTACCATTCCCTTTTTTTACAGGAAATAAGCACCCAATTGGAGTGAATCAGCCATGAATTTAGTTAACCCTCGCACGTTTAATCCAGAAATCATCTATCTCTTTGACCCATGGACACAATCAGAAAGTCATGGCGAAATGCACCATCATGACTTTTTAGAAATCAGCGTCTTGTTAGAAGGAGAAAGTACCTATTATTTTGAAAAAGAACCAGCGAAAAAAATCCGTGCTGGCAGCGTCATGCTTTTCAATCCTGGCATCGATCACTGCGAATTGCAGTCTAAGGGCACTCGCTCCCATCAGCTGCATATTGGTTTGAAAAATATTTCTTTGGAAGGCTTTAAACGGAATTTTTTCCCGAACAAACACCCCTTGTTGGAGCTAGGCAAATACCATCATCAAGTTTTGGAAAAAGCCTGGCAGTTGGTGAGAGAAAGCAGTGAAGAGCGGGATGAGTTTCAATTGATGCAAAAGGCTGTTTTGATGGAGATGCTCGTCTACATTTTACGTGGACTAAATGAAGACCATATCAATGTCGTGCCTTACCTTTCCAAAAGCCAACGACGACAACAACAGATCGTCAACTATACGGTCTATTACTTGGAAAATCATTACAAAGAAGAAATCACGTTGGAGAAGCTCGCACAGGATCAATTTCTCAGCCCGACGTACCTTTCAAAGATTTTTAAAGAGGCGACGGGTGTCAGTCCCATCAACTACTTGATTGAGATTCGCTTAAAGCGTGCCAAAGACATGTTAAAAAATGAAAACCTCACGATCAAAGAAGTCGCCTCTGCTGTGGGCTATCAGGATGCTTATCACTTTAGCAAGTCTTTTAAAAAACTTTATGGTGTCTCTCCTTCTGGGGTATTGCCAAAACCAAAAAATTAAAGAGCAAGCCGATGACCTTCCTTCGAATGAAGAATCATCGGCTTGCTCTTTGTTCATTGAATAAAATAGTTCATAAAAAGACTGGCAATGTTGAAGTAGATCAAAACACTGGTCAAATCGCTAAGGGTCGTGATAAACGGACCACTTGCCACTGCTGGATCAAACCCCAGCTTGTCCATCAGCATCGGGATCAAACTTCCCGCTAAGTTGGCTACTGTGATGGCACACATCATCGCCATCCCAATCACAAACCCTAGAATCGGATTTTGTTTCCAGACAGCTACGATAGCAAAAATCGTCAACCCCGTGATGGCACCTGTGAACAGTCCCGTCAGCACTTCACCTACCACCGTCTTCATAAAGCTGTTTTCTTTGTCATCATTGATCGCCAGACGACGAACGGCTACGGCTAAGGATTGGGTACCAGCATTACCGGCGGTCCCGGTGATCAGTGAGATAAAAACAGCGAGAATACTTGCTTCGCTGACCAACTCTTCATAATGACTGATCAGACTGGCGGTGGCCATTCCGAGAAAGAGTAAGGTGATAAGCCAAGGCAAGCGTCTCGAAGACGCTTTGATCGGGTTCTCACTGACTTCTTCCACATTGACCCCTGCCAAACCAGAGTAGTCACTGGCTGCTTCATCATCGATAACGTCGATGATATCATCGACGGTCACGATCCCTAATAGGTGATCGTCATAATCAGTGACTGGCAATGCGAGAAAGTCATAATCTCGGAAGGTCTGAGCGACATCCTCTTGGTCATCTCCAACATGAACCGACATCACCCGCTCGTTCAAAATATCAGCGATCATGGTATCTTCATCATTGATGATCAAGTCTCTTAAAGAAATAACGCCCACAAGCTTATTATCAGTATCCACGACGTAAATATAGTAAATCGTCTCGGCAACATCTGCGGCATTTTTTAAGACATACATCGCTGAACGAACCGTTTGGTTGGCAACAATGGAAACAAACTCGGTAGTCATCAGCGATCCAGCAGTTTCATCTTCATAGTGCAGCAGCTCTTTGATTTCGCTAGCAGCTTCAGCGGTCATCAAACTCAAATATTTTGCTGTTTGTTTTTTATCCAGAGTATTCAGCAGGTCAACCGCATTATCGGTATACATTTGCGCCAACATATCAGCCGCATAGGCAGGGCGCATCTCTGAAAGATAGTCCACCATGTGTTCATCATCTTCTTCAATGACGTCAAACATGTCTGCCAATTCTTTCGGGGAAAGATACGTATAGACGATTTGTCGATCGGCTGCTTCTAGAGATTGGTAGAACTGACCCTGCTCGTAGATATGCAGATCCAAGAACGCCTCACGAAATCCCTGGATATCATTGTCTTTTAATGCTTGATTCAGTTGATCAAACCGTTCAGTTAATTCTTGATTTTCATCCAATCTCTTCACCTCATTTGTTATTGCCTATCCATGGCTGAGCAAACAGCGGCCATGTCTGCTGGTAAGGGCAGCTTAAAAGCCAACGGTTCATTCGTAAAGGGATGCTGAAATTGCAGCTGACAGCAGTGTAATGCTTGTCGTTTGATCCCAAGAGCCATTGTACCGCCATACATCTCGTCTCCTAATAAAGGACAACCGATTGCAGAAAAATGGACCCTTATTTGATGCGTCCTGCCTGTGTGTAACTGAATATCAACTAAAGCGCAATCTGAATTGCGTTGTTTTAGCCAATACTCCGTCCGTGCTTCTTTTCCTTCGTCACTGACCTTGCGTTTCAATAGTGACGTCAGGTCTCTAGCAATCGGCAGCTCAATTTCACCATGGGCAGAAAGTGCGGTCAGTTCACCAGCAACGAGGGCTTGATATTTTTTTACGACCTGCTTCTTTCGCAACTGGCTATCCAGCTTCGCATGGGCAAACCCATGTTTTGCAAAAAGCATCAGTCCTGATGTGTCACGGTCTAACCGCGTGACTACATGAATCACTTGATCTTCATAGTGCTGCGCTTGATAGTAGGCCTTGACGCGATTGGCCATCGTGCCAGTCGGATGATATTGCGCAGGGATCGATGAGATGCCTGCTGGCTTATTCACGACTAACAGATGGGCATCTTCATACACGATCTCAATCGGTGTCGGGTCAGCCAGCATCGTCTCATGTTCCCCTTCAGGAGGAATTACAATAGTTACCCTATCATTTTGCGCCAAAGAAAACAAGACGTTTTGCTCGTGATCGTTGACAAATATCTTTCCGCCTTGAAATTTGATTTTTGCTAACAGTCCTTTGGACACCCCCTGTTCCTTCAAAAAGTATTTGACTTGCTGTCCTTGTCCAGTATAGTGATACGTAAATTCCATGGGTTTATTCTTCTCCAATAAAGGAATCTTTGACCCGATTCCAAAAATGCATATGCCGATAAGACGCAAAATGAATCCGTTCATCGGCAATACGGTAATAGATAGCATCGATTTCTTCTTGTTCGATGGTAAACTGATCGATCGTCACTAAATAGTCGGTGCTTTGCTGCAGTTGTACTTTGACCCATTCATGGTGACCCACGACGATCGGCGAACCAAGGGTCCGAAAGACACGATTGTTCAACGAAGCAATCTCTGCCAATTGAAAGGCATTGATACTTGGGTGCAAGACTGCCCCACCAACACTCTTGTTATAAGCAGTGGAGCCGGTGGGCGTTGAGATCGATAAGCCATCGCCGCGAAACTTTTCAAAGAGGTCTTCTTTAATAGAAATATCGGCAACCATCGTTCGATTGCCGCGCTTGATCGTTGATTCATTCAATGCTAGGAAATGCTTGTCTGATTTTCCATTCGCATACGTGATACGGACATCTAATAACGGATAGCTGACGCTTTTTTGATGGTCATTGCATAATGACTCGACTAGTTCTTCCAATTCATAATCTCGCCAGTCCGTGTAAAAGCCGAGATGACCCGTATGGACGCCTAAAAACTGTACTTGATCCAACTTATGATTGTACAAGTGAAAAGCAGAAAGGAGCGTGCCATCTCCCCCAACAGAAATCACTAATTCAGGATTGTCTTGATCGATCTTATTTTCTGACTGTTCTAAAAGCGTAGTTAAACGCTTTGTCACTTCTACCGACTTGCTTTCTTGATTATGGACGATTGCCACGCGGATACCTTTCATTCCGTTTCCCCCTTTGGCAACGGGTTCTGATCATGTCCGCCTCGCTTGCCTTTCCCATGTGAAAATAACCGTTGTGCCTCTTGGATCTCTTCACGGATATTGGACATTTCTTCATCTAGCTGATAGGCGGCTTCTGCCGACCGACGCAGTCGTTCACTGATTTCTGCGGGAAATTCCCCTTGGTATTTGTAGTTTAGTGAATGTTCGATCGTTGCCCAAAAATTCATCGCTAGTGTCCGAATTTGAATCTCAGCTAGAATAATTTTTTCCCCGTCGATCAGTTGAACGGGATATTCGATCACTAGATGATACGAACGGTAGCCACTGGCTTTTTTATTGGTGATATAGTCCCGTTCAATGATCACTTTCATGTCTTTGCGTGTTCGTAAGAGTTCAACGACTTGGTGAATGTCTTCCACAAATTGACACATGATTCGCAAGCCAGCGATATCAGACATCTCTTCTTCAAGCCGATCCAAAGCAATCCCACGTAATTTACTTTTCGTTAAAATGCTATCCACTGGCTTGACCCGCCCAGTGACAAATTCAATGGGAACATGCTTGTTTTGTTCCCGATATTGTTTTCGTATGCCTCTTAATTTTACTTTTAATTCTGAAACCGCCTGTTCATAAGGCGCTAAGAATTCTTCCCAATCACGAATCATTCTTCTCCCTCGATTCTGTTCATAACATACCTCTTATTCTACCATACTCTTGGAATAAAACTGAATGAACAGAAGAGCAGAAACAAAAGATTTTTTGTCTCTCCCCAACGTCTCAGCTTTTCTTTGTTTGGTTTCTTTGACGGAATAGCTGAAACAGCGTACACTATGATTGCAATAGAAAGAGAGTGAGAAACGATGGGCGAACAAGTAGAGATCGAATACAAGACGATGTTGACGGAAAAAGAATACCACCAGCTGCTTGCTTATTACAATTTGTCAGAAGAAGCATTTAAGATACAAACCAATTACTATTTTGATACGGCAGATCATAAGCTGCGGGATAAGCAATTTGGCTTGCGTATTCGCACGACTGCTACCAATGCGGAATTAACGCTAAAAACCCCCATTGAGCACGGGTTATTAGAGACGACTGATCCTTTAACGAAAACGTCCGCAGCTTCATTGATTGCTTCAGAAAAAATTCTACCTACGGGTATCGTTGCTCAGCGCCTAAGAGCGGCAGGTATCGAGCCTGACACGTTACGTATGATCGCAGCATTAAAAACGAAACGGGCGGAATTTCCGATTGAAGAAGGATTGCTCGCGTTAGATGAAAGCTGGTATGGTCAACAGCATGATTATGAGTTGGAGTTAGAAGTCAACGAGCCGATTAAAGGGAAAGATGCCTTTCACTCCTTGTTACGTTTCTTTGGCGTTCCTTATCGACCAGCGAAAAACAAGATCATCCGAGCCGTTGAAGAAAAATCATAGTAAGCTGTCCTTTTGCTTACTTTTTTCGCGTTTTTTTGCTATATTTAATAAAACATACTTATTTTGTTTTTCAAGGTACAAAAGAATCTTAATTGGGGAGAGATTCAAATGATCGAACTGTTTTTATTTATTAATCCGATTGGGCCTATTTGTTATGATATCGAAAAAGAGATTCTCAATAAATTAAACACCAGCCGCAAAAAAATCCATTTGCAGATTCTACCTTTCGTTAACTTGTTTTCCGTAGGTGTCTCAATGGACTATTTGTCCATGAATAAGGCGGATTTGGTCTTGCGAAATGAACAGACCAACCAAATCTATGCTGCATCACTGGACTATAAGGCAGCTCAGTTGCAAGGAAAAAAAATTGCGCGGGATTTCTTGTTGAAACTGCAACAACGGATAGGGATCGAAAGACAAGAATATAGCGATGCCTTAGTGAAAGAATTATTTTCTGAAACGAATGGTGATTTAGAGATGTTCCTAGAAGATCGATCCTCTGAGCTAGTGAAAAAGAACTTTGCCACCGATCAGCGTGTAGCCAAAGATATGGGCATCACGATCACACCCTCTGCTGTGGTGTATGATTTTTCAAGTGAAGAAGAATATGGGGTCCTTTTAGAAGGATCAGAGGAACTGAGAAGTCTTCCGCTCGTCTGTGGTACAGCAACAGAACTCGATACATTTTTGCAAAAAGCTCAGTCTTTGAAAGCACCAAAACTTTCCACTATTCATGAAATTGATCGCGGGTTGATTCTTTTATGAAACCCTATTCAATAGCGACGCTGCGCAGCGAGCCAAACGATGATCTTGTATTTGGCTCGCTGCGCAGCGTTTTTTATTGTGGACAAACAAAAAAACAAACCAATCCTTCACGGATTGGTTCGCTTTTCAATTATGCTTCAATTTCTTTGACGAGTTCTTCCAATTCATTCAAGCGTTGCTCAAATACTTTCATCGCGTCTTCAATATAATCTGCTTTTGTCATATCGACGCCCGCTTTTTTCATGACTTCGATTGGATAATCACTGCGTCCAGCTTTCAAATAGTTCAAATAGTTGGTTAAGGCATCTGGTTCACCTGCTAAGATTTTCTTCGCTAAAGCAGAAGCTGCCGAAAATCCGGTTGAATACTGGTAAACATAGTAATTGTAATAGAAATGCGGAATGCGTGACCACTCAAGACGAATCTCAGGATCTTTTTCAACAGAAGGTCCGTAGTATTTTGCATTTAACTCGGCATAGTTCTCGCTTAAGAACTCACTGGTCAACGGTGTTCCTTTCGCATCTTCCACGTGCATGAAGTGTTCAAACTCGGCAAATTGCGTTTGACGGAAAATCGTTCCCTTGAAGCCATCGAGAAAATGATTCAAGATATAAGCTTTGACCCGTGGATCTGTTTCAGTCTGCAGCATATACTCTGTCAAAATATTTTCATTGGTGGTTGAAGCGATTTCCGCTAAAAAGATCGAATAATCCCCATAGGCATAAGGCTGGTTATTACGTGTAAAGTAACTATGCACACTGTGTCCCATTTCATGAACAAGAGTAAAGAGTTGATCCAATCGATCATTCCAGTTCATCAGGATATATGGCAGCGTGTCATAGGCACCAGAAGAATACGCGCCACTGCGTTTGCCTTTGTTTTCAACGACATCGATCCACCGATTGCTGAAGGCTTCTTCAACCACCGCAAGGTATTCTTCACCTAATGGTTTTAACGCTTCTTTCGCTTTTTCGACCGCTTCTTCATAGGTATATCGAATGGGTGCTTCCCCTAAAATCGGCGTATAAACATCATACATATGCAACGTATCGACAGCCAACAGGCGTTTTCTTAATGCCATATAACGATGCAACAATGGCAGGTGCTGATTGACGACATCCACTAATGTATCGTAGACACTTTCAGGAATGTGGTTAGCACTCAAAGCGGCTTGCCGTGCCGAATCAAATTTGCGGGCTTTTGCTTTAAAGTTATGGGCTTTGATATTGGTGCTTAATGTTTGGGCAAAGGTATTGCGGAATTGCTCATAGACACCATAAAGCCCTTTAAAGGCTGCTTCACGGACAGACCGATCCGTGCTTTCCATCAACTCACCGTATACACCATGAGATAACTGCACTTTTTCCCCGTTTTCGTCTTCAACTACTGGAAAATCCAAATCAGCATTGTTTAAAACAGAAAAAATGTTGCCAGGTGCCCCAAAAATTTCGCCAGCACCAGCTAATAACGCTTCTTGCTCCGCTGGCAAGACATGTGGACGCTCGTTGATGGTTTTTTCGATCATATGACGATAAACAGCTAGTTTCGGCTCTTGATCGAAATAGCCCCAAATCGTTTCATCAGACATTGTCAATAGCTCAGGATCAAACCAAGCAACGGCTTCACTTACTTGCGCAACCAAGTTACTTGCTTTTGCATACAAGCCTTGATACGTCGTATTGGCAGTATCTTGATCGTTTTTCAAATGACTGTATACATAGAGTTTCTCTAAACGACGAGAAAGCGCTAAAACAAATTCTAATACGGATAAGAAGGCTTGCGGCCCATCGGCTAAAGTGCCTTGGTAACGACTTGCTTCTTTGACTTGTGCTTGGATCTCTTGAAATTCTATGTCAAAAGCCGCATCATCGGCATAGATTTTCGTTAAGTCCCACGTTTTTTCGACTGGAATCGATTCACGTGCTGGTAATTGTTTTGTTTCTGACATTCCCTTCACTCCTTGTTCATTGGTTAAAAATATCTTATCATACTTTTCAGTGAAACCAAATCATTGGCTTAAAAAGAAACCGAATTTTCTAAATATTGGCATTCTTGAAAGAGTCCGCGCAAAATTTCCCGTTGATCCAGTAACGGGAATTGCCATTGCCAATCCAGCTGCCGCAGCCGTGCTACCCATTGATCAAAACGAAGTGGACAGTCACTTAAATAAAGAAAGCGAAAAACCAATATTCGATGCTCAAATAAAATGCCAAAGCTGCTTTTACAATAGCACCACATAGGCAGCTGGGAGACATTGCCTTTTAACGGATACAATATTTCTTGGATCACACGGATTTTTGGCAGGTTCTTTCGCAGTTTTTGTATCAACCATACCTGATAGTCTGCAGCAAGCCACTCAGAAGGACGGTGATGGTTTGATCTTTGTCCTTTGCACAAAGGGCGAAGAGTTTCTTTATGGTAAGGCGCCCCTTTTCGAGCATCGCTTTGTTGACTGCTGACTCCTTCTTGATAGTGCCAGTTGATTTGTTCTAACTTCATTAAGGATTGATTTTGCGTATCAATCAGCCACAAACAAAAACCAGTTGCCTGATAACTACAGCAGGCTTTTGCCAAAAGTGACCATTGGCGTTTCGGATGCAATTTCTCCCCTAAGATCCACCATGGTCGATAGCCGTTTGCTAAATACGTGCTGGTTCTTTCAAGAAATCGTGAAAACTTGAGGGAAGAACACTGTACTTCAATGGCGATATTCTTATAACAAAGGTCAGGACGCTGTTGGAGTTTAGGCAAAAAGGCTTCGATCTCAATCCCTGTATCTTGAAACCATTCAAACAATAGTTGTTTGGCTTCCAAGTGTTCCTTCGTCTCCCCTTCGCTGTAAGTCTGACAATCAGCAGTTGCTTGATGGGCAAAGTGGGGCTGTCGTTTGGTTCCTTGCCGCAAAGTCACTTCTTGGTGACACCCTGGGCAATAAAAAGGACCTGATGCTTTCTTTCTCCCTTTCGCTGCAATGACTTCTTTTCTTTGGTTCAATGCTTTCAGCATCTAACTCACCTCAACAAAAGATACGCCATTTTCATCAAACACAATTGAAAAAGCCAAGAACATTAGCAACATGTTCTTGGCTGGAAATGAATTTCATTCATTAATCATTCTTGAAGTAGAAACGAGTCAATTCAAGTGCATCGTTTTCCATGATCAACTGACCATATTCAGATAAAACCTCTGGCGTCACTGATGTCCGTTGGGCAAATTCCATCAAATAAGAAAGTGCATTTTCCACTTCAATATCAGTAACCTCTGCATCCATGAATCGAATTTCAATATAATAATGGTTACCCATTTGGTAAAGATTGGTTGCAACGGAATCCAAATATACTTCGGATGCCAATTGAATCATATCTTCGAATCGCAACAACTCGAATACAAAACGATTGCCGATGTCTTCTGCTTGCTCCGACTCTTGTAATTGAGCCGCCACATGCTTTTTCAACATGTCGGTAATGTCTTCATTCGCTTCATCGTTCATCTCATCAAAATTTTCCATTCCTTCTGGTGGAAGATTTTTGCTAATAAACAATTCTAACCCATCGCCTTTAGGCAAGACTTGGAAAGTTACAGCTTCACTGCCCTTAAATTCTTCGTCAATATCAACTTCTTCAAGAATACTGTAAAAGAAGTTTTCAATTTCATTGTGATTTCCTAGAAGGTCAAGAAAAGTGATGCCTCTCGCAGCTAAGTCTTCACTTTTGATCAATACACGAATGGTGTTCTCATTGATATGTTCCATTTCCATATTAGCTACACCTCACTTTTGCTACTCACTATAGGTTCATTGTATCGAAACCTGATAAAAAGTAAAGAGAAAACGAATATCCTCTTAAGAAAAACGTAAAAACTCAAAAAAAGACTCACTTTCAAAGAGAAAGCGAGTCGATGAAGTCAAATTTATAATCCTGCCATTAATTGCGCTTGTCTTAGTTCCAGTTGGCGAACATCCCTAGGTAAGAACCGACGAATTTCATCTTCGTTGAACCCAACTTGCAATCGTTTTTCATCAATCATGATCGGACGACGCAATAATCCTGGGTTTTCTTGAACAAGTGTCAATAAATCTTTTAGGGGCAGGTCATCTAGATCCATATTCAACTTTTGGAATACTTTGGATCTGGTGGAAATAATTTCTTCTGTGCCATCTTCTGTCATTTGAAGAATTGCCTTAAGCTCAGAAATATTTAACGGTTCTGAAAAAATATTTCTTTCAACAAAAGGGATTTCGTGCTCTTGTAACCACGCACGAGCTTTGCGACAAGATGTGCAACTTGGGGAAGTGTATAGTGTCAACAACGTGCATCTCTCCTTTTTAATTTTCAATCAAGCAAGTCCTGTTCCCTCGCTTGATTTCAATTATACAGGTTTAACTAAAAAAAATCTAGTCTAAATCTCATATTTTTTAATAAAACTCGAAAGTTATATTAAAAGCGAAACCTTTAAGGCAAAAGGTTTCCTTCAAAATGTTTATTTTTAAATGAGAAAACTCAAATTTTTTTTTAATATTACTTCTTTTATACAACAGTGTGTCAAAGGTGTATCAAAAAGATGTCAGAATATTAAAATATTCTTTTAAGAGAAGGCAACGTTTTTTAATTTCTCTTCGACAATTACAGATGTAATCAAAAACTGAGAGAAAAACCAAGGCAGTCGCTCAATCGTTTTCAAAAGAATTTTTTCACGATCCTTCCTTTGCCGAGAAACGATCGCGCTACAAGGAAAATGAATGTTATTTTTTTGTGCGAGTAATCGCAACCACTCTCTTTCTTCTTGGTTTTATTGTATCACATTCCTTTTTAATCAGAAAACCATAGAAGCATTTCTGTCATAATCTGCTATAAAACAGCTGCAGAAATGAACATCTGCTTATAAATGAAAAGGGTTTCTCACAAAAAACTCAGTAAAAAACGATCAATCCAAGAAGCCAGCCAATTTGTTGCTTGGTCACTGACAAAGCATAATAGACTGTACTATTCTTGAACTGATCGTTTACCATGTCTTTCTTCTAAGCGAGTGTTGGTTCTCGGTCACGAGCAAATTGAGCATCATGCAATGCACGATAATGCCCTTTTCTCGCCATCAACTCTTCATGGGTTCCTTCTTCTAAGATCCCCTTCTCACTAACGACAATGATTCGTGTTGCATGTTTGATCGTTGCGAGGCGATGGGCAATGATCAAGGTTGTACGCCCATCTGCCAAAGAATTCAATGATTCTTGGATCACTTGTTCCGTTTCGGTATCTAACGCTGAAGTTGCTTCATCTAAAATCAGAATCGGCGGATTTTTCAAGAACATCCGAGCAATCGCTACTCGCTGCTTTTGGCCACCGGATAATTTGACGCCTCGTTCACCGATGACCGTATCCAAGCCATCCGTCATTTGATCAATGACTTTTTCTAAGTGTGCCAATTTGACTGCCTTTAAAATCTCCTCTTCTGTTGCATCAAGTTTGCCATAAGCAATATTTTCTCGAATCGTTCCTGGGAAAAGAAAAACATCTTGCTGCACCGTACCAATCTGCTGACGTAAAGATGCCAAGGTCATCTCCTGAATATTGATGCCATCAATCGTAATGGCGCCTTCCGTGACTTCATAAAACCGCGGCAACAAGTTGCATAACGTTGTTTTCCCTGAACCACTTTGTCCAACGAAGGCGATCGTCTCACCCGCTTTGATCGACAAGTCGATGTGATTCAAGACTTTCGTCGCATCCGCATAGGAAAAAGAAACATCATGGTAGACGATGTCTCCCTTTAAGGAAGTTACTGCCCGTGCCCCTGGCTTGTCTTTGATCGTCGGTTCTTTATCCAACTCTTCGGTCAAGCGTTTGAAGCCAGCGATTCCTTTCGGATAGCTTTCGATCATCGTATTAACCTTCTCAATTGGTCTAACAAAGACATTTGACAATAAAATAAACCCTACGAACTGACCGTTCGTCAGTTCACCTCGAATCACGTAGTAGGCACCAAAGATCAGAGCAAACAAGTTGATCAACCGAATCAAGAAATAATTGTACGCTGAACTGATTGCCATTACCTTATAAAAAAGGATCTTAGACTGCCGATAAATCTCACTTAACCCGTCAAAGCGTTTATGTTCAAACGTTTCATTGGCAAATGATTGTGTCACTCGAATGCCACTGACAGATGCTTCCACTCCGGCGTTGAACTCACCGAGATTATCATAGATCTGTGTGTTGACTTTGGTCATTTTCTTATTGAAAAAAACCAAGGCGATCGTGATCAAGGGAATCAACGCAAATGTTGCCACAGCTAATTGAACATGCATATTTAACATCAATAGGAATGAACCGACCAAAGTCATGATGGTAATAAAAACATCTTCTGGCCCATGGTGAGCGACTTCAGAAATCTCAAAGAGATCCGAAGTCAAACGACTGATCAGCTTGCCAGTCTTTTGATTATCATAATATTCAAAAGATTGCGTTTGCAGATGTCGAAATAACTCTTGACGCATATCAGTTTCAATATTGACCCCAAGTTTATGACCATAAAAAACCACGATATATTGCAACACAGTATTGATCACATAAAACAAGAACAAGCCTAAGCAAGCCAACAGTATTAGGCGAAAGTTGTTCTGGGGCATGATCTTATCGATTACTTGGTTGACGGCAACTGGAAAGGCTAGTTCCAATAAACCAGCAAATACCGCACAAGTAAAGTCGAGTATAAATAGTGACCGATACGGTCGATAATAACGAAAAAACCTTTTTAACACATTTCCCCCTCCTCAATAGCTATCATTATAAGCAACTCTCAGTAGAAATGCAAAATGAGAAACATGTGAAAATGGGTAAAATTCACTATAATTTTGAAAACCTATAAAGACGCGGATTTCTAAAAACAGTAAATAAAACCTTTATTTTACAGGGATTTCCCTCTTTTTTTTACAGGAATAATGGCTTATGATTGATTCGAAAACAAACTGAAAATTTTCACTAATTCTGAAAGGCGTGTCTTTTTTGATCACTAGTATTCTTTTTGATGTCGATGATACCTTATATGACCAGCAACAACCATTTCGCAATGCCGTAACCTCCTGTTTCCCACAAATAGCCCACAAAGATTTAACTGCTCTTTACTTACGATTTCGGGTGCACAGTGACGAGCAGTTTGGACGGGTATTGGCAAATGAATGGACGCTAGATCATTTTCGCTATTTTCGACTGACCCATTCATTAACGGATTTAGGGTACTTACCTATTACAATGGAAGAAAGCTGTAAATTTCAGCTGTGTTATGAACAAGAACTAGATGCCATCACGCTGCATCCTGAAGTTGAGTCAACTTTGAACTATTTGTCCACATTGCCAGTCAAACTAGGAATTATTACCAATGGTCCCACTGACCACCAGCAAAAAAAATTGGATCAGTTGCAACTGACTCGATGGATCAAACCAAAGCATATGATCATTTCACAAGCAACTGGTTATCAAAAGCCGCAACTAGAAATTTTCCAATTGGCAGAAACCGCCTTTGCGCTTGATCCGGAAACCACACTGTACGTTGGTGATAATTTTGATAATGACGTGGTTGGCTGTAAGAAAGCCGGTTGGCAAGCTTTGTGGTTCAATCATCGTCTCCGTCAAGCGCCTAGTGGATTGGAAGACTTACCCGATGCATCGATCACTGCTTTTTCACAGCTGCAAGACAGTATTGACACACTGATGCAAGTGCCTGCATACATGTATAACTAAAAAAAGATGGACCTTCGCTCCTGCGGCAGGTCCATCTTTTTGATTGGCTAACTTTCTTCGCCGATACTCAATATCAAGCGAATATCTTCTTCTGTCATTTGTTGAAGCTGTGTTTCATTGCCTTGGATCACTTTTTGGAAAAGCTCACGTTTTTCTTGTTGCAACGCATCCATTCGTTCTTCAATAGTTCCTTCAGCAATCATTCGCCAGACTTCGACAACATTTTTTTGACCGATCCGATGAGCTCGTCCAGCGGCTTGTTCTTCCACCGCCGGGTTCCACCACAAATCGTATAAGATCACGGTGTCTGCGCCGGTCAGATTCAGTCCTGTTCCACCTGCTTTTAACGAGATCAAGAAGACGTCCTTTTCTCCACTATTGAAGGCATCGACCATCGTCAAACGATCTTGCGGCGGTGTGCTGCCTCGCAAGTAAAAGGACTCAAACCCTTCTTGTGCTAGCTCTTCTTCAATGATCGAAAGCATGCTAGTAAACTGAGAAAATAACAGCACACGACGCCCATTTTCTTTGGCTGCTAAGAGTAAATCTTTGACCTGTTCAAGTTTCCCAGAAGACCCTTCATAATCCTCCACGAATAATCGTGGGTCACAACAGATTTGCCGCAGTCGAGTCAAACCAGCTAAGACACTGATTCGATTTTTACGAAAAGACGTAGAATCCATTTGCGCGATTTCTTCCCGCATTTGCCGCAAGTACGCCAAATAGATTTTCTTTTGTTCTTCTGTTAAAACACTGTAATAATTTGTTTCCAATTTTTGCGGCAAATCATGCAGCACGGATTTTTTGTCTCTTCGCAAAATAAAGGGTTTGATCATTTTCGCAATTTCTTGCGTAGACAGTTCTTTAAATTTCTGCTTGTTCGGGAAAAAGCCTGGCATGATCATTTGGAACAAGGACCACAATTCTTCTAAATTGTTCTCGATCGGTGTGCCGCTGAGGGCGAACCGCTGTGGAACTTCCAACGAGCGCAAGGCCTGTGCCGTTTTGGTCGCACTGTTTTTGACCATTTGCGCTTCATCTAAAATCAAACAAGTCAGATCTAGTGCTTGATAGGCATCAATGTCTTGCCGCAAGCTTGCATAAGAAGTGATGCGGACGTCCGCTGGCTGCGCCATCTGCCCTTCGCGCTCTTCTTTCGTTCCGCTGATGACAGACGCGGAAATCGTCGGCGCAAACCGTTTGATTTCTTGCTGCCAGTTGAGTGTTAGACTCGCCGGTGCCACGATCAATGCATTCAATTTTTGTTTCTCTTGTTTTTCTGAAAGTAAATAGCTGATCGTCTGAACGGTCTTCCCTAACCCCATTTCATCGGCAAGGATACCGCCAAATTGATAGTGGCTCAACATTTTTAACCAACGGAAGCCAACTTCTTGGTATTGCCGCAACTCAGCATGCAAGTTTTCTGGCAGCTGCGCCTCAAAGTTTTCTGGGTGGATCAAGTCTTCCGTCATCTGCTGAAAACCGGCGCTAAAGCTGGCTTGATCAGCAAACTGCTCTTGCAGGAGCAGCCCTTGATTCAAAGGAACTTGGATCGCCCCATCCTTCGCTTCTAGTGAAAGACGCAATTTTTTCAGGGCAGCACTTGCTTCTTGAAACTCTTCCGATTCCAATGAAAGGACTTGCCCATTTTCAGTGGTATAAAATTGTGCAGACTGTAACAGGCTGCGCAAGACCTCATTGATCTCTGACTCTTGAATGCCGCTGACATCAAACTTGATATCCAACCAAGAACCATTTTCTTCGATAACGATTTCTGGTCGATGGTGTTGGGCGTCAAGGTAAAGTTCCCGCAGCTTCTTGCCGATACGGACTTCACCTAATTGCCTTAAAACAGGGATCTCCCTTGTAAAAAAGGTATAAAGTTGTTCCCCCGCAGGTAAGCTTTTTTGCCAATTTTTAGTGCTCGCTTGATAGCCAAAGGTTTCAATAATCGCTTCAATTCGTGCTTCTTGTTGAAAATCACGTAAAATCTCGGGATGATTTTCTGGCATATAGTGATGTTTTTCATCACTTGAAAAAACGACTTCTCCATAAGTGAAGTCTACTTGTAAATCGACTTGTCCTTTGATTTTCCGTAACGAAAAGACGGCTTTCAATTCAGACTCTTCGATTTCATTTTGAACTTCAGGTGCTACTTGGACACGCCCGATTTTTCGCAAATAAGGCAATACTTTCATAAAAAGATTCGCTAGTTCTTCTTTCGGATAGTCGATGACTGGCTGTTCAAATCGTTTAAACAACTGTTGCATCGTGACATAGATTTCCTTTTGTTCGACAGTCAGTTCATAAAAGGTTCCATCCAGCAGACCCCAATTATAATAGCTAAGTAAATGGTCAAAATCTTTCACGAATTCCAGCGGAAAATGATCCTCTTGTTTTGTGACTGAAAACGACAAAGGTTCACCGATTTGAAAATCGGCTTCATTGACTTTTGTTTCACCAATGGTTATTTGCGTATAGACTTCGTTTAACTGTAACAACAATTCTTTGCCGAACTCAACTGGTAGCAGCAAATACTTTTTGTCAAGTTTACCACTGATCTGAATGCCTGCTTGCCCGATTAACTGTTGCGTTTGCGCGATTCCTGCCAATCGATTCAACAAGGCTCGATTTTTCTCATCAAAGGCATCCGCAGATAGAAAGAAGGCCTGCTGCTTATTCGCTGCGTACTGCTTGTTTTCTTGGTACATCTGCAAAAATTTATAAATGTTTTTAACGACATAGGTCCGTGCGGTGCCACGATGGCCGACTTTGAGGGAAATCCCTAAGATATCCATTTCTTGATGGTAAGGATTGGTGGCGATGGTATCTATCCGAAATTCAACCTGTAAGGGTTGGCTCGTTTCTTTTTCGCTCCCTAAGCGGGCAAAGCCGTTGGAAAACATCTCTGAAGCAGAAAAGGCTTTTTTGATGGGGGTTTGCTCATTGATTTTTCGTGTTTTCCCTTGTTTGCGTAGATAAAGTTCGACTGCCACCGTGTGTTTGCAATAATGATGCTCTTCCCAGTACGGACATTGGCAATAATCTACCTCTTTGGCTGTAGCATCTAAGGTCACTAAATACAATTCTGTCCCCAATACTTCTGCGTGCCACACATTTTTTTCTTTGTCTGGTGTGACAGATAAGACGCGATCTTCGTTGACATACGTTCTGCCACGCTCAATTACTTTTTCTGGAATACTCCACTTCATAAGAGCCCTCCTCTCCTTATTCTTTTATTCGGATCCGGCTTTGCCCGCTGCCGTTAGTTTCTACGAAAACTTGCTGCAGGATTCTTGCCCGCAGTTCTCGAACATGACTGATGATCCCAATCATGCGCCCTTCATTTTCGATCATTTCTAATGCTTCCATCGCCATTTCCAATGATTCTTCATCAAGCGATCCAAAGCCCTCATCAATAAAGAGGGCTTCGATCTCGATCCCACCAGCTCGTTGCTGGATCACATCCGCCAAAGAGATCGCCAACGCTAAGGCAGCAATAAAGCTTTCACCGCCTGAAAGTGTATGAGCTCTTCTGACTTGTCCCGCATTATCGTCATATATGTCAATTTCTAAGCCTGTTGAGCTTCGATAGCTCCCGACTTTATCCGCTAATTCAAATTGATAGCGGCCACGAGTCAACCGAGCCAAGCGTTCATTGGCGACTTCTAAGATCTCTGTCAGAAATTGCTGCAGTACATACCGTTCCAAGCTGGTTTTTTTGACGTTTTCACCGTTGATGGTTTCTGCCAACTGCTGAAGTTGGCCTAATTGGGCCAGTTCTTCGACATTTTGCTGATAAATGACCTGCAGCTCGTCAAACAACCGTTGATTTCCGTTGACTTTCTCCTGTTTGCGAACTGTTTCTTGCTGTAGTTCCTCCATCACGGTCTGCAACTGAAGGTAGTCAGCTTCCAATTGGTTTAAATCGATCGCAGCTTGCTCTTTTAACTGTGCATCTAACAATGCTAGCCGTTGCTGTACAAACACCGTTTCTTGCTCATAGGTTTTGATTTCTTCTGAGAGAACGGTTGTTTGAGCGGCTTGGGCAATCAATTCCCGCATCGTTTCCTCAGTCATACTAGCTTCTTGAAGTCGCTGCGTCAGTCGTTGTTCTGCTTTTGTCTTAGCCGCTTGCTTTTCTTCAAAAAATTGCTGCAGATTTTTCAGCTTCTCTGAAAGAATCGCTTGCTGTTCGTTTAGCTGCGCTTCTTGTCGGGCATCAGCCTCAATTTGTTGCGTATATTCCCTCAGTAAACCATTGGTTTTTGCTAAATCGGCTTGTAATTGTTCATACGTTGCGCCTGCAAGTTGTTCCTGTAAAGAAGCCAATTTCCCCTCCGCAAGCTGGCGCGCTTCTTGGGCTTTTTTCGCTTGCTCACTGACTTGCTGATAGGACTCATTTAACGTTGCTAATTTCTCATTTACTGCCTGATGTTTCTTCTGCGCGTCTTCATAAGAAGCGGCTTTTTGTTGATTGAAAGATTGCCGTTTCTTTAGTTCCGCTACCGTCGTTTCCTCGGTAATCGTCTCTTGGTTTTCTATCGGCTGCAAGGCAGCAAATGCCTGTTGAACTGTAGTCCAAGCGAATGCCACTTGCTTCTGCGCAGCAGCACTGGTGGCTTGCCATTCGCTGATTCGCAATGAGGCTTGCTCCTGCAGCGTTTGATTTGCCGATACTTGCTGCTGGATCTTCGTCAATTTTTCTTGTGTTTGCTCCAGTCTTTGTTCACTGGCAATGATGTCTTCGATGCGATAGGTCGTGTGCTCCTGTGTATTCGGATGATCCAAGGATCCGCAAACCGGACAGGGTTCATTTTCTTCCAGCAAAAGACGAAGCCGAGCAATTTGCATTCGAGCATTTTGACTGGTTTCTTGTTTTAACGTTTTTTGCAGCTCCAGCAAGGATGCTGCTAATTGCTGTTGTTCAAGAACCAACTCCGAATGAATTTGTTGCTGTTCCCCTGCTTTTTGCTCGGCTTCACGAAACTGCGCTTTTGCTTGCTGCCATTTTTCTACCAGAGCCTGCGTTTCTACCAATTTCACCGCTTCTGCTTGAAACCCTCGCAATGCTTCGATTTCTTCTGCCAGATGCTGCGCTTGCGCTTTGGCACTTGCTTGCGCTTGGTTTATCTTCGTTAATTCGGTGGTCTGTTGTTGTGCGGCTTTTTCAAGTTGCACCACTTCTTCTTGCTGCGCTTGTGTGCGCTGTGCTAGCGGGATCTGCTGCTGGATTCGTTGAACTTTTTGACTAGCAGCTTCCTGTTTTTTCTTGATGCCGTCAATCAACGCTCGTTGGTCTTGCCAGCTTACTTGTTGCTGCTGAATTTCTTGCAGCTGCCGCTTTGTTTCGTTGATTTGCTGAGTAGCTTGCTGTGCTTCTTTCACTCGTTCTTCTTTTTGCTGCATGATTTCTTGATGTTCAAGCGCCCACACCAACTGGTTCAACTGTGCTTTTTTCTGAGCGATCTCGTTTTTTTTAGCATGCAGCTCTCGGGCTTTTTCTTGTAGACCTTGCCATTCGATCCGTGCATTTTCAATTTCTTTTGCACGGTAAAAAGCGTCTTGCGCAGCTTTCATTTCTTGGATCGCTTGGTCTTTTTTGTGCAATAACTGCTGAAGCTGCGCCTGTTGTTTTTCTAAATCCTGCGCCCACAAAGTCAGACCTTCCGCAACCGTTAAAACCTCCTGCGCTTCTTCCCATTCAAAGCGCTCCATGATTTGCGAGGCGAGCAGCTGCTGATGCTCAAGCTTTTTACTTTGTGCTTTGACTTGCTCTTTCAACCATTCATTAAATTGTTGATACATTTCCGTGCCAAATAAATTCCGTAAAACGCGTTCTTTCTCATTGCTGCTGGCAATCAAAAAATTACGAAATTCTCCTTGCGGCAACATCATGATTTGAAAAAACTGTTTGGCATCCAGCTGCAGCAGATCCTTGATAAATGCATCAACTTCTGTGCGTTTACTGATCTGCTTTTTCTCTTTGCCTTCGGCGTCAAAAATCGTCAGCTGGACTTTTGCCGTTTGGTTGGTGACCCCGTCACCACGTTTTTTTGCTAAGGTCTGTTCCGGTTTCCGTTGGATCTGGTAGGTAAAACGCTGATGTTCAAAAGTAAAGGTGACGCTGGTCTCTTCGGTTGGTGAAGCAAACATCGAGCGCATTTCTTTGCCTGAGCGCAGATTCCCCGATGTTTCACCGAACAAGGCAAACGTCATGCCATCGAAAATCGTCGTTTTTCCTGCACCCGTTTTGCCGCTGATCAAAAACAAACCGCCAGCTTGCAGCTGACTAAAATCCAATTTTTCATCAATGAATGGACCAAAATTTTTCATTTGTAAAGACTTCGGTTGCATGACTATTCCCTCTTTTCCACGACAAATGCTTCATTTAATCCTTGTTCGATCCACTTGGTTTGTGCATCGAGCAATGAATCTCCCGTCATCTCTTGAAAAAAATGACTGATCAAGGCCTGCGGGTCGGTTTCTCGTGTCGTTAGCTGTCTTTTTTTCGTCTGTTCTCGACCATTCAACCGTTCGACAGACAAAATAAATGGATAGATCTTTCGCAACTGATTCATCATATTTGGAATCACAGCACGATCCGTCAGCAGAAAATGCCAAAACGCCTCACGATCCAGCTCACGGTAAAAAACCGGATCGATCAACTCCTCAAAGGAGGCTGTCAGTTGCTGGATATCCCTTTTTGGTATCAGGGGAATAAATTCATTTGTGTTTTTTACAGTATCAACAAGATAGACCCCTTTTTGGTTCGTCCGTTCAGAAAGGGAAAATTTCAGCGGAGAGCCACTGTACCCGATTTTCGGATGTTTCAGGGCGGTATTGGCATGTAAATGCCCCAAAACGACTCGATCAAAAGGTGCAAAAGCTGTGGTCGGCACGCTGTCCAATCCGCCAACTTGAATTTTCGTTTCAGAATCCGTTTGGCTAGCGCCCGCCACAAAAAAATGGGTCACTAACACTTGTTTTTTTGACGAATCAAAGTGCTTGGTCATCTCCTCGATCACTCTTTGGACACTATCTGAAATTTTCGTTAACGGTTCGTCAAAAAATAAGCGCGCCTCGATCGGTTCAAAATAAGGCAGCAAAAAGAATTGTGTATCGTCAAACTCGACCGGTTGTAAACTTTGTTCGATGCTGGTGGACAGATAAAAACGCGTTTGCTGAAACCACTGACTACCAGTTTCTAGCCGCGTTGGGCTATCATGGTTTCCTGAGATAGCCAATAAAGGCAGTTCATTCGTTAGATTGATTTCTGCGATTTTTTCATTCAATAATTTGACCGCATCGACAGCGGGAACGGAACGATCATACAGATCACCTGCAATGACGATGGCAGCGGCTTTTTCTTCTAAAGCGATCGCAATGATTTGATCGATAATTGCTCGCTGGTCCTCCAGCAGATCATAGCCATGTAGTTTTTTTCCGATGTGCCAATCAGCTGTATGTATAAAGCGCATTTCTTCACCTTCTTAAAAAATATCCTTCCAACCATTATACCACTTTCCCTGATCGTTAGACATCTCTCTGCCAGCGAAATTTCACTTACCACCCATTTTTGATAAAAAGAGCGAACACCTGACATCATTATGTTGAAATGTTTTTTCAATTATAAATTTATATCTTGAAATATAATTACACTTCATTTACAATGAGTGTGAAATCGAATTCAACAATCGCTTTCATCACTATTCTAAAAGAAAGGAGAAACGCTATGCTTGCAATAGGACTAATGTCAGGAACCAGTTTGGATGGGATCGACGCTGCTTTAGTAAAAATCAATGGCTGCGGCACCGAAACAGACGTACAGCTGATGGAAATGGTCACGCTACCCATTGGTGAAGAATTGAAGGAACGAATAAAAACTGCTTGTGATCCGGTGGAATCAAATGTTCCCCTCATCTGCCAATTAAATACTGAATTAGGGTATCAATTTTTGAAAGCGTGTCAAATCCTCTGCCAAAAAGCTGGTATTGAAGAAAAAAGCATTGATTTTGTTGCCAGCCACGGACAAACGATCTGGCACTCCCCCGATTCTGATCCAGCGAAAAACAGCACCTTGCAAATTGGCGAACCTTCGATTATCGCTTATGGCTTACAAACGAAAGTCGTCGCCGATTTTCGAGTGATGGATATGGCTGCTGGCGGTCAAGGCGCCCCTCTTGTTCCTTATACAGATTATCTGCTCTATCAATCAGACAGCAAAAATCGTTTGCTGCAAAACATTGGCGGCATCGGCAATGTTACTGTACTACCAAAAAGTGGCAGCTTAAACGAGCTGTATGCCTTTGATACAGATCCAGGAAACATGGTCATTGATGAATTAATGGTTCAGTTATTCGGCCAGCCTTATGATGCGTTTGGTGAAACAGCCCGTGCGGGAGCAATTATACCCACCTTGCAAAAGGAATTAAGAACTCATTTTTATTTGTCCCAGCAACCGCCGAAAAGCACCGGGCGTGAGCTTTTTGGAAAACATTTTGTTCAGCAGTTATTGACCAAGTATCCCGAAGCAGCACCTGAAGACTTGGTGAGGACTTTAACCGATTTCACCGCTTTTTCCATCGCTGACAGTTACCAACGGTTCATTTTTCCTCAGTTGGGAACAAACGATCTGGAAGTGATTCTCTCGGGCGGCGGTGCCCACAATCATCTACTGATTGAACTGATCAAAGGCTATTTACCAGAATCAGTAGCCGTTGGAACACAAGATGACATTGGCGGTTCCAACGATGCCAAAGAAGCGGTGGCTTTTGCCATCTTAGGAAATGAAACCCTTCACAGCCGTGTCAATAATGCCCCTGCAGCAACCGGGGCAGCCCAAGGCGTGATTTTAGGGAAAATCATTCCGAATCCATGGGAAGCAAAAATGTAAAAGACCTTAGGAGGATAAACCATGTTAGATAAATTCACTCAATTCATCGAGCGCCATTTGGCAGGACCGATGGAAAAACTTGGCAGCCAGCGTCACTTGCGGGCGGTTCGTGACGGGATCGTTTCAACCTTGCCATTGATCATCGTCAGTTCGTTCTTTATGATTTTAGCCTTTCCACCGCTGCCTCAAAGTTGGGGCATCTATCAATTCTTGTCTAGCAATGCCACAACGATCTTATTGCCTTATCGAATGACGATGTACATTATGAGCTTGTATGCGTCATTCGGGATCGGATACAGTCTTTCTCGCTCTTATAAGCTTGATGGTCTTTCTGGCGGGATCCTAGCTACGACCGCCTTCTTACTGACCTTTACCCCTGTCAATATCCCAGCAGAAGCCTTGGATGCTGCTGGAACGGTCGGCTTTGTCTTGCCAATGGCCAATTTAGGGAGTGCTGGTATGTTCGTGGCGATCATCACCTCGATTCTTGCCGTTGAAATCTATCGGTTAACGGACAAATCGAAATTTAAAATCACGATGCCAGAACAAGTCCCACCTGCAGTCGCTCGTTCTTTCGAAGCCTTGACCCCTACCTTAGTCATTATTTTAGGAATGGGTGCGATCACTTACTATATCGGCTTTGACTGGCACACGATCGTGGCAAAAGTCGTCGATCCTTTAGTCAGTGCCGCAGACACCTTGCCAAGTGTGCTTTTGATCACCTTCTTGACGACCTTCTTCTGGTCATTCGGGATCCATGGTGCTTCTATCGTTGGTTCACTGGCTCGTCCATTATGGTTGCAGTTATTGGAAGGAAATACGACTGCGCTTGCTTCAGGAGATATGATTCCCAATATCGCAGCCGAACCATTTTATCAATGGTTCATCTGGATCGGTGGGGCTGGTTCAACGATTGGTTTGGCTATCTTGTTAGCGTTTCGCACCAAATCGGAATTCGGTTCAAAGCTAGGAAAAACAGCCTTGATCCCAGCTATTTTCAACATCAACGAACCACTGATTTTCGGTACACCGATCGTTTTGAACCCAATCTTGATCCCACCTTTCATCATTGCACCACTGATCAATGGCGTCATTGCGTGGGTCGCTACCTCAGCTGGTTTAGTCAATGCAGTTACGGTCAATGCCCCTTGGACATTGCCTGGACCAATTGGCGCTTTCTTAGCGACTGGCGGCGATTGGCGTGCGATCGTGCTGAATGTTCTTTTGATTCTTTTATCGATCCTGATCTATTACCCATTCGTAAAAATCTATGACAAAAACGAATTGGAAAAAGAAAATCAACCAGTCGTACAATAATGTGTAAATAACGGTCGTACGAAGCACCCACCAAGACAAACAGAAGAAGCCTTCCTCAGCAGCTTTTTCCAATGCCAAGAGGTGCTTCGTGCGGTTTTTTAGAAAGAAGGAAAACCATTGAAACGAGAAATTGGCCTTTCGATTTACCCCGACCATAGCGATCCTTTACTGGATCAAGACTATTTAAAAAAAGCTGCTGCCCTTGGTTACTCTCGCTTATTTATGAGTATGCTAGAAGTCAGTGAAGGCAAAGAGATCGTCAGAAAAAAATTCTCTTCGATTATCGGCTTTGCCAAGAACCTTGGCTTTGAAACGATATTAGATATTTCGCCTGCTGTTTTTAGTGATCTGGCGATCTCTTATGACGATCTTAGCTTCTTTGCAGAATTAGGTGCGGACGGTATCCGCTTGGATCAAGGGTTTGATGGCAATAAAGAAGCCCAGCTGACCTTTAATCCATTTGGCTTGGCGATTGAATTGAACATGAGTAATGATGTGAACTATTTAGAAAATATCCTTTCTTATCAAGCCAATGAACCTTTTTTATATGGCTGCCACAATTTTTACCCCCAACGAGGCACAGGCTTAACGGATACTTTTTTCCGCAGCTGCAGCCAACGTTTTAAAAAATACGGGTTGAAAACAGCCGCCTTCATCACTAGTCAATCAGCCAAAATTGGCCCTTGGGAAGTCAATGATGGCTTACCGACCTTAGAATCTTGTCGAGATTTACCATTGGCGCTGCAAGGGAAGCTGCTTTTTGCTTCTGGGTTGATCGATACCGTGATTATCGGCAATGCTTACGCGTCGGATGCAGAGCTGAAAGCTCTGGCGGCGATCAATCGTTACAAGCTGACCTTTGGCGTTTTCGTAGACGCAGAGGCCAGCGAAATCGAACGGAGGATATTAGCCGAAACCAATCATTTTCGTCGTGGTGACAGTAATGCGTTAGTCGCTCGTTCCACACAGTCACGGGTGAAGTACCGTCCCATCGAAAACCTCCCTCATACAAACCAAGAACCTTTTGCCTATGGGGACATCGTTATCGGCAATGATACCTTTGGCCAATACAAAAACGAATTGCAGATCGTTTTGACCCCTCACCAAGACACGCGAAAAAACAAAGTCGGCGCCATTTCAAATGACGAGCTGCCTTTGTTGGAATATTTAAAACCGTGGACCAAATTTGCTTTCGAATTATTGGATTAACTCATTAGAAAAAAGCCGCTGATCACAAAAGGATCAGCGGCTTTTCTTAGGTATTAATCTTCTCTTTTGGACTCATCGATTCGATAAACAAATGACGGATCAATTGCTTGATCCAGTGTGTCAAATGCACCCTGGATGCGCCGTTCGACTTCCGCCAAGCCCTCTTTGTCCATCTTTTTGATGTCACTGATGTCAATGGGCTCCCCAAAGCGGACGGTTACTCGCTTGCGTTTAAAAAGATCTTTTAACGTCAGCGGTCCTTGATAAACAGAGGGAACGATCTTGACCTTAGCCATTTTTGCGATCAACGCCATGCCGCCTTTTAAAGCCGTTGCGTGTCTCGTACCACTTGGAAACATGATCAAGCTAAGATCCGTTTCCTTTAAAATTTTGACTGGCGTCTTTACCGCGCTCGGTCCCGGTTTGTCTCGTTTGACTGGAAAAGCATTGGCATGGATCAAAATGAACCGTAAAATCGGGTTTTTGAACAGCTCTTCTTTCGCCATAAAACTAAATTTCTTTGGTCGAGCAGCCACTGCTAGGTACAATGGATCCCACCAGGTTCGGTGAGGAGCCACTAAAATGTAGTTTTCATTTTTAGGTAAAACCTCTTTGTTTTGATAACGAGCATTGCCGTTGATCAAAAATAATACTACGCGAACCACACCGCGCATAAAGCGAAAAAACATACTCATTTTCCTTTCTATTTCTCTCCTATTCAAGTATGCAAAAAAACGGTTTAAATGACAAGCATTTTTTAGCGTTTCCCATTATTCTTAATCGTAGTATAATACATTGAAATGAATTTAGAACAGGAGTATGCTTCATGTTGCAACCGAACGAACGCATCGACCAATTGTATGCCGATGACATCAAGATCATTCAAAGTTCCGAAGTTTTTTCTTTTTCATTAGATGCTGTGTTATTAGCAAATTACGCTAGAGTGCCAAAAAGAGGCGTAATCGTTGACCTTTGTGCAGGGAATGGCGCAGTTGGTTTATTTATCAGCAAAAAAACGACCGCTCATATTTATCAAATCGAATTGCAGGAACGCTTAGCGGATATGGCGCAGCGCAGTATCGAATTAAACGACTTGCAAGACCAGCTGACGGTCTATCCTATGGACTTGAAGAACCTCTTTCAAAAAATCAAACCTGATTCCGTCGATCTTTTGGTCTGCAATCCGCCTTATTTTAAAAATGTACCGACGGCAATCAAAAACCCGAACCCCTATTTAGCGATCGCCCGGCATGAGATCACCACAACTTTAGATGAAGTGATCCAAACCGCCAGCAAAGCGTTAAAAATGAACGGACGGTTTGCGATGGTTCATCGCCCGGATCGCTTTCTCGATATTTTGGACCATATGCGCGCCCATCGAATCGCACCAAAGTGCGTCCGCTTCGTCTATCCGAAAGTAGGCAAAGAGGCCAATATTTTATTGATTGAAGGAATCAAGGATGGCAAGGCGGATGGCTTTAAAATTGATTCCCCTCTCATTACCTATGATGAAACGGGTGCCTATAGTCCCGAAGTGAAGGCGATGCTCTATGGCTGCTGAGAATCATTATTTTTATGTCTTGCGTTGCAACGATCAATCCTTCTACGGTGGTTATACCACTGATTTGAGCCGCCGCTTATTAGAGCACAACAAAGGGATCGGAGCAAAATATACCCGTCCTGCTAGTCGCAGACCATTACAAATGATCCATGCGGAAAGCTTTTCCACTCGCAGTGAAGCCACTCAAGCAGAAGCAGCCTTCAAAAAATTGTCTCGCAAAAAGAAAGAGGACTACCTGAGCAGCCATAGCGAGAGTAATGTTATCTGACCAAGCATACAAAAAACTACCTGCCCACGGAAGATTCCTGGTTGAAGGAGCTTTCTTTCGTGACATAGGTAGTTTTCTTTTATGGTTATTCATTCCTATTCGGTAACGCCCATTGGGTTTGACTTTTCCCAAATTCTTTCGGGATCACAGAATCAACGGATTGATATTCGAGGGTTTCTTGGGTCTTTGGAATCGTAATTGCCGTTAAATAGTTGTTGGTTTCGGAATAGAAGCCGATTGTTTCAAAGGAAGGATCAGTCAAATGGTATTGAACCCCCTGCAGCTTAGCCGTTGTTGCCTCTTCCACAAATGTCGGTTGATAGCGAGCATAGTAAACCTGGGCGCCCATTTTAAAATATACGGAGTTATGAGCAGATCCAAGAAATTCAATCGCCCGTTCCACTGGTACTGCTTGATAGATCCCTAAAGTTTCAATCGCTTCATTGCTTTGGATGCGCTGATAAACTGCTGTAGTATCAGATTCGTAATATTTATAGCCTAGAAATATTTTTTCGCGGTCTCGGATATTCGGTGTGATCAGCGCATTATACGTTTTGAATTCACCATACACTTGATCTCCAATAAAAAAGCCTAGCAGACACGCAACGACTATGCCGCCAAGCAATAGCGTCACTTTCGGGTTACGGTTTTCTCGATAAAGCAGAACCATCAGGAACCCTAATAATGCGATCAGACCAACCACCATGAGAATTGGTAGGATCACATAGTAAAAACGCTCACTTTGCAGCCATTTTTCGATCGTCATAAATGCAATCATTCTTTCTTCCCCTTCGATTCCTCACTACCTACTGTTTTTCCCTTGGTTAACCAGTAGAAGGATCGTCCTTTCATCCCTTTTCTTGCCAGTGACTCTTCCGACGCTCAATTCACATGTAAATTCTTATGAAATTAATTTTACCACAAGTATGTATAAAAGATAAGTATTAGATGGATTGCTTTTCGCGACCAGCATCCATTGACAAAACGAGGGTTTTATCAGATAATATTGATGCTAATAGGGAATGAATGTCTCCCTCAGTTCTTACTGAAACCGCAATTTTGCTAATGACTTCTACCACTTTTTTTAGTGTGTAGTAGTCATTTTTTATTTTCACTCGTTCGTCATAGTTGCAAGAGCATTATTCCTACATTTTTTAAAGGATCGTGATAGAAATGAAGAAACAAGAAACAACGTATTTTGAACTGACTGCATTAGGTTTGCTCAGTCTGGTGATTGGGGTGCTTGCTGGAGCTGTTGACACTTTCTTTGGCAAAATTTTGCTGTTCTTAAGTGCCTTCCGTGAAAGTCATTTTTTGCCATTGATTCTCTTCTTACCAATTATCGGTATTTGCTTTACTTACCTTTTCCAAAAGTATGGCGATCGGAGTCCTCAAGGAATGAACTTAGTGTTTTTAGTCGGGCAGGAAGAAGAAAAAGATATTCCGCTGCGTTTGATTCCTTTTGTAATGGTGGGAACCTGGCTGACGCATTTATTTGGAGGAAGCGCAGGCAGAGAAGGAGTTGCGGTTCAGTTAGGTGCCACCATCGCCAATCGTTTAGGAAATTGGCTGCGACTAGAAAAGTACGCCAGCACCCTGATCATGATTGGGATGGCTGCGGGATTTGCTGGTTTATTTGAAACCCCCATCGCTGCGACGTTCTTTGCATTGGAAGTGCTTGTCATCGGTAAATTCAGTCATCATGCCCTCTTACCTGCTTTGCTGGCTGCTTTCACTGCTAGTACGACTTCTCAATGGTTAGGTTTAGAAAAATTTAGTCTTATGTTGCCTCAATCCGTCGATTTGACGATACCTGTTTTTCTGAAATTACTTGTGATTGGGTTGATTTTTGGTATGGTTGGCGGCAGCTTTGCGGGCTGTTTAGAAACGATGAAACGCATCATGAAGCGGCGCTTCCCGAATCCACTGTGGCGTATTGGGATTGGCGCATTGGCGTTAGTCTTGCTTTTTGTTCTGTTGTATCAAGGGCGTTATTCAGGCTTAGGAACAAATTTGATCAGCGCGAGTTTCACGAAGCAACCGATCTATTCTTATGATTGGCTGCTTAAGTTGGTGTTGACCGTATTGACCATCAGCATTGGTTTTTTGGGTGGAGAAGTCACCCCTTTGTTTGCGATTGGCTCTTCTTTGGGGGTCGTGTTGGCGCCACTGTTCGGACTGCCTATCGAACTGGTAGCAGCACTAGGCTATGCCAGTGTTTTTGGCAGCGCCACTAGCACCTTACTTGCACCGATCTTTATTGGTGGAGAAGTCTTTGGCTTTCAAAATCTACCCTTCTTTGTGATCGTCTGCTCCGTCGCCTACTTTATCAGTAAACCTTATAGTATCTATCCTTTACAAAAAAGATCGGCAAAGGGACAATGAACCACTTCTGAACACAACAAGAGCAAAGAAAAAACCGCGAACAAGTCGCGGTTTTTTGCTATTTTGCACGTTTTAAATAGGTACCTTCAGCTGTATTGATTTCTAGCATTTCGCCTTCTTCAACAAAGTCAGGAACATTGACAACTAAGCCAGTTTCCATCGTTGCTGGCTTACCAGAACCAGTCACGGTTGCCCCTTTGATCGATGGCTGTGTTTCAACAACTTTCAAGATTACGCTTGAAGGTAATTGCACGCCGATCACTTCGCTGCCGAAGAATTGGATTTTTACTTCCATGTTTTCTAGGATGAACTTCATTTCTTCTTCAACCACTTCAACTGGAATTTCATATTGTTCATAGGTTTCCAGATCCATAAAGAATGCGGTATCGTCCATTGTATATAGGTATTGTACAGCTTTCGTATCGATATGCGCTTTTTCAAATTTTTCTTCTGGGCGGAAGGTTGTATCGTAAGTAGAACCAGTCCGAACGTCACGTAATTTCATACGCATAACCGTATTTCCTTTACCTGGTTTGTGGTGGCTGGCATCTAATACTTTGATAAGTTTGCCGTCTTGAACAAACGTCATTCCAGCTCTTAAGTCACTTGCATTGATCATAATTTTGAAATCTCCTTCACTATGTGATAATCCTTGTCTATTGTATCAAAAAAAACAGCTTTATTCTAGCTAAATCAGTGGGAAGGTCGCACAAGTTTGCGCCGCTTCTCCATGTAGTGAGGATCGTACTCATCCGTTTCAATATAAATATAGACTTTTTTATCTGCCATTTGATGTCGAATCTCGGCTTCGATCTCATTAATGATTTCATAGCCGACCTCTTCTTGTTTTGCGGCAATATCGACTTTCGCTGCAATCAAAATTTCTGCTGGCCCTAAATGGACTGTTTTAACATCGATCAAGCGATCAACATCGGGACGTTCAAACGCTTGCTTGATCACCGCTAAATCACGTTTGGTAACACTTTCCCCAATCAGTAGACTATAAAACTCGCGGGCTAAGAAGATCGCTGCAACCATCAATAAAAGACCAATCAATAAGCCGCTGAAGGCATCAAAAAATGCGTTCCCGGTAATCATTGTTAAAACCGTTCCGATCAGTGCGATCATTAGACCGATCACCGCACAAAAGTCTTCTGTGAAAATGATCAAGATCTCACTATGCCGACTTTCCTTCAAAAAACGATAGATTGGTTGACGTTCGACGTTTAGCTCGCGGATCTCCTTGATCGCGATCCACAACGAACTTCCTTCAACGACCATCCCGAAAATCAAGATAGCGATCACTAACCAAGTATTGCCGACTTCATGGGCGGGATGCAGCAGCTTTTCCACTGCTTCCATCACGCCTAGTGCGCCCCCACCAAAGAAGAGCATCATCGCAACGATCGTGCTGAAAAAATATTTCGCCCGACCTTCACCAAACTGATGCAGCTCACTTTGTCCCTTTGTTGCCCGTTTATCACCGATCAATAAAAAGATCTGATTGCTGCAATCCACGACACTATGAATGCTTTCATTCAGCATGGCCGCACTACCGCTCAAGGCATAACCGACAAACTTACTGATCGCCACCAAAATATTTGAGATCAATGCAGCGATGACCGCCATCATACCATTTGCTTTCTTTTCCACACCTAACGCTTCCTCTCATCAATAAACTCCCTGCTTCTGATGCAGCTATTCTTCACGAATGGATCAAGCCGCCTCTAGTTCCTCAATCAACAGGTGCTTGCTTTTTCAACTTCGCCTCTCTACGGGTGATTTTTTTGGTCCAAAAACCGCCCGAGATATACTTGGGTTCATAGCTGATGATAAACGCTCGCTCTTCCACCGCTTTGATCGTTTGATAGAGCTTTTTCTCACTTTTTCTTTGGGAAAGAATCTCTAAAATCAGTCGCGGGCCTTCCAAACCTTCACCAAAGCTTTGTGTCACACCATAGCCCTCTTGTCGCAAAATCTTCGGCAAACTCTTTTCTTCATCCGTATTACTAGGTAGGATCACTGTGACCATTGTATAGCCCAGAGCCAGCTTATCTTCGATTTTGATCCCGATGCTGACTCCTGCAGCATAGCCTAGTGCATAAAATAAGAGATTCAGCGGGTTATCCAAACGATCCAATACCATAGATAAGCCTAAAATATAGATCGTGATTTCGATCATACTCACTAATGGGGCAATCACGCGATACCCTTTCATTGTCAATAAAAATCGCAGTGTGTTCAATGTAACATAGGCGAGATTGATAAAGAAAATCATCGCCAGCATTTGTAGATCAACTTCCATCTTTGATTCCCCCTTATTCTTAGCATATCAAAAGGCAAGCGAAAATTAAAATATTTGAGCAGGATTTAATTACTAAAATAGCTAAATAAAATTTATGCTGGAGAAGACACAGTGCTCAGGTGATTTTGTTGAGGACTACCATGTTATGATTTTGCTCATCGATACACTACCTGTGGTTTCACTCACTTCTATTGATTGAAAAGCGTATCCGCCAAAGTGGGAAAAGTAGTGTCAACCACTACTCGTTTGTTTCAGACAAAAAAGAAGTCCAATGGCAAATGGACTTCTTTTTGTCTGATCAACTTTTACAGTGTTCGATCATATTCACGATTGCAGAACATGCTTACTTGTTTTTCAAAGGGGTTATTCGTCAGCGCCAGGTACGAAACTCAACTCCCAATGGATGGTTCCTTGATAACTTGTCGCTTGCGGCCTCGCGCCAATAGGGATTTCCAGTTCGACACTTTTTTGCATGGTATGCTCGTTTCCATAGCGTTGAATCCAAGTTCCCGCCCCTTGCTTTTCATTGGCACGTGCAATCACTTGATTTTGCGGTCCCAGCTCAATTGCTTCAAAGTAGTCTGGTGCTTCAGAGTGATTTTCTCTAGAGGTAACCATTTCAATATTATTCAAATGCACACTCGCTCCTTTTAAGTGGTGCTTAAACGCATCCGTACTAACGAACCCTTCCTCTGATAATCGGGCACTCAAGGTCCAGCCCGTTTGAAGAAATCGACGATCGGAGACCTGAATATAGTTTGGTCGTTCGGTTGATTCATGATCATCCACTAAAGAAATTCGTTGCGGACGTGCCGGATAGCGGCTTGTCGACGAGCGAATCGGTACTGTACCAAAATCGAATTGTGAAACAAAGTCTATACTGACAAACCCGCGATTTTCTGGTATCAAGGGCGGATTTTCGGGTACAATCGGTTGATCAGGATCCAAGGGATCTTTTGGGTCTACGTCACCAATGGGTTCCACAGTGGTTGATGCTTCTGCCCATTTACCATCAAGAAATGCCTGCGCGGTGACCACTTCACCTTGTGTAAAATACTGGAAAGGTTCTAAATCAGATAGATCAAGTAAATACTGCCCGTTTTCATCCGCTTGGGTGTGAAAATACCCGCTATTGCCGGCACTATCGACTGTCGTTTCAAGCGTCGGTTCTGGCATCAGCCCCTCTCTTTGGAATCGAAGGTAGCTACCAGGATTGGCGGTTCCCGAAATCGTAGAAGCATTAGGTAAGGTTCTATCTTCTGTCAAAGGATCGATGGTCACCGTGACGTCTGGTATTTTCTCAAACAATAGCCGTTGCGAACGAGAAGCAAACTGCGAAGCAAACCCGCGACTTGTTTCCTCATTCAGCGAAGACACATTGGTCACATTGGTATTGGTTCCTGAAATCGCCGCAGTCATGGACAGAATCGGTTGCCACTGAAAATCAACTGTCTCTCCTGTATTTCCATGCCGCCACTGGCGAATCGCCTGATTCTTAGTAGTGATTCCTCCCCCTTCAATTAGACCATTTGTGGTGGTCGTTATCGGGCGGGTTCTTTGCAAATTGACACGCTTGGCGTCATCGATCGTCAATCTTGCGGGATTGTTGGCACCGGTAAAGAAAAGTAGGCGTTGGACAGCTTGTGGGCTGTCCGAACGAATATCTAAGGTAGCGTCTTTGCCTACGTTGAGATTGCCAGTCGTGCCAGAGAAGTGGAAGATATTTGCGGTTGTATTTTGATTTGTTGCTTCAACCTCTAAGGTGCTGCTGTCTTCTAAGGTGACATGCGTATTGGCACTTAACCAGAAAATATGACTGTACAACGTTCGGTTTGCAGCAGCAACCGACAAGCGACTTTTTTCCATTAAGCGAATATCATGGGGCGTGCCTGATGTGATGACTGCTGGGCTGTTGTTTTGTGTATTTAGTGCCAATTCCGCGCCTTTTCCTAACTCAATGCGTCCATTGCCAGCGACAAAGCGAATATTGGCACCGCCTGCTTCACCTGCCGAACCGTTGGCATTTAATGATAGTCGAGCATTATCACCTAGTATGAGACGCGCATTCGTATTAAAAAAATCAAGATTTCCTGAGCTGATCGTCGACATTTCGACGTTTGCTCCCTCACGAAGCTCTATTTGGTTGATTTCAAAATTGGCTTGGGTGTTCGAGTGAATCGTCCAAGAAGCATTGAAGTCTGAGGTATATCTAGGCGTTTGGTGCGAAACCGAATGTCCAGAAAAGCTGGCTCGAGAGTGCAAACCGTAAAACAACTGATTGCCCGTATGGTTGAGATTATGGTATCGAATGATTGAACGCTGCTGATTTGTCATGTTCAAATCATTGTACTCAATTGCCCCCCAATAATTTCCGTGATAGAGCTCCAGATTTTGCAAGGTAATGTCCCATGGCGAATCAGGATTGACACTGGAATCGCGGAAACAGATCGCTACGGCTCTAAGATCCATCTGATATTTGTCGAGACCATCGATGATTAACGTTCTTGAAACTCTCGAGGCATTGATATAAACATAGGCTAATCCGCCATTAGGATTGACGCTGCTGCTCCAGCCGTCAATTCCCGTAATGCCTAAACGAGGATTATCGTTCGTTTGAAAACTGGCCGTCAAATAAATATAATTGACCGTCCGATCGACCATTGCAGCCATAAATTCGACCCAGTTGGCAACCCCTCTTTTTTTTACGTTGTCGCCTAAAAGATAAAGATTGCCAGGATCAGACGTTGATGACTCAGGAAGCTGGCTTTCTTTTTCCTTCTCTTCTGGTACTTGATCCTCTTGATCCAATTGATCGGTGGAGTCACTCGAATCAGTTTGCTCATCCTCTTGTGTATCCGTAGGGTTTGTCTCCGATGCTTCCTTTATTTCAAGCATTATCATTGAATCTGCTGCTTCAAATGGAAACGACCCTGCTGTATCAACTATCAATGGAACCAAAAAATCACTTCTAGGAGTATCGGTCATTAGTTTCCAACCGTTCTCTTCAGTGAGTGGCGTCATCTTGACTCCCTTTGGCAACTCCTTTTCAGCAATAACCGCAGATTGCGGCAATCGGATCGCAATTTCACTAATGGGACGGTCCGTACGAAACGCAACCAGCAGCAGTTCTCCTACAGTCCCGGCTTTCGTTAATTCATCAAAATAAATGGCAACTCTTTCTTCAGTCTCTTGCTCTCGTATCGGTTCGAAGGGTTCACTCGCAACCGTTTCTTCCTCCAGTTGCGCAGCAAAAAAAACGTTTGAAGAAAATACACTCATGGTTGAGAAAAAGTAGAGTCCTCCAAGTAAACCAATAATGATGGTGAAATAAACCTTTCTCTTTTTCTTGTTCATTTGTTGATGCCCACCTTTCAGCGTATCTTTCCCTTGAAATCGATCATGGATCAGTCCTTTCCAAAGAGCAGCTTTAGCCATCAGGACGCTTGCTTCCCTTTTTCAATTACGGCTGATTAGAAAACCACTGATCTCCCACCGTTTGACTTGCTATCGATTTTAAATGACAAAAGTAATCGCCAATTAAAATAACAAACATTATAAATAACGTTGGTTTTGATCGTTTCACTTTATTTTATAGTCCACGCTATGGCTTAGTAAAATCAGAATATTCCTCACTCGGTGAAATTCATACTTCAAATGAACCAACTTGTGAATCTGTTTTCTCAAGCACACAAAAAAAACAGCTAGATGTTAGCCATCTAGCTGAAATCATTCATCGTTAGGATCAACGGACCACTTCTATTAAGAGTAACTGTCACTGCTATTTAGATCGAAAATAGCCATTTGAAGATTCTTCTTGTTGATCGTCTTCAATCATTCCTTTTAATGATCGATCTAAAACGGACCGCTTTTTCTCACCATTTTTTTTATTACTGGCTCGAAACTCGCTGCGTGTCATCCCAACAGAGGGGTGGCGATTGAATTTTTTGACGGTTGGATCATTTTCTTCTTTGACTTGATAAGCTGCTGGTTCAGTATCAAACAACAAATAACTTTCTTGTTTTTTTGCCATTGCATCCATCAAATCGTTCGGCGTAATTTCAGGTTTTTGCTCATCGGGAATAATCGATGCAGGAATATATTTAGGCACAAAGTAAGAGCGCCCCGAATATTCTTTTTTCGAAGAAACAGGAACCTCAGCTTTTTCCTTCTTACTGGTCACTTGATAAGAAGAATGGTTCGCCTCTTTGCCAAAAAAATTGGTTTTTCCTGTTGGCATCTGCTCTTTCACTGGACGTTTTCCGTACTGAGGCAAGTTGGCACGGTGATTGGCAAGCTCTTCTTTTTGACGGACATTGTGCCCTCGATCGCGTTGGCTGGACTGCACTTTGCGCTGCAAAGATTGATTTTCTTCCTTGTGAGAATGACTCACGGGATCTTTGATTTCGGTTAAAATCCAATCATCTGCTTTACTGAATGCGGGGCGATGCTCGGATTGCAGCTTCACACCATCTGTATCATCATAAGCAGGAAAACGGAAGTGTTTTCGTTTCACATCTAAATAATTTGCCACTGTACTCATCCTCTTACATGCATTTTTTTCATCATACCATAAATTAAGGAGAATTTCACGAAAGACTACACCATTTCAGATGAGGACACTTCAGCTAAATTCGGCTGGAGGCACCGTCTCAGTCAAGCTTGCTGCATTCGGTTCTTTGACATGGGCAAATAATGGATCGATCTGCCAAATATCTGCAGCATAATTTCGCACCGTTTCATCTGCCGAAAATTTGCCTGCATTCGCAATATTCATTAGGCTGACTTTACGCCAACGTTGCGTATCCTGATAGGCACTATCTACCCGATGCTGCGCGTCACAATAGGCATGAAAATCCTTTAATAAAAAGTATTCATCATTGTATTTCAAAAGGGAATCAAAGATTTCCCGACCTTCAACTTGAATATTCGGGATCGTCCCATCAATAAAGGCATTGACCACCCGTTGCAAGACTGGATCTGACTCATAGTAGGTGTAAGCAGAATAATTATGCTGGGCGTAATACTGATACACTTCTTCTTCCGTCAACCCAAAGATCGCAATGTTTTCATCACCGATCGCATCTCGAATCTCAATATTGGCACCATCTAAAGTCGCGATCGTTACTGCCCCATTTAGCATCAACTTCATATTGCTTGTCCCTGATGCTTCTTTAGAGGCCAATGAGATTTGTTCACTGACATCCGCTGCTGGAATGATTTTTTCTGCTAATGAAACGTTGTAATTTTCTAAAAATACAACCTTGATTTTATCATTGATGGTTTCATCATGATTGATCAGATTCGCCACTTCATTGATGACTTTAATGATCGATTTTGCGTAGTGATAGCTTGGTGCTGCTTTGGCACCAAAAATAAAGACTCTTGGATGAAACGCTGCAGTCGGAACGTCTTTGACCTCAAAGTAGAGCTTCAAAATATGCATTAGATTCAGCAGTTGTCGTTTGTACGCATGCAGGCGTTTGATCTGCACATCAAAAATTGCCGTTGGATCTACTGTAATGCCCGTTGCTTTTTGAATGTACTTTGCCAGTGCACGCTTGTTACTCATTTTTGCGTCGGCAATTTGTTGCAGAACGTTTTCGTCATCATAATAATTTTTGAGCAGCTGCAGATCCAAGGGGTCATTGCGCCAACTCGTACCGATCGACTGATCCAGCACTTTGGCTAATGGTTGATTGGCTAGCTGAAGCCAACGCCGTTGTGCGATGCCGTTGGTCTTATTGTTGAAACGGGCAGGATAAATGAGATAGAAGTCATGGAGTACCACTGATTTTAGTAAATCAGAATGGAGCTTGGCTACCCCATTGACACTATGGCTGCCGATGATGGCTAGATGTGCCATATGGACTTGATCATCAATAATGATTCGCGTCCGATCCAGTAAGGCTTGCGGATGGACCCCTTGCATTCCTTCGACAAAGCGCCGATCAATTTCTTTGATGATCTGATCCATTCTCGGCAACACTTCTTCAATCATGTGAACTGGCCATTTTTCTAAGGCTTCCGCCATGATCGTATGGTTCGTATAACTAATGACTTTCACGGTGATCGCCCACGCTTGTTCCCAAGCAAGGCCTTCTTCATCAACTAAAATACGCATCAGTTCTGGGACACAAAGCGCTGGGTGCGTGTCGTTGATATGGATTGCTACTCGTTCACTGAGCATCGCTAAAGGCAGATTCGATTTTTTATAATAGCGAATGATACTTTGAATGCCTGCAGAAACAAAAAAGTATTCTTGCATCAATCGTGTGCGTTTGCCGATCTCGTTTGAGTCATCTGGATATAAAACAGCAGTCAAATTTTCTAAGGCTTGCCGTGATTCCAATGTCGCATAATGTGCCTCATCTTCAGCAGGCACTTCGACACTCCACAAACGCAGTGTGTTGATGTGTTGGTTCTGATAGCCAACCATCGCGGTGTCATACGGAACTGCCCGCCAGGTAAAGCCACCTTCATAGACTGGTGCTAGTTTTCCGTCCTCTCCCGTAACAAGATAGACCTGCCCACCAAATCGAATAGGCACCGCTTTGCTTTCTTTGCGGACTTCCCAGACATTCCCAGAGCGTAACCAATCATCTGGTAATTCTACTTGATGGCCGTCAATAAATTTTTGTTTAAATAATCCATAGCGATAGCGAATCCCGTTCCCGTTTCCGGGCAAGCTTAATGAAGCCAGCGAATCCATAAAACAAGAGGCCAAACGACCGAGGCCCCCGTTACCTAAAGCCATGTCTTTTTCTGTATCAGCAACCTCATCAAGGGAAACGCCTAACTCTTCAAAAACGGCTTCCGCTTGCTCCAGCAGCTGCATATTCAACAAATTGCTTTTTAGCATTTTGCCAGGCAAAAATTCGATTGAAAAATAGTACGCTTGTTTTTGATCCTCCAGCAAGAGATTTTTTCTAGTTTGACGCCAGTCTTCTGAATACATTTGCTTCACCACATTGGCTAGTGCTTGAAACAATTCTTGCGGTGAAGCTTCATCCACTTCAATCGCAAAGAGTTCATGAACACTGATTTCTAGCAGTTCACGCAATCGTTCTTTTGTCATAGGGTTACACTCCTTTTTGCATTCAATTTATAAAAAAGAAGAATCCTTGCCGTCAAAATTGCTAGTCTTACAACTAGCAGTTCTGTTGCAGACAAGGATTCTTCTGTCTTAAAACAATCAAACTTTGATAGTATTATACAACTGGATATAAAGATCGGAACTTTGATTCCAGCTGAAATCTTTTTCCATTGCTTGCTTGACCAATACGTTCCACGTTGCCTGATCAGATTGATACAATTCGATCCCTTGCTTCAAGGCATTCATCAAGTAGAATGGTGAAAACTCTTGAAAGCCAAAGCCGGTACCTTGTTTCGTGATCGGATTATAGGAATCTACCGTATCTTTCAAGCCACCGATTTCGTGAACGACCGGTAATGTGCCATAACGCATCGCGATCATCTGTGACAGTCCGCATGGTTCGAAGGCGGAAGGCATCAAGAAAAGATCCGCTGCTGCGTATAACTTTTGCGCCAATGCAATATCAAAGGAAATCGCGGCAGCACATTTATCAGGATATTTCTGCGCAAAGTAGCGAAAGCCTTCTTCAAAGTCATGCTCGCCAGTCCCTAGTAAGATGAACTGAACATCAAATTGCAAGAGATTTTCCATTTCTTCAAGGACCAAATGGAACCCTTTTTGAGTGGTCAAACGGCTAACAACAGAAATCAATGGGACATCTTTACGGGTAGGCAAACCAAATTGTTCTTGTAGCGCTCGCTTGTTTTTAGCTTTTCCTGATAAATCTTCGACACTGAAAGGATAGTCCAAATGAGGATCGGTTTCTGGATCGTTCATTTCGTAATCAATTCCGTTTAAAATGCCGCTGAGTTTGCCGCTTTCCATACGTAAAATCACTTCAAGCCCACAGCCGAACTCAGAGGTTTTGATTTCTTCACTATAGGAAGGACTGACCGTCGTGATGCGGTCCGCATACAAGATTCCTGCTTTCATAAAGTTCAAGCAATCGTTTAAACGTAGTGTGCCATCATCGTATCTCTCAGTCCCCATACCAAAAAGATCTGGTAAAATATCGCGACTATACCACCCTTGAAACCCAATGTTATGGATCGTCAAAACGGTGCGTATGTTTTGATACGCTTGAATCCAATGATATTTTTCTTTGATCAAGAAGGGAATCATCGCCGTATGGTAATCATTGACATGAACGATGTCTGGAATAAATTCAATGCGTTCCATCATTTCGATCACGGCTAATTGGAAGAAAGCAAAGCGTTCCCCATCATCATAAAAATCATAGAGCCGTTCGCGGCCAAAATAGTAGAGATTGTCTATGAAATAATAGGTCACAGAGCCTAGAACTAATTTTTTGATCCCACAATATTGCTTGCGCCAGCCGACCGCCACTTCAAAGGAAAAACAATCTTCCATTTGCTCCTGGTATTCAGCAGGCATTTTCGTGAAATAAGGTAAGACAACAATCGTCTCGACGCCTTTTTTGACCAATTCTTTTGGTAATGCCCCTGCAACATCCCCTAATCCGCCTGTTTTAAAAAATGGGGCGCATTCCGCTGCTGTAAACAGAACCTTCATGCGCTTGCCCCTCCAATAACGTCTTGCGTGACATGAGAATTTTTCTTAATGACGATTGGCGTTTCTTTGGTTCCTTGCACTTTGACACCTTCTGCGATGGTCACATTTTTATCTAGGATCGCATAAGAGACTTCGGCGCCTGCTTTGATCTCATTATTTCCGAAGATGATCGCTCCTTTGACTTTTGCTTCAGGATGGATCTTCGTGCGGCGGGCAACGAGTGACTGTTCGACCGTTCCTTCCACGATGCAGCCAGAAGCAAAGTGGCTATTTTTCACGTCAGATGTTTCTGAATAATACGTTGGCACTTCGTTTTTCAGTTTGGTATAGATCTTTTGATTCGAGTAAAGCAACGACGTAAATTTATGCACATCGAGCATATCCATATTTGTTTGATAGTAAGAAGAGATGTCATAAATGTTACTTAAGTAACCAGTGTACTCATATAGACCTGTATTTTCAACAGCGATCATTTCTCGTAAAAATTGACCGAGGTCTGCCGTTGCGCCAACTTTTTGCCCCTCTTTTAGCGCAGCGATCAGACGATCTGTTTGAATGATAAAAATATCCGTACATAAGTTGACAAGGTCACTGACCTCACCTTTTTTCGCTTGGATCGCTTCTTCTAAGTGACCTTCACTGTCTACATTGAACAACAGATCACTTTCGCAAACATTGTCACTGCTGATGCGTTTGTACACGACGGTCATTTCATTGCCTTGTAGCTGATGGATTTTCAACAAGGCACGCAAATCAATGTTGCATAAGACTTTGCTGCCCATAAATACGGTATGATCCGATTTGGATTTTTCCAAATAGTCGATGACATTATAATAATACTCTTGTCCTTCTGCTTGCTTTTTCAATGAGTCTTGGAACAGGTGAATAAAGAAACGGTTTTGTACGCCGTCCAAGTTCCACTCTTTTCCGCCACCGATATGATCGAAGACCGACTGCGTTTCTCCTTCATTGAAAATCATATAGACTTGTTTGATATTGGCATTTTCGATACTTGAAAGATTAAAATCTAACAAGCGGTATTTGCAGTCAAACAATAAGGTCGACAGCGGACGGTTTTCTGTTAATGGCATCAAGTCTTGGTATCGTTGCAGATTCCCTAAAATCGCACACATTTTATTAGTTCTCATCAATCGTCACCCCTAAAATTTCAGAATAGCCGACTACGGCAATTTCGTCTGTTCCATCGATCTCTGCATCGTCACCAATCACTGCATTTTCCCCAACGATCACTCGGTTTAATTTAACATTTCTACCGATCACCGCTCCAGGCATGATCACGCTGTCCTTGATCGTCGATCCTTCTTTCACCTGCACATTTTCTGATAAAATACTGTGCTCGATTTCCCCTGCAACATAACAGCCATCCATCACGAGAGAGTTTCTCGCAGCCCCAGTCTCAGTCACAAAATGTGGTGGTGCGATTGGGTTTTTAGAAAATACTTGCCAACTTTTGTCCCGAATATTCAACTCCATTGCTGGATCAATAAATTCCATATTGGCTTCCCACAATGAATCGATCGTTCCTACGTCTTTCCAATAGCCAGAGAAGTGATAGGCAAAAACGTTGTCGCCGCTTTCGAGATAAGAAGGAATGACATGTTTCCCAAAATCGACCATTTCGCCGTCTTTTGTATAGTTACTCAACAGCATACTGCGCAAACGACTCCAATCAAATATATAGATCCCCATTGAAGCGAGATTGCTCTTTGGTTCGGCTGGTTTTTCATCAAATTCAATGATACGGTCATTTTTATCGGTGTTCATGATTCCGAAACGCGAGGCATCTTTCATCGGTACTTCGAGAACTGCAACCGTCAATGAAGCATCATTTTCTTTGTGTTTTTCCAGCATTTCTTCATAATCCATTTTGTAGATATGGTCCCCTGATAAAATCAAGACATATTGCGGGTCCATCTCATCGATATAAGCGATGTTTTGATAGATCGCATGGGCGGTTCCTTCAAACCATTTTTCGCCTTCTGAATTTGAATATGGCTGTAAGATCGTCACACCGGTACTGATTCCATCCAATCCCCAGCTCGCACCATTTCCGATATGGTTGTTTAGTGCTAATGGCTGGTACTGAGTGACAACACCCACATTTTTGATTCCTGAATTGACACAATTACTCAACGTGAAATCGGTGATCCGATATCTGCCGCCAAATGGAACCGCTGGTTTAGCAATATTCTTTGTTAATTTCCCTAATCGAGTCCCTTGTCCCCCTGCGAGGATCATTGCTAACATCTCTGTTTTCATTTTGTTTGGTGATCTACTCACCGTTCCCCCTCTACTCTTTTTTTTGTGCTTTCTTTACTGCTTTTTTTCGAGTCATTTTGATTTTTTCTGGTTTGATGATTAAAGCCCCAAGTGCAGGCAAAATTGTTTTGATTTGATAGTCGTATTGCTTAAAAGGGGTATTACTGGTCTGGCAGTCTGGGTTATTCGCCACCCAAGTTCCGCCAAATACATCCCGTTCCGTGTTTAAAATCTCGCGATACGTTCCTTCGTATGGCACGCCGATCGCAAAATCGTGACGCTCCACTGGTGTCAGATTGACAACCACGATCAAGAAATCTTTTTTCGTTTTTCCTTGTCGTAAGAAAGTCAATGTCGTTTCATCTAAGTTGTCTGCATCGATCACCATCAATGAATCTTCTTGATCATCCAATTCCCAAAGGGCTCGTTCTTCTTTGTATAATTCATTCAAGGTCTGGGTGAAGAACTGCATTTTTGCATTGAATGCGTCGTTTAAATCGACCCATTCAAGCCCATGATCATATTTCCATTCTAAAAACTGTCCCCATTCACTACCCATGAATAACAGTTTTTTCCCTGGATGCATCATCATGTACGTATAGAGATTGCGTAGTTGTGAAAACTGTTTGTAGCGGTCTCCCCACATTTTGTGCATCAAACTTTTTTTGCCATGAACCACTTCGTCATGGGAGAGTGGCAAGATATAATTTTCTTGCATCCGATACATGAAAGAAAAAGATAAAAGACTTAGATGATCTTTACGAAAAATCGGGTCCATTTCGTAAAAACGCAGGACATCATTCATCCAGCCCATATTCCATTTGTAGTCAAACCCGAGAGCGCCTCCTTCGACCATTCCTGTTATTTTGGTCTCGGAAGTACTTTCCTCTGCAATCATGACAACTGCAGGATGGGCTAACTTGATGACTGAATTGAGCTTTTGTAAGAAATAGTACCCTTCAAAATTCCGATTGCCCCCTTCGTGATTCGGTTCCCATGGGCCTTCATCATAATCGCGATAGATCATGTTGGAAACGGCATCTACCCGAATACCATCAATATGGTAAAATTCGATCCAGAACAATGCACTTGAGATCAGAAAGCTTTGGACTTGCGGTTTGCCTAGATCAAAGTTGATCGCACCCCAGCGAACATTTTTCGCACGGTTTTCATCCATGTATTCAAATGTCGGCGTGCCATCATAATAGGCAAGACTGTCATCATTGACACAAAAATGTCCTGGCACCCAATCAACGAAGACACCTATATTTTCCAAATGACAAGCCTCTACAAAGTCTTGAAATTCTTCTGGTGTCCCATAATAGGAGCTAAGTGCAAAGTAACCAGTCAATTGATAGCCCCATGAGGTTCCTAAAGGATGTTCCATCAAAGGCATAAATTCGATATGGGTGTAGCCCATTTTTTTCACGTAAGGAATAAGTTCATCTTTTAATTCGGAGAAGCGATAAGGGGTGCCATCTTCGTGGTGCTTCCAGGAGCTGGCATGAACTTCATAAATATTAAGAGGTCGATTAAATGTTTTTTGTCTTTTTTTCCGTCCTTGCCATAACCCATCCCGCCATTTTTTTTGTGGGATCGAGTGCAATACGGCAGCAGTTCCTGGTCGAGCTTCGAAATGGACAGCAAAAGGATCGATCTTCAATACTTCTCGTCCATTTGCTTGTTTTACTTTGTATTTGTAAAGCTGTCCTTCTTTTACTTGGTTGGTCTCAATTTCCCAAACACCGGATTCTGCCCTTTTGTTCATCGGCAAGCTATCCGTCCATTGGTTGAAGTCGCCAACAAGCCAAACTTGCTGAGCATTTGGTGCCCAAACGCGAAACACGTAGCCATCATCTACTTGATGGGCGCCTAAGAAATGCTGTACATAAAAATTTTCACCACTCAGAAAGTCTTTTTCCGCAGTCAGTACCTGTTGTTTGGTAACCACTCTCTCATCAGTCCTCCTCAAATTCATTTTTATCGCTGATTGAAATGCCAACGACCTTGTTACGCTTTTTCACCTTTTATTAATCTTTTATTAATCGTTTCAAAATCAACTACATCTCTCTATCTAGCATAGCATAAAACACTTCGCTAGTAACGCAATAACCCTAGTTACCAACAAATAATCTTTGACAGAAAAAAACAGCTTGAACGTATCAGTTCAACCTGTTTCAGCTCTACTTTTTAGCTTTTGGAAAATGAAGTATGTGACTACCCATAACTGAAACAAACTTGCTAAAACAAGAATGAAAACTACCATCACTGGAAGTGATTCAGTTAATTCAAAATATGCCAACAGTGTCCCAAATGCAGAAGAGGCGGAGCAAAAACACCAAAATCGAAACCCATAAAAACTGGTCACCACGGTATAAAGACTGATGATCCCCAACAAGAAAAGCTGAGTAAATCGGTCAAATACCGTATCGGTATAATAAATTTCACCTAACAAGGCTTGGATCGCACCAAAACTTGTCGGTACTTTATAAAGCGTCAGCAGAGCGCCGAGCAAGCTGAATGCACCAATCAGAAGATGACTGCCAGCTAAGCCGATTCGAATGTTTAGTTTCACGCGTCTTTCACAACCTTCAATCTAAGAAAATCCTTTTTCCGCTAACTACTGCTTACACAGCCGTTTTCCTTATTCACTAGAGCCGAAATCATCTGTACTTATTTTGCCTGCCAAAGCTCTTTTACTTGTCCATCCGTGTAAACTTTATAGACTTTATTTGCCGATGAGGTGGTGTTTGTGCGAGCAATCAAGTAATAGTTCCCGTCACAATCAAACTCACCTTCACTTAATAATTTGTAACTTGTAACTGGCCCATTTGCCATTTTCTTTGCTAAGTAACGCATGGCATGAGCTGGATTCACCAGATAGTTTTGATTGATGAGCCAATCAATGATCACGGAAACGATCGTATTTGCCCCAAACCGTTCCTTTTGTTTTAAAGCAAGAATGAGATCACCATCAGAAAAACGCGTTTCATCGATCCCCGCTTTTGTAATTGCTTGCCGAGCAGCTTCTATTTCTGACATTGATACGAACGTGATCATTTCTGCTTTCGTTTTGTTTTGTTCCAACTGTTCAAAATCAACCGTTTTATATCCTTCCATTTTTATATCCCCTTTCAAAGTTCTAGAATCATCATATCATCAAGAAATCAAAACTCCAAACAAAACGATTGTTGTTTTTTAATTTTTATTCATCAAATTATCATTTGAAAAAATAAGAAAAAAAGCTGCTAGAATCGAATCTAGCAACTTTTTAATAGTCAGAAAATTTAAAACAAATAACATAATTATTAGAAATTTTAATTATTATTGAAATAAAGTGTATTGTATGAACCTGATTTGTTTGCCAAGTGAGCGATCACAAGGCGTTGGACGAACAGATCCTTTTCAGAAGACGGATAACGCTCGTTTTTTAGATTATCACAATTTATTTCTTCCAGCAACAAATGTAGCTCAGGGCTTATGATCTCGACCCGTTGAAGTGATTCCAGAAAAATACTCGGACGGACTTTTTTATTTTTACGAATGCGTTCAAGGATCACACTCACTTGGTCTAAGTAATAGACTGGATCGACATCACCGATCAAATCCATTAATTCATCATAGATCGCAAGGGTGGGCAACTGTTCATTCGCTTCAAAAAAAGCAGGCAGTGTTGGTGGCCACTGTGTTTCTGAGTAAGAAATCAACTGAAATTGTTCATGACTCAATGCATAGACCGCTCCTTGTTCAACTCCTTGCTGACAACCGTAAAAGTATTTATTTTCAACACTTGACGCAGCAAAGCTTTTGATAAAACCAGCGATTTCTTGTGTTGACCAATTGCGCGCTGCTTGATAGAAATCATCACTTACTTGTATCTGCTGTTGATCATGTTCATTATAGATGGGGAAGCCTAAATAATAGCGTCGTTCTTGACGGATGATCAACTTTTCTGCGATCAAGCGGTCAAGAATTTTATCAAATGAACCATCTGTAAACTTCGCTTTTAATGCTCGTAGTGTCGGCGGCTCTTGGCTATTTAATAGCTCCTCTACCAACTCATGGAATTTCGAAGATTCCAGTATCGGTTGCAATGAGCGAAAGTGGGGACTATAAAAAAATTTCACTGCGTGTACTCCTTATCCAAACAATCATGAAAAATGCTGGCTTGATCTACCAAAACAGATCTCACCAGCATTCAGACAGTTAGCTTAATTATCCTTCAAAAACCTCTGTTAATTGAGGTACGATTTGTTTTTTGCGAGAAACGACACCAGGTAAAAACGCACGATTGTTGGTTAATGTCGTTTTAAAGGCTGCTTCTACTGGGGCAGTTGGTTCGCCAACGACTAGTAGCTCAGAATTACTATCTAAGATATCAGTGGCAACCAGCAAGAACAGATCATAGCCATTTGCTGCCATTGAATCCTTCATAGCCGCTTCCAACTCTGCTTGACGGTCAAAGACTTCTTTTAGATCAACCGTGTTGACTTGTCCGATACGGATGTTTTTAGCACCCATTGGGAAGCTTTTGGCATCTAGGTCCAGCAATTCTGCTGCTGATTTCGTTCCAAGATTCGTACCAGCTTTTAACATATCTAATCCATAGACTTCCAGTTCTACATCTGCTATAACGGCTAGTTCTTTGGCTGCTGTTACGTCTTCGTCGGTACATGTTGGTGATTTAAACAACAATGTATCAGAGATGATCGCTGAGAGCATGATTCCTGCGATCGCTTTTGGAATTTCCACTTGATTTTCTTTGTATAATTTCAACACGATCGTACTTGTACAACCGACCGGCTCTGCACGATAATACAGTGGATTAGCCGTTTCAAAGTTAGCGATACGATGATGATCAACAACTGCCAACACAGTGACATCCGCAATATCCGCTACACTTTGTTGAAATTCATTATGATCCACTAACATTACTTCTTGGGTTTCCTTTGCCACTGAATCGATCACCCGAGGGGCAGTTAGGCCAAAGGTATCTAACGCAAATTGTGTCTCTTCATTCGGTGTACCAAGCGCTACTGCTTCACAATCTTTTCCAAGTTGATTTTGTAAATTTGCAAAGGCAATTGCTGCACCAATGGCGTCGGTATCAGGATTTTGATGACCGAATACTAATATTTTCGACATTTCTTCATCGCTCCTATTTCAATTGATATTCACTTTCTAATCATAGTAAAAAAACAGGAAAGAAGCAATAGCAATCTCTTCTTTCCTGTTTTGATCAACGGGTTAAGTAACCTTTATAGTCGTCTACATGAAGCAAACGCTTGGCATTTTTCACCCGATCTTCTGTTGGTGGTTCGATCCCTTCAAGGGGATATTTCAAACCAAGCTCATCCCACTTGTATTTCCCCATCGTGTGATAAGGCAAGATCTCTACTTTATCGACATTCTTCAGTGTTTTGATAAACTCATCCAAACGGATCAAAAATTCATCATAGTCGCTTCTAAAAGGAACCAGCACGTGACGAATCCAGACAGGCTGATTGATCTCTGAAAGATAATTCGCCATATCCAAAATATTATCGTTCGATTGGGTAGTCAACTCTTTATGGGCTTTGTTATCGATGTGCTTGATATCAAACAATAACAAGTCAGTAACGGTCATCAGCTCTTGAAACTTGCTAAAAAATGGTTCTTCCCGTGTAAATGGTTTTCCACAAGTATCTAATGTCGTGCTGACACCTTCTGCTTTGGCTTTACGAAACAGATCGATCAGAAAGTCCATTTGAAGCAATGGTTCCCCACCACTGACGGTGATCCCACCTTTTTGTCCCCAGAATTCGCGATATTTCAATGCCTCTTCTAAGACATCATCAGTCGTTCGTTCGACACCGGTGCCAATCTTCCAGGTATCTGGATTATGACAAAACTGGCAACGCATGCGGCATCCTTGCATGAATACAATAAAACGGATACCTGGTCCATCTACTGATCCAAAACTTTCTGTTGAATGTACTTGTCCTGTTACTGCCATAATGCTCTTCCTTTCTTCGAAACGACGGATGACCACGCTCCGTCTGATACTTTCAAAACAAGAGGCGGCGGATTTTCCCGTCCGCCGCCTGAAGTTGTTGCTTATTACATTGCTTCGTGCATTGTACGAGCAATCACGTCATCTTGTTGTTCTTTTGTTAATTTAATGAAGTTTACTGCATAGCCAGATACCCGAATAGTTAATTGTGGGTATTTTTCTGGGTGAGCTTGCGCATCAAGCAATGTGTCACGGTTAAATACGTTGATATTTAAGTGGTGACCACCTTTTGCTGCATAGCCATCTAGCATTGTTGCTAGGTTTTCTTGTTGTGTTTCGTCGTCACGTCCTAATGCTTTAGGTACGATCGAGAAGGTGTTTGAAATACCATCTAATGAGTAATCATATGGTAATTTCGCAACTGATGAAAGACTTGCCAAAGCACCATGCGTATCGCGACCATGCATTGGGTTTGCACCTGGAGCAAATGGTGCGCCTGCACGACGTCCATCAGGAGTGTTCCCTGTTTTCTTACCATAAACCACGTTAGAAGTGATAGTAAGGATCGACGTTGTGTGTTTTGAATCACGGTATGTTTTCGTGCGTTTTACTTTTTTCATGAAGGCTTTCAACAAGTTGACTGCGATATCATCTACGCGGTCATCATTGTTTCCGTATTTCGGATAATCGCCTTCGATTTCGTAATCTTCAACAATGCCGTTTTCATCACGGATCGTACGAACTTTGGCATATTTGATCGCTGATAATGAGTCAACTGCAACAGAGAAACCAGCGATACCAGTAGCCATCGTACGTAGAATGTCTGTATCTTGTAGCGCCATTTCAATGCGTTCATAAGAATATTTGTCGTGCATGTAATGAATGATGTTCAATGTGTTCACATACAGATCACAAATCCAGTCCATCATTGTGTCATATTTTTCCATTACTTCGTTATAATCCAAGTATTCAGAAGTAATTGGTTGGAATTTTGGTCCAACTTGTGCTTTTGATTTTTCATCGACCCCACCGTTGATTGCATACAACAATGTTTTTGCTAAGTTGGCACGAGCACCAAAGAATTGCATTTGTTTCCCGATACGCATTGCGGATACACAACAAGCGATTCCGTAGTCATCGCCCCAATGTCCACGCATCACATCATCGTTTTCATATTGAATCGCTGATGTTTGGATAGACATTTTCGCACAAAATGTTTTGAAATTATGAGGCAAACGTGTTGACCATAAAACAGTCAAGTTTGGTTCTGGTGCTGGGCCTAAGTTTGCTAAAGTGTGTAAGAAACGGAAGCTGTTTTTCGTTACCATATGACGTCCGTCTTCACCCATACCAGCGATTGATTCAGTTACCCAAGTTGGGTCACCAGAGAACAATGCGTTGTAATCAGGCGTCCGAGCAAATTTCACAAGACGTAGTTTCATGACGAAATGGTCAACGATTTCTTGTGCTTCTTCTTCAGTGATCACGCCATTTTTCAAATCGCGTTCAACATAAATATCAAGGAAAGTTGACGTACGTCCCAATGACATTGCTGCACCATTTTGCTCTTTGATGGCTGCTAAGTAACCAAGGTATAACCATTGGAATGCTTCTTTCGCCGTTTGAGCTGGTTTAGAAATATCAAATCCGTAAATGTTTCCTAATTCTTTCAATTCGCTTAACGCACGAATTTGTTCACTTAATTCTTCACGTTGGCGGATAATGTCTTCGGACATCGTTCCGTTTCCGCAATACAATAGGTCTTGTTGTTTTTCTTTGATCAAGAAGTCCACTCCGTATAATGCCACACGACGGTAGTCACCAATAATCCGGCCACGGCCGTAAGCATCAGGAAGACCTGTAATTACACCAGAACGACGAGCTGCTCTGATTTCAGGTGTATAAGCATCAAAAACTCCTTGGTTATGTGTTTTACGGTAGTCACGGAAAATGTGTGAAACTTCCGCATCAATTTCATAGCCATAAGATTCTGCTGCTTGTTCTGACATGCGGATGCCACCAAATGGTTGCAAGCTGCGTTTAAATGGTTTTTCCGTTTGGAAACCAACAACTGTTTCTAGGTCTTTATCTAAGTAGCCAGGTCCATGAGAAGTGATCGTTGAAACGACTTTTGTATCCATATCCAATACGCCGCCAGCTTCACGCTCTTGCTTGTTCAGTTCCATGACTTGATCCCATAGCTTCGTCGTTGCTTCAGTAGCATCTGCTAGGAATTCATCTGTTCCGTCATAAGGTGTGTAGTTTTCTTGGATGAAGTCGCGTACGTTTACTTCTTCTTTCCAAGTTTTTCCTTTAAATCCATTCCATTGTTCCATTTGATGGACCTCCTTAAATTTTCTGTTCACTAATGTAACAGCTTTACGTGAACAGTATAACACACACCTTAATGATTGCAAGCATTTTCAAGAATTATTTTTAACAATTTATTTTTTTTTAAGATATTAATTACTAAAAACGTTGATTTATAGGTGTTTAATAAATGTGAAACTTTTATTAAAGTACCTTTTTCGTTAATGTGAAAGATTAATTATGAGACAAAAAGCAACCATCCTGTACTGGTACAGAATGGTTGCTTTGTTATAATTTATAGTACAGAATCCTCTGCGATTGCAGGACTGATTTGGGTTTTCACTTCGTAGATTTGTCCCCCTGTTTTCTCATCCATGATAAATGAGCCGTTGGAGGTCCGATCATTGATCGGGATTTGGTTGGTAATCACTTCAAAGGATTGCCCTTTTTGATTCGTCACTAGCAGTTGCTGATTTTCCCCACTGCCCATATAGACGACGCGATGAGGATTTTTCTTCAATTCCCGCAAGACCATCAATCCGCGCTTCGCCCGACCTAATTGGTTGATTTCTTGAGCCAACATTCGTTTTGCTGCGCCACGTTGGGTGATCAAAACGATCGGTGTATCCCCTTCTGAATAAACGAGTAACCCATTGATAAGATAATCATCCGCTTTAAGGTTCATCGCTTTGACCCCAGCTGCTTTTGGTCCCACAACAGGTACTTCATTAAGCGGGTAGCGCAAGCCAAAGGCAAGATGACTGACTAAGAATACATCCATTTCTTCCGTTTGATCCGTCAAAAAGACATTGACCAATTCATCTGATTCATCTTTCAGCTTCATGATCGTCATTGGCCGTGTTTTATAGGTGCGCCAAGGTTCAAATTCCGTCATTCGTGTCTGTTTGATCATACCGTTTTTACTGATCAGCACGAAATTTTTCAATGGATCGATCTCTTTGTAGGCAAAGACCCCAATGATCATTTCATCTTGCGCCAGTGTCATGACTGTTTGCGAAATATGTTCCCCTAAATCTTTCCATTTTAAATCAGGTAATTCATGGACCGGTCGATAAATCGTGTTCCCTTTATTAGTAACCAACAACAGGTGATCCAACGTGTTCATTTGGTTACTGTAAAGTAAAGAGTCGCCTTCTTTCATGCCGATCTCTTCTGGTTTTGAAGCGCCGTAAGAACGCAAGCTGCTGCGTTTGACATAGCCGTCTCTTGTGACCGTTACGACGACTTCTTCTTGTGCAACTAAGACTTGTGTTTCAATCTTGATTTCTTGAATTTCTGCTTCGATCTCAGTCAACCGCGGGGTCGTATATTTTTTCTTGATTTCCCGCAATTCCTTTTTGATCACTTTCAGTAATTCATTTTCTTCATTCAAAATCGTTGTCAATTCAGCGATCGTTTCAGCAAGTTCTTTCGCCTCTGCTTGCAATTGCGTGATATCCGTATTGGTCAAGCGGTACAACTGCAAGTTCACAATGGCTTCTGCTTGCTCTTCCGTAAAGCCGTGTTGAACCACCAGATTATTTTTGGCATCTTTTTTGTCTTTACTACCGCGAATGGTAGCGATCACCTCATCAAGGATTGACAAAGCTTTAATCAGACCATCAACGATATGCTGTCTCTTTTGGGCTTTTTGCAGTTCAAAACGACTGCGTTTTTCAATCACTTCACGGCGATGCTTGATGTAGCTTTCTAAAATCCGTTTCAAACCGACTTGTTGGGGGCGCATATTGTCGATTGCCACCATGTTGAAGTTGTAGTTGATCTGCAATTCGGTATTCTTAAATAAATAATTTAAAATTCCTTGCGCATTTGCTTCTTTTTTCAGCTCGACAACAATCTGTAGTCCAGTACGGTCTGTTTCATCTCGGACTTCAGCAATCCCATCAATGCGTTTATTCAAACGGATCTCATCCATTTTTTTGACTAAGTTGGCTTTATTGACCTCATACGGGATCTCATTGATGACGATTTGCTGTTTGCCGCCTTTGATGTCTTCGATCTTGGTTTTCGAACGCAGGATCACTTTGCCTTTGCCTGTTTCATACGCTTTTTTGATTTCTTCTTTCCCTTGTAAAATGCCCCCTGTTGGAAAATCAGGGCCAGGAATGTACTTCATCAGCTGATCCAAAGAAGCTTGCGGATGGTCGATCAAATAGATCGTTCCATCGATGATTTCCCCTAAATTGTGGGTAGGGATCTCTGTTGCATAGCCAGCTGAGATCCCAGTTGAGCCATTGACTAACAGATTCGGGTATTTTGCTGGTAGAACAGTTGGTTCTTTTTCAGTATCATCAAAGTTCCAAACCAATTCGACGGTGTTTTTTTCAATATCTTTTAATAGCTCACCACTTAATTCCGAAAGCCGTGCTTCCGTATAACGCATGGCAGCTGGTGGATCACCATCCATACTCCCGTTGTTCCCGTGCATTTCAATCAAAATCTGACGCAGCTTCCAGTCTTGACTCATGCGGACCATTGCTTCATAGATACTCGAGTCGCCATGGGGGTGAAAATTCCCCATGATATTTCCGACAGATTTTGCTGATTTGCGGAAGCCTTTGTCATAGGTATTGCCGTCTTGGTTCATGGCAAATAAAATCCGCCGCTGAACCGGTTTTAACCCATCACGAATATCTGGCAATGCCCGTTCTTGAATAATGTATTTGGAATATCGACCGAAGCGATCTCCCATCACTTCTTCCAATGTCAATTCTTGTATATTGCTTTTGTGTTCCAAGAGACCACCTCCTATTCCTTAACTAACTGTCTGCTGTCTGCTTGTTCGGTATCCATTAATTTTTCATCAACTAATTCAGGTATCGTATCTTCTTTTTTATCCAAAATACTGCCATCTTCTTCTAAACTAAATTGAACATGACTTTCGATCCACTTCCGACGAGGTTCTACCTTGTCCCCCATCAGAGTGGTGACGCGACGTTCTGCTTGGGCAGCATCATCAATCCGTACCCGAATCAGTGTCCGCGTTTCTGGGTCCATGGTCGTTTCCCACAATTGGTCGGCATTCATTTCCCCTAACCCTTTGTAGCGCTGTAGGAGATAGCCTTTGCCGATTTTTTGGGTCAGTTTGCTTAGTTCATCATCGGTCCAAGCGTATTCGACTACTGCCTTTTTCCCTAACCCTTTTGACACTTTGTACAGAGGCGGCAAAGCAATGTATACTTTCCCCGCTTCGATCAAAGGTTTCATATACCGGTAGAAAAAGGTTAAAAGCAGCACTTGGATGTGCGCACCATCGGTATCCGCATCGGTCATGATGATCACTTTATCATAGTTGCAGTCTTCAATTGAAAACTCTGGGCCAACACCGGCACCGATAGTATAGATCATGGTATTGATCTCTTCATTTTTCAAAATATCCTGCATCTTGGCTTTTTCAGTATTGATGACTTTGCCTCGCAATGGCAAGATGGCTTGGAACTTGCGGTCTCGTCCTTGCTTTGCTGAACCACCCGCAGAATCCCCCTCCACCAAATACAATTCATTTTTCTTAGGATTACGAGATTGCGCAGGTGTTAATTTACCAGATAGCAGTGACTCGCCTTTTTTTCGTTTCTTTCCAGTACGGCTTTCTTCTCTCGCCTTTCTGGCAGCTTCCCGGGCCTCTCTTGCCTTGATCGCTTTACGAACCAGCATTTGACTCATTTCACTGTTTTCTTGTAGATAATAGCCTAGCTGCTCACCAATAACATTGTCTACCGCATTTCTTGCTAAGGGTGTCCCTAATTTCCCTTTGGTCTGTCCTTCAAATTGCAAAAGATTTTCTGGCACGCGGATCGACAGAACTGCCGCTAGTCCTTCACGGAAATCACTGCCTTCAAGGTTCTTATCTTTTTCCTTCAACAAATTGACCTTGCGGGCATACTCATTGAAGGCTTTGGTCATTGACGTCTTCATCCCAACTTCATGGGTACCGCCATCTTTGGTACGTACATTGTTGACAAAGGACAAGACGTTTTCTGAATACCCATCATTGTATTGAAAAGCAAGCTCTACTTCGATGGCTTCTTTCGTGCCAGAAAAATAAACCACTTGGGTCAAGGTATCTTTTTCTTCATTTAAATAATCAACAAATTCTTTGATGCCTTCCTCATATAAAAAGACTTCATGAATCGGTTCTTCCCCACGTTCGTCCGTCAGGGAGATTTTGACCCCTTTCAACAAGAACGCTGATTCTCTCAAACGTTCAGCGAGAATCTCATAGGAGAATTTGGTTGCAGAAAAGATCGTATCGTCTGGTTTAAACGTAACGGTTGTTCCCGTTGGCTTACGGGTTTTGCCGACTTTTTTCAAAGTACCAGCTGGTTTCCCACCGTCTTTGAAGCTCTGTTTGTATTCGATGCCATCTCGAACGATGACCACTTCTAGCCAGCTGGATAAGGCATTTACAACACTGGCACCAACCCCATGAAGGCCGCCAGAGGTTTTGTAGCCGCCTTGGCCAAACTTCCCGCCGGCATGTAATACTGTGAAGATGACTTCAACAGTCGGGATTCCAGATGCATGTGTCCCGACCGGCATTCCTCGGCCATTGTCTCGAACACTGATACTATTGTCTTTATGGATCGTAACATCGATTTCATTGCCGTATCCTGAGAGTGCCTCATCAACCGCATTATCGACGATTTCATACACTAAGTGGTGCAAGCCGCGGCTATCGGTCGAGCCGATATACATTCCTGGCCGTTTTCTTACTGCTTCCAGGCCCTCTAAGACCTGAATGGAAGCATCATTATATTCTGTGGTTTTCTTTGCCAAACCCACCGCTCCTTTAATCTTGATCAGTCCTTTTTTGCTGCTGAAAGAACTGCAAAAAAAATCTTAACACAAAATACGCTTTTTTCAAGCGAACATTTTTCTAAACTATCTTATCCTTTTTCCTTTGTTTGCACAAGCTAGAGTCGCAAAATGGCTTGTTTGTGTTTCACAGCTCTGAGAAAAGCTGTTTTTCATCTTTGTCTGATCAACGAAAGATTTTCTTATTGTTGGAAAGGCGTTTTCATGCTAAAATTGCCCTAGCCTTGCAAAGAAAGTTGGTTATTATGAATACGATTCTTTTATTTATTGTTGCTTACCTTTTAGGTTCGATCCCCTCTGGTGTTTGGATTGGCCAACTGTTTTTCAAAAAAGATATTCGCCAATTCGGCAGCGGCAATACGGGAACGACCAATACATTTCGCGTTTTAGGAAAAAAAGCCGGCATCGTTGTTTTATTGATGGATATCTTAAAAGGAACTTTGGCGACCAGCTTGCCAGTCATCTTTGGTCTCCATACTGTCAATCCGCTCTGGTTTGGGGTCTGTGCGATCTTAGGTCATACCTTCCCGATCTTTGCCAAATTTAAAGGCGGCAAAGCAGTGGCGACAAGTGCTGGGATGCTCTTAGGATACAATCCGCTCTTTTTCATTTATTCTTCATTGATTTTCGTTATCTGTCTTTATGTGACAAGTATGGTGAGCCTAACCAGTATGATCGCGGCGTGTTTGATCACCTTATCGACGATCGTCTTGCCTTTTATCGCACCTGCGATCTTGCCTGAGCAAAATTGGCTGCTGACCTTCATTGCGATCGGCGTAACGATTTTTATCTTTATTCGCCATCGTGAAAACATTACCCGCATCAAAGATGGGACCGAAAGTCGGGTACCCTTTGGACTGAATAAGGGTCAAACGAACAAATAAGCAGAAGCTGAGAAAAGTCATTGCGCTTTTCCCAGCTTCTTTTTTCATACGTTTATTTAACTGTAATGGAATACTTTGTTTCAAATAATTCTTCAGGTAGAAGTGCTTGAATCTCCAGCTTCTCTGACAGCTCACCGGAGGCTTCTAGCGTATCTGCGATGCCGCACCATGGTTCAATACATAGAAATGGCGATTTCACTGGATACGTGGACCAAAAACCGACATACGACATATTATTGTAGCTTAACGTGACACTATGAGGCGATTTTTCACTGCGAATCGAGTAGGAATGTAATCCTTTCGTTTCATAAACTAGCGCATCATTTGCAAACATGTCATGGGTCAAGCGAAGATCCGTATTCGTTTGACCGAGTGTGCGTTGCTCATAATCAATATAGTTGCCTTTTAACGGCAATTTCACCCGTGATTTCTTTGGAGAAAAAGAAAGATAATAGTCTTCAAAAGTCAGCCCTTTTTCAAGTGGGACGTTGAATGCAGGGTGTCCACCAATGGAGAAATAGAGTTCTTTTTGACCGCTATTCTTCACTTGGTATTTGACGACTAAGCCATCACCGCCTAATTCATAACTGACATACAGCTGAAAATCAAACGGATACTTTGCTTTGGTTTCAGTCGAACTTTCTAGTAAAAACAAAGCGTAATCTGTGCGTTGTTCAACAACAGTAAATAACATGTCTCTGGCAAATCCATGACGAGGCAAATGATAACTCTTGCCCTCATGTTGATAGGTATCCTCTTTTAAGGCACCCACGATCGGAAATAAGATCGGTGCATGCTTTCCCCAGTGGTTTGGATCAGCTTGCCAAATATATTCAAGGTCATTGCTCGTATCGACTAAGCTTTGCAGCTCAGCCCCTTTTTCTGCAATCTTTGCTTGCAGATGACCGGCCGTGATGGTAACTGTCATGGTCTCATCTCCTAATATTGATGTTTCGTCAATTCCTCTTTAAAGCGGCTGTTAAGCACTTTTAAATAGGTGCCTTTCATCCCCAAAGAGCGGGATTCAATAATACCGGCAGACTCTAATTTACGCAAAGCGTTCACGATCACCGAACGGGTGATACCGATACGGTCCGCGATACTTGATGCGGTCAAACGACCTTCGTCTCCTTCTAATGCCTCAAAAATTGCTTGAACAGCTTTTAGCTCACTATAAGAAAGCGTGTTGATCGCCATTTGAACAGCTGTGGTACTGCGAACATCTTCTTCGATACTACGGGATTTTTGGTACAAGAATTGCATACCAACAACTGTCGCACTATATTCCGCTAATACCAAATCATCATCATCAAAGGATGTATCGATTCTGGAAAGAATGATCGTTCCTAAACGTTCTCCTGCACCGTAGATTGGTACGATGGTTGTTAGTCCGTTGGGATACAACTCGCGGCCTTCCACAGGAAAAGCCGTCATATCGTCACTGATCGGCACATTGGCTTCAGTGGAAGTCAGGTGATCGACTAAATCTGTATAATTTTTAGGAAACTGTTTTTCGACAAACATTTTTTTGATGCGCTCATTATTGACATCATGGTTCTCAACAAAACCTAACACGCTGCCGTCGACGCTAATAATATACGCATTGCTGTCTAGAATGTTTCCTAAAATGACAGCCATTTTGTCGTAAGGCAAATCAGAAGCTAAATTAAAGGTGTTTTTTTGCTGCAATAATTCGTTGATTTGTCTTGTCTTTTCTAATAATGTTTTCATTGGTCCGCTCCCTTTATAAAATATACCGGCTCAAGTCTTCATCTTTTGCGATTGAAGCAAGTTTTTCTTCCACATACGCTTCTGTGATCGTGATTTCACCCATTTGCATCTCAGATGCTTCAAACAATAGATCTTCAAGTAGTTTCTCTAGAATCGTATGCAAACGACGGGCACCAATATTGTCGGTATCGCGATTGACTTGATACGCGATTTCGGCAATTTTTTCGATGGCTTCCATCGTAAAGACCACTTTGACATTCTCGGTTCCTAACAAGGCAACGTATTGTTTGACTAAGGCATTGTTTGGTTCCGTTAAAATTTTAACAAAGTCTTCCTTCGTCAAGTCATCCAGTTCCACGCGAATCGGGAAACGCCCTTGCAACTCAGGGATCAAATCGCTTGGTTTTGATAGATGGAATGCGCCTGAAGCGATAAAGAGAATATGGTCGGTTTGTAACGTTCCATATTTCGTATTGACTTGTGAGCCTTCAACGATCGGCAAGATATCTCTTTGCACCCCTTCACGAGAAACTTCTCCTGATTGCTGTGATTTCGAAGATACTTTGTCGATTTCATCAAGAAAAATGATGCCGCTAGATTCCGCCAAACGTAATGCTTCGCTATGAATATCCGCGTCGTTGACCAGTTTGGAGGATTCTTCTTGAATCAACAATTCCCGCGCTTCTTTCACGGTTACTGTGCGTTCAATTTTCTTTTGCGGTTTCAATGCACCTAATGTTTCATTCAAATCAATGCCCATTTGTTCTAAGCCATTGTTCATCATTGGCGCTTGATTTTTCGGTTCATCGACTTGGATCGTCACTTCTCGGTTATCCAAAAGGCCTTTTTCTAATTGTTCGAAAATCGCTTGGCGATTGCTGCGAATCTCATCTGTCAATTCTTCTTTTGGTTCTTCTGGTTGTTGTGCGGCGTTGAACATATTCATCATTTGTTCATAAGGATTGGTGTTCTTTTTCTGTTCCTTTTTAATACCGGGAACTAAGACTTTTACTAAACGACGATTGGCTTTTTTCTCCGCTTGGATGCGCACGTTTTTATATTGTTCTTTTTTCACGATTTGGATCGCGTTTTCTACAAGGTCACGAACCATCGATTCTACGTCTCGACCGACATAACCGACTTCTGTGAATTTCGTTGCTTCTAGCTTAACAAAAGGCGCATCAACGATTTTCGCTAGCCGTCGCGCAATTTCCGTTTTCCCAACGCCCGTTGGTCCAATCATCAAAATATTTTTTGGTGTGACATCTTGCTGCATTTTTTCATCTAATTGCAGACGGCGGTAACGATTTCTTAAAGCAACCGCCACTGATTTTTTGGCATTGGTTTGTCCAACGATGTATTCATCTAATTCTTTCACGATCTCTCGTGGTGATTTGTTTTGGTTTGTCATATCGTCATCCCTCTTTAAAACTCTTCTACAATGATATTGTGATTTGTAAAGACACAAATGTCTGCTGCGATATTCAAGGCACCTTCAGCGATTTCTTTGGCAGATAGTTCACCGCCATAACGTTTCATCGCACGGGCTGCCGCCAAGGCATAGTTTCCACCTGAACCGATAGCTAAAATCCCTTCATCTGGCGAAATGACCTCACCTGTCCCTGAGACTAAGAGCATCTCCTTGTCATTCATGACGATCAGCATCGCCTCTAATTTTTGCATCGATTGCTGCGTCCGCCATTCTTGTGCCAATTCTACTGCAGCTCGTTGCAAGTTTCCGTTGTATTCATTTAGTTTTCCTTCAAATTTTTCTTCCAAGGTAAAGGCATCTGCCACACTGCCGGCAAAACCAACGATCACTTCACCGTTGTAAATTCGACGGACTTTCCGAGCGGTTCCTTTCATAACGACCTGTTCTCCCATCGTTACTTGACCGTCACCGGCCATGGCAAACTTACCATCTTTTTCAACCGCACAGATGGTGGTTGAATGAAATTCTGACTTCATTTACGTTCCTCCTGTACCAATTTTACGCACGTGGATGAAATTGGCGATAATTTTTTTGTAAACTATCTTTGGTGACATGCGCATAGATCTGTGTCGTAGATAGATTGGCATGCCCCAACAATTCTTGAACGGTCCGCATATCGGCTCCGTTGTTTAATAGATGGGTCGCAAACGTATGCCGCAGCATATGAGGATGGATTTTACTGTCTAAACTGCTTTTTCGGATGATTTGATTCAACACATACTCGATCCCTGTTGCAGTGATCCCATCACCTAGATGATTCACGAAAAGAACCTCGTGTTCCTTGTTCTGCTTTTCCATCAGTTGCTTGCGCCCTGAGGAAAGATAGCGCTTGACTGCCGCTTGTGCGTAACTGCCGAAAGGAACATAGCGATCTTTGTTGCCTTTTCCGTGGATCAACAAAACGCCGCTTTCCCAATCGATCGCGCCCAGCGTCAGACTGCTACACTCGCTGACCCGCAGACCTGAACCGTAAAGGACTTCTAACAATGCTTGATTGCGCTGTTGTAATGGCTCATCACCAGCGACACTTTGAAAAAGAGCATCCATTTCCTTTTCATAAAAAAAACGCGGCAATTTAGCGTTTTTCTTTTTTAAATGAATGTAGGCGAAGGGATTCTCTTTGACGATCTCATGCTTGGTTAGAAATTGGTAGAATGAACGCAAGCTAGCCATTTTCCGACTGATGGAATTACGGCTATACCCTCGTTCCGTCAAGTAGCTCAAATAGACACGAACATCACGATACTCCACCGCTAACGGGTCTTCATTGCCAGACTCTTTCAAGAAGTGAAAAAAATCGCTCATATCTTCTTGATACGCTTTTTTTGTCTTTTCCGAATACCCTCTTTCAACAATAAGATAACGAAAAAACTCTTCTTGTAATTGATCCGTTTGCAAAGTAACCCCCCTTTTCATGATTCGAAATAACTTTAGCATAGACCACAAAAAAAAACAAATGAATTGTCAGAATTTAATCAATATTTCAAAGTTTAGACATAATTGTGAAAACTTTCTAAGAATCTTCGTAAGATTCTTATCATTCTTCAGAAAGATCACTCAAAAGAGCCACAAAAACGTACCAGTCCCTTTCTCAAAATAGAGAGGGACTGGTACGTTTCCATTTATTTCCTTTTATTCGATCCGCTCCGTTGTTGGCTGAGGCGAACCATTGCTTTGTGAAACAGCCTGAACTAGCTCTTTGTTTCCTTGTTTTGTGGACATGGTGTCATTGATCAACGCCACTAAGTCTAATCCGGTGGTTTCTTTGATCGTATCAAAGGTTCGAGCTAAGCCAGCTTCTCCCATTGATTGAAGCCCATCGTTGCCGCCAAAGCTGACCACTTTATCGATATTGCTAAGGGGTGCATTGACTTCTTTTGCGATTTCAGGTAGCACTTTGATAAATTCCATCAAAATACCAGCTTCGTTCAGCTTGGTCAAAGCGATCGCCATTTTTTCTCGGCTTTCCGCTTCGGCTTGACCGACTTTTGCGATTCGTTCCGCATCGGCACTACCTAATTTTTCAATTCGTTCCGCTTCCGCTTGTGCAGCCAATTTGACTTTTTCCGCTTCGGCTTGTGCTCGGGCGATTTCACGTGCTTTGTCTGCTAATGCGTTTTGTTCAACGACATATTTATCTGCTTCGGCTTTTTTACGGACAGTTGCATTCAATTCTTTTTCTGTCAATTCCGCTTGTTTCTCTTGAATCTCAATATTTTTTTCTTGCTCGATCAATTGTACTTTCATTTGCTCACCGACCGCGATTTGCTCTGCTTTCGCATCCGCAACTTCACGTTCTTGTTTGTACTGCGCTTGTTTCAACGCCATATCTTTTGTCGCTTCTGCGATTTCTGTTTGGCGACGGATCTCTTCATGCTGTGCCAACTGTTCATTCTCGGCTTGCTTGATCCGCGTTTCTCTTAAGGCATTGGATTCTGCTACTTCAGCATTCTTCTTCACTTCAGCAATCTGGGGACGCCCTAAAGCATCGAGGTACCCATTGCTGTCGCTAACGTCTTTGATCGTAAATGAAACGATCTCCAGCCCCATTTTTTTCAAATCCGTAGAGGCAACTTCTTGTACTTGTTCCGCAAAATCATCGCGGTTTTTGTAGATGGCTTCCACCGTCATCGTTCCTAGAATTGCTCGTAAGTGACCTTCTAAGACTTCTTGCGCTTCATCTTCCAGTTCACCAGTGGATTTGCCTAAGTATTGTTCAGCGGCTGTCTTGATCGACTCGGTACTGTTGCCGACTTTCACTAATACCGTGGCACTGGCTTTGATCGGTACGCCTTGTTCTGTATAAACTTCTGGTGTCCCAATCTCTAACTTGTGGGTCAGTAAACTTAATTTATGTGCCTTTTGAACAATAGGAATCACAAACGTCCCACTGTTTTTTAAAATCTTGATGCCTTCTTTTCCTAAAAACGACCCCGTGACGATCAACGCTTCATCGGGTTTTCCGATTCGGTAGCGTATCATCAAAAAGGCGATCAATAAAACTACGAGGACAACGCCCCATAAAATCGGATTACTTAAAAAATCAACTGCTGATCCTGTATCCACCATAACCTAACACTTCCTATTCTATAAAATTTTTACTTTCAACCACCAACGCGATCCCTTTTTTATCAAAATCGACAATGATGACTTTGGTGCCGACTGGCAATCGAACATTGTTTTCACGATCTTCTTCTCGAAAAAAACGAGCAGGATAAACAGAACGTGCACCTTGACTCCCTATTTCCATGACTTCGCCGATTGTATCTCCGACAATCTTTTCCGTCAGTTCGCCGATCACAAACTCATTGCGGCTAATGACATTGCTGCGGTTTTTGTCTGTGATGCGATTGTAGAGCCACATAAAGGGCCCCAACAGCAAACTAAATGCAACAAAGACAACGAAAATGAGCCCGACCAAGAGGATCAGCCAACCTAAAAATTGGATCACTGTAGGAAAACGCTGTAAATAGTTTTGAATCAAATGAATCCATTCTCCGATCACCATCTTCACCACCTTCTGTCATTGTTACTGTCTATCATAAGTCACCTTGATTAAAGTTTCAAGACAAATTAAAAAAAAACTTTCTCACCAATTATCAGTAAGAAAGTTTTCGATCATCGTGCTTATAATTGTTCCTTGGCTTTTTCTAAAGCAGCTAACGCTCGATTTGCCAATGCTTCATAACGGGATTTCTTGTCTCTGATTCGCTCTGGAAGTTCTGGCAACAACCCAAAGTTTGCATTCATTGGTTGGAAGTGTTTGCCTTCAGCATGGGTGATATAATACGCCATACTACCAATCGTCGTTTCTTGTGGCATAATGATCGGTGCTTCGCCTTTTGCAAGTTTGGCAGCGTTGATGCCAGCCATCAACCCGCTGGCTGCACTTTCCACATACCCTTCGACCCCTGTCATTTGTCCAGCAAAAAAGAGGTCCTCACGTTTTTTCGATTGATAGGTTTGTTGCAAAAGCTCAGGTGAATTCATAAAACTATTCCGATGCATCACGCCATAGCGCACAAATTCAGCCTCTTCCAAGCCAGGGATCATCCGGAATACCCGTTTTTGTTCGCCCCATTTCAAATGTGTTTGAAAGCCAACGATGTTGTAAAGAGAAGCCGCCGCATTGTCTTGACGCAGCTGAATCACTGCGTAAGGACGCTTGCCAGTTTTCGGATCTTCTAACCCAACTGGTTTCATCGGACCAAACAACATGGTTTTCGGACCACGACCAGCCATGACTTCGATCGGCATACACCCTTCAAAGAATTTTTCTTTTTCGAATTCTTTCAAAGGAGCCACCTCTGCATTGACCAAGGCCTCACGAAACGCATAAAACTCCTCTTCATTCATCGGACAGTTCAGATAGGCTGCTTCACCTTTATCGTAACGAGATTTCAAATAAACTTTATCCATATTGATGGTTGATTTGTCAACGATTGGTGCTGCGGCATCATAGAAATAAAATCCTTCAGATCCGTTAAAGGCTTGGATCGCTTTTGAGAGCGGTTCAGAAGTCAATGGACCTGTTGCGATCACAGTGATGCCTTCTGGAATTTCAGTGATCTCCTCTTCGATGACTGTAACTAAAGGATGCTCCTTGACACGTTTGGTGACCAACTCTGAAAAATCATCGCGATCCACAGCTAAGGCACCACCTGCTGGAACCGCTGTTTTGTCTGCAGAAGTGATAATCACTGAATCCAAACGACGCATTTCTTCTTTCAAGACACCGACCGCATTCGTTAGATTGTTGCCTCGTAGTGAATTGGTACAAACAAGCTCGGCAAAATTATTTGTGTGATGGGCTTCTGTCGACTTCTTAGGACGCATTTCATAAAGATTTACTGCGACACCTGCTTGCGCTGCTTGCCACGCAGCCTCGCTTCCGGCTAAACCGGCACCAATAACATTGATTTCTTTCATAGTGCTCTCCTTTTATTTCAAAAGCTCGTCTCTTTTCATAAGAAACAGCTTGTATTAATCAAAAGGACCGGCGCTTTCTTTTGTCAGCCAACGATGAGGCTGACCGTTCAAGAGAATACGCCGATTCTTTTTTAACAGGATATCCTGCTAGTTATTTTTGCACATTTTCTTCATAGTCGCCTTTGATACAAACGACTTGTTTCCCGCCTTTGACTTTCTTTTCGACTAAATAATTATCACACTTCGGACAATTACGACCCACTGGTTTGTCCCAAGAAGTAAAGTCACATTCAGGGTAGCGGGTACAACCATAAAACAACCGGTTTTTCTTCGATTTGCGTTCAACGACTTGCCCTTGATGACAGACAGGGCACTCAACGCCGATTTCTTTCACGATTGGTTTTGTGTTGCGGCAATCTGGGAAATTACTGCAAGCATAAAACTTTCCGTAGCGGCCTAATTTGATCACCATCGGATGACCACAAAGATCGCAATCAAAGCCTGCAGGTTCATCTTTGATTTGAATTTTTTCGATACTTTCTTCTGCAGTTGTCAATTCTTTTTCAAATGGGCGATAAAACTGATCGACAACTTTGACCCATTCTTCTTTCCCAGCTTCAATGCTATCCAAGCTATTTTCCATTTCAGCAGTAAAATGCATATCAACAATTTGCGGGAAGAATTCCTCGATCAACGAATTGACGATCTCACCAAGTTCAGTTGGCTCAAAACGTTTTTGCGTCAATTTCACATAATAACGCCGCTGAATGGTTTCTAACGTCGGTGCATAGGTTGAAGGACGACCCACACCGTTTTCCTCAAGGGTTTTGATCAACGTTGCTTCGCTGTAACGAGCAGGTGGTTGGGTGAAATGCTGTTTCGGTTCGATCGATACGGATTGAACGACATCTCCTTCGACTAACTCTGGCAAGATGTTCTCTTTGTCTTCTTTGCCATCATCGCGTCCTTCCACATAGACCTGCATAAATCCTTTGAATTTGATCTTTGAACCATTGGCAATAAAGATGACACCATTTTGATCCAAAGTAACTTTCATCGTATCCAAAATGGCAGGCGTCATTTGACTAGCCACAAAGCGAGACCAGATCAAGCGATACAATTTTAATTGGTCTTTGTCTAAGAATTTCTCCATGGCTTCTGGCGTACGCAAAACACTGGTCGGTCTTACTGCTTCATGGGCATCCTGCGCCCCTTGTGCATTGGCGCGTTTTTTGCCACCGTGAGCGGAGAACTCTGAACCATAGGTGTTTTCGATAAATTCGGCTGCTTCCCCTTTGGCTGTGTCAGCGATTCGCGTCGAGTCGGTACGCATATAGGTAATCAAACCGACAGTCCCTTGTTTGCCAAGGGCGATCCCTTCATAGAGCTGCTGTGCGACCATCATGGTTTTCCGTGTTCGAAAATTCAGTTTGCGGGCTGCTTCTTGTTGCAAACTACTGGTGGTAAATGGTGCAGATGGATTCCGTTTGCGTTCTTTCTTTTCAACCTTTGTCACTTGAAAGTCTTTACCAGAAAGGCGATCGGTGACTTCTTTAATACTTTCAGCATTCGGTAATTTTTTCTTTTTGCCATCTAAGCCCCAAAAATTGGCTTTGAATTTCTTCGTGGCTTTTTTAAAGTTTCCATCAATGCTCCAATATTCTTCAGGAACAAAATCACGGATCTCTTTTTCACGATCAATAATGATCTTAAGCGCCACCGATTGAACACGTCCAGCACTTAACCCTTTTTTTACTTTGCGCCAAAGGATCGGACTCAATGAATACCCGACTAATCGGTCTAAGATCCGCCGTGCTTGTTGGGCATCGACGAGATCCACATCGATCGTTCTTGGCTCTTTGAAGGCTGCTTTGACCGCATCTTTAGTGATTTCATTAAAGACGACACGATTTTTATCTTTTAAATCTAGTCCAAGTAGAAAAGCTAAATGCCAAGCAATGGCTTCTCCTTCTCTATCCGGGTCACTTGCGAGGTAGACTTTTTCAGCTTTTTTCGCAGCAGAACGGAGACTTTTGATCACGTCACCTTTTCCACGGATCGAAATGTAATGAGGCTCATAATCATTTTCGACATCGATCCCCATCTTACTTTTAGGGAGATCACGAATATGACCGACACTTGCGACGACTTTGTAATTTCGTCCAAGGTATTTTTCAATGGTTTTCGCCTTTGCTGGCGATTCCACGATTACTAAATATTTATATGCCATATAAAGAATGGCTCCTTCCTGAATTTTTCCTACTATTATATTCTATCAATCAGTGAACCTATCGTATGCAGATGAAACATACAAATCGTAGCTTATCATAGCTTTCAAGAAAAGGTTTGTCAAGGAAGGTTGATTGGAAAAATCAAAAAAAGGCTAACTCCTGTAAAATATCTGACACACTAATCGTACATTTTGCGCCATCTTGAATCAAGTGGTGACAACCTTTTGACTGATCGGAAATCATTTCACCAGGCACTGCAAAAACTTCTCGTCCGTTTTCCATCGCTAACTGTGCCGTAATCAAAGAACCGCTTCTTTCCTTGGCTTCAATTACGCAGACCCCTTTTGAGATCCCAGCAATAATGCGATTGCGCAGCGGAAAGTGGTATCTTTGCGGTTTGGTATTGTGCGGATATTCGCTTAGCACCAGATGTTCTTGACGGATCTGCTGGAACAAACGGTAGGAAGATGACGGATAACAATGGTCCATCCCAGAAGCAATCACAGCAATGGTTTGTCCACGATTTCTGATGGCTGATTCATGGGCAAAGCTGTCGACACCATTGGCCAATCCGCTAACGATGGTATAATTTTCCGTCACTAGAGGTGGAATCAGCTTTTCGCAAACTTTTCGTGCGTATAAGGACGCCGTTCTTGCACCAACAAAGCCAATCATGGTCGTTTGTAGCAATTGCAGATTCCCTTCATAAAAAAGCATCAATGGCGGGTCCGCAATTTGTCGTAAAAGCATCGGATACTCCGCCGAGAAGAAAGTGAGGTAGTTTTGTGCGCCCATCTTTTGTGCGATGTGTTCGTCTGTCAATCGCTCCCATGATCGCCGAAAAACTGCACGGTGCTGTGGAAGGACCCCGATGGCAATCATCTCTTCCAGCGAACAATTCATCTCTTTTGTTTCCAACCAATGCCAAATGATCTTCCAACAACCTTGCAGACCAATTCCCTGACAGTAGTACAGTTTTATCAACTGTTTTTCAAAATCTGTTGCTTGTTGATACTTCATAAACAAAGCCCTCTTTTCTTAGTAATCTTACTTATAAGATTCGCTAAAAAAAGAGGGATGGATGAAATTTATAGATATTGTTTTACTGGCGCAAATGTTTTTCGATGAATAGGACAGATTCCGTGGGCAGCTAGCCCTTCTAAATGGACTTTGGTTCCATACCCAGCATTTTGATCAAACCCATAAAAAGGATAGACTTCATGAAAATCTTTCATTAAGTTGTCTCGATATACCTTGGCGATGATACTTGCTGCGGCAATGGAAATGGAACGGGCATCTCCTTTGATCAAGCTTTGTTGAGGGATTTCCGTATCGATCGTCATCGCATCGATCAGTAAATATTCGGGCTTGACTGCTAAGTCGATCAAGGCTTCTTTCATTGCTAGACGGCTGGCTTGATAGATATTGATCCGATCGATCTCTTCTGGACTGACCACACCGATACCGACGGCAACGGCTTTGTTTTGAATTTCGATAAACAGCTCTTCTCTTTTCTTGGCAGAAAGCTGTTTGGAATCATTTAGACCTAAAATCTGACATTCCTTAGGCAAGATGACCGCAGCTGACACAACGGGTCCTGCTAATGGTCCGCGCCCCACTTCATCTAAACCAGCAATAAAACGGGCGCCTTGCTGAAATGCTTCGTTTTCAAAACGCATCATTTCTTCGTATTTTTCCTGCAATAGCTGGTGTTTCACTCGCTGTTTCTCGTATTGTTGCAGCAGCTTTTGGACCCCCGCTCGTTCATCTGCTTGCAGCGCCTGTAAATACGCTTGGTCATTGAAAGCTGGATCAAATAATCGCTCTTTGATTGTCTTAATCGGCTGTTTCATCTTGGCTTTCCATTTCCTCCACTCGATCTAGTGTATATCGGCCCAATTTCCCTTGCCGAATGTCGAAGACAACGAGTTCGCTTCCTCGATCGTAATTGTCTTTATAGCCACGTTTTTCCGTGATTTTCATCAACAGATCGGGCGCTAACAACGCCTCTTCTTCCGCTTTTAGTTGATAACGATGCGCGATTCTTTCAGGATAATAGCGGGCAAAAAAATCAAGTCCATATAATGCGATATCATCCAAATGGATCAGCTGGTCTTTGATCGCTCCGGTCAATGCCAACTTCTTCCCAATCTCAGGATCTTCAAATTTTGGCCATAAGATCCCAGGCGTATCTAGAAGCTCTAGATCAGTCCCAAAACGCAGCCATTGCTGTCCTTTCGTCACGCCGGGTTTATTGCCCGTCTGAGCGATTTTCTTCCCTACTAAGCGGTTCATCAAGGTCGATTTTCCGACATTCGGGATGCCGATCACCATTGCTCGAATCGCACGAGGCTTCAAGCCTCTCGCTTTGTCGCGAGCAATTTTTTCCTTCAAGACTTGTTTTGCTGTAGGAACAATGGCTTTAACCCCTTGATTATCTTGGGCGTTGATTGCCAGTGCTAGATAGCCTTGTGCTTGGAAATAATGCTCCCATTTTTTGGTTTGAACGGGATCTGCGAGATCCGCTTTATTGATCAAGATCAATCGTGGTTTTTGTTGTAATAATTGATCTAACATGGGATTGCGGGATGAAATCGGCAAGCGTGCGTCCACGAGTTCAAAAACGATATCCACGAACTTTAATTTTTCACTTACTTCACGTCTGGCTTTCGCCATATGGCCTGGAAACCATTGAATGGTCATTTGAACGTTTTCCTCCTTGGTACTTCTTCGAATTGATAAAAAAGACAGTCGTTTTTATATTCATGTAGTCTATAGGTGACAAGAACGAAGGCTGATTGCTTTTTTTGAGTCAGAGAAACCCATCAATGCAGCAAACTAGCTGAACTGTTTGCGGATCAAGGTTCTTTTTCCAACCTGATGCATAGGAAAAGCTCGAGCGCGTTTGTTTCAACGCTCCTTGACTTTTAATTTTGGGGAAGTGGTTGAATGAAGCATCCTTACCGCTTTATTTTGGTTTTTCCTAACACACACACAATAGTCTGACTGCTTTTTTGCTATCTTTTATCTTAGTTATTGTACCATATTTCACACGACATGTTTCATTCTGACTTAGGTTAAAAAGTCATTTTCTTCTACTTAATGAGAAAAACGAACGGTCCTTACTTTTCATCAATGGAAGTATTCGAATGAAGACGTTTTTTCCGCTGAATCCTGTTACTAATCAACAAGAGGAGGATAAGAACAGTGATCACGCCTAGCATCAATCCTACTTTTTGCTGCTGTGCTTTTTTGGCGGTGGCTGTTTCTTTTTCTTCAACATAAGGAATTCTTTTGCCCCGTACCAATAAACGATGGCTATTGACCATATAGGGGGTACAGGTCAACAGCGTGACGTAATCGCTGCCTTTCACAATTTTTAATGCCTGAGTATCATCAGGGTCGACCGTTTTTATCTGATCTACTTGATACGCCAATGTATCATCAAACGTTTCGATATAAAACTCATCGCCGATCTGCAGCTTAGGCAGATCAGTAAAGAGCGTTGCACTCGTTAACCCACGGTGCCCACAAAGAACCGCATGGGTATCTTCACCACCTATTGGATACGAGGCGCCCTCCAATAATGTTGCGCCTCTTTTTAACAACGTATCGGTGGTTTGATCAAAAATCGGGAGAGCGACACCAATCACGGGGATCTTTAAGACGCCGATCGTATGTCGTTCATAGTAATCAGGTGTATCAACTGATTCTGAGTCCCTTGTTTCTGATAAATCTTGCGTTTCTTTGATTCCAGGATTGCTGGGCTGCTGTACTAGCTCTTGATTTGCTCGTTCCAACTGGTTCCTTTTTTGTTGTTTTTCTATTTCACTCATTTTTTTGGCTTGGCTTTGGTAGTAACTGATCAACTGTTGATCCAAAATCGTGTTGAGCTGATTACTTACAAAAGGATAACTGATGATCAAAACCCCTAGCAGCAGCAGAACACCCATCAAAAAATCCAATAAAGTTACTTTTCTAGTTGGTGCTTTTACGCCATTTCTTCGTCTGATACTCATCGTGCTTTTTCATCTCATTTACTTACCCTTTCCGTTTTACAAAATAACCCCCTGCTAAACCAACGATCATCACTCCGATTGCGCCCAATAAATACGTGCCGACACCACCAGTTGCTGGTAAGGTTCCTTTGCGGCGGTTAGGAACTTTTTCGGGCTCTCCCAATTGCTCTTTCGTTCCATAAGACGTTTCATGGACTTCAAAAGCGATGCGATTTGTTAGCAGCACGTAATTTTTCGGTGCTTTTACTTCTTCCAAATAGTACGTGCCAAATTTCAACCCGATGATATCAACCAATCCATCTGTTCCTGTGGTAAATTTCGTCGCTTGATCCGCTGTTTGCACCCAAGATACCTGTTTGGTTCCCTCTTCGATTTTCAAGTAGTTGGCATCATCACGGTCTTGATCCCGTACAACAAAAACTGCATCTGCTAATGCTTCGGTAGCGGTCACAGCCCCATCGACTTTTAAGAAGCGTTTGCCCCCTGTCAAAACTTCCACGCTTGGCGGCGTTTGATCCGTCATGAAATCTGTTTCTACATTTGCTTCATTCTTAAAGCCATTGATAGGCATAGCCTGTTCATTTAAATACATATAATACACAAAGCGCAATTGATTTCCCGGCGTTAGTTGCGGCACAAATTCTGGATTGATGGTTACCGTAAAGCCATGCTCTTTTTCCGCTACTTGATAGTTCGTTGAATCGATTTTCTTTTCTCCATCATACAACGCATAGCCAGTTTCTCCCTCTGCTGTGTTTTCAAAAGTCAATGCTGGATCGTGCGCATCGATCAATTGGAAATGTTTGTATTTGTTTTCTGCTCCTACTTTGTCTTGGATACCTAATGGGATATTGACCGTTAGGTGATATTGAATTCTTTCGCCGATTTCCACGTCTTTGCCGTCTAATTGTGGTGTTGTTTTGGTAACATTTGTCGTGTCATTCTTGACTGTTAACTCAACCGTGACGTCATTGCCTACTGCGATCGAAAAATCCTTGATGGTTTCTTGCTCGATCAAGGCGGCTTGACTTGGGGCTTTCGTTTCCTCTAATTGATAGGTGCCTGCTTCTAACTGCTCAACTTTTAACTGTCCTTTTTGGTTTTCATCAACATCGATGGTCGTTTCTCCAGCAGCATATTGTTTACCTGTTAAAAAGCGGTACGCTGCTTGTTTGTCAGTCGTCCACGTATAAAGTCCATCGGCTGCACTTAAAATATATTTCTTGGTCTGTGCGTTTCCTTCTTGCTTTGAGATAACAAATTCCGCATCATTCAGTGGTTCGTTTTCCCCCGTTCCTCGCTTATTCACAAGGAGCGTTCCTTCATTTGTGACAGTATTTTTAGGATAAAGATGAATCGTGTCTAATTCTTCTTCCCCGTAAGCATACGATCCGTCTGCTTGTTGGATCATTTCGTAAACAGGAAAGGCGATCACCATGTTCTCAGCAGTGGTAACACCGTCTTTAGGGTCTTCTACAATGGTGTAAACTGCATCCCGATCGGCTTGTTTTTTCGGCAATTCAAAAACCAAATCACCGGCTGCATCTGTTTTCCCGCTAGCTACAGGGGAACCAGGCGTCAAGGTTTGGACTTGACGCTTCGCTTCCTCAACGGAAGCCCCTGCAGATCGTTTTTCATAAAATGCTGTGGTCACATCATAGACAGAAAAAGTGACATCGGCTAAGCCTTGGTATTGATCAAACTCTGCCATCTCAGTCCCACTATTTTGAATCAATGAACCTGGCAAATTGACCATTTTCTTTTTATGCAGATGGATCTGTGCCAAATTGCTCTCTGCGGATACTTGCTGATTTTTCGTTCCAAAAAAGACAAATGGCAGAAGTAAAAATAGGAGACAAACCATTTTCGTATGATTAAAAATCTTTTTCATTGTTCTTTCCTCTCTTCTATGTTTGATATTTTCGTTTTTTCACGAATGGTCAAATTACTTTAATGAGGGCTTGTCTTTGCGCGTAACGTACAGATAGCTACCTGTTAAAAGGACTAATAGACCTGCTGAAAGAATCGCCAGCCACCCATGCCAATTCCCTCCTGTTTCAGGAAGAGACACTTTTACTTGATTGGTGACGATCAATTCTATTTGATTGTTCTTTTCTCCAGAAACAAGAAGATTCGGCTGCAATTTTTCGTCAATCAAGACACTGCCATCCTCTTCAATCCTAATTTTCACAGGTGCTGTTAAACCAGCATAGCCTGTAGGCGTAACAATTTCTTCTAAGGTATAGCTGCCTGGTGTTAGATCATGGAAATGAAATACCGCTAGCGATTCTTGGGATTCTGGTAATTCTATCGTCTGACCGTTTCCGCTTAAGCGGAATTTGGCTCCCTCAAGCGCTTGTCCCAGTTCATCCTGTTTATTGACCACTAAATCAAAAGGTTTTAACTGATTGCCATGGGTAAGAGTCCAACAGTTGGCATCTGCAGCGACGTTTTCCCCTTGATACTGGATCTTTCCGTCTGAACCAACTACAAACTCATAATCACCAGCAATCGTATCGTATCCAAGCGGACCAGCTGTTTCTGAGATGCGATAAGCGCCCGGCTCAAGGATCGTAAATTCAGCCATCCCCACATCATTCGATGTTTCTGAAGCAATTTCTTGATAATCCCCCGCTGCTGTTTTTTGTTGCAGAGAAAAGACAGCCCCAGCTAACAGTACTTGCTGCTCTTTTTGTACCGTATATTTTCGAATAGCAACTGGAATTTCTGTAAACGGATTGGTGATCTCCAGCGTAATCGTATGATCGTCCACTGTGACGGGCTGCCCATCGATCGTCGTATTCCCTTGCGCATCGATATGAATTAGCCACTCTGTCTGCTTAGACAAATGATGTCCCGCCGGTGCAGTGACTTCCTCCAAACGATAGGTCTGATCTTTTTGCAACACAGTATCTGCTGGCAGCCCATACGTTCCATCCCCTTGATCCACAAGGGTCACTGTCTCTCCTGCCCCCGTTAATTCAAAAACGGCACCTGTCAGCTTCACCTCTCCTACAGCGGATTTTTTGATCAGGTTTAATTCCAAGGGCACAAACGCCTTTGTGTTTTTCCATGTATAAGCGTCCACTTTTGTCGCTTCATAACCTGCCACTGCTCGTTCATTTGTGACTTGATAATCAAAAGTTTCTCCTTGATTGTTATACAGCGGCAGTAAACGGGTTTCTTCGTACTCCGTCCCATCCTTTTCAGAAAGCGCGTAAACCTTGCTTCGTTCCCAAGTTGTCTGATCTTGGGCATCGGTCTCAGTAAGTTTGAGATACCCTGTTTGCCAGCTATTCTCATTGCTGACAGGACTCCTGCTTATTTCAAAATAGATCGTTTCAGGACGACTGGAGGTATCGCCATCGTATTCTTCCCAGTGCTTTTTGATCGTCACCTCCTTCCCAGGTGCTTTGGCGGATGGCACACCAAACAATGCCTTTTGATCGGACTGATGATTCGGATAAAATACCGTTTCGCCATTCATTTGATACCAAGTATCTGGTTTAAACTCCGCTGCTTCTGTTTGAATCCGCACTTGATAATGAATTTGCAGTTCTTGCCCTTCGCCTAAATAAAGACCTGAAGCATGGATTGTATTGTCAGACATCGAAATGTCAGGCTGCACCGTTAGAGCAGCAGACCCGACACTTTTGACGGACAAGCTATTTTCTTCGTAGACAAATGGCTGCGAAATGGGGTCAGTAATCTCGCCATCGGTGACTGTTGCCGCAATGTGAAGGGCTTTTTTCTCGAGATAGTCGGCAATATCCGCTGCTTCATTCGCTGACTCATAATAAAGATGGCCGTCTTCATCAGCAGAAACCATCTGTCTCATTTTTTTCTCGACATCGGCCTTTGTATACCCAGCGGTTTGATCTCCTTGCAGTTGAATCCCCAACCCATGAATCTCGATGCCGCGCTCTTTTAACGCCATTGCTTCACCAATCGTGGCGATAAAGGTATTGTTGATCCATTTATAATTGTTCTGTTGATCAAACGCAAAATAGCCATTGTAGAGAAACGATGTATTCATCGGCTGGTCTTGAGTAAGAGAAAAGGCGGTTCCATAATAACTGCCGTCTGCCTGGGTATGCACTTTAGACACATGATAACTGTAGGTCGGTACACCATCTGTTAGCAAAACGATGACTTTCTTATGTCCATTTTGCGTCGATAGCATATCCCCTGCTTGACGTAGCCCCCTTTGTGTAAAGGTTCCCCCAGCTGCTGTTTCTGGCGTCATCGATCGGATCGTCTCTTTGACTTCAGAAAATTTTCCTAATTGGCAGGTTTTGTTTTGGTAATTGCTGCCATCACTGGAATAACCGACATAGCCCATGTAGACACTGTCCTGAATGCCGCTTCCTTCAATTTGATTTAAAAAGCGATCCACGCCTTTTTTCACTTCTGCGATCCGTCCCATCTCATTCATACTGCCTGACCAATCCACTACCAACACGACATCGATGGGATCAATTTGACGTTGAACATTCCCTCGTACATTTAGGTAGACATCAAATAGTCCCGGGGTATTCGTCTCTTTGGCAAATTTTCGTAGCGCGAAATCTGCTTCGTCTCCTACACCACCATATTCAATATATGAATGGGTCAAATTTGCTGGATCGCCATTCCATGTAGTTATGCCGTCCCACGTTTCGCCTGCATCCTTGTTCCCCTGATGATTTAAGACGTTACTCTTTTCATCAGTTTTCCAGTTCGCCGCAGGATACGTCCCGCTTTGGTCTGTCGTATAATCTGGTTCAATCGAAGCAAAAGCCTGTGAAACGGTCGTTTTTTGATAAAGACGTTCTTGTTTAAATGGTTCAATGAGCGTTTCCTCTTCAGAAGCACTTGTCGCCGTTCCTGTCTCGTTTGTCTCTTCCTTCGTTTCTTCGTTCGAAACTTCTTTTGAACTTTCAGTCGACGCTTGCTCCGAGGTCGACTCACTCACGGCTTCTGAAGAGGATCCAGTGCCAGAATTGACTTCTGACGTTTCTGAAGAAGCAGAATTTGTGGCAAGTGGGATTTCAAAAACTGATTCATTCAAAGACAGTAGGTTGTACGATTCTTCACGTTCCTTGTCATATTCTTCGATCTGAATCATCAATTTTAGCTTTTTCGTTTCTTCAGGCAGCTGAAAGATCAGTTCTTGTTCCGTTGGTGTTTGCAAGAAAGCTTGGGTTGTAAGCCAAGACTGTGCGGAATCATCCTTGACTTGAGTCATCTCTTCATTGCTTGTTTTTAATAACGACTGTTCCTTCGTTTCATCGATCGCGTATAGTTGTACCCAGAGACGCTGCTGTTTGTTTTTTTGCGGTAGTTGATAGCATAAAGAAAATTGATGGTCCTCTTGGTGACCAGTCAGTTTGATCTGCTTCGTTTCAGCAATAGTGATCGTATGTTCTTCTTGTGCACTTGCAGTCCCGTTTGTTTGCAAACTCGAATAAATGAAAAATAATATCCCCCCTAACATACAGAAAATGAAAGAGAACCAGTGGTGTCTCTTTGTCAAAAACATAAAAAGACCTCCTTTCAAAGAATCAAAAATTACAAGCTGATCATACAAGAAAGAAGCAAAAGACACCTCTTTTTTTTATTTTCTGAAAAATAGAACTAATTGGCACACCTGTAGTTATTCATAAGAAAAAAAAGTTGGTTATTTTAAAGTTAATTCATTATCTATATGTTATTTAATAATGTAAAAAAACTATCGTTTTTCACCTGCGATTTCTATTTTTGTTCTTTATGAGACAGTTCTATGAAAAATTTGTCTCAATTTTTCTAAAAAAAAGCAAAAGTTTTGAGACGTGTCTTTACACCGTTATATAAATACGTTATTAATAAAACAAGAAGGTGATCATTTGATTGAAAAAATACTCTTAGATACCCGAGCGTTAGACAAAATCGGACTCTACGGAAAACTATTATCAATTGCTCCGGGTGAATACAACCTAGAGTTCGTGAAAAATCTGACCCACTTAAGTACAACACGATTGAAAAGTTTACTTTCCTCGATCCAAATCGACTTGCAAAACCTCTCTCCAGTAAATCTTTCATTACATAAAAACACCCTGAATCTTCCTAAAAATTTGATTGAATACAACCAATATCAGCAATTTTTAGCGCAAGAAAGTATTTCTTACAAATTATTGTTAAGCATCTTGACCAATCAAGATGAAAGTTTACTGGCATTTTGCCAAAGAAACTATATCAGTCGTTCGACTTGCTTTCGGCAAACAAAGAAGCTGCAAGACCATTTGAAAGAATTCAACGTGACGTTAAATCAGTCCGCTATGGCACTTACAGGTTCGGAGATGGTGATTCGCATCTTATTGTTTAATTTTATCTGGCACATTTCTTTAGGAGATAGTTTGGCGAAGGCATTTGATCAAGAGATCGAAGAACTTTTTGTGACTTACGAAGGAACGAAGTACAAAAGCAAGTATGAGATTGGCAAAAAAGAAGCCTTGCTTCATTGCAAAATCTGCCTATTTCGTATCAAGAATGGCCACGCGACAAATCTTTATCAGTTAACGAACCAGTCCTTTATTCCCAGTGGTGAAAATCTTGATTTCTTTTCAGCTTTTTTTGAAATCATTGATTCAGCGATAGATATTCTTGAGATCAATGCTTTGTTTTTCCTTTTTTATTACTGGCCGATGCTAACTTCAGCGGCAGACGTGCGCCTTCCGATCGTTCAAGACTGTTACAAGCATGAAAAATCGGAGTTAAAGGAACTGATGGCTGAATTTGAAGCACACTGCCAAAAATTTCTCTGTGATTTTGATTTCGACCATCAATCGTTTCTTTATATGAATACATATCTTACATTGCTGAAGTTCTGCATATTCAAGCAAAAAGTCCCTCTTTTAAATTTTTTCGAAACAACTGTAATCAAAGATAAGTACCCATTACATACGATTTTGACAAATACGATTCAGAGCTTTTGGCGTAAAATAGCAAACCGCAAAGGCTACGAGTGGTTAAAAGCCTGCTATACGGATCTTGCTTTTTATCAAGCGTGTTTGCTTTACCCCATTTACATCGAAAAGGAACAGAAATATAAGCTTAAAGTTGCTTTTGTCTATGTATCCAATTACTTGGTCTCAATGGAAGTGTTTAATATATGTGAACGATTGCCTTATGTTGAAATTGAACGGATCACGCTGCCCACAGAGGAACCCTTTGACTTTTATATTCTGAGTTCCCCACAGCTTTTACCTCCTTTTACAACCGAGGAAAACACTGCGATCATTGATTTTTGCCGCTACCGTGATTTTGAAACGAATCTATGTCAGAAACTCTTGGCTGCTTTTAATGAAAAAATACAAAGAATAACTGCCAATAGCGCCTAAGTTCACCCTTTTCTCGATACAAATCACATCCTTTTGAAAAAGGATCATTGCTATACAACATCCCCCCTTGGAATCAACAGATGATTCCAAGGGGGGATGTTTATTTAAGAATATTTTTTTCTCAGTCTAAATCAGCCGAATATGAGTCAATGGATAATAGACAAAGCGGGCATTGCCTAAAATCGCATCACCTGATATAGGACCAAAGGAGCGGCTATCTTTAGAGGCACGTCGATTATCACCAATGACAAAATAACTGTCTTTGCCTAATTTCTCAACGCCCAATAAAGATTCCAAATCAAAATCATTGGTATAAGAGGCAGACTCATGATCGTTGCTGCGGTTTTTCACTAGAAAATCTTCATCTACCGGTTCATCATCAATGTAAAGTTGATCATTGACATATTTCACCGACTCACCCGGCAAGCCAATCACCCGCTTGATATAGGTCGAACCATCCGGCATCTGGAAAACAACGACATCAAAACGCTGGATCGGTGATATCTTTTCGATGACCACCATATCTCCTTGTTTTAAGGTTCCTTCCATCGAGTTTCCTTCAACAGGAACTGGGATCAACAAGAATGCCCGAATCAAGAAGGCTGTTGCAAAAGCGATCAACGCATATTTCACGACTAACCAAAAACGATCGATCCACTGTCTCTTGGCATTCACAAATCTACCTCCTCTCTGATTTTTTCCTTACTTATTTTTCTGAAAGCAAGGACAGTGCTTTTAAGTACGCTGGGTCCTCTGCTTTGAGTTTCTCTGCTACTTCTTTTTCAATTGCTTGGGCAGTGTCGGCATCGACTTCACCAGTTGCCTTTAGGTCATGAGCTTCTTGGAAGGCTTTCACAGCTGCAGTCGTCTCGTCATTGAAGGTATCGCCGCCAGTGGCATACCCTAACGCTTTAAGAAATTGATTCAGATTGTTGACAGCCGTTGACGATTGTCCAGCTTTTAAGGCATTATCACGAGGTAATGGCGGGAAATACGCATATTCTAGATAATCCTCTTCATAGTCCGGCATCACGCCTTGATCGTTGACCCAATTTTCATTCGGTGTCAGCCATTTCATGACCGTCATTTTTAATTCACTATTATCCCCCAGATCCTTCACATTTTGAACGGTCCCCTTACCAAAGGTTTCCGTACCAACGACTGGGATATCCGCTGATTCTTGCAGGGCTGCGGCAAAAATCTCAGCTGCGGAGGCACTGCCGCCGTCGACTAAAACAACGACTGGCTCTGTGACTTTGAATCCTTCATCCAATGCTTCGCTCGCTTTGGTCTCACTGACAACCCCTTGATTATTGGCAAACTTCACAATCGTTTGGCCGTTTTCTAAAAACATACTTGCCATGATCTGGACTTGATCCAGCAAGCCACCAGGGTTTTGTCTTAGATCAAGAACAAACGACTTCGCACCGTCTTCCCGCAATTCGGTAATCGTTTCTTTCAACTCAGCTGCTGTGTTTTCTGCAAATGAGGTGATATCAATTCGACCGACCGTATCATCATTTTCAACCAGTTCACCATGGACCGTTTCGATTGGGATCACGTCCCGAGTGATTTCCACATCAAAGGTATCTGCTCCACGCTGAATCGTTAACGTCACCTGCGTGCCTTTTTCCCCTCGAATCTTACTCACGACTTCAGACAATTCCTGTCCTTGCGTATCTTCCCCATCGACTTTGACGATTCGGTCATTCATGCGCAGACCACTTTTTTCTGCAGGGGTGTTTTTGATTGGCGCTTGTGCGACCTCGGGATAGTCTTCAACAATCGTCAAGGTAGCACCGATCCCTTCAAAACTTCCTGAAAGGGACTGATCCAAGTTATCCGCATCTGATTGGTTCAGATACGTCGTGTAAGGATCGTCAAGCGCATCGGTCATCCCTTGAAGAGCACCTTCAATCAAAGCATCCTCATCGACTTCTTGGTAATAATTCGCAAGGATCTGGTCATATAGCGACTGGATTTTCTCCATCCCGCTGGCTTCTGTGCTCGTTTCTGTCACCGGTTGCGTCGTCTGCTGATTTTGCTGGGCTGTTTGCCATAAATAGACACCGCCTCCTGACAAAATTGCGACACAAACGAGAGAAACAATATATCGGCTCGTCGTTAAACCTTTCATTCACAACACCTCTCTGAGAAAAAACAGCTTCGTTCTGTGGATTTTATACAACCAGGCAAAACGAAGGACGTTTTTATTTGTTATTTTCGAGATACTCTGCCCAGATACGATCAAAAATATCCATGGATGGCAAATAATCAACGTTTAGTTCCAGATAAGAAGAGACTTCATCATAATCATCACTGTGCTTTGGAAACTGAATATCATGACTCGCATGAGTGGCAAAGATCTGTGCCTCATCTGTATAACTCGGACCTTTGACTGCCATTAAATAGCTATAAAAACTTTTACGCATGTTCTTGCTCCCAATGATCTTCTAAAAAGGCTGCTCGACGGGCATGATTGCGAGCAAAATTTTCAGGATTCTTTTTGTAATACTCTTGATGTTCTTCTTCCGCTAAATAAAAGGGTTGCGCTGGTTCGATCGTGGTCACGATCGGATCGGTAAAGCGACCGGAAGCCTGAAGTGCTGCTTTGCTAGCTTCGGCTTTTTCTCGCTGCTCTTCATTAAAATAGAAGATAGCCGGACGATAATTGTCGCCGCGATCTTCAAATTGTCCAAAAGCATCGGTTGGATCTGTTTGCTGCCAATAAATCGTCAAGAGATCTTCATAACTGATTTTTTCTGGGTCGAAAATGATTTCTACTGCTTCGGTATGCCCTGTTTGATGGCTTTTGACTTCTTCATAGGTTGGATTTTCGGTATGTCCTGCGGTATAGCCAGAAAAAATCGAATGCACCCCTTCGAGTTCATCAAAGGGCTGGATCATACACCAGAAACACCCACCTGCAAAAATTGCTCGTTCCATTATTCATCCTCCGTTTCAGCTGGTAAATATAAGCTCATTTGAATTTCATCATCTACAAGATTGATTTTGTTTGCCTTGATGAACAATCCGTTTTGCATGCGGAATTGATCCAATCGTATCAGTATAATTTGTTCATCGGCATTGACATCGATCCATTCGGGAAATTTAAAACTACGTTTGATCATTTTCATTACTTCACTGGTGGGCAAATCCAAGGTGCCAATCGATAAACTTTTGGCTTTTAATTGGACATTGCCTTCTTCTGTCACATAAGGATCAAAATAGAGATAAAACGTGATAGGAAACCCTAATACTTGAAACTCGCCTGTTAAGAGTGCTTCGTTTCTCAGCTCAAAATTATATTTTACCTCTTGATCCTTTTGAAAATCAGATAGATAAAAATCAATCAATTGATTGACTTGGCTTTTGTTGCTGTTAACGGTCAGAACAGGACTGCCCTCCCGTTGAACAAGTTCAGCACTTTCATTTAAGCCAGTTTCTCGCTGCTGAAAAATTCTTGAAGCAAAGAAAACCGTTGTCCCCAAAAGGATGCCGACCAGAACTAGAAAAGCAATTTTCCAGTAGTTGATCGATTTTTTAGTGCTTGCAGCTGTTTTTTCCAGCTGCTTCTTTGATTCGCTTGGTTTCATTTTGCTTCCTCCTCTAGCAACCAATAGTTTTGTGTTTTGATCACTTCATCGCGAACGGCATTCGCCATCAGTTGATACCCAAGATTATTGGGATGGAAGCGGTCGCCTTCATACAAAACATTGTTGGTGATATTATTCCCGACAGCTTGCGATGAGTCGGTAGTCGCCGACGTGCTGCTTTGTGTCTCATCAGCATTTGGCGCCGATGACTCAGGTAAACTTCCAGTGTCGGTTGTTTGTGTTGTTTCCTCAGTTGCGTCTTCTTCTGTATCCGCAATACCGACCTCATCACTCAACCCTTTATAGAGCAAATCGTTGATAGGAATAAAAAAGGCATTTTCTTGCTGATTGACGAACGTTTCCGTCTGTTTATTCCAGTTATCAATGATCGTCTGCATGTCGGTGATCTCTGGAAAGTTCAGATAAAATGGATTGTAAATACCCAAAACATAGATTGGGGCATCGCTATTTAGTTCACGGATTTGAGCGAATAAATCTTTTAAGCGTTCATTATATTCTGCCATCGGTTCCGTAAACGTCTCGATACTCAGACCGAAGAAATTGCTTTGGATCACTTTTAAGACGTCATTTCCGCCGACGGTCAAAGTAATCAGGTCCGCTTGACTAAGGTCTTGGCGCAAGTCTTCATCATTTTTGACTCGTTTTAAAATCTGGTCGCTTCGTTCACCAGCGACCCCATAATTTTTGGTTACTAAATTGCTCAGATCATAGCGGTCCTCTAGATCTCCTGCCAAAATAGGCACAAAGCCGCCCCGAGCTGTTTCATCCCCAACACCCTCTGTCAATGAATCCCCAAGAGCGAGGTATTCAATGGCGGATTTTTTCGAATCATTGGCTGCTAGCTTATCCACAGGGGTCAGCAGTGGTTGCGCTTTGGGAACAGCTAAATGAAACAGTACACCCGTTCCAACGGCTATCAGTCCCACAACGATCAAATAAGTTACTAATTTCTTCCATTTCACAGGTATTCAAACTCCTTTGTAATCTTTGCTATTTTAACAAAATTCTCATAAAATTCCTAGTCGCAATCCTTCAAACTTAAGAAAGAAAACAGCTCCCTACTCTCTGAATAGACAAAGAATCGCAGCTTCATTCTGCTTTTTCTTCCTTTCAGCTTTTCATACACCAAAAAGCGATTCGTCGTCAAACGAATCGCTGAAAGGAAGCACCTTTTTTATTCCGTACTGTAAGTGATCGCAAACGCACCTCTACCTGTATGAGTGGCGATGATCGGTGTTGTGTGAAGCAATGGGATCTCCAAGTCAGGAAACAATTCTGCTAGTTCTTTTTGGAAACGTTCCGTGATTTCTAACCCTTCTGCATGAGAAATACCAATTTTCGTCACTTTTGGCATATTCTTCAATTCTGCTTTTAATTCCTCAAACCATTTATTGAACGTCTTGACGCCGCGTCCTTTGACGACTGGAATCAGTTCTGAATGATCAAAATCCATGATCACTTTCATGTTCAGTAAGCTCGATAAAAGACCTTTGGCACGACTGATGCGCCCACCTTTTACTAAGTTTTCTAACGTTGAAACGCCGATAAATAATTTCGTATGCTCACGCACCAGATCCACTTCTGGTAAAACTTCTTCTAGTGTCTTACCGGCTTTAGCCAATTCTGCTGCCCGAATCACTTGAAAAGCCAACGCTTGGTCTGTCGTGTCGCTATCGATCACGGTGACTTTGGCTTTTGATAAATGACTGGCTTGACGAGCCGCTTCCACAGTTCCACTAAGACCTTTGGTCATATGGATCGATAGTATTTCACTGCCATCTTTGCCTAATTCGTCATACAGTTCTACAAAATGACCAATCGGCGGCTGACTAGTTTTAGGTAATTCTTTGGCTTGCGCCATCATTTGCATAAATTTTTCTCCCGGCAACGTTTCATCATCTGGATAAACGACACCATCGATCATTACAGATAAAGGCACGACATGGATAGCCAAAGCATCACGGACACTTGGTTCCATCGTACTGGAAGAATCTGTCACAATTTTAAGATTTGCCATCATATATTCACTCTCTCTTTAAATCAAGTCTTTTTTCGTGGTAAAATAACCACAGACCATTTATACTAAGTATAACAGAGAGAAAAATTTTTTTCATCTAATTTCGATTCGAAAGGACGGTGCCGAATGCAGCACATGAAGTTTAGTCGCAGATATTTGATCGTCAATGAAGTATTAAATGCAGTAACCCACGGGATCGGATTAGGACTGAGTATCGCAGGACTGGTCATCCTCTTAATCAAGGGGGCAAATCTAGGGTCACCTATCCACATCGTTTCCTATGCCATTTATGGGTCGATGATGATTTTGCTCTTCCTCTTTTCTACCTTATTTCACAGTTTGATTTTTACCAAAGCAAAAAAGGTCTTCCAAGTCTTTGATCATGCCTCCATTTTCTTGCTGATCGCTGGAAGTTATACACCTTTTTGCTTGCTTAGTATCCAAGGCTGGCTTGGCTGGTCACTCTTTGTCTTGATTTGGCTACTAGCAATTAGCGGCATCGTTTATAAGTCACTGACTCTTCATAAAAAAGAGACCGTCTCAAAAATCTCCACTCTGATCTACATCATCATGGGCTGGTTATGTGTTATTGCCTTTAAACCTCTGATCGAACATTTAGGCTACTGGGGAACATTTTTACTAGCAAGCGGTGGTGTTTCTTATACTGTAGGTGCGCTATTCTATAGTTTAAAATCCGTTCGGTTCATGCATGTGGTTTGGCACTTATTCGTTATGTTAGGTGCTGGACTGATGTACTTTTCCGTCTTGTTGTATACCTAAAAATGAAGCACTGCTTATAAAAAAAGAACAGGAAACTTTCGCTGCAGAAAGCTTCCTGTTCTTTTATTTTCTACGATAAAATTCAAATTGATGGGGATAATTGTTCTTTTCATCGACGATCCCATCAATCACATGATCAAGTTTCCATTGCGTCCAATCAATCTCTGGGAAATACACATCTCCGTTAAATTCCGCAGCGATCACTGTACGGTACAATTGATCGCAATCGTCAATCATCGCTTCAAAAACACCTGCTCCACCAGTTAAAAAAACGGGATGCTCTTGCTGCTTCACATACGCCAAAATTTCCTCACGGTCATGCATCACTAAGGCGCCGTTGGCTTGATAATCCCGATCACTCGTCAAAACGATCGTCGTACGCTGTGGCAGTAATCTTTTTCCCATGCCTTCAAAGGTTTTGCGCCCCATTATAATCGTATTATTGATGGTTTGCTCTTTAAAAAATTTCAAATCATTCGGCAAATGCCACGGCAGTGTACCATCCGCTCCGATCAACCCTTTTTGATCTTGTGCCCAAAGTGCGATCAACATAAAAATTACATCCCTTCTGTATAAAATGACTCCGAAATAATAGCAGCAACCTGCAGCCGCTGCATCAGCTGAAAAGCTGATTCATGCTCAAATGGATCTTTGTTGCGCTCCTCAAAGCGCAAGCCATCACAGGCTTGGTAAACAATTGTGCCGCCGCTTCTTTGGATATTTCGCGGCCATTCCCCATCGTTTAAATGCGCGTTGTTGTTTTTCAGCAAGGTCGGTATCAGGGAGATTGGAAAGAGAGCAATGCCAGCTGCGACATCAACTTCTTCTATTTGAAAGAAGTCAGCAGCGATCTCGTTGATCAAGCGCTCCGTTCTTTGCCACGTTTGCGGATGACTCGCAAACGCCCTTGCAGTTCGTCCAAGGATACAATACGTATTCGCAGGTAAAGGCTTTTTGCTTATTGCCACTAGTTCTTCGGGATAGGTCTTCATCCACGTCACCACGCGATCAAAATCACAAATATGCAGCGAATCCAGAGCTGGCAGGTGGTGCTGGGCAGCAAAAACAAGCCTTCTGCGGGCATCCGCTGCTCCTTTTGCTGGTATAAAAATGGCAGTACACTGCTGATTTGATCGAATGGCTTCCTTTAGCTCTGGCACTGTTTCTTCGGATACGGATAGCCAAACTGCATCATAGTGCTGATGCAAGAAATCGATGACTTGCTCAATGAGCGCTGCAGTAATCGATCCAGCATGTCTCTGATGAAAGGTCGCCGCAAAGCCTCGCTTGTGGGTATTTACCATTACGCCTCATTCCTTTCTTTATGAAATGAAACCCAAACAACCACTTAAACTGCGATCGGTGCTTTGATCGTTGGATGCGGCTCATACCCTGCCAAGGTAATATCTTCCATTTCAAAATCAAAGATCGACTGTTTTTCAGGATTTAACTGTAAGGTTGGCGCCGGACGTACCGAACGAGACAACTGTTCCTTCATCTGTTCCATATGATTGCTGTACAGATGAGCATCGCCTAATGTATGGACAAAATCCCCGACTTCTAGTCCAGTTTCATGAGCAATCAGGTGCGTTAATAGCGCATAACTAGCAATATTGAAAGGAACGCCTAAAAAGACATCGGCACTGCGTTGATACAGCTGACAGCTTAAGCGACCCTCATGAACATAAAATTGAAACATTGTGTGACAAGGTGGCAACGCCATCGTCGGTATATCTTCAGGATTCCATGCGGAGACGATCAGACGGCGAGAATCCGGCGTCGTTTTGATCATGTCGATCACTTCTTTGATTTGATCGATAAACCCGCCGGTACTTTTTTCCCAATGCCGCCATTGATACCCATATACATGGCCCAAATCGCCGAAAGTTTCAGCGAAAGCATCATCGGCTAAGATTTTTTCACAAAATAGTTTCAACTCATGTTGATACTGTTCATTGAAAGCTTCATCCACTAATGAACGGCGACCAAAGTCTGTCATATCAGGACCTGTATAAGCATCACTTTTAATATAGCGTTCAAACGCCCATTCATCCCAAATGTGGTTATTATGTTCCAGCAGGTAGCGGATATTGGTATCTCCCTTTAGAAACCACAATAATTCGCTTTTGATCAAGCCAAAAGGAACTCTTTTTGTTGTCAGCAAAGGAAAGCCTTGGGACAGATCAAAACGCATTTGATGACCAAAGACACTGCGTGTTCCCGTTCCTGTACGATCACTTTTATCATTGCCTTCTGCTAATATTTTTCTTCCTAGATCTAAATATGCTTGTTCCATCGTTCTCTCCTTTACTCTATACAAATTCGCTCAAATATTCCCAGCGATCCATTTTTTCTGCCAGTTGCGTTTCAACCTCGCTGATTTCTTGCTGTAATTTTTGCAGCTTAGTAAAGTCCGCGCCTTGATGATTCATTTCTTCGGTCAAAGCGGCTGCTTTTTCTTCTAATACCGCGATATCATCTTCAATCGTCGCCCACTCTTTTTGTTCCATATAACTCAGTTTCTTTTTGACAGGCGCTGCAGCAGACGCCTCACTTTCAGCAGAAAGTGAATCGGTTTTTGTTTCTTTTGGCTCTAGTACACTCGAACTAGCTTTATTGGTATTGGCTGCTAGATATTCATTGATGGAACCAAAGTAGGACGTAATTCTGCCATTTCCTTCGAAGATCAGCAATTTTTGGGCAACTTTATCTAAAAAGTAGCGGTCATGAGAAACAGTGATGACTGCACCTGGAAATGTTTCCAAATAACTTTCCAAAATCGTCAAGGTATCAATATCCAAATCGTTAGTCGGTTCATCTAACAAGAGAACATTTGGCTGTCCAATCAATAGCTTGAGTAAAAATAGTCGTCGTTTTTCCCCGCCAGACAGCTTGCCGATCTTGGTGCCATGCATGGATCGCGGAAATAAAAACTGTTCCAGCATTTCGGCGACACTGACTTGGGAACCATCCACTTTTTGCACTTCCTCGGCTGCTTCTTGCAAATAAGCAATCATTCGCTGATCAGGGTTCATCGCTTCAATCGTTTGCGTATAATAAGCCATTTTCACAGTCACGCCCATCGTACGCTCCCCTTCTTCTAAAGGCAGGCGACCAGCTAAAATATTGAGCAACGTCGATTTGCCCGCACCGTTTTCTCCTGTGATCCCTAAGCGTTCTCTTGATTGAATCAACAAATCAAAGTGAGACAAAATCGTTTTGTTTTCAATCTTGAAACTTGCATCTTTTAGTTCTAAGACTTGTTTGCCTAAGCGTGTCGTAGCAACATCAATGGCCACTTCGCCGTTTCGTTTTACTTGATGTAGGTTTTCTTTTAAATCATCGAAACGATCGATCCGTGCCTGTTGTTTCGTTGTACGAGCCTTCGCTCCAGTGCGAATCCAAGCCAACTCATGTTTGTACAACTGCTTGCGCTTGTCTTCTTGCGTCTCCTCCACACGTTCTCTTTCTGCTCGAGCATGAAGATACGTCTCGTAATTACCCTGATATTCATGCAGCTTGCCAAAAGACAATTCAAAGATCCGATTAACGACTCGATCCAAAAAGTAGCGATCGTGGGTCACCATCAGTAACGCACCCCGATAATTTTTTAGATAGCCTTCCAACCATTGGATCGCATCATAATCTAAGTGGTTAGTCGGTTCATCCAATAACAACAAGTCTGGTTCATCGATCAATACTTGAGCCATAGCCACTCGTTTCTTTTGACCTCCAGATAACTCACTGACTTTTTTTTCTAACTCATTGATCCCAAGTTTTTGTAAAATGATCTTGGCAGTTGTATCTGTATTCCAAGCATCGGCTTTATTCATCGCTTCTTCTGCCAACTGATAATTCCGTTGCGTTTGTTGATCCAAGCCATTATTCTCTAAGGCAATCAGCGCTTTTTCATAGTCACGAACAACGCGAATCAGCGGACTGGTGCCTTGAAAAACAGCATCTACAACAGATAATTCTTCTTGTAACTGATTGTCTTGAGTCAAGAAACCGATGCGATAATCTTGGGCGGCAAATACCGTTTGGCGATCGCCATCGCCGCGATCCAAACCGGCCAAGATCCGTAACAAACTCGATTTACCCGTGCCATTGACACCGATCAAACCGATTCGATCTTTTTCATGTATCAGAAAAGAAAGCTGATCAAACAGTGTTTTTTCACCATATGTTTTGGTTAATTCACTTACTTTTAATTCTTTCACAGAATCCCTCCTGAGTTTTTTCTTCGCTCATTGTACCACATTTCATCAGCGGAAACGATGAGAGAAAAAAATCAATTTTTGTAAAAAAAGAATGCCTTCGTCAGTCTACTCCTTCTGATCATCGATGTTGATCATCTTTTAGGAATAACCTGACGAAGACACTCCATAAAACGTGCCTCAAGTTGTGCGCCTCTTGAGACGTATTATCGGCGAAACATTCGCTGCTTCGGCTGTTCTTCTGCTCGAGACATCGCATACGATTCTAACAGATTGACATTGCGTCGGTATTCATTTGCCGAAATCGTTGAGATTTTCTCCGCCACTTCATATTCATCGATCGTTTTGCGCTCAAGGTAATAGCCCCAAAGGACTTTCTTAACAAAAATCGGGTCTTGCTCGATCATGATCGTTTCAATGAAATTGCTGTGTTCAAATCGTTTGATGCTCATTTCTCGTTGACGAATAAAAAAATTGATCAGCGAGGAATCATAGACATCTTCTAAATTGCTCAAACTGTGAAAAATATATTCACTGTTCTTTAAGTAAATTTTTTGTACTTCAGAAATGTCTCGTTGCTTCAAGGCAGCTTTTAGCTGCTGCTGTCGCTGTAAAAACAAACGAGGATGGATCAATACACGAATAAAGCGCTGAATAAAGAAGAGCCAAAAACTAAAGAATGAGAGAATTTGTTTTGCGAGGGAATGCTGTTGCTGAGAAATAAACCGTGAATAAAAACGATAGCCATTTAGACTGACTTTCCCATTTCGATAGGCTTCATCCAAGCCATCTTGTTCGATCGACAAGATCAACCCTTGAATTTCTTGGATTTCTTGTTTTTCTGAATCTGTCAAACTATTGCGATACAATTCCCAACGGCGATTTTCATAGGAATTGATGACAGCATCGATCGCTAAGCGACCTTTATCAGAAAGCTCTTGTTTTTCTTCTGCTTCCAATTGTTCGATGACGTCTTCTAAGATCAGCAAGTGATTGAAGTCGACACTTTCGGCAGCTTCACCATCTGCCAAATAAGGCAAGACCATCACGCTGATGATCAATGTCAGCAAAATCACACAGGCGGTCAAAAACAGAAGCAAGCCTCTTTCATGAAAAGGTGCATCATGCACCATCACAGGCAAAATAAAGATGGCTGCCAAACTGACTGTTCCCTTGACTCCGCCAAAAGTTAACAGGGCGACTTGATTCATTGATACTTGTTTTTTTGACTGTAAAAACCAATAGTAAAACAACAAAAAGAGAAAACGAACAAGGAAGATCACCGCCGTGATCACCAAAATCGTAATCACTAGATGCCAGTTTGCATAATTATTGCTCTCCCAGATTGGTGAAAATACTTGTGACAACTCGATTCCTAGAAAAAGAAACACCAATGCATTCAATGTAAAGACAATGGTCGACCAAGTACTTTCTGAAATGTTCGCCAGCTCTGCATCAAACAACGAGATCCGTCGTTTTCTTTGGGCTTGGGCTACACCTGCCACAACGGCTGCGATGATCCCTGAGACCCCGATCATTTCGGCCAGCAAATAGGCAGCAAATGGCAAGAGCAGTTCGATCAATAAGTATACTGTGACATCTTGTGCCGAGATTTTTTCAATAAAGCGCAAAATTCGACGTTTCAGCCACACGATCAAGTAACCGACAAGCCCGCCGCCGATACTAGAGAATAGGAGCTGGAACCCTGCGTTGGCTGCTGAAAAGCTCCCGGTGGTCAAAGCTACGATAGCAAACTGCAATGCGGTAACCCCTGAAGCATCGTTCAGTAAGCCCTCGCCTTCCAGAATGTGCATAATGTTTTTGGAAATTTTCAAACGTTTTGCTAATGAGGAGACTGCCACTGCATCAGTTGGTCCTAACGCAGCACCAAAAGCGAAACAAGCAGCCAGAGGAATCGTGGGCATCAACCAATGGAGCGTTCCGCCGACAGCAAACAGTGTCATTAAAACGCCGCCAAAAGCCAAAAACAATACGATCTTGCTGTTTTTGAGGATTTCAGGTACATCTGCTCGTTCTCCTTCACGAAACAGCAGTGGTCCAATGATCATTACTAAAAACATTTCCGGTTCAAAAGCGATTTCCTGTCCCATTTCTGTTAAACCTAGTAAAATCCCTAAGATGATTTGAATAAAAAAGATCGGTACCGAGGGTAATATTTTGCTCGCCACATTTGATAACGTGACGAGAATTGCAATGATAATGACGAGTTCAATAAATTCCATCCATTACCCTCTTTTCTTTCGAATAGCTAATAACAGCTCAAGAAAATCTTCTTTTTTCAAAAGGATCTTATCGTTTAGAAGACCTAACTCCTTTTCGTTATTTTCAATTTCGCATTGGACACGCCGTGATTCCAAGCGGTAAAGATCGTGTTTCATTCGCTCAAATTTACGAAAAAGCAATGGATTTTTCCGTTGCAAGTACTCACGAATCTCTTTTTTTTCAGCTGGTGTAAATTGTCCCAACTGTTTCATCAGTTCTTGTTTGCTTAAACATTCCTTGTTCATGATTGTGCTTTGGGCCCCTTTTTATTATCAATTTATCTTTTTATTTATCGTATAAATCAAAATTATCTCTTGACCGCTAGTATTCTAAGCCAATCATTCAAAAATAGCAAGTCTTTCTCACTAAAAGATGGTTTTCTATCCGCATTCTTATAAACTAAAAAAACCGCAGCTTTCACTGCGATTTTTTGTTTATTTCATATACAAGTCGTAATAAGCATCCATGATCTCTTTCGCGATTTGAATATTGGGATGCGTATCGGTGTCTCCTTTTAATTGAGGCATCACGATCGCAATCGCAATATCCGCATCACTGCTTGGCCCGTAGGCAACGATGTTTAAGTTAACTAAGCTGATGGTATTGCCATTACTATCCACGATGGGTGTTTCGGCAGTACCTGTTTTGGCAGAGACTTCCATTTTCGCAGAAGCCAAGCCTTTGGCAGTTGCCCAAGCATCCGTTCCATGAACCGCATCGTAAAAGCCATTTTGGATAATTTGCATTTGGGCATCTGATAAACCAACCTCGTTCAATACCGTTGGTTCGATGTCCTCAATCAGCGAACCTAGTCCGCCTGTTTCATCATTGTCGTAGATTCCGTCAACGATGTGAGGCTGCAATCTTTTGCCACCATTAGCAACAGTTGCTGCATATTGTGCCAGTTGCAGTGTCGTATAAGTATCAAACTGGCCGAATGCTAAGTCGAGGATCTTTCCGCCATCACTGACAGGGTCCATGTTCTCAATGGATGTGCTGATACCAGTTGCTTCTCCTGGTAAATCGATACCTGTTTCAGTTCCCATACCAAAAGAGGCAAAAGAGGAACGGAGTTTTTCGTAGACATCCCCTTGACGATCCACTGTTGGAATCGAGATGCCTGACTGATAATTGATGCCCATCAAACGTAAAGCGACTTGCATCATATAGGAGTTAGAAGAAACTTCCAACGCCTGCTCCGCAGAAAGGTTGCGATTATATGCCCCAGTTGGGTTGAAAATAGAAGCTTTTACATCGGAGCCGATTCTGATTGGTTGATCCAGCAGCACTTCGTTGCCGTTTAAGACGCCGTTTTCCCAACCGGCAGCCAAGGTTCCTGCTTTGACGACGGACCCTGGTACAAAGGAATTAATAAAGGTACCAATGGCATTTTCCTGCATTTCATTTGATCCCGTGTCATGATGATACCCGGACATGGAAAGGACACCGCCGGTTTTCGGGTTTAACGCCACTGCGTATACCCCTGGGGAATACTCTGCTGCACCAGAATCAATCAGTTTTTGAAAATTGTCTTGCAAAATCTTGTCAACTTTCGCTTGAAATTCAGCATCGAGTGTTAAAACCAGATTATCCCCCTTTGCACCTGCAAAGGTTTCTTTTTGACTTTCAATATTGTTGTTGTTGTCAAGCGATATTTCAGAGATGGATTTTGTTCCTTGTAAAACTTCTTCATATTGCTGTTCTAAATAACTACGGCCAACGCGATCATTACGTGCGTAACCTTTTTCTAAGAATTCGTCTAGAACTTCTTCAGGTATTCCTTGTTCTTCACTAGTCACCGTTCCGATCAAACTAGCCAGAGAACTTCCTTCAACGATCTTTCGTGTCCAATCGGTCCCGGTGGAGATTCCTGGTAAATCGACCATGTTTTCAGCAACAACTGCCAATTCTTGGTCAGACACATCCGACGTCTTAATAAAGACCGTACTCAAGGATTGTGCGCTGTTCATCCGCTTGAAAATCGTGGCTGCTTCTAATTCGGCATCTGAGAAATTGATTTCTTCCTCGGTCACTTTCTCAACGGTTGCCGTATATTGTTCAGAAGTACCTAAAGAACGCTCTTCATCACTCAATCGTTCAGTTGCTTTTTCAAGATTGTCTTCATCTGCCAACCAAAAGTCCTTAAGATCTCGATCAGACAAGTTTTTGTCGACTGGCATTTCGATCAACTCGCTCAATTTTTTGGCCGTTTCTAAAAGATCTTGAGCGGTCATTTTGTTTCCCCGGGTAAAAGTGATTGCTGCATTGGCTTGATTTTCCACTAAAGCTTTCCCAGAAGCATCGTAAATCATCCCCCGAGGGGCACTTCCTTTTACTTCCACTACAGATGAAGCTTTCAATTGCTGCTCAATATTTTCGCCATTGACGATCTGTAGATAGCCTAATTGGACAATCAATGATACAAACAAAGCAAAAATAATAAAAAACAAAAAGTTCAATCGAAATGGAACATGAGATTTGCGATACGATTTGGCCTTTGGTTCTTCTGGCCCCTTACGTATCCCTTGGACAACTTTATCTTTCAAATTCTTCATCTCATCTATCCTTCCAATCTATAATGACTACTGTCCTATTTTACCAAAAAATTCGATCTGAAACAGAAAAAACAAAAAATATCCATTAATCCTTAGAAAAAACTATAAAAACTCAACGATATCTGCCAGAATGTTTCACAGATAGATTGTTTCATTTTCACTCTTTCATGAAAAAATTGTTTTTTTTAAGCTTTCTTATGTTTTTTCATTTGTTGATTTCGTGAAACAAGAAATTGATTGATGTTATTGTGGAAAACTAAAAGCAGGAGGACTTTCGGTCACCCTGCTTTTTAGGCTTCTAAAGAAACTAGCTACTCCCCAGTTGTTGAATTTTCTTCTGAGAAGGTCAGACTGTCGTCGTATAACTGATAATTAGGCGATCCGTTAGTATATTCATCGCCTTGGGTCAACCCCTCGTTCGTCGGAAGTTGCAACTGCTCCTTTAACAAATTTTGCGTATGCAACAACTGATTCGTGCCTAATAGCTGATAATATACCCCACCAATCAGTTGTCCTTCCCCTTGTAGCTGCTCTTGCTCGATGGTCGTAAAAGCAGGCATGTAATTCGTGCCGATATCCATCATGTCATTCCAGGTAAGATCCGTCTTCGAATTTTTTTCAACTGCTTTAAGGATATTGCGGTAATTTCCTATTCCCTCCAAGCTCATGACTTTTTGAAGGATTTTCGTCACCACTTCTCTTTGCCTTCTTTGTCGTCCAATATCTCCCTCTGGATCTTGTTTACGCATTCTTGCGTAGGCCAAGCCTGTTTTCCCATCTAAAGTGATTTGTCCTTTAGGGACATGGACACCTTCTAACGTAAAATCGATGGCATTTGTCACTTCGATCCCACCTACTGCATCAATCAAATCCCGCATTCCTTGCATATTGATCGTCACATAATGGTCGATAGGAATGTCTAAAAGATTTTCAACTGAATCCATTGCCATCGCTTCACCACCGAAAGCATAGGCATGATTCAACTTATCGATCGTATTAAAGCCAACGATTTGCGTATAGATATCACGGTCAAGACTAACGATCGTTGACTGCTTTTTCTCAGGATTGACTGTTACCACCATCATGCTATCTGAACGGCCTTGCTCGGTTCGTCCCAACGCCCCTGTATCAATCCCCATTAACAGAATGGAAAATGGATCGCGCTCTTCAATGCTGATCGCTGTTTCTCGTTTGTCTGTTTTACGATCAACAGACTTTGAGATTTGGTTGAATGTAGCATTCGTCTCTTGATAGATCTGCATGCCATAAATCGTTAACCCAATGATTCCAACTACTAACACGACTAAAATACTGACTATTACTTTTTGATAACTCCGCATCCTGCACCTCGCCAATAAAAAATCACTTATCGAGTAAATTTTCCCACAAAATACAACGTTCAGCAACCGCTATCAAGAATAACTTTCATCCGTAACGCTTCCGTAACTTATTTGAAATAAAGAAAAAATTAAAAACAAATAAAGTGCGCTCTCTAAGTTAGAGAGCACACGTCAAAACATCATTTTTAAATGTAATCAACAAAACGAGCACGGAACTTCATATGCAAATGGCTTCCTAAAATAAGAAGCATCAAAGTTAGACACCAGAATATAAGTGTGTAGGTCGTTTTTTCCCAAACCCATGCTCGAGAAAGGAAAGCATCCCGAAATCCCTCGATTAAATAGTAAATTGGATTTAAGTGTAACACTTTAATTAGCCAATCTGGTAAATTACGATTATTGATATTCCAAATAGGTCCTGAAACATAGAATAATAAACGAAGTACTGATTGTAAGAAAATATGATAATCTCGAACTAGTACTGTTATTGTGGCGTTCAATAGACCAAATGCAAATAAGAAAACAATCATCGCAAGAAAATAATAAATAAATTGCAACCAATAGATACTTGGCGTCACACCAGCTATGAATAACGAACCTACCACGATTGCCACCATAGGAATGTAGGATGATAAATTACTTATAATGTTGATCGATGGTAGAATACTGACTGGAAACTTCATTTTCGCTACCATTCCTACTTGTCGATGAATACTATTCGAGGCTCCTAAGATTGATGCACTAATATAAAACCATGCCGTGATCCCAATCAGCATCCAGATAATAAAAGGTACGCCATCAATATTTCCGTTTTGATTAACACCTAGACCAAAAACCAAGTAATAGATTCCTACTTGAATAGCGGGATTTAAAATCTGCCAAGCTAAACCTAGATAGTGACTCTGATAGGTCGCTTTATCTTCATAACGGGACATCCGAAAAATAATCCCCGCATTTTTAAATTGTTCTTTTATAACTGTAGCAATCTCTTTCACAAACTTCTTCCTTTTCTATTTGAACTAAACAAAGAAACATCTTCTTTATTTGAAAACTTGACTGATCGTTTCAACAGGATTTTTAATTGCGTAAGTAATCGAACGCCCGCTAAAAGAAACCAGCGAGCAGAATATCGTTGCGACTACGACCAAACCTAAGACTCCTTTTGTCGGCCAGCTCATTTTTTCTCCTAGTGGCGTACGTTTCAAGTTTTTCTTGATCATTTGGTCGGAAAGATTTTGTAGTTGTAAAAAATGATCTTCTCGGCTTTTTTCAGCTAATTTGTCCAAGTTAAATGCTTTTTGATCTTCTTTGTATTTATCTTGATAGGCTTTTTGCTCTTTCTTTGGTTGTTTTTTGAACCAATCGATAAATTTGCGGTATTCAGCCATTACTTCTTCAGTAGGACCAAACATCCGTAAATCACCATAGTGCATCCAAATCGTTCGGTCACAAAGTTTTTCTACCTGTCCTAAAGCATGACTAACAAAAAAGATCGTTTTTCCTGCTTCTTTAAATTCCATAATCTTATCCACACATTTTTGATAAAACGTTTCGTCTCCGACAGACAACGCCTCATCAATGACTAAAATATCTGGATCATTATGAACCGCAATAGCAAAGCCTAACCGTGATTTCATCCCACTGGAATAGCTTTTAACGGGTTGATTGATAAAATCACCTAAATCAGCAAAGGCTACTATTTCAGGCATTTTTTCATCAATTTCTTTATTAGTCATTCCAGACATCAATGCTTTGAGCCGAATGTTTTCTAACCCTGTCAGCTGATATTTTAACCCCGCACCGATTGCGATGATTGAGGTATCACCATTTACTTCCATCGTACCGGATGTCGGTGGAATAATGCCACTGATCACGTTCGATAAAGTTGATTTTCCAGAGCCATTGATCCCAATGATCCCCACTGATTCACCAGCTTTCACATCGAAGCTAACTCCTTTTAATGCCCAAAAACGGGGAACATTGCGATGATAGAACTTGAATAGTGCTTTTACTTTGTCAGCTTTCTTTTTATATAAGTCGTATTCTTTCGTCACTAAAGTTGCACGGACTTTGATTTCTTTTTCCACTTTCTTCATCCATTCTCATAGAATTTCTAATTGATCAAGTCAACTCACAAAACATCATACCATATTTTGAGTTCTGAACAAATAATCAATGAAAAACTAGTAATAAATTCTTAAGTTCTTGGAGTTGGTTTCAATAAAAAAAACATCTGTAAAAGATGCTTTTTTAATAACAGTCCTTTTAATTGTTGAGTTTCAAATCTTTTTTGATTTGCGTGGTTGATATTTCTGGTGTCCGTGCTAGATAAATCACTTCAGCATCGGTTTCTTCTTGAATAAAGTCAAACTTTCCTGCCCAATCGTCTCCCATAACAAAGGTATCAACATGGTACTCTTTGACATCAGAAACTTTTTGAGCCCAGCCTTCTTCAGGAATCACTAGATCCACATACCGAATCGCTTCTAATAATTGTTTCCTTTTCTCATAAGAAAAGTAACATTTTTTTTGTTTTTCATTCCAATTAAATTCATCCGTTGACAGTGCTACGATTAAATAATCGCCTTGTTCTTTTGCACGACGCAAAAGATTGATATGTCCATAGTGCAATAAATCAAATGTTCCGTAAGTGATTACTCGTTTCATTCTTATCCCTCTTCGCTTCCTAGTCTTACTAATGTATTGAAGATACCAAATATGGAAAGAAATAGCAAATTAAAAAAGCTGAGTATCTTTTGTGACCTCAAAAATCAAACAATAAAAAATATCTTTTTGAGGCACTTCAGTTACTCAGCTTTTTTGTTCTGATTTAGACTTTGGTTACTTCCGCTGCCTGCGGTCCGCGGGCACCTTCAACGATCGTAAATTCAACTTCTTGTCCTTCTTCAAGCGATTTAAAACCATCTCCTTGAATGGCAGAGAAGTGAACAAATACATCATCGCCACCGTCAACTGTAATAAAACCAAACCCTTTTTCGTTGTTGAACCATTTTACTTTCCCATGTTCCATAGTGTGTAAAGCCTCCAATAATTATAATCCGACGATTCCGTCTATTTCATTATAGCGAAATATGTAAGCGTTAGCAATAACGAAATTTCTTTCCATCAACAAAAAAGAAGCCCTTAGTCAGGCTTCTTCCTAATGGTTTGTTTAAGCTTTTGCGAAATATTCGTTTACTTTGTCCCAGTTAACAACACTCCAGAAAGCATTGATGTAATCTGGACGAACATTTTTGTATTTTAAGTAATACGCATGTTCCCAAACATCTAAACCTAATACAGGTGTTTGACCATCCATCAATGGTGAATCTTGATTTGCGGTTGAAGTGATTGCTAGTTTACCGTCTTTAACGACTAACCATGCCCAACCTGAACCAAAACGTCCAGTTGCAGCAGTTTTAAATTCTTCTTTAAAGTCTTCAAAGCTACCGAAAGCTTCGTCAATTGCCTCTTTGATTGCCCCAGTAGGTTCGCCACCAGCATTTGGGCCTAAGATTTCCCAGAAGAATGTGTGGTTAGCATGGCCGCCGCCATTGTTGCGAACCGCTGTTTGAATGTCTTCTGGTACAGAAGAAAAGTCTGCTAATAATTCTTCAACTGTTTTTTCACCTAATTCAGGATGTTTTTCAATCGCTGCATTTAAGTTTGTTACATAAGTGTTGTGGTGTTTATCATGATGCAAATGCATCGTTTCTTCATCAATATATGGTTCCAATGCATCGTATGCGTAAGGTAAATCTGGTAATGTGTAAGTCATAAAAAAATCCTCCTCAATGATAATGTTTACATAAGTAACATTATCAGACTATCAGACTTTGTTCAAAAAATATGCTTACTAACTTTCATCATTTACTTCAAAATTTTTGATTTCCGCTTGATTAAATATCAGGAATTTACTAAAGAGATAATTAGCGAGAACAACAATGATTTGAGTAACTATCTTTGCTGTTAAATTCGTTGTATTCATTAAATCGATCATAACATACATCACACCCATATCCATTCCAAGGGAGAGTACACGATAAAAAATAAACTTAGCAAATTCAACTAAAAGTTCTAACATACTTTCTGTTTTTGAATGGAACACCCAAACTTTGTTCGTTACAAAAGCAAACAAAACAGAAGCTATCCACGAAATTCCATTTGCTACCAAGTAATGCAGAGAGAGCCATTCTACACAAATAAAATAAGTTACGATATTTACAATTGTGGCAAGACCACCAAAAAAAAGATAAATAAAAAGATTCCATAGTTTTCTTTTTTCTAAAGCCTCTTTAAACCTTAAATAAAATTTCAAAAAGAACACTCCTAATTCATCAAAGCTTTCTTACACTATATTATATCCTATAAATAATTAATATACGAATTTTTTCATAAAATTATCGCTTTATTTTTCTTTTTTTCATAAGATTAAAGAAGACAATCAAACAATCACATTCGCTGTCTGATAATAAAAACCAAACCCTTCACGAAAAATAAGATAGACGACAATATTGACTACGGTGGTCAAACCACCAAAAAATAAATACGTGAGTGGCTCCCACAGTTTTTTTTGTTGTAAGATTTGTTTGTATTCAATAAACTTTTGCATCCATATGCCTACTTTCATTACTTTATTTACTTATTCAATAGATATTTGGCTCTTTTTTTGTGAATTCCTTGTAATCCTAAGAACCCTTCGTTACAATTACTCTAGTTATACCACAAAGGAGTTTATCAGCAAATGACTATCGTCCAACTATTTAAAATTGCTTTTTTTCGAATACCAGAACTAAAATTCGTCAAAAAAGCAGAGTTTTCCAAAGTGATCGTTTTTCTATTAGGTGCAGCCGTGATGATGGCTTTGCCAATTACCATCAATGTCTTAGGCGTCTTTCGTGATGTGCAAGCAGATGGACAAAAAATCGGAGAAACGATTCCTGATTTTACGATCGAAAATGGACAGCTTTCTGCCGCTCCAAATACGAAAGGATTCATCTATCAAACCGATTCGATCATCTTTACTTTTGATCCTGATGGCAATCGTACACCAGCGGATATTGCATCTGATGTCACCGGCTCGGTGATCGCAGTAGGTTTGTTAAAAGATCAGCTGGTCATTCGTATCCCTTCTTCTGGTTTCTCAACGTCTATGTTCGATTCAAACCAATTAGAGTTTGATTATAGTGAACCAGCACTGCGTAATCTTAACGGTCAGGCGATTCGAGAAACCTTATCCAACCAAGCGATCCCATGGCTGATAAAAATCATTGTCTTTTTTGTCGCCTTATATCCCACGTTTGTCAGCTTACTGATCACCTTAATCATGGGAACCTTTATTGCAACGATCTATACGAAATTGAAGCTATTCTCTTATACCTTTTTCGAAAATTTAAAGATTCTCATTGTCTGTGCTGCATTGCCTACACTCATTAGTGTTATTGTACAACTAGCGCTGCCTTCCTTTGATGCTACCACCTTTATTTTGTTTGGTTCCCTATTCTTATTTACACAAGGTGTCAAAGATTCACCAAAAATACAATTAAAAAAATGATCTATGCCATGTTCAATTCATTGAACATGGCTTTTTTCTCATTCTTTGCTACACTTAAGATACAAGGAGGCTTGGCAATGAAAAAAATAATCTTAGCCACTCGCAACTTTCGCGACACTTATGTGGAACAAATGGAAAAAGACTATCAATTTCTCGTCTACTCAAAGGACCAAGCAATTGATTGGTCACAAGTAGAAATCACTATCGGTTGGAAACCAACATGGAACGAACACCTGTTAACCGAAAAAACAAATTTGAAATGGGTCCAAGCGATTTCGGCTGGTGTGGACACCTTGCCATTAAAAGAGTTTGCAAAATACGACATTCTCTTATCAAATGGCAGTGGCATCCACGCAGAATCGATTACAGACCATTTATTGGCTTTGCTCTTTATGGAAAACCGCGGGATTTTCCAAGCAATCCAACAACAAAGAAAACAGCAATGGGCACCGGATACGATTCCTTATGCAAAGCTATCTGATCAAGAGATTTTGATCGTTGGTACGGGACAAATCGGCCAAAGATTAGCCCAAGCATTAACCTTTTTTGGTGTACATCCGATTGGCATTAATACAAGCGGCCATGAGGTGGCGGGTTTTGAAAAAACGTTTGCGTTATCTGACTTACACGCTTGCGCAAAAACCGCCGATTGCATCATCAATATTCTTCCACTGACAGAAGAAACCACACATTTGTATGATGAAGCCTTTTTTGCACAAATGAAGCCTTCCGCTTCATTTTATAATGTCGGTCGCGGTCCTAGCGTGGATACTGCCGCATTAACAAAGGCATTAGAGAAAAAGCAGCTGGCATTTGCCGCACTAGATGTTTTTGAAGAGGAACCTCTACCAGAAAATGATCCACTATGGCATACCGAAAACCTGTTGATTACTCCTCACATCTCAGGACACACGCCCCATTTTCAAAAGGCATTTATGGATATTTTCTTAGCGAATTTCCAACAATTTTTAACGAAACAAGAACTTGTTAAAAATGAGATAAACTTGGAAAAGGGATACTAACAAATTCTTTCCGTAAAAAAAGTGTACAGTTGAAGGCAACCCCTTCAAATTGTACACTTTTATTTTATCATTATTTTTCTTGGTCTTTTTCGGTTTCTTTCAAGAAGTATAAGGGTCTATTTTTAGTCTCTAAGAAAATTTTTCCGATATACTTGCCGATGATCCCTAAACAAAGCAATTGCAATCCACCAACAAATAAGAAGATACTGACCATTGAAGGCCACCCTGATGTCGGATCTCCAAAAATAAAGGTTCTTATCACAATAAAGATCAAAGCAATCAGAGAACCAAAACAGGAAAGCGCACCAATAAACGAGGCGATATTCAAAGGTGTATCTGAAAAATTGACGATGCCATCGATCGAATATTGGAATAGCTTCCAGAATGACCAGGACGTCTCACCCGCTACTCTTTCTCGATTCTCATAGGCGATGTATTCTGTATCAAACCCAACCCAGCTGAAGATCCCTTTTGAAAAGCGATTGTACTCTGACAGCTGTAAAACTGCATCAACCATATTGCGGCGCATCAAGCGAAAATCTCGCGCACCGTTTACCATTTCAGTATCGGCAATTTTGTTGATGATGTTATAGAACGAGTTCGAAAAAAAACTGCGAATCTTTGGCTCACCTTTTCTATCGGCACGTCTCGTACCCACACAGTCAAGCTCTGGTTTACTTCTTAGCAAAGCAAACATTTCAGGTAGTAATGACGGCGGATCTTGTAAATCTGCATCCATTACAGTGACAAAATCGCCTCTAGCAGCTTGTAGCCCCGCATAAAGAGCAGCTTCTTTGCCAAAGTTTCTCGAAAAAGATAGATAGCGAACACTTTCAGGGTGGGCGTGATACAAGTCTCTTAAAACAGACAGAGTTTGATCTGAAGACCCGTCATTAACAAAAATATATTCAAAAGGCATATTTAAGTGTTTCTTCACTTTTTCTGTTTCTTCAAAGAAAATCGGCAAGCTTGCCTCTTCATTAAAACAAGGTACAACAATTGATAACATCGGTTTCATCTCCTAGAGCCAGTCGTGGGAAATCGGTCAGCTAGGACCGAATCCACATTATTTTTTATCTTCGCTAAAATCATATTTCGGTTCATCTAACGTTTCATCATAGTCCACAGTTAGATCATAGCCTTTGAAAAACCATTCGTCTGCTTCATCAATAAAAAAAAGCAAGCCATCAATGGTTTGTTCGACGATCGGACGTTCTGGTTTATCGACTGACATTCCCACGGAAAATCCGTCATGCACTTGTGTTTTGCCATAAATTTTTCCGAAAAAACGAATCCCGCTTCCTTGGTCTACCACCAATTCTTTTTTAAACCATTGCATTGCTTCAGGACTTATTGTTAAGTTCATTTTCTTCACTCCTAATCATTCATATGTTCATCAAGTATATCTACATCATCTGTATTGCCGATCACGAGTAAATTGTCATTTTCACGCACGATCGCCTCTGCATCAGGCGAAACGATCACTTGTCCTGGTCCCCGACGAATCGCAACGACTGTCAGACCATATTTTTGTCGAAAATTCAGCTCAATCAGGGATTTATTGAAAAAGCGTGGATTGGACACGCGAATCTCTGCTAGAGAAAATTCGTCAGATAGTTCAATATAATCTAAAATATTTTTGGAAACAAGATTATGGGCGATGCGAATCCCCATGTCACGTTCGGGATGAACGACACGGTCTGCGCCGAGTTTTTCCAGTACACGGGCATGGTATTCGTTTTGGGCTTTCGCTAAGATATTAGGAACACCCATTTCTTTGACCATCAAGGTCACCAAAATACTAGCTTGAATATCCTCACCAATCGCAACAATGACATGGTCAAAGTTACGGATACCCAATGAGCGTAACGTCATCTCATCTTGTGCGTTGCCGACCACCGCATGGGTGGCGATATTCATGTACTCATTGACACGATCTTCGTTGCTATCGATCGCCAGTACTTCTTGTCCAGATTCAATCAACGTGCGACAAATACTGCCACCAAAACGGCCCAGACCGATTATTGCATAATTTTGCTTCACCACAAACGCTCCTTTTTTACCAGATCATAATTTAGTATAACAAAAACCTCCTCTGCTTGCCATGAGGAGGTATGATTATTAAGACTTTATTTTATTAAACCATGTTTAAAAGCATATATCGTAGCTTGTGTACGATCTTCTACTTCTAATTTTGATAAGATATTTGACACATGTGTCTTCACTGTTTTCAGCGTAATGAAGAGTGCATCCGCAATCTCTTGATTGCTCTTTCCTTCGGCGATTAACAGTAACACTTCTTGTTCCCGATTGGTCAAATCTTCATGTAGGATCGGTGTCCGATTCGTCAAACGATCCATCATTTTCGTGGTGACTTCGGGTTCTAAGACCCGCTCTCCTCGCTGGGTTGCACGAATGGCTTCCGCAATCTCATGAGCAGTAGACGTCTTTAACAGATAACCTGCCGCCCCCGCTTCAATAGCAGGATAGACTTTTTCGTCATCAATAAAACTAGTGACAATAATGATTTTTGCTTCGGGCCAATCATTTAAAATCAATTTCGTAGATTCGATCCCATCCATTTCATCCATCACCAAATCCATCAAAATCACATCTGGACGTAATTCCAATGCCTTTTCATACCCGACTCGACCATTTTCCGCTTCCCCAATTACTTCTATATCGTCTTGAATCGATAGATAAGAAGAAACCCCAAGACGAACCATTTCATGGTCATCAACTAGCAACACTTTAATCATACCTTATGCCTCCTTCAACAGTGGAACTTTAATTTCAATACTGGTTCCTTGATTTTTAAAACTAATAATTTTCAACGTTCCGCCAACGGCACTTACCCGTTCTCGGATATTCATCAAACCATAGCTGCCGGCCTTTTGATCTTGTGGATCAAAGCCAACACCGTCATCGATCACCCGCAACAACACGTTATTATCAATGCGATGCAAGTAAACTTCCAACTCATTGGCCTTGGCGTGACGCAGTGTATTAGATAAGAGTTCTTGGATCACACGAAAGAGTTGATCTTCAATCGAACTAGGCATCGTAAAGTCTTCAATATCCCAAGTCAATAGAATTTTGATTTTGGTCTCTAATTCTTTTAACAATTGCTCGATTCCTTGCTTTAGACTCTTCCCTTCCAAAGTAACAGGTCGTAGATGAAGCAAGAGCGCCCGCATTTCAGATTGCGAAGCATTGATAATGTCTGTGACCATAGCTAACTGTTTCTTTTGGCTTTCTGGCGCATCTGTTCGAATCGCTTGCTCATTTAGTGCAGACATCATCATCATGGCGGCAAACAGCTGTTGAGAAACAGAGTCGTGCAATTCACGAGCCAGACGCTGCCTTTCTGCTTCTAAAATCTCTTCTTTCGTCTGACCATCAACAAACTGCGGTTTCGCATTCAATTGCTGTAATTCCATCGACATCTGTTTCATCTTCGATTGGATACTGGCAATATCACGATCCACATTCGCAATCAAATGGTTTTCAGACGCATGGGGGATTTTTGTTTCTAATAAAGGGCTATCGATATAGCCGCTGGCTAACAGTCTTAACTTTTCTTCCACCGGACCGTATTGACGGTTGCGAAAAAAAGAAATCAGTAAAAAGATAGCTAAAGCAATCAATGCAGATATTACAAGTAAGTGAAAGACGATTGGGATAAAGAAGAGCTTGATTTGAAAGACTTCTATCAGCCAATTATTTTTCCCACTGGCATACAAATAGGAAAACAGCATCAAAATCATGGTGAAAAAACTTGCTAATCCTGCATAAAAAGCGATCATGCCTCTTGAAAATTTCCCGATCATACCCGAATCACCTCAACATCACCAACAAGGGTATTCGTCAAGATTTTCAAACGCCGACTATTTTCGCCATAATCCGGGCTATAGATCGTCACTTTTTCATTTTTCAAGCTCGTTTCTTCGCCTTCAAAGATAACGGAGCCAATAAAAGTACTATGCTCTAATTTGATTGCTACGCCAGCAGGCACTAAAATACGAGTTCTGCCAAAGCCTTTTCGTACGATCACGACGTTTTCTTTCTTAGGCAATAAAGTGTTGCCTAGATCGATAAAAGTGTCCCCAGTCAAGATATCTAAATTGATATCGTCCCATTCATAGACTTGACTGCCGATCCGTTCATTGCCTAACCATTGCTGCTTTTGTTTCAGTGGATGATCAGCTTTGGGTTCTTCAGTTTCAACGATAATCATTTGTTTTTTGCGCCAGAATGAATTTTTAGTTAAGTCGATTCCGGTAATCTCGACTCCTTTTAAACCAATAAATAAAATCGCAAAAATCAGCATCAGCCACAGTGCTGGACTATTTAACAAACTGATCAAAATAGCAATGGAACTTGAGACCATCAAGAAATTTTTAAAATTGCTCTTGCGCTCACTTCGGTTCACAAGGACCAAGCACGTCACACCAAGTATTAATAAAAATAATAATGGCGGATTAGATAAAATTTGCCATACCGCAAAAAGCAGTAAGAGCGCTTCAACAATAAAGAAAAAACGCCAAGGACTTTTCATTCAAGCTCCTCCTCCTAGTAATTCTACTCTATCATACCTGAAAAAAATGGTTTGTCCATCCGTCGCTGGTCCGAAAAAAGACCCTGTTTGATCAAATTCCCTAAAGGAGAATGAACAACAGGGTCAACTAGATTGATCGAGTGATCAAGCAATTAGCTTTTCTTTACTTCTGTGATTCTTACTTGCATATCTCCGCCTGGCGTTGAGATCGTCACTTCATCATTGACTTTTTTCCCAATCAAGGCACGAGCGATTGGTGAATCATTGGAAATTTTACCAGAAAACGGATCTGCTTCAGCACTACCGACGATCATGTACTCTTCTTCGTCACCATCAGGCAACTCAACAAAAATCACTGTTTTTCCGATGGAAACTTCATCAGAGTCTACACCCTCATTATCAATGATCTCTGCAAAACGAATCATATTTTCTAAAGTAGTGATTCGGCCTTCGACAAACGCTTGTTCATCTTTAGCAGACTCATACTCTGAGTTTTCGGATAAATCGCCAAAACTGCGGGCTACCTTGATACGTTCAATGATTTCGCCGCGTTTTACCGTTTTCAATTCTTCTAATTCTTGTTCTAGCTTTTCTTTTCCTTCAAGTGTCATTGGGTAAACTTTTTCTACCATAGTTCTTTTCTCCTTTTAGTAACTTCTAATAAATCGCAAAAGGTAATCTTTTGCGATGAGTCCACAAAAGATTACCATGCTTTTTTTTAAATGTAAACTATAAACCTATGAAAATTTAATTTGAGGTATTGTTTACATATTGTTCCACTAATTGCATATGCTGTTCATAGGTTTCCGCAAAGTAAACTTCTTGGGTATGAATATCAGCAACGAAATAATAGTAGTTGTTCGGTGTTGGATCTAAGACCGCTTGGATCGCTTCTTCACTTGGATTATTGAATGGTCCTGGCCCATATCCGGTATGCACATAAAGATTAAAAGGAGAGTCAACTTGAGTATCTTCATACGTGACTAGCTCTTTGTGCTCACCTAACGCGTATAGAATCGAAATATCCGATTGCAGCGGCATATCAATCGCTAAACGATTGAAGAATACCTGTGCGATATTTTTACGATCTTCTAGCTTACTGCCCTCTTTTTCAACAAGTGATGCCAAAGTAAGGACTTCTTGAACCGTCATTTCTTTTTGAGCGATTTGATCGAAATATTTTGACAAGACTGAATTTGATTTATCCACCATTTGGGTAACGACTTCTTCTAGGGTATTTCCCGTATAGTAGTCGTAAGTTGCTGGGAACAAGTATCCTTCTAGTCGGTAACGCACACCTTGCGCATCGCCGGCACTTGCTAAAAGCTCAGGATAGGTTTCTTTCATTTTTTCAAAGAACTCATCGCTTTCCATCAAAGCTAAGAAATCGTCTTTCGAGATATTCGTTGCTTCCGCTAGAGCATCACCGATTTGATCAACATCAAATCCTTCTGGAATCGTCACTTTTGCATCAGAGGTGACCGAGCCTTCGCCATTTTGCAGCATCTTTGAGATTTGATCCAATGTCATACTAGGAGAAAAATGATAATTTCCTGCTTGAAATCCAGTTAAATTATTGAATTTCGTATAATAGTTAAAAATCATCCCACTTTTAATGATATTGTCTTCTTCCAATATTTCTCCAATTGCTTTGTTGGATGATCCACTAGGAATCTCAACCGCCACCGTTTCGGTATCTTCTGGATTCAACGGCTGCAATCCTGATGCTACATAACGATACATTGAAAATCCTAAAACACCGCCGATGACGAGTAGAGCAAGAACTACGATCAAAACGATCCGATTGACAATCCGATCTTCTTTTTTGCGTTGCTGCTTGCGCAATTGCGTTTCCCCACCTTCAGCTATGGGCACTTCTTCTTCTGCTGCCCTACGACTTGTAGCAGCTTGCTTTGCTTGTTTATTTTTGGTCTTTCCACTTGCAGTTCGCGAACCCACCTCTTCTTGAGGTTGTTGAATAGGACGCTCGTTCAAACCATCGCTTTCTTGGGTTTGATCTGATTGAGGTTGCTTTAAAGCTCCTAATACTTCGTCTTTAAAGGACTTATCCTCTGGATGTTGTTTACTCAAAACAACTCCTCCTAACTTTCGTAATACTGGCTTGTACCATTATACACGAAAGTTAGGAGGAGTGGAATCAATTTTACCGTTGGATTTAATAAACTTTACGATATCACTGAATCTCTTTTCGATAAACAACTTATTCCCATTTGTGTTTGATCATTAATACCTTTTAAAATTTATTATTTCACTCAAATCACCATGAAACTTTGTAATTAAACACATTTTTTAAATGTTATATGAACCAAAAACGTTGTCTCCATCTTATGATCTATTTTGATTCAAGAAAGAAAACAATTACGATTGTTCGTTCTAAAGCTAGTAAAACTTATTCTTTATCCTCCGAAGAAAAGACTATACTACTCGAATCCATCATACTAGATTCTTCAGAGATACTTGGACTAGTTTCTGGTATTGCTTCTGATGAATCTTTTGTTTCTTTTACACTGTCTTTAGATGTAGTAGTTGTTTCCTCAGTCTGTGGCTGTTCACTTACAGATGGAACAGCTTTTAATCCAATGAAGTTTCGAATATCAGCCCATGCAGTCATACTACCATCTACTGTTTGGAATTGATAGTATTCACCACTTGCCGTCTTCGCATAGTTAATTAGCTTCACATCTTTATTCACATAGGCGCTCGTATTACCGATTCGTGTTGCTCCATACGTATTCCATGGGCCTGCATAAATACCATCATACTTGGTTGCTTGGACTTTACTATATTGATTCATTGCTTTTTGTTCGATGATCGTATCGTACATCTTGAAGTTTCGAATATCAGCCCATGCAGTCATACTACCATCTACTGTTTGGAATTGATAATATTCACCACTTGCCGTCTTCGCATAGTTAATTAGCTTCACATCTTTATTCACATAGGCGCTCGTATTACCGATTCGTATTGCTCCATACGTATTCCATGGGCCTGCATAAATACCATCATACTTGGTTGCTTGTACTTTACTATATTGATTCATTGCTTTTTGTTCGATGATCGTATCGTACATCTTGAAGTTTCGAATATCAGCCCATGCAGTCATACTACCATCTACTGTTTGGAATTGATAATATTCACCACTTGCCGTCTTCGCATAGTTAATTAGCTTCACATCTTTATTCACGTAGGCGCTCGTATTACCGATTCGTGTTGCTCCATACGTATTCCATGGGCCTGCATAAATACCATCATACTTGGTTGCTTGGACTTTGCTATATTGGTCCAAAGTCTTACTAGAAAGAATTTTGTCATATAAAGTAAGGGTTCTATAATCAACCCAGCCAACAATCGTCCCATTTGAGTCTTTAAATTTATAGTACTTATCTGTCGCAGTCGATGCTTCTTCAATCACTGTTAATTTTTGACCATTATAATTTGATAGATCGCCAATTTTTGTATAACCAGGCGTATTCCAAGGAACATTATAGATGCCCGAATATTTAAGATCTTTTATTGTAGCATCGCTATCTAATGTTTTACTCGATAATACTTTGCCATATAATTTTATATTCTTTTCAGCTACCCAGCCTAAATAATTAGATCCCTCTTTAACTAAATAATATTTACTGTTGCCTGGCATAGTAACTTCTCGAATTGCATTTAATTTTTTATTAGCATAATTGCTAATATTCCCAGTTATTTTAGAATCAATATTACCTTGAGGTTCAGAAAAAATGTACCCGGTACCAGTCACTAAAGCATCGTTATTTATATTTTCTATCTTCGTAGCAACAGACCCACCAATCTTGTTATATATATAAACAACTAATTCATAGAAATCATACATTGAATAATTATTTGCACTAAAGTATCCCACAGGATCAGTATGATCCGTTCCTCCTAAAAACCTAGTAACTGCATCGTGACTCCAAATAGTTCCTTTCCCATCACTATGAGCATTATCTGGAAACAAATTATATTTTTTTAACATATATGCTGTATAAAAAGCGTCGTTATATACAGATCGATCAAAATTTGAACTAGAAACTCGCACCAATTCTATTTGAATAAATTTGGGATTAGCTTGTCGACCGGCCCCCCAACTGTAATAGTCTGTAGGATGGATTTCAATAATATTATTATGATCAACAAAAGCATGCACAAAAGCATTTTGCCAATTTCTTTTCATATATGCAATCTCATTTTGGATTGTAGAGTTTGAATTTGCAGTTTCATGTATGACAACCCCAGTAGGCAAAGCATATCCATCTTGATAGTTCATCTTATCAAAATTACCAGAATAGTCTTTTTGAATTTTAAGAAATGGGTAGTTTTTACTAATAATCTGCGAGTTTCTCTGACTCCTTAATAATGCAGTGATTTCATCATTAAGAATATTTGAGTCAAATATATCATCCGCATGAGCATTAGTAGGGAGCATTAGTATAGCTACGAACATACATACTTTTAGTAATTTTATAAGTACTTTTTTCATAATACCTCCTTGAATAATTAAAACTAAATTTGATAATCCTATTAGATGCTTACTTTTTAAATTGTACCATAAAACAAATCAAGGCTATAGATTCTAAATAATTTATTTTATATAAATTCATCTGCAATCTATGACTGTCTGGGATTTTATTTCTAAATTCCTTTCAAATTGGTAATTTAATGAACACTCTTTCAAACAACTCTACATAAAAAAAACCTAAGACAGAAAAACTCTATTCTGTCTCAGGTTAAATTCAGTAGTTATACATACCATACTACTTAGTATATGCTGTTACATAGTTAGTTATACCAATCAGTGATTTATGAGTGTTATTCTATTCAATCAATGCATAGAAGCGATTTAATGCGTCTTGATTGTATTGATCCACATTTAATGATGAAGGAATTTTTTCTCCAGCCAAATAGCGATTCATACCGCCCACTAGCCCCTCAACACTATTGTCCACTATCATTCCATTTTGATCTTCCAAAACAGAAATATTTCCTGGAATATCCGTTGCAACAACTGGAATTTGAAGTGCTAGACATTCTAGCAAAGTCATTGGTTGTCCTTCGTGATTTGAAGGAAAGACGAATAAATCACACTTATCTAGTATCTCCATTGCATGTACGGTTTGCCCTACAAAAATAACATTTTTTTCTAAGCCCAATACATATGCTGTGGTCTTAAGTTTTTTCTCTTCTTTTCCAGAACCAATAATATAAAGCTGGTGCTGATCATTTGATTGCATCATAATTTCTTTAAAAGCAAACAATAGTTTTTCTTGATCTTTTTCAGGAGATAACCGACCAATTGTCACAAAGTTTTTGGCATTCTTAGTAGGAGCAGTCACTCCTACTAACATATTTCTTCCAAACTCACTAGCTTCTTCAATAATTAACTTTTCTTCCCCTAGAACCTCTTTGATTGATAGTTGGGGATTATTTCGATGATTGAAAAGGTATTCCTTATCCAATAAATTTGGAACATAAACAAATTTGTCATTTGAAACAAATTTCGAAAGATTTTTTTTGTTCTGTTCCATTGTAAGTTTACCAACGGATGCAATATAATCAAAGTATTTATAGAATTCGAAAATAGTGGTTAAATTTTTCTTATGAACGTATCGACCTTCTACAACTTTATCAAACTCTGCCTGCATGTCATTATGCTGATAAATAATTTTTCTTTTCGCTTTAGAAAATGCCATCATATATGACCAGAACGGAGCGTATCCGCCAAAATCAATAGCTCTATCAACTTGAGTATTCCCCAAAAGCCGTTTCCATTCTCTAGCTACAAATATCTGATGTGTTTTGATATCTTCTACAGAAGAACGGTTAAATAATCTATTATACTTAATCCACTCTGAATAAGTAAGACTTAACCCATTATTTCTATAGACAACATGTGCTTTCTCCGATAATCTACCAATATTTGCCTCAAATTCTTGGTTAACCTTGTTTTTATCAACAATGATTAGATTGTACTTATCATAATCAAAATTTTTGCTTAGATTAATTAAAGAAGAGGTAATCCCATTATTTAATAGCCCTCCGCCATATACAACAACATTCGGTTTGTGATTATCAAAAGAGCGAACATTAACAGCATTATTTCCGTTCATTATAAAGTTTATATACTTCTCTGTTACGTGACCGTCCTCGTGAGAAATATATTTTTCCTTAAAAATAGTTACATTCGGATTAGCATGAAATTTTTCATTATCTGCCGACAAAATAGAATCCACTAATTTTTTCGTTGTAGTACAAATTTCTCCAGGCATTTCATTTAAATCGAAATATAGACCTCTTGAGTGCTCATATTCTTCTTTATCATACATATAAAACAAAATTGGTTTATCTGTAACCAAGTAATCAAAGAAAATACTACTGTAATCAGTAATCAAAATATCTACAAAGTGAAGTAATTCATTGGCATCGATCCAATCTGGTACTAGAAAGATATCATCTAAGGGAATCTCTTTTATAAATTGATAAACTAAAGGATGTACTTTAACAATAAACTGTTTATTACTTCCAGAAATCCCCTGAGAGATCGCGTTCAATCGTTCAACCATATCCGTCGTTGTATCTTGTACTCGACCAGTAATTCCTCTCCAAGTCGGCGCATATAAAACTAACTCTTTATTTAGATCAATGTTATTTTTTTCTAGAAAATTTTTAACAACTTCACTGTTGCTGAAAATACTATCTATTCTGGGATACCCATTTTCTAACACTTTTCCTTTGTAAATGCCATCGATATCATAGGAGTAAACCATTTTTTCTGTAGTAAACGTATTTGGGGATAGTAAAAAATCACTTTGCAAAAAATTTCTTTGAACATTGTAGTTCTGAGCAACATTACCAGCCATTTCTTTTCCTAATGTTTTTAAGGGAGTTCCATGCCAAGTATTTACATATACTTGACCTTCGTTTTTGATGTAATAAGGAGGCAAAGTAACATTACTGTAGATATATTTTGCTACCGTTAAATAGTAATAGTAATCCTTCGTATAAGGTGTTACAAATTTGACATTTTTAAACTTACTGTAATATTTTACGTATTCATTATCTGTGACATCGTTCAAAGACCACACATGAATTAAATGATCATACTCATTACTATTTACTAAATATTTAAATATTGCAAATGGATTATCATTCATTGCTTTTCCATGAAAAGACTCATAAAAAACAATATTGCTTTTCACCTTGTTTCTATTGTAATTTTTAGTGAACTGAGTTCTTCTCGAGAATTCTTCATTTAGCATATTCCTACTGAAGTTTTTAAGTATGCCTTTAAAATCCATTTTTTTTCTCCTTTGTACCAAATACTTTTTCTTGAAGATGATGAAGTGGTGTAGAAAATAAATGCATCACCACATTTATTACAGGTAATAAAACGATATAGATGACAATTCCCGTAAGGAATATAAGTATAGAAATGAAAAATCCATACAACACAATATTTTTACCCGAATCAAATTGACTGCCTTTCACAAGTATAGGCCACAAATACTCAGTGCTAAACCATTGGCTACTCTGGATCAAATAAACTCCAAAAGAAGCTCTTGCGACAAATGAATATATCTTTCGTGGTCTAATTTGTAATTTTAGGAAAAATACAAAGATAAGCACTGCAAATATCAATAAATACGGGCTAGAATCACGTGTATAAAAAATTGTCTCATTCCATCCCAAAGCATTAAAAACATTTCCAAAAAAACTATCCTTGTTTGCAAAAATAATCTGCTAACTAATATTAATTCCAATCCCTATAAGCAACATCAAAATATTCATTGTAAATAAAGGAAACATTTTAATTTTCTTAATATTTTTCTCGTTCAATTTTATATAAGCACCGATGGCATATAAAAAAAGAAACCAGACTGGATGAGAGAAATTTAATCCTTTATTATAATAAATAAACGTATATGGACTAAAAATAATAAAAGAAAATATCAAAACTTGTTTTATTTTTTTTATATCCGTACTTACCATTAATTTGTTTATAGCGGGAATACAAAAATACATTAATGTATAAGAGGTAACAAACCAATACTTCCCAAAAACAACTGGGAATAGTCTGAAAATAAACTCTTTCCATTCAAAATGAAAGCCAATATCTGTATTAAAAACTAAAAAGAAATAGATAATTAGCGAAATCAACGTTGTTTCTACCCAAACTTGAAATAAGCTTCTAATTTTAGGAATGGAAGAAATTAGAAAATATCCAGTAATCATTACAAAAATATTTACTCCAAGTTTTCCTCCGATTAATAAGGTCTGAGCTGCTAATTTGTTCAACTGAAAACCCGAGGAAAAATTCCATCCTGACCACAACGCGTAGTGGTGGATTATGATAGCCAGAATTGCTAATATTTTCAACACATCAAAACTTCCTACACGTTGGCTAGTTTTCTGCATTTTCGGACACCCTTTCTGAGAATCGTCCCTTTACAGTAGCCAGCCCTAAAATCCCGATAAATAAATTAGGCAATGCATATCTAATATCTTGCGCAGGAATTGCAACAAAAATTGTACCCATTACTAATACATACGGCATAAAAGCAATTATTAGTTTTGTTTTATTTTGGATAATAAGCATAACCATTGAAAAGAGAAACAAAATAAAGTAAAGGGCAGGCATTAATAAAACATAAAGTCTGCTTTCTAAAATCCAATTTTGTATGGCTAGCAACTGATCCCTTACAACGTTGTCACTTCTAGTAAGTTCATCTAAATTCAAACCTTTGTAATCCGGATCAATTTCCTCTCTCTGTTCTCTAGTCATAAAGAAAAAGGGACCTTGTTGACCGCTTAACTGGTTTCTAAAGAGTGGGCGTAAATTATCCAGTTCTAATGAAAAGTTTGCGTGCCATAAAATTTCGGTTTGCTTCATATATGCTTCTAATGTTAAGCCAGGATTTCTAATTATGAGACCAAGAACTGTTTCTAAAAATTTTTTAGGATCATCCTTTATTACTTGCTTTTTAAATCGTTCTTTAAACTTTATATTATCAACATTATTCGGTTGGTATAGGTTCTTCCAATCCTCTTTTGGCATCAATGTTTCCAAATATGTCATTTCCTCTTTAGATATAGTCCCGTCATTCTTGATAATAGCAGCGGAAATTTGAACAAAAATTCCTAAAGATTCAGTTGAATCACTTCTAATAACGTTGAAGTGATTATAAATAGGACCCGTAATAACTTGATAGCTAAAAACAACTAATCCGATTACGACGAATAATTTAATAAATTTTTTTCTAAATAAAAACACTGCAAATACTAATGTAGATACAAGCAATGCCGGCCATCCATTATGTCTAAAAAAAACAAATCCTAATAAAGTAAAATACAGCAGGACTAGATTTGAGAATTTATTTAGCCATTTTCCTTGGCTTATAATGATTCTTACCAAGTATAAGGTAACTAATAAAAGTGTATAAGTAAATAGAGAGTCTTTAACTATATATATACTAGCTAACGGAAAGATCGGTATAGCTATAAAAAAGATACAAGATATCGTCGCAAATTTACTTCCTACAAACTCTCTAATAAAATCACAAAAATATGCCATAATCAAACTATAAATAACAATTTGGAATACTATAAATCCTATTGGATATTTTCCTAACGAAGTAGCCATAATAACAAATGTGTGCCCCACTGGATGCCAATCATTCCATGGTACATTACTTGTCTGGATTTGATCCCATTGATTGATAGAATCCGGGAAAAATATTCCTGGATAATATGCATATAAATAAATACTTGACATAAGAAAAAAAGCTAAAGTATATACCCAAAAGGATGTGACTTTTCTTTTAGAACTTTCTTGGGGAGGAATTAATAAATAATCTTGTAAAGCGGAAAAAAAGCAAAGAAAATAAGCAAATGTACCCAATAAATAGATTCCTTGCATACTAAATATTAGATTAAATGTTGTCAATATTTCTGAAGGTATTAAACTAATTCCCATGATCGTTGCAAATAGAAAAGATATAAAAAAATTGGTCAACCGACTATAGGGTCTTTTTTTTACACTGTCACTTAAAAAAAACAATAGAATAAAATTAATTACAGACATTCCGATTATTACTTTTATATCTTGGAAAAGCATCATGCTGAATAATACCGATGCTGTCAGCCAGAAGAAATATTTAATATAGGTACTGTTTAGCAATTATTTCCCTTCCCTCTTTAACTCAAATAACAGACGATAGACATCCATTTCGTATTGAGCTCTTGACTTTCTAGCCACTGTATCTAAGATTAGTCCACAAACAAATGCTAACATAGCCATTAAAACAAGTCCGACAGCTAGCACTGCAGATGGTAATTTATCGATTAACCCTGTTCTATAAAATTCACTTAAAACTGGAATTCCCGCAATTAAGCCAAAAATTAAGAAGATTAACGCCCACCAAGAAAAGAAAATTAATGGTTTATAGTCTTTAAATAGATTGAATATTGTTTTCAAAACCTTAAATCCATCAGTAAAAGTGTTTAGTTTGGATTCACTACCTTCTGGTCGATCACGATATTCAATAGGAACTTCTACTAAATTAAAACGTTTATCTAAAGAATGAATGCTTAACTCTGTTTCAATCTCAAAACCTGGGCTTAAAACAGGAAAGCTTTTAACAAATAACTTGTTGAATCCTCGATACCCTGTCATAATATCTTGATAGTTTGCTTTATACAATCCATTAATTAAACTTCTAACCAAGCTATTGCCTAACCCATGAAAAGCACGTTTATTTTCTTCTGCATAAGTCCCATTTGATAATCGGTCACCAATCGTCATATCTGCGCGCTTTTCTTGAAGTGGCGCTAATAGTTTAAAAACTTCTTCAGCTGGATAAGTATCGTCCCCATCTGCCATGATGTAATAATCTGCATCAATGTCTCGGAACATAGATCGGACTACATTCCCTTTTCCTTGCTTAAATTCTTTTCGAACAATTGCTCCTGCGGCTTTAGCTATTTCAAAAGTATTATCGCTTGAATTATTATCATAAACATAAATGTCAGCCTCTGGTAAAACATTTTTAAAGTCTTTAATAACTTTCTCAATGGTTTTTTCTTCATTGTAACATGGTAATAATATTGCTATTTTCTCTTTCATTAACTATTCCACCTTATCATCAATTGTTTTATTATATTTTTTTCGGTATCAATCGCATCCCACGAAAGTAGATTCTGAAGTATTTTCTGGTTATATAATTTTTCATTATGATTCTTTATTTCACAGGCAAGTTCCTCTTCTGTATATGATTGTCCTATTAAGCCCGTTAATTTTTCTAAATCAAAATACCAACCTATACTATTCTCATAATCTAAAGCATCTTCTTGTAAAATAATGATTTTTTTATCTACGTGAGCAAAATCAAACATAGCAGATGAATAATCTGTAATCAATATATCAGCTATTAAGTATAATTCCTGTATATCAGATATTTCATTAAAGAAACAATGAATACGTGGATCTAAATTATTGTAATAATTGATTAACTCTGATTCTAAAGGATGCAATTTTACAATTAGTTCATATTCATTTGGCAACTGATTCAAAACTTTTATAAAATCAAGTTGACTGATAGCATCTCTTTTTTGTTTTCTCCAAGTTGGACAATACAAAATATATTTTTTCCCTAACTCGAAATTATAATTAAAATACTTCCCTAACAGCTTATTTTTTAATGCCGTATTATCTTTATTTTTTATCAAAAAAGCATTTCTTGGTGCGCCACTTTTTAAAATTTTTAATTGTTTGTTTTTTTCTAATTGAAAAGCACTTTCAAATAATTTTAAATTCCGTGGAGAAGAAGTAATCAAGTAATTCCATTTTTTCATTCTTGGGATAAATGCGGATACTTCAGTTTCTCTTTGACGAAAATCAACTAAATCTGCAACCATTTTTTTTAGAGGAACACCATGCCAAGTTTCTAAAAAAATCTGGCCCTCTACTTTGCCTGCTTTATCCAACGAATTCCCATTCAATATCACTAACTTTGATTTTCTAAACTTTGTGACATATTGTTTTCCGCCTAGACGCACCGGTATCATTCCGTAAGAATATATTTCCATGTCAACTAATTCATTCACTGAGCTAACGTAAAACGTGTATTCAGGAAAATTTTTCTTTAACGCTATGGCAAGATATTTCGGATCACCTGCGAAAGATTTGCCATGAAAAGATTCTACAAAAACAAAATCATCCCTCAGATTTCCCTTTAACAGTATATCACTTGTAGGAGTTGCCTCTGTTTTTCTCATCAATCTCTTTAACATTTCTTTAGTTTTCACAGAAGAAACAATAGGTCCGATAACCCTCATCTCTTTTAATCTAAGATAAATCTTAAGAGCAAATGTATCTTTACTTAGATTATTCTGATCATAAATCATTTGATATAGATTATCTGCTTTACCTTCGAAACGTTGCTTATTTACTAGCGGCGCGGATAGAATTGTTTCTTCATATTTCTTGCCATAATCTTCCAAGGGGCTCAAGTCTTCAACCAAAGGGATGTCGTGTTTAAACAAATGCAGCTTTTCAGAGTAATTCTCGTTTACATAATGAATAATCTCTTGTGCATCTTTTATAATGTTCTTCTCTAACCAACAAAAACTTTTGAAGTCACGATAAATATCCTTTAGTGAATTGTCGTCTCCTTTATATAAAACGATTGGACGGCCATCTATAAATGCTTCAATAATAGAATAACCAAGAGTTTCATAACGAGCTGTTGACAAATAGATTCCATATTCAGGCACTTTATGATTCAAGAAAACATTCTCACTTAAATGATACAATTCAATTAAGTTTTTATATAAAATTTCACCGGTTCCAGTTCCATTAATATATAATTTATAATGATTTTTGCCTGCTCTGTGAACTAGATAATCCATTAACTTAATACTATAAGCTATATCTTTCTGTGATTCATCAAATCTTGAATATACTAAAAAATTGACTTCCGAATTTATTTTTTTCAAAGAAACATCTTTATTTTGTACCTTATTTGCCAAATGACGAATACTTACTGGAAAAACAACAATATTATTATCTTTAAATTTATCCTTTAATGTTTGTTTGATCTTTTCTGTTGCTACTCGATATGTATCAATAGCATCCGGTGCAAAATCGGTTTCTGGATCAATTAAACTCAGAGGTGTGTGGACTTCTCCAATCACTTTTACTTGAGGGAATTTTTCCTTAATTATTTTTGCAAAGACAAAAAGGCTTTCTCGAGTGATGATATACGTATCTGCTTCCTGACTCTCTGAGAAATCTTTTAACTGATAAAATTGAATTTTGTCTGGATTAATAAATAATTTTTTTATTTTTTTCACTTTCAGGCTAGAAAAAGGTAATAAATTGAAATAGATAATTTCTTTATTATCTGCTAAAAATTCATTGATTAGATTTGTATTACTTCGAGTTGTTCCTCCTGTACCAAATAAATCATAACCAACTATTCCTATTTTTCTTGTCATAACTTAATCGTCTCCTCTAACCTTCCACCACAAACTTTTCACCACAAAGATAGGCAACTGAATAATCCGACCAATCCGTTTCGGATTACTTAACGAACGATAAAGCCACTCTAAATGTAAGTTTATAATCATTTTTGGCGCTCGTTTTACTCGTCCGCTTAAAACATCGAAACTCCCTCCTACATCTTGTAGGACAGTAACATTTAAGCGAGATGTGTTACGAGCCAACCATTGCTCTTGACGTGGAAATCCCAATGCTACAAAGAGAAAGTCTGGCTTTGCTCTATTTATCATTTCAACTACTTCCACTTCTGATAAAGAAGTGTAACCATCTATTCCACCAGTAATTGTCAAGTTAGGATATAATTCACGAGTATTTTCTATGGCATCAAATAAAACTTCGGGTTTCGCTCCATAAAAAAAAACTCTTTTTTGATGATTATCAGCATATTCTAAAAATTTCACCATTAAATCAAATCCAGCTACGCGTTCTTTAATTTTACCACCAGTTAGTTGGGAAACTAGCACTATTCCTATTCCATCGGGAATACGATGTGTACTTTGTTTGATAAATTCTACTATGTCAGGATATTTTTTTGCGTCAACAGCTATTTGTGGATTTATGCTAATCGCCGTCATTTTCTTTCCATTCTCAAAATATAAAGGCAATTCTGCCAAAATAGTTTGATAAGTAACCTGATCAACAGGTAATCCCATGATTACTTCAGTATTCATATTGTGCGTTCACCCACTCTACTAGTTGTTCTATGGCATTCCCTTTAACATATGTGTTCCATTCTTGGTTGAATTGGTTTAAATCACTTGTTCCCTTTTGTATGATTCTGACAAGTTCATCTTGTGTTTTAGCTATGCTCTTTTGTTTTTTGAAACAATCTTGGATACCAACAGTTTTATCATATAAATCATAATCATAACAAAAATAGCAAATCATACCACTCGGGTTGCTTAAACTATACTCAAAAGGTATTGAAGAATAATCAGTCACTAAACAGTCGATTATCGGAAATAAATCTTGGATTTTGTAGCCTTCAAAATTCGTTATGATTCCTTCAATTTTTTTTAAATGTTGTAACTGCTCTAAATCATGGGGATGAAGTTGCACAAGAATGTTCCACTCAGGTAACTCTGTTAGTAATCTGTTAAAATCAATAAAAAAATCTCCTCGTTCTTCCCTGTAGGTTGGTGCGTAGAGGAGCAATTTTTTTCCTCCAAAAATTTTTTTCATTTCTTTTATTTTTTCATCATCACGTTTAAAATACTGATCCGTTGGTGGATAGCCAAAGGGTAAAAAAGTCAATTCACGTTGATAGCTTCTCTCAAAAATTGACGCCATCTTAGGTGAACTTACCACATAGTGGGTATATCGACGATAAACATCCTTATAACGTTTTTGATCGGCCTGGGTTGCTTTTTTAGCATAGTGAGCTTCTAAACCGAATTTTTTAATTGCTCCATTGGCATGCCATAGTTGAACTATTTTTGTTTTGGGTAAAAAGTCAATCCCACCTAATATAGCAAAATAGTTATCGCACAATATAACTCTTGCGCTTTTCAATAAAGGAACAATATGTCTAAATAAAATCAGTTGTGAATCGATACAGTAAATTGGACATCCTTTTTCTTGATAAGTTCTTGCTAAATCAGTTGCGTTCTTTGTATAACAAATTGTCAGTCGTTTTTGATATTTCTGAAACAACTTCTCAATTATATAATTGCTTGTACTAGGAAAACTAAGTAAATAAACAATTTGCTGATGCTGTTTCTTATTTTTTTTAGCAAATCGCTTAATTGTGAATAAATAACTTTGCTTAATTTTCGCAAGAAGCCATGATTTCATCACAGTGTCCCTTTCTTTTTTACGCTACCTTTCATTTTACCCGATATTCATCTAAAAGAAAATAATTGTAATAAAACCGTTATATTGTTACCAATAATGAAACATAAATGAAACTTCAAAATAAAAAAAATAACAGATGGTTGAATAGTTACCAACCATCTGCATTTCCCTAAGGATAAATCCGATTCAACAGCCGTGGAAACGGAATGGATTCTCTTACGTGCTCGATTCCTGATAACCAGGTAACGGTCCGTTCTAATCCAAGACCAAAGCCGGTGTGAGGAACTGAGCCGTACTTGCGTAGATCTAAATACCATGAATATTCATTTTCGTCCAAGCCGTGGGCGCGGATTTGTTCTAGCAGGTATTCATGATCGATGGCACGTTCAGAACCGCCTATGATCTCGCCATAGCCTTCTGGTGCGATCATATCGGCACAGATCACGACATCTTCTCTCGTTGGATGTGGCTTCATATAGAAAGGTTTGATGGCTTTTGGATAGTTTAAGATAAAGACGGGCTGATCGAATGAATTGGCAATAAAGGTCTCATGTGGTGAGCCAAAGTCATCGCCCCATTGAATATCATCAAAGCCGTTCTTTTGTAATAATGCCACTGCATCATCGTAAGAGATTCGTGGGAATGGTAATTTGGTGTATTTTTTCAAGACTTCACGGTCACGGCCTAAGACGTCTAATGCATAGTCACAGTTATCGAGCACATTTTGCACTAAGAATGCCACGTACTGCTCTTGGACTTCCAAGCTTTCTTCTTGGTGCATAAAGGCCATTTCTGGTTCAATCATCCAAAATTCAATCAAGTGACGACGTGTCTTTGATTTTTCGGCACGGAAAGTTGGTCCAAAAGAAAAGACTTTGCCAAACGCCATAGCGGCAGCTTCCATGTACAATTGACCAGACTGAGACAAATATGCTTTTTGATCGAAATAGTTGGTTTCAAATAAATCGGTCGTTCCTTCTGGTGCTGATCCAGTTAGGATCGGTGGATCGATTTTGATGAAGCCATTCTTGTTGAAAAATTCATACGTTGCCCGAATGATTTCGTTTCGGATTTGCATGATGGCGTGTTGTTTTGAGGAACGCAACCATAAATGACGATGGTCCATCAAGAAATCTGTTCCGTGTTCTTTTGGTGTGATTGGGTAATCATGGCTTTCCCCAACAACCTCTAAACCAGAGATACCAATTTCATAGCCGAATTTTGAGCGGCTGTCTTCTCTGATTTCCCCAGTGACCAGTACGGCAGTTTCCTGATTTAGATTTTTCGCTAATTGGAAAACTTCTTCCCCTACTTCACTTTTTACAACGATTCCTTGAAAATACGCTGTTCCGTCACGAAGTTGTAAAAAGGCGATCTTGCCGCTAGAACGTTTGTTAGCAACCCATGCTCCGATTTGAACGGTTTCGCCAACATGTTTTTTTGCATCTAAAATTTGAATAGATTCCACTTGATTCTCTCCTATCTAATTAATAAAGGCACCATAGAGCATTTTAAGCTTTTTGGCGTTTCTTTTCAACAAAATCATGGATTCGTTTGGTAGCTTCCGCTAACGTGTCCCAATCAGTTGCATAGCTGATGCGTAAATAATCTGGTGTACCAAAACCAGCACCAGTCACTACTGCCACGTGGGCTTCCATCAGCAAGGCCTCCACGAAGGCATCAATGGTTTGATAGCCGCACATCGTCATGGCTTCTTTGACATTTGGGAACAAGTAAAACGCGCCTTGGGGTTTCGTCACCTGAAAACCAGGAATAGCGGCAATTAGCGGATATAGTTTGTTCAAGCGCTCTTCGAAGGCCTGACGCATCACTTCGATCGATTCTTGATTCCCAGTCAGTGCCTCAACTGCTGCGTATTGGCTAGCAGCCGGCGGGTTGCTAGTAGCTTGGGAAGCGATATCGATCATCGCTTTGATGATTTTTGCATCGCCGACAGCAAATCCGATCCGCCACCCAGTCATAGAATAGGTTTTAGAAACGCCATTGATCACGATGGTTTGTTTGCGTATCTCTTCTGATAAGCTTGCGATAGATGTAAAGGTATTGCCGTTATAAACCAAACGGCCATAGATATCATCGGCAATGATCCAAATATTATTTTCCACTGCCCAGTTGCCGATTGCCGTTAACGCTTCTTTTGAGTAAATCGCCCCTGTAGGGTTGGCAGGCGAGTTTAAAATAATGGCTTTCGTTTTCTCTGTACGAGCAGCTTCTAATTGAGCCACAGAAACTTTAAAATCGGCTTCTTGCTTGGCTTCAACAAACACAGGTGTCCCTTGCGCTAAACGGACTTGTTCCGCATAGCTGACCCAATAAGGCACTGGAATGAGTACTTCATCCTCTTCATCAAGGAGCGCTTGAAACAGCGTATAAAGGGCAAACTTCGCGCCATCTGTCACGATCACTTGGTTTGAATCATAGTCAGCACCATAAAACTCTTTCATATAAGCAAGAATCGCCTGTTTTAACTCAGGAATCCCCGCAGTTGCTGTGTAAAAACTAGCCTTGCCGCTCTCAATCGCTGCGATCGCTGCTTGGCGAATGTTTTTCGGGGTAATAAAGTCGGGTTCACCGACAGTTAGACTTAATACGTCTACACCTTGGTCCGCTAACGCTTTTGCCTTAGCAGATGCCGCTAACGTTGCGGAGGGTTCCAATTTTTCTGCTCTTTTTGAAAGTACCATGTTTATCATCCTTTCTACGATCCAAAATTCATTCTATCATAAGCGTCTTCCTATAGTTCAGTGATCGCTTTGATTTCTTCGCCATCTTTGAAACCAATCAAATAATAGTTCAAACGACCCTCGCCATCTTTCGTCATGACTTCCCAAGTTGGCTCGCCTTCAAAAATACCCAATGCGGCCTTTTGGATTTCCTGACCTTGATGATTGTCGCGAACAAATGCCTTAGCTTGTGCTTCCGTCAGCCCATCCGCTTGATTAAAAACAGAAACCTTCTCACCGCTTTTTGGGATGATCACAACGATCTCATTGTTATTCGTATCCTTTCCAACAATGCTAAAGGAGGTTTCCTCACGGGTAAACCAATAAAATTGTTCGACCTCTGCTAAATCGGTGTATCTTTCTGCTATTTCGATTGCTTCGTTTCTTGCTTGTCGCATTGGACGAGAAGAACGGAGATAGAAAATAGAAGCGAAGAGAATAACGACCAGTAAGACTGTGATCGCACTCAGCAAAATAACCACACGCCGATGTTCTTTGTCTTTTGTTTTCACACTTCGTACTCCAATCTTAAATAAAATCCATTATATCAGATGTTCAACTCATTTTTCAAAATCGGCTGCTGCTTTTTCCTCTTGCGCAAAAAAATGTTGGATGTCTTCGGCGATCTCGGTTGGACTTGCTTCAATCAGAGGTAAGTTTTTGGGTAAGCCTTTGACCATTCGTTTGCCATACTTTGTCGATAGCAAGCGTCGATCAAGGACGACCATCACGCCGATATCCTCCTCGGAACGGATCAAGCGCCCCAATGCTTGGCGCAGCCGTAAAATCGCTTTAGGTAAGGCATCTTCTTTAAAAGAATCAATGCCTTCTGCTTCCAAAAAGGCGTGCCGTGCTTGGACCATGGGTTGTTTAGGGTTCTCAAAAGGCAATCGGGTCACCACAGCGATCTTCAGTGCCTGTCCTGGCAAATCGCCCCCTTCCCAAAAACTGCTAGTCCCTAATAAGATACCATTTTCCGCTAATAAAAATTTCTTTAAGATTTTCTCACGGGTTCCGCCAGTCCCTTGAGCAACGATTTCTCTGCCATAATGCAGGGCTTTTTTATTCAATCGATCATAGACATTTTTCAAAGTTTCGTGCGCCGTAAACAACACAAGCGCTGGTTGCGGATTGTCAAACAAAATCGGGACCAACGCTTCGACTAAATAATCCGCGTATTCGGCAGCTGATGCTTGTTGGATCGAGAGACCTTTTTTGATTACATACAGTCGCGTTTGCTTGCTGTAATCATAAAAGGCAGGAATCGTTTTGACTGGCACATCCGTCAAGCCGATCTGATGGGCAAAATATTCTTTGTTGCCTGGGATCTTCAATGTCCCCCCTAGATAAATGATGTGCTGATAGCGTTGGTACCATGTGCTCTCCACGATCGAATGTCCTTCTAGATCAGCTAACTCAATCACAGCATTTCCTGACTGGGGATGCTTTTTCAGCCAATGAACGTAACGAGGATGCCACCAAGTCAACCACGCGGTCACTGTTTGTTCCTGTGCGTCCATTTGACTAAAGAAATCAAATAAACGGGCAATCACGATCCGTTGTCTTGCATACCACCGATCATTGGTCAACTCGAATCGCTGACGCAGCTGCTGTTGAATCTCATTGATTTCCTGATAATAGAGACTCAATTTTTGATGTAGCTTGTCCTGCTCTAATGACCCATCATAGAGGTCATGATGCTGAACGACTTGTAATTCTGGGGCATCGATCAATAAGGTGCGAAAATACTGTTCTTGTGTTTCGACCAAAACCGACAATGCATTTCGATACAACGAGAACATCCGTTGCAAAAAATCGTCCTCGGTAATGACCTGGGCAATTTCTTCCAATAGTCCTTCTTCATTCAGCTGTAAAAACTGCCGCTTGAAATGAGCAGAGTCAAAGACATGTTGACTAAAGCCTTCTGCTTGCTGCGGCAACTGTTGGGCCTCATCGATCAACAAATAATCACTCGTTGGCAACAGTGGCTGCGCCCGTCGGTTTTCCTGCATTAAAAAGGCATGATTGACGATCAAAACATTGCTTTGCGCCATCCGCCGATATAAATGTCGGACAAAATCTTGTTCATAGAAGGGTTGATCTTTGGCTAAAAAGTCGACCCCGCGATGGCGAATGTCGGTAAATAAAGGATGATCAAGACGAACTAAATTCAATTCATCAAAGTCACCTGTTTCTGTTTTGGTCAGCCAGACTAAGATCCCCATCTGATATTGGGCGTATTGCTTTTGTTCTACCGGTTGATCCAGCGTCGCTTTAAAGCGCTGCAAATCAATGTAATGACGATGGCTTTTGACCAAGACCGCTTGCAAAGGCTGCTGCAGTACTTGGTTCACCAATGGAATGTCTTTGCTAATGATCTGATTTTGTAAAAGAATCGATGAGGTGCTAACGATCAATGGATTTTCTGGCGTCGCTAAATAAGCGGCTGGAAACAAGTAACCGATGGTTTTTCCCATCCCCGTTTCTGCTTCAATAATCAAATTTTTCTCTGGTTGGGTGTAATGCGTATACACCGCATTCATCAAACGTGCTTGTTGTTTCCGATAGATCAAGTGCTCGCCAAAGCGCTGTTCTTTTTCCGTTTTTACTTTCGGATACGTTTCTTGAAAATGCGTGGCTTCAAAAAGCGGAACAGTTTTTTTTCGCAGGACGACGCCGTCGATCACTTCGAAATCTTCCGCCAACTCTGGTCCTTTTTCTTTCAAAATTCCGTGAATATACTCACTCGTTTGCATCCCCATCTGACCGCTTAAAAGCGCAATCTGTTTAAGAGTCGTCCGTGGTAGCTGTCGCATGATTGCTTCAATGTATAAAAATAAAGCTGCGGTCACTTCTGCATCACTATCGGCTTGATGCGGGTTGTCATGACGAAAGCCGATGCTGTCTGCCAGATCACCTAAGCGAAAGCTGCTTTCTGTCGGCAAAAACACTTGCGCCAATTCCACCGTATCGATCCCTGGAATCGATAAAGGCGGCAGACCGCAACGAACAAATTCATTGCTTAAAAAATGATAGTCAAAATAAATGTTATGCGCCACGAAAATCGTATTGCTGAGTAAGTTGTAGATCGTGTCAGCTATGTCTTCGAAATAAGGCGCTTTGCTTACTTGCTGGTTTGTGATGTGTGTCAATCGTTGAATTTGCTTAGAAATTCTGCGGTCAGGGTTGATATCTGCGGCAAAACGATTAATGATCTTGCCATCTTGGACTAAGACGCAGCCAAATTGAATAATTCGATCAATCGTCGAATCGGTTCCTGTTGTTTCAAGATCCACCACAGCGTATATGGGTTTCATTGTATTCCTCCTTGCACACTGTCTGCATTATACTACAAAATCAATGGCGATTACATCTGTTTTCCCATCGGATACGAGGGTTCGCAGGAAGAAGAACCTTACTATCTAGTATCCGTATTTATCAGCCAAAGGAATTTGTCACTCGTCGCTGATCGCTTTTTTCGACAAAAAAAGAGATCTTTTTTATAATTTACTATAAGGAGGCGAAAAAAATGAATGATTTCAAAAACAAACGAGTGATTGTAACGGGGGCTGCTTCAGGGATTGGAAAAGCGGTGGCAGAACAATTTCTAGCCCAGGGTGCTCTTGTTGGGTTAATTGATCGCAACGAGGAGGAGCTGCAGGAGTTTCTTGCTGACTATGACGCACAAACCCACTATCGTGCCGTTGACGTCACTGAAGCAGAGAAGCTGCAAGAAGCGATGAGTGTTCTTGTGGAAGAACTAGGTGGTCTCGATGTACTTCACGTCAATGCCGGCATCAACGGTACTTGGACACCGATCGAAGAATTGACGGTGGCGGAATGGGACCAGACGATCAACACAAATTTACACAGTACCTTTATTACCGTCAAAGCTGCGATCCCATTTATGAAAGCAAACGGCGGCAGCATTGTCATTACGAGTTCAGTCAATGGAAACCGCATCTTCAGCAATTTTGGTGCGACTGCTTACAGTACATCTAAGGCAGGTCAAGTCGCCTTTACAAAAATGGCTGCGCTGGAACTTTCTGGTTATAATATTCGGGTCAATGCCATCTGCCCTGGGGCGATCGCAACGAATATCGATGCCAGCACAGAAATTGAAGAAGAGGTTGCTCGCGTTGAGATCCCCGTCAAATATCCAGAACGTTCTCGACCATTAAAACAAGAAACAGGCGTGCCAGAACAAGTCGCCAACCTTGTACTTTTTCTATCTTCAGAGGCTGCGGGCAATATTTCTGGAACGGAAGTCTATATTGATGGAGCGGAATCTTTGCTTTAATACAACAAAAAAACGAAAAATCAAACCTGCTCCCCTCACTTGTTTCAAGTAAAACCTGTGAGATGGATCATTTCTTGATTTTTCGTTTTTTCTTTTTGTTTATTTTTCCACCAAAGCTGCGATTTCTTCTAGAAAAGCAGTCTTGCCATAAAAATCTGCATTCAATAACTCGGGAAAAATGGCTTCAAAGAAATAAGTCACACATGGACGATGCTGAAACGCTTTGACCGTCAAAATCGCTTCACGAAACATTTCTTTGAACACTTTGTCGGGGTTGCTTTTTGAGATCTCTTCAAAAGACTCATACAAAAGATCGATCTTATCCGCAATTGCCAAAAGCTGTCCTTCAAGGCTGTTGTCTTTGCCATCCGCCAAGCGTCTGCGATACGTCGCTTGAAAGCTTTGGGGGATTTCTTCTTCTATGAAAGCATCGGTCATTTTTTCTTCAACGGTTGATAACATCGCCCGCAATTCTTTGTTTGCATATTTGACTGGCGTTTTGATGTCGCCAATGAAACGTTCCGTGTAATCATGGTTCAAGGCTTTTTCATAAAGAATTTGCCAATCGACTTGATTTCCCGCTTGTTCTTCGATATCGGCTAAGGTCTGGGCGATCATGGTTACTCGAAACGAATGAGCGGCCACGCTGTGCTCGGTAAACTTAAAAAATCCAGGTGCTCGTTGGATTTTTTCTAAATTAGCCAATCCAAGAATAAATTCATTCAATCCCATCAGTTTGCCTCCTTTTTTTTCTAAGAGTATAACAACTACTTTCTCCGCAAGCAAATATCACGCGCACAAAAAAAAAGAGCAGCTAAGCTGCTCTTAAAAGGCATTCACAAATTACGCTTTGTTAACGTTAGTCGCTTGAGGGCCACGTTGTCCGTCTTCGATATCGAAAGTCACTGCTTGACCTTCTTCTAAAGTTTTGAAGCCTTCGCCTTGGATAGCTGAGAAATGAACGAATACATCGTTACCGTTTTCTGCAGTGATGAATCCAAAACCTTTGTCTGAGTTAAACCATTTAACTGTACCTGTTTCCATAATAAAAATCCTCCTTGTGTTTATACACATATTTTGCAATTACTTGTATAAGGTGAAAATGTGGAAGATGTTTAAGATGAAACAAGCTACCATAATTTACCGTAACAAAAACTACACTTTGTATTATAGCACATTATCTTCTTTATGACTAATAGAAAATCAAAAAAAATGAAAACGCCTTTATTTTTTTATGATTCGCAAAAAGACTGCTGCACTAAAGATCCGCAACAGTCTTTTCTTTTTTGGAAACGATTTATTTACGAAGGACGCAACTGCGTTTAGTAGCGCAAAATCGCAGTCAAACTTTTTTCTCCTGGGGCATCTTTTTGTTCCAAAATAGATACCTCGCCGCCATTTTCTAAAACATCGATTGCCAGCGTATTTAACACTTGGCGACGATCGTATTCCGTGTCAGGATCTTCTCCAAACCCATCGGCGAGATTGGAAGTCGCTACAAACAGATTGGCGATCCTGCCTTCTTTAGCTGCAGGTACGATATCAACCAATTGGTCAATAAATTTCCGATCCAACAGCTTGCCGTATTCCCCAACTTCTTTTTGTGTCAACTCCGCAATCAGCTTTTGCGTACACGTTTGGATCTCTTTCAAAGATAACGATGCTGGTGAAGAGGAAATGCTTGGTTCTGCTTTGAAAAAGTTCGTTTTTGCCACTTTTTTAAACAGCGTTTGATTTTCTGGTAAAGCAAAAAGATACATTGGTAAATGCTCTTCGTTTGAAAAATCATTTTTAAAAAATGCATCAACTGCTTGGTAGTAGTTGACGTGATCGATCTCGACTTCTTCATCTTTGGCACTAAAGCCGTGATAAGCGACGCCTTCTCCTCCTGAGTTAGGGCCACCTTGGGCACTGTAATTAAAGTTGCCGCCGCCAGTGATTTCTTCCCCCAGCGCTTTTTCGATCGTTGTCGGTGCCTCTTCTGGCAACTCGACTTCACGCACTTGATTGTTTTCAACTTGAAAGACTTGCATTGAATCGCGATTCAACGCTAAGAGATAAAATGGGTAATTAAATTGTGCGTTTTTGATGACAGCTAATACATACGGGGTTTCCCCTACGTAATATTGATCATCCACACGAATACTTAACCGATGAACTAGTACATCTTCTGGTGTGATAATCACCGCCACACTCGTTGTACTGTTACGCCAAAATGATTGATCTGCAAGCAGTTCATCAATTTTCGTTTGAAAAAGATCCCAAGAATGTTCTGGGTATTTCTTTTCAAAGCGGCGCTTCGCATCTTTGGCAAAGTTCTTAAATTTGATTTGATCCTTTTCGACATTCTGGTGGCCGACATGCGTATTGAGCATGATCGTGACAAATGGTCCTTTGATTCCGTCAGATATTACCCGCGATAAAAAACTTTTTCCAAATTTTCCCATTCCACATTACCTCCTGCTTAATCAAATACAAATAAAGTGTACCATGCTTATTTTCTTCCATAAAGTAAAACGATTGCACGCGTTTATTTCCTCATTCGTTTTTCTGATTACTCACTATACTGGCTATTTTTCAGCGGATCAGCCAAAGTATTTCTGGTGGCCCATAGAAAGCCTCGTTTAGTCCAAGTCTGAATGGTGGGCTCTTCTAGCTCTTTTAGACTGTGTCCAATGGATTGAAAAAAGACTCTGCCCTTGCCCCATTTTTTGATCCACATCATTGGCAGTATGACTTCTTGGTTAGCTGCATTCGGATGATCTTTAGCGGCAAATGTTGAGGTAGCTAACACAGTGACGGCTGGATCAACCAGACAATAGTATTGCTCCGTCGTCAACTGAGGGATCGATTGCGTATTTGCCGTAATATAGTGATCTGTCGTAAGATCGATGCTATAGGTCGTTTCCAATCCACCAGGATGTGCCAAAAAACAGCCGCCAGTCAGAAACAACCAGCCTTTACTGGCTTGAAAAGCCGAGGCAAAGCCGCCATGAACGCCTGCTAATCCTAACCCTTCTGCTACAGCCTGAGTGACATTTTGCAGCGGCTCATCAGGCAATTCTCCTCGCGTCCAATTCATGATCAACAGATCCAGCCTTTTTAATTCTTCTTTATGATAGAGAGGTTCAAAATCTGAGGCGAGTATCATCTGATATCCTTCTGACTCCAGCAGTGTTTGGTAAAACTGACTGGTTTCTTTTGGGGCGTGTCCTTCCCAACCTCCGTAAATGATCAATGCTTGTTTCATTTTGTGTTTCCTCCTTTCTTTCTAACTTAGCGAAAAAAATGCAAAAAGCGAAGCAGAACGATTCTCCGTTTTCCTTCGCTAGTAATTTTTTCTGATTTAACGGTTGATTGAACGCCCGACACGATTGATCGTATGGCGCATGCCTCTAATTGCAACTGATGTTTCGAAAATATTTTCGGTCGGTGCCATGCCGCCATAGCCAGCATCACCGATATGCTGCAGATCGACCCCACAAGTTTTGTTGATAATGGCTAATTGTCGCAACGTTTCTGGACGCGCGCTCTCTTGACTCGTTCCGATCGCTGACATCGTCAATAAGTCATATTGTTTGGCAATTTGAACAGCTTCGATCAGATCTTTTTCTAGAAAGCCTTGAATCGAACCAACGGAAGGCAGTAACAAAATATCTGCTCCAGCTTCAGCGTAAGAAATGATGGCGTCTCGATCAACCACAGGTTCATCTGAGCCGGCACTGTGCATTTTTCCAGCGATGATCAACCCAGAGAAATGTTCTTTTGCCAATTTTACTGCTTTAGCGATTTCTCGGTTGGTCACACCCGTTCCAGGATTGCCTGTAAAGCAAAGAAAGTCCACCCCGAGTTCTTGGGCTTTTTTGATGGTGTCAACCGAACTTGTACGGCCTTGACTGATGCTGATCTTTTCACTCATCATTTCCGTCGTAGCTGGGATCGGCTCAAGATTGATGCCGACAGGTCGTCCAATCAGTTGTTTTAGTTGAGGAATCGGATTTTCAATGGGCTGTGTAGGATCAAGCAGCTGCTCCAATGTGATACCAGGCATCCCAAAAATAGCTGGACGATAACAATCAAAGCCATTCAACAAAATCAAGTCAGCCCCAAAAGCTGCCGCGACTTCTGCGTTGGTGATGTCGCCAGCTTGCGGCATGGTTTGAACCACCGTTTCACAGATTATCACTCGTCCTTCGCTCGCTTTAATGGATTGTTTCAATTCTTGCGCCGACATTTCTTTGATTTCACTATAGTTTGCACTTATCAATCGTTTGACCATGTTTTTCTTCCTTTCTTTTCCTTCTCATCTTGCGAGAAACACGAATAACAGGTAAAATATAGCTATTGTGTTCCCTTAGTTAAATGGATATAACAAGTCCCTCCTAAGGATTAGTTGCTGGTTCGATTCCGGCAGGGAACGTTTTTTGAAGAAAAAGATTCCTTATTTTTAAGGAATCTTTTTTTGTTGGAAAGCAAATACCTCTGCCTCGATTTGCTTAGAAATAATCTTCCAGAATCGGCTTTCCGTCTGGTAAGTTTTCCTGAATCATCACTGCAGCTTCCTTCTCCGTTTCCATTTGCTGGAAAAAGACCAAGGAATCAAGGGATTGTGCCTGCAAAAACAGTTGCACAAAGCGCTGAATCGACAAGGTTGCTTTTGGCAGCTTGGTGGCGGTCGTTTTCGTGACATGATGCTGAGCGTTTTCGATCGTCACTTCATAACACCCATTATTCCATGGGGCATATTCGTCCCCTTGAATTTCTATGGCAAAACGACCAGCTTTTTTCAACGTAAATGGATAGCTTTTTAGAAACCCTTCCACATCGACGACTCGTGCCATCATGTCCGGGCGCACTTGGTAGTGAGCCAATGGTTTGGCTGCATTTACTTGCAGGACTTCCCCATCAAACCCTGGTCGATAATGGATCTGCGCTACTGAATCTGCATGGGAAACGATAAACCGATTGAATCCTTGATACGCGTCAGCGGTCAAATAGCCCCACTCTTGAATATCAAAGCGTCCTCCTTCAACAAAGTAGATCAAATACCCTTCAGGAACGCCCGCTTCATTGCGATAAATCGCAAACGTATACGGTCTGCGCAAAACAAACTTGATTTCTTCCCACCAGGCTTGGCGAATCAGCCCACCTTTTTGATGACGAGGCAATTGATGATAAATCTCGTGAATGATCGGCTGTGCTTCCTCCCAATTCATGCGTTGAATCCTTCCGTTCACTTTCTTCCCATCGGGCCATTGATGCGCATCAACTTCATAAACGGTGCGTTCAAAGGTATATTCATACCCATATCTGCGATAAAACGCAAAGGAGAAAGGTGCCAGATAGGACAGAACGATTTTTTGTTCATAGCAATCTTTAATGATTTGTTTCATGATCCGATCGATTCGACCTTGGCTGCGATACTCTGGATAAGAAGCCACAAAACCGATCCCTGCCATTGGATAGGTCGTTCCATGAAAATTCACATCAAAAATAGTTGCCATGATTTGGCTCGCTAGTTTTCCATCCTTGTCGTAGGAACCATAATTCCATGAATTCTCCGCAAGCTTGCGATAGCGCTTGATATTTGTTTCATTCAACTCCCACTGAAAGGCATAAGAAACCAATTCCAGTACTTCTTGCGAACCGAATTCGGTCATTTTTTTGACATCTGTCATTCCTTCATCTCCTCTACTTGAAAACACGCAAGAAACGCAAAAAAGGCGTCAGTCGACCCCTTAATATGCTTCTTCCATCATACTCAACATTTTTTTAAATTGCTTGCGTTTGAAATATCCTAGAATGGTGCCTAAGAGCATGTCATTCAATTGTTGGATCATTCCTTCAGAAGTCATTTTTTCTTCATAGTGCAAGGTGCAATGCGCGTCATCTATCGCTTCAATTTGATAGTGTACACGGAAGGTATTTTTTTTCGTCGCCGTTTGGAACGCATAGGCTTGGTTTTTCTTGACTGTTTCAATCGTTATGTTGGCATTGCTATCTTTATAAAATTGTTTTAGATAACTATAGCCTTCTAATTGGTCTTCTGTCAACGTTTGATCTGTCGCTTGTTTAATATCATGTAAAACGGAATCGATGATCGTTTTATATAAAAAGTCAGCGGGTACATTCATTTTTTTAGTGATTTCCATCTTGCGCCTCCTTGTCTTTCTTGTTGCGTTTGTGTCCAATTGAAGCCATGATTCCTCCAATAGCCATTAGAATGACTGACGTGATGAGATTCACCCAGTGGTATTCACCTGACTGCGCATTGGCGCTGTATATAAATAACATACTACCGATACTTATAAAAAACAATCCATTTTTAAACATGATATCACCTCACTATTGACTAACGACGTTGAAGTATAGTACTCGGCCCCAATCGGTATTTTTGATTGCGTCCTTGGCAAGCTTCACTGCTTTTTCTTTGTCATCTGCCGTTGTTTCAAAAATCAACTGAATCCCTTTTTTTTCTTTGAAGGTATACTTGATCTCATCTTCTGACAAAGACTCAAGTAATGCTTTGATGTTGTCTTGCTGCATTGCGGAATTTACGATAATCATTTTTTCTCCTCCTAAAAAAGATAGCTAGATGGGTGAAATCACCCATCTAGAACGTTTGCTTCGTTTGATTAGTTCTCTTGGTCTGCTGGATTGATTTTGTTGGCAGCAATAATAAATGGTGCCCAGATCAGTAAAGCTACAGCCAAATTAATGATCGTCAAGATGATTGCACGCCAGTCCCCACCGGTAGCCAAGAAGCCACTTAGGATCGTTGGCATTACCCAGATCACATTTACCACAACTGGTGCAACTAAGCCTAATGTTGTTGCAAAGTAAGCAATTGTCGCTGTAACTAATGGTGCAACAATAAATGGAATGATAAACAATGGGTTCAACACGATCGGTAGACCAAACATTACTGGTTCATTGATGTTAAACAAACCAGGTCCAATCCCTAGTTTACCAACTGTCTTGTAGTCGGCACGTTTAGAAAATAGCAAGATTGCGATCAAGAGCATTAAAGTCACACCTGCTCCACCAGGCCAAACAAACGCTTCGAACGAACCTGCTACCCATTTATAAGGAACTGCTTCCCCTAATTGGTAAGCATTGGTATTTTCAACCATAGCCACACCGTAAATCGATTGTAAAACGGGTCCCATGATATTTGTACCATGTAAGCCAAAGAACCACAAAACATGGACAAGCAATACAATGATAAATACGGCAAAGTATCCTTGAGAAAGACCCAATAATGGTTTTTGGATCGATTCGGAGATCCAGTCAATAATGGGCATACCAACGAAACGTTCAAATAGGTAGTAAATCAAGCCTGATGCATATAGCCCGGCGATCCCTGGGATAATTGCTGCGAAAGCACGAGAAACTGCTGGTGGCACTGAATCTGGCATTTTGATAATAATATTTTTTTGCATCAATTTTGCAAAGATAATAACTGAAACGAAACCAAAGATGATTGCGGTGAACAATCCTGAGCCGCCCATATAAGCACTAAATGGGAAATAGCCCCAGCCAGCAGCACTGATCGTTGAACCATCTGCTGCAAATCCTGATGTAGCACTTGTGCTGTTGATCAAATCTACTACGTTGGTTGGTAGTGCTTCTTCTAATGCTAAAGAAAGAGAAGCTGATTGTGGAATACCCATAATAAATGCTGCTAAAGAAACCAACGCACCTGATAGTGCATCAACATTGTAAGCCTTTGCTAAATTATAGCCAAAAGATGCTGAGAAGATAACCGCCATGATTGCTAAGGTACCTGTCCAAACTAATCCGTTGACGGCGATCACTGGTGTGAAAAATTTGGTGATTGCATTGTCCGCACCTAGATAAGTGTTTGGAAAATCACGCATGAAGGCGTTCAATAATACTGCAATTGCCCCAGCCATCGTTGCTGGCATCATTCCGATAAAGGCATCCCGCAAAGCAACCAAATGCTTTTGCGCACCAATTTTAGCTGCAACTGGGAGAATGTGTCTCTCCATCCAACTTGTTAATCCATCCATTCTTAATTCCTCCTATAAGTTCTATTCGTCAAAGAAGATTTTTTGATTCATCGACAATAACTACTTCTATCCGTTCAAAGATTATTCGTTATTTAGACGTCGATAGACATCAATGATTTCTTTCGCTAAATCGGTAAATGCGATTGACGTCATTAGGTGATCTTGTGAATGCACTGTCAACAATGTCACGGTCATATGATTGCCTTGCGCTTCTTGTGTCAATAATCCTGTTTGCGAATGATGCGCTTCCACAAGAGATGCTTCAGCATCTTTGATTTTTTGGTCAGCTAATTCGAAGTCCCCTTCTTTTGCTGCCGCGATTGCTTCCATTGCGTCACTTTTTGCATTACCACCATACATGATCAATCCCATAATGGCTTCCAAATTTTGCTCATCCATCTTTAAAAATCCTCCTTACACTTCGATCCTAAAAATCTTAGTTCATTAATGTTTCTGCTTGTTGCAATACTTTTTCGCCGTTCATCATGCCATAGTCTGCCATGTTGATCACGTCCAAAGGAATGCCTTTTGGTGCTAGCTTTTGTTCAAATTGTGATTTCATGAATCGTACTTGTGGTCCTAATAATAGAACATCGACTGGTTTCGACTCCAAATGTTGGTCGGCTTCTGAAGCTGAAACAGCAAAGATATCTGCTTCCATTCCTTTTGCTTCGGCTGCTTTTTGCATTTTCGTCACCAATAGACTGGTACTCATTCCTGCTGAACAAACAAGCATAATCGTTTTTTTCGCCATCGCGTATCTGCTCCTTTCTGTTGTAAGTTACACTTTACTATAAAGCAAAAAGCGTGCCAAAAAAAAAATAAGTCCAGACCTTTATATATCAATGGTCTGAACCAATTTTTCTTTTGCACACTCACGGATTTATCATTACACACTAATATTGTGTGCGGATTCATCATAACTTTTTATTTCATTTTCTAAGAACATTTGTGTTAAATAGGCGATCTCATCTTCAGAGATTTTGATTTGATAGTTTTTCTCTATCTGCAATAAATGAGTTCGCAACACATCTGTTTCGATACGATAGCGTTTTTGGAAGGCCGCCAAATTGGGGAAGGTACGGGAATGTTCCTTCTTCAATAAACTTTCCACTAGAAAGGCTAAATGAATCACTAAGCCCGCATCAACGGTAGGTTCAACAATCACATGCAATTGATTTTGAATTTGATGAACGATTCGCTGCAGACTTTCGATCAGATGATAGACGGACCCCACATGCGTTAAGGTATTTTCTAATGAACGTACGATTTTTTCAATCGGCACTTCATCTGAAACGATCCGCTTCAGCACATTCAACCGATTGTCATCAAAGACATCATAGGCGGAAAAGAACGGGATATTTTGATAATCGATCTCGACGGTGCCCGCAATGGCTTTGATCTCATATTCTTCTAGCAAGCCATCAATATGTTTCTTGAAGGTTTCTTTTTCAATAAATTGCATTTGAATGATCTCGACTTTTGATTGATCGACGACGGGATAAATTCGTTGATAAAGTTTGGCAGCGACACCTTCTCCAGTAAAGCAAGTGACGATGACTGCTTTTTTATTCCCCTTCGCTTCGCGAACTGTGCGGAACTGTTCTTGCACGATGGTTTCAAAAGAACGCTGAATGTTTTGATAAATGTCTTCTAAACTTCGGCCACTTTCCGCCATTCGCAAAGCCTCTAAGACGATCATCGTACTGACCATCGAGATGGCTTTCGTACGAATCCCGGTCTCTTCAGAAATCAAATTCGCAAATGAATTGAGGGAACCCATATCAGTTAAAAGCAATAAGCCGTTGCTCATCTTTTCCTTATTGTCAGTGACATAGTTCAATAGCTGTTCATACATTTGACCGACTTCCATATCTAAAGACATATTCATCGCTTTGCCGTGGTCAGTTTCAAGCAGCTCTTGTGCCGTTTCCAACATACTGCTAGCAGTCGCCTTGCCGTGCATCAAGACAATAATCTCGACTTTTTCAAGGGGCAGCTGCGAGGGTTGTTTGACTTGAATCGCTAAAAACATACTGATAAAGCCGATCTCATCGAAGGGGATCTCGACATGGCGTTCTTCTTCGATAATGGTCGATAGATCCATTGCCACCTGGAACTCGGATTTCAAGTTTTTTCTGACTGTATTCAAATCTGGATGAACGATCATATGTCCTTCCTTGACACGTTCCAGTGTACTTTGCAGATGTAGTGCAAAGGCAAAGCGGGCTTTTTCACTATAGGTTCGAGACAATCTTTGCCCAGCTAGATCATAAAGAACATTTGTCAGTTTCCAAATGTCTTCTGGAATCAGTTCTTTATGAACGGGATTTTGGATCAATTCTTCGACATACTTTTCAAAGTACGCATCGACATCTTTAGAGATCAAATTTTCTAGATCGACATTGGCTACGCCCGTTTCAATCAACGAGCTGACTTTTTCTTCGATCTCGTTATACACTTGCATATTCCGTTGTGGATCACGAGACCAGACGACATCTGGGTCGCCAGGTTCAAAACTTAGAAAGTCGCCTTTGCCATCTAAAAACCGATCCAAGCGTTCCGACATTTCTTTGATCTTCAACAAGCCTTTTTGAACTTGCAAGGAGCAGTCGCCTTTTCGTATCAGCAAGTGTTTTTTTCCATAGGTTCGATAATGCAAAAATGCTTTGGCACAGACGAGTTTAAGGTCGCGCTTGATTTGACCAATATTGCCTTCTGCATCATAGAGCATAAAGGCCAATATCGCATCTCGTTCGACATCGATTCGTTGGTTCAGACGGGTCGCCTCTTGCTTGATAAACAACGAAATGATTTCATACCGTTCATCTAAGGAACGACTTTCCACATTTGGCAAAGTAATAGCCATGGGAATTCGCCGATTGAAGGTCGTTAAAAAGGTTTCTGATGATTCCGTGGTGGCACCGATGATCTGCACGGCGGCTTCATGAACTTGATTACTTTCCCCTAATGGACGATAGATCCCTTTATCAATGAAGGTAAAGAGCATTTCTTGGCCTTCTGGCGGCAGTCGATGGATCTCATCTAAGAACAGGATGCCGCCATCGGCTTTTGCCATCAACCCTGGACTATCTTCTGCGGCACCAGTGTAGGCGCCTTTTTTGATGCCAAAGATGTGACCAAACAACAATTGCGGATTTTGTGCATAGTCCGCACAGTTAAAGGACACGAACGGGGCATCTTTTTCTAACATATTTGATTCAACCGCAAAGTGATACATACATTCGGCAAATAAGGATTTACCGGTACCTGTCTCACCAAAAATAATGGTATGGAGTCCTCTAGGCGGATATAAGATCGCCGCTTTGGCTTGCTGGATACTTACTTTCAAGGAAGCTTGGACTCCAACCAGACTTTCAAAACTAACTTCAGAGGAAACATCCACATGGACTGTTTCTTCTAAAGGCTCATAAACAACCGGACGGCCGGAACGTTTGCCGATTTTCTTTTCTTTATAAAGCTCACTGAGATAACGGCTTGCATTGCTGCGATCGATTTGTAAGATTTTAGCGACATCAACTGCGGTCAACCCTTGCTTATGCAGTTCGATCGTTTGAAAAATCTCTTCTTTTCGCGAATTCATTCGATAGCCTCCTCATTTTTTTACACACTAATAATAAACAACGTTAATGGTAACACAAAAAGACGCTCAATGGCGTCTTTTTCCTTTGTCTTTTTGCTTTTTCGTCTTTTTCTTGCTCTTTTTGACAGGAGTGTGTAATTTTTCAGGCGTTTTCTTGGAAATTTTCTGCACACTTGCTGTTTTCGTTTCTTTCTTGCTTTCTTTTTCGACAACAGGAGCTTCTGTGTGTAACTGTCCCCCATGCAGATAAACTTCTTTGAGTTCTATGGACAACTGATTCGCGATTTTTTTCAAATCCTTCAAGGAATGGTCTTGAACGATCGTGACGACGGTTCCTTCTTTGCCCATTCTCCCAACGCGTCCTGCCCGGTGTAAATAGGATTCTTTTTCTAAAGGGACTTCTGTATTGATCACGTAAGGCAGATCCACGACATCTAAGCCGCGAGAGGCAACATCGGTCGTCAATAGTTCCACTAGTTTTCCTTGACGAAAGCTCTCTAATGCACCTTTTCGTGCAAGTTTGTTTTGATCAGATGCCAGAGATGCCACCGGCAAGCCATGAAACAATAGCTTTTCTTCCGCATTCCCCATAGTGCTTAATTCATTGAAGAAAACCAAAGCTTGAAAGTTTGGTAAATGAGCAAAGCGTCTTAAAGCATCCACGATTCGTCGTTGCGGATAGTTCAAATAGTAATGATGGATGACGCCTTTGCTCTGATCTTCTTGGGTAACATCAATGATCAGCGGCTCTTTTGACACGAATGGTCGAATCTCATCGATCACTTCGTTCGCGGTTGCTGAAAAGAAACTACGCTGGATTTGTTTTGGTAATGTTTGATTGATCTTGGCTGCCAGGGTGAAGGCACCCTCTTTCAATAATTGGTCAACCTCATCCAATACCAACGATTGCAGCTGCTGGGTCTTGATTTTTTTGGCTTTGATCAACTCTAACACACGGCCTGGGGTACCGATCAAGACCTCGGGTTTGTCTTTTAGTTTTTCCACTTGGCGTTTTGTACTTGCGCCGCCAATTAGCGGCAGAACGGTCAAACCAATGGCTTGGGCCCATTCCCGTGCTACTTCTGTGACTTGCATCGCTAATTCTTGTGAAGAAGTCAAAATCAACAGCTGATTGCCTTGCTTTTTTTCAACCTTCGTTAACAATGGCAAGAGATACGCCAACGTTTTACCTGAACCGGTCGGTGAGATTCCTATGACAGACGCGCCGTCTTTTAAAGGACCAAAGGTTTTTTCTTGGATCAAGGACGGTGCGTGATATCCTGCCGCTTGCCATTTTTCCTGCCAGACGTCTGGCAATTGTGTCAATTCAAATACTGTCATAAATGTTCCATTCCTTATTTTTTATCTGCATCAAAAATGATGTCGGCCTGCTTACGCATCAAAGAGACGGTTTCATTGACACTGCGGGCAAGTTCCACCCATTCCTCATAGCGTTGTCCTTGTTTAGGATCATCTTTGTTTTCAATGATGTCTGCAAAGTCTTGCGCTTCTTCGATCATCGGATTGTCTAAAGCAGCGACTGCTAATGGATGCGTTTGTTTTGTTTGGCGTTCATAAAATGCTGCTTCTTCAATAGCATTGACGGCATTCAAATCTAATGTCCCGTCTTCAAAATAAATTTCTGAACGCAACTCTGAATCAGCGATTTTGCCTGTTTGGATCGTGACATCAAAATCAGCATAGCGCAACACTGCGGTTCCGATACCATCTACACCAGTCGGTAATTTACGGGCAAAATAATGAACATCTTGCGGTTTACCAAACCAAGCGACCGCCGCATATACTGGATACACACCCAAGTCGGCTAAAGCTCCGCCAGAAAAATGTGGAGAAAAGATATTTGGTTCCTCCCCAGCTAGTACAGCGTCATAACGAGACGAGTATTTCATATAAGAAAAGTTCGCCCCAAGAATGGCACCGCGTGTCGGTAAGAATTCGGCTACGGTTGAAAAACTCGCTTCATGAATGTTGCGAGCTGCTTCAAAGAATAAAACCTGTTGTTGGTTTGCTAGGTCAATGATCTCCGCCATTTCCTCTGGTGTCGAAAAGGCTGGCTTTTCCACTATGACATTTTTTCCTGCCAAAATACCTTGCTTGGCTTGTTCAAAGTGCAAACTGTTCGGAGAAGCGATATAGACCGTGTCCATATGAGCTAAGCCAAAAAAAGTGGCCAAATCGGTCGCATATTCGATATCCCCGTATTTTTCCCCAAAGCGTTGCGCTGTGGCCAATTTTCTTGAGTATACGGCTACCAATTGATACCGTTTGGTTTCGTGGGCTGCTTGTACAAATTGATCGGTGATCCAATTTGTGCCGATAATCCCTAAATGAATCATGTGTTTTCCTTCTTTCTTCTATAGATTGGGGTCGTCAAATTCGACGTTCAAATCAAAAGGGATCGGTTCTTTGACCGCGATCATCCCTTGGTTTACCTGGCAATTATAAGCAAACACTTCGACACCTTTGCTTTGCGCTTCAGCGATCTTATCGGCCAGATCCGGCTGCATCTGTCGATGGATCGTGGCGATTTGCACCACTTCAAATTGGATCATGAACAAAACCGTCGCATAATAGCCTGCTTCTTTGGCATGGATCAATTCATTGACGTGTTTCAAGCCGCGAATCGTTGGCGCATCTGGGAAAGCGCCGATTTGCTTGTTTTCAAGTGTCATCCCTTTAATTTCTATAAATCCTTTTTCTTGTTCGTCTGTTTCAAAATAAAGATCAAACTTAGACATCCCATAGACGACTTCACGCCGCAAGAGGGCAATTTTCCCTTTGATATTCGGCAACTGGATCGTGCCATCCAAAAGGCCTTCATAGGCTAACCGATTGGGTACTTGACTATCAATATTGATCCATTGGTCTTCTTTCTTGACTGAGATCAAATCGTAATTGGTTTTACGTTTCGGATTGTCCCAATATTGGAGGGTCACGAGTGTCCCTTTGTGCAATAGTTCTTTTCCTCGTCCCGTATTTTTCACATGGACGATCACTTCTTGCCCATCGACTAGACATCGGGCAATGAATCGGTTGTCTCGAACGAGAAACGTGGCTAAGAGGGTATTCGGATAATTCATTTTCTCACCTGCTCTTTTGAATCATAGCATATTTTGATAAAAACTTCTAAACTTCAAACTAAAGTACCATGCTTTTTTACCTTCTCATGGTATACTTATGGCAATTATTTTCTAGTGTGCAGAAGCGGGCATCTTGTTCACAAGGTGCAACTAGATGAATCGTAAGTGATAGGACGTGTATAAATGAAGAAAAGGTCTCTATTGATTGGTTTATCTCTAGCAACGGGCGTGGTCAGCTCCTTGCTGTTGCGAAAGGAAAAACAAAAAAATGAAAACCGCCAAAATTTCATTGGAAATTGGCGTTTTACTTCAAAGACAAAAGAAGATGTCATTTTAGAAATTGCCAATGATTATTCATTGACCATCGAAGGCAAACCGTTGCCTGTTTCCATTGTTGAACTGACTCCGATGCGATTAGTGTTACTGGACACATTTGGCTATCATTTAGTCCTGGAACAAAAAGGCTCCGTTATTACTTTATATGATGAAGCAGAAGATTGCCACTATTCTTTGACAAAAATCGCCTAAGGGACATGAGAAGATCGAGTTCACGTTTTCTTCACATTTTCTTCGGTCAATTCTCAGACTTTTTATCAGCATTTCCTGGCAATCCATGCTATCATTAACTTAACAAGTGGTTGAACAAGGTGTTCCGTTGAGTGATGTTTGATCGTTCATAGATTAAGGTGTAGGTTCGATTCCTACCTTCCACATTTATTTTAAACAGAAAGAAGGGATTTTTATGTTAACGACCTTTATTTCACTCTTTTCCATCTTTGCTTTAGCTGCGTTACTAGCTGGGACATTCTTTTTAGCAAAATTGGCCATGCAACAAGAAACGAGAGCAGTGAAAGTTCCCGTCAGAGCCCAAAACCAAAACCCGAGAATCCATTCCAATCGTCGCTAAGTGAAATCGTTTGACCCGATGTCAATTCAGAAAAACTTGTCTTCTTTATTAAATAGGAAGGCAAGTTTTTTTTGCTGTCTTTTGCCCTTAGGTCTTCTAGGTTGAAATGGTTTAACAACGCCCATTCCCCCTTTGAGCGGTCTTCTCGCAATTAAATGCTAAGTTTTCTCTTAGAGTATTGCAACAGCGGATACTCTTTGTTAAAATTTTTGCTTAGATACAACTTAAAAGGAGCTACTACATATATGCAGAAAATAACCAAGTTCGGGTATTCCTTCGTTGCTGCTTTGGCAATCCTCTTTGCTGCTGTCGGCATCCCCCTCGTTTCATATGCTGATGATACAGCAATGAGCATCGAAGAGATCCAAGATTTTTCGATTGACGCCAAAGCCGCTTACTCCATTGATTTTGACACAGGGAAAGTGTTGTATGATCAAGATGGCGAGACAGCCATGGGTATTGCCTCCATCACCAAGATCATCAGCCTCTACCTTGTCGCTGAGCAAGTAGAACAAGGAACGATCGCTTGGGATGATCCTGTGCCGATTTCCGATTATGCCGCTAATCTCAGCGTGTCCCCTAACTTATCAAATGTCCCTTTGCATCAAGACGTTACCTATACAGTAAAAGATCTGTATGATGCCAGTTATATCCAATCTGCAAATGCTGCAATCGTCGCGCTCGCGGAGCTGATTGCTGGGTCTGAAAGTGCCTTTGTGGATTTAATGCAAGAAAAAGTGCAATCATGGGGCATCACCGATGCAAAGATCGTCAATGCTTCTGGCTTAAACAATGCTTATCTTGGGGAAAATATTTACCCAGGATCAACTTCAACTGATGAAAACGAACTATCCGCAAAAGATGTGGCATTGATTGCCCGTCATTTGTTACAAGACTTTCCAGATGTTTTGGAAGTAACCAGCCTTTCAACAAAACAATTTGGTGAAGGTTCCTATTCGCCTGTCGAGATGGTCAATTGGAACTGGATGCTTCCAGGTTTTACGAATACGAAAGATGGTGTCGACGGTCTGAAGACTGGTACGACAGATATGGCAGGCGCCTGCTTTGTCGGAACCGCCGTTAAAGATGGGCAACGAATCATCACCGTGGTGCTAAACGTCAATGGTCATGCAGAAAATCCTAGTGTTCGTTTTATTGAAACAGGCCGTTTGATGGATTACTCGTTTGACGCTTGGGAACAAGTAGAGATTTTACCAGAAAATGCGCAACTAGAAGATACCCAGACGGTTGCAGTCAAAGATGGGAAAGAATTGAGTGTGCCCGTTGCCTTAAATCAAGGTTTGACCTTATGGGTACGTGGAGATATGGATGCCACCGCCTTTGAAACAACCATTGACTTTAATGAGCATTATCGTGATTCTGCCCTGCAAGCGCCATTGACTGAGGGCACAGAAGTCGGTACCGTAAGTGCTTCGATTCCAGCTGATACGCTTGGTTATATTGATGATTCCGATCATGACGAGACTGCAGGATTGATCACAACACAAACGGTGGAAAAAGCCAACATCTTTGTTCGTGCTTGGCGCGGCGTGTCCAACTTTTTCAGTAATCTTTTTTAACCTAAACGAAAAAATCTGTCCGAAGCAAAGACTGCTTCTCGGACAGATTTTTTTTATTCTACTGTTTCCACCGTTGCTGTTGCCAATGGCTCCACAGGGAAAAACAATTCAACTTCCCCTTCCTTAAAAAGAGGAAGATACCTTTCTTGGATGGCTGCTGACAACTGGACGTTGTTTTCTGGTAAAACTTCCATCAGCATTTTTTCAGTCATCATCGTTAAGTTTTTTTCATCTGTTTTTACAACGAGATAGGTCATTGCGGGCATTTCCCAACGGACCCAACCGACAGGAGGAAAATTTTCTGTCTGGACTTGAACGCCTGCCAAGTAGCGACCGGTTTCTTGCCAAGGCTCTAACCAATTGGTGCCATCACTCATCAAGCCCCAAAATTCCAGTTCTTCTGCCTTTTGATCACTTACGAGAAATTCGATCTCTTCAAAATCCTTTGTTGCAAGTTCCCAAAGCGCTGGTACCCAAGAAGCACCTTCTTCTGCTAACCCCTTGCCCTCTTTTCCAATCACATAAAAAGCGGGTCGTTCGACGCGAATCACTTCACCTAATTGCATGTTCCTTCCTCCTTCTTTCCTTCATTTTAGCGAATTGCAAGAAATTCAGCAACTTTGACCTTAGCAACAAGCAATTTCTGCCATTTTTCGGTATACTAAGTGTATCGTTAAAGGAGTGAAAAACATGGATCTTACGCAATTGCTGATTTTTGCCATCAGCTATGTGTCGGGCGTGATCGTCGTTCAAAAATGGCGCAAGAAAAAAGATGATCCGGATATTTTCTTTTTTGAATGTTGTTGGACGATTCTAGCCCTGCTAATTTATTTAGCTGTCTCAGAATTACGGACAGGTAGTTTCTTTATTTTGATACCCGTCGCCTTCGCCGGCCTTTTTTTATTTTCTTATCGGCGCAACAAGCACCAACTTGTAAATGGCTTGCTTTTTAATTTGTTCGTGCTGGCTTTTGGCGGCTACTTAGTCATTAATTTATACCGAACCCAAGACATACTCGTAGGTGGTCTACTCGCTGTTTTACTGGCAATCTTCGTTGCTGTACTATTATTCGGTTTGGCAACACTCGTGGTCTTTCTTTACTGGAATTCCATTATCGTACTACGAAGAGAATCGCGATCGATCGCCAATTTGTTAACCCTGATCTTAGCGGTGGTTTTGACCGTTTTACTATTTTCAGATACCCTTTTGCACTTTTTCCCAGATTGGATCCGAACCTTATTCGGCATTGTTCCCCTAAGTCTTTTGTATCTGTTTGTAGTCTTTTTGAACTTTTTATCCATTTCAGTCATTTATCAGTTCAACCATCCTCGCTATAATCAGGATTTTATCATCGTCTTAGGTGCAGGCCTTTTGAATGGCACCACGGTCTCCCCTTTATTGGCAAAACGCATCAATACAGCGATCTCGTTCTACGAATCGCAATTTAAAGCGAAAAAAACCGCGCCTCGATTACTGATGTCAGGCGGACAAGGAAGCGATGAGCAGCTGCCGGAAGCTGTTGCTATGAAAGAATATGCGATTGCCCAAGGCGTACCAGAAGGTGAGATTTTAGTGGAAACAAATTCCACGACTACTTATGAAAACATGAAATTTTCGAAAGAAATCATGGATTCGCTTAAGCCAAACGGCTACAAAGCAATCTTTGCCTCAAACAATTACCATATTTTTCGTGCTGGTCTCTATGCAGATCAAGCCCAACTTAAAGCGGATGGTATCGGAGCACCTACTGCCTTTTACTATTTACCGAATGCCTTTTTAAGAGAATTTGTGGCAATCCTTTTTATGCATAAAAGACGACATTTAACGGTATTGATCACCTTACTGATTCTCTATGCAGGAGCAGCGATCCTCCAACTTATTTTTGGCTAAACAAACAAAAAAAGTTCTTTGAACCAGTTGGTTCGAAGAACTTTTTTCTTATTGAATCGTGCGATGTTTCTTCCAGAAGCGTTGTTGCCATTTTTCTTTCATGCTGTCTGTAAGGGGTTCTGATGCTTCTTTGATCGCACAATATTTGTCCACCATCGTGACGATATAGCTTTCTTTATAGCGTGGCGGTGCAATCGTTGCTCCCCACATATGTTTCAAGATGATATCTTTTTCTAGATCACTAAGTTCAGTGATTTTTTCGGCATTTTTTACTGCGATTCGTGGATGCATGTACGCATGGGTACCTTCGTCAAACTTTGTAGTACGCCAATCGTAATAAAATAAATCATGAAGGAGTCCTGCACGAGCTGTTGCACGAGCATCGCCGCCCCATTTCTTGGCCAATTTGTAACTATAATAAGAGACGCTGATCGAATGTTCCAAACGTGTGGAGTTCATATGCTGCACAAAGTTGGCTAATTTTTTTACAGCTTCTGTTTCTAACAGGTCAGCCACGTAAGACATATATTCGCTATCTTCTTGCCATTTTTCTGTCATAAATTTTTGTCTGCCACCTTTTTTGATCTGCTTGATTGTTACAAGACAAAGTATAGCACCTATTCCTGCAAGTTTCTAGGTGAGGTGCAATAGATTCAAATAGTTTAACAGTTCCTTAAAAATCTAGCTGACAGCAAAATACATCAAAATACCTGCCGCAATGGCGACGTTCAATGATTCCGCCTGACCATAGATAGGAATATATAGATTTTTATCGGTCAATGCCAACAGTTCCTGATTGACCCCTTGCCCCTCGTTGCCTAAAATGAAGGCAGCCGCTTGTCCTTTAGGAAGCTCGGTATAAGGGACTGCTTCTTTGTTTAACTCGGTGCCATAAATCGCCACACCAGCTGCCTGCAGCTGCTTTAAAAATGGTGGGATCGCTCCTTCTACGATCGGCAGATGATAGTTGCTCCCTTGCATGCTGCGCAAGACTTTGGTACTGTAGAGATCGGCTGTTCCTTCGCCGAGAAAAACCCCGCTGAATCCAGCGGCATCCGCTGTTCGAATCATGGTGCCAACGTTTCCAGGATCTTGCACATTATCTAAAATCAGCCAATTGCCCGTCAGTGTCTGTAAGTCTTGTTCTTGCTTTTCCACCACGGCAAAAATCCCTTGTGGTGTTGGCAAATCAGAAAGCATCGCTGCGATCTCCTCTGTGATCAAATAGCTTTCTTCCTGATAATCATCGAGTTGCCCGTTGGCTTCACTTAACCCTCGCGGGGTCACCAACAATGCTTTGATGGGTACTTGTGCATGCAATGCTTCTTGCACCAAATGCCAGCCATCGATCAAATAGGTATTGGTTTGTGTCCGATGTTTTTTTTGTGTTAGTTTTTTGATTTCCTTGATAAAGGTATTTTTTTTCGATTGAATTTCTTTCATCTTGTCACCTCGATTCATTATAGCATGAGTCAATCGATCTAACTTGTTCTTTTACTGAAAAAACGCTATCATAAAAGCAGAGGAGGGATTGTCCATGAAGAAACTACGAATCCGTGTGCAAGGACGTGTCCAAGGCGTCGGCTTTCGTTATACCACAAAAATGCTTGCCGATCAGTTGGGCGTCACCGGATCTGTAAAAAACGAAGCGGATGGTTCTGTTTCGATTGAAGCAATTGGCGATGACAAAGCCATCGATGCCTTTGTTGCTGGGGTTAAGGATTCTCCTTCACCCGCTGGGAAAGTAAATCAGATCGACATCCAACCAGACGATGCTATCAAAGAGCGTAGGAGTTTTGATGTAGTGTACTATTAACAATTGAATATTTTCTAAGTCGAAAGATTGATTTTTCAATGAATTTCTCTTTGTACATTGAAATAGTCGGTCTTTTTTAGTATAGTTATTTTTGTCTAAATTTATTGTGAAGAGGAAGAATAGAATGTCTAAAATGAATAAATGGCTGCTTTCATCAGGATTATTTGGCCTGTTATTAGCATTATCAGGCTGTGTCAGTACCAATGCTGATGGTACGCCGAAAGAAACAGGAATGATTTATCGCTTTTTGGTGAAACCATTAGGGGATATGATCACGATGCTCGTAGAAAACTTCAACTGGTCTTACGGCTGGGCGATCATCGCCGTAACGATCGTTGTCCGTGTCATTATCTTACCATTAGGGATCCATCAGTCTCGAAAAACGATGGTTCAAAGTGAAAAAATGCAGTTTCTGAAACCTCAAGTGGATATTGCGCAAGCCAATTTGAAAAAAGCGACCACTCGGGAAGAACAAATGCAAGCGCAAGCGGAGATGCAAAAAATTTACTCTGAAAACAACGTCAGTATGTTTGGCGGTATCGGATGTCTCCCTTTGCTGATTCAGATGCCGATCTTCTCTGCTCTTTATTTCACCGCTCGTTACACACAAGGAATCCAAAACTCTGAATTCTTTGGCGTATCTTTAGGCGACCCAAGCATCCTCTTTGTGGCGATTGCTGGTCTTTCCTACTTGGCACAAGGATATATCTCAACCATCGGGATTCCTGAAGAACAGAAAAAAACGATGAAAACCATGTTGATCGTTTCTCCATTGATGATCGTTTTCATGTCCATGAGTGCACCAGCTGGTGTGACACTCTACTGGGTAGTTGGTGGGGTCTTCAGTTGTATCCAAACGTTTATCACGAATGTCATCATGAAACCAAAAATTCGTGCCCAAGTCGAAGCGGAAATGAAAGCAAATCCGCCTAAAACGGTAGTTACGCCTCGTAAAGACGTAACGCCTGAAAAAACAGAAGCTGTCAAAAAAGCGTTGAACACGACAAAGCCTAACGGAAAAGGTCGTAACGCTGGCAAGCAGCAACGGAAGTAATTCTTGACCAAATCGCTCATTGGGCGGTTTGGTTTTTTGTTGTTTTCAAATGGGAATCAGTTGCTTCTTCTATTTCCTTTCGCTATAGTAAATGAGAGGTGAGCGCATGTTTCAAGCATATATCAATATTTTTGTCATTTTCAGTCTCATGTTTATCGGTTATTGGTTGTCTTACAAACAATGGTTTTCTAATCGAACCGCCGATACGTTTTCAAAACTGGTGTTAAATGTCTCATTACCCGCCAATATGTTTTTGACGATCATTGAAAACTTTACGAAAGACGAGTTTCTCTCATTAGTTTCCGGGATGATCATCCCTTTGCTTTCCATGATGATCACTTACTTCGCCGGTTATTTATGGCGCCGTTTCGCGCAAGTTGAAACCAAACACCAAGGGGCATTTTCCGCCATGTTTACCTTTTCCAATACGATCTTCATCGGCTTACCGATCAATTTAGCCATTTTTGGTGAAAAAGCCGTTCCCTATGTGTTGTTGTACTACATCGTAAATACGACATTATTTTGGACCATCGGTATTTTTGAGTTAGCAAAAGATAACCCCGATTTCGGCGAAGCCCGCATTTCCTTTCATCCATTGGTCATGCTAAAAAAGATTTTTTCGCCAGCCTTGATTGGTTTCATTATCGGCTTGATCTGGATGCTGTTCACATTCCCACTGCCCTCCTTTGTTGATGGGCTTGGAAGCTACCTAGCAGATTTAACGACGCCTCTATCAATGTTTATTATCGGGATCATCGTGTACTTTGGCGGGCTCAAGAACTTGCGAATGACCAAAGACATTGCTGGTGTCCTATTTGGTCGCTTCATTCTTTCGCCCCTCGTTGTATGGCTATTAAGCAGGATCATCCCTATTCCTGAACTGATGCTTTCTGTGTTTATTATCCAAGCCTCCATGCCCGTCCAAAACTCTGTCCCGATCCTTGTACGAAACTACCAAGGGGATGAAGAATTTGCAACTTCATGTCTAGGCTATTCCGTCTTACTGTACATGGTGTATCTGCCTGTTTTGCTTTTTTTCTTTTTTTAGCTAGTTAACGAACTTTGTCGAAAAATACTCGTTGCCAAAGGCATTCGCTTCTTTCGGTAACGAGTATTTTTCTTCTCTTTGTATGGTAAAGGTTCGATTGATTCGCTGTCCAAGCGGCAACTCCCTTATGATTTGTCACTATAGACCACGATTTTTCTGATTTTCGCCAGATTGTGGCTGTTTAGGTTACCTTCATAAACAAGACAAAAAAGCCCATCATACAGAAACTAGCTATACTAGATGCTGCGATGATGGGCTTATTTTTTTAAGTGGACAGCCGTTGGCTTACAACATATCGAACAACGACAACTGATTTTCATCTGGTAGATCTTTTAGAACACCGTTATCCGTCATGTATTCAATCAATGTCTTAGAAACTTTCCCGCGATTGGCGAGGTCTTCTTTCGATAAGAAGGGACCATCTTTTCGTGCTTCCACGATTTGTTTCGCTACGTTCAGCCCTAAACTCGGTACTGCTCGGAACGGTGCGATCAATTTTTTCCCGTCGATCACGAAGTTTTCCGCATCCGATTTATACAGATCGATCATCCCAAATTCATAACCGCGCTCTAACATTTCATTGGCTAACTCCAGAACCGTCAACAGATTCTTTTCTTTCGTTGACGCATCCAATCCTTTGTCAGTGATTTCTTGCATCCGTTCTTTTACGGCGTCTTTTCCTTTTGACATGGCAATCAAATCAAAATCGTCTGCTCGGACAGAGAAATAAGCACAGTAATAGAGAATTGGGAAGTACACTTTAAAGTAAGCCACCCGCAACGCCATCAAAACATACGCCGCCGCATGGGCTTTCGGGAACATGTACTTGATCTTCGAACAAGAATCGATATACCATTCAGGGACATTGTTCTCCCGCATCGCTTGCAAGTAAGTGTCCCGCAAGTCGTCAGGAATCTTGTTCCATTGTCCTTTACGGACCGTCTCCATGATTTTAAAGGCCATCCCGTCATCTAAGCCAGCATGGATCAAATACACCATGATATCATCCCGACAGCCGATTACTTCCGCTAGGCTGGCATCTCCGCGACGGATCAATTCTTCCGCATTGCCCAACCATACATCGGTACCATGGGAAAGACCAGAGATCTGCAGGAGTTCAGCAAAGGTCGATGGATGGGTTTGATCCAGCATCCCCCGCACAAAGCGGGTACCAAATTCCGGGATGCCTAATGTACCGGTTTTCGAATAGATCTGCTCTTCGGTCACACCTAACACATCCGTGCCGCCAAAAATACGCATCACTTCTGGATCATCGGTGGGGATCGTTTTTGGATCGATGCCTGATAGATCCTGCAGCATCCGAATGACCGTCGGATCATCGTGTCCGAGGATATCCAGCTTCAAGATATTGTCATGAATCGAATGGAAATCAAAGTGGGTCGTTTTCCACTCCGCATTTTGATCATCCGCTGGGTATTGGATCGGGGTGAAATCATAGACATCCATATAGTCGGGAATAACAATAATCCCCCCCGGGTGCTGACCAGTCGTCCGTTTGACGCCTGTGGCACCTTTTGCCAGGCGATCGACCTCGGCTGCTCGATAATGAAGATTATGATCGCGCTCAAAGCCTTTTACGAAACCAAAGGCTGTTTTGTCGGCTACGGTACCGATCGTTCCTGCACGATAGACGTATTCTTCACCGAAGAGTACTTTCGTATAGTTATGGGCTTCTGGCTGATATTCTCCTGAGAAGTTCAAATCGATATCGGGTACTTTATCGCCGTGGAAACCAAGGAACGTTTCAAAGGGAATATCGTGGCCATCTTTGTTCAGACGGGTGCCGCATTTTGGACATTTTTTCTCTGGCATATCATAACCAGAACCATACGAACCGTCTTCGTAAAACTCCGAATACTGGCAATCGGGACAATAATAATGAGGAGCTAATGGATTGACCTCAGTGATCCCCGTCATGGTTGCCACGAAACTAGAACCGACTGATCCCCGTGACCCTACTAGATAGCCGTCTTCATTGCTTTTATGAACCAGTTTTTGTGAGATCAAATAGATCACGGAAAAGCCGTTCCCAATGATCGAATCAAGCTCTTTTTTCAAACGTTTTTCCACGATCTCTGGTAATGGATCGCCGTATAACTCTTTGGCACGGTTGTAACTTAAGTCGGTGATCTCTTGTTCTGATCCGGGAATCTTTGGTGTATACAGATCATCTTTTACCGGAATGACTTTTTCACAAAGATCGGCGATTTTATTCGGGTTCGTCACTACAATTTCTTTCGCTACTTCTGGACCTAAAAACTGAAAAGCGGTCAGCATCTCATCGGTTGTTCGGAAATGTACATCCGGTAAACTATGTCGATTCAAGGGATTGGCGCCCCCCATCGAATTGATCAAGACCTTACGATAAATGGCATCTTCTTCGTTCAGGTAATGGGCATTCCCAGTAGCCACAACGATTTTCCCTAACTCTTCCCCCATCTTTACCAGATTCCGAATGATGTCTTCTAGGTCTTTTTCGCTTTTCACGAGCTCCGTTTCCAGAAGATGGGCATAAACTGCTTTGGGCATGACTTCGATATAGTCATAAAACTTGGCAAGTTCTCGTGCTGCATCGACCCCTTTTTGCATCATTGCGACAAAGACTTCTCCTTTATCACAAGCGGTTCCGACTAACAATCCTTCCCGCAATTTCACCAATTCTGAGCGCGGGATCCGCGGAACTTTATCATGGAAGTACTTCACATTCGACATCGAGATTAGCTTGAATAAATTCTTCAATCCCGCCTGTGTTCGGGCTAAAATCGTGGCATGGAAAGGCCGAGCTGCTTTATAGGAGTTCTCACCCCCCACGTGTCGGTTCAACTCTTCGTGCAGTAGCATGTCATGTTTTTCCATCGCTTCTTTGACAAAGATCCATGCTAAATGACCGGTTGCCTCGGCATCGTAGATCGCTCGGTGATGTTGTTCTAAGCTGACGCCGAATTTTTTGGAAAGGACACCTAAACCGAATCGCTTAAACTCTGGATACAAATAACGAGCGAGTTCCAATGTATCAATGACCGGATTTTCCGCTTCTGGAATACCGTATTTTCGATAACTGGTATTTAAGAAGCCCATATCAAATGACGCATTGTGGGCAACTAAAATGGCTCCTTCAGAAAACTCACGAAACAAACGTAAGACTTCTTCTTCTGATTTTGACCCGCGAACCATTTCATCGGTGATTCCCGTCAGTTCTACGGTCGTTCGCGATAACGGATGACCGGGATCGATAAATTCATCAAAGGATGCCTCCACGTTGCCTTTATGCATCCGCACAGCAGCCAACTCAATAATGGTGTCGTATACTGCAGACAACCCAGTGGTCTCCACGTCAAACACGATATAAGTAGCATCGGTCAGTGGAACAGGCTGAGGATTGTAGGCAACCGCTACGCCGTCATCCACGATATTGGCTTCCACACCGTAAAGAATTTTAACACCAGCCTTTTCTCCTGCATGATGGGCATCAGGAAACCCTTGTGCGCCACCATGATCGGTGATCGCAATCGCCTTATGGCCCCATTTGCCTGCTTGAGCGACAAAATCCGCCACGTTGTTGGTGGCATCCATCGTACTCATATTGGAATGCAGGTGGAGTTCGACCCGTTTCTCGCCTTCAGGTGCATAGTCTTTGCGGGCTTCGTGTTTGACTTCCAGCAAATCTTGCGCATTCATAACGAGATCTCGCATGAAGGTATCTTCTTGGACGCTACCGCGTACTTTGACCCAACTACCTTTGGCGATGGCATCAAAAACTTGTTCATCTTTTTCATTGTTGGAGAATTTTTTCACACTAAACGATGACGTATAGTCGGTGATTTTCAAAATCAAAATCTTCCGTTTTGAACGCAATTCGCGGACTTCTTTATCAAAGACATACCCTTGGATCGTAACTCGGCGTTCTTCCTCGATGATATTGATCATCGGTGTCACAGGTTCATCGGCAGGAATATTACGTCCCAAGGCGATTGGTCCGTCAAATTCGACTGTTTTGACTTCTTTTTTGCGTTGCTCGTGCGCCATTAAGTTCTCAGCAGCTTGTTGTTGGAACGCTGCTGTTTGCTCTTCCTTGCGTGCTTCAAGTTCTTTTAAGGCCGCCTCCGCTTGCTCTTGGTCTAGCTGCGGCAAGATCCGAAATTTTTGAAAGCCGAAGGTACTATAATTTTCCTCAATGATCGGCAAGTACTGCTGCTGCAAAATCGTGATGACCGCATCATTGTTGACTGGCAAAATCACTTTGTTCTCTTGCAGCACAGGCATTTGGTTTTTGATCACTTGATGAACCAGTGGTCGATCACAATTTTGATTGGCTAACGCTAATGGCCAATATTCTTGAATGAATTGCTCATCAAAGGAACCATCTTGAGCTTCAATGATGATACGAACTTCCGCAATCTCTTTAAACGCCAATTCAATATGTTGTTTAAAGGACTGATACACCATCACCGGTAATAAACGTTCAAATTGGAAATAAAACGTCCACGCTTTTGATTGTCGATGCACGGTCACTTGTTTGATTTGGGCAGTCTGCATCAACGGATGCTGCCGAAGATTTGGGGCAGCTGCAATTTGGTCTAATAATATCTCAAAGGTCTCTCTTTCTTTTGACAATTGAAGATCCTCCTTTTCTCAGTACTCACTAGTATACCTCTTTTTGCCCTCATTTTCATTAAAAAATCGAGAAAGGATTTCCTCTCTCGATCTGTTATTCATTCTTGTTCGTTCCTGTTTATTCCTGATTGGCTAACAAAATCGTCAAGGTCGAAGCGACTTCTTCTTTTCTCACTTCAGCGGTCGCACCAGTATGCTTGATTTTGATCTCCACGATGCCTTCTACGGCTTTTTTACCGATAGTCAAGCGAATCGGACAGCCAATCAAATCGGCATCTGCAAATTTGACCCCTGCACGTTCATTGCGGTCATCTACCAGCACTTGATAGCCGACTTGGTTCATCATTTCTTCTACTTCTTCACTTAAGGCATTTTGATAGCTATCTTCAATCGACGTTTGAATGATATGCACATCAAATGGGGCAATTTCTTGGGGCCAATCGATCCCAAATTCATTGCCGTATTGTTCGACGATCGTTGAAAGCAGCCGAGAAACCCCCAGCCCATAACAGCCCATGATGATTGGCTGCTCATCGCCGTTTTCATCGACAACCGTCGCTTCTTGCGCCTCACTGTACTTGGTTCCTAACTTGAAGATATGCCCAACTTCGATTCCTCGCGTAAAGGTTAAGGTTCCTTTTCCATCTGGGGAAGGATCACCTTCTTGAACCAAGCGAAAATCGGCAAAGGCTAATGGTTGAAAATCACGCCCCACATTCGCATTGAGATAATAGCTTTGTTTTTCTGCCGCTGGAACGATCAGATTCGCCATATCTTGGACATGCTGATCGGCGTACAACTGGATCGAATCAGCAAGCGCAATGGGACTGCGCAGCTGCGTCTCACTCGTCAGATAAGACTCCGCTTCCTCAACAGTCAGCACCTTCACTTGATCAGCGGCTAAGTAATGCTTGACCTTTGTTTCATTGAGGCTGTGATCGCCTCGTAATAACACCATAATGACTTGCTCGTCAACGAGTAATAAAGATACTTGAACGATTTTTTGCAAGTCTGTTTCGTATGCCTGCGCCAGCTCCTCTAACGTTAAAGGCTCATCCTGAACAACTTTTTGTAATTCTAAATAGGTCTCGTGAGATTTTTTGGCGATGTATTGACTGGTTGCTAATTTCCAATTGGCGACATAATCGCTTTCGGTCGAGTAGCAGATCAGCTCTTCGCCGATCCCCGACAATGCCAAAAATTCTTTCGAATCTCTGCCACCCATCAAGCCATTGTCCCCGACCACTGCCCGATACTCGATCCCACAGCGTTTCAATATTGCATGATAAGCCATTTCGTAACGATTATAGGTTTGATCTAAGCTGGCTTCATCGGCATGAAAGGAATAGCCATCTTGCATGATAAATTCGCGGCTGCGGATCAATCCAAAGCGCGGCCGCTGTTCGTCCCGATATTTCGTTTGGATCTGATACAAGCTCAATGGCAGCCGTTTATAAGACGTGATCTCGTTTTTGATCAATGTCGTAAACGGCTCTTCATGAGTAGGTCCTAAAACGATCTCTCGTTCGTTTCGATCTGTTAATCGATACAAGGATTCACCATACAATGAGGCACGTCCTGACTCCTTCCATGGCTCATACGGAAGCAAAGAAGGCATCGCCATCTCTACGGCATCGATTTGTGCCAATTCTTCACGGATGACCCGCTTGATCTTTTCTAACACCCTTTGTGCTAGCGGCAAGTAAACATAAATGCCTGCCGCCACTTGTCGAATATACCCTGCCCTAACTAACAGTTGATGACTTAACGTCTCCGCATCGCTGGGGGTTTCCCGCAATGTCGGAATCAAACATTTTGACTGTTTCATTTTTTTCTCCTTTGCTACAAAAAATCATGTTCACCCGATCAACAATTGATTTGCTTGTGCGTCTTATTTTTAAAAGAAGAAACGTTGGATATCATTCCAGGTAACGAGAACCATCAGCAGCATCAAAAACCCAAACCCAATCAGAGTAATGATGCCTTCTTTTTCTTGGCTGATTGGCTTGCCTCGCAAACCTTCTAAAATATTTAAAACCAGCTTACCGCCATCCAATCCAGGAATCGGTAATAAATTAAAGATCCCCAAGTTGATAGAAATCATCGCCATCATCGCGATCACCGTTGTTACCCCTTGCGATGCAGCTTGAGAAGACAGTTGGAAAATCGCTACCGGTCCACCCAATTTATTGATATCTGGTTGGGCAATCAAGTTGCCGACTGCTCTAAAAATCACCAGTGAATTGTCAATGGTCGTTTGCAAGCCGCCCAGTAAGATATCTCCGATCCCAGTTTTTAAGGAAGCGGTGATCCCTAAGAAACCAATCGTGGTCTCCCCTGATTCTTGACTCGCAGGAGTTGCCGTCAAATCAAGTGTTTCTGATCCTCGTTTGACTGCTAGAGCAATCTGAGTATCTGGGTACTTTTGGATCTCAGTCGTTAATTCTGACCAGTTAGAAACATCGACACCTTCGACAGCTAAGATTTCATCGCCATTTTGCAGCCCTGCTTCAGCTGCCGGTGTTCCTGCTTCGATTCCTGTCACGATGGTTGCATCTTGATTCGCAACACCACCTTGTGCAAACACCAACCCAGTGAATAAGACCAAGGATAAAATAAAGTTGTTCATCGGTCCAGCAAAATTCGTCAGCATTCGCTGCCAAAGCTTTGCGGACTGGAATTGAACGTCTTTAGGTGCGATCCGAACTTCAACGCCATCTTCATGGATGATCGTTGCATCATGATCCACAGCGTACGTAATCGCTTCTTGTTCATTGCCATTGATGAACCCTGTGATCGTCAACTTCTCCTCCAAGTCAAAGTCGGTCACTTCCATAGGGATCGCTTGCGGCAATTGGATCTTTTTGCTCGTATTGATTTTGATAACTTTGCCAGTTGCATCTTGAACCAAGGAGACTGGCATACCTGGTGTTAATTCTGTTTCATCTTCACCCCAGCCCGCCATTTGGACATACCCGCCTAATGGCAGCATCCGAATCGTGTAGGTCGTCCCATCTTTCGCTTGATGCGCGAACAATTTAGGCCCCATACCGATGGCAAACTCTCTTACTAAAATACCTGCCCGTTTTGCAAAGAAGTAGTGTCCAAACTCGTGAATCACTACCACTACGGAAAAGATAATGATAAATACAAGTATCGTTTTCATGCTCGTTCCTCTCTTTCACAGCATCCCTCTCATTCAGGGCAGCCTTTCCTTATTTTATCACACCGATTCCCGTTGAGGAACTCACATTCCCGTTGTAACAAGAATTTAAAAAAAGAAGCGCAAGCCAAGCCTGCACTTCTAAATAATTTCTAAAAAACACCGAATAAATACATGATTGGAAACACAAACAGCATGCTATCGAAGCGATCCAAGATCCCGCCATGTCCTGGCAAAAGATTGCCTGAATCCTTCACGCCATAATGACGTTTAATTGCCGATTCCACTAAATCCCCGAATTGACCAGCGATCGAAAAGAGGACCGTCAATAAGATCATGATGGCACTACCATGTCCAAAATAATCTTTCCCTGGAAATGCTAGCAGATACAGACCGGCTACGACCACCGCAGCAGCAATCCCGCCTAGGGCCCCTTCGATCGTTTTATTAGGGGAAATCTCTGGCCATAATTTTCGTTGTCCGTAACGCCGTCCCACCATGTAAGCCCCAATATCCGTTGCCCACACGATAAACAGACCGAAAACTAAAACGACTAAGCCATCTGTTGCTGAACGTGCCGTCAAGAAACGTTCAAACCCGACACCCGTATATAAGCTGACGATCACTGGAAAACCAGCTTCATCGATAGTATACGTATTTTTAGAAATAACCGCGATCCCTAGTAATAAAAGGACGATTACATAATACAAGGCACTTTTATCTGTGCCCTCTGGCAAAAAGAAAAACCAGCGTTCTTGAGGTAAAACTAAAATCACCGCACCGATGATTGAAAGAATTCCTTCAAAACTGAAAACAGCTAGTCCTTTCATCCGAAATAATTCATAAACACCAATCCCTGCCATCGCTGCTGCCAGCAATTCGACGGCAATGCCGCCAACGTAAATAATTGGCAGGAAAAAGGCTAATGCGACGACCGCAGTGATTACACGTTGTCTCACTCTTCTTCCTCCTTCGTTTTCAAACCGCCAAAACGCCGGTTTCGTTGTTGAAAGCTCCCGATCGCATCTTCTAGTAAAGCAGCATCGAAATCAGGCCAGAGCGCTTTCGTAAAGAATAATTCGCTGTAAGCAATCTGCCATAACAAGAAGTTGCTGATACGTTCTTCGCCACTCGTGCGAATCACCAATTCAGGATCACGTAACGCGTTTGGCAAAAAACCAGTCATCAAATGTGTCGCCAGCATGTCTTCCGTGAGCTTGGGCAGGGCTTCCTCCGAAGCTGCAAGCTCTTCATAAAGGGCTTGGACCGCAGTCAAAATTTCTGCGCGGCTGCCGTAATTTAAAGCAAAATTCAAGATCATCCCAGTATTATCTTTGGTTTGGTCAATCGCTCGCTTGACCGCTTCTTGTGTGTGTTCGGGTAAAGATTCCGTGAACCCCATCACTTTGACTTGAACATTTTCTTTGATCAGCTCAGGAACAAACGTGTCGAAAAAGTCGACGGGCAGTTGCATCAAAAAGTCCACTTCTTCGTTTGGCCGTTTCCAATTCTCTGTTGAAAACGCATAAAGAGTCAATACTTTCACACCAAGGTGTGAAGCATGTTTCGTGATCTTTTTTACCGTCTCCATGCCTTCTTTGTGACCAGCTACTCTTGGCAAGCGCCGGTTTTGCGCCCATCTGCCATTGCCATCCATAATGATCGCGATGTGTTGGGGAATCGGCAGTGATGGATCAAATTCATGTTCAGCCGCTTCTTTGATATATTTGTCTTTTTGTGGAAAAAAACGCAGCATCGTATTCGCTCCTCTTCCAATTCTTGAAATTCATCTTTTACATTATAACAATAATCAGATTTCTTGCCTATGAAAACCAAGAAAAGATTTCCATATTAAGAAAAAACAAAAAAACAGTCGTGATATTCAAGTACATACGGCACTTTCGACCATAAAAAAAGAGCCGCTGAAGCGACTCTTCGTCATTCCTTTTAAACCTCAAGTAGCTCTTGCTCTTTTTCAGCTGCGATCGCATCGATTTCTTTGATGCTGTTATCTGTAGCAGTTTGCACTTCTTTTTCAGATTCACGCAAATCATCTTCTGTGATATCGCCAGCTTTTTCTTGTTTCTTGTAAGCTTCCATCGCATCACGGCGAATGTTACGGACCGCGATTTTCGCATTTTCAGCTTCTTTTTTCACGTCTTTGGCTAATTCTTTACGACGTTCTTCCGTTAATTGAGGAATCACCAAACGAATGACTGTTCCGTCATTGGCAGGCGTGATACCAATATCACTTTGCATGATAGCTTTTTCTACTTCTTGGATCATTGTTTTGTCAAAAGGTGTGATCATCAAAATTCTTGCTTCTGGAATCGTAATTGAAGCCATTTGGTTCAAGGGTGTTGGTACACCATAGTAAGTAACCATTACGCGGTCTAAGATGCTCGCATTCGCGCGGCCAGCACGGATTTGTCCTAATTCCCGCTGCAAGTTTTCTGCTGCTTTTTTCATTTTGTCTTTTGCTTCTGTTAAAATTTTGTCAGCCATGTTATTTCCCCCTTACTGTCGTTCCAATATGTTCACCTAAAATGGCGCGGCGAATGTTTCCATGCTCATTCAAGTTGAATACGACTAATGGAATATCGTTGTCCATACTTAATGAACTTGCGGTTGAATCCATTACTTGCAATCCTTTAGAAATGACTTCTAAATGGGTCAATTCTTCAAATTTCACAGCACTTTGGTCCGTTTTAGGATCTGCTGAGTAGACGCCATCAACATTGTTTTTCGCCATCAAAATGACATCAGCGTTGATTTCAGCTGCCCGTAAGGCTGCGGTCGTATCAGTTGAGAAATAAGGGTTGCCGGTTCCGCCTGCAAAAATGACGACCCGCCCTTTTTCTAAGTGACGTTCTGCTCTGCGACGAATATAAGGCTCTGCGATTTGACGCATTTCGATCGAAGTTTGGACACGCGTTGGTACACCAGCGTTTTCTAGTGTGTCTTGTAATGCTAAAGCATTCATCACAGTCGCTAACATGCCCATGTAATCAGCTTGTGCTCTTTCCATCCCCATTTGCGCGCCGATTTGTCCACGCCAAATGTTTCCGCCGCCGACCACGATCGCCATCTGTACGCCTAATTCGTGGACTTCCTTGATCTCTTTAACGATCTCTTGGATCGTCGGTGGTTTGATCCCAAAGCCTTCGTCACCCGCTAATGCTTCACCACTTAATTTTAATACAACACGTTGATATTTTGGTTTGCCCATCATGATTCCTCCGTACATTCTCCAATTCTATTGTAGCATATTGGTGCTCTTTCGTTGAAAATTATCTACACTATTTCTTCAAAAACCGTTTTTGCTTAAAAAAAGGGAGCGCACTTCCATGCGTTCCCATCTGTTCGAGGAACAGAATTATTTTTTCACTTGGCTCATTACTTCTTCAACGAAGTTGTCTTCGCGTTTTTCGATACCTTCGCCGACTTCAAAGCGGACAAAAGATTTCACAGTTGCGCCTTTTGATGCAACATATTTTTCAACTGTCATATCTGGGTCTTTAACGAATGGTTGGTCAACCAAAGCGATTTCTGCTTTAAATTTCTTCAAGCGTCCTTCAACCATTTTTTCAACGATGTTCGCTGGTTTGCCTTCGTTCAATGCTTGTTCTGTCAAGACTTGTTTTTCATGATCCAATTCTTCTTGAGAGATTTGTGCTTCGTTCACGTAGCGAGGGTTGATCGCTGCAACGTGCATTGCAACATCTTTCGCAACTGATTCGTCAGTTGTTCCTTCAAGAACAGTCAATACAGCAATACGTCCGCCCATGTGTAGGTAACCGCCGAAAGCAGCATTGTCATCTTTTTCAACAACTTCAAAACGACGGAAGCTGATTTTTTCTCCGATTACTTGTGTTGCTTCGATTAACGCAGCATCCATTGTGCCTTTAGAAGTTTCTAATTTTAAAGCAGCATCCATATCAGCTGGTTTGTTTGCTGCGATTACTTCAGCGATTTCTTTTACTAAGTCTTGGAACATTTCGTTTTTAGAAACGAAGTCAGTTTCTGAGTTCACTTCAACGATTGCTGCTGTGTTGCCGTTGATCGCCACAGATGCTAAACCTTCAGCAGCAATACGGTCGTTTTTCTTCGCAGCTTTTGCCATACCTTTTTCACGTAATAAGTCTACGGCTTTTTCGATGTCGCCTTCTACTTCAACTAATGCACGTTTTGCGTCCATCATTCCTACACCAGTCATATCGCGTAATTCTTTTACTAATTTAGCTGTTACTTCTGCCATTTTTTGTTTCCTCCTAAATGTTTTTAAACAAGATTGCTTGTCTTTAAAAAAAGCTGTTTCAAAGGAGAGTGAGGCTTGGCGCCTAGCCTTTGAAACAGCTCCATCATTTATTATTCAGCTGATGCGTTGTCGCCTTCGACAACATCAACGATTTCTTCGATTGAAGTTGCGTTTTCTGTTGATTCAGCAGCAAAATCTTCTTCTGCTACTTGGTCTTCGCCTTGGTTACCTTCGATGAAAGCATCTGCCATTTTCGCAGTGATCAATTTAACGGCACGAATAGCGTCATCATTTGATGGGATAACAACATCGATTTCGTCTGGATCACAGTTTGTATCGACCATCGCTACGATCGGGATATTTAATTTGCGTGCTTCTTGGATCGCGATACGTTCTTTACGTGGGTCAACAACGTACATTACATCTGGAATTCTTGGCATATCAGCGATACCGCCTAAGAATTTTTCAAGACGTTCGCGCTCTTTGTTCAAGCCAACGACTTCTTTTTTAGGAAGAACAGCAAATGTGCCATCTTCTTCCATTTTGTTGATTTGTTTCAAACGAGCAACACGTTTTTGGATTGTTTCCCAGTTTGTCAAAGTTCCACCTAACCAACGATGGTTAACATAGTATTGACCTGAACGGATTGCTTCTTCTTTGATTGCTTCTTGTGCTTGTTTTTTAGTACCTACGAACAATGCAACGCCGCCTTCTTCAGCAACATTTTTCATGTAGTCGTAAGCTGCGTCTACTAATTTCACTGTTTTTTGCAAATCAATGATGTAGATGCCGTTTCTTTCTGTGAAGATATATTTCTTCATTTTTGGGTTCCAGCGACGAGTTTGGTGACCAAAGTGTACGCCGGCTTCTAGTAATTGTTTCATTGAGATTACTGCCATGTTGTGTTTCCTCCAATTTGGTTTTTTTGTTTTCCTCTCTTGCTCTTTTACTCCTTGAAGAACTGAATCGATCAGCACCGCTTCGCAGATGGAACAAGATGTGGGATTGACGTGAAAAACTCACGCCTTAAACAGTATACAGTAGCTAAAAAAGAAATGCAACTGATTCAAATGAAAAACTACGATTCGTGGTCCAGCTTTTTTTTAGCGTTCTAATTCTTTTCTTATTATATCTAGGTTTTTTCGGCTTTATCTGCTATGATAAGGCTGACTTAATCAATCATGCTTAAAGGAGTTTACCTATGCGAAAAGCTGATCGCCATTTACTTATTAGACAAATCATTACTGAACATACTGTACGCACGCAAGAAGAATTATTGCAGCAATTGGAAGCCCAAGGCGTCTCCGCCACGCAAGCGACCATCTCTCGCGATATTCGTGATTTGAAAATCGTGAAAGTGCCCGATGAAACAGGTCAGACGAAGTTTGTCATTTTTCAAGGAATGCAATCGTCAGAAGATGAAAAAGAAGAAGAGCAGCGTTTGATACAGATGATCGAAGACGTTGTCACTAAAGTAGATCGTGTGCAATTTATGACGTTGATCCATACCGTTGCGGACAATGCGCCTTTGCTTTCGGCTGCGATCGATGAAGTGACTATGCCAGAAAAAGTTTGCTCGTTGGCGGGCTTTGATACAGTAGCGGTGATTTCCCGCAGCGACGAAGATGCTGAAACTTTTTATCAATTTATCAGAAACCACGCGGTCTTATAAGACACCGAACAAATGTGACCTATCTGTATTTTTACTACAAAAAAGCTGTGTCTTTGTCGAAACAAGGACACAGCTTTTTTTGTTACATTTTGTCGGGTGCATGTAAACCAAGCAACCGTAAATCTTCTTTTAATAAGGTCGTTACTGCATAAACTAGAGCCAGACGTGCGTCTTTTTCCGCATCTTCAGCCAAGATTTTCACATTGGCGTAATACTTATTAAAGGCCTGTGCCAATTTGATGGCATGTTTAGCAATGACGGATGGTTCATATTTTTCTGCTGCTTGCAGCACGGTTTCTGGGTAGCGCTGAATCAATTTGATGACTTCCCAGCTCTCAGTATCTGCCAATGACAAACTGCTGACAACAGCAGGATCAAAGTCGGCTTTTTCAAGAATGCTCATGGCACGGGCATGAGAATATTGCACATAGGGTCCGGTCTCTCCTTCAAAACGGACAACTTCTTCTAGCGTAAAGTCGAAATTATTCAAACGGTCATTTTTCAAGTCGTGGAAAACGACTGCCCCGACACCGACTTGTTTTGCAACTTCTTCTTTGTTTTCAAGCGTTGGGTTCTTTTCAGTGATTTGTTCTTTCGCCGAATCGATCGCTTCATTCAATACTTCTTCTAAAAGAACGATCTTCCCTTTTCTCGTAGATAATTTTTTCCCATCTTTGGTGATCAATCCAAATGGTACGTGGGTCATATCATCTGCCCACTCAAAGCCCATTTCCTTCAAAACAGCTTTTAATTGCTTGAAGTGATAACTTTGCTCATTTCCTACCACGTACAATGATTTGGCAAAATTGTAGGTCCGTTTGCGGTACAGCGCTGCGGCCATGTCCCGTGTGATGTAAAGAGTCGCACCATCGGATTTGCGGATCAAGGCTGGATTTAAGTCATACGCAGCCAAATCAACGATCTCTGCCCCTTGGTCTTCTTTCAACAAGTGTTTTTCCTCTAATAATTCCACGACTTCTGTCATTTTATCATTATAGAAAGCTTCGCCATTCAATGAATCAAAGGAAACTTCCAACATATCATAGATTTTATTGAATTCTTTTAATGATTCATCACGGAACCATTGCCACAAATCCATTGCTTCTTGGTCACCATCTTCTAGTTTCTTGAACCAAGCTCTCGCATCATCTTCTAATTGTTTATCTGTCTCGGCAGCTTCGTGAAAATCAACATACAAACGCAACAGTTCGTTGATTGGTTCCGCTTTGACCGCTTCTTCTGACCCCCATTTTTTATAGGCCACGATCAATTTCCCAAATTGTGTGCCCCAGTCGCCTAAATGGTTGATGCGAATTGGCTGGTAACCGATTTTTTCTAAAATAAAGCCGATTGAGTTACCGATCACAGTGGAACGCAAATGCCCCATTGAGATGGGTTTGGCAATATTTGGTGAAGACATATCGATGGGTACTGCTTGCTGATTGCCGATGGTTTGATCGCCAAAATGATTTTTTTCTTTGAGAACCATCTCTAAGACGTGGGCAGAGATTGCTTTTTTATCCATAAAGAAGTTTAAATATGGACCGACCACTTCAATTTTTTCAAAAGACGCTTGATCGATTTTTTCTGCTAAGTCTGCGGCAATTTGCTGCGGCGCTTTCCGATAGACTTTTGCTAGCGAGAAGGCTGGGAATGCCACATCCCCATGGTCAGCTGACTTTGGATTTTCCAGTAATTGCTGAACTTGTTCGATCGATAGATCTTCTTTTACTACTTGATGGATGGCTTGTGCGACGATTTCTTTGTTATTCATAGTATCCCTCCTATAATGACTGAGCCCATGTTTTGATGAAAAGTTGTTTGAAGCAAGCAAACAGCTGTATGTTTTTAACGCAAGAAATGATTGATAAAAACAAAAAAAGCCTCTAGCGCATAACATGCACTAGAGACGAGATTTCCCGCGGTACCACTCTGATTGTCCTTTTCGGACCTACTTTTTTCTGATAACGGCAGAATTCCGTTTGCTTGGCAAATTCTCACAAGTGCGTTTCACAATCTGATCAATTCGGCTTCCACCACCCCGAACTCGCTAACTGATACTCGAATCGCTACTTCTCTTGTTTCATCAAATCAAGGCTATTTACTTCCCAGAAAGTATAGCAAAGAAATGTTTGTTTGGCTAGCGAGATTTTGGCATTTTCAAAAAAAATTATTTTATACTTTAGGAATAAATAGATCTCCAGCAGTCACTGCCATGATCGCTTTGATTGAGTGCAAACGATTTTCGGCTTGATCAAATTGACGGGCATACTTACTGCGAAAGACCTCATCAGTGACTTCCATCTCAGAAATTCCATACGCCTGCGCTGCTTTTTTGCCATACGTGGTCTGATCATCATGAAATGCTGGCAAACAATGCATAAAAATCACTTGATCGTTTTGTGTTTTTTTCATCAACGATTGGTTGACTTGATACGGCAGCAGCTGTTCGATCCGCTCTTGGAATTTTTCTTCTTCACCCATTGATACCCAAACATCGGTATACACGACATCAGCGCCTAGAACACCTTGATCCACATCATCAGTCACCAAAATCTTTGCGCCCGATTGCTTGGCATAGGCTTGTGCCTGTGCGATGATGGTTGCTTCTGGCTGCAAGGCCTTCGGGGTGACGACATGAATATTGACCCCTAAAATCGCACTGGTCACTAATAAAGAATTAGCGACATTGTTGCGCCCATCCCCACAGTATGCGATGGTCAAGCCAGTCAGCTCACCAAAGTTTTCTTGAATGGTTAAAAAGTCAGCAATCATTTGCGTTGGATGCCATTCATCCGTTAAGCCATTCCAAACAGGTACACCTGAATAGTTGGCCAGATCTTCGACAACCTGTTGACTAAAGCCGCGAAACTCGATCCCGTCGAACATGCGGCCGAATACTTTGGCGGTATCTTCAACAGATTCTTTAGACCCCAACTGAATATCATTGGCCCCTAAAAATTCCGGATGTGCCCCCAGATCCACCGCTGCAACCGTAAAGGCTGCTCGCGTCCGTGTCGAATTCTTTTCAAACAAAAGTGCAATGTTTTTGCCATCTAAATAACGATGTGGTTGATTGTTGGCCTTCATCCCTTTCAAGTGCTGGGAAAAATCAATCAAATATTGTAGTTCTTCTTTTGTAAAATCCTTTTCTGCTAAAAAACTGCGTCCTTTAAAAACCGATGTCATTGCATACCCGCCCTTCAATTAACTAATAATTATACATGATAATATCAAATGATGAAATAAAATACAACAAAATCTTCTATTTGCTCATAAAGAAACCAAAAAAAACACCTAAGAACGGATCTTAGGTGCAATCATCTTAAGAAATCGTATGGGCAAAGCTGACACTTGGATCAGCATTCAATGAAAGATCTGCTAAGCGTTGCTTTTTCAACGCAACATAGGCGTAGGCACCAATCATGGCCGCATTATCTCCGCAAAGACGCAACGGTGGAATCAACAATTCCACTTCCGGCAATTCCTGCATCGCTTTTTGTAAAGCGTCACGCAAGCCTTGATTCGCCGCGACTCCCCCAGCAACGATCAGCTGGTTTACAGGATAAGCTTGGCACGCCCGCAACGTTTTGTGAACCAAGACTTCGACAACGCTGGCTTGGAAACTAGCTGCTAGATTTTCTACTGACAAAGCTTCCTCTCTTTGCTGTGCATTATGCACAAAATTGATAAAGGAACTCTTTAAGCCGCTGAAACTAAAATCAAAATTATCTTCTTGTATCATTGCTCGAGGAAAGTGATACGTATCACTGCCTAGATGCGCAAGGCGATCAATTTCTTTCCCACTAGGATAAGGCAAACCTAGAACACGACCGACTTTGTCATAGGCTTCACCAGCGGCATCATCTCTCGTTTCACCGATGATCTCAAAAGAGCCATCTTCTGCCATATACACCAATTCGGTGTGGCCACCACTGACCAATAACGCCATTAAAGGAAAAACCAATGGCTTCACTAGGCGAGCTGCATAAATATGTCCTGCCATGTGATTGACCGGAATCAGCGGTAAGCTGTGGGCCCAGGCAAAAGCTTTTGCTGCAGACAGCCCAATCAACAGTGCCCCAACCAACCCTGGACCATAGGTAACAGCAACAGCTGACAACTCTTCAGGTTGGGTGTCGGCCTGTGTCAATGCTTCTTCGATACATAAAGTAATCTGTTCGACATGGTGACGACTAGCGACTTCTGGTACGACACCGCCGAAGCGCTGGTGGCTCTTGATCTGCGAAGCAACAATGTTACTTAAAATGGTGTCGCCGTTTTTAATCACTGCCACACTGGTTTCATCACAACTGCTTTCAATGGCTAAAATCAATTCATTCATTTGATTTTTGTCCGCCTACTTTCTTTTCCATAATCAACGCATCCTCTTCTGGATGACTGTAATATTTTTTTCTACGACCGATGACTGTATAGCCCATACGTAAATAAAGAGCTTGTGCTTGCAAATTCGACACACGCACTTCAAGATAGATGCGCCGACCATCGGTTTGTTCCACGAGCGATTCCATTTGCTTCAACAATTCTTTCGCCAAACCACGACCTTGATACGCTGGTAAAACCGCTACATTAAACAACTCTGCTTCATCCAGCACTTGCTGAAAACAGAGAAACCCAATTAGCTCTTGATTGGTTTTTCCATAACGGAACAAATAGCGACTGTTGCTGTTTTGCAAATCTTGTTGAAATTGCTGCACATTCCAAGGCGAGCCAAAGGGATAGCTCTGATCTGCCAATGACCAGAGCATTTGCGGTGTCGGGATCGTTTGCTCTGCTTGTTCGTTAGTCATTTAAAAATTTCACCATATCCAATGCGTCTTCATTGCCTTCGGTGTAGTACGCCGTTTTGATCGCCTGTGAAACAAACCCGAGGGTCCGATACAAACGTTGCGCATCACGATTGCCCAGGCGCACTTCTAATGTCAAACGGTCGCATTTGTTTTTCCGTGCATAACGTTCGATTTCTCCTAGCAAGAAAGAACCGATCCCTTTTCCTTGATAATCAGGAATGATCGCGATATTGGTGATATGGGCATCAGCGCCTAAAATCCGCACCCCGATAAACCCAATCATCCGCTCATTATGCAAGATGCCCAAATAAAGATGTTTGACCCGTGAATAAAGTTCTGACAAAAAGGCGCTCTTGGTCCAAGGCAGTTCCCCCGCATACACGAGACGCTCCACCTGCAGCAGCTCTTTAATGTCATCTCCGACTAATTCACGAACAACGTACGTTTCCCCTCGTATCTCTTTTTTACGCTCTGGGTATTGAATCTGACGGAAAAGGGCCAGCTTTCCCGTCATCGTTTTAAATTTTTTCAACATAGGCATCCACTCCCGGTTCATGCGAGGCTAACCATTTTTCTTCGGCTTCAACTAATTTTAAATAGTCTGGTACAAAATCATGGATCGAAGCGACCGGCGCTTCTTCTTTCGCAATAGCAGCTAAAACAACGCCATTGGGGTAACTCCATAACGATACTTGATTGATATGGGCTGTCGGCAGTTCCGCCTCGATCATGTCTTTAAATTTGATGGTATCGGCGCCGACAAATAGCACTTCTTGACCATCGACTGCTTTTAACTGGGTCAATAATTCAGACAGTGAGATATGCTGGTCTTTGATCCTTGTTTCTAAGGTCCCATTATGCCATTGGTAGGCACCTGCGTAGACATTTTGACGGCGAGCGTCAAACAACGGCACGATCACTTGCGATACGCCCACACAATTGGCAGCGACTGCTTTCAAACTAGAAACACCAATCAGCGGGATGTTCAATGTTTGCGCCAGCGTTTTTGCTGTTGTGACGCCGATTCGCAAACCTGTATACGAACCAGGACCTTTCGCAACAACGATTTGCTCCAGCTCTTTAGGTGCCATCCCCACTGCTTGCATCAATCCATCAATGGCAGGCATCAATGCTGTGCTGTGGTTTTTGATCGCCATCGTCTGGCTTTGTCCCAACACTTCTTGACCATCGACCACCGCAACCGCCAGTGTCTGGTTTGAGGTATCAATCGCTAATGTTTTCATCTATCTTCTCCCCATTCAAAAAACTCTCTCATATTCTACCATATTCTAATCAAATGCCCAACCAAGTCTCCAAAAAGATGCCTGCGTTTAGAAAAAAAGCAATAGGACAACAATACCCGAACCTTTGAAAAAAGCAAGCACGGCTGCAGCTGCAAACCGACGAGGCTGTTTAAAGGTTCGGGTAAGACGATAGTCATTTTTTGTTATTCCATTAAAACTCAGTTGACGTGTGTAAGGACATCCTTCGGTGATTCAACTGGTTGCTAGGAGGATTGGCGCGTGATCAGTTCCGTTGCGATCGTAACTTTGCGAGGAACGGGTGCTGCATTCGTAATGATATCCAGCAAGGTCGTCACTGCCAGCTCCCCCAACCATTCCGTATGAACTTTGATGGTTGACAGCGTCGGAAAGACGTACTTTGCAACACTGACATCGTTGAAGCCGATAATTGCGATCTCCTCAGGAATCTTGATGTTTTTTTCTTGCAAAGCACGCATAGCGCCAATCGCTAAGGCATCACTGGAAGCAAATAAAGCACTTGGCAACTCTTTGTTTTGCTGCAAATACTCTTTCATCGCCTCATAACCGCCCTCTACTGTAAACGGTGCGCTGAGGTGATATTGCGGGTGGTGCAGCTTCAACCGACGGAGCCGTTCCTCAAAAATTCGGCGCCGAGGGTCTTCGATTTCTTGGTGATGATCCTTGGTAAACTCAACGCCTGATAACAAGCCGATCCTTTGGTGGCCTTTTGCAATAAAGTCATCGATCACTAAATCCACCGCTTGTTGAAAGTCCACCACCAGAGAATTGACGCCCTGAGCCAATGCGTCAAAATCGACCATCAACAAATTGGCTTGGCTTTTTTTCAATTGTCGAATCTGGTGATCATCAAATTTCCCTAGTGCAATCGTTCCATCGACTGCGGTATCAGTCAATCCTTCGTAGGGTTCTTTCAGCAAACGAATCCCTAATTCTTCGGTTTTGTTTTCAATCCCGATACGGATCGCTAAATAGTAAAGATCTGCTAATTCTTCCTCGGTATCAAACCATTGGATCAAGCGCATACTACTGGTTTCTGGCTGACTCTTTTTTTTATGTTTTGTGTAATTGAGTGCTTCTGCGGCTTTAAAAATTTTCTCTTTGGTTTCAGAACTGACCGATAATTCTGAATCGTAATTCAGCACCCGTGATACAGTGGCTGGCGAGACGCCAGCCTGTTGTGCAATATCTTTGATCGTTGCCATCTTCCAGCCTCCTTTTTTTGCGGGGAACTTTTTTATAAAGTAGCTATAAAGCGAGCAAAGGCCGCTTGCCCTGTCTGGTCTCGCTTGAAGACGCCTGCATGCGTCAATACTTGTGTAAAGACTTCCCCTAATGCATTACGTAAAATCTGCGACACGTTTTCGGCATTGCATTCTGGGTGCTGGGCTTTGATCGCATCTGCCCAAGGAATATGGTATGCCGCGATTTGATTGGGCTGATCCAATAGATAAGCAGTCACTTCTTCTAGTTCCGGAGCTAAACGCGGCGGGAGAACTGCCAAGCCCATGACTTCAATCAATCCGATATTTTCTTTTTTGATATGCTGCACTTCTTGATGCGGATGAAAAATGCCGTCAGGATGTTCTTTGGAAACATTATTATCCCGCAAGACTAAGTCCATTTCAAACAGCTCTCCTTGCTTACGTGCGATCGGTGTCACCGTATGATGAGGCGTTCCATCTTCTGAAAAGGCATTGATCGAAACACTTGGATCTGAGTACTGTTGCCATTGGGCTAACACATATTGGCAAGCAGCGGCTAATTTTTGTTTGTTTTTCGCTTGTAGTCGTATCACCGACATTGGCCACTTCACGATCCCCGCAGCGACATCAGGAAAACCAGTTAAAGAAAAGCGTTGCTCGATCGGCGCTTTTGCCATGGCAAACGTGTGCCGTCCTCCTTGATAATGGTCATGAGACAAGATCGAACCCCCAACGATCGGCAGATCGGCATTGGACCCGACAAAATAATGCGGCATCACTTCAATGATCTGCAACAAGCGAGCGAAGGTTTGCAAATTGATTTTCATAGGACGATGGTCTAAAGAGAGAAAAATCGAATGCTCTTTGTAGTAGGCATAGGGCGAATATTGAAAGCCCCATGCTTCATTATCCAAATTCATACGGATGATCCGATGGTTGGTCCGCGCTGGATAATTGACTCGTCCTTGGTAGCCTTCATTTTCCAAACACAACATACATTTCGGATAATCTACAGAAGAAGCAGCAGCTCCTTCTTTCGCTATTTGCTTGGGATCTTTTTCAGGTTTTGATAAATTGATCGTGATCTCGATCTCCCCATATTCGGTATCAACTGGGAACACGATATTCTTTGCGATGGCCCGAGTCTTGATGTAATCATTTTGACGGCACAGCTCAAAGAAATAATCCGTCGCTTCTTTAGGATCATTGGCATAATGCTGCGCAAAAAAAGCATTGACTACTGAAGGCGGTGGCGTCAAAAAGTCCATCAACTGGGCTTCAAAGATTTCTCTTTCTGCGTGAGAATCGCCAATTTGCTGATTGCTTAAAGCGCATGCCACCAGCTCGTCCATCAAATCAATGGAGGACCGATCGACAGAACGAATTTCGCTGGGCTCAAAAACAGCTTCCCCGATCATGGCTAGTACTCGGTTTTGCAAATAAATACGATCCATTTCCATCCAGCCGCCAGCCTTGATTGCTAAAGTGACGAAATCGCTGATTGTTTGGCTGATCGTCATTGGTTATTCCTCCTGCCCTTGATACCCATTTGGATGGCTGACATGCCAATTCCAAGCAGTCTCGATGATTGCTTCGACGTCGGTATAGACTGGTTTCCAGCCTAAAACCTTTCGTGCTTTTTCACTCGATGCCACTAAGGTACTTGGATCACCGGCACGGCGAGGCGCCACTCTGGCTGGGATCTCTTTTTTCGTTACATTGCGAGCAGCTTCCACCATTTCTTTCACAGAGTACCCATGATTGCTGCCTAAATTGAAGACATTGCTCTCATTGCCTTTTTGTAAATATTCTAATGCCAACAGGTGAGCAGCGATCAGATCTTCGACATGGACATAATCGCGGACACAAGTACCATCTGGAGTATCGTAATCCTCCCCAAAAATCGCTACCTCTTTACGTTGTCCTAAAGCAGCTTGCAAGATGATCGGTACTAAGTGTGTTTCTGGATCATGGTCTTCACCAATCGAAGCATCCGACTTCGCGCCAGCCACATTGAAATAACGCAATGCGACATACTTCATTCCATAAGCTTCATCGCACCAACGCATCATTTTTTCCATGATCAACTTGCTTTCGCCATATGGATTTTTAGGATTTGTTGGGGTTTCTTCCGTGATTGGACTATGGTCAGGTTCCCCATAAGTTGCTGCTGTAGAGGAAAAGACGATATGTTTCACTTGATGTTCCTTCATCACTTCTAAGAGGACCTGCATCCCATACACATTATTGTTGAAATACTTCAATGGTTTTTCCACAGATTCTCCCACCAAAGAACTGGCAGCAAAGTGAATCACGCCATCGATCGTTTCTTTTTCAAATACCGATTGTAAAAATGCTTTGTCGCGAATATCTCCTTCATAAAAGGTTGCTGCTGGATGGATCGCTTGGCGATGTCCTGTCAGCAAATTGTCAACGACAACGACTTGTTTTCCTTGTTCGATCAATTGATCGACTGCATGAGAACCGATATAGCCGGCTCCTCCTAATACTAAAATCGCCATATTTTCAGCCTTCTTTCTTCATTCCTTCATCGTTTCTTATTCTACAGTTTTCGTGCACCATCATCAATACTTGCTTGATAAATGTCGGTTGCGTAGCCGATTTCTGCTAAATAGGCTGCTTTGACTGACGCTTCGAAATCAGCCCATTCACTTGCTTTGACCAATGCGATCCCGCAACCGCCAAAGCCCGCACCCGTCATCCGCGCACCTAGAACAGCAGGGTGCGCTTGAGCGGCTGCGACTAGTGTATCTAGTTCATGCCCTGTCACTTCATAATCATCTCGCAATGAAGCATGAGAGGCATTTAATAACTGGCCGAATTCTTCAAGATCACCAGCAGTCAAAGCAGCTTTTGCTTTCAATGTCCGTTGGTTTTCCGTCACCGCATGTTTCGCCCGTTTGATCAAGCGTGGATCATCGATCAATGCTGTATTTGCAAAAAAGGTTGCTTCGTCTAATGCGCCCAATGAATCAATGGCTAATGATTTTTGCAAACGAGCCAATGCTTCTTCACATTCTGCACGTCGTTCATTGTATTTAGAATCAGCCAATTCGCGTCGCTTATTGGTATTCATGATCGCTACGACATAATCGCCAAATGCCGCTGGTACGACTTCATAATTTAACGTGTTCGTATCTAAAAGCAATGCATGGTCTTTTTGACCCATTCCGATCGCAAATTGATCCATGATCCCTGAGTTAACGCCAATAAACTCATTTTCGACTTTTTTGCCAATTTTAACTAAGTCCAAGGTCGTCAGGGTTAAATCAAAGAGATCTTTTAGACAAACCCCCGTCAGCAATTCAATCGATGCCGAAGAAGAAAGACCTGCGCCATTCGGAATGTTGCCATAAAAAGCGATGTCAAAGCCTCGATCGATCACTTGCCCCGCTTCTTTTAGAAAACGAACGACTCCTTTCGGATAGTTTGTCCAATCATCTTCTTTTCGGTAATCCAGCTCATCTAACGAAAAGGAGATCACGCCTTTTTCTGGAAAGTTCTCTGAATAGAGTTGGATCAACTGGTCTTCACGTTTTCGCGCTACTGCATACGTCCCTAATGTGATCGCCGCCGGGAAAACATAACCGCCATTGTAATCCGTGTGTTCACCGATCAAGTTGATTCTCCCTGGTGCAAAATACATGCCTGTGCCTTCTGTTCCAAATTTATCAATAAATATCTGTTGCAATTGCTCCATTTCTCTCACTCCCACTTTCTTTTTAGTAAACTTATTGTAAAATATTTACTAAATTATTTCAAGCGTTTTCAATCCCAAAAGTGATTTTTTTTGATATTTTTTCCGTTTTCATTCATAATGAACATATAACTAAAGGCGAGGTGTTTAATGATGAAACGATTTCTTTCAGGATTTTTAGTAGGAACAGTCGCAACGGTTGCTGCAGCTGCAAGTGTTGTTATGACGGTCAAGAAACAAGTGATTGATCCAATTGATGAACAACAAGCGGATCATGATGAAAAACGGAAACGTGCGATGCGTAAAAGCGTTGCCCGTTAATCATTTGCTACAAAAGAGCCGTCAGCCTTCAATAGGCTGGCGGCTCTTTTAGGTAATCATTCTTCCTTCTCCAGTAAGTCCTGCAAAATCACGGCTTGATTTTGTTCTTCATTTTTCGCTCCGTATAGTAAGGTAACGGTCTCTTGTTCAGCAACCAACGCGTTTAACTGTGCCAGGGCAACTTTTGCGGGCGCTTTCTCTAATTCTTGTAGATAGCGGTCTTTAAACGCATCAAAACGTTCAGGATCATGCCCAAACCATTTGCGCAATTCAGTACTTGGTGCGACTGCTTTGATCCATAGATCGATCTGAGCTGTTTCCTTTTTCATCCCTCTAGGCCAGATGCGATCCACCAATACCCGATAGCCATCTGTCGTTTCCGCCGCTTCATAAATTCTTTTTCGCTTGATCAACGCACACTCTCCTTATTGATAGACCTAAGTTCAAATAAAGGCAAAAGCCCACAATGTAAATTGAACAATGACTTACTTGAAACACTCCGTTTGGTGTTTCGTCACTCATTCAAATTTGCTTGTGTTCTTTTGCCTTGAGTTCTCTGTTTTATAAACTATTTTTCTTTTTCGTCTTGCCGCTCCAGCCTTCATATCCTTCTTTTAGGATATAGACATTGGTAAAGCCTTCTTTACGTAATTTATTCGCTGCGCGAATACTCAACGATTTACGCGTGTCATATAAGTAAATCGGTTGATCTTTACGAAATGCGCTGAAGGAATTGGTTAAAACAGTAAAGGGAATATTACGCGCCCCTAAAATATGTCCACTGTCAAACTCATTTTTTTCCCGAACATCGATCACTTGGGCTTTCTTCATTCCTGCTTTGAATTCATCTTCTGAGATGATCGTTGCTGAACGGCGTCCCATGATTTGAAAATACGCCCAGTTCAAAGCGATTGCTAAGATGATTAATCCCAAAACCAAGTTTAGCCACATAATTGGTGTCATTTCTTCTATTCCTCTCTATTGTAACAATCATTCTTTTTTTGATTTATGCTGCTTGAATGTATCATTGCCTAGCAGCTTGGCATCTAAGCTTTTGCTGCAAATTGCAAAGCTAATGATGCTGCCCCGATCACACCGGCATCATTCCCAAGTTCTGCCAATTTGATTTCGGTACTTTCCGTTACCTGTGGGAAGGTAAACTGAGCAAAGTAGGCAGCAACCCGTTCACGTAAAAATTCACCGGCTGCTGATACGCCTCCACCTAAAACGATACTTGATGGATTTAATGTGTTTCCTAAATTTCCGCATGCCAACCCAAGGTAGAAGCACACTTTATCAACGACCATCAAGCCAAATGGATCGTTTGCTTGAGCCGCTTCAAAAATATCTTTACTTGAAACATCTTCCCCATTGTCCAGCTGCTGTTTCAATGCCGAATCGCCAGCATATTCTTCTGCCAACTGTCGAGCAACTCGCACAACACCCGTCGCACTAGAAACCGTTTCTAAACAACCACGTTTGCCGCAAGTACATTCAAACCCTTCAGGATCAACAGTGATATGACCGATTTCTCCAGCACAACCAGCAACCCCATGAAGCAATTGCCCTTCCATGATGATACCGCCGCCAACACCTGTACCTAGTGTGATAAAGATGACATCAGGATTGTTATCCCCTGCCCCTTTCCAGCGCTCACCTAAAGCTGCTACATTGGCATCGTTATCGATGGCAAAGGGGATTTTTGTGCCTTTTTCAATCAGTTCTTTGACTGGCTGAAGTGTTTTCCAGTTCAGATTGTAGGCACCGATGACGGTTCCTTTGTCACGATCGACACTTCCTGGTGTCCCCATACCAATACCGATAAATGCTTCTGGCTGTAAGCCATATAATTCTAGGCGATGATTGATCGATGCCACGATTTCTGGCACAATATGTGAGCCTTCATCAAGAATATTGGTGTCAATACTCCATTTTTGCTGAATCTCGCCTTCGCTCGTTAAAATAGCGAATTTCACCGTTGTTCCGCCTAAATCAATTCCGATGATTTTTTTGTCCATCACTTGTTTTCCTCCCGGCTTTCTTCAATTCGATGCTCCCGCGTAAGAATTCGCCGGGCAGTCAGATATACATCCCGATCTATCAAGCGACTGTCATAAAAGTTTTTCAGCTCGATTTGCATCAGTTCTATATCGTAGATCCGCTTGCCGACATATACGTAAACACCAAATTGTTTCAGTAATTGTTGTACGTCATATAACGTTTCCATTTAACCACTTCCTGCTTATTATACAAGTAATTAATATTTTTTAAAACCATATATCACAAAAATAGCCAATAAGAAAACAAAGAGTACGCCAGAGAGGATTCTGGTGTGTATCGAATATTTTCCATAGTTCTTTGGCAATGCCAAAAGATTCCCTAACAATAACCCACCGAGGATCCCCCCAATGTGTCCCCACATATCGATCGTTTGATCAAACACCCCAAAAACCAGGTTCAATCCAACGAATAGGGCAAATTGCCGTACCATTGCTTGGATGCGGTAATCATTTCTAAAATGCCAACCTAAAATCAAAAATGCCCCGAAAAGTCCGAATAAAGAAGTACTAGCGCCTGCTGATTGAACCCCTATTTGGTTGAAGGCAAAACTCATGGTATTGCCCATGATGCCGCTTAGCAAATATAAGGCAAAAAAACGGCTATGACCATAGATGGCTTCTACTTGCTGCCCCATATAATACAGAATCACAGAATTGATCGCAAAATGAGCCAAACCGAAATGTAGAAAGATCGGGGTAACGAAACGCCAATATTCATTTAAATAAACGACAAACGGACCAAACATCACCCCGCCTGATTGAATAGAGGGACTAAAATAACCTAAGATAAACACAATTGTTTGGATAGCTAAAAACAGATACGTGAAGACCGGCTGATTCAGCCATCTTTTCATTTGAGAATTCATTGACGTGCTCCTTTACGTGCGAATAAGAGAATCCGTATAGATTTTATCGATTGGGATGTCGAATACATCTGGTGTCCATTGATCGTTGAATTGCTCTCCGAAGACCAAAGAAACGGTCTTGCCATCGAAAGCTGACAAGAAACGATCATAATAGCCACCGCCAAAGCCGATGCGATAGCCGTTTTTAGAAAACGCCAAACCGGGAACAATCAGCAAATCCAAGTGATGGGCTTCTTGCTCACTGATCGGCTCTTCAACTCCAAATGCCGACGCTTCATAACGTGTTGTCGGCTCCACATGATAAAACTGCAATTTTTTCTGTTGTGCTTTCGGCACTGCGATTCGTTTGTTTTGTTCAAATCCTTTAGCAAAAATAGCCGCTGTATCAAATTCAAATGGCAACGAACGGATCACACCTACTGACTCAGCTGTTTGCCAAATCTGAGAAGAAAACAGCAACTGCAAAATCAGCGTTTCTTTCTGCTGCTTTTGTTTGATTGGCATTTGTTTTAATGTTTGGATCATGTGCTCTCTAATGACTGGTTTTTCCATTGGATCACTCCTCTCAGAAATAGTACCAAAAACTGTGTCCAAATAGCAAACTAGAATCGCAGATTTCTTGACAAGATCATGACTAGTTGCTCATCCTTCTTTACGTCGGATCAGCAAAAAGACAAAGTACGGTGCCCCCACGATAGAAATGATGATACCAGCTGGGATCTCGCCGCTTGTCAATAGCAAACGACCGATCGTATCACTGACTAAGACTAGCAGACTGCCGATCATTCCCGCTAAGAAAAAGGCACTGCGAGATTCTCTGCCGATGAGTCCCTTAGCGATATGAGGCGCCAATAAGCCCACAAAGGCTAAATTACCAGTATAGCCAACCGTACTGGCAGCCAAACCAACCGCGATCACTAAAAACCACGTCCGCAAACGGGTCAAAGAAACCCCTAAGCTAATTGCCTGCTCCTCGCCAAAGCCAAGTAAGTTAAGCCTTGGTACGGTCCAGAAAGCTGCGGCAGACAATACGATGACCCAAGGAAGCAGACTGGTGATTTGCTGCCAAGAAGTTCCCCAAATCGAACCAGAAAGCCACGCTGTTACAAAGCGATAGCGGTCTTTTGATAATTCCACCGTAAAGAGTAAGGTAGCCGCCGCCAGCCCTGCATTGACGGCGATTCCCGCCAGCAGTACTCGCTCCATCGATAACAATTGGCGGTGCTTATAGGCAATCAAATAGACCAGTACAGCAGCTAATAAACCACCGATGATCCCAACGACAGGCAAAAGCTGCGATCCTTGGGTATAAAAACCTAAGTAGATCATCACAAAGAGCCCTGCCCCATTGTTGATTCCTACGATACTTGCATCAGCCAACTCATTTCTCGTTACTCCTTGCAAGACAAACCCAGAAAAACCAAAGGCACCACCAGCGATCAGCGCTAGACAAGCCCGTGGTAGTCGAAACTCAGTAAAAGTCAGTACTTGGCTCGAAGATGCCGTTCCTTGAAAGATTTCCCCTAATGCCTGAAAGGATAAAATTGTTTTTCCCACCATGACACTTCCTAAAAAAGCGACCATCAGCAGTAGGAAAAAAACAGAGAGTGTTTTTTTCATCAGCCTTCCCTCCGTATCTTGATCAATAGAAAAGGCACACCAATCAATGCCATCAGTATCCCAAAGGGTGTCTCAAAGGGCGGATTGATCAGGCGGCCAGCCAGATCAGCGGCCATCACCAGTGTTCCCCCTCCAAGAATCGTCAAAGGCAAAATCAGTTGATAGTTTTTGCCCACCATTCCCCGCACGACATGAGGAACCATTAAGCCGACAAAACTGACCGGTCCAACAAGCGAAACCGCCATTCCCGCCAAAACTACGACTAACAGTAAGGCAGATGCCCGAATCAGATGCGGGTGCTTGCCTAATGAAATGACGGTGTCATCTCCTAGCGCTAACAGATTCAACGCTTTTCCTAGACGTAGCACAAAAACGATGGCAATCAGATAGATGGGGCCCACAAAACGCAGTTGCTGCCAAGTCACATTTGCGGCACCACCGATAAACCAAAAGGCTAGCTCTTGATTTAAATCAAATTGCAGTGACAGGGTCTGACTGATAGCTGAGAAAAAAGAACTTAGTGCCACACCAGCCAAAATCAAACCTGTAGGTGACATACCCAATTTGGCATAGCGAGTCAGTAAAAAAAGCAGCGCAGTTGCCGCAAAGGCACCAAAAAACGAAAATAGCGCCGCTTGACTCGGTTGAATACTAGGAAATAGGATAAATGCGATCGCTAATCCCATCGCAGCCCCACTGTTGACACCTAAAAGACCGCCATCTGCCAGAGCGTTTTTCGTAATTCCCTGCATGATAGCTCCCGTAACAGCAAAACAACTTCCTACTAGAAAAGCAGCCAACACACGGGGCAATCGAATATTGCGCAAGACTTGATGCAGCTGATTCTCATAATCAAAAGCAAAGATAGCATCCCAGATCGTTTCAAAGGAAAGGTCTGCAGCGCCTTGGGTGATCGCCAAAAAGAAACAGATAATAAAGCAGCCGCTAAAAAGCAGCAGCAACCAAGAAAACTTTTTCATGCTTGGGCTCCTAACTCATAGGTCAAGACCAATGGCTTTGTGCTATGAGGAAAGGTACCTAACATGGCGTCGATCTCAAACAAACGCTGCAGCCACTCTTTGGTCAGCACTGTTTCTGGTGTACCAGAGACCAACAGTTCTCCACCTTTTAATGCATAAATATAATCAGAAAAACGCGAGGCATGATTCAGGTCATGAATCGACATAATGATCGTTTTTCCGTAGGTTTTATTGATTTGCTGTAATAAGAGCAAAATTTCTAATTGATGCGCTGGATCTAAAAAGGTCGTTGGTTCATCTAAAATCACGATATCCGTATCTTGCGCAAGTGCCATGGCGATCCAAACGCGCTGTTTTTGTCCCCCTGACAGCGTGCTGATCGTTTCATCTGCTAGTGCTGTCAAACCCGTTGCCTGCAAGGACCAGTCGATCGCCGCAAGATCTTGTTCCGATAAACTATTTAGTCCTTTTTGATAGGGAAAACGACCATAAGAAACAATTTCGCGAATCGTCAAGCCAATCGATGAATCGCTAACTTGTGAGAGCAGCGCAATCTTTTTCGCTACTTCTTTGGTTTTGATGTTTTGCAGGTTTTGTGCATCTAAAAGGACCTCACCAGACAATGGCTGTAAAATTCGGGCAAGTGCCTTTAAAAACGTCGATTTCCCACTGCCGTTCGGACCAATCAAGCCGATGATTTTCCCTTCTGGCATCTCAATTGTTAGATTTTGCACAATTTTTTGTTTTTGATAGCCGACACTCAAGTCAACTGTTCGTAATTTCGCCATATTCGTCCCCAAAATAAATGATTGATAATGCTTATCAATTATGAATGTAATCCTACTATTCGTCAATAGTTCTAAAAAAAGGAAATAAAAAAATAAGATTGACAAAGGAGCGTTTCTTCGTGATAATAGCTATCAGCAAATGAGAACTATTCTCAATTAAAATAATAAGTGCTCAACATGTAACAAAGGAGGAAGTGTTTCTATGAAACAATGGTCAAAAAGAAGTACTTGGCTTACCCTGCTAGCTGCCTGCTCCCTTACCCTACTGGGTGCTTGCAGCACGAATAATGACTCAACGGATAGCAGTGGATCGGCCACTACTTCTTCAGAAATAGCAACAACCTTTACCGATGCGATGGGAAATGAAGTCACTGTTCCCGAAAACCCACAGCGGGTGATTGGTAGTTATTTGGAAGATTATTTAGTCTCTTTAGGGGTAACACCGGTTGCTCAATGGACCGTCGGCAATGACAGTGATCAAGCATACTTGCAAGACAAACTGGCGGAGGTTCCAAGGATCAACTACGATCTGCCCTTTGAAGATGTCTTGAGCTTTGAGCCAGACCTGCTGCTGATGGATAGCAATTCCATGGTGGAAGGCGACAAATATGATCAATACAGTAAAATCGTGCCGACCTATGTGGTCACAAATGGCGAAGACGTGACCTGGCGGGAACGTCTGACAGATATCGCAAAGGTGTTACACAAAGAAGAGCAAGCTGCCCAGGTAGAAGCTGATTATGATGACTTAGTCGCTGCTACCAAGGAAACGTACGCTGATCAAATCCAAGGCAAGTCGATCGCTGTATTATGGGTGGTCAATAATTCTGTCTTCATGGTTTCAGAAACAAAATCAAGCGGTCAGCTGCTGTATCACGAACTCGGGTTTGAAGTTCCCGCACTGGTTTCGGAAATCAGTGAAAGTGCCACTGCTGATTGGTCTGCCGTTTCTCTGGAAAAATTAGCAGAATTGGATGCCGATTACCTGATTTTAGTGAATAGTGATAAAGGCGCTGATTTTTTCAGTGAACAAGTCTGGCAAAATCTTGATGCAGTCAAAAACAATCATTTATGGGAATTCGGCCCTGAATCAAGCTGGCTCTACAACGGTCCGATCGCCTACACCAAAATGATCGAAGATATCCAGAGCAAATTGGACTAATGCGTTTCAAGAAATTCGTCAAGTAAAACTACTTAACAAATTTCAGGAAAAAGCTAGCATTCCCTCACGAAACATGCTATTATATTTTAGTCTGAGAGATTTCTTAGAGGATTCTTGTATCGTTAGGGGGGAAAATCATGCGCGTAAACATCACATTAGAGTGCACTTCTTGTAAAGAACGCAACTACTTATCAAACAAAAACAAACGTAACAATCCTGATCGTTTGGAAAAGAAAAAATATTGCCCACGTGAAAGAAAAGTTACTTTACACCGCGAAACAAAATAATGCTATTTAAGAAGTTCGCAAACGCTGATAACCAAGGCGTTTGCGAACTTCTTTTTTTGTAAAAACTAGCTTTGAGGTGATGGTTTTGAATGGAACTCCCCTTCTATTAGCCCTTGTTCTTTCAAACTTAGATAGTAATTGCATCGTCTCCTTGATTGCTCTTTGTTTTAGCTGCTTCTTGACTTCTCTTCTTTGGACTTTTAAGCCAATTCTTTGTAAAGTCACAAAAATAAATTTTAATGTATAGAAAAAAGGAGAAATTAAATGTTTAACAAAGAAGGAAAAGAGTTTCGTTGCAACCATTGCAAAAAAGTGATCGACACAGGGGAAGTCGTTTGGACAAAATGGCCGTTTCCGCCGAAAGCTTCTGCTTACCAACTAAAACCCAGAAAAGAATTAGCACTGATAAACGCGCCGATCCTTTGCCTAAATTGCTCAGAAAAGCTTCTCCTGGAACACCTCGAGTAACTATTCTTTTCATCGTTTTATTGTCTCTCTTTGTCCATCATAAAAAAGAGCAGGCAGTAGCCAAATTCACTTAGTGAATGTATTGCTGCTTTTTTGAATAAGCATCAGGAGAACGCATGAGCAGCAACAAAGATTTCAGGGGCGATTAAGCGGCAGCTTTATTTTCCGAAATTTTTTGCAGTATCTCTCCCGCGATTATGCGCGAGATGATTTTGGCAATAACCATAATATGAAGCCGCTCTCTCCCGTTGCCACCTTTTCTGTATACTTTGATCTCCGATCGACCCTTTCATGCTATACTGCCTATAGGAGGTGAACCCATGCTTGGTAATTTTGCGTATCTACCTAGTAACTATCGTCTGTTTTATGGCGCTTTTCTTTTTGCACTTATTGGAAATATGCTTTTCATTTTCATCAAACACCCTGCTTGGACCTTTAGCCTACCGACGGTGATTGTCCTCTTCTTAATAAATGTCTTCTTTTGGACAAAATACAAGAAGAAACTTATTCCTTGCGCAACAGATGCACTGTTTTATGTTCTGCTCTTCCTCTTGGTATTTCACAATCACTAACATAATGCTTCTTTTGATACTGATTGTTTCTCTTTCCCCTATTTCGTCATAGCAAAGGAGTGTTGATGCGATGGAGATTTCCCATATCACGTTGATCGTACAGAATTTAGCAAAGACGACAACGATGCTGGAAACATTGTTTGATGCAGAGGAAGTTTATGATAGTCAAGATCAGGCCCATTCTTACTTCCCAGAAAAATTCTTTTTGATCGATGGCTTATGGCTTGCTGTCATGGAGGATGCCTCCCAGAAGCTGCCGAAAACGTATAACCATATTGCCTTTAAAATCGATCAAGCTCGAATCGATTCCTTGATTACGCGCATCCAAGGACTAGGATTGAAGATCGAAAAAGATCGTTCCCGCAGCAAAGGCGAAGGTGCTTCTATTTATTTTTATGACGATGACAACCATTTATTTGAATTGCATACTGGTACGTTGGCTGAACGGTTGCACCATTACCGTCTGACAAAAACGAGGTGATCTTCATTGCTAGCAACTGCATTGACTGTTATGTAAAGAACGCCCACATGAAAGGAAGAAAACAATGAAACTAGATATGGTCGGTATTATCACAAAAAACATGGAACAGGCACTGGCTTTTTATCAAGTACTTGGCTTCACGCCATTAGGTCAGCACTCAGAAGATTATATGGAATTAGCAAACGACGGGGTTCGCATCTCCTTGAATAGCCGCCAGATGGTTGCTGGGATCTACGGACATGCACCAATGACTGTGGGTGATACGATTGAATTAGCCTTTTTATGTGATTCTCCTGAAGAAGTTGATGCCCTTCATGCAAAAGTCGTTGCTGCCGGGTATCAGTCTTTCAAAGAACCTTGGTCTGCCTTTTGGGGGCAACGCTATGCCATTGTCAAAGATATAGACGGCAATCTCTTAAGTTTGTTTGCAACCCTACCTGCCGAAAATTGATTTAAGCTACGACAGTCGGTCCAATGGAGCGGCTGTTTTTTTATCCGTTTTTCGGGTAAAAAGACAAAACCCCGTATTTATGTCCAATCGAATTCTGATAGTCTGAAATGAATGTATTCCTTATAAACCAATGTTTCCCATCATTATAAAACAAAAATAATCTCTCTATAAAAAAACAAATCCCCCTCATCCACTCCTGTTCGCTTGACAAAAAAGAACAAACGTTCGTATAATCTCGGTAAGGAGTGATAAAAATGGGTGGTTTTAATTATGCGCTCGAGCCAAAACGCGATATCTTATTTATCGATGTCAAAAGTTTTTATGCTTCTGTCGAATGCATCTCTCGCGGGTTAGATCCTATCCAAGCGATGCTGGTCGTCATGTCACATTCTGACAATACTGGTAACGGCTTAGTCTTAGCAGCTTCCCCAAAGGCAAAATCGGTATTGGGGATTTCAAATGTGACTCGCAATGACAACCTGCCGACACATCCCGATTTGTACAAAGCATCGCCGCGTATGAGTTTTTATATCAAAGAAAACACCAAAGTCAATAATGTCTTTCGCAAATATGTTGGACAAGACGACTTGCTGCTCTATTCGATCGACGAAACGATGATGGATCTGACCCGTACATTGGATCTTTTCATTCCCGATAAAACGATCTCTCGCGAAGAAAAACGTTGGTTGATTGCCCAGCAAATTCAAAAAGACATTTACGAAACAACGAAATTGTATGTCACCATCGGCATTGGCGACAATCCATTGTTAGCAAAACTAGCTTTAGATAACGAATCCAAACACAATCGTTCCTTGATCGCTGAATGGACCTATGACGATGTACCGACAAAAGTTTGGCAGATCGCCCCTATGACAGAGTTCTGGGGGATCGGTCGGCGTACAGAAAAACGACTTCACATGATGGGGATTGAAACGATCGAGCAATTGGCTCACGCCAGTCCTGATCTTTTACGCAGTCGCATGGGGATCATTGGCGAGCAGCTCTATCATCACGCCCATGGCATTGATCGCACGATTTTATCTGAACCGACACCACAAGTGATGGAAAAAAGCTACGGCAATAGCCAAGTCCTACATCGCAATTATTATTTACAAGAAGAAATCGAAATCGTCATCAAGGAAATGGCGGAGCAAGTTGCCGCTCGGATTCGCCGTCATCATTGTCAGACCGCTTGTATCAATGTTTACATCGGCGTAGCCTTTGGTGAAACTGCCTCTGGTTTTTCCCGACAAATGAAGATTCCGCCAACTGACAATACCCGCAAACTTGTCGCTCATTGCCTGTTTCTCTTTCGAAAATTTTATACGGGGCAAGTCGTTCGCCACATTGGTATTACCTATTCAAAATTGGTTTATACAGAAAATGTCCAGTTGGATCTTTTTGAGCAAGCAGAAACGCAGTTGCGCCAGCGTAAATTAGATTTGATCATCGATAAGATTCGTGAGAAATATGGCTTCACTTCGATCGTTCATGCCACAAGCCGAATGGAAGGCGCTCGCGCCATTGCTCGCAGCAAATTAGTCGGCGGACATGCCGGTGGTCTAGATGGGATCGCTAATATAGGACCCGTCCATCAGCAAAAGGAAAAAGAACCGTTTGCTGATGGTTCGAAAAATACTGGCACTTGATTCGTTTTTCTTTCCTTTTTGCTGACAAATCTTAAGATAACATTAACAAACGGTCCATTTTTTAAAGATTTATGTAATTTCGATTCGCCCACCTCCCCCTTTGTTCTTTTCTAAGGTACTTTAATAGCAAGGAGTGTGAGCAGATGAAAATTGACAAAATCGAATACAAACGAGTCATCAACGGTGCGGGACACCTTGAGTACGATTTGCTGCAATATTTAGAAAAGAATCGGGCGACTGCTGCACAAAACCTGAAACAGTCTGAGATCGATTACCTTTTAGAAAAAGATATTCAGCATCGTATCATCCAACATGCGCGTAAGAGTTTCTTTGGCGATACGATCGTTTTAAAAGATGAATATGCCGAAGATTATCTTTTATTAAAAAAGTATACGGATATGTTCCAAGAATCATTCTAAAAAAAACGCAGAACCAGCTGGTTCTGCGTTTTTCTTATTCTTCGAAATGTTCTTTATAAACATCATCGACTGTCTGGTTCGGGTCGATCACGATATAAAGGCTCTTCGTTTTCTCACTGATTTTTGTTGATTGGTATACGTTATCCAATCCTTCCGTATCTTTGTCCTTATATGGGAAATACACAAGATCCGGTGTACCGTTACGGTAAAGAATTTCCATCCGTTCGATATCTTCATATTTCAACGCACGGGCAAACATCCCTAATTCAAGCCCACCTAAGTTGATGTCATGCGTTGCCACATGATCGCCTTCTTGGAAGATTTCAATTTTGAACCCAGCACATGGATGAATCTCAACAAATTCGCTTCCGTGGATGCGGCCAAAACTGGTCGTGATTTGTTTGATCCACAAGTCACCGATGTAACGGCGCTCAATCGTCCATGTTTCTCCATTACGGAAATAAAATTTTAAAGCTTTCATTTCTCTAGCCATGACAAAACGCTCCTTTTTATTAGTAATACACTTTAATTCTAACACATAGTCGCCATCGGGACACAAATTAACTTTGTTTTTCGTTGACTTTTTTCATGAACCGAGAGATTTCCACTGCTGCTCGTTGATGCGTCCCATTGGCAATGATCTGTTGTTTCGCGTCTATTACCTGATAATGAAATTGGAGCCCCTGTTCTTTTTCCCACTGCACAAGAACTGTGATTGTCGCTCCAACTGGTGAAGGCTTCAAATGATTGATCGAAAACTTTGTACCGACGGTAGTAAACCCTTTATCTAAAGTAGGCTCAAGGGCTTCCCAACAGGTGTTTTCCACCATTGCTACCAATCGTGGGGTTGCTAAAACGTCTAATTCCCCAGAACCCAAAACAGCCGCAGTGTCTTGCTGTCCCACGATAAATTCTTTTTTGCTTTCCATTTTTCAGTTATCCCTCCTTTGCTAAATACGCTTGGACAAACGCTAATAGTGCTTCTTGTTCATTAGGGATTTTTCGTGTGATGACTGCAGCTTCGGCAGCGGTCAAGACTTCTTTGAGCCACGGACCAGAAGAACGATCGATCGTTTGTAGTAAATCACGTCCATTGATCGCCAACTCCTTCAGTGAATGGATCGGCAGCTGCTGATAGCGCTGACTGATTTTTGCTGGATCGTTGGGCTGATTGTCATAACGCAATAATCCTTCGGCTAAACAGGTTGCTTCTAGACCGAACTGATACAACACTAGGTCATTCCATTCGCCGTTTCGACGCGCGAGCAGTGCTTGATAAGCCGTGTGTACTTGGCGGATGCAGTCATTGGAACATTTCCAAGCTTTTAAAAAGCTGCGGACTGCCTCTGGCGCTAAACCCATTTGGTCAATGAGCAAAACCCAGGCCGCCGTTTCGTTTTCTAATGGGATCGCTGGCAGGTCTGCCATCCGCAGTAACGCCTCACCGTATTCCCGCAAGCCTGGACAATAGATATAGCATTCGGTTTCTACTAGCGCCCGTAGTGCTTGGTTCCGATGATTGCCTAAAAGCAATTTCACGAATTCAATCATGATCCGTTCAACAGAGATTTTTCCCAACAAGGCATGATTCGCATGGATAGCAGCCAATGTTTCTGTTTCTAAAACAAAGCCCAATTGACTGACAAAACGCAGCCCCCGCATCATTCGTAGGGCGTCCTCATGGAAACGTTCCTGGGGGTGACCCACTGCTCGTAAGATTTGATTATCGATATCTGCCAGACCATCGAAAAGATCAATGATGACACCATCTTCTTGAAGTGCCAACGCATTGATGGTAAAGTCCCGCCGTTTTAGATCTTCTTTCAGGGAACGGACAAAATCCACTTTGTCGGGTCTGCGGTAATCTTGATAGGCTGCTTCCGTTCGAAACGTAGTGATCTCATACTGCGCCTGCTCCCACAAAACCAACACCGTCCCATGCTCGATGCCAATGTCAATGGTTCGAGGAAAAAGCGCCTTGATTTCGGCTGGAAATGCACTGGTAGCAATATCGACATCATGAATCGGCTGGCCTAAGATCGTGTCTCGCACGCTGCCGCCGACAAAGTATGCTTCATAGCCTGCGGCTTCGATTTTTTTTAAAAGCGGTGCAGCTTCTGCAAATTCTTTTGGTAGTTTAGTCAGTTTCATTTACTTTCCCATCTTTTCTTTCAAAACGATACGCATCCCGCTGATTGAATTTTGCCATATTTTCCTCAAACACTTCAGTCAGGTCGATGTCTAGTGAATTGGCCATGATCATCGTCACAAAGAGTACATCACCGAGCTCTTCTGCCACTGTTTTTTCAACTTCATCGCTTTTTTTATTTTTTTCCCCGTAATAGTGATTCACTTCTCGCGCCAATTCGCCGACTTCTTCGGTCAAACGAGCCATTTGGGCGAGGGGGCTGAAATAGCCAGTTTTGAATTGCTGAATATACGCATCGACTTCTTCTTGCATCGATGCCAAAGAACGTTTTTCTGTCATTTTCTCCACCCTTTCTCGTTTATCTTACCAAAAGAATGGCTGCCTGCCTAGATAGAGCCCCCTTCAGGATTTGTTGTGCATTCAATGATTTCGTGCTACATTGATACTTGTGGAAGTTGAATAACGGAGGAAACAGGATGCGGGCATTTTTTTCATGGCGAACGATTCGCGATATTGTTTTGATTATTTTTGGTACAAGTATCTATGGCTTCGGTCTAGTCTATCTAAATATCCCAAATGACTTAGCAGAAGGCGGTGTGACGGGGATCACCTTGATCCTGCGAGCCTTATGGGGAATCAATCCTGCCATCAGTACACTGATCTTAAATATTCCGATCATTTTGATCGGTGGCAAAATTCTTGGTCGACGCTCATTAGTGTATACGATTTTAGGAACTTTTGGTTTGTCTTTTTGGTTGGCATTTTGGCAGAGTGTTCCCCTGTTGATCGATCTGCAGCACGATCTGCTGATCGTTGCGCTCTTGGCTGGTTTGATTGCAGGGATCGGTAGTGGGATCGTCTACAAGGTCGGGGGAACGACTGGCGGAGTCGATGTATTGGCACGTATTTTAGAGAAAAACTTTGGGGTGACAATCGGTCGTTCGCTTTTGATCTTTGATGTGTTCGTCCTGTTGCTTTCTTTGACTTATATAGATTTGAACCGCATGATGTATACCTTGATTTTTTCTTATGTCTTCACGCGCGTGATCGATTCGATCCTAGATGGCGGCTATTCAGCCAAAGGGATCTTAGTGATCAGCAATCACAGCGAAGAGATGGCTCCTGTTTTAATGGATGAATTAGAACGAGGCGTCACGTTTTTACAGGGCGAAGGGGCTTACTCAAGAGTGTCGAAACAAATCATTTATATGGTGGTCAGCGGGCGGGAGATTTCTGAAGTCAAGCGCATCGTTCATGACTTTGATCCGCAAGCGTTTGTTTCTGTCATCAATGTCCATGAAGTCGAAGGTGAAGGCTTTACCTACTTAAGACCTAAGTCGCGGTTCTTACAGCGCAAAACCGCTGTTTCTAAAACAAAATAAAGACTGAAAAAAGCAGCCCCGGTTAAAGGGCTGCTTTTTGCTTGTTAACGGCTTTCTTCTTTTTGCTGGAGCAAGTGTCGATTTACTTCATCGGAAAGTTCTAAGAAGGCATCACGATCCCCATTTTCCAAGGCTAGATCGATTTGCCGATACAAGGTATCGATTTTGGTTTTTGTTTCTTCTTTTTCAAGATACTGGGTAACATGTTGGGTCATTTCTTGATCCAAGTGGTCGTTCCAACGTTCATAAGGATTGTCTTCTAAAACTGCTAAATAAAAGGATTGCGACCAAGAATCTGGGAAGAGACATTCAAGATACAAGGGTTGTTTCCAATTCATGCGAATCTCATGAAAAATCTGATCAATGTCATAAAAGGTCTGCCCTTCGATGCTCAAGACAAACGGTTCGCCCCCAATTTCTGTACTGCGGACACTCAAGCCCCGTTTGGCTGCGGCTACCCCTTCTACAAAATGAACATTGGTCAAGATCGCTTCATGGTTCGCCAGATAGTTTAACACCCAAGAGACTTCTCGGCGGCTGAAGGAAACGGTCGAAACTAACCAATTAAGAAACTTTTTCTTTTCTTGTACATTGATGTTCATTTCTCTCACCTATCTTTCTAATAAGTCCTCCACGATCGACTGTACTTCTAAATCACCTGGCTCATGCGCCAAATAATGTTGCAGCAAATGAAGTGCTTCAGGTAAACGCCCTTCTTCACGTAAGAAAATGCCATACTCTTTCATAAATGCTGGCTCATGGTGCAAATCAGCATTGGCTTCTTCGTAATAGTTTGCTGCTTTGTCAAAATCTTCCAGCGCATTATACGCTTGCGCCAAATTCCAAAGGGCATGCGGCTGCTCATTGTCTTCCATTCGTTCGATGGTCAAGATCGCTTCTTGCCAACGCTCTTCATTCAAGTATAAATTACTTAAGGTCAGTAACGTATCATCTTCTTTGTCACCAGTCTCCAATGCTTTTAGTAAAAATGATTCTGCTGCTTCACTGTCATGAAGTCGGTAAGCATTCTCGGCAGCAAAATGATAAAAATCCACTTGATATGGATCTTCATGAATCCCTTCTTCGATCACACGCTGCGCTTCTTCCAGCTGCTCTTCTTCTTGCAATGCTTCTGCAAGATAAAGATACAAGGCACGGTATTGCGGATTCATGACCCGCAACTGCTGCAAGTAGCGAATCGCTTGTTCATTTTCTTTTAGCTGCAAATAGACTAAAGCTGTTTGAAAAAGACGCTCATCGGTCTGTTCGTCTTCTAGGCTTGCTTCAAAATATTCCAATGCCTCTTCAAACTTGCCCGCCATACTCAATGATGTACCAGTCCGTTCAACGATCGAGATCCCCGAAATATCCGTGATTTCTTCTTCCAGCAATCCTTGATAAAGGTCAACGGCTTCTTGATAGCGATCAGTCGAAAAGGCTAACTCAGCTAAGGCAAACCGTATCAAAGGTTCATCTGGCACAATGCTTTGCGCTTCTTTTAGTTTGGCTTCACTAACTTCAGGGATACCGATCAATTGGTAAAGATCCGCACTCAATAGCAAGGCTTGCAAATACGCTTCACTAGTCGGTGGTATTTGATCAATATAGGCAAAAGCCGTTTCGATCTGGTCTTCTTCCATCGCAATTTCTGCTAAAGGAAGCAGCAAAGCTTCATTATCAGGATGTCGTTGCTGCAAGGTTTCAAATAACGTTTTCGCCTCTTCCAAAAAGCCGATCTGCAATAGTTCATCACCTAAAGCGCCTAATGTCTCATCATCATCTTTTTGCAGAGCTTCGGTAAAATTTAATTGTGCTTCAGCCAGTTCTTCCGCGGCTAATGCTTTTAACATTTTTTCACTATATGTTTCCATTTAGACCCCTCGAATCTCATTGATTAATCGCTGATAAGTCTCCATCGTCTGGACGAGATCTTTTTCCTCGATTTTTGTTCTGCCCCCTATTGTACCAACTTTTGCCAAAAATAACAGTTTTTTTTCTTTTCGCTGCAATTCCAGTACATGACTGAAATATTCGCTTAATGAAAAAGACTCGGGCAATTCGATAGGAAAACCCAATCGGGCAAGCCATTGGCAGAACACGGGCAGATCGACAGTCAATTGCTGCTGGACGGTCCACATAAAATGAAACAAAAAGCCAAAGAATAATTTCATCGCATCAGACAGCAAGTGCCCATTTTCCGTTCGATAAGCAGCATCGGCAAAGAGTTGGCCAAACTCCTCCAATTCGCTGCCTGATTGCTGGTATAGTTGGATCAACCGATCGGTATACGCAGCCAACGAATGTCTCATCAACGCCTGATGACTGGGATAGGTTCGATAAAGCTCTTTTAAAAACTCACTATCGGCAAGCACGCCACAACGAATCAGAGTCAAAAAATCGACCAATTTCCCATCGATCTGTTTTTCTGCGATCGTCTGATCGTAAATAACAAATTCGGGTGTATTAGGATTTTCCAGCATCGGGATATCTGGCTTTTTCACAACGATCGCTGTTTCTTTCACACTTTTAGCTAAGGCCCGCAAGGAAACGGGAATCAGCCAAAGCTGTGTCGTCAGAACCGACGTCGCGTGGATAAAACTGCTCAATGCCAACACGCCTTCATTCCCAAAACCGACGATCAACAGCGGCTCTTGTTTTGAAAAGCGACCGAAGAAATCCATTGCAGCTTTAAACTCGCTAAAGTTGTTGCAATACATTTGATTGGTACAAATATACCAATTGACCTCTCGTGGCAAAAACAGGCGGGTCAATTTTTCTGAAAAGCGGTCATAATAGCGCTGATTCGTCAAAATGATCACCTGCTGCGGCTCGATCGACTGTTCTCTCATGACCGATGCTAGTGTTTCACCATAAGAAATTTGGGTTTCTTGTTCATTTCGGAAAAAAACAGCTTCCATCGGCTCACTCCTTTGCTACTACTTCCTATTATAACAAGAAGCCGCTTAAACACCTACTAAATCGCTAATGATTAGGAAGTATTTTCCTGCGATTGGTTCAATGATCCGATAAAAAGCAAAAAACATGATTTCCTCTTCTTCCAAAGGAAAATCATGTTTTTTCTTAAACCAAAAGTGAGTAGAGTGATTGATTTTGCTGAAGGTTGATATAGTTTTGGTCAAACTGTTCAATTCGTGACAGTAATGCGGGGAGATCTTTTTTGTGTTTCAACAAGATTCCCAGCATTACTGGTCCTGTTCCACGATTGATTTTTTTTGTATATTCAAACCTAGTGATATCATCATCGGGACCTAATACATGGCTAACAAATTCCTTCAACGCACCGGGACGTTGTGGGAAATTGACGATAAAATAATGTTTCAATCCTTGATAGATCAGTGATTTCTCTTCGATCTCTGCCATGCGGGAACTATCATTGTTACCACCACTCACAATACAGATGACCGTCTTGCCTTTGATTTGCTCTTTGATCTCATCCAGGGCTGCCACGCTCAAGGCACCAGCTGGTTCAGCGACGATCGCTTGTTTGCTGTATAATTCTAGAATCGTTTGGCAGATTGCACCTTCTTCCACCGTTACCAATTGATCCACATAGCGTTTGGCATGGGCATAGGTCTGAGCTCCGACTTGTTTGACTGCCGCACCATCGACAAAGGTTTCAATATGCTTTAAAGCCACCGGTCCTTGATGATCAAAGGCGGCTTGCATCGAGGCTGCCCCTACAGGTTCTGCTCCAACAACTTTTATATTTGGCTGCTTTTCTTTCAAATAGGCTGCGGTCCCGCTGATCAAACCACCGCCACCAATGGCAGCCACCACTAAATCGATCGATACTTGTTTTTTTTCAGCATCCGCCAACATTTCCACGGCTACTGTTCCTTGTCCTGCGATAATATTGGGATCATCAAAAGGAGCAATGAAAGCCATTTGCTTTTCTTTTGCAAAGTGTTTAGCCGCTTGGGCTGCCGCATCAAACGTATCTCCCACCAATTCGATTTTGACATAATCTCCACCGAAAAAGAGGACTTGCGCGATTTTTTGCTGTGGCGTCGTTGTCGGCATGAAAATGACCGCTCGGATCTGCTGTTCTTGACAGGTATAAGCAACACCTTGCGCATGGTTCCCGGCACTGGCACAGACGACGCCACGACGAGTCAGTTCAGGATCTGCCTGGGTGATCGCATAGTAGGCACCTCGTAATTTGAAGGAGCGGACTTTTTGCAAGTCCTCTCGCTTCAACAAGACCGTCGCTTGATACTTCTCAGATAAAAAGCGATCATACTGCAGCGGCGTATGACTAACTGCTCCCCGCAGTCGCTCGTAGGCTTGTTCGATTGCAGAAACTGTCACCAACAAACGCGTCCCTCCTAATCTTTCGCAACAAACGGCATCATTTTCCGTAACTCGCTGCCGACTTTTTCAATTTGATGATTGCCGTTTTCCTCACGCATTTTATGGAATTCAGGGAAGCCGTTTTGATTGTCTTCAATGAATCCTTTCGCAAATTGGCCGTTTTGGATGTCTGTCAATACGGCTTTCATGTTTTCTTTGGCTTGTGCAGTGATTACCCGAGCACCAGAAACGTAGTCACCATACTCAGCCGTATTCGAGATCGAATGGCGCATTTTTTTGAAGCCTCCTTCATAAATCAAGTCAACGATCAGTTTCAATTCATGACAAACTTCAAAATAAGCCAATTCCGGTTGGTACCCCGCTTCTACCAATGTTTCAAAGCCCGCTTCGATCATACTGGTCAAACCGCCACAAAGTACGGCTTGCTCACCGAAAAGATCGGTTTCGGTCTCTTCTTTAAAGGTCGTTTCCAAAACGCCGACCCGTGTGGCACCAATGCCTTTTGCATAGGATAAAGCCGTTGCTTGTGCGTTACCAGTCGCATCTTGATAAACTGCAAACAAGGCTGGTACCGCAAACCCTTCGGTAAAGGTTCGACGCACCAAATGACCTGGTCCTTTTGGCGCAACTAGAAAAACATCCACCTCTTTTGGTGGCGCGATCACATCAAAATGAATATTGAAACCATGAGCAAATGCCAATGCATTGCCCGCAGAAAGATTCGGTTCGATCTCATTTTTATACAACGATCCTTGGATCTCATCGGGTGCCAAGATCATGACTACATCCGCTTTTTGAACGGCTTCGGCTACTGGGAAAACCTCAAATCCATCGTTTCTTGCGGCTTCCGCTGATTTTCCTTCACGAATGCCGATAAAGACTTCATGACCTGTGTCCCGTAAATTTTGCGCATGAGCGTGCCCTTGAGAGCCGTAGCCGACGATCGCAATCTTCTTGTCTCCTAGATTATCTGTAACTTCCTCGTTGTAATATACTTTTACCATACTTGTTTCCTCCGAATTCTTTCTTTATTTTAAGCAATTCAAAATTGCACTTACCCTCTTGTAAAGCCAGTGACACCCGTCCGTGCCAATTGTTTGATGCCGTATGGACGTAAAACTTCGATGCATGCTTCTACCTTTTTCGTATCGCCAGCAACTTGCACAACGATTGTTTTTAGTGCCACATCGACAATGTGCGCTCGAAATGGATCGATCACTGCTTGGATCTCCGAACGGCTTGTGGTTGGCGCATTGACTTTGATCAGCACCAGCTCCCGTTCGATATGAGGAACTTCTGTAATATCAGAAACCTTCAAGACATCGATCTGCTTGTTCAGATGCTTAGTCACTTGTTCTGTTTCTGCCAAATCGTTCACGTTGACAATGATCGTCATACGTGAAAACTCTGGTCGTTCTGTCGTACCGACAGAGATACTCTCAATATTGACTTGACGACGGTTCAAGACACTCGTGATACGGCTCAAAACACCTGCTTCATTATGGACGATTGCTGCTAATACCCGTTTCATCCCCTTAGACCCCCATCATTTCATGATTGGCTTTCCCCGGTGGGATCATCGGCAGCACATGCTCAGATGGCGAGACCATTACTTCGATCAGCTGCGGCCCAGCTTGAGAAAAAGCTACTGCCAATTGATCAGCCAGTTGCTCTGGGGCATCGATCCGACAGCCTTCAATGCCATAAGCCTGTGCCAATTTGACAAAATCAGGCTGCTGCGCAAAAACGGAGGCAGAGCGCCGCTTGCCATGGAATGTTTCTTGCCATTGGCGAACCATTCCTAAAGAGCAGTTGTTCAATAAAACAAATTTGACATTCAAGCCATACTCATTCAAAATCGCAAATTCTTGGTTCGTCATTTGAAATCCACCATCGCCAACGAACACCACGACCATTTTTTCTGGATGAGCAAATTGAACGCCGATTCCTGCAGGGATGCCATAGCCCATCGTTCCTAGTCCGCCACTGGTGATCAATTGTTTGGGAAAGCGAAAAGGATAATACTGCGCGACCCACATTTGATGCTGACCAACATCGGTGATGACGTAAGCCTCTCCTTTAGTCAAACGCCCTACTTCTTCGATGACTTTTTGTGGTTTGATCTCTTGTGTCTGAGTGCGATCATAGCGATAAGGTTTTTCCTTTTTCCGTTTTTGGCATAGATCCAACCAAGTCGTCCAGGTTCCTCTTGTTGGTGGGTACCGCAGCATTTGCTGCAAAGCAGCCTTGGCATCGCCGACGATTGGGATCTTTGTCGTTACGATCTTGCCGATCTCCACTGGGTCAATATCGATATGAGCAACGATCGCCTGCTTGCCGAACTGACTGCCGGCCGTTGCTAGGCGATCATCGAAGCGAGAGCCGATATTGATAATCAAATCGGCTTCTGATAAAGCCATGTTCGCCGCATAGGTGCCATGCATACCGCCCATGCCTAAGAAAAATTGATGATCACTTGGCAGTAAGCCTAAGCCAAGCAACGTTGTCACTGTCGGCAACTTGTACTTGGCAATAAATGCATTTAGTTCAGCTGCAGCTTCAGCAGCGATCACGCCTGCACCCGCCAGTACCACTGGTCGCTGAGCTTTTTCCAAGACTTTCATCAGTTTTTCGATTTGCAGACGGGATGGCTCTGCCGTCGGCTGATAACTTTTCCTTGTGATCGGCAATGAGCAGGTTTCAGCGGTTTCTTGTAATGTAATATCTTTCGGAAGGTCGATGACAACCGGTCCTTTTCGCCCTGTGGAAGCGATATGGAAGGCTTCAGCGATCACTTTTGGCAGCTCATCGACACAGCGGACTTGGTAGTTGTGCTTCGTGATCGGCAACGTGATACCCAGAATATCCGCCTCTTGGAAGGCATCTTTGCCAATTCCTGGTACCGCCACTTGTCCCGTGATAACTACCAATGGTACGGAATCACTCATAGCATCGGCAATGCCCGTGACGACATTTGTAGCACCTGGTCCGCTCGTCACTAAAACGACCCCAACATTGCCAGTAGCTTTGGCATAGCCTTCAGCGGCGTGGATCGCGCCTTGCTCGTGACGCGTCAAAATATTCGGAATCGCTGCATCATATAATTGATCATATAACGGCAGGACGGCGCCGCCAGGATAGCCAAAGATCATTTCGACGCCTTGCTCTTGTAAGCTGTCCACTAATACTTGTGCGCCAGTCCTTAGATGCGATGCTTGATACTCGATATTTTCCATTGCTACTCCTCCTCATCAGGTACTCGCATAATCCCGCCCGTATTGGCAGAAGTCACTAAAGCGGTATAACGTGCAAGCCATCCTTTTTTCACTTTTGAACGAAACTTCGGTCGTTCTTGCGCACGCTGGGCAAGCTCTTCATCAGATACTTGCAGATTCAGCGTTCGATTTGGTAAATCGATAATGATTTCATCGCCATCGTTGACAAGGCCTAATGGACCGCCTGCAGCGGCTTCTGGCGAAATATGGCCAACGGCGATTCCTCGGGTCGCTCCTGAAAAGCGACCATCGGTGATCAAGGCGACATCTTTGCCTAACCCACGTCCAACGATGCTTGAGGTAGGCGCCAACATTTCTGGCATACCTGGTCCTCCTTTTGGTCCCTCATAGCGGATCACTACAACATGTCCTTTTTGTACGGTATGATTGTCGATGGCAGCAACTGCTTCATCATGTGAATCAAAACAGATCGCTTTGCCTTTGAACACTTGGACACTTGGATCGACCCCACCGACCTTGATGACACTGCCTTCTGGGGCGATATTACCGTACAAGATCGATAGACCACCCACAGGACTATACGGGTTTTCTTTGGGATGAATAACTTCTTCGTTGTGGATCTTCGCTTCAGCGACATTTTCTCGTAACGTCTTGCCTGTGACAGTCGGTCGATCAGGATGAATCGCTCCCTCGATATCACAAAGCTCCCTTATGATTGCGGAAACGCCGCCAGCTTCATGAACATCGTGCATCGAATAGGCTGATGATGGCGCGATTTTTGAGAGATAAGGCACTCTTTTAGCGATTTCATTGACCCGTCTTAAGTCATAATCGATCTCAGCTTCATTGGCGATCGCTAAGGTATGCAACACTGTGTTGGTGGAACCCCCCATCGCCATGTCTAAAGCGAAGGCATCATCAATAGCTTCTTTGGTCACGATGTCTCGAGGTTTCACTTGTTTTTCAACAAGATCCATCAACTTAAAGGCGGCTTGTCTAACTAGTTCTCGTCGTTCTTCAGACACGGCAAGAATCGTACCATTGCCTGGCATTGCCAATCCTAAGATCTCTAAGAGACAATTCATTGAATTGGCAGTAAACATCCCAGCACAGGAACCGCAAGTCGGACAGGCATTTTGCTCCATAAATTCAAAGTCTTCTTTCGTCATGTTGCCAGTCTTGTAAGTCCCCACGGCTTCAAACATGGAAGACAAGGTTATCTGGTGGCCCCGTGGATCAATACCGGCTTTCATCGGACCGCCAGAACAAAAGATCCCCGGTACGTTCGTCCGCATCGCTGCTAAAATCATGCCAGGAGTGATCTTGTCGCAATTCGGGATATAAAATACGCCGTCAAACCAGTGAGCATTGATCACGGTTTCTGCGGAATCAGCGATCAATTCTCGGCTGGGTAGCGAATAACGCATGCCTATATGGCCCATCGCAATGCCATCATCCACACCGATCGTATTGAACTCAAAAGGGATGCCGCCAGCTTCACGAATCGCTTCCTTAGCGATATCTGCTAACTCCCGTAAATGCACATGTCCAGGCACAATATCGATATAGGAATTACATATCGCAATAAATGGCTTGTTCATGTCATGGATATTTTTTACTTGTCCTGTGGCATAGAGCAGACTCCTAGCTGGCGCTGCATCGATCCCTTTTTTAATCTGATCACTTCTCACACTCATCATCTCCTGCATTTTGGAATAAAAAAAAGCATCCCGGTTATAAAAAACTGGGATGCTTTGCCAGAATCCCATTTTACTTACGCAAATAGGACTCAAACAAACGGATAATTTTTGCTTCCGTGTTCTAAGTCCTGGTATCAATAATAATGACTAATAAATATTGATTAAAATTGCGCATAGAAAATGGCTCCTTCATTAGAAATAGTAACGTTCTTGTAATTGTTTACCAATATACCCTTTGCAAAAACACTTGTCAACGAATTTTCTGAATTTTTTTCAATAATGACAATTCCAAGGAAACCTTCCTCACATTAGATGTCATTTAATCGCTTGCTTCTTTTGATAAAAATGACTTTTAAATCAACTTTATTCTTGCTTGAGAATTAAAGTGAGCCCGCAACCCTTGTTTTTTTTAGACCAAAAGAAAAACAAAAAATATTTTTGAATTTTCTGACAATAATAACCATTTCTTTTCCCATTCGATCCGCCTGCATGGTGGCAGTCCCTAGTTAGACAAAAGAAAAAACCCTTGATTACTCAAGGGTTTCTACAAGACTCAATTATTTCACTGCGTCTTTAAGAGCTTTACCTGGTTTGAATGCAGGTACTTTGCTAGCAGGGATCTTGATTTCTTCACCAGTTTGTGGGTTGCGTCCTTTGCGTTCTGCACGAGAACGAACTTCAAAGTTACCAAAGCCGATCAATTGAACTTTTTCACCGTTAGCTAAAGCGTCTTGAATTGTTGAGAATACAGCGTCTACTGCTGCAGTTGCGTCTTTCTTAGTTAAGTCAGTAGCTGCTGCAACTTTTTCGATTAATTCTGCTTTATTTGCCATGGATGGTTTCACCTCCTGATATTTTTTTTGATGTCATGCATCAACAAAAATCTTGAGTGGTCCAAGGTTTTTGTCAAATATTGATTACCATCAATATTCTGATATAACGTTATCATAAGAACCTTGTAATATCAAGGATTTTAACGTTTTTAGGGGGTTTTTTTTTGGTTTTTTCCCATTTTTCTAGAAAAGGACAGATTTCTTTGTAAAAAGAAACAAAGTATGATAAAATCTCTATTTTCTTCTGCGAGGAATGATCCGAATCGGCGTTCCTTCAAAAGTGAATGCCTTGCGGATTTGATTTTCTAAGAAACGTGCATAAGAGAAATGCATCAGTTCTTCTTCGTTGACAAAAATAACAAAAGTTGGCGGTTTGACAGCTACTTGCGTCGCATAAAAAATCTTCAAACGTTTGCCTTTGTCTGTTGGGGTTGGGTTGATCGCCACAGCGTCCATAATGACGTCATTCAACAACGCAGATGGAATACGCATGTTTTGATTCATGCTGACTTCTTCAATCAATTGCGGCAGCTTATTCAAGCGCTGTTTCGTCACTGCGGAAACAAAAATGATTGGCGCGTAATCCAAATATTGGAATTCGTCTCTGATTTCTTCTTCAAAATCACGCATCGTATTCGTTTCTTTTTTCAATGTATCCCATTTATTGACAACAATAATGATTCCACGGCCTGCTTCATGGGCATAGCCAGCGATCCGTTTGTCTTGCTCGCGAATCCCTTCTTCGGCGTTCAAGACCATCAAGACGACGTCTGAGCGTTCAATGGCCCGCATCGCCCGCATCACACTGTATTTTTCAGTAGACTCGTAGACCTTCCCTTTTTTACGCATCCCTGCCGTATCAATCATGGTAAATTCTTGACCGCTTTCGCTGGTAAAATGGGTATCGATCGCATCACGAGTCGTTCCTTCGATATCAGAAACGATCACTCGCTCTTCCCCTAGAATTGCATTGATCAAAGAGGATTTACCGACATTTGGACGACCAATCAAACTAAACTTGATGATGGAATCATCTTCTTCTTCTGCTTCATTGGTGAAGTGTTTGACTGCTTCATCAAGAACATCCCCGATCCCTAATCCATGACTTCCTGAGATTGGGTATGGATCGCCTAGACCCAAACCATAAAATTCATAGATGTCGGTACGCATCTCGGGATTATCAACTTTGTTGACGGCTAAAATCACGGGTTTGTTGCTTTTGTACAGCAAACGAGCCACAAGCTCATCAGCATCGGTTACTCCTTCACGAGCACTCGTAATAAAAACAATGACATCTGCTTCATCGATGGCGATTTCTGCTTGATGCTTGATTTGATCCATAAACGGCTCATCACTTAAATCGATCCCACCTGTATCGATTACGCTAAACTCACGGCCTAGCCATTCACCGGTGGCATAAATACGATCTCTGGTCACTCCTGGAGTATCCTCAACGATCGAAATTCGTTCTCCAGCTATCCGGTTGAAAATGGTCGATTTCCCCACATTCGGACGTCCAACGATCGCTATTGTTGGATTTGACATTTTTTACCCTCCATTTAAAAAAGCAGTCCTTGTACGCTGCTTCTTGTATTCAATCTTACTTAGTTTACCTAAAGCCATGGAAAGTTGCAAGCTTTCCTGGCAAACAAAAAACCAGCTTATAACAAATTCAAACATCGAATCGTTATAAGCTGATGGCATACAATTACTCTTCGTCGCTGTCTTTTAAGGCATCACCTAAGATATCACCCATAGTAAAACCAGTTGATTCTTCTGGCAATTGATAGTCGTCCTCTGAAACCTCTTGTGTTTCATTGGTGTTTTCGGCTTTTTCTAATGCTTTGATACTTAATGCGATTCGGTGTTCTGAAGGGTTCACTTCAAGCACTTTCACTTGCACTTCATCACCTTCTTGTAAGACTTCATGTGGTGTCGCAATGTGTTTATGGGAGATTTGTGAAATATGGATCAGCCCTTCAACACCTGGGAAGACTTCCACAAACGCACCGAAGCTTGTCAAGCGTTTAACAGTCCCTGTCAAGACACTGCCAACAGCCGCTTGCTCTTCAATATTGGTCCAAGGTCCAGGCAATGTGTCTTTGATCGAAAGTGACACACGTTCTTTGTCTGCATCAACAGATAAGATACGCACATTGACGGTATCGCCAACAGATAAAACGTCACTCGGTTTGCCAACATGTCCATGAGAAATTTCAGAGACATGGACAAGTCCATCGATGCCGCCAAGGTCTACGAAGGCACCAAAGTCGGTCAAACGCGCTACTTTTCCTTCTACTTCTTGTCCTTCATATAAATCAGCTAATAAAGCTTCTTTTTGTTTTGCTTTTTCTGCTTCGACAACTGCTTTATGAGAAAGGATCAAACGGTTTTCTGAAGGCTCGATCTCAACGATTTTGAAGGTCAATGTTTTCCCTTTGTAATCTTCGAAATCCGCAACAAAATGGTCTTCGACCATTGATGCTGGGACAAACCCACGAACACCTACATCAACCACTAACCCGCCCTTAACGACGTTGGTGACTGGTGCTTCAATGATTTTTCCTTCTTGGAAATCTTTTTCGATATCTTCCCAAACTTTTTTCGCGTCTAAGCGACGTTTAGAAAGGAGATAGCTGCCGTTTTCTTTGTCTTTACCAATTGCTGAAATCACAACCAATTCTAAGACATCCCCAACTTTGACTGCTTCGTTGATGTCTTCAACAGGTAAAGTTGATAATTCTTTTGCAGGAACAACGCCTTCAACGCCGGCGCCTTCGATCCCTACGATCGCTTGTTTATCCTCAATGGCCAATACCTCACCTTTAACGATATCTCCAACTTTTACTTCTTGGAAATTGTCTAAAGCGGCTTCCATTGATTCATTTCCACTCTCAACCTGATTATTTTCAAATTCTGTCATCTCTCATGTCCTCCTAACCAACAATTCTGCAATAATTGCACTACATCTTTTAGTTTAAAATAGAATGAAAAAAAAATAAAGCGATTTCTCTTATTTTCCTAAAAAACTACGGTTTTTTCGTTAAAAAAGTCTTTTCACCTCTGTTTTCTTACTCACTTTCATCTTTTGGTTTCGAAAAATAAAAAAACAATGGGGAACACCCATTGTTTTTGTTAATCAATTTTTTCTTTGAATGTTTTTTTGATTGCTTCGACGACTTGCTCGATCGTTAAACCAGACGTATCGATTCGAACCGCATCCTCCGCTTGTTTCAAAGGGGAGACTTCTCTGTGAGAATCCAGATAATCTCTTTGCTGGATCTCTTCTTTCAACGTCTCATAATCGGTTTTGATCCCTTTTTGCTGATTTTCTTTAAAACGGCGCTGTGCGCGTTCTTCCACACTTGCTACCAGAAAAATCTTGACTTCTGCTTGTGGTAAAACCGCCGTACCAATATCGCGGCCATCCATCACGACACCGCCATCTTTAGCGATCATCTGCTGTTGTTGGACGAGTTTTTCGCGGATCGCAGGGTATGCCGACACCTTCGAAACTGCGTTGGTTACTTCTGGCTGACGGATCGCTTCTGTGACTTGCTCTCCTCCTGCAAAGACCTCTTGACCGTGTTCAGTCGGTTCAAAAGTGATGGGGTATTGATCGATCAAAGCAGCGATCGCCGCTTCATCTTCAAGTGAACAGCCCGTTTTTAAAGCTAAATACGTGATGCTTCGATACATGGCACCAGTATCCGTATAAATAAATCCCAGGTCATTCGCGATGATTTTTGCCACTGTGCTTTTCCCAGATGACGCAGGACCATCAATAGCGATGTTGATTTTTTTCATTTTTCTTACTCCTCGTTTCCCAACGATGTGTATTCCTTCATCGTTTCTGCTTATCGTCCACCTTGGCTTCTCTCTTTCAAGAAAAAAAACCGCCAAAGCGGTTTTTTATTTAATTCGTAAGGTGTCGCCAGGGTAAAGCATGTAGTTGTTTGGATCAATTCCATTTAATTGATATAGGGTTTCAACTGAGATGCCTGTACGGGCTGCCACTTGTTCAGGACCTTCGCCAGCTTGGACTGTCGTGTATTCCTCGGTACCAGTTGCGCCTTGACCTTGATCAGTTTGCGTATTCTCTTGTCCCGCATTGTTTTCTTGTTGCGCCGGTTCACTACTTGATGGCGTCGTTGAAGCTGGTGCAGAACTACTGCTACTTGATGAAGAACTTGATTCACTTGTTGACGAACTCGTTTCACTTGTCGATTCCGTAGTGGATGATTCGGTTGTTGAAGACTCTGTCGTACTTTCTACAGTACTGCTCGAACTTGCTGTGGTTGGGGCATCATTGTTATGGTTCAATACCCAAATACCGGCACCAACCGGAATTGCCACGATCAAGAAAAGCAAAACTAAAACGATCGTCAAAAAGAGTGAATTCCCACGCTTTTGTTTTCTTTGTTGGGATCTTGATGCAGAATCATCGTATTCTGTATCATAGATTGGTTGTTCCCACGGTTCTTGATTTTCTGAATTGTAGTCATTGTCTTTCTTGCTCACTCGTATTCCCTCCTAGTTTCCTTCCGATGTATTATACCATAGGTAAATAAAAACTGTCCTACAAAATACGATTCAATTTATATCTTTAAAAATTTTTATTAAACGTTCCTGCCAATGATGGGCTTCCTTTTTCTCGGGCAGCTGTTCTTCACCCGCTATTTCGATCCCGTCATTGTCGCAACAATAAGGATTCTCCTGGGCTTCCTCTCCGAAATGCGCCAGTAAAAATTGTCGGCGACAACCTGTAAAATGAATATAAGCCAACATTTTCTGTAATTGTTCTTGTTTTTGCTGTTCATTGCGTTTTAATGTTTCCAGCCAAAAGGAAGTCCCCAACTCTTTCATTTTTTGCTGCCACTTTTCTTGCAACGGTGTCAAGGGTTCTTTCCTCTTCTCCTGAACCATTCGTTCTAAAGCAAGGCGTTCTTCTTTATTTTCTCGCTGAAAGAAGTAATGGATCTGCTCATCATGTTCCTGATAAAGCAAAATCGCATTGCTTTGTTTGCCATCACGACCAGCTCGCCCGATTTCTTGACTGTAATTCTCTAACGAATCAGGTAGATCATAATGGATCACAAAGCGAATATCTTCCTTATTGATCCCCATCCCAAAGGCATTGGTAGCAACGAGTAATTTTAATTTATTCTGAGAAAACTGCTGCTGCAACGTTTTTCTTTGATCACTCGCGAGACCACCATGATAATAGCCTACCAAATAGCGCTGACGCAGTTTGTTATAGACTTCTTCGACTTTGCTTCTTGTGGAACAGTAGATGATCCCAGCCCCGCCTAAGCGGCTGAGATAGTCTGCTAATGCCGCATCTTTGTCTGTCGTTTGCTCTACGAACAAGCCGATATTGCTGCGGTTCATCGAATAACGGTAGACATTGGCGTTCTTTGCTAATAATACTTGCCGTATGTCTGCTTCCACTTGTGCTGTTGCAGTAGCCGTCAAGGCTAATGTGACGGGTGCCTTCAAGCGTTTCTTTACTTCACCAAGCTGCAAGTACTCTGGTCGAAAATCAATGCCCCATTGCGAAACACAATGGGCTTCATCCACCACGAGCATGGCGATCTTAACCTGTTCCAATTGATGCAAAACAGCTTCTTGTACGATCATTTCTGGACTTAAAAACAAAAACTTGTACTTCTGCAAATGCTGCATCACATACTGGCGATCAGCAAGGTCCAATTGACTATTAAACGCAATCGCGTGTTTTTCCCCTTGCTTTTGTAAGCCGTAGACTTGATCTTCCATCAAAGAGACTAACGGCGAGATAATGATCACGATCCCGTCTACTAGGTACCCTGGCAGCTGATAGCACAGACTTTTGCCATTCCCAGTAGGTAGAATCGCTAACGTATCTTGCTGTGCTAAAACACTTTCGATGACTTCTTTTTGTCCTTGGCGGAATGTTTTGAAACCAAAATACTGATTCAGTGCATCTTCTAACATCGAATCCCCCGCTTCTGAGCAATCTGTAACAAACGAATCGTCAAAAAATCAGTCGTAAGAAGCGCCTGTAATTCTTGATAGCTATTTTTCCAAGAAGCTTCTGGCAGCTTTTTCAGCAACGCTGTATCAAAGCGCTGAAAAGGAAACGTTGGATCAAGCAATGCCCACTCAATCAAATGATCATTAACAGTTCCTCGTTTGATCCTTCTTTTTTCCATAATCTGCTCGACAGAATCGCCTCGCAAAAACAATGCTCGGCTTTCCACCATGCTTTGGTTTAAATTTCTCTTTAGAAAAGGCGACAATCCTCGAAACAGGATCGTCTGGGGCGTGTTTTCGATCAAGGTTAAAAATTGATGGATCGAAGCTCCTACATAAAGAGTGTCCCAAGGCTTACTTTGAACATTTTCTGGTAAAAGCTGAAAAAACGCCTGCCCTAGAATATCTGGACCAGATAAGGTGCCCGCTAAAAAATCTGCCACTTCTGCGGGAAGCTGGTCAAAAATTGCTGATAGCTCTTGATACAGGCACTTTTTGATGTCAGGATTGTGACGGATCAGCTGACGGACAGGTTCTGTATAGAGTGGCGTGTTTTCAACGGGAATATACTGATTGGTCACGCCTTGATACGCAGCTGCTTGAACCAGCAGCCGAACAAAACGCCAAGCCTCCTCCGTCGTTCTTCCATAACGAAAGTAATTCGCATACCGCAACAATCGTTCACCTGGCTGCTGGCTGTTTCTAGCGGTCGTTTTGAGCAGCAGACCATCTGAATCTCGACTTAGAGCCCCTCGTTGGATCAAGTTAGCGAGCGTCTGTTGATACGCTTTCTCATTCAGCTGGGGCAACGATTGAAAGAGACCTAAGCGATCATAAAAAAAGGCATAACTCAAGACAGAGCTAGTACGCTTACCAATGAGAATTTGATAAAGTGTTGATGGGCGCAGCTTGTCAGTATCAGAAAACAGCGCTAAAATAAAAGAATCCATATTTCCCCTCCAGAAAGGACTAAAAAATGTCACAACGCTGTAAAATTATTCCTGAGCGCTGCATTGCTTGTGGCCTATGTGCGATCTATGCCCCCGAGATCTTCGATTATGATGAAGACGGGATCGTTTTATTTGCCCAAGAACCGAATGCTCGGCAACAGTTTATCATAGAAGACCAACAAGAAAAAGTCAAAACTGCTTATCGCAAATGCCCTACCCGTGCGATTATCATGGAAAAATAAAAAAAGCCGACTTGCCATTGACAGACCTTTCGTCTGCAACAGCAAGTCGGCTCATTTTTTTATTTTCCTATAGCAGAATGATGGGGCTGCTTACGAGCCAACCATGGCAGCAGTTTGGCGTGAAGTGCTAAAAAGACAGCACTGACGATTGCGCCTTTGACCAAATTGAAAGGTAAGATCCCGATCGCCACATATTGCGGCAAAGACATTCCTAAAAATTGATCGGCTGTGACCCCGAAAAAGCGCAGGTAAAGCGGTGTGATCACAAATAGGTTCGCCACACTCATAAAAATCGTTACCGACAAGATACCGCTGATGACACCAACCATTTTGTTTTTGGTGTGAATACCTTTGCGGAAAAAGTAGTACATTGGCAAAGTAAAGGCACATGATGCTAAAAAGCTTGCCGTATCCCCCACCATATCAGCAGGTGAAAAACCAGATAAGAACAAATGCAGCACCGAACGAATGAAAGCAGTCAATACCCCGCTCCAAGGACCAAATAAAAACATCATGATCATCACGGGAATATCACTAAAATCGATCTTTAAAAAGCTGAATGCTGGGAAAATCGGAAAAGCGATAAATTGCAAAATTGTTCCCATAGCAGCACACATGGCGATTGTCACCATTTTTCTTGTTTTGTTGTTCATCAGTATAAATCCTCCTAAGTTCAGGATTCCTCTTCAAACGAACCTATTAAATTTCCTCGGCTTTCTTGTCGGCGCCAGACAAAAAATGCCCTCTTTTTTCCACAGGGAAAAAAGAGGGCATTCGAAATAGCCATAAGCAAATCAAATACGCTCTATCTTCTTTATCCAGACTGTACTGTCGGTATCGGAATTTCACCGATTCAGCTATTTCCGAAGAAATAGGTCGTGGACTATAACCACCGGTCGGGAATTGCACCCTGCCCCTGAAGACGAACCTTTATTCTATTTATTACATGTTCTATTATACACAAAATCTAAAAATTAACAATAGTTACGTTTTCAGATACTTTTCAACTATTTTGCACTATTTTTCAGCTGACTGACTTCCTTCTTCGACAATTCTCGATATTCCCCTGGACGAAGACCTTTCAAATCTAACGGACCATAATTTTCCCGTTTTAATTTTTGCACAGGCAAACCAACTGCTTTTAACATATTTTTGACTTGATGGTTGCGTCCTTCATGGATCGTCAATTGCACAATACTAGATTGCGCTGTTTGGTCTGTCGACAAGATCTCAAAGCGAGCAGGTGCCGTCTTACGGCCTTCGATCCGAATCCCTTTTGTCAATGGGAGCAGCTGCTTTTTATCCGCAATCCCTTTGACTTTGGCAACGTACACTTTGTCGACTTCGTGTTTCGGATGCATCAGTGTCTGTGACAATTCCCCATCATTTGTCAGCAATAACAAACCAGAGGTATCATAGTCCAAGCGCCCGACGGGATACACCCGTTCAGGAACTTCAGCAAAATAATCCAAAACGACTTTGCGCTTTTTATCATCCGTTACAGCTGAAATCACACCACGAGGTTTGTAGAATAGATAATAGACGTGTTGTTCTTGTTCGATTGGTACACCATCGACTTCAACAACATCTTTTGAGCTAACTTGGACCCCTAATTCTTTGATCACTTGCCCGTTGACACGCACTCGGCCTTCGGTTATCAATCCTTCAGCTTTTCTTCTTGAGGTGATGCCAGCATGGGCAATCACTTTTTGCAAACGTTCCATCTTCATTCTCCTTCTGTTTCTGCTTGTTTGTAGCGGTCGTAAAAAAGATCAAACGGTGCATCTTCTTCAAGTTCATCTTCCATGGATTGGATATCGGGTAATTCAGCCAAACTTTTTAAGCCAAAATAATCCATAAAGTATTCCGTCGTACCATATAGGATCGCTCGTCCTGGTCCGTCAACGCGGCCTTTTTCTTCAATCAGTCGTTTTGCCACCAATTTTTGAACCGATCCGCTAGATTGGACGCCGCGGATCTCTTCTACTTCCATCCGAGTGATCGGCTGCTTGTAAGCAATGATCGACAACGTTTCTAAAGCGGCCTGAGACAACGAGCTGCCCATCGGTGATTCAGCATATTTCTTCAATAAAGGGGCAAATTGTTTCTTGGTGGTCAAAATGAAATGATTGCCCACTTCAAGAATATGCAACGCAGTATGTTCATTTTCTTCATATTGCTGATTTAGTTCCTGCAAATGCTGATAGACACTGGCAGTATTGCTTTTGACTAAGTAACTCAATTCTTCAAGTCCGATCCCCTCATCACCGACGACGAATAAGATCGCTTCTAATTCACTATATTTACTCATCTTCTTTACCTGTTGGATAGAGCAGAATCGACGCATAATTGTCTGTTTGCTCTACTCGAATCGTTCCTTTTTTCATTAATTCTAACAGTGCCATAAAAGTCACCACAACTTCTGTTTTATTGTAGGTCGTAAAAAACGAATCAAAGCTGCGGCCTTTTTTGGCACTGACATGCTGCATCTCCAGCTGAATCGCCGCCATCTTTTCATCGATGGTGCTTTCATCAGGAGAAATTTTGGTTTCTAGTACTTGGCGATTTTTCTTTTTCTCGATCATTTTTTGAAAAGCCAAAAAGAGATCGATCGTATTGAATTGATTGGCTCTTAACTGATCTTCTTCCTCTTTGTATTCATCGACATCCATCGGATCTTTCGTATAATACAAACTGCGCTCTTCCGCTTTTTCGGAAAGCTGCTCGGCTGCATACTTAAATTTGCGGTATTCTAGCAGCTGTGCCACCAGCATATCTCGTGGATCTTCTTCGTACTCTTCCACTTCAGCAATCAGCTCTTGTTTCGGTAACAGCATCTGGCTTTTGATCGCCATCAGAGTTGCCGCCATGACTAAATATTCACCAGCGACTTCTAATTCTAAAATTTTCATGGCATGGATATACTGCATGTATTGTTCGGTGATGGTTGCAACTGGAATGTCATAAACATCGATTTCCAGTTTTTTGATCAAATGAAGCAGCAAATCCAACGGTCCTTCAAAGACAGCTAATTTTATTTTGATTTCTTCCATTCCATCCTCGATTTCTAGGCGCGCGGAAAGTGCTGCTTGTACACTTCCGTCATCCGTTTCTTCGTTATATGCGTGTAAATCTGAGTGGTCGAGATATCTGCGTGTCCTAACAGCTCTTGAACCGTTCGCAGATCTGCCCCGTTTTCTAATAGATGGGTCGCAAAACTATGGCGCAACGTATGGGGAGTCACATTTTTGGTGATCCCAGCTTGTCGAACCAAGGCTTTTAAATTTTTCCAGATTCCTTGACGAGACAGCTGCGTGCCATGGTTGTTTACAAACAGGTGGCTTTCATCCGGTGTTTTTCTCGTCAAATACGGACGTGCATCGCTGAGATACGTTTCGATCCATTGAATCGCTAAATCCCCTAATGGGACGATCCGTTCTTTGTCGCCTTTCCCGGTTGTTTGCAACAAGCCCATACTTAAATGCAAATCATTCAATTTCAAACCGATCAACTCGCTGACGCGCAAACCTGTCGCATACATCACTTCCAAAATCGCTCGATCGCGAATGCCCAACACCGCTCGAGTATCTGGTGTTTCGATCAAGCGCTCCACTTCCTGCAAACTCAAAGTGTCAGGTAGCTTCTGCTGTTTTTTCGGCGAATCAATATGCTGCATCGGATCATGATCTGTCAACCGTTCTTGACGCAAATATTGATGGAATCTTCGCAAACTGGAAACCATCCGAATCACGGTTGCCGAGGATTTTCCCGCCTCTTGCAAACTTTGCAAAAAAGACAAAACGATCACTCGGTCGATCTGTTGCCACTGCGTCACTTGTTTTTTTTGTAAAAACGCAAGATACTGTTGCAGATCCCGCTGGTAGCTGGCACGGGTATTTTGGGATAGCCCGCGCTCAATGGTCAAATAATGAAGATAATCAATAATTTGTTCGTTCATGGGGCTTCCTCTACTTTCAGCTTTTTTATCATATCAAATTCTGGCTCGTTTAGATAGTAGCTTGCCAACAAAAAAGAGGCATCTACCCGTATCTTTTTCCCAAGGAAACACCCGAATCATAGCAGATTTTTTGGTTTCTTTCAAATTGGAAAAAAGAGCACTCTTCCTATCGAAACCATCTGACTATCATTCGGGTGATAACAAATTTTTTTCAAATTACCCAGCTACAGACACTAGGCTTTGTTTTGGCATTTTTGGCAGACACCATGAAATGTCAACCGATGATCCTTTACTAAAAAATGGTACTTTTGTTCGACGATCTCTTCGACTGTGCCCAACAGATCCTCTTCAACCTCTTCGATATTGCCGCATTCCAAACACAACAAGTGATGATGGAAATGTTTGGCGCCTTCTTTACGTAGGTCATAACGAGCGACACCGTCATTAAAACTGACTTTATCGACGATTTTCAAATCCGTCAAAATCTCCAATGTTCGATAGACGGTTGCTAAGCCAATCTCAGAATTTTTTTTGCGCACAAAGAAGAAAATCTCTTCGGCGGATAAATGATCTTTCTCATTTTCTAATAAGACCAACAACGTCGCTTCTCGCTGAGGAGTTAATTTGAACCCCGACTCGTGCAATTGTTTCTTGGTCTTTTTTAACGCTGCTGTTGTGTTCATAGTTGCCTCCGTATGCCGCTAATTTATAACGATTCTAATTTGAGTGAGAATCACTCAAGACAAACATTGTAATCATTATAAATTAGAACAGCAAAAGAAACAAGTATTCTCAATTAGGTTTTTTAACAAGAATCGTAAAGCCATCTTTTTGCTCAATCAAACGCTGTTTCATCAAGGTTCCTAACGCCCGTTTAAATTGGCCTTTACTAATACCAAACGTTTGTAAAATCTCTTCTGGTGCTGATTTATCGGTAAAAGGAATTTTATTTTCTGGTGCTCGTTCTAAAAAGGTTAGGACCATGGCGGCATCATTTGAAATCGCCTCGTGGGCTCTTGGTTTCAACGAAAGGTTCAAGACGCCATCTGGACGAACCCCAATCACTCGTCCTTTGACAACTTCCCCAAGACGCGGCTCTTGATAGCGCTCTGATGGGTGGACGAAGCCAATATAAAAATCATCTGTCAATAAGTAGGTTCCCGCTAGTTTTAAGCGATACACGGTACCTGTAACATCTTGATTCTTCATCTGTTCCGTACCATTCTTACTCAGTGCCTTGAAGATTTTCTCATCTGCTAACGAAGCCCATATACGCTCTTTGTCGTCGACGCGCAAGCTGACCATCAAACGATCGCCTTTTTTGGGCCAAAGTTCCCGCATTGTTGGCAATTCATCTAATGAAACCACCATGTCCTTGTCTTTTAAACCGATATCGACGAAAACGCCTAAGTCACGACGGCTTCCTGTGACTGTACCAAAGGCATAATGCCCTTTGCGGCTTTTCGGAATATTCGTAGTGAGTACATTTTCTTGCTTTTGGTTTTGATAGCCAAACCCTTCGACGGCTTCACCTAAATGATGTTCGCCTTCTTCCTTGGCTAGTCGGAAGGTAACCCCGCCTTTTTGAACAAAATAATTCTGTTCATTTTCATCAATGATCAATCCGCTAAATACGGATGCTAATAAGTCTTTCATCTATTCTCTCCTTCTTCATAAAAACTGCCCGTTGCTAGAAAAAGAAACGCAGCAGTGCCATAGCAATAACGCCTGTGATAACGATCTTCATCAAATCTTTTGTATAATACCCCACCAACAATGCTGGGATACAGGCAACAGTTTCTTTGACTTTCAAGATGGGAAATTGCCCTTCTCGAAAGATCAGCAAATTTTGAACCAACAATGCCGCCAAAATACACAAAGGCAAGTAACTCAAAAAGATGGTGAAAGGTTTTGGAAATACGAGCTTTTTAGAAAATAAAAAAGGAACGATTCGCGGAATCCAAGTAACCAACCCACATGCTAGCATTAGTATAACAAAATTAGTCATGATGTGTCACCGTCCCAACCAAACATCCTGCCAAGGTCGCAGCTATTACCGCGATCTCAGCAGTAGAAAAACGCATAAATAAAATCAATGTCCCCACAACTGCCCCGAGTACTAAGAGCGTTTGCTGGGTTTTCTTCTTGAGGGGTCGCTCTACTTGAAATAAAAAAAGACCAACAAACATGGCTACCAAGGCAAAATCTAAGCCTAACGCTTCTGGATCTGGAATAAACGAGCCTAATAGTCCGCCCAAAAAGGTTGCGAAGATCCAACTCAAATACGCCATCACGTTCAACCCATGGGTCCATTTCGCTGTGACTGGTTTGTCTTGTTGCAGTGCCGTCGTCAAAACGCCATAGGACTCATCAGTCAAAAGCGTCCCAATCCCGATAGCAGAAAGCAAAGGAGCCTTTTTAAAATAGGAAGCCACTGATAAGCTCATTAAGAAATGTCGTAAATTCACTAAAAAGACGGTTGCGACGATCGTCATGAAAGGTGCTTGAATCGCGAGTAATGCACAAATAATAAATTGAGCACTGCCTGCATAGACAATAATAGACATTAAAATAATTTCAAGAATAGATAACCCAACGCCTTTTCCCACGACCCCCATCGCAAAACCAATCCCTAAGTACCCAAGAATCGTTGGTACACAAGCAATGACCCCATCTTCAAAGCGATCATATCTTTCTATTTTCTGCACAAAAAACCCTCCCTGTTTGAACGATTATCTTTCATCATATCGAAAACAGGGAGGGGAAACAAGTGTTTTTCACATGTGCATGTAATAACTCTGAAAGTTTTCTAGCGACTCAGGAGACTTAGCGAACGGTGTGATCGTTCCCATTGCCTCTGAAATAGCCAGTTTTGGCGTTTACCGTAAATAAGTATAGCGGGAACGCTGAATCATCCGTTCCTTTAAGCAAGCTGCCTTGGGCATTTGTCGCATAAAAATTGTAATAGCCTTCGCCGTTGACGATCCGCACGCGTTCAAAAGTATAACCACCATCAACCACGTAACCACGGGCAATCGCTGTGGCAATGATTTTTTCTTGGACACCATCTGCCCACACCCAAGCGCTATTGTTTACATCATTCAAATCACTTTGACGGGCTGGAATAATTGGCTGATTATTGGTATTTGTTGGCGTATTTGGCGAAAGCACATACTCTTCTTCAGACGTGCTTTGTGCAGGCGTCGCAGCGCTTGTAGAACCGCCGCTTGAAGCGGAAGCGTTGTTCTCAGAAACCGCCGCTTGTGCTGCTTCTTGGGCCGCTTGTTGTTGTGCCGCTGCTTCTTGCGTAGCGGTTTCACGCTTCGTCAACGCAGTATCGACTTTGCGCAGATCAGCAGTGAGACTTTCCACCAATGAATCGATCGGTAAAGCTTGGACTTTTTTCATCAAGGCATTGTAGTTCTCACGGGTGACACTTGCAGGTGCTTCACCATCACCACTTAAAGCCACCATGCTCTTCACCGCATTTTGAACTTCCTCGATCGCACTGAACTCTTTTTGTCCCATGTCGATGGCTTGATTGATCAACTCATCAAAGGCATCCCCGTTCTCACGCTTCGCCATTGTGACGGCAGCCGCTTCTTTCAATGAGACTTCTTCCAATTGATCTTCCACAACGGCAGGACTGCTAAAATAGCTGTTGATCTCGGTCAAAGTTGCTAGTTTGTCAGCGATCGTCGCAGCTTCTTGTGACAAGGCATCGTACCGTTCATGGTCTTGAAACTCTGCCAACTGATTCGTCACAGCCGTCAGCTGTTCTGATGTTTTGTCGTTTTTAATGAACACTCGTTCATCATTTGTATAAAAATCATTCAGCTCATTTTCAATTTGATCGAGTGTACGGTTTTCCTGCGCCAGTTGCGTTTCTCGGGCTGTTTCTTGTTGCTGCTGTTGATAGTAATACGCCCAACCGCCACCAGCTGCCACTAATAAACAAGCCGCTGTAATATAGAGTGCTTTGCGAGGACTCTTCTTTTTTTCGCTAGGCGTCGACGTTTTTTCTTCAGTAGTCGCCTTTTTCGGTGCTTCATCCGCTGCGGTGATCGGCTCAGGAATTGGATCGATCACTGGTTCTGGCTGCTTCTTCGCTTCTTCAATGACTGGATCCGTCACTGGTTCATCTTCGCTTATCAGTAGAGGTTCCTCACTGGCTTGTTCCTGACTTTCTTCTTCAGTAGCAGACAAATCATCAGTGGCGGCTTCTGCTTCTAGAGCAGCGGCTTTTTCTTCTTCATCAAGTTTGTGTTGGCGGATATAAGCAGCCAAAATATCAGCGTCATGCTGTTCCTCCGTACTTAATGCATCGGTTTCACTTGCTTCCTCACTGGCTGATGTCGCATGCTCTTGCGTTGCGCTAGAACTTTCTACTTCCGTTTTTTCCTCAGCTTCTTTCTTAGAGGCTGATGTGGGGGTTACATGTTGCTCATTGGAAAAAGTCCCTTGTTGCGCGAGGTCGATCGTTTCTTCATTTGAGGATGGCCGATCACCTAAGTGCTCCTCCATTTTTCCGATCGGGACGTTTTTAAAGTCTGACCAGCGAATATCATCATTTTTATTCTGTGGCTCTTCTGGCGTAACGGAAGACTCAGATGTTGGTTCCAGTTCATTCTCCTTTGCCTGGTTCCATTGGAACCCGCAATTGGGACAAACGGGTGTTTCTTCTATTGCTTGAAATCCACATTCAGGACATGTCTTCTTCATTGATTCAAACTGACTCCTTTTGTTTTTTGCATTTCCTTTTATGAAGCAGTCGCCTCTTTCATCAGACGCTTGCTGTACCTACTGCTTCTTTTTTTAGACCAGCAAATAATGGGTCTTTTTTGACACTTCGTTGTTTGTTACGTTTTGATGCAGATGCACAAAATTAAATTTATCACATTCTTGGCAATTAGCCAACACTTGCTTGGTTACGTTTTTATTAAGTTCTTTACCAATCTTGTGTCGAGAGGACAAAATCTGAATAAAAAAGACTTTCCAAAGGGTTCCTTTGGAAAGTCGATAAACCTTGATTATTCTAAGAAATCTTTCAATTGTTTTGAACGAGATGGATGGCGTAGTTTCCGTAATGCTTTTGCTTCGATCTGACGAATCCGTTCTCTCGTTACCCCAAAGACTTTGCCGACTTCTTCTAATGTCCGAGTACGACCATCATCGATTCCGAAACGCAAGCGCAGCACGTTTTCTTCACGGTCAGTCAACGTATCCAGTACATCTTCTAGCTGCTCTTTCAACAGCTCATAAGCCGCATGCTCTGCTGGACTTGTGGCATCTTGGTCTTCAATAAAATCACCTAGATGAGAATCGTCTTCTTCACCGATCGGTGTTTCTAATGAAACAGGTTCTTGAGCGATCTTCAAGATTTCACGAACTTTTTCCGTCGGCAGATCCATTTCTGCGCCGATTTCTTCTGGTGTCGGTTCGCGCCCTAAGTCTTGCAGCAATTGCCGTTGAATACGGATTAATTTGTTGATGGTTTCCACCATATGCACAGGAATACGAATGGTTCGCGCTTGGTCAGCGATCGCACGGGTGATCGCTTGACGGATCCACCAGGTCGCATACGTCGAGAATTTGAACCCTTTGCGGTAGTCGAATTTCTCAACGGCTTTCATCAAGCCCATGTTTCCTTCTTGGATCAAATCAAGGAATTGCATTCCTCGACCCACATAACGTTTGGCAATACTAACGACCAAACGTAGGTTGGCTTCTGCCAAACGCTGTTTTGCCTCTTGATCGCCTTCTTCGATTTTCAGTGCGAGCGCCACTTCTTCTTCTGCGGTCAATAACGGCACACGACCGATTTCTTTCAAGTACATCCGAACGGGGTCATTGATTTTCACACCAGTTGGTGCAGACAGATCTTCTTGAGGTTGTGTTTCTTGTCGTTTTTCATTGCTCTTTAGACTATGGACTGAAGGCTCTCCATTTTCATCCACGACACTGATGCCTGAATCCTCCAGTTTTTGAATTAATTTGTCCATTGCATCAGCATCCAAAGTATACGGCGTTGCTAAACGATTCGTAATGTCATCGTAAACAACTTGCCCCTTTGTTTTATTTTCTCGGATGTATTCGGCAACTGCTTTATCATACGTTTTTTTTGTTTCTTCTGCCATGAAAGAAAGCCCCTTTCAGTTCGCTATTTAGCTTGTTTCAACCGTTTGGTCAAATCAATGATTTCGATCGCAAGTTCAAGTTCTAATTGCTGGTTTCCTTTTTGTCTTGCTTCTTGCTGCTGGATTCGTTTTTGATTGATTTCTTCAGCAATGCCCGACTTTTGAAATACCTGCAGAATGTCCTGAAATTCTTGTTCAGTCCCTTCCTCAGAAGCTTTAAGATCTGCAATATCGATCACCATTTTTTTCATTGAATCTTCTTTTAAAAAATCTAAGAACTTTGCTAAAACAAAGTGTTCTTCTGTTTCCATATACGCATCAAACAGCAGATAAAGCTGTTGGTAACGATCATGGATAAAGGATATGCCACTCGCTCGAAAGCGATGGTTTAACGTACTGTCATGAAACAAACGGTACAATAATAATTCTTGTGCTTTTTCTACCTGTGTTTTGGGCTGCTGCCGCGTTGGCGGCGTAAAGACCATAGGATTATTGGTTGTTGGCGCTGGCGGCGGTGCATCTTGCCGCGGCTGCTGCTCTTGCCGGTTTTGCTTGAGCTGCTGCTGCAAGGTCTCACGGCTCAAGTTGAACTCTGTGGACAACTGAGTCAAATAACGGTCTTGCTCCAGCAAAGAATCCACCCGCTGTAATTCCTTTAAAACGACTTGGACATAATCTAGCTGCTCTTTCTCATTGGCCAAATTCCGATTCGCTCGATGGTAATCCATTTTGAAAGCAAAGACGGTTTCTTTCCCATGTACAGCTAATTTATAAAAAGCTTCTGTCCCATATTTGCGCAAATAGTCATCTGGGTCCATCCGTTCCGGCACTCGAACCACAGATAATTTCAAGCGGCTATTGTTTTGCAAAAGATCGATCCCACGGTTCGTGGCTTCAACCCCTGCACTATCTCCATCGTAACAAAGAATCACTTCTTGTGCCACTCGCTCGATGTGAGCGATCTGCTGATTGGTCAGGCTGGTCCCCATCGAGGCGATCCCATTTTCGATCCCTGCTTGCCAAGCGGCGATCACGTCCATAAATCCTTCAAATAAATACACTTGGCCATCTTTACGCATCGCTCGTCGCGCTTTGTCAAAGTTGAAAAGAACCTCGCGTTTATTGAAAAGAATCGTTTCAGGACTATTTAAATATTTTGGTTGGTCTTGATCACCGACTTTTTCGCTTGCTAACCACCGACCAGAAAAACCAATCGTTTTCCCCTGAGGATTGCGGATCGGAAACATGATTCGCTGGTAAAAGCGATCCGCCAGTGAGCCATCGTTGCGCTGAACAAAGAGTCCTGTATCAGGAAAAAACTCTGCTTTGGCTTTTTCATTCAAAAAAACTTTCTCCAAAAACGAGCGTTCATTCGGTGCAAAGCCAATATTGAACTCTTCGATCAGTGCCATCGTCAATCCACGATCTAATAAATAGTCAAGCGCTTCTTGTCCAGCAGCTGTATTCACCAACATGTGATGATAGACTTCGGCGGCTTTTTCATGTAACGCAATCAATTGACTCGTTTGTGAGGTCGCTTCATTGATGCCTTCAGACTGCTGATATTGCGGATCAAGAGGAATATCGTTCATTTCTGCTACTTTGACGACTGCTTCTGGAAAACTGATCCCTTCAAGCTCCTGTAAGAAACCATACACATTTCCACCACGACCACAACCAAAGCAATGAAAAATTTGTTTGTCCTCTGCAACGGAAAAAGAAGGTGATTTTTCATTATGGAACGGACACAAACCAAAATAATTTTTTCCAGACTTCTTTAACTGGACATACTGTCCCACGATATCGACGATATTGCTACGTTCGCGAATGTCGTCAATGACCGTTTGAGGAATTCGTGCCATCCACTCACCTCCATTTGGTAAGTATTCATCGGTTTACTAGGTAAAAAAACGCACTAATAGATATCAGTGCGAAGAATAATTAGACAGAATCACTCATAATGATTTTACCATATTTTATTTGTATTTCAAGCTTTTTTGTTTCACTTATTTTCCAACGCTTATGAAAAGAAACGCGCCGTAACATTGATCTTCCATTGATTCATTTTTATTAAATCAGCGTAGAATAAATTGCCGCCGTTATGATACAGGTGACCACCATTATAAAAAACGGATTGGATGCCCCAGTAACGATAGGTTTGTTCCGTATCATTGCCTAACAATGGAGATAAAACCTCTCTGGAATATGTTTCTGCTAGCTCTAAGGTGTTCACTCCCCCTCGGGCAGCGACATAATCAATATAATCTGTACCAAAATTATACGCCTGTACGGCGGTCCAAAGATCACAGTTCATTTGCTCGGCTTTTTCAATCAACTCGGCTAAATAGGAAACACCTTGTTCGATGCTTTGTTCTGGCGTATCGAACTGATTTTGTTTTCCATAAACACTTTCAGAACTTTGCATCGGGTCGTTGCCTTGTCCTTTTGACTCCGTCAGCATGATGCTCATGGCTAATGACTGATATTCAGAGATGTCGTGGGCTTGCGTCTGTTGCGCGATTGCTTCTTCATACGCATAGACAGCTTTCAATGCCGTGTAGTTTCGATAGACCCAAACCCCTGCCCCGATCAGCAGCAGCACGAGGGCCAGCTTCAGTATAAATCCTAGGAAACGTCGAATTTTTCTCATCAAATACATCCCATCTTTTCTAAGTCAGAATCTATCGTACTATGAAATGAACGGGCTGACTAGAATTTTTTCTCTCCTAAAAAATCCTTAATAAAATCACAAGATTATTTAGAAAAAAACAAGCAATCCTAAGCTGACCGAGGGATTGGCGATCTTTCGACAAGAAAAAGGAAACAGCGCTTCTTCAAAAGGAAGCACTGTTTCACTCATCATTATTTTTCGATCGTGGTAACAATACCAGAACCGACTGTTCGTCCACCTTCACGAATCGAGAAGGTCGTTCCATTTTCTACAGCGATCGGATGGATCAATTCCACATCGATCGTTACGTTGTCACCAGGCATCACCATTTCCGTTCCTTCTGGTAAAACGATATTCCCAGTTACGTCCGTTGTACGGAAGTAAAATTGTGGGCGATAGTTATTAAAGAATGGGGTATGGCGACCGCCTTCTTCTTTTGTCAACACATAGACTTCCGCTTGGAATTTCGTATGCGGTGTGATAGAACCTGGTTTTGCTAACACTTGGCCACGTTCAATTTCATCACGGGTGATGCCCCGTAACAATACCCCTACGTTATCGCCAGCTTCTCCGAAGTCCATCGTTTTGCGGAACATTTCTACCCCTGTCACGACTGCTTTTTGTGTTTCAGGTTTGATTCCGACGATTTCTACTTCATCCCCGACTTTTACCATGCCGCGATCGATCCGACCAGAAGCAACGGTTCCCCGTCCTGTGATCGAAAAGACATCTTCGATCGGTAACAACAATGGTTTGTCAGTATCTCGTTCAGGCGTTGGGATATATTCATCTACTGTATCCATCAGCGTTAAGATCGCTGCTTCAGCATCTGGGTCCCCTTCCAAGGCTTTTAACGCAGAGCCCTTGATCACAGGAATGTCGTCGCCAGGAAAATCATATTCAGTCAGCAATTCTCTGACTTCCATTTCAACTAAATCGATCAACTCGTCATCATCGACAAGGTCCGTCTTATTCAAAAAGACGATCAAATGTTTCACACCCACTTGACGAGAAAGCAAAATATGCTCCCGTGTTTGTGGCATTGGGCCATCTGTCGCTGATACGACCAAGATTGCGCCGTCCATTTGAGCAGCCCCTGTAATCATATTTTTCACATAATCCGCGTGTCCCGGTGCATCGATATGGGCATAGTGCCGTTTTTCCGTTTCATATTCCACATGAGCAGTATTGATTGTGATACCACGTTCGCGTTCCTCAGGAGCCGCGTCGATACTTGCGTAATCTTGCGGATTGGCAAGCCCTTTTTTCCCAAGAACTGTGGTAATTGCAGCAGTCAAGGTGGTTTTCCCATGGTCGACGTGTCCAATCGTTCCGATGTTGACATGGGGTTTGCTACGATCATAATGTTGTTTTGCCATATTGTTTCCCTCCTAGAGAAAGTTGAGTCGTTGGTTGACTCGAATCATATTTTTGCGATTTACGCTTCCAAAGAGATAAGGATTAACTTATTTTTTGTAAGTTTAAATCTACCCTTATTATAGGTCAAAATTAGTCAAAGTCAAGCAAGAGGTCTCGGCAGCTAATCCCTAAGAATTTCTTTGCTTTTTGTGATCCATTGGACGCAAGCCTGGTTTTTATGAATAATAGAAGATGAGGTGAGAAATGTGAAGAAAATCATTGCAGCGCTGGTTTTTACAGCAATTTTTCTTGGCGGCTGCTTCCTTACTTATGACTATTACTATGGTGGAAGTGACTACTATACAGTTATCAACGATGCGGGGGAACACGATACCGAAGTCAGTGACGAGGGGGTTGTTGAAAACATCTATCGTTATACACAAACAGCCTACAGCGCCTCTGGTGACGTCAAAACGGTCAAAATGAATGAACACCGTTCCGCTCCTTTGAAAGAAGGCGCCTATTTGAAACTATTGGTCAATCCAAACAAAGGCGTTATAAGCTGGGAAGAAGTTTCTGAAGAAGACGTTCCTCAAGGGGCTCTTGAAAAGTTGACCCCTCAATAATTGCTGCTATCAAGCAAGCGTCTGTAAAAAAGCAGGGCGTCCTCTTTCTAAATGAGGACGCCCTGCTTTTTGTGCTCTATAATTTATGGGCCTGATGAATCAGAATTGATTCTTCAGCCCCATTTTCATTATTGACAAAGAGCCGCTTTTTTGTACTTGTTTTGCCATCGTCTGCTTAGAAACAGCTCTTGTTACATCCGATTAATCACTTCTTCTACATTTTTGATCGTTACGGAAATCGTGCCATCGGGGTTATTGATAAATTCGATCAAATTCGGATCTCGGTAAACATCCAAAGGAACGATCAATTCGATTCCATTCGATAATTTTAGTTTTTGCTTACCAAATTTTTTCTCCGAGATCTCACGAACATCCCGCATCATCGGTGCTTGATTGACGAATCCTTTTTCAACCACTTCTTCTTGAAATGAAAGCTGAGCAGTAATATTGTCTTTAAAGACTTTTTGCGCCACTTCACTCACATCGATATGACCAGACTCTTCGATCGTATCGTAGACCGCTTCTTTCAAATCGGCAACAACGTTATAGGTGGGTGTTTCAAATTTCTGACCAATTTTTTCGGCTACTTTTTTGATGACTTTGACATTTTCTTCTAAAGATGGGATCGGTTCGGCATCAATGACTTTTGTTGAAAAGTAGGCGTATTTTTCACCTGAAAAGCTATATTTCTTTTCAATCAGTTCAAAGTCTAAGCTCTCCACATCGATCGTGATCCCTTCATCTGCCTTTTGGGTTTTACCTGCTAGTAAGGCACGATGCAAAATCAAATTATTTTCGATCCCAGCCTCCCCATTATCAATAAAATGCGTATAGCCATCTTGATAATTGACCTTCAAAAAAGCCAGCTGCATTCTTGTATCTAATTCATATAAGACGACAAACGCATCCGCACTTGGCGCATCTTCACTTTCCTTGTACGCTTCATACCAGCGTTGCACGATCGCTTCACTGGCTGCGATAAAGTCGTCTGGCGCTTGTTTGACCAATTGAGCGATCGTTGAAGTTTCGAGTAAACGACCTGTTTTGGTTTGCGGTGTAGCAAGTTTCTGTATTTTCTTCGTCAAATAATCACGAATGTATTCCGTTGTTAAATCAAGTTCAACTTGAGAAAAAACTGGATCGCCTGTTTGACGGTCCACAATGTGTAAAATCGCATGTTTCAAATAAATATCCATTGGTTACGCTCCTTATCCATTTGTCTAGTGTACAAAATAAATAGGCGAACTGACAAGAGCGAATCGGCATTTTCCTTCAACATTCGCTTTCTTTTTAAAAGGTGCAATCATTGGAAATTCCTGCCTCGTCTGCTAAACTAGAAGTATCACAGAAAACGGAGGAATGAACATGAACAGCTATACGTTATCAAACAATGTGACCATCCCTGAGCTAGGCTTTGGCACATGGCAAACACCAGACGGCGACGTTGCCGTAGCATCAGTCAAAAAAGCACTAGAAGTAGGTTACCGCCATATTGATACAGCACAAGGCTATAAAAATGAAGCCAGTGTTGGTCAAGCGATCAAAGAAAGCGGCATTCCCCGCGAAGAACTTTTCTTGACTACAAAATTATGGAATGCGAACCATTCTTATGATCTTGTGATGTCCTCTTTTGAAGAATCTTTAGAAAAATTACAAACAGACTATATCGATCTTTTCTTGATCCATTGGCCAAATCCAGTGGCTTTTCGCGACAATTGGCAAACAGCGAACGCAGAAACATGGCGTGCTTTTGAAGAGTTGTATCAAGCAGGCAAAATCAAAGCGATCGGCGTCAGCAACTTCTTACCACATCATTTTGAAGAATTGAAAAAAACAGCGACTATCTTCCCAATGGTCAATCAAATTTTCCTTGCACCTGGCGAGTTACAAGAAGAAGTCGTGACTTATTGCCAAGAACACGATGTATTGCTTGAAGCATACAGCCCATTAGGTACTGGGAAGATCTTTGATGTACCAGAAATGAAAGCATTAGCTGAAAAGCATCAAAAATCAATCGCTCAAGTTGCATTACGCTGGTCTTTACAACATGGTTTCTTGCCATTACCAAAATCAGTCACACCAAGTCGGATCGAAGAAAACATTCACGTCTTTGATTTTGAGCTATCTGAAGAGGACATGAAAAAGATCGATCAATTAGATGGTGTGGTTGGGAAAGCGACCAATCCAGATACGACAGGGTTTTAATTTCACTCTCTATAAAGGAGAAGCCTATGAAAAAAACTGATTTGAATCATCTCTCCCCTGCTGTTCAAAAAGCCTTACATGCTGATTTTGTTTTTCTCATTTGGCCAGACAAAGTCCAACACTTTCCAGCACGTCAATGGACGACCAGCGACTATCAGCAGATGCTGACCGAGAAACTTACTGGGGAACCACGCTTTTTTCTTTGGGAAAACTACTTAGTCGCAACTGGAGAAAATGACCTTTTGGTCCTGATGCCCAAGTACCATCAAATCAATGATCTAGTAGAAACACCAGCGCCGCTTTTTTAGCAGCGTTGGTGTTTTTTCAGGAAGTATATAAATTTTTTTGTATTTTTTCATGAGAATCACTGTTCTTTTCTGCAAATTTTCCTTATAATCGATAGTGATCGAGAGGAGAAGATTATGAAAAAGAAACAATTAGCAAAATTGAAACAACAATTCCGCCCGTCTTATGAAACAGCTCGACAACAGTTGTTTACAGCGATCGAGCGCAAAACAGCAGATAAGTTTGACCTTCCGACGACTGTGTATATCAATCCTAAAAACCAAGAGGAATTATTGATTGAATTGTTGAAGGAAACGCCAAAAGAACAAAAAATCGCTGTTCCTTTAGATGAGAACTTCAAGATCGTCGTGAAACGAATCCAACGCTTAGAAGCTGGTTTGCTTGATCGTTTCAGCGATAACTTAGTCGATGAGATCGCTGCTTACTGGTTGCCGACCAATCCGCAAGAAAGTACGGCACCCGCTCCTGCAAAAGAACCAGCGAAAGTGAAGGAAGAATCAGCACCAGCTGAAGCGGCTGCACCGACTACCTCTGCATCAACTAAAGAAGTAGAAAAAGCAACTGAAACAATGGCTGATACTGCTGACAACACAATGACTTTTTCAGCATTTGCTGAAAAAATCGCAGCATTCCCTAAATTTTCTGCCAAACAATCTTCAGGAGAAACGATCGTGATCGAAGCTTCCCCGAAAGAAGATCGTGTTCTAGCAACGATTTCTGAAACAGAAAGTGATACTTTTACCATCGAAACTGCGCTAGAGCGCAAATACAAAGTAAAATTAGAAGTCATTCCATTGATCGAGGCGTATGCCCACACGGCGATTTCGAAACGATAAACAAAAGGTTCTCTAGACAAATGTCTAGAGAACCTTTTTTAATTGCGTATTTCGGTTAAAAATTTACGGGCTTGCTCTTGGTTCATTTGAGTCGCAGCTCGCAGCTTAGCTGCCAGCTGTTCAATCTCGGATCCTTTTGCTCCTACTGAAATGGCTAATGAACGGGCTTGCATGCTCATATGGCCTTGCTGGATACCTTCTGAAACCAATGCTCGCAACGCTGCCAGATTCTGAACCAACCCGACACTTGCCGCCAGCGAAGCTAACTCACTCGCCGTTTCAACACCAGTCAATGCCAACGCAGCTTGGGCTTTTGGCAATATTTTTGTGGCACCCCCGACTGTGGCGATCGCCAACGGCAGTGTGATACTACCAATCAAACGGTCTTCTATGATGGTCCAGGAAGTCAACCCTTGCATGCGGCCATTACGGGCAGCATAGCCATGACAAGCGGCAGAAACGGCGCGAGTGTCGTTTCCGGTAGCCAAAATCAGCGCTTCAACCCCATTCATGATCCCTTTGTTATGGGTTGCGGCACGATATGGATCGATCTTGGCAAAATCAGCTGCATGAACAATTTTTTCGGCAACTTGTCTGCCATTTCCGGTCTTGCTCAATTTGTCAAAAGGCACCGAGCAAGTGGCTGTTACTAACGATTCCGTAGCGAGATTGCTTAAAATACTAAAGAGAATTTCTTCTTCTGGGAACCATTTGCGAAAAAGCTTTGCCACTCCTTCTAAAATCGAATTGATGATATTGGCGCCCATCGCATCTTTGACATCAACCATTAAATCGATCGACACATAAGCGGTTGCTAAGTCAGATTCTGCTGGCGAGAAGTTCCGACCGATCACTCTTCGCAATCCACCGCCGCGTTTCACGATGGAAGGATACGTCTCATTCGCCACTGCAAAGATCGTTGCTTGCTCGGATTCAACTTTTGCCAAAATCGCTTCCGGATCCTGAACATCCATAAAGACGATCTGGCCTCGAAGCAAACGTTCTTGACTGATCGTTGTAATGGGCCCAGCCATTTTTGCTCCATTGCTCATCGCTGCGATCACCGAGGGTTCTTCTGTGGCTAATGGGACATTGTATGCTTTGCCATTCACCTGCAGGTTCAGCCCTACGCCTAACGGGATCTCTACTTCACTGATTTGGTTTTCGATCAAGTGATTAGCAGTTTCCTTGTTTAGCGTCATTTCTTGAAAAACCAAGGATTCTGCTGCTGTGATCGCTCCTTGTGCTTCAAGAAAGGCTAATCGTTCATTAGGCGCGAGGGCGTAAAACTTTTTTTTTTCTGTTTTTTCTGATGCCGACTCTTCATCAAAATTCGTTTGACTTGCTGTCGCCGAAGGATTTTCTAACAGCATCGCTAGCCCTAATCCGCCACCGACACACAAAGAGGCGATTCCATAGCGCTCTTGGGTGTCTTTTAGCTGATAAGCGACGGTCGTTGCGATCCGCGCGCCAGTCGCTCCAATGGCATGTCCCAGTGAAATGCCCCCGCCGTAACGGTTGACTTTCTTCGGATCCAAACCAAGTTCACGTTCTACTACGATCGAAGAAGCTGCAAAGGCTTCATTGATCTCAAAAATACCGATATCTTCAATCGTCAGTGCTTGCTTTTTCAGTAACGTATCGATTGCTTTGATTGGTGAGATTCCCATGATCTCTGGGGCGAAACCGACTTCGACGATCTCTTTGATCACTGCCAGATAAGGAATCTGATGCTCTTCACAATAGCTTTTTGACGCGATCAAGACCATGGCCGCCCCATCATTGATGGTTGAGGCGTTCCCAGCAGTCACCGTACCGTCTTTTTTGAAAACTGTTTTTAATTCAGCTAATTTTTCGACTGTCGTAGCGGCGCGAATGCCTTCGTCCTGTAAAACGGTTCCTGATTTTTCAGTCAACGGCACGATCTCTTGATCAAATTTCTTTGCTGCTTGCGCTTTGGCAGCTTTCATTTGTGAGTGGTAGGCAAACTCATCTTGCTCTTTGCGAGTGATCCCGTATCTTTCTGCTACCGTCTCAGCCGTCAGTCCCATTGGCTTGCTACTGAATGCATCTGTTAATCCGTCATGCATCATTGTTGACACCGGAGCTGAATACTGATCTTCCGCCTTGTTATAATAACTAAAGAGCGGCGCATTCGTCATACTTTCAATCCCACCAGTCAATACGACGGATGCCTTGTTCAATTGAATTTGCTCCATCCCCATTAGAATCGCTTTCATTCCCGAACCACATACTTCGTTGATCGTTGAGGCTGGAATATCTGAGGAAAGCCCACTTTGCAAGGAAACTTGGCGTCCTGGATTTTGACCACTGCCTGCTTGTAGCACATTTCCGATAATCACTTGTGCGATATGTTCTTTTGCTTGTTGGTTTCTTGCCAACAAGGCTTTTGCAGCGACTGTTCCTAATTCTACCGCTGTATATTCTTTTAATGACCCATGGTATTTGCCAATTGGCGTTCTTAGTGCGTCGATAATGACAACTTCTTCCACGTACGTCACCTCCTCTTGAAATATATCATTAAATCCTCCAAAAAAGAATACCCCACATTCGGTTGTCGCACCCTTTTCTACTTTCTTTAATAAAGTTTAAATTCTAATCAATTCTTTTTCATTTTTTTCAAAAAATATGATACCTTAGAACGTGTAGCCTACTAAGTATGTAGAACATAAAGGAGCGACGGAATGAACGTTGGTATTGATAAAATAAATTTTTTTGTCCCCCCCTATTTTATAGATATGGTTGATCTAGCTCACGCGCGAGAGGTAGACCCGAATAAATTTACGATCGGGATCGGTCAAGATCAAATGGCGGTCAATAAAAAAACACAAGATATCGTCACCTTTGCCATGCACGCGGCAAAAGATATCCTTACGAAAGAAGATTTACAAGCAATTGATATGGTGATCGTCGGAACAGAATCTGGCATCGATGAATCAAAAGCTTCGGCAGTGGTTTTGCATCGCCTATTAGGTATCCAGCCATTTGCACGGTCCTTTGAAATCAAAGAGGCGTGTTACGGCGCAACGGCGGGCTTACAATTTGCCAAAGCCCATGTACAAGCCAATCCACAAAGCAAAGTTTTGGTCGTGGCTTCAGATATCGCCCGTTATGGCTTAGCTTCTGGTGGCGAGCCCACTCAAGGTGTGGGAGCTGTTGCTATGTTGATCTCGGCGGATCCAGCAATTTTGCAGCTTGAAAATGATAATTTGATGTTGACGCAAGATATTTATGATTTTTGGCGTCCAGTAGGACATCAATATCCAATGGTAGATGGTCATTTGTCAAATGCCGTTTATATCGATTCTTTCAAACAAGTTTGGCAAGCCCATTGCGAAAAAAATCAGCGGACAGCAAAAGATTATGCGGCTTTGAGCTTCCATATCCCTTATACAAAAATGGGTAAAAAAGCCTTGTTGGCTGTTTTTGCCGAAGAAGATGAAACAGAACAAAAACGCCTGATGGCTCGCTATGAAGAATCGATCGTTTACAGCCGTCGTACCGGCAACTTGTATACTGGTTCACTGTATCTGGGCCTGATCTCTTTATTGGAAAATTCCTCTAGCCTGCAAGCAAATGATCGAATCGGATTATTTAGCTACGGATCAGGAGCGGTTGCTGAATTTTTCAGCGGCTTGTTGGTACCCGGCTATGAAAAACAGTTGGCGCAAGCGGCACACCAAGCGTTGCTCGATGACCGTCAAAAGCTAACGATCGCTGAATACGAAGCGATGTTCAATGAGACGATCGATATCGATCAAGATCAATCCTTCGAAGATGATCTGCTTTATAGTATTCGTGAAATCAAAAATACCATTCGTTATTATAAAGAAGAAAACGAATGACCCTGAAAAAAACTTTGCTTCTTTTTTAGCTAAAAAGCTTGAAGGAACAAAGTTTTTTTCTTTCTTTGAAAATGATTGAAACGAAACTTGTTTTCCAAACATTTTCTGCATGTTATTCAAAAATTTTCAGATAATTCAGGAAAAACATTTGACAGTCCGCTTTTTTTTGTCTATACTAAAATCAATTCAAGTTTGGAGGAACTTTTTATGTTAAACACGACCGTATCCCCACAACTGAATACCTTTTACTTTAGCTACTTTAGATAGTTTGTATTCATATCACATTATGGATGCAAACCAAAAACGAGTTTTGTTTGTATCTATGATGGCTAAAGCATTTTAACTTGAACTTGCAGCCATGTAGAAAATCTTCTAAATGGTTGCCAATATACGTTTACGCTTGGTATAGGATCGAATCCATTTAGACGATTGTCTGAATGGATTTTTTTGTTCAGGTAAACCCCCATAAAAAAAGAGACGATCATAGGAGGAATTACAATGAAAATGAAAAAATGGATCACGACTGGGTTACTGACAGCTTCCCTACTGGCATTGGCAGCTTGCGGAGAATCAAGCAACACTTCGGAAGAAAACGACGGAACAAAAACAGTCGGTGTCTTACAATTGGTCGAACATGGCTCCTTGAATGCAGCCTATGAAGGGTTCAAAGAAGGCTTAGCAGAAGCGGGCTACACGGAAGGTGAAAACCTAACGATTGAATACCAAAATGCGCAAAACAGTCAAGACAATTTAAAAAGTATGAGCGAACGCCTAGTGAATGCCTCACCAGATCTTTTATTAGGCATTGCCACCCCTGCTGCTGTATCTTTAGCAAATGAAACCACCGATACACCAATCGTAGTTACCGCAGTCACTGATTTAGTTGGAGCGAAATTGGCCGATTCAAATGAAGAACCTGGTCGCAACATCACCGGTACTTCAGACATGGTGCCGATTGAGCAACAGATCAACTTGCTGTTAAGCATCGTGCCTGATGCTAAAACGATCGGCATTATGTATAACGCAGGTGAAGCCAATTCAAAAATCCAAGCTGACTTGGCAGAAGAAGCCTTAAAAGCTGCGGGCGTTGATGTAAAAGTATTGACCGCCAATACAACCAATGATGTGCAACAAGTAACCACCAGCCTTGCAAAAGATGTTGACGGCATTTATGTTCCAACAGATAATACCTTTGCCTCTGCTGCTGCAATCGTCGGCGAAGTGGCCAAAGAAACCAAAACACCGATCGTCGCTGGTTCCGTAGAACAAGTCGATGATGGTGCCCTAGCAACTTACGGTATTGATTATAAATCCCTTGGCATTCAAACAGGGAAACTAGCAGCGAAAATTTTGGATGGCGATGCAGAGCCAGCAACGACGCCCGTTGAAACAGCAGATAATTTAGAGTTAGTCGTCAATGAAGAGATGGCTGCTGCTTTAGGGATTGATCCAGCCAGCATCACTGCACCAGAATAACCATACTAACTTAGATTTGAGGAAATCATATGAATTTAGTCGACACATTCTTGCTCTTACTACAATCTGCCACCTCTCAAGGGATCCTTTGGGCATTGCTGGCGATTGGTGTATTTTTAACCTTTCGTATTTTAGATATCGCTGATTTAACTGCAGAAGGGAGTTTCCCCTTAGGCGCTGGGATCGCAGCAATCAGTATTACGAATGGTCTCTCGCCTATTTTAGCGAGTCTGATGGGCTTTGGCGGCGGCATGGTAGCCGGCTTAGTATCTGGTCTGCTGCACACAAAACTAAAAATCCCTGCCTTATTGGCGGGGATCATCACGATGACTGGCCTGTATTCCATCACAAATCGTGTGATGGGTGCTCCCAACATCGCCTTGCTGGGGCAAGACACGGTCTTCACCCAATTTCAAGCCATGGGACTGACCAAAAACAATGCCGTGATTCTTGCAGGCTTTCTCTTCGCGGCAATCGTCATTTTGTGCCTGTTCCTCTTTTTCCGTACAGAGATCGGCTTAGCATTGCGAGCGACGGGCGACAATTTAGCTATGAGCGAGGCCAACGGCATCAACACTGATAACATGAAGATTATCGGCTATATGATCTCTAATGGCTGTATCGCCCTCTCTGGTGCCCTCTTAGCCCAAAACAATGGCTTCGCTGATTTGAACTCAGGGATCGGTACGATCGTGATCGGTTTAGCATCGATCATTATTGCAGAAGTTTTATTTGCCAATAAATCTTTGCTTTTGCGATTGATCACCATCGTGATCGGGGCAATCGTTTATCGCTTTATCTTGGCCGTCGTATTCGAATTCAATGTCGAGGCCAACGATATCAAATTGGCATCTGCAATCGTCTTAGTCATCTGCCTCTCCTTACCGCAGCTTCGTTCAAAACTAGGACTTAAAAAGATGCTGCCAAAAACCAAAGGAGGCCAATCCTAATGACTTCAGTCTTAACAATCGAGAATCTACACCAAACCTTTGAAAAAGGAACGATCAATGAAAACCATGTCTTGCGAGGCATTGACCTGACGATGAATACCGGTGACTTTATTACGATCATCGGTGGGAATGGTGCTGGAAAATCGACCCTCTTAAACAGTATCGCAGGAACGATCCCAACAGAACAAGGAAAAATCACCTTAGATGGGAAAGACATTACTCGTTTATCCGTGACCAAACGGTCAAAAGATATTAGTCGGGTCTTTCAAGATCCACGTATGGGGACCGCGGTTCGTTTGACCGTTGAAGAAAATTTAGCATTGGCTTACAAACGCGGCCAAGTCCGCGGATTTGCAACAGGCGTCAAAGCGAAAAACCGCGCGTTTTTCCAAGAGAAGTTAGCCAGCCTAAACTTAGGCTTAGAAAATCGCCTTTCTGCTGAGATCGGTTTGCTATCAGGCGGACAGCGGCAAGCCATCACCCTCTTGATGGCAACGTTGCAGCAGCCTAAATTGATTTTATTAGATGAACATACCGCGGCCCTTGATCCTAAAACCTCATTGACGGTCATGGCATTGACCGATCAGTTGATTCGGTCCCAACAGTTGACGGCTTTCATGGTCACTCATGACATGGAAGATGCCATTCGTTATGGCAATCGCCTGATCATGCTTCATCAAGGCAAGATCGTCGTAGACATTGCCGGTGAGCAAAAGCAGCATTTGACGGTCCCTGAATTGATGGAAATGTTCCATCAAAATAGTGGTGCTGAGTTGAAAGATGACCAACTGCTCTTACGCTCTTAACAAGCAAAAAAGGCACGTAGAAAGAATCCTCCTTTCTACGTGCCTTTTGCTGTAATCACACTGCTTGCAAAAGCCTTACTTCGCTTCATTTTCTGCAATGATGTCCGTTACCTTCATCAAGCGAGTCAATGTTGCTCGTTCGTCTTCTGCCAGATTGCTTTCGATGTATTGAATGGTTTCTGTCAGCTTGGGAATCGTCATATACTCTAACGCATTGACTCTTCGTCTCGTCCGTTCGATCTCATTGGCCATCAGTTGACAGGTTTTCTCGATCTCGGCCAACTGCAGCATCACTGGCAGCATTTGATCCAGATGGGACAACGAGAGATCCAGCTCACTGGTGGTACTCACAAAACCGTAGGAAAAATCATCATCCGAGCTTTCTTCTTCGTAAACAGGGTTCAACACTGGCACATCCATATTCATGATGGTTCGGCTTTGCACATCTAAGGTCACTTTATTTAAAGGGATCATAAAGGCTTCTTGCAAAACGACATCGGGAATACTACTAGAAGCCAGCACATACTCTTCCATTCCTGCTTGCAATGCGGTCTCCATCTTTTTACGAAGTTCCTGGTTTTTCTTTACTAGCTGAATGAACTGACGTACTAGCTCATCTTGCTTGTCTTTCAATAATTTGTGACCACGGGTTGCCGTCGTCAGCCGCTTTTTCAAACGACTTAGTTCCATCCGTGTCGGATTGACATTTAAGATCGCCATTAAGAACTCACATCCTCGTCCGTTGGGTAATAGGCGTCGATAAATTCTTCTTTGATACGGCTCAACTCTTGTTTTGGCAAGGTAGCTAATAGCTTCCAGCCTAAATCTAACGTTTCTTCAATCGTCCGATTGGTTTCAAATCCTTGATTGACGTACTCTTTTTCAAAAAGATCAGCAAAGCGTGCGTACTTTTTATCAAGATCAGATAAGGCAGACTCGCCTAAAACGATCGATAGCTCTTTGGCAGCTTTTCCATCGGAATAGGCGGCATAGATTTGATTCATCGTTGCCGCATGATCGGCACGGGTCTTACCTTCTCCCGTTCCTTTGTCCTTCAACCGTGAAAGACTTGGTAAAATATCCACTGGCGGGTTGATATTGCGCTTGTAAAGGTCCCGCGACAAAATAATTTGTCCTTCCGTGATATAGCCGGTCAAATCAGGAATCGGGTGGGTTTTATCGCCATCTGGCATCGTTAAGATCGGTATTTGTGTGACCGATCCTTCTTTGCCCATCAAACGTCCTGCCCGTTCATACAGCGTCGCTAAATTGGTGTATAGATACCCTGGATAGCCGCGACGTCCTGGAACTTCTCGGCGGGCAGCGGAGATTTCTCGCAACGCTTCACAGTAATTCGTCATATCGGTCATGATCACTAAGACGTGCATGCCTTTTTCAAAAGCCAAATACTCTGCTGCGGTCAATGCCATCTTAGGTGTAGCGATCCGTTCGATTGCTGGATCATTGGCAAGGTTCATAAACAAAACAGAACGATCTAACGCACCGGTTTTGCGGAATTCATCCACGAAAAATTCAGCTTCTTCAAAAGGGATCCCAATTGCTGCGAAGACGATCGCGAAATTGCCTTCTTGGCTAGGTACTGTTGCTTGTCGTGCGATTTGAGCAGCGATCTCTTTATGAGGCAAACCAGACGCAGAAAAAATTGGTAGTTTTTGTCCACGAACTAATGTATTTAAATGATCGATCGTTGAGATCCCCGTTTGGATAAATTCATCTGGGAAGTCCCGCGCCATCGGATTGATGGCTTCACCGTTTACATCGATGCGTTTTTCTGGCAAGATTCTCGGGCCATTATCTTTTGGTTTTCCTAAACCGTCAAACACCCGACCCATCATATCTAGAGAAACTCCTAGCGTCAAACCAGTCCCTAGAAACCTTGCTTTGCTTTCTTCTGCACTCAAATTACTGGTACCTTCAAAGACTTGGACAACAGCATTGTCATCACTGACTTCCAGTACTTGTCCTTGACGGATCTCGCCTGTGTCCATGCGGACCTCAACGAGTTCGTCGAATTTCACGCCTCGAACATTTTCGACCACCATTAAGGGGCCAGCAATTTCGGAAACTGTACGATATTCTTTTAACATCAATGAACACCTCCAGTTTCAATGATTCGTTGTAACATTTCTTTGATGTCATGCTTGATCGTATCCAAGCGAGTCAATTCTTCTTCAGGAATGTATTTGCTGCGGGCGATGCGCTCACGCAGATCAACCGTTCCTTTGGTGATCTCATCTAAGTAAGCACCTAGCTGCAATGCACGCTGTGCTTGTTCATTAAAGTAGAGAATGTTTTCCAGCATCTTGAACTGCTTGTTGCGGGAAGTGTACGTATCAACGTCATCGAAGGCGTTTTGCTGCAAGTAGTCTTGTCTTAAAGAACGAGCAGTCATCATCGTCAAGCGGTCTTTCTGGGAAAGAGAGTCCATCCCTACCAGCTGAACGATTTCTTCTAATCTGCTTTCCTCTTGGAGAATCGCCATGGATTCATTGACTAGCTCCGACCAGCGATCACCTAATAATTGATCCAAATAAGAATTGATTTGATCCTCATAAAGGGAATAGGAATTCATCCAGTTGATGGATGGAAAATGCCGCTTTTGCGCCAACATGCTATCCAATGCCCAAAAGACTTTCACGATTCGCAAGGTATTTTGAGTGACCGGTTCTGAGATGTCTCCTCCAGCAGGTGAAACCGCACCAATTGCGGTAATGCTTCCTTCCCGAGGTTGCGTGCCTAATGAATGGAAACGCCCTGCTCGCTCATAGTATTCCGCAATTCGACTTCCAAGGTAAGCCGGATAGCCTTCATCTCCTGGGATCTCTTGCAAGCGCCCACTCATTTCCCGCAGTGCTTCTGCCCAACGAGAAGTTGAATCTGCCATGATGGCAACACTATAGCCCATGTCACGGTAATATTCCGCGATCGTGATTCCTGTATAGATCGAGGCTTCCCGAGCAGCAACTGGCATATTCGACGTATTGGCGATCAATACCGTTCGTTCCATGATCGACTTGCCGGTATTCGGATCGATCAACTCAGGAAATTCGTTCATGACATCCCGCATTTCGTTGCCCCGCTCACCGCAACCGACATAGACCACGATATCCACATCTGACCATTTAGCGATCTGATGCTGAACGACTGTTTTTCCAGCACCAAAAGGTCCAGGAACAGCAGCTGAGCCGCCTTTTGCCACTGGAAAATAGGTGTCGATGACTCGCTGTCCAGTGACTAGCGGTTCGCCTGGATTTAATTTAGCAGTAACTGGCCGCGGTTGACGCACTGGCCATTTCTGAACCATCGTCAAGGATTTTTCACCATCGATGGTTTCTAAAACACAGATCACTTCAGTAATCGCAAAATTTCCCACCATGATTTCTTTGACGGTTCCTTCATAGTTTGGTGGCACCATGATCTTATGCTCGATCACCGAAGTTTCTTGTACTGAACCTAAAATATCACCGGCTTGTACAGTATCGCCGACTTGTACTTGTGGGACGAAGGTCCATTTCTTTTGGCGATTCAGTGGATCGATGGTGACACCCCGCTCCAAAAAATCACTCTCTGTTTGCGACATAAATGTATCTAATGGTCGTTGGATCCCATCAAACATCTGAGTCAACAAACCTGGTGCTAGTTCGACAGACAATGGTGCGCCTGTCGTTTCTACGGGCTCGCCTGGTCCGATCCCCGCTGTTTCTTCGTATACTTGGATCGAAACCAGCCCTTTTTTGATCTCAATGATCTCACCGATAAGGCCCTTGTCACTGACTTTGCAGATTTCGTGGATTTTTGCGCCACTTAATCCTGAGGCGGTGACCAGTGGTCCCGATACTTTTTCAATTGTGCCAAATGCCACATTTATTCCTCCTAGCTGGCTGACTTGTCTGTTATGAATCTAATATATTCATTCCTACCGCTTTTTCCACATTTTGCTGAATGCGTGCCATGCCGATCCCTAAACTACCCGTACTACTTGGAATCGGAATGATCGCTGGTGTCGGTACTTCTTCGTAACGACGAACGATCGGTTCTAATTGTTCAATCAACCGCTCGGTCAAAAAGATCACACCATACGCTTCAGCTATCTCTTCTAATTGTTGGGCGGCTTCATCCAAATCGCTGACTGGAAAGATATCGATCCCCAGCCCTTTGAAAGGCAAGATCGAGTTCTTACCACCCATCATTGCTATTTTTTTATGCATAACTATCACGCACCCGACTTCTTAAAATCTCTTCTGGCACCTTATTGATTTTACCAATCAAGAGAATACGCAAATTCTTGCTTTCAATTTCCTTGGCATACAGATACCCTGCCAATGCTGACGGCCCAAAAGGCACGATTTTTTGTTCTTTGAGCTTCGCCATTAGAAAATTGTCTTTACGTATATCAAAGGTATTCAAGGTCTTCTTTTCTACCAATTCTTCATAACTATGATTGATCAGCTCTTTATAAGGGGTTCCTTGCAAGTATCCCACAAACGCCTCAAGAGAAGTCGTGATTTCTGCTAACAACTCACTTGCAGGTAAATTCCCATGGTCGGCTAAAACTGCGCTGATAAAGCCGCGCTTGCGTTTCATCGCGTAACTGCGCAACGTTGTTGAAATATTGAAGATATCGATTTGACGGCGAATCAAGCTTTGCAGCAACTCGTCTTGGTATTCTTTACCGATCGTCCATAATTGCTCCCAATAATGGTTGTCAAAGATGATATCGATGGACTGGACTTCATGATAGTTCTCAATATAAGAAAAGACTTCTTCCACACAGGCAACCATTTCTTGCGCGACCTGAGTACTTTTCCTGGTCTTGACCAGATCTTTAAGGACGGAAAGTGGCTGGGTGCCGATTGGGACGAGATACGCCGAAAAATCTTCTTGCATATACGCCGCTTTTACTAAAACTTTCAGATTTTGATAGTCATATTTCAAAGCAAAGAAATCAACGATCGCTTTTTCTGGTGTCAACTGATACATCGTTTCGTATACCCGTTTCAACTCAGCCATCAGGACTTGTTCAAAATCGTGTACACGATCATCTTCATTGATGAAGTCACCATAAACCGTTTCTTGCAGCATCCCATAGATTTCCTCTGCGCTGGCAGCTGAGAGCATTCGCTCATAGCGACTACGATCGAATAATTGCGATTCATACGTCCGAATTCTCGTATTCAACGTATTATATTTGATGTCATTCATCTGTTTGCACCTGCTTACTGTTCAAAAATCAATTGCAGTAACGTATTGCTTAACTCTTCTTTGTTGGCTTCTAGTAGCGCATCAAAGGTAAAATTCAACTCAATTGCTTCTTGTCGCAACAAAAAGCCACCCTTGCGAGGGATCGTTTTATTTACCAGTTTCAGCTGAACCTCTGGGACCGATGCTTGCAACTTAGTAAGGAATTCCTCATCTACAAAATGACGGGACTTCTCACCTAAAAGCAACTCGACCTCACCAGTTAACCGTGCATTCGCCAAGCCTTTCGCGATAAACGTATAAAATGCTGCCTGATCCATCGTGTTCAAACGGGTCAGAGCCTCAGAAAACAGCTCATCTAAGACGGACTGCTTTGCTGCCAAGACCTTGTTTCTTGATTGGATATGCACATCTGAGATTTCCAAATACATCGCAGCACGTTTTTCTTTTTCATAAAAAGCTAACCGTTCATTAAGCTCTTTTTCTAACTGTGCTCGTTTTAAATTTTCTTGGTTTTCACTTTCTTTTTGTGCTTCTTTGATTTGAAGCTGGTATTTCTTTTCCGCATCAGCGGTTATTTTGTCAGTTAAACGTGTAATATCAGACATTCACTTTTCCCTCCTCTTAATTCAAGACAAGCAAGAAGGAAATCACGAACCCTAAAATACAATACGTTTCCATCATCGCTACCAAGATAATTCCTTTGGTCACATGTTCTGGTTTTTTTGCTAAAATCTGCATCGCAGCACTTGCGGCACGTCCTTGCCATTTACCGGCGATAATTGCTGTTAACGCGATCGGTAATGAAGCGATAAACAAATACAACCCGCGATCGAATGAGATCGAACCACTGATCTGACCAAAAATCATAAAGGAGATTACAAAGCCGTATAGCCCCTGGGTACTAGAAAGCAATTCCAAAATCAACGCTTGCCCAAATTTCTCTGGCTGCTCTGAGATCAAGCCTGATGCTGCTTCACTGGTCATCCCAACACCGATCGTTGATCCGATACCACCACAAATCGTTGCGGTCGCTACACCTAAAGCTGCAAAAACAATTCCACCATTTTCGTAAAAGAAACTAATCCAATTTTCCATTATTATCCTCCTGTAACTTTTCTTCTGAGATGATCTCTACATAATTTTCATTTGATTTGAACGGGTCAAAGGCACGTCCGCCCCCCGTAAAGAATTTTCCAAAATACTCCAAATACTGCAAGCGAATACCATGAACATACGCACTAAGGTAACTTAAGAAAATATTCAGGCCATGTAGCGCCACAAATAATAAGATACCGACGGTAAACCGGGCTGCTGGCGGCAAGTAGCTAATGATCAAGTTGAAGGCTGAGGCGATACTTCCGCCGGCAACCCCTAACGCCATCAGACGGGTGTAACTGATCAAGTCACCAACATAATTGGTCACATCCATCAATCCGTACAATCCAGAACCGATTTTTCCTGCCAACGTTTTTCCTTCTAAACTGCCTCCGATTGCCACTGCTAAAAGACTGGCAGCGATCATTACGATCCCAATCGTTTGTAACGGGGTGTCAGGGAAAAGCAGCATTCCTGCGGCGACAAAAACGACACTGATCAAAAAGACGATCCACGAACCGGCTTGGAACATCGCAGCCAGTTTCTGGTCTTTTTTCTTCCATAAAATATAGAATTTCAGCGCCAAGCCAAACATGATCTGAATGTACCCAAAGATCACGGATAAGACTAAGATCTGATTGACATCATCCTGGGCAGACAACAGTTGGAATGAGAATTCAAATCCAAAGAAGTTGCCATAGATCAAGCCCCAAATAATCGTAGGGATCGAGCACAACTGAAAGAGGGTCAAATTTTGTTCCAGCCCTTTGCTGAGGTGGAACAGCTTTTTCCCCAGGAATGTCGCCAGAAACAAGAGCAACCCATAGCCAAAATCGGCAACCATCATCCCGAATGCCACCATGTAAAAAGGCGCCATAAATGGTGTCGGATCTAACTCGTCATATTGCGGCAAGCTGTACATCCGAACAAGTCCTTCGAAAGGTTTGATCCAACGTGCGTTTTCTAATAAAATCGGCACATCAGCCAGCTCTTTTTCCGTCACTTCTTGGTATTCGAGGTAATAGTTATCCGTGGTCCCTTTTTTGATACGTTTTTCTAATTCGGCCGCCCCATCAACAGGAACCCAGCCAGAAATCGATACCGCATGAGTCGAACGCAAAAGCATTTTACTGCTTTTTAAGCGGGTGATCGCTCCATCTAAATACTCGGCAACGATCCGCAAGGTTTCTTGCTCTTTTGTCATCGCACCAAGAGAAGCTTTGATTTCTTTTTCTTCATCAATTAGACGTTGGGATTTTTCTTTCATCGTTTGCAGATCTTCTTCTGGAATCCCCTCATAAGGGTAGATGTATTGCTCGAAGGCTGCTTTCTTTAGAAGAGTAGTTACTTTTTCTTTTACATCTTTATGGAAAAGTACCAATAAGTAAGTTGTCGTTTGTGATTGATAAATGGTTTCGACATAGACAAGCGGCAGCTTTTCACTGTTGGTCGTAAAGTCAGCCATTTCAGAAGTAGGAATCGATCCTAACAAGCCACCTGATTTTTTTAATTCTTTTAAAACAGCTGGTCGTTCTTTGAAATACTTCCAGATCGACAGTTCTGCTTCTTGTGCTAATACATCGCGTTTTTCTTGATCAATCAAGCGAAGACGTTTGTCTTGTTTACGAAGGATTTGGCATAATTCTTGCCAAGGATAGGTGTGGGCTGTTTCAGCCAATTCTTGAAGGGTATATTTTTTGATTGGTTGCCGCAGTTGTGCCAGCATTCCTTTTTTGGGTACATATTCTTCTAAAAAATTTAAGCTCCAGTTGACTTGACCAAACTGGTTCTCCATTTCTTCTTCAGACTGTTCCTCGCGAACCGGTGTCAAAACACCCGTCGTTTCTTCAGAATCATAATATTTTTCCGAAGAAAGCAGTTCTACGCCTTGAAAGTCTTGCAGCTGCTCTAAAACAGCTTCTTTCTGATCGTAAAAGGTCAACAGACTGAACTTTTGCATTTTTGCAATTGCCATTTATGTCACAACCTTATTTATTATTATTGCTAATGCTTCTTCTTTCAATTCATTAGGGATCGTTCGCAGTGTTTCCACTTCTGCTTGGGTCTTAGCCAAGAGTGGTTCCTTAGACTGTACCAACTCAGCTGCGATTTTTTGGTTGATTGCTTCTTTTTGTTGGGCTTCTTTTTCTGCCAACTCTTTTTTAAACGCCTTCAACCGTTCTTCTCTTGCTTGTGCCAATTGTTTTTTTTCTGCTTCTGCTTCTTTATTTTTATTTTCCGCAAATTGCTCTGCTTCTTGTAATAATCGAATGGCATCTACTGTCATTTTCTCACCTGCTTTCACTTTTTTTCCGCAAAAAAAACCACTACAAATCAAGCATATGGCATTCGCTGATCGTAGGGTGTCAAAAATCAATAAGTGGCAAATACCTTCACCTATTTCCGTTTTCTAATATAACCGTAACATAAATTTTGCGATAGAACAAGGTTCCTAGCGTTTTTTTATAGTCTTTACATATAAAAGTCACAAAAATTACACATTTTCACAAAAAGAAATCCTTTTCATTTTATTGGGGGTTAAATGATGACAAAAAAGAAAGATTAGAAACAAAATGATGTTTCAAATCTTTCTTTTAGTTTTTTCTCGTCTTTTTCTTAACTTAAATGCTTCTAAAGAAAAGACAAGCATTTAAAATAACAAAGCATCGACCTACTCACGTATAAACGGCATACTCATACAGCGGGGGCCCCCGCGTCCGCGAACCAATTCGCTGCCCGAGATTTCATTCAAAATGACTCCTGCCTCTTTTAACAGCCCATTGGTAATGGTGTTGCGGTCATAGACCACGACTTCTCCAGGTGCAATCGCCAAGGTATTAGACCCATCATTCCATTGCTCTCTAGCTGCCGCTGCTAAATCGTCGCCACCACAGCGGATCAAGTGGACTTCAGGCAAATCTAAATAACGGCAAAGAATGTTTTCCAACGTATCTTTTTCCTCATATACTCGCACACCGTCCTTGTGTTTAGTGATTGAATACAGCGAAAGTTCTCCCTCGATTTCTGGATGGATCGTGAACTTATCATGATCCACCATCGTGAAGACCGTATCTAAATGCATAAATTTTCGTTCTTCGCCGATATTAAATGCCAAGATATGTTCGAAACTCGGTTCTGTGGCAAAAATCGTTTCGGCAATTTTTTCAATTGAGGCAACTTCTGTTCGTTGAGAGATCCCGATCGCCACGATTTTATCAGATAAAATCAGCTGATCGCCGCCTTCCATCCGCGTCGTTTCGTCCCGATGATACAAAAAGTTCGTCTCATTGCGGGCAAACATCGGATGGTGCGTAAAAATTTGTTTTCCGTAGAGGGTTTCCCGTCTTCTCGTTGCAGAATACATTCGATTCAAGGAAACACTGTGACCAATCGTCGCAAACGGATCTCGCGTGAAATATAGGTTTGGCATTGGATCGATCAAGAAAGGATATTCTGTTTCAACGATTGCCGTTAAGTTACTGGCTTTTGAAATTTCTACCTCACTTTTTTTCAAGCCCGCCATCGTATGATCGATAAAGGCGCGATTGTCTTTAATCGACAGGAAAAAGTTGCGCACTTCGTTGCGAATCTCTTCATCAAGGATCGTTGTTTCATTTAAATAGTCTTCTAAAAAGGCCTCTTTGGCACCAGTTGTTGTCAATGTTTCAGCAGCTAGATCCTCCAAATAAAGGACTTCCACCCCTTTGCTTCTTAACGTATCCGCAAAAAAATCATGTTCTTTTTGCGCTTGGGTTAAAAAAGGAATATCATCAAACAACAATCGATCAAGATAATCCGGCATCAAGTTTTCTAATTCTGCGCCTGGACGATGCAGCAGCACCCGTTTTAAAGGGGCAATCTCAGAAAAAATCTGTATTGGCTGGTTCATGAGCTTGTCTCTCCTTCTTGGCAATTTTGTTGAATAACTTATGTCATTCATTTTTTTGATTCCTCATCACATAATTATTCATTTCTCTGACTCATCGTGTTTTTTCTACTCGTGATTCAAAGTTTTTTTGGATCATATAGTTATAAACATGCATTTCAGCAAAAAGAAACCTCCGATAAAAAAACAACTAGATAAGAATATAAATTCTAGATACTTTAATTTACCGCCTTTTTCAATTGTATATTTTTGTTAAAAAAACAGCAAGGCAAAAGAACTGATGGACGATAGTCCTAGCTGCGAAACCAGATTGAATTATTTTTGTTTTTTTGGATCATTTCATGATTTTCAAATGATACCGCTATCAAACAGATAAATATTTGCTATGATTCAAGTATCTTGATGCTAAAGAAACGTCTATAAAGGAGCGATTTGATGAAAATGCAACGTCAACTTTACTATGGTGCCGACTACAATCCTGAACAATGGTCTAAAGAAGTCATTCTTGAAGATATGCGCTTAATGAAAGAAGCAGGTGTGAACTATGTAAGTATCAATATTTTTGGCTGGGTCAATCTGCAGCCAGATGAATCCACCTATGATTTTGATTTTCTGGACTGGTTGATGGATCTTTTATATGAAAACAATATCATGATCGACCTAGCCAACGGAACGGCTTCGCCTCCCGCTTGGCTTGTTCAAAAACATCCTGAGATGCTGCCTGTGACCATTCATGGCAATCGACTGGTTCATGGGGCGCGCCAGCACTACTGTCCGACTTCCCCTATCTATCGTCAATATGCCACCGATTTGTCAGAAGCAGTCGCAAACCGTTATGCCAATCATCCAGGGCTAGTCATGTGGCATATCAATAATGAATATACCTGTCACATCCACGAGTGTTATTGCGATCATTGTCGGAAAAGATTTCAGACATGGTTAGCAGAGAAATATCAGACCATCGCTGGATTGAATGATGCTTGGTCAACCAAGTTTTGGAGTCAATCCTATGGCAGCTGGGAGGAAATTTTTCTACCTGAAGCGATGCCGACCTTCAAAAATCCTGCGCAGCAGTTAGACTATCGCCGTTTTCTTTCCGACATGAATCTGGAGCTCTATCAACTCGAAAAGGCGGCGATCGCAAAATATTCACAAGGCATCCCTTACATGACCAATCTGATGGGCTTGCACAAATACGTGGATGGGTTTAAATGGGCACCCGAAATGGATGTAGTCAGCTGGAATTCGTACCCGAATCCCTTTGAAAAGATCCCTTACCCGCAATTTCTTGCTAACGATCTAACTCGTAGTTTAAAGAAAAAACCTTTTTTGATCATGGAACAAGCCACCAGCGCCGTTAATTGGCGGCAAATCAATGGTGCCAAGACACCCAACCAGCTGCGTCTATGGAGTTATGAAGCGCTCGCTCATGGCGCTGATGGCATCATGTTCTTCCAATGGCGGCAGTCTCGTGGCGGTGCGGAAAAATTTCATAGTGCGATGGTGCCTCACGGAGATCCTCATTCAAGCCGTATCTTTCGTGAATGTGCGCAATTAGGCAACGAATTTTCGCAACTGTCGGAAATTGTTGGGACGCGCTTCTTGGCTGATGTCGCGGTTGTCTTTGACTGGGAAAATTGGTGGGCGCTGGAATTGGATGCCAAACCAAGCACCTTAAAGTACATTCATCAGTTACGCAGCCTGTATGGCGCGCTAAGAGCGTTAAATCTGAACGTAGACTTTGTCCATCCTTCCGAATCCCTAGACGGCTATCCTTTAGTGATCGCCCCAAATCTCTATTCAGCACCAGAAGCCTTCGGTAAGAAAATCAATGATTACGTGCGACAAGGTGGCATCTTCTTGACGAATTTCTTTAGTGGGATCGTCAATGAATATGACCAAGTCTATCTTGGGGGCTATCCAGGACTGTTTAGGGACACCTTAGGGATCATTGTAGAAGAGTTTTACCCAATGAAAGCAGCTACCCATCACCAAATTGACTTCCAAGGTCGTCGGTACGACAATTCTCTATGGGAGGAAGTCATTCATCTAAATGGTGCGAAAGCTTTGGCAACCTTCCAATCCGGTTATTTGTCCGATAAGCCAGCCATTACTATGAATCAGATCGACGATGGGTATGCGTACTACGTGGGAACAGAATTGTCTCTTGAAGGGCTAACTACATTTTTAGCGACCATTCTGGAAAATCATAAATTAGCGACTCATGCCCAGCACTTCTTGGCTGCTCCTACTGAGGTCTCCGTTACCTGTCGCAAAGGTGCTGGCTATACACTCGTCTTTTTCTTAAACCATACGGAGCAGACAACCAAAGTGAAGCTGAAAGCCCCTGGAGCAGACCTTCTAACCAAAGAAACCAGACAGTTGGTAGTTCTGAAACCAAAAGAAGTCGCAGTTCTTAAGTATGTTGATTGATCTAAGGAAAAAGAACCTCCATGAAGCGATCGCTTCATGGAGGTTCTTTAATAGACGTTACTAGATTCAGGGAGAGTCATTAGACTAGCGATAGGCATTTTCTAAATAAGAGGCTATCTTTTGTCTTCGCTCTCCATCTCTTTTTTCTGAATAGTGATACTCTGGATTAGTACAATGGGATTTGTCGTACAACCAAACAGGCATTTTTTTCGCTTCGTCGGTTTCCCATTCATAACGGGGGAACAAATGTGCATGAAGAAAGTTATCAGTATTTCCCAATAGTTCATAATTGATTCTCAATGGAGAACAATCTTGTATTATAGCATCTCCTAAAAGAGTCATATCAGTTAAGAAAATCTGTCGCTCGCTTAAATCTAGATCATTTAAAGAAGCCACCTCTCTTTTAGGTAATAATACACAATATCCGGGAAGAAATTGGACATCGCCATAAACAGCAAAACTGCCAGACAATTCTTTGATCACCATTGGATTTGTCCCATCTATCGCTGATTTGATTCTATTCTCATACCATTTCAATTTGATCCCCCCTCTTTCCTGTTCCTTGCAGCTATTCATGTAAAAACTATACAAGATTAAGGAAAGGCTTTCAATAGTAACAAAACAAAAAAATCTTTGCTATATGAGTGGTCCTTCAAAATCGTATTTGTAGACTTTTATAAACAAAAAAAATGTATCAATCTTATAAAAGACTGATACATCAATGATACCGGCGGCCGGGGTCGAACCGGCACGCCCTCAACGGGCACTGGATTTTGAGTCCAGCGCGTCTGCCAATTCCGCCACGCCGGCATGTTGAAAGTTTAGTATTTAGTACTAAGGCGGTAACCGGATTTGAACCGGTGATGAAGGTTTTGCAGACCTCTGCCTTACCACTTGGCTATACCGCCATTATACTATTGTTGCAATCTACAATCAAGTGAAGATTGTACTGGGGTAGCTGGATTCGAACCAACGCATGACGGAGTCAAAGTCCGTTGCCTTACCGCTTGGCTATACCCCAAAAATGAAAGGGCGAGTGATGGGAATCGAACCCACGAATGCCGGAGCCACAATCCGGTGCGTTAACCACTTCGCCACACCCGCCGTGATAAGAAACTGTTGAAATATATAATGGCAGGGGCAGCAGGAATTGAACCCACACTAACGGTTTTGGAGACCGCTGTTCTACCTTTAAACTATGCCCCTATAAATGGAGGAGAGTGGATTCGAACCACTGAACCCTAAGGAACGGATTTACAGTCCGTCGCGTTTAGCCACTTCGCTACTCCTCCATGGTGGCGCGGGACAGAATCGAACTGCCGACACATGGAGCTTCAATCCATTGCTCTACCAACTGAGCTACCGAGCCATATAAGAAAATATAAGTTTTACAAAAATAATGAAACGGTCTGGACGGGACTCGAACCCGCGACCTCCTGCGTGACAGGCAGGCATTCTAACCAACTGAACTACCAAACCGTAATGGGGGTTAACGGGATCGAACCGCTGACCCTCTGCTTGTAAGGCAGATGCTCTCCCAGCTGAGCTAAACCCCCGAAGGTTGTTCATTAAATTGTA
>NZ_JBIOQM010000001.1:432500-1237500 GCF_051713745.1 Enterococcus sp. DIV0421
AGTCCAAACAGTGCTCTACCTCCATCATTCTCAATTCCGAGGCTAGCCCTAAAGCTATTTCGGAGAGAACCAGCTATCTCCAAGTTCGTTTGGAATTTCTCCGCTACCCACACCTCATCCCCGCACTTTTCAACGTACGTGGGTTCGGTCCTCCAGTGCGTTTTACCGCACCTTCAACCTGGACATGGGTAGATCACATGGTTTCGGGTCTACGACAACATACTCATTCGCCCTATTCAGACTCGCTTTCGCTACGGCTCCGTCTCTTCAACTTAACCTCGCATGCTATCGTAACTCGCCGGTTCATTCTACAAAAGGCACGCTATCACCCATTAACGGGCTCTAACTTGTTGTAGGCACACGGTTTCAGGATCTATTTCACTCCCCTTCCGGGGTGCTTTTCACCTTTCCCTCACGGTACTGGTTCACTATCGGTCACTAGGGAGTATTTAGCCTTGGGAGATGGTCCTCCCGGATTCCGACGGAATTCCTCGTGTTCCGCCGTACTCAGGATCCTCCTAGGTGTTATCCAAATTTCGCCTACGGGGTTTTTACCCTCTTTGACATACTTTTCCAAGTATTTCGACTATCTGAATAGACTACCATATCGGAGTCCTACAACCCCAACAAGCAAGCTTGTTGGTTTGGGCTTTTCCCGTTTCGCTCGCCGCTACTCAGGGAATCGAATTTTCTTTCTCTTCCTGCAGGTACTTAGATGTTTCAGTTCTCTGCGTCTACCTCGACTGCGCTATGTATTCACGCAGACGTAACATCCTATAAAAGATGCTGGGTTCCCCCATTCGGAAATCTCTGGATCATAGCTTACTTACAGCTCCCCAAAGCATATCGGTGTTAGTCCCGTCCTTCATCGGCTCCTAGTGCCAAGGCATCCACCGTGCGCCCTTATTCACTTAACCTTTGACCTTACGGTCGGTTTTGAGTACTTCTTCTAGCGATAGAAGGTTGCTCAAGAAAATAAGCGTTGAACTTATTAAAAAACTCTTTTAACATTTCAACTCGGTGTGTGTTACTTGTTTTGATTATTTCTTCGATATCCAGTTTTCAATGAACAAAGCTTAACGACCATTGTCGTTAATGGAGCCTAGCGGGATCGAACCGCTGACCTCCTGCGTGCAAAGCAGGCGCTCTCCCAGCTGAGCTAAGGCCCCGGGTATTTACTTGAGAGTAGACCTCTCAAAACTGAACAAAGGCAAACGATGTGTAGTCTTCCGAAATATTCCTTAGAAAGGAGGTGATCCAGCCGCACCTTCCGATACGGCTACCTTGTTACGACTTCACCCCAATCATCTATCCCACCTTAGGCGGCTGGCTCCAAAAGGTTACCTCACCGACTTCGGGTGTTACAAACTCTCGTGGTGTGACGGGCGGTGTGTACAAGGCCCGGGAACGTATTCACCGCGGCGTGCTGATCCGCGATTACTAGCGATTCCGGCTTCATGTAGGCGAGTTGCAGCCTACAATCCGAACTGAGAGAAGCTTTAAGAGATTAGCTTAGCCTCGCGACTTCGCAACTCGTTGTACTTCCCATTGTAGCACGTGTGTAGCCCAGGTCATAAGGGGCATGATGATTTGACGTCATCCCCACCTTCCTCCGGTTTGTCACCGGCAGTCTCGCTAGAGTGCCCAACTAAATGATGGCAACTAACAATAAGGGTTGCGCTCGTTGCGGGACTTAACCCAACATCTCACGACACGAGCTGACGACAACCATGCACCACCTGTCACTTTGCCCCCGAAGGGGAAGCTCTATCTCTAGAGTGGTCAAAGGATGTCAAGACCTGGTAAGGTTCTTCGCGTTGCTTCGAATTAAACCACATGCTCCACCGCTTGTGCGGGCCCCCGTCAATTCCTTTGAGTTTCAACCTTGCGGTCGTACTCCCCAGGCGGAGTGCTTAATGCGTTTGCTGCAGCACTGAAGGGCGGAAACCCTCCAACACTTAGCACTCATCGTTTACGGCGTGGACTACCAGGGTATCTAATCCTGTTCGCTCCCCACGCTTTCGAGCCTCAGCGTCAGTTACAGACCAGAGAGCCGCCTTCGCCACTGGTGTTCCTCCATATATCTACGCATTTCACCGCTACACATGGAATTCCACTCTCCTCTTCTGCACTCAAGTCTCCCAGTTTCCAATGACCCTCCCCGGTTGAGCCGGGGGCTTTCACATCAGACTTAAGAAACCGCCTGCGCTCGCTTTACGCCCAATAAATCCGGACAACGCTTGCCACCTACGTATTACCGCGGCTGCTGGCACGTAGTTAGCCGTGGCTTTCTGGTTAGATACCGTCAAGGGATGAACATTTTACTCTCATCCTTGTTCTTCTCTAACAACAGAGTTTTACGATCCGAAAACCTTCTTCACTCACGCGGCGTTGCTCGGTCAGACTTTCGTCCATTGCCGAAGATTCCCTACTGCTGCCTCCCGTAGGAGTCTGGGCCGTGTCTCAGTCCCAGTGTGGCCGATCACCCTCTCAGGTCGGCTATGCATCGTTGCCTTGGTGAGCCGTTACCTCACCAACTAGCTAATGCACCGCGGGTCCATCCATCAGTGACGCAAAAGCGCCTTTCAACTTTCTTCCATGCGGAAAATAGTGTTATACGGTATTAGCACCTGTTTCCAAGTGTTATCCCCTTCTGATGGGCAGGTTACCCACGTGTTACTCACCCGTTCGCCACTCTTTTTCTTTCGGTGGAGCAAGCTCCGGTGAAAGAAAAAGCGTTCGACTTGCATGTATTAGGCACGCCGCCAGCGTTCGTCCTGAGCCAGGATCAAACTCTCATAATGATTTGTTTGAATGACCATACGGTCATTAAGCTCATAAAAATTAACTTTGCTAGCTATTGCTTGCATGTATTTGTTTCAATAAATTGAAACGTCCTACACATTGGTTCGTTTGCTTGCTTTGTTCAGTTTTCAAAGGTCTACCGTGCTGTGTTAGCAACTTTTATATCATATCAGAGCGACGTTTGTTTGTCAACTCTTTTTTAAAAGTTTTTTTCAAGAAGTTGTTATTTAACTTCTTTCTTAACCTCAGCGGCTTTTTTATCTTACCATCTCAACCGTTATATGTCAAACACTTTTTTTGAAAAGTTTTTTTGATTTATTAGGTTTTTCAGAGATGATATTTTTTCGACTTTGTTATAATAACACTTGTAAAATGTTTCGTCAACAACTAATTTCAAAAAAGATCAATCAGTGTTTGTTACAAATGCCTTAACAAGGACAAGTAATAATATAGCAATTCTTAAAGGAAAAATCAACTAAAAAAATAGGCTTTTTGGCAACTATTTTTATAAGCGAATTATTCATTGTCAAACGATTCGAACGTTCGTTTATAAGAAGTATTTTGCGGCTAAATCTATCATTAATGGATAAAAAAAGAGAACTTAAGCTTTTCGCCTAACGTTCTCTTTTCGTCCGATCTTCTGATTGAACGATCGGTATATAGATTCGAAAGATCGTTCCTTGACCGATGACACTCTCTGCTGAAATTTTTCCTTTATAGCTTTCCAATAACTGTTTCGCAATAGAGAGCCCTAGCCCGTTTCCGCCTTTGGTTCTAGCACGGGCTTTATCTACCCGATAGAAACGATTAAAGATCTTGTCGAGGTCTTCTTTGGAGATTCCCTCACCAAAGTCTTGAATGGCAATTTCAAAGGATTGCCGATCCAACGAAATGGATAGATGAACTTCTTTTCGATCAGTGGAATATTTCACTGCGTTATCCAAGACAATAATAATGATCTGTTCAAAATGATTGCGATAGATTTTCAGCTTCAACTCATGGTATAAGTCATCATCCAATGTAAAAACAAAATCCGGATACAGTATTTTAAAGTTATTGAAGACTTGATAGACAACTTCTTTTGCATTGGTTGTTTCATTTGCATAATGAACATCCACTTGTTCCGCTCTTGAGAGATCCAACATTTCCTGTACTAGCGTCTTCATCCGACTGATCTCTTGCATACTGGCTGCCAGAGACTCATCCAAAATCTCTGGATCGTCTTTTCCCCAACGCTGCAACAGATTCATATGTCCTTCAATGATCGCCACAGGCGTTCGCAACTCATGAGAAACGTCTTCGACGAATCGCTCTTGCTGTTCAATGTATAGGCGCATGCGATCCAGCATTTCGTTAAAGATATCTGCTAAATCAGACAGTTCATCGTTCGTATTTAATTCTGGCATATGCACCGTTGACTGTGGGTTTTTCCGAACGGTTTCCATCGTATCTCGCAAGACCTTTAACGGCTGAAGGAAATACGCTGATAAAAAGAATCCAAGCACACTACTAAGAATCAGAGAAACGACTTCTAAGATAATCAAAGTCAGCAGCAGTTTGCTGCGTATTTCGTAAAAAGAAGTCAATTCATAAAATGTTTGTGCATAGCCAATCCGCTCTCTGGTGCCTTTTGAATAGATGGGTTGGATCGAGAGAAAGCCTGTGATACCATCCAGCGTTACGATGGTTGGCGCTTTGCGCTGCGTGTCGATCAGTGCTAAATCATTCTCATGGGTTTTAAACACAAGATCCTCATTCAAATTATAAACAAACAAGCTCAACGGCGCTTGGCCTAATTCCGAAATAAAGGAATCGATTTTCATTAAGTTGCCATCGATCGTTGAAGTGCGATCATAAATGCTCGTCGTCCCCGCATCATTTTTGGTTAAATTACGATACGTCCGAACCAATGTTAGTTCTTGATCCGAATTGGCTAAACGAGAAGCAACCTCTGACATCGTCCGCTCCACATTGTTTTCTTCTTTAGCGACGATCAAATTCACCGATGTTTTATAGGTGATCACAGCAAAGATCGTAAATACGACGAATATAAAGAAAGAACTTGCGAAGGCCCACTTTACAGTTAAAGAAGGCCCCTTCAGTTCTTTTAATTTTTTCATTCTTTTTTTAAGGTTCACGACCGCATCACATAACCTGTACCACGAACGGTTTGGATATAGCTTTCCTCCCCTGGCACATCAATTTTATTTCGTAAGTAGCGGATGTAAACATCGACAACGTTGGTTTCAACTTCTGTCTCATAGCCCCAGACTTTGTTTAATAAAACATCTCTGGCTAAAACGACATTGACGTTTTCCATTAAAGTCAACAATAGCTCATATTCGCGTTTTGTTAGTTCAATGACATCTGTTCCACGTCGAACGACACGGTTTTCTTTTTCAATCGTTAGATCGCGGTAAGTGATCGTGGTTTGTTTTGCGACGTTTTTGTCCCCTTCGATATCGATACGGCGAAGCAACGCACGTAAGCGTGCCAGCAATTCTTCAATTGCAAAAGGCTTCACAATATAATCATCAGCACCATGATCCAAACCTGATACTCGATCAATCACAGAATCTCTCGCGGTCATCATGATGATCGGGGTGTTCTTCGATTGACGCACACGTCGGCAAACTTCTAACCCATTTAGCTCTGGAAGCATTAGATCCAATAAGATTGCATCCCATTCATTATTCAGCGCAGCATCCAGTCCCGTCCGTCCGTTGTAATGAACTTCAGTATTATACCCTTCATGCTTCAATTCTAATTCCACAAATCGAGCTAAGTTCTTTTCATCTTCAACGATTAGAATATTACTCATTATTGATAGCCCCTTTATTGATTATTCTGCCTTTAAAATAGACATTATCTGTCTTATTTTATCATGTATCTAAAAAATAAAAAAGAGATTGACCGAAAGTTCTCACTTTCGGCCTTTCTCTTTTGGATTCTCTTAAAGCTTACGCTTCGTCATACCATGAATAATGGAAAATTCCCTCTTTATCTGTCCGTTCATACGTATGCGCGCCGAAGTAATCCCGTTGTGCTTGGATCAAGTTCGCTGGCAAACGATCAGAACGATACGAATCAAAGTACGCGATCGCAGAGGAGAACGTCGGCACAGGGACACCCGCTTGGACAGCTAGCGCAACTACTTCACGTACAGAAGATTGATAGCGTTTCGTGATGTCTTTGAAGTAATCATCTAATAATAAGTTTTCGATGTCAGCATTCTTGTCATAAGCATCCGTGATTTTTTGTAAAAATTGCGCACGGATGATACAGCCTGCACGCCAAATTTTGGCAATCTCACCAAAAGGAAGATCCCAATCGTACTCTTTTGATGCTGTACGTAATTGCGCGAAACCTTGTGCATAGCTCATGATTTTACTGAAGTATAAGGCTTCACGGATCTTATTGATAAATTCTTCTTTGTTTCCTTCAAAAGCAACCGCTTCTGGTTTCGGTAATACTTTGCTGGCATTGACCCGTTCTTCTTTGTAAGCTGAGATATAGCGAGCAAAAACAGATTCAGTGATCAATGGCAATGGAACACCTAGGTCTAAGGCACTTTGGCTCGTCCATTTCCCAGTTCCTTTATTGCCTGCAGCATCTAAGATGACATCAACGATCGGTTTGCCTGTTCCTTGATCATCTTTACGTGTCAAGATATCCGCTGTGATCTCAATTAGGTAGCTATCCAATTCACCTTTGTTCCATTCGGCAAAGATATCAGCCATTTCATCAACAGATAGACCTAAAATGTTTTGCATCAAGTCATAAGACTCCGCAATCAGCTGCATGTCGCCATACTCGATCCCATTATGAACCATTTTTACGTAATGGCCTGCACCATTTGGTCCAATATAAGTTACACAAGGTGTACCATCTTCAGCTTTTGCTGAAATTTGTTCTAAGATCGGTGCAACCAATTCATATGCTTCTTTTTGTCCACCAGGCATGATCGAAGGACCTTTCAAGGCGCCTTCTTCCCCACCAGAAACACCCGTACCGATAAAGTTGATTCCTGAGTTTGCCAACTCTTCGTTACGACGAACGGTATCTTTAAAGAAGGTATTTCCGCCATCGATCAAAATATCGCCTTTGTCTAGATGAGGCAATAGTTCTTGGATCGTAGCATCCGTCGCAAATCCTGCTTTTACCATTAATAAAATACGACGTGGTTTTTCAATTGATTGGACAAATTCTTCTATCGTATAAGTTGCTTTAAAATTTTTATCTGGATGTTCTTTTACTACTTCTTCTGTCTTTGAACCAGTACGGTTAAATAAGGTAACTGAATAACCGCGGCTTTCGATGTTCAACGCTAAGTTTTTGCCCATAACAGCCATACCGACAACGCCGATTTGTTGTTTTGTCATCTTTCATCCTCCTAAGATTCAATTATCTTTTTCATTATAGCGCAAATGTACCTGCTTTTGAACTATTCTCTTTCGATGGACAAAAAATATTTCTGAAAAGTTCCATCTTTTCCAAAAAAAAACAAAAAAACCTCAGGCTCCATGGTTAGCCTAAGGTTTTAGAATCCTCTTTCTGAAAAAAAGGAATTATGCTTCTTTTGTTGCTACGTCTTTGCCATCGTAATGACCACAGTTAGAGCAGACATGGTGGCTTTTTTTCATTTCACCACAGTTTGCACATTCGTTCAAACCGTTGATTGTCAATTTGTAATGTGTACGACGTTTTGCTTTCTTCGCTTTCGAAGTTTTTCTAGCTGGTACTGCCATTTTGCTACACCTCCTTGTTAATGAACGCAACCTTGAGGCTGCAATTTATTCCAATCCTACGCGTTATCGTCATCTGATTCATTGAATAATTCGGATAATTTTGCAAGACGAGGATCAACTTGTTGAGCTTGCGCTTCTTTTTGATTTGCAAAGTCTTCTTCTGACAAAACAGCCCAATCGTTGCCAGATGGCATTGCTGAACCTTGTTTTTCTTCTTCTGTCAGGACTTGCAAAGGAATCGCAAGTAATAGGTTATCAGCGACCGATTCATCTAAGCTGATGGTTTGACCTTCAATGATCAAAACTTCTTCTTCGACGATCGTTTCATCGCGACGCTGAAATTGCTCTGGTGTCATGAATTGTTCATCCACTGAAAAATCAAAAGGAATCGCTACAGGTGTCAAAGAACGAGTAGATGGCAATGTCATCGTCGTTTCCACTTGATAGTGCAGCAAGTATCCTTGCTTATCAACACTCATCAGCCCTTTTACTTTTACAGGAGACAAATCAATGATCTGTCCATCGCGTTTTATCAGTTGACTTTTTAGGTCAAGTGTTTCTTCAAACATCAGCGGTGTCTCTTGGTATTTTTTTAATTCCAATAAAGACCATTTCATTTTTATCACCCCTAAGCAACAAAAGCAATTATACAGGGCTTCTGAGGCTTTGTCAATGAAATTTTCTTGACACCTTTTTCATTTTTGATCGTGTCATTTTAATGCCTTTTCTCAAGGGATTTCGACACTCTCAAAAAAACAACAGGAAGCGCACAACGTGCACTTGCCTGTTGCTTGATCAATCGTTAAAAATCATTAGATCGCTGTTGTTTCTCCACGATAAACGATACCGCGACGAGAATCAAGAGTAACCAATTCGCCATCTTTGATGGTTGTTGTTGCGTCTTTGGCACCAACGATCACTGGTAGATCTTTCGCGATTCCGACAACTGCTGCATGAGAAGTCAAGCCGCCATCTTCAACAACTAAAGCTGCTGCTTTTTCGATTGCTGGCATATATTCTTTATCTGTTGTTGGTACAACTAAAATCATGCCATCTTTTGCTTTCGCAATTGCTTCTTCGGCACTGTGAGCGATCACGGCATTGGCAATAACTGATTTTTCACCAATTCCTTGCGCTTCAAGCAATTTTGATCCGATCAATTGGATCTTCATTACGTTGGTTGTTCCGCGTTCACCAACAGGAACACCGGCTGTGATCAAGATTAGATCGCCTTCTTTAGCAAAGCCTAAATCCACTGCTTGTTTTGCTGCTAATTCAAACATTTCATCAGTTGTTGATGGTTTTTCAGCAACGGTTGGGTACACACCCCAGTTAAGCATCAAGCCGCGTTTTGTGCGTTCGTCAAATGTGACAGCTAAAATGTCAGCATCTGGACGATATTTAGAGATCATTTTTGCAGTGTAGCCAGATTCAGTGGCAGCAACGATTGTTTTAACCCCTAAGTTTTTCGCTGCACACGCAACAGATAAACCGATTGTTTCCGTTACATCTGTTTTATCAAATTGGTTGATTTGGAAAGTGCTGTTTTCTGATAAAGCTTTTTCTGCTTCCACGTCGATACGTGCCATTGTTGCTACTGCTTCAACAGGGTAGTCACCGTTTGCTGACTCACCAGAAAGCATTGTTGCATCAGTACCGTCAAAGACAGCATTGGCAACGTCAGAAGCTTCTGCACGAGTTGGACGTGGGTTTTGTTGCATTGATTCTAACATTTGTGTTGCTGTGATAACTGATTTACCAGCAGCGTTACATTTTTTAATGATGCTCTTTTGAACCATTGGTACTTCTTCAGCAGGGATCTCAACACCCATGTCACCACGGGCAACCATGATACCATCAGAAACTTTGATGATTTCATCGATATTATCGATACCTTCTTGTGATTCGATTTTAGAGAAGATTTGCACATGAGTCATGTCTTTTTCTTCTAAAATTTCACGAATTTCTAAAACGTCTTGCGCTTTACGTACAAATGAAGCGGCAATGAAGTCGATATCGTTATCAAGACCAAAACGGATATCTTCTGCATCTTTTTCAGTAATACCAGGTAAGCTGATTGATACGCCAGGAGCATTGACCCCTTTACGTGATCCTAACATTCCAGCATTTTTAACGACAACCACTAATTCACGGGTTGCTTCGTCTTTTTCTTTGATTTCCATGTCGATCAAGCCATCATCAAACAAGATGTGTCCGCCCACATGAACATCTTCAAATAAACCAGGATAAGTTACAGCAATTTTTTCTTTTGTTCCTTTGTGTTCTGGATCCATTGAAATGCGTGTTTCATCGCCAACGTTGAATTGGATGTATCCAGCACGACCAAAGTCTGCTTCTGTCGTATTTTGTACAGTTGTACGGATTTCAGCACCTTTTGTATCTAAAAGGATACCGACATCTTTACCAGTTTTCTTTACGGCTTCACGAACCATTGTCATACGCGCTAATTGTTCTTCATGATCTCCATGAGAGAAGTTAAAGCGGAAGACATTCGCACCGGCTTCAATCAGTTGAGAAATAATTTCCACACTGTTACTTGCTGGTCCTAATGTACTTACGATCTTTGTTTTTTTCATTACTAAACGCTCCTATTCATTTATTTAAAATAGCTAATAAGCTTTTTTTACAAAATTACTGTTGCGTTGCTTTAAAAATCTCTTTAGAATGAGATTTCTTTGTTCAAGTTATACAAGCTAAGATCTGGTTTGTGACGATTGTTTTCAAGGGTATCGATGATATCAGAAGCAATCATTTCATTGTTTTCGATACCGATACATAGACCGCCTTTGCCTTGTTGCAATAATTCAACGGCATATGAACCAAATTTACTTGCTAACACACGGTCACGAGCGCTTGGTGAACCACCCCGGACAACGTGTCCTAGAATTGATACACGGGTATGGAAATCGCCGTATTCAGAAAGTTTGTCAGCAAATTCATTTCCGCCCATCACACCTTCGGCTAAAACGATCAAGCAATGTTTTTTCCCGCGGTCGCGTCCTTCACGGATACGATCAGCAACAACTTGCATGTCAAAATCATGTTCTGGGATGATGATTTCATCCGCACCACCGGCCACACCTGACCATAAAGCGATATCGCCAGCACCACGACCCATTACTTCGATCACGAATGTGCGGACATGTGATGTCGCTGTATCACGGATCCGGTCAATCGATTCCAAGACAGTATTGATCGCTGTATCAAAACCAATCGTGAAATCTGTTCCTGGAATGTCATTATCGATCGTTCCTGGAATCCCGATCGCTGGGAAACCGTGACGAGTAAGTGCCATCGCACCATGGTAAGATCCATCTCCACCAATCACGACTAGCCCTTCGATGCCAAATTTCTTTAATTGTTCGATTCCTTTTAATTGTCCTTCTTGTGTCGCAAATTCTGGATAACGTGCTGAATATAAGAATGTTCCACCACGTTGAATTTTGTCACCAACATCAGCAACATCTAAGCGACGAATGTCGCCTGCGACTAGTCCGGCATAGCCATAGTTGATTCCGTATACTTCAAGTCCGTCAAAAATACCCTTTCTGACAACTGCGCGAATCGCTGCGTTCATTCCTGGTGCATCGCCGCCACTGGTTAGAATTCCAATGCGTTTCATTATTCTTTCACCTCATCAAAAGATTTTGTTTAGGGAAGCCCCTGTTTGCTAGTTTTCAAGTAATAACCACGAGACATATTCTACCATTATTCCATGAAAATGTCTTGAAATAGTGGGAAAAAGTTGAAAAAAGTGTAAGTTGAATTACCGTTTTCGGAAAATTACTTGAAAATTACATTTCCATTTCCTAATAATGCGATCAGTTGTTTGACAAAGTTCGGCTCATCCGTCACCCAGTTTTCTTCTGCTAATAACACTTTTTTGCCACTGCTTTCATAGAACATCACCACTGGAATATTTCCGTGATGCTGCTTCATTTCCTTCGACAATGCTTGCAGGTGCGACGTTTCAGCTTCAGCAGAAATCTTTAAGTAACAAGTTTGTGACGCAATTTTATTTTGAACGTTTTCTGCTAAGTCTATTTTATCAGCAATGAGTTGGATTTCACCATTGTAACGACTTACCTCGACCTTTCCTTCGATATAAAGAACAGCATTTTCTTCAATCAAGGAACGTACTTGTCGATAAACGATGGGAAAAATCGTTACTGACACTTCTTTGCTGGCATCCGTTCCTTCGACAAACGCCATTTGTTCGCCCTTTTTCGTTCGAATCTCTCGAATCTTGCGCACATATAAAAGGATACGCACCCGTTCATTCGGAACCAGGTCGGCAATATCAGTGATTTGTTTTAGTTGGTGCAATTTTTGAAACTGTTCCACGGGATGGCCAGACAAATAAACACCTAAGTATTCTTCTTCCAAAGCCAGTTTTTCTTCTAGTTTGTAATCGGCAACGGCTTCTTCTTTTAATGCCATAGTTTCTAAGAGATCCAAACTGCCGCCACTATAAGTAATGTTTTGGATCTTTCCTTCTAGCTGGATCAGTGCTTGTTTTCGATTGGGGGCGATCCCATCGAATACGCCGATGCTCAAAAGCGGCAATAAATAATCCAATTTTAACCATTTGCTGTTCCGCTGATTCAAGCGAAGCAAAAATTGATCCATAGACGTGAAATTACCATGCTCTTTTCTTTCTGCCAAAATGTCTTGGATCATGTCGCGTCGGATTCCTTTGATACTGCTGAAACCAAAACGAATTTGTTTTTCATTTTGCAGTTGAAAACTAAACCCACTGGCATTGATCGAAGGCGGCAGTACTTCTACGCCATAACGTGCGGCTTCATTTAAATATTCTTTCATTTTGCTGGCGGTGTTGCGTACCGAGTGTAGGATCGAAGCAAAAAATGGTGCGGGATAGTGTACCTTCAGATAGGCCATTTGAAAGCCGATAAAGGAATAGGCAAACGCATGGGATCGATTAAACCCATAATTGGCGAACCGCTCGATATAGTCATAGACCAAATTGGCGGTCTTTTCATCGTATTGATTGGCTAAGGCGCCTTGCACAAAATGACGACGTTCCTCATCCAAGACGTCTTTTTTCTTTTTACTGATTGCTCGACGCAAAATATCTGCTTGTCCTAAGCTGAAACCAGCCATTTTGGAAGCTACCTGCATGATCTGCTCTTGGTAGACAATGATTCCGTAAGTGTTTTGCAAAATCGGAATCAAGCTGTCATCTGGATAAGAGACACGCTCTTGTCCTTTTTTCCGCTTAATAAAGGTATCGATATTTTGCATCGGTCCTGGACGATACAAGGCATTGACTGCGGCAATATCCTCGATGCTTTCTGGTCCTAACTTACGCAGCACATTGCGTATCCCCGCTGATTCAAATTGGAAGATCCCTGCGGTCTCGCCTTTTTGAAACAAGCGCAATGTTGCTGGATCATCAAGAGGAATCTCCTTTTGGGTAACGATTTGTTGGCTGATTCGTTTAATGCCTTTCAAGGTATTATCAATGATCGATAAGTTTCTCAAGCCTAAAAAGTCCATCTTCAATAGGCCGATGGCTTCTACGTCATTCATGGTAAATTGGGTCAGCCAGATCCCATCGCTGCCTTCTTGTAAGGGAACCAGATCAAGCAAATTCTTGTCACTGATCACCACACCAGCGGCATGAGTCGATACGTGACGTGGCAAGCCTTCTAAAATTTTGGCGACTTGAAACATTACTTGGTTTCTCTCATTAAACGACACCAATTCTCGCAGCTGATTGGATTGTTCATAAGCAAGATCTAAGGTCATTTTCAAGGCATTGGGAATGGCTTTTGACCAGCGATTGGCTTCACTTTGCGAAAGACCAAAGACACGAGAAACATCTCGCAGAACCATTTTGGCCGCCATGGTGCCAAACGTCGCAATCTGTGCCATATATTCTTGCCCGTATTTTTGGCGCACATACTGTAAAATCTCGTCTCTGCGATTGTCAGGAATGTCTAAATCAATATCAGGCATCGTGTAACGTTCTGGATTCAAGAATCGTTCAAACAAAAGATCGTATTTGATTGGATCCACGTCGGTGATCGATAAAACATATGCCACCAGTGCGCCAGCAGCCGATCCCCGTCCAGCGCCGGTAACGATCTCTTGTTGGTGGGCAAAGTCCATGACGTCCCAAATAATCAAGAAATAGTCATCAAAGCCCATCTTATGGATGACGGACAACTCATAATCCAAACGCTGTTCGTACGCCGATGTAACGTGGGCAACACGCTGAGGCAGACGCTCAAAACAAATTTTCCGCAAATAGTCCGCAGCGCTTTCTTCGGCTGGTAGCGGGTAATGAGGCAACAGCCGCTGATGCAGCGGCAGCTCGACGGCGCATTCAGCTGCAATCCGCTGATTATTCATCAATGCCTGCGACCATTCTTCAAATGCCGCGGTCAGTTGGTCTGCTGGTTGTAGAAAAAGCTGCGCAGCCCCTTGCTCTTTAGCCTGACGAAAGTCTTCAATTTGCGAGCCCTCTTTGATATGCGTCATCACTTTGACTGCAAAGGCTTCTTCTTGTGCTAAAGCCGCGATTGGTTGATACGCACATGGTGCAATGTTTTGCTCGTTAAACCAAGCGATCGTTTCTGGATCTAACCCTTTGCTAGTAATACCTAAAAACAAGCTCTCAGAATCAAATTTATGGCTGATTGCTCGCAGTGCTTCTTGATTGGCTTCTAGATCATCGTGCTGATAAGGCAGAAATCCCTCGCCTTCAGGCAGCAAACCAAAGAGGTCCTGCAAAGAATCACAAGCAGCTAAATTCAACTGCTCGGTGATCATTTTTTCACTTGATAAACGCATCAAGGTTTGATAGCCCTTGAGGTTTTTTGCAAATACGTACAATGGAAAGGACATTGATCCCTCTCCGAAGGTACAGTCGAACAAAGCGCCAAAAATCGGCTTGATGCCCTGTGCTAGGCATTGCTGATAAAACTCGACCGCGCCATAGAGAACATTATGATCGGTCAGACCCAACGTCTGATAGCCCATCTTTTTGGCTTGCTCTATATAGTGAGGAATTTTGATCGTACTTTGCAGCAACGAATAGGCGCTTAAGGTGGTGAGCTGTGAATACATTGAAATCCCTCCAAAAATGAAAATTCTCTTTCTTTCTGCTAGTAATTAGATTTGAAAAACAAAATGAAAAAGTGAAAATCTTTACAATAAAAATTTTTGTGATAAACTAAAGTCGAAATGGAAGATACGCAGAAAAGAGGTGTCGTCATGCGTTACTTAGTCACTTTATTTTGGACTTTTGTATTAGGTCAAGTCGTTGGCTATCTAGGCAGCTCACTTGCTGGAGCAACTTATGATTTTCAATTAACTTCAATCATCTCTTTGGTCACAGGTGTGGTGATCATTCTTGTTGGTATTATCGCACCAGCGCCTGAAAAGACAAGCCATTAAAAAAAAACCAGTTACCTTTATTGTAACTGGTTTTTTTTTCTTTTCAACTATTCACTGATGTCCGTTTTACGCAAGCTTTTACGGAAATTAAATCCTGAGATAAAAATATTGATCAGTACAAACCCGCTAGTTACCCAAAAGACGGCGGGATAACCAAAGCCAGCTGCCACCGTTGAGCCGACCATCGGACCTAACACTTGTCCAAAGTTAGAGAACATTTGGTTGTAGCTGTAGATACGGCTGACCCCTTCCATCGGGGTGATCTTGCTGATCAGTGTGTTGATCGACGGCATCAACGCACCCGTCGAAAAACCAAGCAAGAAGCGCAGCACGCCCAACTGAAACGGTGTGGAGACAAAGCCCATCGGAATGAAACAGAAAAATGACAGCAATAAACCGCCTAACAATACCTTGTGATTGCCGTAACGATCACCGATTTTGCCTAAAAATGGCGAAGAGATGATTGCCGAAACACCAGCAACAGAGACGATCAATCCGCTGACAAACAAAATATTGCCACTATTCCCGCTTAGATCACGAATATATAACGTGAGGATCGGGCTGATACTCGTTACACCTAGCTGTAAAATCAGTGACGTAATAAACAAACCGACAAGCAGCTGCATATTTTTGATTTGACCAAAAATTTCTTTGATGGACAGCAAATCGCCCTTTTCAACCGGCTCAAAATCTTCTTGAACGAGAAAAATCGTAAGCAAGAGCGTAATTAGCAGCACAACACCAGTAATGATAAAAACATTTTTCATGCCGAACCATTGCGCCAACGCCCCACCCATCGATGGACCGATCAAATTCCCTGCGATGGCTCCTGTAGCCAATGTCCCAAGCGCCCAACCACTTTTTTCTCGAGGCGCCTGCGAAGCAATCAATGCAGTCGCATTGGGAATATACCCCGATAAAATTCCGGTAAAGAAACGCATGATCAACAACCAATAGACATTCGGTACAAAAGCCAAAGACCCCATCGTCACTGTCATCCCCGCAGCCGCGCGAATCATCATTAAGCGACGACCTTTTTGATCTGCTAGATTTCCCCATACTGGAGCAATGATAGCCGCCGCAAACGCCGTTACTGAGATTGCTAATCCAGAAAACAACTCAATTTGACTCTCTGGAGCGCCTAACTCTTCTATATATAAGGGAATGAATGGCATGACAAGACTAAAACTGGCACCCGTAAAAAAACAACCTACCCATGAAATCAGTAGATTTCGTTTCCAATCAATCTTCATTTACAAACCTTCTTTCACAAATACTATACCGTATCGTGAGTAATAATCAAATAAAAAAATCTTTCTGCAGGTAACATACAGAAAGATTTTCTTCATTAAACTTAACTGATCAAAGCCAAAATGACAAAGTTTAGGATAAACAACGCATTGACGACCCAGATGATCGGAGACACTTCGTTGGCTTTTCCTTTCACTACTTTCACTAATGCGTAGAAAATGAAACCAACAGCGATCCCGTTGGAAATACTGTAAGACAAGCCCATAAAAATAGACGCGAAGAAAGCGGGAACTGCTTCTTCTAGATCGGTCCACTTGATGTCTGCAAACGAAGCCATCATCATTACCCCAACTAAGATCAACGCTGGTGCTGTCGCTTGTGCGGGAACGATTGAGATCAGTGGAGAAAAGATACTGCTGATTGCAAAGAGTGCTGCCACTACAACAGAAGTCAAGCCCGTGCGTCCACCAGCACCGATACCAGCTGCTGATTCCACATAAGTCGTTGTATTTGAGGTCCCTACGATGGCACCTACAGAAGTGGCTACGGCATCTGCAAAAAGGGCTTTATCCATCTTCGTGTTCAACCCGTTACTGTTTTCAACCGCTTCTTCATCTTTTTTCGAAAAGATCCCTGTACGACGTCCAGTCCCGATAAAGGTACCGATCGTATCAAAGACATCTGATAAGCTAAACGCTAAAATCGTCATGATTACTTGAGGGATTTTGGCAGAATCACTGAATAGTGAGCCCATTCCTTCAGAGCCAAACGCAGCGCCAAATGTGATGCCTAGTTCGCTGATGGAACTTCCTAATGAGTTCCCGTGCCAATCAATGGCACTTAAATCCACCACACCCATCAAAATACCGATGATCGTCGTTCCTAAAATACCAAAAATAATTGCCCCACGAACATTTTTCACCACTAATAAAGTAGTCACTACTAAACCAATCACTGCTAACAAAACAGGTGCATTATTGAAATTCGCCAAAGCTGGGACGATTCCCCCATTAAAATTGGCACTCACGATCGTCTCACCGTCGACAACTGAACCCGTCACTGCCGCAGTGTCTGCACTGAAGTTTAGCAAGTTGGCATTTTTGATCCCTACATAAGCCACAAAGATCCCGATCCCGCCGCCGATTGCATGCTGCATGCTTTCTGGAATCGCATGGATGATCATTTTTCTGATACGAGTGACCGTGATAAAAATGTTGATCAAGCCGCAGATGAAAACCATCGCTAATGCTTGCTGCCACGTATACCCCAAACCAAAAACGACGGTAAAGGTGAAGAATGCATTAAGGCCCATTCCAGGTGCTTGCGCGTAAGGCACATTTGCAAATAAGCCCATGATCAGGGTACCAATCACTGAAGCGATGATCGTTGCTAAGAAAACAGCTTGAAACGGCATGCCTGCAGCAGATAAAATCGTCGGATTCACAAACAAAATATAACTCATCGCGAAGAAGGTGGTGACCCCAGCCATCACTTCTGTGGAAACCGTCGTTTTATTCTCCTTTAATTTGAAAAACTTTTCCATGTTATGTTTCACTCCTGAACTTTAATCGTTTCTATGAAAAGAAAAAATGAATAATTGCGCTTTTCATCGAACAATTACAAATTATAAGGGAATAATTTTCGCTTTTCAAACCTTTTTCCGAATAAAACGAACCAAAAACGTTTAATGTTCGTGTTTTGCTTTGTAAATATTATGAAAACTTATCGAAAACTTACTTGTATTGTGAAATGACAGAAATATGTTACACTTAAGCCACTACCATAAGAGAATGGAGCGAGTCTTTTGAAACCAAAAATCATCGCCATTGATTTAGATGGCACAACCTTAAATACTGAATCCCAACTTTCCCCTCGCACACGTGAGGTACTGGTTCGCGCCACCAAAGCGGGACACTTTGTTACCATCGCTACAGGAAGACCTTTTCGTATGAGCGATCAGTTCTATAAAGAATTGGCGCTCACAACACCAATGGTCAATTTTAACGGCGGGTTGGTCCATAAACCTCGACAAGTCTGGGCAAATGAAATGGAGCACTCGATCTCTCGAGAAATTGCGTTTGAGCTCATGGCGCAAAAAGAGCAGCTGGGGCTGACGTTTGTGGCAGCAGAAAATCGCGAAACCTTTTTCATTGACGACCTAAGCGGATTTGATCAGCACTTTTTCTTTTCGGGCAATGCTTCCGAAAAAAATCTATTAGCAAATTTAAAAACGGACCCCACTTCATTACTGGTGAAAACCGAAAATGAATTAGCAGAATCTGTTTCTTTACGTATCAAGGATCAATTCGACGATGCGGTCGATGTTCGAACATGGGGCGGACCTCAAGCTATCTTAGAGATCGTACCAAAAGGGGTCCATAAAGCACTTGGTCTTTCGGTGATCGCGGATTCTTTGTCTTTGGATCGACAAGATATCATCGCTTTTGGTGATGAACACAACGATTTGGAGATGCTAGATTATGCGGGCTGGGGCGTTGCCATGGCGAATGGCACGCAACAATTAAAATCGATCGCCAATGATGTTACCGACAAAACCAATGCGGAAGATGGCATGGTCGATTACTTGGAAAAATATTTAGGTCTATAAAAAAAGCCGATGCGGGATGTCCGCATCAGCTTTTTTTTTTGCTGCCATATTCAAATCAAAGTGTTTCATAAACGATTTCTTTGGCTTCTGGAATCGATTCATCAATAAAGAATACTTTATACCAGGTCAAGAACGTAAAGATCGTCCAGATTTTTCGCTGAAGATTCGGTTTTCCTTGGCGATGGTCTTCAAGCATTTGTAAAATTGCTGTTTGATCGAAGAAGGTTGCCGCAAAGTCTGACTCAAAAAGGCTCTTGACTGCTTCATACCCTGTTCCTTCTTTCAGCCATGCCTTGATAGGTACAGGAAAGCCGAGTTTTTCACGGTTTGCCCACTCTTTTGGCAAATGACGGTTTGACGCTTGTCGAAACACATCTTTGGTGTTGTTTTGATTGATCAAATATTTCGTCGGGATCGTTTGCGACAACTTCTGCATCTCGATATCCAATAAAGGAACACGTAATTCCAAGGAACTCGCCATGGACATTTTGTCTGCTTTTAACAAGATATCCTTCGGCATCCACTGATGAAGATCTAAATATTGCATCTTATTGACCTCGTCTTTGAGACCATTGACTTTCTCGTAATGAGGCGCAACGATTTCAGCAACAGAGGGTCCTTTTTGATACGTTGGTTTTAAAAGCTGCAATGCTTCCTCTTCTTCAAAGACCAGTGCTTGCCCGATAAAGAAGTCTTGGGCAGGTGCCGTGGCTTCATAAAGATGGATTCGACCATGGAAGTTTTTCATTTTGCCGATTTGACGTCCCAAACGAAAGCGGATGTTTTGTGGCAATTTTTTCAACCCTTGGGCAAAAACGCGCACCGCTTTAGAGTTTGTGTGGAAGCCATAAGCAGCATAACCGGCAAATAATTCATCTGCCCCTTCCCCTGATTGAACGACTCGCACTTGCTGTGCTGCCAGATTGGCTAAAAAGTACAAAGGGACACAGCTTGGGTTAGAATCTGGTTCGTCCAAGTGATACTGAATCAACGGGAATGCCTCAAAGGACATTTCACCATCGATGACCGCTGCTGTGTTGTTCAAACCAAGTTTTTCCGTCAATTTGCGGGCCTCGATCGCTTCGTTGTAGGTTTTGTCATCGAACCCGATTGAAAACGAGCGATCTGGTCGCAAGACAGAAGCTACGTAACTTGAATCGACACCACTGGATAAAAATGAGCCGACTTCAACATCACTGATTTGATGAGCGGCAATTGATTCCTGGACTGCTTGATCGATTTTGTCGACCCATTCTTCTCTTGAATGATTTTCTTTCACTGAAAAATCTGCATCCCAATACTGCTTGATCGTCAATCCCTGTTCATTAAACAAATAATAATGCCCTTCTTGCAAACGATGAACGCCTTTAAAGAAGGTTTCTCCGTTCAAAGGCGAGTATTGAAACGTCAAATAAGGTTTCAATGCCTCTTGGTTCAACTCTTTCTTGAAATCTGGATGTGGCAAAAAGCTCTTGATTTCAGAACCAAACATAAAACTGCCATTCATTTGCGCATAGTAATATGGTTTGATCCCAAAGTGATCCCGTGCGCCGAAAAGCTCTTGTTTTTGAGTATCCCAGATGGCAAAAGCAAACATTCCCCGCAGGCGCTGCAAAACATCAATGCCCCACTCCTCATAGCCATGTAAGACTACTTCGGTATCCGCATGGGTAGAAAAAACATGACCCGCTTGGATCAATTCTTCCCGCAACACTTGAAAATTATAGATTTCCCCATTAAAAATAATGACTTTTGTTCGATCCTCGTTAAAAATCGGTTGTGAGCCACCTTCTAAGTCGATGATCGATAAACGACGAAACCCTAACGCTACTTGGTCGTCGGTAAATTTTCCTGAACTGTTTGGTCCGCGATGAACGATCCGGTCCATCATGCGTTCAATAATGATTTCTTTTTGGTCTTTTGAATTGACAAAGCCGACAATTCCGCACATATTTTCACATCCGTTTTCATAATCCATTTTCATTTTTCTAAAGTAAATCATACCATAGAATTCAAGAGATACGATCTCTTTTTCAAAAAAATACAATCAATATATTTTTGCACAAAACATAATTTGGAGATAAACCTTATGATATCAAGGTTTCCAACCAACTCATACTCTCAATCTTACAAATTTGTTATCTAAGAAAATAGCTATCCTCAAAATTCTTAAGAAATTTTTTATGAATTCTATTTTTCTGAAAATATACAAAGATACTTTTCCCGAATTTACTGACTCCAGGAAACTTCTTTTGCTGCCATTCTCAGGCATTGATTTCTTGAAAAGGATCAGTCAGATTCGTTCGTTTGATAGTTTTATTGGACGAATGTGAAAAAAAGTGTTATTCTAACTATGGAATTTCGTTATCAACTAACCGTTGCCTTTCAATGACAAGTTTTAAGAAAGGAGAATGACTATGACATTCTATAACACAGATCTACAATATCGTGTAACTCTGGATACCAAATTGAATTTATTTATCGTTTTCGATAAAAAAGATGCGAATCATTTTGCGACTGGAATTACGATCGAGCAAGCTGTACAAGAATTGAAAAAAACTGCATAAGGAGTTTATCCAAATGAAGGATACCGATTCGTACTGAAAGCACCTCGCTAAGGAAAAAATTAGCTAGGTGCTTTCTTGTTTTTTGGCTCGCTTTTGTCTTTTGCAGTATCCGCTTCTTGCTTCTGTCCACTTTGCTTTTCATCTAGCTGTAAGATTTCATCAACAGATCCTTGCGTAATAAATTTGCTCAATCCCTGTGCCGCAACTTTTGTGTAACGCATAAAGTAATCTTTTTCTTGAAAATCTATCATCTTCCCTCCTACTGATACAACTGTACTTTCATTTCGTTTACTAGCGATTTTACCAGTAATTCTTGAGCGTCACTTCTTTAATACATATGAATGATCCATTAATAGCATACACGTTACATTTGTCAAATCATTCTTTTCCTCTATTCATGAAAAGACAAATCTGTTTTCTGATTCCAGACATAGTACTATTAACTTTAGGAAACTGTTTTATTAGGGGGGATGCTTATGGCTACATTTTTCGCTGGTTTGTTTTTTATCGGTTTGATCGGTTTCATTTTTGGCATTATCTTATTTTATATTGGGTTGATAACTCAAAAAAACAAACGAGATCGAAATGTTTTTCTCATTGTCGCTTCCGCCTTTATTGTCTTGTTTTCGTATGGTGGCTTGTCCTTCTACCAAGATGTGACGTCTTTCGATAGCATCACTGCCCAATTAAGCCTTTCTTTACGTAACGAAGCAAGGAAAAATGAATCCTTTGGCGATGCCACTGCTTCCATGGAACAACCACAAGGAGAACAAACAGCTGGCAACAACGAAGCAAGCAGCGCGCAACAAGAAGAACCCGCAAACAACGAGCAACATACACCTCAACTTTCTCGTGAAGAAAGAAATGCACTGAATCGTGCAGAAAGATACTTATCCAGCAATGCGTTTTCTCAGTCGAGCTTGAAACGTCAATTACTCTATGAAGATTTTTCTGAGAGCGCAGCAGACTTTGCCGTAGCCACCGTGGATGCCGATTGGAACGAGCAAGCTTTGAAAAAAGCAATTCGCTACTCGCAAAATTTATCCTTATCAGATGAGCGTGTGGCGAGCCAACTTTCTTTTGAAGGCTTTACTTCTGAACAAATTGAATACGCCTTAGCGCGTTTGCCCGATTGATTCTTTTCGTTTGTTGCAGGACCACAAGCAAAAAAGGGTTCGACGAATTAGTGTACATTTCTGTTGATTTCCAGATCGAGTCTAGGCTGAGGGTTTTTCAGATGGTCATCGATCAAGCTCGGCAGTCAGTTAGCTTCTGTGCCCATTTTTCTGCCCACAACAAACAAAAAAGCCTATCTCGAAAGATAGGCTAAACGCTCCAAAGCGTTGATATAAGGAGAGTACAGGATTTGAACCTGCGCGCCGGGATGAACCGGGTCGGCGGATTTCGAGTCCGCTGCATTACCACTCTGCCAACTCTCCATAACAGTTATTTTCGCTAGTTTTATTAAAAATGTCAAGAAAAATCTGCACCCAATAAGTAATGGGATGCAGATTTTTTGTTCTTTAATCGAAGATGTAGCTATCTTTCTTTTCGATTACGCCTTCAATAGTCTCGTTGATGATTTTGATGATCTGGTCATCGGTGGGTGTGATAATACCCGCCGACATTAAGGAAGCCAAACCAGTCACAACGATCCATGCGCCATTATGTAGTGCATTTACCGCATCTTCTGAAAGATCCGCATATTTTTCTTCTGATTTGATCAAGGATTTGAAATAGGTCGATGAAAAATCATGCATCAATTTCCCACCGCCATAGTCGTCGATAAAAAGGGCGATGTAGAGATTGTGCTGCTCTTGAGCGAAGCGTATATAATTCAGGCCTAAATCAACAAGTTTGTCTCCTGTTCGAACAACTGGAAAAACATTTTCCGATAAATCTTTGAAAACAGCCTCCACCAAGGTATTTTTTAAGTCCTGCATATTTTCGAACTCAAGATAAATCGGTTGAGTAGAAATTCCCATGTGCTTAGCGATATTCCGGGCCGTAAAATTGCCAAAACCTTCTCTATTGATCAGTTCATAAGCGGCCTTCAAAATGTGTTCTCTTGTATAGACCTTCCTTCGCATCAATAAATCCCCCTTTTTATATTTATTTAATTGTAACCGAGATATTCATTTTTTTAAAATAAAACACTCCATCCGTTATCTTATTTCTATTCACTTTGTTCATTAAAAACGAATGTTTACTAATTAAAAGAAGTACTTCTCCTTTCATTTATCACAAAAAATCCTACGCATTGACTGCTAGTTATTTTTCAAATCTACTTTTCTTCCTTGTTGAAAACTCGCTGAAATTGTACACTAAGAATGTAGTGCGCAAATTCGATTGAAAAAGGAGTTTGGAAATGGCTGAATCAAAAGAGCTATTATTGGAGACCTGTTTGTTGGCAGGAAAAATCATGATGGAAAACGGCTCGGAAGTCTATCGAGTGGAAGATACAATGAATCGAATTGCAGCAAATGCCGGAGAGCAAGGCAGCATTAGTTATGTAACAGCAACTGGACTTTTTATGGGCTTACGCAGTAGCCACTATGCACAAGTAGAAAATGTTCATGATCGAGTCATCAATCTCGAAAAAATTGTTGCCGTCAACGGATTGTCTCGTGCCTATGCTGAAAAAAAAATCTCGTTAGTGGAACTGCACGAGGCATTAAAAAAGGTCAATCCAACGACACCAAGTTTTCCTTATTGGCTGCAGGTGTTTAGTGCGGGCGTGGTCAGCAGTACTTTAATGATTATTTTCGGCGGTGCTTGGTTTGATTTTCTAGCAACGTTTGTCATTGGCTGTCTGGGATTTTTATGCGCCTATTGGGTCAAAAAAGTCATAGATATCCGCTTTTTGGATATGTTTTGCGCCTCTTTACTGATCGGTACTTTGTCTCTTCTAGCGGTCTCTCTTCATGTCGCACAAAACGTCGATAATTTGATTATCGGTGCCGTCATGCCCTTAGTTCCTGGTGTAGCGATCACCAATTCCTTTCGGGATATTTTGGCAGGCCATCTCATCAGTGGGACTGCTCGGGGAACTGAAGCTATTTTCACAGCTGCCGCGATCGGTGTTGGCATCGCCACGGTCTTCACCTTATTTGGAGGGATCTCATGACGATTTTTATTCACCTTTCCTTTAGCTTTTTAAGCACCGTGACCTTTGGTATCTTGACCAATATTCCTAAAAGAGCCTTAGTTGCAACAGGCATTGCTGGAACGGTTGGCTGGATGATCTATTGGTCATTGAAAACGATTGGCTACGGTCTAGGCAGCGCCAACTTCTTAGCCGCATTTGCCGTCGGTTGCGTCAGCATCTTTTTTTCCCGCAGAAAAAAAATGCCCATGATCATTTTTAACATTCCTAGCCTCGTTCCTCTCGTACCGGGTGGTCCTGCCTACAAAGCCGTTCGAGAATTCGCTTTGGGCGACAACTTTGTCGGCTTTGAAAATCTGATGATCGTTGTCATCACCGCTGGGGCGATCGCTGGAGGCTTCATGATGACAAGTGTGGTTGAAAAGATCGTTAATCGTTGGCAAATGAAGCGAACGAAAAAACATCCCTCAGATAAAAAAATCTCCTGAAACTATTGGTGCGCAGAAACTATAAATTTTTCTTATTTCAGACTTTAGTACAATGTTTTCTTTTCGGACTTCTTTTATAATAAAGGCATACCTTACAAAACTGTTTGACGTTTGTCATTTGTTTTACTGGATTTTTCTGGTCTCACCCCGTATAGTGGGATTATGAAACATAAAGGAGATGAAGTCCTGTGAGCATAGCAACTTCTCGTCGTATCATTAATACGATTTCTATTATTGGCTTAGGTTTATCTATCGCATTAACGATCTATTTTATCAATCTAGGTGTTTTCAAAGACATTAATGCACTGCGAGGTCTAGTTGGAAATTCCGTTATCTTAGGACCAATCGTCTTTATCCTTTTGCAGATCTTGCAAGTAGTGATCCCGATCATTCCCGGTGGTGTCTCCAGCGCTGCAGGTGTCTTGATTTTCGGTCCTTATCTAGGATTCGTTTATAACTATGTAGGAATCAGTATTGGTTCTGTCATTATTTTCCTGCTAGGCCGACGATACGGTAAACCATTCATTTTAAGTATGATCAGTGACAAAACTTACGATAAATATATTGGCTGGTTAGATAACCAAAGCCGATTTGAAAAACTTTTCGCCCTTGCAATCTTTCTACCAGTCGCCCCAGATGATGCCCTTTGTCTAATGGCTGGCTTGACCAACATGACAGTGAAGAAATTTACGTTGATTATTTTGTTGGCAAAACCTGCTTCAATTTTCTTGTACAGCATGGCTTTGATTTATGGTGGAACATTCTTAACTGGTTTGTTAGGCGGATAAGAAAAATAGGTAAGAAAAACGATCAATTCATTGAGCCGAACATGAAGGAGCTGCTTTTCATACAGGGATCTATACCTGTGGCGAATGTGCTTCTGAAACTGTTCGACTCTTTTTTTCCGCCTTTCTAGAATAAATAGGAACTAAAATACTTACTTTTGTTAGGATGACGACCATGAATTATTTAAAAAACAGCTTAGTCAACACTTGGGATTTTTTGAAAGACAGCAACGCCTACTTCCGTGATGTGTTACTGATGCACGGTGCTTTGTTGTTCTTAGTGATCCCAATCTTATCGGCTTCCACCAAGTTCGTCTTAAAACGTGGGGGCTTGCCTTACCTTTCTTTTGATAATATTGGCAGTATCTTTACCGACCACCCAGTCGTGCTGCTCTCATTAACACTGATTTTACTTTTGATTTTATTAGCCGTCTTTTTTGAGTTTACTTTTTTGCTGCTAAGTGTCTATTTTATTAAAAAGAAACAGCCGATCAGCTTGCGGCAATTGTTACGGATGACTGTTTTGCAGTTGCGTAAATTACGGCCGATGACCTTTTTATTTTTCCTGTTTTACTTCTTACTGATTTTACCGATCGGTGGGTTGAGTTTTAATTCTGATTTACTCGCAAAAATCAAAATTCCCGCATTTATCATGGATTTCATTTTTGCCAACCGTGTCTTGATCATCGGGGCAGTGCTGTTGGTTTATGTTTTGTTGATTTACTTGGGGATTCGCGTGATCTTTGCCTTGCCAGAAATGATATTACGTGATCTGCCCTTTCGAAAAGCGATCAAAGAAAGCCTCCAAGTAACAAAACGCCGTTTTTTTGCCATCGTTGGTCAATTTGTCTTTATCGGCGGCAGCATCTTGTTGATTTCGACACTGGGCTTCACTTTGCTGATTACCATTCAGGCGGTGATTGAAGTTGTTACACCGGACTATGCGTTGTATAGTGCTGTTTTTATTATGACTTTCTTGCAGTTTATCTTGTTACTGAATGTCATTTTATCGACGGTAGCCATTTTTTACATCATCGTTGATTTCATGGATGATGAAGGCTTTTTACCAGAGATTCCTTCATGGTTCCACCAAGAGCCATTGAGCCAGCGTCATTTCTTAGGTCTAAAAAGTTCGTTGTTTACCTTGGTAACGGTGCTTTTCGGTGTCGGTGTTAGTCTATATAATATGAACTATCTGACTTCAGCTGCTTCGATCCATCCGGTAACGATCTCCCATCGAGGGGTCAGCGACGGACAAGGGGTCCAAAATTCTCTTGAAGCACTACGCTTTACTAGCGAGAAGTACCAACCGGATTATGTTGAAATGGACGTCCAGCAAACCAGTGATGGTCATTTTATTGTCTATCATGATTTTTCTTACCGTCCGTTGACAGGTGGTCATGGCAAACCAGAGCAATTGCCTTTGAGTTACGCCGAATCACTGACAGTTTCGGAAAACAACCAGACAGCACGTATTCCAACCTTTGATGAATACTTGGCACTTGCCAACCAATTGGACCAAAAACTGCTGGTGGAGATCAAAACGCAGCGAAAAGATACCACGGAACTTGTAAAGGCCTTTTTAGCAAGATATCAAGAGGACCTCCTTGCAAATGGTCATATTATGCAAAGTCTCTCCTATACAGTTGTTGAGGAATTAAAGGCGCAGGCGCCTCAATTGATTTCAGGATACATCATGCCCTTCAATGTCGTGGGGCCACCACTGACCAGTGCTGATTTTCTGACGATGGAATACAGTACGATCAACCGCAACTTCATCGCTTCTGCCCGAACCGATGGCAAGGAAGTGTTCGTTTGGACCCCCAATGATGCGGATACTATCAGCCGGATGCGTTTTTACGGCGTGGACGGGATCATTACTGACCAGATGGGGATCTTAAATGAAGAGTTGAGTGTGACGGAAGAAGATATGACTTATTCAGACAAACTATTGAATTTTGTGATCGGCGTTGGCTGATCTCACACGAAGAAAAATGCTGCTCACGGTGTTCCGTTGAGCAGCATTTTTTGCTAGTTGGTTAGGCAACGTTCGTTTGCGTACAAATTTTATTGAAACTGACGATCATCCGACGATTACAAGCTTCTACTTGTGCTTGATCTTCTTCTTCATAACTTGAAACGACGATCAACGCCGTATTTACGTATAGTTTTTCCACCACACCAATCACAGGCTTGCTCGCCCCGACAGGTTGGCAGACATATTTTTCACCGATCGTAATATTCTCCATATCCTCACCTCAACCGTTTTCTTTCTTAAAGATATAATAACAAAAAAGCATCAAATTGAAAACGTTTTATTTCGATTCATCACGCATTTGTCACCAAGAAATGACAGTTTCGTTCGTTGAAACACACTGGTTTGTTCGTGCCACTTCTTAAAAAGCATTTTATACTAAAGGAAATCAAAAGGAGATGAGCAAAATGCCAATTATTCAAACCTGTATCTTTGGACTATTGTCTGCTGCGTTGCTTTGGGGATTAAAAGAAGACCGCTGATTTATTGGCCCAACGATCTAGTAGCACAACAAATACGAAAATAAAACAACGCCTTGAGCCAATCAGACTGGCTCAAGGCGTTTCTTTATCGAATTATAGACGTTCGTTCAATTCTTTTGCAAGATCTTCAAAACCTGGTTTGCCAAGTAAGGCGAACATGTTTTTCTTGTACGCTTCAACCCCTGGTTGGTCAAATGGGTTCACGCCATTTAAGTAGCCAGAGATACCCACAGCGATCTCAAAGAAGTACATGGTGTAACCTAACGTGTACGCATCCATTGTAGGAATTTTTACTAACAGATTTGGGACATCCCCATCTGTATGTGCAAGTAATGTTCCTTCAAAGGCTTTCGTATTAACAAAATCAACTTCTTTTCCTTCTAAGTAGCCAAGACCATCAAGATCTGCTTCTTGTGTAGGGATCGCAATTGATTTGCGTGGTTTTTCAACTTTAACAACTGTTTCAAAGATATTGCGACGGCCTTCTTGGATGTATTGACCAAGAGAATGCAAGTCTGTCGAGAAGTTTGCACTTGAAGGATAGATCCCTTTTTGGTCTTTTCCTTCAGACTCGCCGAATAATTGTTTCCACCATTCTGAGAAGTATTGCATGCCTGGTTCGTAGTTGATCAGCAATTCGGTTACTTTGCCTTTACGATAAAGGATGTTACGCATTGCTGCATATTGATACGCTTCATTTTTTTTAAGGTCGTCACTTGCGTAAGCATCGCTAGCATCTGCTGCCCCTTGCATCAAGGCATCGATATCCGCTCCGCTGGCAGCGATTGGTAATAAACCAACAGCAGTCAATACAGAGAAACGGCCGCCGACGTCATCTGGAATCACAAAGGTTTCCCAGTTTTCAGCATCTGCTTCAACTTTTACTGCACCTTTCGCTTTATCCGTTGTTGCGTAGATCCGTTTGTTGGCTTCTTCTTTGCCGTATTTTTCAATCAAACGTTCTTTGAAAACACGAAAAGCGATCGCTGGCTCAGTAGTTGTTCCTGATTTTGAGATCACATTCACAGAAAAGTCACGGTCACCGATGATTTCGATCAAATCTGCTAAGTATGTTGAAGAAATCGAATTACCTGCAAAAAAGATTTGTGGTGCTTTGCGTTCTTCATTTGGTAGCAAGTTAAAGAAAGAATGATTTAAGAAATCAATCGCTGCTTTCGCTCCTAAATAAGATCCGCCGATCCCGATCACGACTAATACTTCAGAATCAGATTGAATTTTTTCAGCCGCTTTTTTGATACGCGCAAATTCATCTTTGTCATAGTTTTTAGGAAGGTCGATCCAACCTAAAAAGTCGCTACCAGCACCTGTTCCTTCGCGTAATTGTTTGTCTGCTGCTGTAACTTGACTTTGCATGTAGCTCAATTCGTATTCGTTCACGAATGGTGCTACTTTCGAATAGTCAAACTTGATGTGTGACATGATTTGTCCTCCTTGAAAAAATAGTTTTTCATACACTACCTACTTTACGTTTTTTTTCAACTTTTTTCAAGTAATTCCTGATAGGTAGCCTGTTGGGTGATTTTAGACAAGTCCTTGAGCAAACATTGCTTTAGCAACTTTTTCAAAGCCTGCGACGTTCGCACCTAACATAAAATTATTTTTTTGATCGAAGGTTTCAGCAGTATCACGGCATGCTTCATAGATCGACTTCATGATATCGTCCAATTTGGCATCGACTTCAGCTTTTTCCCATTGCAGTCGTTGGGAGTTTTGACTCATTTCTAACGCAGAAACGGCTACGCCGCCAGCATTGGCTGCTTTTCCTGGGCAGTAGAAAATTCCTTCTTCAATAAAATATTCTGCTGCTTCTAATGAGCTAGGCATATTCGCGCCTTCAGAAACGACCCGGACACCATTGGCTTTTGCACGTTTGGCTTGTGAGAGATCAATCTCGTTTTGGGTCGCGCAAGGAAAGGCTAATTCCGCTGGTGTATCAAAATCCCAGACAGATGCCCCTTCATGATATTCGGCTGATGGACGTTCCTTGGCGTAAGCCGTCAACCGTTCACGCTTCACTTCTTTGATCTCTTTTAACAAGGCCAGATCAATGCCGTCTTTATCATAGATAAAACCAGAGGAATCAGAACACGTGACAGGGATCGCACCTAATTCTTGCAATTTCTCAATTGCATAAATCGCAACATTGCCGCTTCCAGAAACGATCGCTTTTTTGCCTGCAAAGGTTTCACCTAGGTCTGTCAATAAATGCTTAACGAAATAAACGGCGCCATAACCCGTTGCTTCTGTGCGGTTTTTACTGCCCCAGAAGTCTAATGGCTTACCAGTTAAAATACCAGCATCGTATTGTTTCAATCGTTTGTAGGCACCAAACAAATAGCCGATTTCTCGGCCTCCGACACCAATGTCGCCAGCAGGAACATCTAAGTCAGGTCCGATATGTTTTGACAGCTCCGTCATAAAGCTTTGGCAAAAACGCATCACTTCGGCATCGGATTTGCCTTTTGGATCAAAATCACTTCCGCCTTTGCCGCCGCCGATCGGCAGACCTGTCAAGCTGTTTTTGAAGATTTGCTCAAACGCCAAAAACTTCAAGATACTCAAGTTTACACTTGGGTGAAAACGCAAGCCGCCTTTGTAAGGCCCCATTGCCGAGTTGAATTGAATCCGATAGCCACGGTTTACTTGCCAGTTGCCTTGATCATCTTGCCACGGGACTCTGAATTGGATAAAACGTTCTGGTTCAGTTAAGAGTGCAAGGATATTTGATTCAATATATTCTGGATGCTCCTCTAAAAAGGGAACGATCGTAGGCAAAAATTCGTCAATTGCTTGAAGAAATTCCGGTTGGTGTTGGTCTTTCTCATGAATCTTCGCTTGAATTTCTTTCACGTAAGCTGAAGCTTTGGTCATAGTGCATTACCTCCTTTAAGATATTTTCTATTTTAAAGAAATTTTCTGAAATTGCACGCTTTTTTTTAGAATTGTCAGAATTTTTTATTATTCGAAAAAAATCGACCAATCCTTTCAGCACTCATAGCCGATATGTTACAATCCCAAAGAGGTGAAAAGAATGGAAAAAACCTATGATGTCATTGTTGTTGGTGCAGGTACGAGCGGCATGATGGCTGCGATCACTGCTGCCAAACAAGGTGCGCGGGTGTTATTAATCGAAAAAAACAAAAAAATCGGCAAGAAATTATTGATGACTGGCGGCGGACGCTGCAATGTAACCAATAATCGGCCGGTAGATGATTTAGTTGCTCATATTCCAGGAAACGGCAAGTTTTTGTATAGCACGTTTTCTCAATTCAATAATTATGATGTAATGGCGTTTTTCGCAGACTTAGGTGTCGTCTTAAAAGAAGAAGACCACGGACTGATGTTCCCTGTGACGAACAAATCAAAAACCATCGTCGAAGCGTTGCTTCAAGCAATCAACGATCATCACGTCACCCTATTGACGAACACGGTCGTCACAAAGCTGATCCATGACGGCAGTCAAATTCGCGGCGTGCGAACCGAAACCGATGAGTTCTCTGCCCCTAGTGTGATTTTGACGACAGGTGGCCGCACCTATCCTTCCACGGGCGCAACGGGGGACGGCTATAAGATGGCAAAAAAAGTCGGCCATACCATTACGCCACTTTATCCAACCGAATCGCCGCTTGTTTCAGAAGACTCCTTTATTCAAGAGCGGACGTTGCAAGGCATTTCCTTGCAAGACATCACGTTGAGTGTCTTGGATCAAAAAGGAAAGCCCATCGTCGCCCATACCATGGATCTTTTGTTTACCCACTTTGGGTTATCTGGTCCAGCTGCTTTACGCTGTTCCTCTTTTGTGAACCAAGAATTGAAAAAGCAACAACCCGTGACGGTTGTTCTGGATTGTCTGCCAGCAAAATCCCATGAAGCCTTGACCCAGGAATTGATTCAGTCTGCGGCTTCGAAGAAACAATTGCCGAATGCTTTAGCTGGCTTTTTGCCTGAGCGCTTGATGACCTTCTTTTTGCAGCAGCTAGACCTGCATGAGCTGGTTGCTGAAAAAGCCTCACCAGAACAGTTGGCTGTGCTCGCTTCCTTGATCAAAGGCTTTTCAGTCACTATCGTTCGCACGTTCCCGTTAGAAAAGTCTTTCGTGACTGGTGGCGGGGTCCATCTGAAAGAAATCAATCCAAAAACCATGGAGAGCAAGAAAATCAACGGCTTGTATTTTGCTGGTGAATTATTGGATATCAATGGGTATACAGGTGGTTTCAACATTACAGCAGCGTTTTGTACTGGACATGTTTCAGGGAAAAACGCAGCAGAAACAGCTAGTTATTTCAGTTATTGATCGATGACCCAGGTGTTGGCAGCAATATCCTTGCCGTTGCTACCAACACCTGGGTCTCCTCTCTTTTTGCTTATTAGTTGGGTTTTTCTCAAAGTAGGCGTAGACTAAAGATAGCAAGATCGAGGGAGGTTTTTTTAATGAAACGAATTTCAAGAGGTAAATTTGAACGAATGCAAAAACTTTCAAATGAGGATGGTGTGATTGCCGCACTAGCGATCGACCAACGTGGTTCCATGAAAAAAATGATGAAGGCGGCAACTGGACCGGATGACTTTACGATGGAACACATTTATGAATTCAAGCAGTTGGTTTCCCAAGAATTGACCAAATATGTCAGCAGTATTTTGTTAGACGAGGAATATGGCTTCTTAGGGATCGAAGCAAAGAATCCCACCGCTGGCTTGATCCTTTCCTATGAAAAAACAGGGTATGATGTCAATACGCCGGGTCGTTTACCAGAAATTCTACCCAATGAATCGCTGCAGCGCTTAGTGAAAAAAGGGGCAGATGCTGCGAAAGTCTTGATTTATTATAATCCAGATGAACCGCAAGAGATTTTAGATACCAAACATGCGTTTTTAGAACGTTTAGGTACGGAGGCACAAGCGGCCGATATTCCGTTATTTGTAGAGCCAATCGTTTACGACGATGAGATCACAGATGACAAATCACCTGCTTTTGCCAAGATCAAACCGAGCAAGGTCATCCGAACCATTCAGGAACTGACGAAAGATCACTACCATATCGATATTTTGAAAGTCGAAGTACCGGTTCAGTTCGACTTAGTTGAAGGTTTCCAAAAAGAAGGCTTAGAGGCCGTCTATACGCAAGAAGAAGCTGCCAATTACTTCAAAGAAGCTAGTGACGCTGCGACGCGACCATTTATCTATTTGAGTGCGGGTGTCCCAGCGAATGTCTTTCGCGATGAATTGACCTTTGCTGGTCAACATGGTGCTAAATTCTCAGGAATCTTAGGTGGACGAGCAACTTGGCGCGATAGTGTGGAAATCTATGGGAAGCAAGGCGCCAAAGCATTACTGGAATGGCTGGACACCCAAGGGAAAGAAAATGTTGAAGAATTAAACGCCATTCTAAAACAATATGCCACTCCGTGGTTTGACTTTTATGGTGGTTTAGAAAATATTGAGGTTTTCGATATTGAAGTAATGGAATAAAATAGTACAAAATAATCCCCGTGAACGGCATTTCAAGATGGTTCACGGGGATTTTTTATTCGTGTTCAGGTGCCAACAAATCGGCAAAGACCGCCCTAGTCAATTGTTGCAACGCTTGTGGGGCAAGCCCCATCTGCAACCCGCGCTTTCCTGCAGAAACCACGATTTCTTCCAGTGTCTGCGCCTTATGATCAATATAAGTAGGAAAGAGCTTTTTCATCCCGATCGGCGAACAGCCGCCGCGAATATAGCCAGTCGTTTCTTCTAAATCTCTCAGATGCAGCATCTCTACTTTTTTGTTTCCACTGACTTTTGCTAACTTTTTCAGATCCACTTCTCTGTTTCCAGGAATCACAGCCACCAGCGGACCTGTTTTGTTGCCCACTGCCACCAGCGTTTTGTAGATGGCTTGCGGGCGTGCTAGTTGTGCAGCGACGGATTGCGCATCGAGATGATCTTCCGACCACTCATAGGTGTATTCGTTATAAGCGATTTTCTGTTGTTCTACTTGACGGATCGCATTGGTTTTTTGTTTCTTCTTCGCCATTTTATCCCTCTTTTGTTTTGGTTTCTTTTAAGAGAAGGCCTTGGCTGGTCTTACTCATTGAGTGAAAATTCTTGTAAGTAGTTGGTCATTCGTTCGATCGGTATTTGTCCAGGTGCTGAAGCACCTTGCAACGAAGCAAAAGTAAAGACCGAACCAGTCAATGCCCCACTAACCCGGCTGATTTTCCCCAGCTCCCCCATCGACATGATCGCCAACGGCAGTTGGTTGAAGCCACGCGCTTTAGTAATGATCCCCATCAAACGCAAAACATCTTGGACTTGCTTGGGCATCATCGCTAACTTACCAACATCGGCACCAAATTGATTCATTACGCCGATCTTTAAAATCAACACAGCATCTTCTGGCGTTTTCTCAAAATCATGATTGCTCAATATCAGCTTTACCTGTGCCTTTTTGATTTCTTGAATAAAGGCTCGACCTAAAAATTCAGCTTTCTCTAATTCGACATCGATCCAATCGATCAAGCCTGAATCAGCAGCAGCTAAACACAATTCTTTGTACTGGGTCAATGTGAACGCCCGCTCGCCCCCTTCTTCCAAGGTTCGAAAAGTGAAGAGCAGCTCTTTGTGCTTTAATGTCGTGCGAATATGTGATAACGCATCTAAGACCGCTTGCTGGTCTTCGACATGTTTGTAATGATCAACACGCCATTCGACGATCTGTGCCTCTGATTCCTCAGCAGCAATGGCTTGTTTCAAGATCTCTTCATTGGTTTTCCCAATCAATGGCACACAAATCAACGGTGTTTTCCCGTCTAACGTTACTGGTTTTGATCGGCTCATCTACTTCACTCCTTTTTCATTTGATAAAAGAATACTTTCAGATAGTTCCCTTCGGAAAAATGCTTATCTACCACAAAATCAGCTGGTAGACGATAACTTTGAATACATTCATAAGCAACGTGTGCTTTCTCTAAGGATGCTTCGATCATTTCTTGAAACTTCCTCGGTGAAAGATTGGCCGCATTCGTTGAGGCGATCAACAAGCCATCAGGCGCTAAAATCGCCAAACTATCAGTGACTAAGTCGCCATAATTTTTCGCAACCGAGAAGACCTTTTTCTTGTTGCGGGCAAAACTCGGCGGATCTAAAACGATCACATCAAAGCGCAAATCTTTTTTGCTGGCATAATTGAAGTAATTGAAAACATCCATGACATGGATACGCTGGGTATCTGGATCAATGCCGTTGACTGCAAATTGTTCGCGGGTCTTTTCTAGACTGCGTTTTGCCAAATCGACGCTCGTTGTTTGAGCAGCGCCACCGACAGCAGCAGCGACAGAAAACGCCCCCGTATAACTGAACATATTTAAAACCGTCTTGCCAGCTGCCAAGCCATCAACAAGTTGCCCACGAACTTCTTTTTGATCCAAAAAGATGCCCGTCATTAATCCTTCGTTCAAATACGTCGCATACGTGACGCCATTTTCCTTCACCAGTAAGGGTTCAGGTGCCGTTTTTCCATAGACCCATGCTGATTCAGGCAGATCAGACGTAAAGCGGATTTTTTCATATGCCCCTTTGATCTCGGGAAAGATTTGACGAAAAGCCGCCACGATCGCTTTTTTATGTTGATAAAGGGTGGCATTGTACCAAGAAAAAACGACATACTCGCCATACAAATCTACGGTAAGTCCCCCCAATTGATCCCCCTCGCCATTAAACAGACGAAAGGCATCTGTCAGGTCATCTTGATAGTAAGCACTGCGTTTACCTTTTGCTTTCGCAAAGCGTTGCGCAAAGAATGCTTGGTCGATCACTGTTTCTTCAAAGGATACGACCCATCCGATCCCTTTATTTTGTTCCCCAAGATAGCCGACACCTAAGAAATGGTTGGCCTGATCAATAAAGGTGACCCACTCCTTCGTCTCGATTGCTTGTTGAAGATCTTCTCTTTGGATCAACGGATTCTTTTTGCGAAGCTTCGCTGATCCTTGCTTCGTTAGTTTTATTTTCATGTTCATCTGCTCCATTCATTCTCCATTTTAGTATAGCAAAAAGCGACTGTATTGTCTGTATCCTTGAAAGTAAAGAAATACTTAATTCCGCGTCATGACAAGGAATTCATTTGACACGTCTTTCACAGCCTAGTAAAATGTACTGTGATGTAAAATCGTAATTTACCGGTTATACTGGAAAAAGAGAGGACGATTCCTTTGAAAAAAAATAAAGTATCCACCTTTGTGAATACAAGAATGGGCTTTTTTTTCCTATTAGCCCTATTATTTTGGCTAAAAAATATCTTTGCCTATATGGTGGACTTCCACCTAGGTATTGAAAGCAGCATTCAGTACTTCATCTTATTCATCAATCCGATCGCAACGACTTTGTTGCTGCTGTCGATCGCATTGTACGTAAGAAGAACCAAAGCAGCTTATATCACGATGCTTGTGATTTATTTCTTGATGACTCTGCTGTTGTTCTCCAATGTTTCGTACTATCGAGAATTCACTGACTTTATCACCATCAACACGATGCTTGGTGTTGGAAAAGTGGCAAGTGGTCTAGGAGAAAGCGCAATTCGCTTGTTCCGTCCCTACGATGTGTTGTACTTCATTGACTTTATCGTGCTGATTGCAGCCTTTTCAATGAAAAAAATCAAAATGGACACTCGTCCTGTGCGGGCACGGATGGCTTTTGCGATCTCAACCTTAGCTGTCATGGTCTTTTCTGCCAATCTTTTCTTAGCAGAAGCGGATCGTCCTGAACTGCTTACTCGAACGTTTTCTCGTGACTATTTAGTGAAATACCTTGGGATCAACGCCTTTACGGTTTATGATGGCGTGCAAACCTATCAAGCTTCGCAAGTACGTGCCGAAGCAAGTCCCAACGACATGAACGAAGTAGAAAGCTATGTCAGAGAACATTACGCGGAACCAAATGATGATCTGTTCGGTATCGCAAAAGGCAAGAACGTCATTTATATTCACTTAGAAAGTGTTCAGCAATTCTTGATCGATTATAAATTAAAAGATGAAGATGGTGTTGAACATGAAGTTATGCCATTTATCAATAGTTTGTATCATAGCGATAGCACCTTTAGTTTCGATAACTTCTTCCATCAAGTAAAAGCTGGGAAGACCAGTGATGCGGAAACGTTATTCGAAAATTCCTTGTTCGGATTGAATCAGGGGGCATTATTCACTCAACTGGGTGGGAAAAATACCTTTGAGGCAGCGCCAGATATTTTAGGTCAAACCCAAGGCTATACCAGTGCGGTTTTCCACGGAAATACGGGTACCTTCTGGAACCGAAATGAAACCTACAAACGGTTTGGCTATGATTATTTCTTCGACGCATCGTATTATGATGTCAATGATGAAAATTCATTCCAATACGGTTTACATGACAAACCGTTCTTTGAACAATCGGTACAATACTTAGAACGTCTGCAACAACCGTTCTATTCAAAATTCATTGCAGTTTCTAACCACTACCCATATTCTGAATTTACCAATGAAGAAGGTGGCTTCCCGCTAGCGAACACTTCTGATCAAACGATCAATGGGTATTTCGCAACCGCGAATTATTTAGATAAAGCCGTAGAAGAGTTCTTTAATTACTTGAAAGAAAGCGGCTTGTACGAAAACTCAGTCATCGTTTTATATGGTGACCATTACGGAATTTCCAATTCTCGGAACCGCAACTTAGCAGAATTGCTTGGAAAAACAAGTTCGACTTGGACAAACTTTGACAATGCTTCATTGCAACGTGTCCCTTATATGATCCATATTCCAGGACAATCAAACGGCGGCATCAATCATACGTATGGTGGCCAAGTTGATGCGTTGCCAACCCTCTTGCACTTACTCGGTGTAGATACATCGAACTATATTCAATTGGGACAAGATTTATTCTCTGATCAAAATGAACAACTGGTTGCCTTCCGCGATGGCGACTTTGTGACACCAGACTACACTTACTATAGCAGTACATTGTATGACAATCGTACCGGCATGCCGATCAACGATCCATCCGATGAACTGCAAGCGAAAGTCGATGAGTGGAAAGCCAAAGTTGACAAACAGCTGTCGGTTTCTGATCAGATCAACAATGGTGATCTCTTACGTTTCTATGCGAAGAGCGGTTTAGAAGAAGTCGATCCTTCGACCTATAATTACAAAGACGCCCTTCAGCAAATGATGGCTATCGAAAAGAATCTAGGCAGTGATTCAACCAGCGCCTTTTCTCAAAACGGCAATCAATCGACCGTCGATCTGTACCAAACAAAAACCTTCCAAGAATACCAGCAGATGACGGAACAAGATAGCGGAGAATAACCTATAAGTACTACAAGATCGATCCAGCAAGGCGGATGCTTTGCTGGATTTTTTTCGGCTGTTTTGTTCGTAAAAACCCGATTTTTTCTATTGCTTTTTTAGCTTCGATATTTTACTACAAGAACTTCATACTTTATTCAAACTCCCCTTTTATACTATGAAATAGGATGAGGTGAACTAGATGAAAACTATACATTTTGCGATTGCCAGCATATTTTATCATAAAAAAGCCATGGTGCTTTATACGCTTGTATCCTTCTTTGCCGTGATTGGCTTGATCGTGACCTTCGCCTTGATCTACTCAATGGATCAAGTGATCGCTCAAACCAGAGATCTCTTAACAACAGAAGATTTGCAAACGAAAGTAGCGGAAGAGATCCAACCAGTCACGACGATCTATCATCAACTGTTCTATTTGATTTTTAGCGCCTTTACACTGGTCTTTATCGGCTTTCAAGTTTATTACCAATTATCGAAACGCTCAGAATACACTGCCTGGTTAGCAAGTGGTGCCACCACCAGACAATGGGTGGCGATGCAGTTGCTTGAAATGCTCTTGCCGCTTTTAGCAGCTGCCGTGACCGCCTTTGTGTTATTGCTGCTCTTCCAGCCTTATTTCCAGCGAGAATTGCTTAGCGGGCATATCATCGCTCTTGATCGTGAGCGTGCTTCGGATCACTTTTGGGAGGCTGTTCAAAGTCTTCCTGGTCAAGAATTCGCCATTACGATCCCACAAAACAATCAAATTCTGGTCCAAAATGTTGACTTGAACAGCACCACTTGGCTGGCTATTTTATTTGAGAGTACGCGCCACACACTTATCGTATTGCTTGCTGCTGTTACCAGCTTTACTGGTCTGATTGCTAGCGGACATAGTCTGTATTGGAGGAAAAAACAATGGAAAAACCAACTCAGCTAACGAAATCAATTGGTTTCTTTTATGTTGCGAAAGACAATGAAACAAAAACATCTGAATTAAGCTTGCTGCTTTCACAAAAAAAAGCAATCTTGATTCGCGCACAGTGGCCCTCCGTCCCCTTTTTATCGGTCATGGACAATGTATCTCTTGCAAATAAAAAAGGGGGCGATTTAGAGGAAGTGCTGCCTTATGTACAGCTTCCCTTATCGGCTTTGAAAAAAGATCGAACAGAGTTAACACCCTTTGAGGAGCTCAAAATTCAACTGCTCTTAGCTTTACTTTCAGAAAGAGAAACCCTTTTAATCGAAAATGTCTTGAGCACATTAACAACGAACGAGGTTCAAACCCTGTTGCCCTTGTGTCAAGAAATCGCCGAACAATTTGCTGTTGCCATCTATTTGATTCATGAAGACGAATGCTTTGCCCATACCCCTTATACTACTTATCTATAGTTTACATAGCCCCCAAACAAGAAGGCTTGCTTGCAAAAGCAGGTCTTTTTGTTTGGACTGCTGCCACTGAACCGCAAAAAAAATCGACCGGCTAAGAGAATTGCTGCCGGTCGATTGCTATTCTTCATTTAAGTCGATATCAGGAAAAGAGATTTTAAACGTCGTGCCTTTGCCAAGTTCACTTTCTACACTGATCTTTCCTTTGTGCAGGCGTACGAGCTGTTCAACAATCGATAGGCCCAAACCTGATTCACCAAATTGACGGTTTTTACGGGAAGGATCGACTTTGTAATAACGATCCCAAATATTCTTAACTTGTTCTTCAGACATGCCGATTCCCGTATCACTGATTTCGATGATCGTTTCCAAGTAGCCTTTTTCGATTCGAACCCGAATTTCTCCATCTTCCGTAAACTGGATCGCATTTTGTAAAATATTGACCATGATTTGGACGAAACGATCGTAGTCGGCATAGACGTCAATTGGCTCTGTTGTTTCTAAAATCAACACATCTTTGGCGATTTCTGCCTTGCTCTCAAGTTGCGTCAGCAGATTTTTAATGGTTTGCGTTGCATCGAATTTTTTGATGACCATCGAGATTTGATTGGTTCGGATTTTTTCGTAGTCAAGGTTTTCGTTGACTAATCGAATCAAGCGATTGGTTTCATTTTTCATCAAACGGATCGCATTGTCCTTTTGATTTTCAGGAATCGCGTTGTACTCTAACCCTTCCAATAAGCCATTGATGGTCGTCAAAGGCGTACGCATCTCATGCGAAGCGTCTGCCATAAATTGTCGACGACGTTCTTCTTGTCGTTCAATTTCCTCTTGCGACTCTTTTAAGGATTTCGTCATTAAATTAAAATCTTCGGCTAACTCATCAAATTCATCCCGATTATGCACTGGCAAGAAGATATCAAAATTGCCATTGGTGATCTCCTTGGTTGCTCGTTTCATGCGATTGATCCGCCTTACTTGGAACGTAGCAAATAGGTAACTGATCAATAAAGAAACGACGATCGAGATCAAACATACTTTAAACAAGTTTTGGTTAAAAGCACTGACAAGATTCAAGATGCTGCTTGCCGATTGTGAAACCACCATCACCCCGTAAAAATCCGTTCGATTGACAGAAAAAGGAATCAAAACATAGGAAGTCAGTTCTTTTTCCCCATATAGATTCGTGGGTGATGTCAGTTGCAGACGCGCCCCGTTTTCTAAGGATTGCCAGTCTTTTTCAGAAATTGGAAAATCCACCGCACGAGTCGTATCTAATGGATAAATGATGTCATCGGGGCTTTTAAAGAAAGCAAAAGAAATGTCTTGGTTGCTCAAAATATTTTCAGCCAAATGCAGAGAATATTGCAGATAGCCATCTCGCGTCATATTTTGCTGCAAATATTCTGAATCGCTGATTTGCGAAATCGTCGCGACCGACGAAGCATACCCCATTAACTGCTCATAATTTCGTTCTTGTAATGTTTGGCGCGTCATTTGTGTAAACGCAATACCAATCGTCATCAAAATCACGAAGATCACAACAAAAAACGCAATCAGCTGTTGATACAAGTAGCGCATTAAGCAGCACCTGCATCGTCAAATTTATACCCCACACCCCAGACGGTTTGAATGATCTGAGGTCCCACTTTTTCTATTTTTTGTCTGAGTTTTTTGATGTGCGCATCAACCGTCCGTTCATCACCAAAATATTGGTAATCCCAAACTAGTTCTAACAATTGCTCTCGTGAAAAGACTTGCCGCGGTTTTTTCGCTAACGTATAAAGCAAATCAAATTCCTTCGGCGTCAACCCATCGATGGGTTTGCCATTTAAATAGGCTTCCCGTGTTTTTGTGTTCATTTTGAAATGATCGGTCACAACATCAAAAGTTGCATCGGAAGCTTCAGGCGTTGTTTTTTCAACCAACTCACTGCGGCGGTGTAAGGCTTTGATCCGCGCGATCAAGGTCAGTGGACTAAAAGGTTTCGTCACATAGTCATCTGCCCCCATCTCCAACCCGATGACTTGATCGCTTTCTGAATCACGGGCCGTCAACATAATAATAGGTACTGTACTGGAGATTTTGCGAATTTCTCGCGCCACCATCATGCCATCCATGGAAGGAAGGTTCAAGTCAAGGGTGATCATGTCCCATTTGTCTGGTTCAGCAGCAAAGGCTTCCAGTCCTTCTTTGCCGTCGTACTTAAAAGCCGCTTCCCATCCTTCATTCAAGAAAAACATTTGCATCATTTCAGAAACAGATTCGTTGTCTTCAATCATTAATATATTCATTTTCTTCACCTCTATGTTCTTTATCAAATCGTTGCAGATTCTCTTCGATCAGGCCAAAGATCGGCACGATGAACCAAGGGATCGCGATCATTTCAACTAGGAAAAAATTGGTCCATTCTTGCCATTTCAAGACAAACCCAATGACCGCCATGATTCCGCCAAAAAGCAGAAAATAACGGGCGCATAGTTTCTGAGCATGCCGCCAGTTGCGTTCATTTTGTTTTGCTAAATAGGAACGGTAGCCATAAATAAGGTTCATTTTTTTTGATGGAAAAAGAAAAAAAGTGAGACCAATCAAGAAAAAAATGATACCAATTACTAAAAAAATCATCGTTTCACTCCATTCTTCCTATAGTATACTCGAATTTCTTTCTTCTACCAACAACTTCACCGATTATTCATAAAGGTTTGCCTTTTTTTCAATCTTTGATAAGATTGTGAGTGGACTATGACTATAAACCTTAGGAGTAAGATACATGACCTATAAAGCATTAACTTTTTTTGATCTTGACGGTACGCTTTTAGATGAACACTCGCAAATCACATCCGAAATCGCTGAAGCGATGGCGATGTTGCGAAAAAACCAAGTACTGCCGATCATTGCAACAGGAAGAACCGAACCTGAAGTTACCGCCATTCGTGAAGCAGCTGGGATCACCTCGAACATCGTCATGAACGGCGCCTTTATCCGTATTGACGGCAAAGAAGTTTTTTCCGATACCCTTGAACCTGAACTTTGCGCACGGATGTTCCAAGCAGTCAAAGACAATGGTGATGAACTGTGCTATTACAATGAGAAAGGCTATTGGGCGACTGGACATACCGAGGAAATGATTGGTGCGTACAACTATGTCCGCAGCCCTTTACCAGAAATCGATCCTCTGCATTATGAAACAGATCGGACCAATATGTTGTTGGTTTTAGGTGTCGGCAACGATGCTTATTATCATGAGCGTTTTCCAGAATTAACTTTTTATCGTAATACCCCCTTTTCCATCGATGTCGTAAAATCTGGCACCTCTAAAGGGACGGGCGTAAAAACCTTGGTAGAATTGTTGGGTCTAGAAGATGTACCTACCTTCGGCTTTGGTGACGGCAGCAACGACTTCGCTCTTTTAGAAGCCTGCGACCACAAAATTGCAATGGGAAATGGAATTCAAGAGTTGAAAGAGTTGGCAGACTTCGTGACCCTGAAAAATACCGAAGGCGGGATCGTGCACGCCCTGAAACACTTTGACTTAATCTGATTCTTTGCATACAGGCAAAACTATGGTATACTAATGAATGGTAGCGATACCCCTTTTATCAAGGGGATGTTACGGATTCGACAGGCATAGTTGAGCCTGAATTGCGCTTCGTAGGTTACGTCTACGTTAAAACGTTACAGTTAAATATAACTGCTAAAAACGAAAACTCTTACGCTTTAGCTGCCTAAAAACAGTTAGCGTAGATCCTCTCGGCATCGCCCATGTGCTCGAGTAAGGGTCCTATTCTAAGTGGGATACGTTTTATCTTTCCGTCTGTAAGATAAAAAAGAGAGCATCAGACTAGCGATACAGACTGCCTGTCACTCGGCAAGCTGTAAAGCGAACCTTCAAATGAGTTGACTATGAGCGTAGATTTTTAGGTAGCAATATGTTTGGACGCGGGTTCGACTCCCGCCATCTCCATAAAGCAAAATCGATTAGATTTTCGTAGTTTTCCTAAGTGTTCAAGACCTTGATTTAAAGAGGTTTTGAACACTTTTTTTGTATTTTCAGTTGCACAATGTTTTTCGTAGTTTTCTTGTTTGGTAGTCAAATGGTGGTTAATTATCAGCTTTAAAACGATGTGCTATTCCTCGCTTTTCTTAGATTGTATTTCTTATACCGATTGAACCTAAATTAATTGTTCAAGTGAAGTCAGATGCTTTTTTTAAGCAATCAATGCTCTTCAATGGCGTACCTTCTCACCAAATTGTATACGAATCTCTTTTTTGCGAGTTTTTCTTGGGCTGATTTTTTTACTCTATTTTTGATTTAAGGCTTTTTACTCCTTAGTATCTTTAGATACACTTTTTTTCACTCCTGTTTTGCGTTCTCAACGGCATTCTTTTTTCCTATCTAAAGAATATAAAAATAAAGAGAACCTTAGAATAGTCACGTTGGACAGTGCGGCTATTCTAAGTGTTCTCTTTTTGTCTTGTCCTACTTTTCAAAAGTTATTTTTTTGTGAGTCTGATAATTTCTGAAATATCGTCAATTTCCAATGCATTAGCGATTCTTTCAATATGTTGAAGGTAAACTTTTTCTCGTTTGCCATTTGCCAGCTTATTAATAATCGAAGGTTCAATATCAGATAAGCGTGCTAACTCTCTTAGAGAAATTCCTCGGCTTTTTACAAGCTCTTTTAAGCCTATTTCTATTTTTCTGTTCATGTATTAGCCACCTTTTTCTGCAAGCAGATGTTGTTCATAAGGACATCATATAGTAAAATAGAACCGAAGGTGGTGTCTGTAAGAGCACCAATAAAAAACAGAATGGAGGCGTTACTTTGAAAGAAATAGAAAAGATTGGCATTAAGACGAGTAATAAGCAGCCGGTAAAAGAAATTAGCTACCAGGACATATATGGTTTAGGAGATACTTTGGAGCAATTGAAATCTTGGCAAGAACCACTCTGTGTATTAGAAAAATTTTTCAGTGACAAAAAAAGACCAGCTAACAAGCAGAAAATCATCCGAGATTATCATGCCTGTTCCTTATTATTTCATGTCTTTCTCACAGACTTTGGTAGCTCCCTAGAAAAACTGGAACTCCAGATTGGTGATTTAAAAACTCGAAGAAAAGTTTAATAGCAAAACGATAGCTTGAGCTCACATCAAGCGATAAATGATCGCTTACTTTGCTTATTGATTCTAATAATGGAACATTTTTAACCGCTTATCTTCTTCTGTATAGAATCTACCCGTCTGTTACGTCTCGCAGAAACGACACAACGCTTAGAATCGTACGTGATCAAAAGATAATCGCCTTCCCTTCTTTCTTATCCTTTGATATGATGATTGCATCAAACGAAGGACGTGATTAGATGAAACTGACCTTATTGGCACCCTCTTTTTCTGTCATCCAAGTAGAGCGCATTGATCCTTCGATACTGAAGATCGTTCCTCTATTTTTTGCCCATACGTCAGAAGAACTTTCTTTGGTGTTACCAACGGCAAAGGTTCCAGCTGAAACACTAAACAGAGAAGATGGATGGAAAGCGATGAAAATAATTGGTGTGCTGGATTTTAGCTTAATTGGCATTATTGCAAAAATCTCTTCCCTTCTAGCCGAGGAGTCAATCAGTATTTTTGCTGTTTCTACCTTCAATACTGATTATATTTTAATCAAGGAACATCAGGTAGAACAAGCTCGTACTGTTTTAACCGCCAATGATTATTCCTTTGTCAATTGAGAAAAACTTGTTCTTCCTTACGACAAGTTACTTTCACTTGTCGTTTAACAAAGATAAGAGTACTGGGTATCCCAAATAAAAGACTTCCCCAAGCTTTCATTTGCCCCAGTACTCTTCATTGCTCGTTGTTAAGATAATCATAATACAAAAATGATTTTTATTCAATAAATATGCTTTAAAAATAAACAAAATGCTATTTTGTGACAATTTATAGGGGTTTCACTTCATTTCTAGCTAATATTCCCTATATCTGTTTATATTCTAAATGGTTCCGTGAAGCATCAGTTGAAGAGATGCGAGCCCTTCGTTAGTGATCCACCTTCTTTTAAAGTTTTGAATTTGAGAAAATTCAGCCTTGTCAATCTCGCCTTCCCATGCTACCATGATTATGCAAACGTTAACATTAAAATGCACACGTGAACATTAATTTGAGGAGGATTTTTAATGGCAAAAATTACAGATGTACAAACAGCGTATTATCGGATACCTCTTCCAGAAATCATGGAAGATGCGAAGCACGGCTTACACACCCACTTTGAAGTGCCTATCGTCAAGATCGTTACTGATGATGGACGTGAAGGGGTCGGCTATACGTATACTGGTGGCTTCGGTGGCGAATCGATCGCCAAACTGATCGATAAAGAACTAAAAGCGATCCTTTTAGGGAAAGATCCAGCATGTGTGGAAGCCTTGTGGGATCAGATGAACTGGGGAATCCACTATGTTGCCAGAGGCGGTTTAGCAAGTTTCGCCATTGCGGCTTGTGATATCGCCTTGTGGGACTTACGTGCGAAAAAAGCACAAGAACCCCTCTACAAACTTTTAGGCGGCGCAAGCAACAAAGTAAAATGCTATGGTGGTGCGATCGATCTAAACTTTCCTCTTGAAAAACTCTTAGCCAATAATCAAAAATATTTAGACATGGGATTAAAAGCGGTCAAAATCAAATTGGGACAAAAAACACTTGCCGAAGATATTGCTCGAATAAAAGCGGTCAGAGAATTGATTGGTCCCGATGTTGTCTTTATGGTGGATGCCAACATGAGCTGGTCTGTTGAAAAAGCGATCAAAGCCGCCAAACTGATGGCGCCTTATGACATTTTGTTCCTTGAAGAACCAACGATCCCCGAAGATTACGAAGGCTACGCTCGTATCGCTAAAGAAGGGCAAATTGCGGTGGCAGGCGGAGAAAACTTGCGCACCCCTATCGAATTTGCTCATATGATCAAATATGGCAATGTCGATTTTCCGCAACCCGACGCTTCCAATTGCGGTGGGATCACCGGCTGGTTGAAAATTGCTGCCTTAACACAAACAAGTAACTTATCTGTTTCTACACATGGCATGCAAGAATTGCACGTTAGTCTGCTGGCAGCGATGCCTAACGCTGGGTATCTCGAAATGCACAGTTTCCCAATCGATCAATACACCACGAGACCGTTAGTGATCGATCCATCCGATGGCTGTGCGATTGCCCCAGATGAACCAGGGATTGGCGTCACCTTTGACTGGGAGAAACTTGCTCCTCATAAACAACCCTTTTAACTGAAAACCCACGCTGATTTCCTTTAGGATGAGGAAATCAACGTGGGTTTTTATTACAGAATCAATGGTTTTTCTTCAAATGGAAGCCACCGTTCATCAATCAGGGAACGATACCAAGCGGCTGATTTTTTTAATGACCGAGTCCGTTCTTCATTTAGCTCGATTCGTACGAGACCATAGCGGTTTTTGAACGCATTCATAGGTGAAACACAATCGGTAAATGCCCAAAGCATATAGCCTTCGCAGTTGGCGCCTTCCTCGACGGCTTTTAGCAGCCAGTAAAGATGTTCGGTAATAAACTGAATCCGATAATCATCTTGGACTTGACCTGTGGCATCCATATACTGTTCTTCATTTTCCCGCCCCATACCATTTTCAGTGATCAGCCATGGAATATTGCCATAATTTTCTTTAAGATAATTAGCCATATCGTACATGACCTTCGGATAGATTTCCCAGCCACGGGAGTTATTCATTTGTTTTCCTGGCAAATCAAAGGTCTCATAAAACATTTCTGGATGAAATGGTGTATCCGAATGCCATTGATATCGTGGTGCCCGCACGCGTTTCGGGTAGTACTGATTGACACCTAAGAAATCCACCGTATGGGTGCGGATCGTTTCCAAATCTTCTTCTGTCGGATCAAAGTAGATGTCATAGGTTTGGCAAAGTGTGATAAGTTCATCTGGATAATGCCCCTTAACCATTGGATCAAAAAAGATTCGGTTGAAAAAAAGATCGTACATTTTTTGCGCGTTTTGATCCTCTGGTGAGGAAGAGCGTGCGTAAACCATTTCTGGATTTAGCACACAACCGATGCGCCCCTCGTAGCCCTTTTCATGATAGACAGCCACCGCTTGGGCGGACGCCAATACTTTGTGATAGTTCCAAAGCATCCATTTTTTTGTGTTTTGCTCATGGGGCCAGCGGATCGCATCGAGATAGCAACGAGTCTGAATAACGATCGGCTCATTGAAGGTAAACCACTGTTTGACTCGATCACCGTAACGCTCGAAGGCGATTTCGGCATAACGAGTATATAGATCGACCACTTTCCGCGAGCTCCAGCCATCATAGGCATCCATCAAACTAGCTGGCAGTTCATAATGTTCCAAACAAAGCATCGGTTCGACCCCAGCAGCAAGCAATTGGTCGATAAGCTGATCGATATGAGCAGCATAATCTTCATCAACGATCAGCTGTTCATGGTCGGTAAAGAAGCGCGCCCAGTTGATCGATGTTCGGTAATGGGTCAAATGAACCTCCTGCATCAGTTCAACATCCTCTGAAAACTTTTCCATAAAATTCGTCGCAACAGCCGGCCCGTAGCCATTATGCCAGACAAAGCGTTCTTCTTTGTACCAGCGGTCGAGATACGAATCTTGCCCTTCTTTCTTTCCTTGCCAGCCTTCTGTCTGCCAAGCAGACGAAGCAGCCCCTAAAATAAATGTTTCAGGTATTTTTACCATTTTTTTAAAACTCCTTTATGCAACTTCATTGGTCGTACGATTCATTACCAAAACAAAAGGTAGATAGATCAAAATTGCCACGACAATACAGATAACTTGCGTGATCACAGCCCCGATATCCCCAGCAGTAGCTAGATAAGCATTGACGATCGGTGGCATCGGCCATGGGACCATTACCACGGCTTTAGCGGCAAAGCCTAGACTTGTCGCCACGTACCCAATCGTTCCTGTTACTAACGGTGTCAGGATAAAGGGAATCGCCAAAATGGGATTCAGCATAATTGGCATTCCGAAGATCACTGGCTCATTGATATTGAAAATCCCAGGTGCTAATGACAATTTAGTGATTTGGCGCATGTCCTCCCGCTTGCCGACGATCAAAATCGCAATCAGCAACCCAATCGTAACCCCAGAGCCGCCCATACTCATATACATATCCCAAAACGGCATCGTAATAATATTGGGTACTTCTTTTCCAGCTTCAAAAGCTTCCGTATTGACAGCGATCGCTGCCAGCAACAATGGTTCGCGAATGGGTTTGACCATCTGGTTCCCATGAATGCCGATGACCCAAAAAACTTGTGCGATAAACATCAACAACAAGATACCTGGTAATCCTTGGACGATCCCTTCCAGTGGTCGTTGGACGACATTGTAGATGATATCGTAAGCATACATCCCTGTGAGTGCTTTGATAGCAAAACCAGCGGTGGCGATGATGGTCACGGTGAAAATCGTTGGAAACAATGCCGAAAAACTTGCCGAAACATTCCCAGGAACACTATCAGGCATCGTGATCTGCAGCCGTTTTTGTCTTCCTAACCACGCATAAAGCTCGATGGAAACGATCGCAACGAACATGCCTAAAAATAGGCCTTTCGTGTCAGTATATTGCTTAGCCAGCACGTTTTCGGCAACCACCGTCGCATCTTCGTGCAAAAATTCAAAGATCATTGGATTAACAGAAAGATAAGACATCACTGCGATGATTCCTGGAAAGACCCCAGAAATCTTATTTAATTTTGCTAGCTCAATCCCAATCAGAAACACTGCATAGATCGTTAAGAAACTCAACGTCACATAACTGACCGCAGATGAGATCGGTTTTAAACTTTCTAAAAAGCGCAGTGCCTCGATTTGTGCCAATCCATTTTCAGCATCAAAAACCATTGCTGAAAACAATGTACCAAATGCCCCTGTAATGATTACTGGAATCAAAGCAGCAAAGGCATTTTTAATGACCATGATGTAGCGTAAATTATTGATCCTATTGGCAAACTTTCCTAAAACGTCAGCGAGTCGATCCATAAATCCTTGCATAAAACTCCCTCCTATACCCCTATTCTTCAATTATTAGAAAACGATTACATTACAAATGTAATTCATTTCCTGAAGAATGTAAACGCAGGAAAAGCCTTTAAAACAGGGTATGTAAAGCTCCACGTTTACATACTTCGTTTTATCACTTATTATTATTTTGAGGTGAAGCAAATGGCGAACTACCATGACATCGCTGCCGATTTACGGAGCAAAATCAATCACGGGTTTTACGAAGAAGAGAAAAAATTGCCGAAGCAATCCGAACTGGCTGCGGATTATCAAACGAGCCGCGTGACGATTCAAAAAGCATTGAATATTTTACAAATGGAAGGCATTATTTACGGTAAAAAAGGCACGGGTACGTTTATCAGCGATTCCTATTCAACCTTCGATTACAACGCCAAGATCAATCGCGGGCTGACCAAGCGCCTTGGAGAAACAGGAAAGATCACCAGCAAGATCATTTCTTTTGCCATTCTTTTTCCCGATGAGAAAGAACAAGAAAAACTAAACATTCGCAGTGACCAGCAAATTTATGATATCGTTCGTTTGCGTCTATTTGACGATATACCCGTTGTTTTAGAATATACCATCATGCCGCTTCATGTCATTCCTGGCATTACCGAAGAAGTCTTAGCCTCTTCCGTCTATAGCTACATCACGAACCAACTCCACTCCTCGATTGGAACATCTGTCCGTCGTATCAAAGCGGATCGTGCAGACACCTACGACCAGCAATACTTAGCTTGTGCTGCCACCGATCCCATTTTAGAAGTGGAACAAACGGTTTACCTCGGCGATGGGACGCCTTTTGAATTTTCCCAATCACGGCACCGCTATGATATGGGGGATTTTATTGTTGTAAATAATTAATACGCTGCGTATCGATCCTCACTCAGAGGCACTCGATACGCAGCGTATTTTACTTAAAATACTGCTGATAGACTGTTTGACCAATTTCTCTTAGCCAACTGATCCCTCGGCCACTATCGGCTTTATCATAGGAAAATGCCGCTATGATGATCGTCGTTTCATTGGCTTGTAAATATGCTACATCGTGTTCGATGCGGTCAAGACGACCTGTCTTATTAAAAATGCGGCAAGAAGGCTGCGCAGTTTCAGCAAAATTCCCCGCTAATCCATCTTGAAATTGCTGCTGATTTAAAGGTGAAAATCCTAGTGCAGCTTCTTCTCGTTCCACACACCTTAGTAGCAGTTTGGCAGCCACCGAGGGTGTCAAGCGGTTCTCTTTGTCTTTGATCGGTCGCATCATATACCGTTCAAATTGGATCTCCGGCTCCTGAATCCATGCCTGAAGCGTGGGCAACCCTACTAAGTCCAATAGTACATTGGTCGCAGTATTATCAGATACGGCGATCATTGCCGTGAGAAGTTCACTGATGGTCCAACCTTTCTTCTGAGGAAAAAGACGGATCACCCCAGCACCCCCTGTCAGATCAACAGGGCTCACACAAATTACCTGTTGGGGATCGATCTTTTTTTCGATGATTTGTTCAAGATAATACGCGTACAAAACAAGCTTACTGATACTCGCTGCCGAAAACGACTTTTGACTCTGATAGTCAACAAGACATTCCGTTGGCGTACCGATCCATAACCCCATTTCCAATGTTGCCTGGTAATTTTTTAGAATAGGATCAATTGCTACACGCAAGTCATCTTTTCCCATCAAAAACCCCTTTCCTTACGTTCATGAAAAGAATGTTCATGAGCATTCCTGTGATTCATTCGGTTGGTTCTGCCAATAACGCGCCACAACTGCGAGTTCTGGTTCATAATTAGAGCCAGTGATTTTGGTTTTCATGACCCGTGACCCAGGTGTTCTTGAATGAATCATTTCGTCATCCCCCAAATATAGACCGACATGATGGACTTCGCCTTTTCCTTCTTCATAAGCAAACAACAGCAGATCCCCTGGTTGTGCCTGACTGTAAGGTACGATGTTTGCTTGTTGTGCTTGCTCGATCGTATCTCGGGGGATTAAAATACCATGAAGTCGATGCAGCGAATACATGAATCCAGAACAGTCAAAGCCACTGCCGCTAATGCCTGCCCAGACATAGGGCTGGTTTATAAATTGTTCTGCCAAGGCTATTATTTTTTCTGGGAGCTTTGCCCATGTGTCCGATAGGACGTGAGCAAAAGCTTTAGCGATCGTTGCTGGTCCATTAGGCGTAGCCACTTGATAGGAATCTGCGGTTTCCCCAACAAGTGGTAAAACTGTTCCAAAAGAAACAAGTCGTGTGGTCGAGTCAAAAACAAGCACGGCTTCTTTTGCAATCACACCAATCCTTCTTTTGGCTGTTGCATAGTCTGGTGACAATGGCTTCAATACCTCGTTCGGCAGATAACCCGGATACCCGAGTGGGTGTTTATTGCTTATTTGATCCAAGACGATCACATGGGACCAACCATCCGTTTGGGCGATGACTTCTACAATCGTCCCATATAATACTTCGGAGTCCACTAAGCTTTCCTGATAAAGCCGCATCGTATCTTCATCAGTCAAAAAAGTGTGCAGTGCTTCTAAAGGAAATGCTTTGATTTTTGCTAGTACTTTGTTTTCTTTGGGTTCCTTCCATAAGAAGGAAGAGCCAGCCTGAACAATTTGTTTCATCTTTGCTCCTCTCATAACTGTTTATTCGTTGATTCCTAGTCCGATGCGTTCGGTGACGCTCAAGCTTCCTGGACGCTGAAGAATCCCTTGCATTTCAGGGGAAGTCGTTTGGGTCTCCCACATAAAAGGAACATCCAGATCATAAAATTGGACATCCGCCATCCCCAAGGCAAAATGGGCGGCTGCAGCCATTCCCCCATACCCTTCAATCATCGAACCGACCATCACCGGCATTTGATGCTCTTTTGCCAATTGATAAATTTTTTGTCCCTCTTTGATCCCGCCGCTTTTCATCAATTTAATGTTCATATAATCGCAGCAGTTTTCAGCAATCAAACGTTTGGCATCCTCATAGGAAAAAAGACTTTCGTCTGCCATGATCGGAATCGTCGTCCGAGCAGTCACATAGCTAAGTCCAGCAAAATCATTGGCTTTGACGGGTTGCTCAACAAACTCGATCGGAATGTCTTGCCATTGGTCTAAAATCTGCACCGCTTCTTCTTTGGTCCAGCCTTGATTGGCATCAATTCGAAAGGGGATCTTTCCTGCCAAACGTTCATTGATGCGGCGAATTTTCGCAACCTCCTCTTCGATCGCGTCTACTCCCAGTTTGATTTTCAAGGAGCGAAATCCCGCCTGGATTTTCGCTTGGGCATCATGCAGCATCTGCTCCTGTGAACCAACACTGATCGTATAGTCGGTTGTCAGTGTATTGGCAGAACCACCTAAATAGCGGTAAAGAGGCAAGTTTGCCGCTTTTGCCAGTGCATCATGCAACGCGATATCAATCGCCGCTTTAGGGCTCGTATGATGCTGGATCAACGCATGAAGCTCATCCATTACCAGCAATTGGGCATCTACCTTTCTTCCTAACAGGAACGGGGTAAAGACAGTTTCGATATCTGTTAAAATACTTTCTTTTGTATCACCGGTGATCACTTCGGTAGGTGCTGCTTCTCCGATGCCAACGATCCCATTGTCAAAAGAAAGCAGCACTCGAATCACTTCGACGGCGTGCACTTCTCTGAGCGCCGTTTTAAACGGTGCATTCAGCTGGATCGGAATTAGCTTCGTTTCAACTGCTGTGATTTTCATTGGTGTTCCTCCCAAAAAGAAAAGCAGTTCTTATCTAGCTAAAATGAATACGTCATGTTCGCTGCTAGAAAAAGAACTGCTTTATTCCTTGTTATCAAGTTGCTAAACATTCTAGTAACGTTTTTCTCGTCTGCTACCCTCTTTAACGAAGTCAGACAATGAATAGACGAAAGATACTTTTTTCTCCTTATTCTTCGACAAAGACATTTTTATAATCATAGGCCGCGCCAACACTATGAACGATGAGGCCTTTGATTTTTGGCGACCGTAGATGTGCTTCAGCACTTTGGAAGAGTGGAATAACGCCTAAGTCGTCGTTTAAGATTTTTTCTGCTGCTACCATATTTTCCCAACGGGCTTCTGGATCGTTAGCATTTTCATTGGAGGCTTGTTCGATCAATTGATTGTAGTCATCATTTAGCCATTTTCCACGATTATAGGAACTGTCTTTTTTGAACAATTCCAAAAAGTTGATTGGATCTGCATAATCCCCGATCCAGTTGTTCATGACCATCTCAAAATCGCCGCTATTTGAACGATCCAAGCGCACAGAAAATGGAACGTTTGTGACTTCGACAGTCAGCCCATCCAGTGTTTGCTGCAAGGTGCCTTGAATGTATTCTGCCATTTTTTTCGATTGATCGGTATCTGATGTCAACAGTTCAAAAGACAATGTATCGATACCCAGTTCAGCTTTTGCCTTTTCCCAATATTCTTGGGCTTTTTCTTCGTCAAAGGCTAACGTGGTTGCCGCATCCTCGACAAAATCAGCCTTTGTCTCTGGATTAAACGCTAGGTCAGAAGGAACAAAACCGACCGCCGGTAAGGAGCCGTTGCCTAAAATATTGTCAACGATTTGTTGTCGATTCATACTATACGAAATGGCTTGGCGCAGATTTGCATTTCGAAAAGGCGAATCTTCTGGTGCTTGATTCATTTCTAAATACTGAGTGGTTGCACTAGGCTGAACAATGTAATCAGGATGATTCACATTCTGCATCGCCAATTCACCGCTTAAAATAATGTCATCGGCTTGTCCGCTTTCGTACAAGTTATAAGCGGTCGATGAGTCTTTCACGACATCAAAGTTAATTGTTTCAAGTTTGACCGAATCGGCATCCCAATAATCGGGATTTTTCGCCAATGTCCATTGGATGTCGGTGCCTGGTCCAGCATAATTGGTCAATAGGAATGGTCCATTGTACGCCGCGTTTTCACTGGTTAAGGCATATTGGTCACCGAACTCTTCCACGACACGCTCGTTTTGCGGGAAGAAAGTTGGAAAAGCCAGTAAAGATAAAAAGTAAGGCGTCGGTTTTTCTAACGTGATTTTCAATTCATGATCATTGACTGCTTCGATCCCTAACTCGCTTTTATCTAGCGTACCATCTGAAATAGCGACAGCGTTTTTAACGGGTGCCAGCATATAAGCATAATTGGAAGCAGTGGCTGGATCAACAGTTCGCTGCCAGCTAAAAACATAATCAGCTGCAGTAACTGGATCGCCATTGGACCATTTTGCCTCTTCCCGCAGTGAAATGGTGTAAGAAAGCCCATCTTCACTAACTTCAGCGTCTTCGCTTGCACCAGCGATCACAGGAACATTGTTTTCATCTAAGCGATAAAGACCTTCATAGGCGTTGTTTAACGTGATAAAGCTGTAAGAGTCGGTTGCTAAAGAAATATCTGCACTGCCCATCTCTGCCGAAAATTGCACATTGATCACTTGCTCTGCAGAAGAAGCGGCTGATGAATCCGTCTCGTTATCTTCATTGCCATTTTGACAAGCTGCTAAAAATAAGCTGCCTAGTAACACAAGCGATACTGCATATTTGCTACATTTCCCCATTTCTACTCATCCCCTTCTAACATTCAGATAATTCAAAAAATTCTGTTTGTTGTACCGAGTTTACCGCATGTTTATGCAGCCTGTCAATTTAACACGACCAAAAAATGTAAGAGGTTACATGATTGTGTCAGAAACGCTCTTCTGAATGTAAAAAGTAGAAAAGAGCGACTTTTATACTGAATATCGTTGAAAGGAGTCGTGCCAAGAAAACATACAAAAAAGTCCTGATCTTCTAGTAATCAGAACTTTTGATACTTTCTTATACATCATTTCGCAGGTAAAATGGATAAAAAAACTTTCTTAATTTTCCTTCCCTTTCACACAAAAAAAGAAGACATAAATTTCGTCTTCATAGCGCTTTCTCAGAGCCTTCCCACTTTTTTGCCTTTCAACTCAAGGAATAAAAGAAATCTCCTCAGAAAGCAAAAAAAACGTATCTATTTTAAAATGGGAGTGGTACACTAAACAAACGAAGAGTACTGCACGTGAGAAAAGAAAGACTTCCCCAAGTATCCATTTTCTCCAATACTCTTCGGACTCTTCAGTACGTATATTAATTATACGTACTTTTTTCATTTGTTCAAGGCTTTTGAATGATTTAATCAAAAAGTGAAAATCGATAAAAAAGTAAAAATCCCCATGCTAATTGACAATGATTCTCAATTAGCGCTATACTAAATGAAATCACTCACAGTCAAAGGAGGAATTTCATGTATATCCGTACCGTCGCATTTGAAGTCATTCCAGAAGGCAAAGACATCTTTCTTGCTAAAATGAAAAAAGATACCGCCTCAATGAAAACATTTGCTGGCTGTCACTCTGCTGAAGCTTGGTTTTCAGAATCAAAAGACCGCCTCGTTTTCCAGCTGGTGTCAAAATGGACTGAGAAAAAAGCATTTCAAGCTTGGTTAAAACGCCCCGAACATCTGCAAAAGCACCGAGAGGCGTATCGAGTAGAAAAGGAAGGAACTGCAAAACCGAGCCTTGTTTTGTCCAAAACAGGTCAAGAATTTGTCTTGATCGATGAAGAGCCTACTCCTAGTTAAACGATACGAGCGATCCACCAAAGCGGATTCCGTTCGTTTTGGTGGATCGCTTTCTTGTTCAGTATCTCTCTTTTCTATTCCACCGTTCGCTCGTTCAGGGTTCTTCCTTGCTGATCTTTTAATTGAAGCCAGCCATTGGTCCCCCCATAGTAAAGAAACATGCCGACCTCATTGACACTTTTTAATACGACGTCTTCAATCGTTCGTCCCTCTTTGATCGCTGATTGATTTTCTTGCCGTATCTTTTCTGCTAATCGAGCTGAAAAGCCCACCGAGCCGTCTTTGTTCAAAGGAACCTCTTGACGCAAGGTAGCGCCTTTTTCAATTCGAACCTCGTTGCGTTTCTGCCAATAGACCGTTGCTGTACTTCCTTGATAATCCACCATAAAGGGTTCATCTTGTAATTCTTTTGACCATTTATGACGAGGCTTGCCCCCTTTTTTCACCGCTTTCGTTTCCTTTTTACTGGTGGATACATACCCCAGAAAATCGATCAAGCAATCAAATGATTCCGCACAAACAGCGACCCCTTGTTGCAGTTCCTGTGGAATCACGATAGGTGCGTTGGAAGCATTGGACAAATGATATTTCTCTTGATAATAGGCTGCTAAGTATGGCGCCATGATCTCCCAAGGTGGTGTAAGGATCATTAAGCGATCATATTCTTGCTTGTCATCAAATGTTTTCTCATCTGCTACTGATAGTAATTGGCCTTCTTTTATGGCTAAGAGGACGGTATTGTCTTTTGTTTCAATAAGTTTTCCTTTAACAATTTGCAGTTGCCCTGCTTCCTTCGGCAATTCAAAAAGCATCTGTTTGTCATCAATGACCGTTTTTTCTAATTCCATTTTGCTCCCTGCTTTCTGCTAGTTTCTCGCCCATTATAGCATGTATTTTTCTACGCAGCGGTGTCCAAGAATCAAAAAAAGAGGCTGCTTCCAAGAAACAGCCCCTTTGTTAAGGGAATTGGTTTACGTGCATGGCTTCGCTTGATTGGGATTAACCCTTAGCTAGAAAAGCATTCAACCAATGCTGGTTGATAGATCTCGTTGTATTTTGCCACAACTCGTCCACAACGTTCTTCAAGCTCGTCATGATCGGTCTCTTCATAACGGATCACATGCAAAACGGCACAACGTTCCATTTTTCTGACCACTTCTCCGATAACGCGGCTTTCTAAGCCAACTGGTTTACATTCATATGCTTTACCTAATACAATTGTTTCTGCTTCCATAATGCGCTCCTTACTACTCGTTTCTCTAATTGTATTATCATCTTATCATCTAATTCTAATAAAATAAAGCGATATGCATGTCTATTTAAAACAAAAATGAAAAAAGTGCCCATTATTCAATGAACACTTGCTTTGTAAACGTTATATTGTTTTTTGCTAATTATTAAGAAATGACGATTTATTTACGACTCGCTACTAGGATCGCCGCAAATTCTTCAAGATATTTCTGATCGATCGCATCATAGCTGTTCGTTTTGCCACTATCGATATCCAACACACCAATCAATTGATCATCAGCTATCATAGGAACAACGATTTCAGACATAGCTGCCGAGTCACAAGAGATATAGTTCTCATGTTCTTTGACATTCGGGACGATCAATGTCGTTTGTTTTGCGGCTGACTCCCCACAAACCCCTTTGCCCATAGTGATTCTAGTGCAAGATACTCTTCCTTGGAACGGGCCTAAGATCAGTTCGCCTTCTTCAAACAAATAGTAGCCGGCAAACACCGTATCTTCCAATGTTTCATTTAATAAAGCAGAAGAGTTTGCTAGATTAGCGATCCAATTACTCTCTGCTTCTAGTAATCCTTTTAATTGCAGAAGCATCAATTCATACGCTTCGATTTTTTTATTCATTTTCTCACCTCTGTCCTTGATTATAAGCAAAGACAGAGGATTTGTCTTGTCTAAATTACTGAGTATGGGAAACAATAATGTGAAAAAAGAACTGTTGCCTAAAATAGCCTATCCATCCACTCGTACCAATAGTCAACGCTACTCATAGCATTTCCTTCTCAGTCGTCTTTGAAAACTTACTAGGCATCAATCACAGTAAAGCGAGTGTTTTCATGTTGTACTGTTTCGATCTCATCGATAATTGCCTTAGCTAACGTACCGCTAGATGTCACCGATTCCTTTTGTTCGTTGAATAGTAAGTGATCTTTCCCTAAAATCGCTGGTTTAGCTGGTCCTTCTTGAAAGACATTCCCAGGAGAAATCCCCACCCAAGGGACATTTTTGACTGTTTCTAAAAAGAGATATTCGTCTAGCTGATTTTCTGGAATCGCAATCCAACTTTCGCTTCCTGGTGCTTTTTTCAACTCAGAGAGATTACGTTCCCCCGCTTCATTGAATAAACTGCCGGCTCCTAAGATGAAGAACAAACGAGTGTTTTTTTCTCGAAACAGGTGCACTAATTTTGCTGCCAGATCCACATGCAAGTAAGCTTTGTCAGGACTTGTCGCAAACGCGTCAACAAGCACATCAAAGTCACTGAGCTCTTCTTCTGTGAGAGAAAAAGCATCCTTTGTAAGTGTTTTGACCGTCTCACCAAGTTGTTCTTTGGCCTTCGCTTCATTTCTCACGATAGCAGTCACTTCGTGTCCTCTCTGTACTGCTTCTTGATAAATTGCTGAACCTGCATTCCCTGTTGCGCCAATAATACCGATTTTCATAATGATCATCCTTCCTACTTTTGTTTTTTTCAAAATCAGTTGTTACTAATTAAGTTACAACTAGAGTATAAAAGAAACTTTCTTCCCTGTCAAGAATTTGCCTAGCAGGTGAAAGTTCTTTTTTTACAGCCTTTTATGTGACACTTTTAATGATTGGCTTCTACTTGAATGCCGTCAATGATGGATTGTAGCGAGATAGCGCTCATTTCCTGCTCAATTTTCTTTTGCAGCACATCGTAAGTTTCCTCTAATACCGTTTGGATATTCCCCCCAATCAAGCAATTGGGATTGGTCTTTTTGTCCGCATGTAAAAGATGCTGATCTTTTTCAACACTCGCATAGATGTCCAACAAAGAAATCTCATTTGGTTCCTTCGTTAGTTTAGGGTTTGGTTTTCCTCTTTGGCTTTCGATCAATCCGGCAATACGCAGATCACTCATAATCCGGCGAACATAAGCAGGATTCGTTTCAACACTCTGGGCGATCCGATCACTTGATAGATCAGTTCCTTTAAAGAGGTGGATGTAAGCGAGGATGTGAATGGCGTCGCTGTATTTCGTTGAATATTTCACTTCGTCTCCACTCCTTTTTCTTGTATCATACCTCTTTTTTCAGATTTAGACAAAGGGTACTGACCAATCTTACAAAACTCGAGGATCCCATCAAGAAAAAGCAGCCCTCAAAAAGTTAGCACAAAAGCCTAACTTCTTGAGGGAACTGCATACTGAACCATTTTTTTCCTTTTTATTTAAACGAGCACTTTGCTAATAGCCCTTCATCCAAGCAGACTCAATCTGATTGCCGTCAGGATCAACGATTTCATAGCCGACCATCATGTCCTCTGGAATCCCCATATCAACTTGGAACGACTGTCCACCATTTTCTTCAGCGATTTTTGCAAAATTCTTTGCTTCTTCTGGTGTGTCAAAACTAAATGCGATCAATGCGCCACTCGTCTTCTTTGTATCTGCAATACTTCTACCATTTAGAAATTGTTGGTAAAACGCATGTTCTAACAGCATTAACCAAATCGATTCACTCCAAACCATTCCACTGCTGGTCTCGTTTGAGAACTCTTCATTTTTTACAAACCCCAGCGCTTCATAAAAGGATGTTGCACGTTTGATATCAGTGACAGGCAAGTTAATAAACACCATTTTGTTCGCCATTTTCTTGCTTCCTTTCTTTGGTAAGCTGCACTGCTGAATCCGTTCTCATTATAGCACCTATCGGTTCATTCACAAAAACATCAGTCTTTGTCCTCTGCTGCTAGTCTGAATAACCTGATCCAAAATTTTTTTCAAGTAAAAAAAGGCCTTGCACACATAGGCCTTTTAGCTTTTCTCATCTATGAAAAAGTAACTTGATAAGCATTAGCAAAGAATCATGTTTTCGCTAATACAATCAGCCCAAACTACTTTATTTAATACTCAAAGCTCGAGTCTTGAGTCGATCACGGTTACTTTCCCACGATAAATTTTTCGATACTCTTTGGGCGTATAAGAAGTTGCTTTTTTAAATTTCTTACTAAAATAATTTGGATCATTGAATCCTACTCTAACAGAAATTTCACTGATTGATCGATCACTTGTTGAGAGTTCTTTTTTGGCAACTTCAATACGATAAATCATCAAGTACAATGAAAAGGTCATTCCTAATGTATTCTTGATCAAACGGCTGGTGTGATACCGACTTAAATGCAGGTGATCTGCTAAAGTGTCTAACGTAATATGTTCTCTATAATTTTCATGAATATAGCGCAATATCTTATGTCTTAAAGAAAGCGAAGGAGAAGCTTCATTGTTTTTCTCGACGTGCAGCAAGGAAATCTGATTGATGGATTGAATCCCTCGGTCCAATGCATAAACAAAATCATTGGTGATCGGTTCGACCAAATAATCAATCAAGCCGTAACGTAACGCTTTTTGAGCGATAGCAAAGCTTTCTACTGCAGAATACAAAATTGCTTTTGCATTCGGGTAAAAAGAGAGCAATTCTTTGTATAATTCAAAACAGTCCTCTTCACCATCTGCATTAATCACTGCAATCTCAACCATCTGCTCAAGACAGGTACGCTGAAGTGCTTTTTTCGAATCAACCATTGGAAGCAAGATGACATTTGGGAAATGACGATCAATCAAACGAACCATCTCGCTAACTGCTCTTCGCTCTTCGCTGTCAATGATCAATAAATTACACACGAAATTTTCTCCTTCGCTAAAAATTCATAGTCGGTTTCTCTATTTTCGTTTATTTTTCTTGAAAATCAATGACCATTCGTCCTTTGATTTTTCCTGAAAGCATTTCATCAAAAATATCGTTGATCTCTTCTAACTGACGCATGACTACTTTAGGAACGACTTTCCCTTCCGCTGCAAATTGGAAAGCTTCTGCTAAATCAGTTCGTGTTCCAACAAGGGAACCGACAATCTTAATCCCATCCAATACAAGTCGAGGAATGTTCAAGTCCATGCTTTCTGGTGGGAGACCGACCGCTACAATCGTACCGCCCGCACGAACAGCATCAACAGCAGAATTGAAGGCTGCTTTTGAAACAGCTGTTACTACGGCTGCATGTGCGCCGCCGGTTGCTTCTTGAATGATTTTTGCCGCATCTTCTTTCGCAGGATTGATTACAAGATCAGCGCCGTGATCTTTTGCGAAGTCCAACTGTTTGTCGTTGATATCGATTCCAATCACTTTTGCATTAAAGACATTTTTAGCATATTGTAAGGCTAGGTTTCCTAGTCCCCCTAAACCATAGATGGCGATCCATTGACCTGGTTTAATGTCAGAAACTTTTACCGCTTTATATGTGGTTACACCTGCACAAGTAATGCTGCTGGCTTCAGCAGAACCTAAGTCCTCTGGAACTTTCACTGCATAGTCAGCTACAACGATACATTCTTCAGCCATACCACCATCTACAGAATAGCCGGCATTTCTAACCGAACGGCATAATGATTCATTCCCGTTCACACAGTATTCGCATGATCCACAGCTTTCATACAACCAAGCGACACTTGCACGGTCACCGATTGCTAGAGAAGTAACATCATCACCGATTGCAACCACTTTACCGATTCCCTCGTGTCCGAGTACGATCCCAGATGCATCTCCAAAGTCGCCATCTTTTACATGCAAGTCAGTATGGCAGACACCGCAACACTCCATTTTCAATAATGCTTCATTCGGACGAAGCGCTCTTAATTCTTTTTCCTCGATTTTTACAACCTTATCTTTTGATACTACAGCTGCTTTCACAAAGACACCTCTTTCAATTCGATTAAATAAAGAACTTCCTTTTATTTGTGAAGTAGTTAACTAACGCATAGAGGTCAGTAATAGCTAGATAAAAGAAAGTTCTCTATCGAGAAGATTACCATAGAAATCATCAAAAAAAGGGGAATTTATTGCTTTTTTTCTGTAATCATTTATTAGAAAACAATAATGAAATCATTCAAAATTTTTTCTTTATTTCCAGATTACATAAAATTAAAAATTAAAAAGATAGAGATAATTCATCTCTATAAATAACAATCGTTTCAATAAAAAACATCAAGACGATCTGATAGAAGACTGTAGGATGATTTGTACTCACTGTTCTTCTATCCTTCTATTTTTATCCCTTCGATGACTTGCGATTTATTTTCTTTCAGGCGCTGAATGTCCTATTGGTATTTAGCAAGATGTCCCTCGTCAATGTTTTTCTGAAAATTTCCATTCCCTTCTTCTCCTTTTCTACTCATAAAAGCAACTAGTGCACAAAGGCGGTCGATCAAACAATCGACAATCTGTACTCTGTCATTATTGGACAGCCGATAAGTATCCACAAAAAGTTTCAATCGATGGCATTGCGTTTCACTCAGACGACTGTTCCCACCAAAATACAAGGGTACCCAGCGGTACGCAGCATAAGAAACATCCCATAACCTGCTTCCTGGCCTTACTGTGTCAAAATCAAAAAGCCCAAAAGGCTCCCCAACTACGATCGGCACATAATACGGAAAAACATAGTAATCAATCAGCAACTACCTAATCACTCAAAATGAACTTCTACAGCCTAAATGTGTAGTGAACGTTTAATTAAAATCTCCGTTTATTGCCTCTTTGCCTTTTTTATAAAAAACTGCTGATCAGTAACAGTTGTTGAGAGGGAAATAAACTGGAATCTGAAGAAAGTATTCTGTCTTCGCAAAACTTTAGACGATCATTTCATGGTATCCTCTGCTAGATAAGCTAAAATCATTTATGAAAAAAGTTACTCTGACGTACATGTAATTTTTGTTGCACCAAATGAAGCATTGAGGGAAGTTGGATAGAAGTTTCAGAAACAACAGGCGGTTTGAATGACAAACCGTCTCCAGGCGTCATTTGCGCATGCTCCACTTGAAACATCGTAAGAAACGGCTAACGAATAGAAATAATTATTTTTGTTAGCACTACGTTTGCTCTTGAAGGAAAACCTGAATGGAATTTTTTAGAGAACGTCATTTCTTGATGTGTCTTTTTCTTGACCTAAAGTTAACTTCAACATTTATACTAACAATACTAACTTAAGAAAGAAGGATTTATATGAGAGCAGCAATTTTTGAAAAAGCAGGATTAGTTAAAGTGGAAGAAGTAAAAAAGCCAACTTTGCAAGCAGCCGATGATGTTATTATTAAAGTTGTCCGAGCATGTGTTTGCGGTTCTGATCTTTGGTCGTATGCCCATGGCGATAGTAAAGAACCTCATTCAGTTAATGATGGTCATGAGGCATTAGGCATCGTTGAAGAAATCGGTCCAGACATTACGACTGTGAAACCTGGAGATTTTGTCATCGTCCCCTTCACCCATGGTTGTGGTGAATGTGATGCTTGCCGTGCCGGCTTTGATGGCACATGCGACCGTCATCAAGGTACAACGAATTGGTCTAACGGTTTCCAATCTGAGTATATCAACTTCCATTACGGCAACTGGGCCCTTGTAAAAGTTCCAGGTCAGCCAGCTGATTATACGGAAGGTATGATCAAGTCTCTTTTAACTTTGGCAGATGTTATGCCCACAGGATATCATGCGGCACGTTGTGCACATGTAGAAAAAGGGGATAAAGTCGTCGTGATTGGCGATGGTGCCGTAGGACAATGTGCTGTCATCGCGGCAAAAATGCGTGGGGCTTCCCAAATTATTTTAATGAGCCGTCATAAAGATCGACAAGAAATGGCTCTTCAATCAGGTGCTACAGCTGTTGTGGCTGAGCGTGGTGAAGAGGGAATCGCGAAGGTACGCGAGATCCTTGGCGGAGGCGCGGATGCTGCTCTTGAATGTGTTGGTACAGAAGCTGCCATTACACAAGCCCTTGGTGTATTGCATAATGGTGGTCGTGTAGGTTATGTCGGCGTCCCTCACTATGACGATCGACCAATCGGTTCCACTTTTGCTCAAAACATTTCCATTGCAGGAGGATCTGCATCGGTCACAACATATGATAAGGAAATCCTGTTAAAAGCGGTGCTTGATGGTACTATCAATCCAGGCCGCGTTTTCACCCAAACCTATGATTTAGATGATATCAACCAAGCCTATGCCGATATGCAGGAACGAAAAACGATCAAATCTATGGTTGTTGTTTCAAGGGATGAATAGACAATGCTAATTAAAAAACGCTCGTCCGAACAATGGACAGCCTCTCGATAGACAAAGTACTAAAACCAGTACTTTGTCTTTTTATCCATGAAGAAAGAAAACACTGTAACAGCCTACCCTTTTTCCACAATTAATCAATTCTAGAACTTTAAAATGATAGAACATAACGCCGAACAAAAGAAAAAAGCCCTTGAAATCAAGGGCTTTTGCTTCATCTGATAATAAATGATTAACGACGAATTTCTTTGATACGAGCTGCTTTTCCGTGTAATGCACGCAAGTAGTACAATTTTGCACGACGTACTTTACCGTAACGAACAACTTCGATTTGTGCAACACGTGGTGTGTGCAATGGGAAGGTACGTTCAACACCTACACCGTTTGATACTTTACGAACTGTATAAGTTTCGCTGATACCAGCACCGCGGCGTTTGATGACAACACCTTCAAATAACTGGATACGTTCGCGAGTTCCTTCGACAACTTTCGCGTGAACGCGAACAGTGTCCCCAGGACGGAAAGCTGGGATGTCAGTACGTAATTGTTCTTGAGTTAGTTCTTGAATCAATGGATTCATGTTTATCATTCTCCTTATTCCCAAACATTCTTAAAGCATGAAAGCTCCAGCGGAACATCGTAATAGTTGAGTTTACACTCACTGAAATATCTTACCACAGTCGACCATAGGCTGTAAAGAGAATTTTCTTGTCATGGCGCAGAATATCAAAAAAACTGGCACTATTTTAGTTGCCAGTCTTCGCTTCGTCTTCAATTTCTTTTAAAAGCTTCTGCATTTCAGCGGTCAGCGGATAAGTTTCCAGCATATCTGGACGTCGCTGATACGTTCGGCGCAAGGATTCTTTTAATTGCCACTGCTCGATCAATTTATGATTGCCATTCATCAAAACTTCCGGCACTTTCATGCCTTTGAACTCTGCCGGGCGTGTATATTGCGGATGCTCTAATAAACCAGTGGAATGAGAATCAGTTTGTGCGGAGGTTTGATTGCCCAAAACTTCTGGTAATAGCCTGACCGTCGCATCGATCATAACCATTGCCCCCAATTCGCCGCCAGTCAAGACGTAATCGCCCAGTGACACTTCATCAGTGACCAATGAACGGATTCGTTCATCATAGCCTTCATAGTGACCGCAAATAAAAACAAGGTGCTCTTCGGTAGAGAATTCTTCCGCCATCTTTTGATCAAAGGGTTTTCCCGCTGGGTCTAATAGGATCACCCGCTTTTTCGTTTCTGGTGTCGCTTCTTCGATCGCTTTGATATTGTCATAGACAGGTTGGACTTTTAATAACATTCCTGCTCCGCCACCATAAGGATAGTCATCCACTGTTTGATGCTTGTTGTCAGAATAATCACGGAAATTAGAGACATTGATTTCTAACAATCCCTTTTCCCGTGCTTTACCGATGATCGATTCTCCAAGAGGCCCTTCAAACATTCGTGGAAATAGTGTCAGCACATCAATTCTCATCGTCTAACAACCCTTCTGGGATCTCAACGATGACCTGACCATTTTCAAGATCGATGGTATGAACAACAGATTCGATATAAGGAATCAAGGCATCCTTCTTCCCTTTTCGCTGTACCACCCAAACATCATTGGCGCCTGGTGAAAGGATCTCTTTGACTTTACCAATGACTGTGCCATCTTCTTCGACGACTTCCAGACCAATAATTTCATGGTAGTAAAACTCATTTTCTGCTAGATCCACCAAATCATCCTTGGTAACTTTTAAAATGCCGTTACGAAACGGTTCAACGTCGTTGATGTTGGGATAGCCCTCAAACGTTAACAAATCAAAATTTTTATGTTTGCGATGACCTGAAACAATCAATGGTAATGGCTCTTTATTTTCACGAAAAAGTGTCAATTCAGCCCCTTTACGGTAGCGTTCTTCTGGAAAATCCGTTTGTGATATCACTCGTACTTCTCCACGGATCCCATGTGTATTGACGATTTTCCCTACGTTTAAATATTCTGTCACGTTCGTTCCCCATTTCTTCTAACTTCTGTTCTATTTTAGCATAGCAAAGTAGCGAATTCTAGCCGTTTCCTAGCGCCCCCTGTTTTCCTCAAAATCATCGCACGAAAAACGCCCCTTCGACGCTTGATCAAAGGGGCAATGTCCTAATCTGAAACTTATTGATTCATTGAAACGGCCATTTCCAATGCTGAACGTGCATCTTGATGTTGCACCGTTCGAAGCATCTTTTCTTGTTGCCAGACCACGGTAGTTGCTGTATGGTCATTTTTTCCCATATCGATGGTGATTTGACCGACCTCAGGTGCTGGAAGCATGGCTTCTTCTAGATACGCTACCACTTCTTTGGCAACCGGAACTGGATCTTGTTCCTCTTGGTTGACTGCTCGAACAGTCAATGACCAATTTCCTTCTTGCCAGCTCAAATAACTGGAGCCAGCAGCTCCTTGCATATGCCCAGTAATGCCATAGCCGAGATCGACGGCTTGTCCGCCATCATCCGCTGTTACATTGACCGCTGCAGCCGCTTCATCCGCTGATTGATACTCTTTTGATTGAAAAGCAGCAAGCGGTGTTTCTTCGTTCAATGCCTTGTCATTGAGAGACAATTGCTGATCAAGTCCATAATAAAGAATCGAGACATCGGATTGACTGCCAGCTGTGGCAGCATTCAACACTTTACCCGAAGCAAGCGGAACGTCCTTTGGCAAGACAAGATCAGGGAATACCGCTTGTATTTGGCTATAGATGTCTGTGGTGCTACTCGTATTTGAAGAATCCTCAGAAACCGCCTGACTAGTCGATGCAGTTGATTGACTGGTTTCTGACTGACTACTTTTTTGTGTTTGGGTACTTTCCACCATAGTCGTTGCTGTTGTTTCAGCTGTACTGGCTTGACTGGTTTCTTGGTCTTTTTGATTAGTACAGCCAGCCAAGGTTCCGATCGCTAGCAGCGTAACAAATAATCCTAGTTCTTTTTTCATGATGTTCCCCTCCTTATACAAAGGATACCCCTCAATAAAAAAAATGACAAACAAGTCAGATTGTCTGTCATTTTTTTGTCGATTTTTTAAAGATTAGTGACCCAATTTTGCAGTGATTGGAAGCCGTCCTTGATCCATTGCCAAACTTGATTGGCGATCGTCGATAGGTCGCCCCAACGAAAGTTTTGTGTCCATTGGTTCAATTGGGTCATGATCTCCTCACGATAGACCCAAATTAAAAAGAGCAACAACAAGATCCCTAGCGTTCGCCAAAGAAAAGAACCGATTTTATAAATAAAGACGAGAATCAAAAGAACGACGATCCATGCGATTAGTTGAGACATACAAGCACCTCCTCATTTTTGATTATCTCAAAACCATCCTTTTTTGTCCTCCATCTTAAGCATGAATTTTACAAAAAAAGCATTTCTCTTTGAGAAATGCTTTACACTCTTGCTTATTTACCATCAATGATATTCAAACGAACTTTTTTCGGTCCATTTGTCCGTACACTGTAAACGATCGTTCGAATTGCTTTGGCAACCCGACCTTGTTTACCGATGATACGGCCAATATCTTCTGGTGCCACAGTAAGATTATATTCCAAGAAATCATCTGACTCTACCAGCTCAAGCTTGATATCCTCAGGTTTGGTAACAAGTGGTGAAACGATCGTTAAGACTAATTCTTGCAAATCTTTCATCCAAAGTCACCTTATTTCTTAGTGAATTTTGCTTCGTGGTGTTTTTTCATAACGCCTTCTTTAGAAAGGATGTTACGAACTGTATCTGAAGGTTGCGCACCTTTAGATAACCAATCAAGAACTAGATCTTCTTTGATTGTTACTTCAGCTGGGTCTAGTAAAGGATTGTAAGTACCAACTGTTTCGATGAAACGTCCGTCACGAGGAGAACGTGAATCTGCTACGACGATACGGTAAAAAGGTTTCTTTTTAGAACCCATGCGTTTTAAACGAATTTTTACTGCCATTATTTACACCTCCATTGATTTAATCACAAGAGCTAGTTTAACAGGTTTTTCTGATGGTGTAAAGAGTTTTTTCTTTACAGCTGAAAAAAGTTTTTCTTTCCTGTTTTTTCGGCATGGTTATCTTTTGCCAGAATGAATTTGGACGCGTATCATGAATACTAGAGAAACCTTTTTAAGGTCAAATCGTTTTATTTGCACCATTCACTTACTTTTGGTAAGCTAAATGAGTAGAAAACAACAAGGAGGAATTTTACATGACAAAAAAAATCGGTTTTATCGTCGGCAGCTTGCGGGAAGGTTCTTACAATAAACTCGTAGCGAAAAAATTCGCATCACTATTACCAGAAGGTTTTGAAGCATCTTTCATCGAGATCGGCAACTTGCCTTTTTACAATGAAGATTTGGAAGTTGAAGGAAAAGTTCCTGCTGAATGGACAGCATTTCGTGAAGCATTAAGCGCCGTTGATGGTGTCTTCTTCTTTACACCAGAATACAACCGCTCTGTTCCTGCAGCCTTGAAAAATGCTTTAGATGTTGGTTCTCGTCCTTACGGTGCGAGCAGTTGGGGCGGCAAACCAGCCTTAGTCGTCAGCGTTTCTCCAGGAGCGATCGCTGGATTTGGTGCGAACCATCATTTGCGTCAATCATTAGTCTTTTTGGATATGCCTACTCTGCAACAACCAGAAGCCTACATTGGCGGTATCACAAACTTGATCGATGAAAACAATGAAATCAATCCAGATACAGTAAGCTTCTTCGAAACGATCCTTGCAAAATATATTGAATTCTTTCAACGATTCAACTAATGAAGATTCCATACAAAAAGACCAAGAAACTCGGCACTGAGTTTCTTGGTCTTTTTTACTGTGAAGAATAATCGTTTGCGCTTTTTACTCGCTGCCTGACACAGACTTTCGGACAAAATGGAGTTCTGTCAGTTCTCCCATCTGTTTTGTTTCAACAAACGTCAAGCGTCTCGAATATCCCCCCGGTTCAAACAGCCGCTTGCCTTCTCCTAAAAACACCGGCGCGATTTGAATAAACCATTCATCGATCAAATCAGCTTCCAGCAATGGTTTTAATAAGGAACCTCCCCCTACTACCCATACGTTTTCCTCTTGTTTTAATGCTGAAACAAATGCCACTGGATCCGTTGACACTAGCGTTGCATCTGGCAACGGTTCTTTTTGTGTACGGGAAAAAACATAATTTGTCGTTTCAGGATACAACAGTCCACCATCCATAAGTTTCTTTGCTTCTTGATAGGTCTTTCTCCCCATCACTGTCGCATCGATGGTTGCAAAAAATGCTTCATAAGTCGTGGCGACACCGGTATCAGTTTGAAACAGCCAGTCCAGTTGATCCTTCAGACCTGCTAAATAGCCATCGAGGCTGATCGCACCATAGAATATCACTTTTCCCATTATGCTCGCTCCTTTATTCTTTGTTTGCTGCTGATGTTCGACAAACACAAGTGACTAAATGGTCGTTGACCATGCCGACAGCTTCCATAAAGGCGTAAATAATGGTCGTTCCGACAAATTTAAACCCTCGCTTTTTCAAATCTTTCGCTAGCTGATCAGAGATTTCCGAATGGGTCGGTACATCGGATTGCTGCTCAAATTCATTAATGATCGGCTGATGATCGACATATCGCCACAAGAATGCGGAGAAACTACCATATTCTTGCTGGATTTTTAAAACTTCTTGGGCATTGCTGATCGCCGCTTCAATCTTTCGCCGATTGCGGATGATTCCTGGATTCATCATCAGTTCTTCCACTTTTTCTTCCGTATAGTTCGCTACTTTGGCGATTTCAAACTGATCATACGCCGTATCAAAATTCGCCATTTTATTTAAAATCGTTTGCCAGCTCAACCCTGCTTGATTCATATCTAACACCAATTTTCGAAACAACTGCTGATCCTCATACTCAGGTTTCCCCCAGATTGTATCATGATACTCCTGCATCGCTGGTGTACTGTTGGCCCACTCACATCGTTCCATTGTCCTCATCAGCTCCTTTTTGTTTATTTTATCATAAAAGACTTTACTTCCACTAGTGTACTACGTATACTAGTACACATAAATGAAAGGAGCTGATTTTGTGGTTCGCATTAACAAAGCCAGCAGCAAACCTTACTATGAGCAATTGGTTTTAAGTATCAAAGAAGATATTCTGAACGGTGTTCTAACCGCTGGAGATCAAGTACCTTCGGTTCGTGAAATGGCCAAGCACCTGTTGATGAATCCAAATACCGTCAGCAAAGCCTACAAAGTATTGGAAAATGAGCAAGTGCTTGTCACCATCAAAGGAAAAGGCACCTTTGTGAAAGTTACTGAGGATCTGCCACGCGATGAGATTCGGATCTTACAAGTGAAAGAACGTTTGAAAGAATTGGTGATCGAAGCACGCCATTTACAGATCAGCATGCGTGAGCTGAGCGATTGGATGAATGGCTTTGAACAAGAGTTAGGAGGCGATCCACAGTGAAGATCGAACATGTGACCAAGAAAATGGAACAAACAATTATCTTAGAAAACGTGAACTTCTCTTTGGAAAAAGGAGAACTCGTAGGATTGATCGGCCGCAATGGTTCTGGGAAAACCACGCTGTTTCGGACGGTCGCTGGACATTATTTACTAGATGATGGCGAGATTTCAATCGATAACCAACGCCTGGATCAGCACCCGGAATTAAAAGAACAGCTTTTTTATATCGATGAAAAAGAAAACTTTCTGGCTGCCTACTCGTTAAAAAAAATCAATCAATTTTATCGGCTTGCTTATCCGAATTTTGATCAAAATCTTTATTTAGAATTGATGCAAAGCCATGGTCTGCCGCTAACGCTTTCTTACCGGCGAATGTCAAAAGGAATGCAAGGTCTTTATAAGATGATTCTAGCGATCGCTTCAAATGCGACGTTCTTACTGTTAGACGAACCTTTTGATGGGCTTGATGTGATCGTCCGTAAAAAAGTGATCGGACTATTGCTGGAAAGCCTCAGTGAGTCGAATCGTACCGCATTGATCGCTTCCCATAATCTAAATGAATTAGAGCATATTATTGATCGTGCCTTGTTGATCAAAGGGAAAACGATTGAAGGAGACTACCGTTTGGAAACGATTCGCGAACAATCTCGCAAACTTCAACTCGTCTTTCGCAGCAAGCAGATTCCTCCCCTTATCAAGCAGCGCTCCAAGCTGATTCAAAAACAAGGTCGAGTCTTGACCGCTTTGTTTGACAATTACACAAAAGAGCTGGCGGCTGAGATCCAGCAGCTTGATCCTTTGGTTTTCGAAGAATTGCCATTGACCTTGGAAGATCTGTTTGAAGCAAATTTACGACAAGAGGCATTAGTGGAAGGATAGAGGTGGAAAACGATGTTAAGCAATATATTTAAAGAACGCTACGGCAAGCTGCTGATCGGCTTTTGTTTTGTCTTACTCTTAATGTATCTTGGTGATGGCTGGCAATCACAAAAAGCCTGGCATCAGCAAGAACGCTATTTGACATCTGAAGAATTTATCAAAGATTTCAACGAAAATCGAGAGTACTATGTCAAAAGCTACAAGGGTGAAACCCCGGTTTACTTTGATTCGGCAACAGAGTACCGCGATGCGGTATTGACGATCAGCAATGAGTCCCCTGATGAGATTTATTACAATCGCCCTTATATGACCACCATGAATCAATTTGTGATTGTCTTCCTGTTTATTTGGGGCTTCTTGTCCTTTTTTGTCGATGGCCGCACCAATTTCAATCGCTTTTTATTTGCTTTACCCTTTAGCAGAAAGCACGTCTTTCACAAGAAACTGCTTTTTATCGGCTTACCCTTGACCGCTTGTTTAGTCTTGGGTCTGTTAGGTCATATCCTGATCGAATACACGATGATCCCAGCTCGCTATCTCGCTGTGCCGCTTCAAGACGTGCTGCTTTCTGCCCTTAGTACCTTGGCAACGAATCTGCTAGTATTTGCTGCAGGTCTCTTGTTAGGCGTTTTGCTGGGGAATCTGTTTACTGGCGTGCTCTCGGTCTTCTTCACTATTTCGCTAGGATCAATGGGGTATAGCTTTTTCCAATGTACCCGCGAGTTTTTTAGTTTTGTGTTTCTTGGTCATGGGGATTTTCTGATTCCTTTTCAAACCTGGATCGATTGGCCGCAAGGATATGTCTACCCTTGGTGGCTGCTGCTCCTTTACCTCGGCTTGAGCGGCTTGCTGATTCTTGCTGCCGAAAAAGTGTTCTCGAAAATCTCTTTAGAAAATGACGGTGATTATTTAACGATCCCTAAATTGCGCGCACCAGTTTATTGGCTGCTTTCTTTGGGAACCTGGTTCTATTTATCCATGATTTCTTATTACCCACTAGAAATTTTTTACCGTAATCTCTATGAGGGGTATGATGTCAGTCTTTGGAACATCGCCCTTCGGCTCGGTTTATTACTGCTTGCCTGCTTATTCATCAGTTTGCTGCTTGTCTATCCTAAAGCGCTGATGAATTGGTGGTACAAACGAAAAAACAAACAAATCAGTGGAATATAAAAAAGCATCCCTGCAACATGTTCTTGTTGCAGGGATGCTTTTAAGTTTAATGTCTAGGTTTGTCGTCGTCTTTTTTGTCAAAGAAGTCATTTACTTTACGAGAAACATCATCCGCAAAATCTTCAACCTTATCTTTGGCTTTCCCATATTTATTTTGGGTTTTGCCTTTTAATTCTTCGGAGTCATCTCCTGTAAGTTTCCCTTTTGTTTCGGTTACTTTTCCTTCAATGCGATCTTTGTTTGTCATCGTAAAAAACTCCTTTCATACTTGCTATAAATTAATAGTAGCACCATTTAACAGAAAGCACGAATGTTCTGCTTCTATCCTATTCTTAGAGTTGTCCGCAACGATAGTTGATCGCTATTTTTGACTCTTGGACGATTTGAGATATTCGGTAGAAAGCTGGCTTTCTCTATAAAAAAGGATGTTCTCTAGATGTTCTATTTGATGTTCTTTGAAGGAGTTCATTTAAAGAGGACGCTGTGAGCATAAAAAACCATGACCTGAAGAAGGCAATCTGAGGAGCTGCAGTTGCTAGAATTAGCAGGTACAGCTTCTCGATTTGGTGCCTTTTCAGATCATGTTTTTTTAATTACACGAAGATAAGGTTCAGTTCTCAGTTCCTATCAGTGTTAAACGATTATTTGCGTTTTTTCTTTTTCTTCTTTTGTTTCTTGACCATGCGGTTCATGGCCATTTTTCCAAGTTTCCCTTTGACCCCACCGCCAAACATTTGATCCATGCCAGGAATGTTCATATTCCCTTTACTCATTTGCTGCATCATTTTGCGAGATTCTTTGAATTGTTTGATCATACGGTTGACTTCGACGACACTATTTCCAGAACCAGCAGCAATACGGCGGCGACGGCTTGGATTTAACAAATCAGGATTTTCCCGTTCAGCTGGTGTCATAGAATAAACCATGGCTTTTTGTCGAGCAATTTGTTTCGGATCAACTTTGACATTTTCGATACCAGGCATTTGACTCATTCCCGGAATCATTTTTAAGAGATCTTCAATTGGGCCCATGCCCATAACTTGATCGATCTGTTCGACAAAGTCATTGAAGTCGAAGGAGTTTTCCTTCATTTTTTGAGCAAGCTCTTCTGCTTTTTTCTCGTCGTAATCTTGCTGTGCTTTTTCGATCAAAGTCAGCATATCACCCATACCGAGAATCCGACTAGACATCCGATCTGGATGGAATACTTCAAGGTCGGTCAATTTTTCACCGGTACCAGTGAACTTGATTGGAGCGCCCGTAACTTGACGAATCGACAATGCCGCCCCGCCACGAGTATCGCCATCTAGTTTGGTGATGACTACCCCTGTGATCCCCAGTTGTTGATTGAAGCTTTCCGCCACGTTGACAGCATCTTGTCCTGTCATCGCATCCACTACCAGTAAAATTTCATTTGGCTGTGCCAAGTCCTTGATTTGTTTTAGCTCTTCCATCAAGTTTTCATCGATATGCAAGCGACCTGCCGTATCGATCAAAACGTAGTCATTTTTCTTTTCCCGAGCCAAAGCCAATCCTTGGCGGACGATTTCAACTGGACTGACATCAGTTCCCATATCAAAAACAGGTACATCCAATTGCTGCCCTAATACTTTCAACTGGTCGATCGCAGCTGGACGGTACACGTCACCAGCGATCATTAATGGACGTGCGTTTTCGGTTTTGATCAAATGGTTGGCTAATTTCCCAGCAAAGGTGGTTTTCCCTGCCCCTTGCAAACCAGCCATCATGATGATCGTTGGGATCTTCGGTGATTTTTCGATCCCAACTGTTTCTGATCCTAATGTTTTGGTTAATTCTTCATCAACGATCTTAACGATTTGTTGCGCTGGAGATAGGCTTTCTAATACTTCTACCCCCACTGCCCGTTCACGGACATTTTTGGTAAACTCTTTTACAACTTGCAGATTGACGTCGGCTTCTAATAAAGCTAGACGAATCTCACGCATCATTTCTTTTACATCTGCTTCAGATACTTTTCCTTTTCTGCGCAGTTTGCTCATTGCCTGCTGGAGGCGTTCAGTTAAACTTTCAAATGCCATTTTTTTTCATTCCTTTATTCTTCAATTTCTTGGAGCTGTTGAATAAACCCCTGTAAGGTTTCGTCTTTTGGATAGTGGGTTTTCGTATACTCGCTTAGCTGATCCAGCAAGTCTTCCCGCATGATATAATCCGAAAACATATGTAGTTTTTTTTCATAGTCTTCTAAAATACGTTCGGTGCGTTTGATGTTGTCATAGACTGCTTGACGGCTAACTTGATACTCTTCAGCGATTTCTCCTAGAGAAAAATCATCTGCGTAATACAATTCCATGTAATTCATCTGTTTTTCCGTCAATAACGTGGAATAAAACTCAAACAACGCATTCATGCGATTGGTCTTTTCAATTTCCATTTGCTTCCTCCTGTTTTGCAAGCCATTCGACATCGGACAAAACAGTCATGCCTTGTTGTCGAAAATAGGCACAAGCGACACCGACCCCTGTTTTTTTGATTCCAGAAAAATTGCCATCATAAATCGTCTGACTGCCACAAGAGGGACTTTTCTCTTTTAAGATCAGTTGGGTGATGCCTTGCTCTTGTAATTTTTGATAAGCAATTTTCGCGCCTTTAGTAAATTGTTCCGTCACGTCTTCTCCTGAAATGGTGACGACCTTCGCTCGTTGCGCCCAAACATCCACCCCATCGCCACCGACGATTTCGGCCGGTTCACGTGGAATCGGCAAGCCGCCAAGAACTTCTGGACAGACCATCATGGCTTGACCCGCACGAACAAGTTCGATCAATTGTGGTACTGCTTGATGTTTTCCATCGTAGCGGCAAAGGGCACCGCCTAGACACGCACTGATTCCAATCATTTAGCACCCTCAGCTTTCCTATGAAATCGTCCTTTATTATAGCATTTATTTAGTGGTTGCAATAGTACCAATTGTCTATTCATGCTAAAATAGGACTTGTTCGTTGAAATTTAATCGTTTCTTGAAAAAAAGAAACGAAAGGAGTCTATCATGAAAAAAATACTCGTTGTCGATGATGAACCTTCAATCGTCACACTTTTAACCTTTAATTTAGAAAAAGAGGGCTACCAAGTCGTTTCCGCCTCAGATGGTCAAAAAGCCTTCGACTTGGCGTTGTCAAAACCTTTTGACTTTATCATCTTGGATGTCATGCTGCCGAATTTGGACGGTATCGAAATCACAAAGAAATTACGTCAAGAAAAAATCGAGACACCGATCCTCGTCTTGACCGCAAAAGATGATCCGATCGACCGGATCTTGGGCTTAGAGATCGGGGCTGACGACTATCTGACGAAACCCTTCAGCCCTCGAGAAGTATTGGCTCGAATGAAGGCCATCTTCCGTCGCTTAGAACCTCGTCAACAAGCACGAGAAGAAGATCAACCTGCAGAAATCTTGCAAATCGGCGGAATCCAAGCCGATCTGACCAATTTTCAGGTCAGTGTGGATGGGGAGAAAATCTTCCTGACACCGAAAGAGTTCGAGTTGCTGGTTTACTTTATGAAACGTAAAGGCCGTGTGATCGATCGCGATACCTTACTCAATCGTATTTGGAATTTCGACTTTGATGGACAAAGTCGCATCGTGGATGTTCACATCAGTCATTTAAGAGAAAAATTGGAAGCTGATCCAAAGCGTCCAGAATACTTGGTGACCGTTCGAGGATTTGGGTATAAATTTCAGGAGCCGACCCAATGAAAAAACGCTATGGCTATGGTTTATGGTCAATCGGTCTATTGCTGATTTTTTTCCTGTGTTGGCAAGTTCTAAGCAGTTTTTACCGTCAGCAAGTCATCGCCCAGCAAGTGGATTTTCTGCAAGAGAAAGCCGCTGTGTTTTTGAATCTCTCAGATAACCAAACCGCAGCGCTCGAACAATTTGCCGATGCCTATGTTCAAGACAGCAATAGCCGCATCACTTTGTTAGATGATCAAGGCCAAATCATTTTCGATACTTATGATCATACTCTCCATGAAAATCGCTCCGATCGTCCAGAAGTTCAAGCCGTTTTGCGCGGAAGCGCCGTTGGTCAATCGTTGCGGGAAAGCGACACCTTGCATGAAGAATTGCTTTACGTGGCGATTCCTGTCAAAGAAGATGGAAACTTAACTCAAATCTTGCGGATCGCAGAACCGACTGCTGCTTTTTTTGCGAAAAACCAAGGAATCAAGCAATCGATCTTGATTGTCTATCTTGTCTTTTGTTTCTTGATCAGCCTGCTGATTTTTCACACGCTGCGTCAGCGGAATCGTCCAATCCAAACGATTCTGCCCGTCGTAAAAAAAATGATCACCTCGCCCGATCAACAAGCAATCATTATGCAAGAAACCCCTGAACATGACGAGTTGTATCAACTGATCAATCAGCTGAGCGAACAAATGAGCCAGACCTATCGTGCCTATGCGGCATCTGAACAACAGCTGTACGGCTTGCTCAGTGAACTGATGATCGGTGTCTTTATCATTAATGAAGAAAATCAACTGCTGCTGTTGAATCCGACGATGCAAGAACAGTTGGGGATGGAAACTGCGCCAACCTTGCCGCAGCCCTTCACTGAAGTGATTCATGACACACAACTGATCCAATTGATCTATCAATTTAACGACGAGACCCCTATTTTCCATGCGGAAACCACCCTTAGCGGAGAACGTTCAAAAGTCTTGGATGTTACCTTGCGAAGCTTCCAAGAAAACCAGTTGATTGGTATTTCTTATGACTTGACGCGCATCCGACAATTAGAAAAAATGCAAAAAGATTTTGTCGGCAATGTTTCCCATGAATTAAAAACGCCGGTAACTTCCTTGATTGGGTTTACCGAAACACTGCTGGACGGCGCCAAAGAAGACCCAGAAACATTGCAGACCTTTTTAGAGATCATTCAAAAAGATGCTTATCGCTTGAAAAATCTAATACAAGATATCATCCAACTGTCTCAAGACAGTGATTCTTTCCAGTATGTCGACCAACCGATCAACTTTTCTGAGCTGCTGCAACAAGTCGTTCAAACCTATGGTCCCGCAGCTGGTAAGAAGCAATTGACCTTTCAATTTGAAGGACCCGAACCCTTCATTTTATCTACCAAAAAAGAGCTGCTGCAGCCCATCGTAAAAAATCTGGTAGAAAATGCTGTCACCTATTCAAAACCTGGTGGTGTCATCACATTATCCTATTCAGAGCAAGACGACCAGCTGTTATTTCAAGTGCAGGATCAAGGCATCGGCATCGATGAAGAAGATCAGGAACGGATTTTTGAGCGGTTTTATCGGGTGGACAAAGCCCGCGCTCGCAATTCTGGCGGCACTGGACTTGGGCTGGCTATCGTCAAAGACTATACCAAATTATTAGGCGGCAGCATCAAGGTTGACAGTTTCCCCAAAATTGGTTCTACCTTTACGGTGACTTTGCCGCTTCATGAAAAAGATGATTATTGATAAAAAACAGCCGATAACAGGTGAATAATTGTTATCGGCTGTTTTTGTAGTTGTTTTTCATTACCAAATGAAGCACCAGCTAATAGCATCTTCTTGATGCTCTAAACAAAAAAAGAAGGAGCATTCTCCTTCTTCGGTCATTTCACTATTCAACATTCGTTACTTCGCCGTCTACACTGCGTTCTACTTTCATATCAGTGATTGGCAAGTAACCTAATTCGATAACGATTCCTTGTTGGACATCGTCTGTCATGATGTAATCAAGAAAGGCTTTGACGTTTGCATCTGGCTCGCCGTTCGTGTACATATGCTCGTAAGACCAGATTGGCCATTTGTTATCTGCAATATTTTCAGGAGTCGCTTCTACCCCATCAAGAGATAGCGCTTGGATCGAATCGTCCAAATAGGATAAAGCAAGGTAGCTGATTGCTCCTGGTGTTTCAGCAACGATTTTACGGACTGTTCCAGAAGAATCTTGCTCTTGTGTTTGGATCGTCTCTGCACCATCTAAGCCCCATTTTTCAAAGGTCGCTCTCGTACCGCTGCCTGATGCGCGGTTGATTACAGAGATTTCTTGATCTGCTCCGCCTAGTTCAGACCAATTCTTCACTTTGCCTGTAAAAATATCGATTAAATCTTGTTGGCTAAGGTCCGTAACGCCTGCGTCTTTATTTACCACTGGTGCCATACCAACTACGGCTACTTTATGGTCAACTAATTTGCTAGCATCCACACCATCTTTTTCATCCGCAAACACATCGGAATTGCCGATCGTCACCGCGCCTGCTTCTACTTGACTTAAGCCAGTTCCGCTGCCGCCACCTTGAACCGTAATTGTATAATTGGGATTGTCTGCTGAGAAGCTTTCACCTGCTGCTTCAACCAAGGGTTGCAATGCCGTTGAGCCCACAGCTAAAATTTCTACATTTTCATTTGATGCGGCACCTGATGAAGATCCGCCTGATGCTTGACTGCTCTCAGTGCTTGCGCCACCGCTCCCACAGCCAGCTAATAATAATCCAGTTGCAAAAAATAAAAGTCCCAATTTTTTCATTTAGTAAATCTCCTTTCGTTATATGCTTAGTTTAGCAAGGCGGTGTAAACCCTTGATGGATTTCATGTAAAGAATCGATAAAGCGATGTAAATCTTTTGTAAAGTTCGTCGATTGCCTAAAAAAGCCCCCGCTGCATCCAGCAGAGGGGGCTTACTTTATCTAACACTTATGAACTAAAGAAACGTTTGTAGAATCAATTGCTTTGCATATAGCGTGTCAAGCGATCCATCGCTTCCACCAAGTTTTCTATACTTGCCGCATAGCTTAAACGAACATAGCCTTCTGCTTCGGGACCAAAGGCGATCCCTGGAATGATTGCTAATTGATTCTTTTCGGCTAAGTCGACACAAAAAGCCATGGAATCTTGGTTGAAACCTGCTGGTATTTTGGCAAAAATGTAGAATGCACCAGATGGCTTCGCCATTTCAAAACCAAGGGCAGTCATCTTTTCAAACAAGTAATCTCGGCGTTCACGGTAATCGGCTTTCATGACTTCTGCATCGTTGATGCCTTCGATCAATGCCCGCACTGCGGCTTTTTGAGAAATCGTTGATGCCGCGGTCACTAAGTATTGGTGGACCTTAATGATCTGAGCAGTCAACGCTGCTGGTGCAAAAATGAAGCCGACGCGCCAACCAGTCATCGCGTGTGATTTCGACAAGCCGTTGATCACGATCGTTTGATCCCGCAAGTATTCAGCAATGGATACGTGGGTTTCATCATAAGTCAACTCACTATAAATTTCATCGCTAATAACAAAAACGGGGTATTTTTCTAAAACTTCTGCCAATGCTTTGACTTGTTCTCGGGTATAAACGACCCCTGTTGGATTGCTAGGATAATTTAAAATGACTGCCTTGACTTGCTCCCCATGTTCTTTTAAGGCTGCTTCCAAAACTTCTGGCGCTAAAACAAAGTCATTATCCGTCGTATCAAGATAAATCGGTTTGGCATGAGCTAAATGGATGACTGGTTCATAGCCTGGATAAATTGGTGCTGGTAAAATCACTTTATCACCAGGTTCTAACGTAGCTAATAACGAAGCTGAGATTGCTTCCGTTGCACCGATCGTCACTAATACTTCTGATTGAAAGTCGTAATCAAGCTGATATTTATTTTTCAAAAAGAGACTGGCTGCTTGCCGAACATCTGCTAAGCCTGCCATTCCAGAATAGTGGCTGAAATTTTGTTCGATTGCTTGGACACCCGATTTTTTCACGTGCTCCGGTGTGTTGAAATCCGGCTCGCCTAACGTTAACTTTAAAATATCAGGAATTGAAGAAACCCGTTCATCAAATTTACGAATCAATGAAACAGCTATATTGTACACTTCATGATTGAAGCGTTGGCTTACGTCTGCCATAGTATCACTCCTTTGAATTAAGCAAATTCATTCGCTATTGTTGTTAATCCTAACACAAAAAGGCGACGATTTTAAGCAACGGATGAAATTAATCTAATAACGATAAATCCGTTTGCTTATTTACAAACAAATCCAAATTATGTTAGTATATATCTAAACAACAAAAGGAGAATCCAAAATGAAACCTTATCAAGAGTTTACCCTTTCTGATTATCAGCAAGGATATGTCGCAACACCAACGGATTATTGTTGCGTCTTTTGTCAGGAGACCTTCGACAAAGAAGAAATCTATCCCATTGATGGCGCCTTTTTTACAGCAAAAAAACGAATGATGCAGCATATCACTGAGCATCACGGAACCGTTTTATCCGCATTGTTGACTTTACCCAAAGAACAAACAGGCTTATCAGAAAGCCAACAGGAGATTTTACAACTGTTTGCCCAAGATGTTAGCGACACTGTGATTGCCCAGCGCTTAGGTATCTCTTCTTCGACTGTCAGGAATCATCGCTTTAAGCTAAAAGAAAAACAGCGACAAGCGACTGTTTTTTTAAGCATCATGTCCTTGTTGCAAGATACCCCGTTGCTGCCGCCTCACAAAGGGGCGACGATGCTTGATGATCGCTATGCCATTACGGCTAGTGAAAGAGAAAAGATCATTGCTACTTATTTTGATGAAACGGGGTTTATCAAACAGTTTCCCAGCAAAGAAAAGCGCAAGATCGTTGTCTTGAGTGTACTGGCACAAAAATTTGATCCGAAGAAAAATTATTCAGAAGCTGCCGTCAATGATGTATTAAAACAAGCGATCACCGATTACGTCACTGTCCGACGTTATTTGATCGAATACGGATTTATGCAACGGACGAAAGACGGGAAAACTTACTGGCTGACTTAAAACCTAGTCTGTAACTGGCTGGAACTTTTGTTGGTTGGATGAGCAATATCTTTCACAGTTTTAAAAAAATTAACAAGCTCCAGTATTTTATAGAAAAAAAGACAAAGTACGAACACATCCGTACTTTGTCTACCGTCTGAAACGCTGGGACAAGTTCCAGCGTTTATTTTTCTTTTAGAAAGATTTTTTTGATGATCAATTTATCAAATAATTGCGTTTGATTGTCTTGTTCTCCAATGACTTCAGCGGTCACCGATTTACCATCTTGTTTTTTACGTAGCTGGTAAACGATCTTGCCTGTTTCTTTCAATTCGTTCACCATGTCAACGACACCGCCAAAACCAGTTTTACGAGTGATGAACCCTAACGCCACCATTCGCTCATCTAAATTTTTTGCCGAGATGCTCGCACCGGTGATCAGCGCTTGCCGCATGATTTGTAAGAATTCCTCTAGCCCTGCCACTGGCGGCTGTTCGGGTTCTTCTTCCATCATCGGTCGCTGACGCAAATAATCTAATTCCTGCAATAACGTTTCATACTGCTCTTGTGTCAACATGACCCCCGCCACTTTTTCACGATTGAATACATATACTGCTGTTCCTGCTTCTCGCGCTTGATTAAATACATCCATCGGAGATTTTTTTACTTCAGTAATTGAAGTAGTGGGAACATCCAATTTCTTCAGTTCCATAATCAACGTCCTCCTTGTCTCAACGAACACATTATAGCATAAATCCAGAAGCAGATTATAGAGGTATTTCACTGCTCCTAGGAAAAGAAACAAAAAAGCGGCTAATCGCCGCTTTTTTCGATTGATAAGGTCATTGCATTGATGGCAACGATGATCGTGCTCATAGACATCAAGACAGCTCCGACTGCTGGGTTCAAAATGATCCCGATCGGTGCGAGGACGCCAGCTGCCAAAGGAATGGCAAAAATATTGTATCCTGCGCCCCACCAGAGATTTTGAATCATCTTGCGTCTTGTTTTTTTCGCCAAAGTCAAGAAGTGCAAGATGTCTTGAGGTTCGCTATTCGTCAAAACGACATCGGCTGAATCGATCGCTACATCGGTACCAGCTCCGATCGCAATCCCGATCGTCGCTCTTGCAAGACTTGGGGCGTCATTGATCCCATCGCCTACCATTACGATGCGCTTGCCCTCTTTGACATAGTCACTGACTAGACGTTCTTTATCGTCTGGCAACATTGCCGCATGGAAGGCTTCGATTCCTAGGTAATCGGCTACGGCTTGCGCCGCTTCTTGGTTGTCTCCAGTAGCCATAACTGGTGTGATGCCTAAGTCTTTCACTTTTTGAATAAATTGACTCGCTTCTGGTTTCACCTTATCCCCTAATGCGACGATTCCTTCCACTTTGCCGTCATGAACCAAATAGCTGATGGTATTGCCCTGTTCTTGATAATTTTCCAAGGAGTTCCCTTGATACTGAATGGCTAATTGCTCCAATCCTTTTTGATTGACGATCGCCCACTTCTGCCCATCGATCACGCCTTCCAGACCAATCCCTGTCCTTGTTTGAACAACAGTCGCCTTTTTGGCTGTGATGTTTTCCTTTTCAGCTTGGGCTAAAATACCTTCTGCGATCGGATGATTGGCGGTTTTCTCAAGACCTGCTAGGTAAGCTAGTACTTCTGATGCAGAAAGACTGCCTGTCGCCTCGATGCCAGTTACGGTAAACGTTCCTTCTGTTAACGTACCGGTCTTATCGAGGATCAGATAATCAACATGATGCGCATTCTCCAGTGCGTTGCGATTTTTTAAGAGCAAGCCATTTTTGGCAGCGATCGATGTCGAGCGAGCAACCACAAGGGGAATCGCTAGCCCTAACGCATGGGGACAGGCAATGACGAATACCGTGACCATTCGATCAAGAGCAGTCGGTAGGTCAGCAACAAACAGCCATACAGCAAATGCCAAGACACCAGCAACTAACGCAATATAAAACAGCCATTTTGCCACTTTGTCCGAAAGTGCTTCTAAGCGGGATTTATCTGCTTGGGCTTTTCGCACCATTTCCATGACTTTCGCTAAGTAGCTGTCTTCCCCAGTTCCTGTGACTTCCATCGTGATGGTACCATTGCCGTTGACAGATCCTCCAATGACAGTACTGCCGACGGTTTTAGGTACCCGTCTGGATTCACCAGTCACTGCCGACTCATCGATTGTTGTTTCTCCTTCAAGGATCGTTCCGTCGGTAGGAATCTTATCTCCTGAGCGAACGATCAACTGTGTTTTGTTGGTCACTTCTTCTAATGGAATCTGTTCTTCTGATCCATCCGCATTTTTCCGAATCACTTCTTTTGGCAATAGTTCTGCTAATTTCTGTAATGCATTGCCAGCATTAGAAACGGCATTCATCTCGATCCAATGGCCCAACAACATGATCACGATCAAAGTCGCTAGTTCCCAGAAGAAATCCATTACATGAGGAACAGCAAGAAAATGATTGGCGATAAATGCGTAAAGACTATAAAAATAAGAAACCGTGATCCCCATAGCAATCAACGTCATCATGGCTGGGCTTTTTTGTTTCAATTCCATTTTCGCACCACTTAAAAACGGCTGCCCTCCATAGAAAAACAGGATCGTTCCTAAAAGCAATACGACCCAATCTGAGCCAGGAAACGTGAAATGAAAGGGCAATTCGATGCCCATCATTGGTGATAAAATGACGATTGGAATCGCCAAAACCAAGGATAGCCAAAACTTTTGCTTAAAATTTCCCATATGCATACTATGATCCATGCCACCCATTCCATGATCCATATGACTATGATCCATACCAGACATCTCATGATTCATGTGACTATGTTCCATGCCAGACATCTCATGGTCCTTATGGCCGTGATCCATGCCAGACATCTCATGATCCGTGTGACTATGTTCCATGCCAGACATCTCATGATTCATGTGACTATGGTTCATGCCAGACATCTCGTGGTCCTCGTGGCCGTGATCCATGCCAGATATCTCATGGCCCTTATGGCTATAGTCCATGCTGGACACTTCATGATCCATAGGACCATGGTTACTATCGGAGCTTTCATGCTCCTGCTGTTTTGATGTCGCCTTGTGATGATCCATCCCATTCATCTCATGGCTAGGCTCAGGGACTTCTGTCACTTGTGATTGCGCATGTTGCTCTTTTCCCTGTGTACCATTATCCCGCTCATTCAAAGCAGGTTCATGCCTATGATGGCTTGACGTCTGACTATTACTTGCGGAAGACGTTTTTTTCTGATTCATCCTAGTATTCCCCTTCCTATTTCACTGAATGTGCGTACAGTCTTGCTCCTTCATACAAAAGCTTCAAGCGGCTGGACACTTTTCATTTGTTTTGATTTTTCATTTTCACTTTAGCAATTCCATTGCTTACTTAAATACCCCTTGATAACCCGCTTCGGTGACCGCATTGACTAAGGCTGTTTCTGTCACTTGCGACTCGTCAAACTTGACTGTTCCGCGAGCTTTTTTCAAATCCACTTTGGCTTTTTTCACACCCGGTACTTCACTAAGCGCTTTTTCAACTTTTGCGGCACAATGGGCACAATTCATTCCGCTGATTTGCATGTTTTTTTTCATTACGATTCCTCATTTCTTTTGACAGTTCGTTGGCTACTTATTTTGTTTCATGGGTTTTGCATTGGCACTGACCAGGAATACAATTACATGAAATCGCTGCTACTGGCACTTTTTGGTCGACTGCTGCTTGGAGCATCGCCAAATCTTCTGCCGTCAATGCTGCTTCTTGGATCATTTCTGCTAATGTCTGCCCAACTTTTTTGGCACAAATATGAGAAAAAAGATTCTCAGCTGCACTGCGAACGGTTGCTTCTTCGGAAACAAGCGGCGAATAAACAAATTTTTTTCCTTGGCTTTCTGTTTTCAATACGCCTTTTTTGACGAGTCGTCCTAAAAGCGTCTTGACCGTTGCTGCTTTCCAATTTTTATTTTCGCTCAATAAAGCGGTGATCTCTTTCGCGTCGGATTGTCCTAATGTCCAGATCACACGCATGACTTCCCATTCAGAATCGCTAATTTTGATTGGTTCGACCACAGATTGCATTTGTCCACTTCCTTTCATAAGTGATTCACATTTTTAAGTTTACATCTGTAATCGGATTTTGTCAAAAAAAAGCATCGCCAAACTTTCTGCGTTTTGACAATGCTTTTTTCTATTTCATTAAAAATGATTTGGTTCCTATGCTTAAAAGTGGACCTGATACGTCGTCACAGAGTGGAAGGGTTCTTCTGGACGCAACACGATCTCACCAAAGTGGGTAAATTTCTCAGAACCAGGAACACCTTGTGTTTCGATCGCCATCCCGCCATGATTGGCAAAAGGACCAGTCTTCATTGGTGCGCCAGCTTCTCTCTCACCCGTTGTGTAAATAACAACGGCAGGACGGTCAGTAGTTACAGTCAGCTGCACTTTTTGATCGGGACTGGTTACTTTTAGATCCCACTCTTGTGTATGGTCTAATAAGAACGGATCATCCAACATCGTCGTTCCCATCGGGCGTTCTTGTCTAAAATCAAACTTTGTGCCTGCGACAGGCGTTTTTTCACCGGTCGTCGTCACATCGTCATTCGTTTCAGCCACATGTTCGGCATTGATTTGAACCAAATGGTCATCGATCGGCTGTTGGGTATCACCTGTCAAATTGAAATAACCGTGGTTCGTTGGGTTAAATAAAGTCGCTTTGTCAGTGTTGGCATCATAAGCAAGCAATAGTTCATTGTCATTCGTCAACGTATAGGTGACTTGATAACGAACATTCCCAGGAAACCCGCCATCGCCATCTTGCCGTGTGGTAGTAAAAATCACCCCAGCTTTGTCTGCTTCTTCAAAGGTTTCAGTAATCCATGTATCAGTATCCAGCCCCTTTGAACCGCCATGAAGCGTATTGCCGCCATCATTGTCTTCCGTTTGGTATTCTTGTCCGTCGATCTCAAAGCGAGTACCTGCGATCCTTCCCGCCACAGGGCCGATCGTTGCGCCATAATAACGTGCTTGGCGATGTCCTTCGATCGTGTCATAACCGACCACGATGTCGCGACCTTCTTCTACTGGAACGACCCAATCCAATAAGCGTGCGCCTTCAGGACTTAGCCTTACGATGGTACCGCTATCATTGGAAAGCTCATAAATTGTTCCCATTTTTTCTGACGTCAGTTGTTTCACATTTGGCATTCGTTCATATCCTTCTTTCTTTGATTAGTCTGCTACTCTTTTTAAGTATAGACGTTTAGGGCTAGATCCGTCAATTCAAGACGGAAGAATTCGACAGGAAATAATATTTGTCTGACCATTTTTCAAACAAACAAAAAGCGGCAAGTATCGCCAACGGATTGATCGAATCATCGACAGCTGATCGTAAGAGAACGCGCTAGAAGAAGCACTGACTCCTCCTGACCTTCAACGATCACTCGTATTCATCTCACCTGTTGGACACCTTTGCCGCAACTGTATCGTTTATTTTTTGTGTTTTGCTTGGTAATGTTTTCTCTTTCGTCGCTTTTCCTTGATTTGAGAAGCGCTAGCAGCTAAATCTTCGCTTTCCTCTTCTTGCTTGTCTTTTCTCTTTTCCGCTCGCGCCTTCAAGACTTTTTGCCTGAATCGACGGTTTCCAAGAAACTTCAGCGCGCACATGAGTGGTTGACGATTTTCTCCCACCAAACCAATCAACTCGATAAACAATTCGATGCCAAAACCTGTACTAATGATCAGCAAGATGATTGCGGTGTTACTGGCATAATTCATCAATAATGCAATAAATGAAAAAACCATCGCCAAGGCATAGATCGTCAAGACCGTGCCACGGTGGGTAAACCCTAATGAAAGTAAGCGATGATGCAAGTGCATTTTATCTGCTGAAGAGATCTTTTGTTTATTGAATTTTCTACGAATCATCGCATAGACGGTATCGGTAATGGGTACCCCTAAAATCAGCATTGGGGTGATCACTGTAATGAAGGTCGCATTTTTTAAGCCTTGCAACGATAGGACGGAAATCATGAAACCTAGAAAAAGCGCCCCAGTATCGCCTAAAAAAATCGTGGCTGGATAAAAATTGTAAGGAAAGAAGCCTACGATCGCGGCAATCAATGTAAAAATCACCATCGGTACTTCAACGGAGTTTGGTAAAAAGAAGTAACTAATGATCCCAATCGTTGTCAGACTGATAATGGAGACCCCACTCGCTAGACCATCTAAACCGTCAATCAAGTTGACCGCATTCGTGATCGCCAAAATCCATAGGATCGTCATAGGTAAGCCTAACCAGCCCAAGTCAAAAACCCCGAGATAAGGGATCGAAACCGTGCTGATTTTGATGCCAGCCACAAAATAGATCTCCAAAGCCGCTAACGTCAAACCCAGTGTTTTTTGCAGGGGCGTCAACTCAAAGATATCATCCAATAATCCAGTAACTACGACGATGGCTGCACCTAAAAGCATCGGCCAGACATAGTCAAAAGGAATCATTGCACGGAATTCCCAAAGCAATGCAAAAGAGAACGAAAGAAAAATACTCAGTCCCCCTGCGGTCGGCATTGTCTTGGTGTTGATTCGGCGATCTCCTGGTCGATCGACTGCGCCGATCTTAAAAGAGATCAATTTAATGATCGGTGTTAGGATTAAAGACACGATCATTGTTATAAATAAGCGCATTACAAATTTGAATGCAAAATCCATCGTTTATTCTCGCTTTCCGTTATTTCTCTTTATTGGTAAATGTATCTTCGATTTTCGAAGAAATCCGCTGAACAGGATCTGTTCGTTCTTTGATCTCTTGTCCCGACACATACTCTTCTACCACTGCGTTGATGATTCCACCCAAGATAATAATCGTCGCAGCAAGATTCAACCAGATCATTAAAACAATAAAACTTCCAATAATTTGATAGCCAATGATTTTCGCAGCAAAGTAACGGGCGTATAAGCCAAACACTTGTGACAGCAACATCCAGCCAATCGTTGCAAAGATCGCCCCTGGCAAAGTCGAACGCAACTTGACCTTTGCATTCGGCACTAACCAATAGATCAGCATCATGATAAACAGCAAAGCAACGATCGTGACTGGCCATTTGACTGTTTGGAACGTATCGATCAGATTGTCTTGAAACTTAAAAATCGGCTGCAAAAAATCAAGAATGATTTTTCCAAGCCCAAATACCATCGTAACACCAACGATCGCAATCATAAAGAGCAGGATGATCACAAATGATACTGCGCGCACCACGATAAAATTGGAACGTTGGTCCACACCGAAGGCTTTGTTCATCGCAATTTGCAAGGCATTGATACTTTGACTCGCAGACCACAACGCAGCCAAGGCGGAAATCGATAACAACCCGCCAGAGCTTGTGGTGAGGAGGTTTTCGATCGCTGGTCCGATAAAGTCATAGATTTGACTAGGGATCAATTCTTGTACATAAGATAAAACCGTGTTCGGATCAATCGATAAATAAGGCAACAGATTTCCCAGCGCAATCATTAACGGGAAAAGTGAAAGCAATAAATAGTAGGCGACGACGACCGATGTGGTCCCCATCTCTGAATCGGTTATTCTATTTTGCGTTGTTTCAATGAAACGCATCAGCTTTTGATTGCTTTTTACTTTATCAACGATTTTCATGTTTCTTCCTCCGCCAGCGAATCATCTGCCTTTTTTTCTTTGTCATACGTAACAATCAGAAGTCTCCTACCGCCAAAATTTAGTAGGTTCCTTCTTCTCCTTGAGAAGTCAAAATGCGTGGCCCTTCTTTGGTGATCGCCAAACTATGTTCGTATTGGCAACTTAAGCCACCATCTAGAGTATAGGCGGTCCAGCCGTTAGGATCCATTTTCATTTTCCACGTCCCTGTATTGATCATAGGTTCGATGGTAATAACCATTCCTTCTTTTAAACGTAACCCTTTGCCGGCTTCTCCGTAGTGAGGAATCATCGGACTTTCATGGATCGTTGGACCAATGCCGTGTCCAACGAAATCGCGCACGACACCGTAGCCTTCTTTTTCCGCATAGGTTTGAATGGCATGACCGATGTCACCGATTCGGTTGCCAACTTGGGCTTGTTCGATTCCTAGATACAACGCTTTTTTGGTTACTTCCATTAAACGATCGATCTCAGGCGTCGAGTTTCCTACCACATAACTCCAGCAAGAATCAGAAATGGCGCCTTTTAAATCAATACACATATCAACTTTGATCAGATCGCCATCTTTCAATGGTTTTTTTCGGGGGAACCCGTGACAAATCTCATCGTTGATACTGCAGCAAGTGGCATATTTGTAATCTTCAAAACCAATTTGGGCGGCAATTCCGCCATGGCTTTCAATATAATCTCTGACAAACACTTCGATATCCCAACTGGTGATACCAGGTTTGATGAAGCTGCGTAATTGTTTGTGGACATCTGCTAACAGCGCGCCGGATTCGGCCATGCGGTCTATTTCTCTGGCAGATTTTAATGTAATCATGTTCTCGTCTCCCTTAATTAAATTCCTCTTATTTTACCATAGAAATCCCTTATTTTACAAAATTCACAGACATTGTAAAGAGTTTTTCAAGTTTTGTTTTCAATCTTTCGTGCATTTGCTATAATCTGTAAGAGAGTTTTCCTTGAGAATAGGAATGAGATTGGAGGAAAAAGCCCATGGCTTTAGCAAAAATCGTCTATGCGAGTATGACGGGGAATACGGAAGAAATTGCAGATATCGTTTCTGAAGCCCTTGAAAATCTTGACATGGAAGTTGAAATGAATGAGTGTACCCAAGTGGATGCCGATGAGTTTGAAGACGCCGATATCTGTATCGTCGCAACCTATACATACGGTGACGGTGAATTGCCTGATGAGATCGTCGATTTTTACGAAGATTTGCAAGAACTTGATTTAAGTGGCAAAATCTTTGGGGTCTGCGGCTCTGGCGATACGTTTTATGATGACTTTTGTAAGTCCGTCGATGACTTTGAAGCCGTCTTTAGTAAGACAGGTGCAACAAAAGGGGCAGATAGCGTCAAGGTCGACTTGGCTGCGGACGAAGACGATATTCAAAACTTAGAAGCCTTTGCCAAAAAGCTAGCGGAAGCATTTGCAGAATAAAACAAGAAAACCTCTGACAAAATCACTTGATTCTGTCGGAGGTTTTCTTGTTTGCTTAATGATAACTGATATCGATGGGTGTTTCTCTTGCTAAAATATTATCGGTGGTTTCCGTCATCAGCTTAGCAATCTGATCTTCTGTGGGATGAATGATCCCCGAAGACATCAATGCCGCTAAGCCAGTAGCGACGATCCAGACACCAGTATGCAAGGACTGTAATTTCACGTCCGATAGATCTTGATACTTTGGTTCTTTTTTTACTGATTTCACAAAAAGGTCAAATGAAAACTGCTGCATGGAATCCCCACCACCATGCTCTTCTAAGTATAGCGCTCGGTATAATCGTTTTTCTTTATTTGCAAAGCCAATATAATTTAACGTTAAGTCAACGATGACATCTCCCCGTCTTTCAACTGGAAAAACTTCTGTCGCTAAGTAGTCGTAAATCTGATTGATCAATGCATTTTTTAAGTCATCCATATTTTTAAATTCTAAGTAGATCGGTTGCGTTGAACATTTCATCTTCGCTGCGATATTGCGTGCGGTAAAACGTGTAAATCCTTCGGTTGCGACAACTTCATAGGCAGCTTTTAAAATCTGGTCTCTAGTAATAGTTTTCTTTCTTGCCATAATTTTTTAATCTCCTTAATTCTGCTATACATCGCTTTCAGAAATACCTTTTACTTATTGTATCATGTTTTTTTAAGTTTGCAAAAAAACTTTTAAAATTATTGCCCCTAGTGTTTCCAGATTTTCAATTTGAAGACCTCTGTTTTTTTGCTCTCTTTTTCGTTTGTTTTCAAAAATACTTAGTGCTATCATGAAGACAGTTATAATTTTAGAATAAATGGAGGAATTTTAATGGTTTTACCAAACTTTAATCAGAACCTTGAAAAATATGCCCAACTGATCACAGAAGTTGGTGTAAATGTCCAAAAAGGGCACACCATCGTCATCCAAATCGCCGTGGACCAAGCACCGTTAGCTCGACTATTGACAAAAAAAGCGTATGAGCTAGGCGCTGATGAAGTAATCGTTCAATGGACCGACGATGTGGTTCAAAAAGAATTTCTTGCGCATGCAGCTGAGGATCGTTTGTCTACGATCCCTCAACACAAAATTGATCAGACAGAAGATTGGGTCGAAAAAGGTGCGAGCCGCATCAGTGTCGTTTCTGCCAATCCCGATGCGTTAGCGGGCGTTGACTCAGATCGGGTCGCCGCTTTCCAAGCAGCTTCTGGTAAGGCGATGATGAAACTGCGTCAAGCAACACAAGCCAACAAAGTCAGCTGGACCGTTGTTGCTGCTGCAGGTCAAGATTGGGCACAAAAAGTGTTCCCTGATGCTTCCCCAGAAGAAGCACAAGACAAGCTATGGGATCAAATTTTCAAAACGACGCGTATCTACGAAGAAGATCCTGTTGCTGCTTGGAAAAAACATGATGAAACACTGCAAGTCAAGGCAGAAGAATTGAACAAAGAACAATTCAGCGCATTACACTATACAGCACCGGGTACCGATTTGATCATCGGCCTACCAAAAAATCACTTGTGGGAAGGTGCTGGCAGCTACAACACCCGCAATGAAAAATTCATGGCGAACATGCCGACAGAAGAAGTCTTTACTGCCCCAGATAATCGTCGCATCGATGGCTATATTTCAAGTACGAAACCATTGAGCTACGCAGGTACGATTATTTCTGGCATGAAATTCACCTTCAAAGACGGTAAAGTCGTGGACTTTTCTGCAGAACAAGGCGAAGAAGTGTTAGGCAAATTGCTAGCGATCGATGAAGGAGCGAAATCTTTAGGTGAAGTCGCTTTAGTCCCTGACCCTTCCCCTATCTCACAATCTGGCATCATCTTCTTCAATACGTTGTTTGATGAAAATGCCTCAAACCACTTGGCTTTAGGCTCTGCTTATGCCTTCAGCTTACAAGGCGGCACTGAGATGAGTGAAGAAGAACTGGCAGCGGCTGGTTTAAACCGCAGCCAAACCCACGTAGACTTCATGGTCGGCTCTGACCAAATGTCCATCGATGGCATCAAAGAAGATGGCACCACAGTTCCTGTCTTCCGCAATGGTGATTGGGCTTAATAAAAAAAGGCTGAGGTGGAGTAGCTCCCCTCGGTCTTCTTTTTACATAGAACATTGAGAACCGGCGGCTTTTTTCATAGTAATCAGCTGGCTTTTTTGATAAAATCTACTTTGATAGTCTTTGATAAGAGAGGATGGATCCGATGACACCAAATCGTGAAGATTATTTAAAGCTCATCTTAGAGCTTGGTGGTGACCAAAAGAAGATCAATAACAAACAAATCGTGTCAGGTCTGGACGTCTCAGCAGCTTCAGTAAGTGAAATGATTTCAAAATTATTAAAAGAAGGCTTAGTGGAACATTCACCTTATCAAGGGGTACAGTTGACTGAAACTGGTTTAGCTTCTGCAAGTGCCCTCATTCGTAAGCATCGTTTATGGGAAGTCTTTCTTGTAGAGCACCTGCATTATTCATGGAATGAAGTTCATGATGACGCAGAAGTTTTAGAACATGTCACCTCAGAAACATTGGCGAGCCGCTTAGAAGCCTACCTTGATCATCCTCGGTATTGCCCACATGGGGGAATGATTCCTGAACAAGGAGAACTCATTCACGAAGGCGAAAAAAACACCATGAGTTCTTATCCGGTAGGAACCAAGATTCGTATCGCCCGTGTCCTTGACGAACGAGAACTGCTGGATTATCTCGTTTCGATCAAATTGAATATTCATGAAGAATACGAGATCATCGATGCGGCAGCATACGAGGGTCCGATTACGATCAAAAATGACACAAAAGAAATTGCTGTCAGCTACAAAGCCGCCAGCACGATTTTTGTCGATAAACTGTAAGGAGTGAAGATGATGGAAAAAAAGGTCCTTTTTACGATTTTTGGCGGTACGGGCGACCTTGCCCAACGCAAACTATATCCTTCTTTGTTTCGGTTGTACAAAAAAGGCGATTTGAAAGAAGATTTTGCAGTCATTGGTACTGCACGCCGTCCTTGGTCGGATGAACACTATCGTGAAGTGGTGATGGGTACAATCAAAGAGTTGAGTGACTCACAAGAACAAGCAGAGACATTCGCTTCTCATTTCTACTACCAATCACATGATGTAACAGATACGAGCCATTATGATTCATTAAAGGATTTGGCGGAAACCTTAGATCAGAAATACCATTTAGAAGGCAATCAGATTTTTTACTTAGCAATGTCCCCTAATTTCTTTGGGACGATCGTTTCTCACTTAAAATCCCAAGGAATGCTGGATACTGACGGCTACCATCGGGTGATCATCGAGAAACCGTTTGGAAGCGACTATAATTCAGCAAAAGAATTGAATGAAGAGATCAATCAAGTCTTTACGGAACAAGAAATCTACCGAATCGATCACTATTTAGGAAAAGAAATGATCCAAAATATTTCTGCGATTCGTTTTGCCAATAACATTTTTGAGTCAATGTGGAACAATCGTTACATTGACAATGTTCAGATCAATATCGCAGAAAACTTAGGCGTAGAAGAACGCGGCGGCTATTATGATAAGAGCGGTGCCTTGAAGGATATGGTCCAAAATCATATTCTGCAGATTCTTTCCTTATTAGCCATGGAACCGCCAGTGGCTTTTTCTGAAAAAGAATTACGGACAGAAAAAATCAAAGCCTTAAATGCGATCCGTATCTACTCCGAAGAAGAAGTGAAACAACACTTCGTACGTGGTCAATACGATAAGGGACAATTAGAAGACAAGAAATTTGTTGGCTACCGTGAAGAAGCCAATGTGGATGAAGAATCGGCAACGGAAACCTTCGTTGCTGGGAAATTTTTGATCGATAACTTCCGCTGGTCCGGCGTACCATTTTATGTACGCACTGGGAAACGGTTGACGGAAAAAGGCACTCGCATCAACATTGTCTTTAAACAAGTCCCAGTCAATGTCTTTAAGCAAGACCTGAATGAACAAAAGCAAATCGAGAGTTTGGCACCGAATGTGCTGACGATTTACATTCAACCGACGGAAGGCTTCTCTCTTTCCTTGAACGGAAAAGAAATTGGCCAAGGGTTTGAGACATTGCCAGTGAAGCTCGATTACCGAAATAGTACTGAAATCGTCGAAAACACCCCTGAAGCTTACGAAAAACTAATTCTAGATGCCTTGAACGGTGATGGCACTAACTTTACCCACTGGGATGAAGTTGCCCAATCTTGGCGCATCGTTGATGTGATCCGTCACGCTTGGGACCAAGAAACACCTGATTTTCCAAATTATGCCGCAGGAACGATGGGCCCCCAAGCAGCCTATGATCTCTTAGCTGCCGATGGCTTTGAATGGATCTGGCGTCCCGATGAATGGTATCGTGAGCGAGATTTACTAAATGAGAAATAAGCAAATGGTCAATTGGATGAGGAAAAAACATCCAATTGGCCGTTTTTCTTTTTTACCGACTGTTTATAATAGAAAGAAATGAGAAATGAAAGGAGCAGCAGACATGAAACAAGTCTTATCGATCGCCGGTCTCGACAGTTTGGCAGGTGGCGGCATGACGGCTGATTTGAAAACATTTGAGGAATTCGGGGTGTTTGGCCATGCCCTATTAACATGTGTGGTCGCCATCAAGGATGATCTTATGTTCCATGATCTCCCTGAGCCTGTGATCCAAGCACAACTGGATTCACTGCGTTCGGTCGTATCCCTAGATGCAATCAAAATCGGGCTGCTTCATCAAACCGCCATCATTGAATTGCTGCGAGATTTTTTACAAACATTTACCGGACCGATCGTGCTCGATCCCGTTCTCGCCTTCAAAGAAGGAGATACTGCCTTTAACCACTCCTATCAAGCAGGATTGATCTCATTGTTTCCTTACACAGCATTAGTGACACCTAATCTACTCGAAGCACAACACTTATCTGGACAAAGCATTACCTCTTTAGCAGAGATGAAAACCGCGGCGAAAAAAATCCATGCATTGGGTGCCCCAAATATCCTGATCAAAGGTGGCAGTCGACTAACTGGAGAAAGAGCCTACGACCTTTTATACCACTCTGGGCAATATACTGTTTTCGAAGCAGAAAAAAGTACCCGAACGACTACCAACGGTGCTGGGTGTACCCTTTCATCGGCGATTGCCGCTTTACTTGCCAAAGGCACTTCATTGGAAACAGCTGTTCAAACTGCAAAAGCATTTGTTTGGGCAGGGATCGAAGACGGTCTGCCTTTAGGAACCTCTGGCAACGTCAATCAGCTCGCCTATTTTAAAAAGGAGGAACACCTATGAAAGTAAGAAATTTAACTACGATCGCTATGCTGACGGCACTCACGTGTGCACTTTCTTTGACCTTTATCATTCCTGTTCCGCAAACGAAGGGTTTTGTGACCTTATGTGAAGCAGGGATCTATATCTCGGCCCTTTTGTTTGGTCCTAGCGCCGGGGCCTTCGTCGGTGGAATGAGCGGCGGCATCATTGATTTTCTATCAGGTTACCCTGAATGGGCCTTCTTTTCCATCGTGATTCATGGTGTACAAGGCTGGATCGTAGGCAGAATGAGCCACCGGCCACTAGCAGCCGTCATTGTCGGCAGCTTGATCATGATCGCCGGCTACGCAGCAGCAACAGTTTTACTATTCGGGTTAGGCGCTGGGATCGCCTCGATTCCAAGTAATTTGATCCAAACGGTCTTTGGCAGCATCGTTGCTTTACCGCTGACGCATGCCTTGCGCCGCACGAAAAAGTTTTCTTTAAATGAAAGGTGATTCTTATGACAGATATCAATCAATTAAAAACGGATTTAACTACGATCGTTGAAGAAGTCATTACGACAGCGAACGTTGGTGAAAACGATCTTTTTGTCCTTGGCTGTTCAACAAGTGAAGTCGTGGGCGGCTTGATTGGCAAAAATTCCAGTCAAGAAGTAGGCATGATCATCGTCGAAACACTGCGAGCGATCTTGCGTCCTAAAAATATTCATTTAGCCGTTCAAGGCTGTGAACACCTCAATCGGGCTTTAGCCGTTGAGCGTGAAACGGCTCGACTATATCAATTAGAAGAAGTCGCAGTAGTGCCCCAGCTGCATGCAGGCGGTGCTTGCTCAGTTGCGGCTTTCCAGTTGTTCGATGAGCCTATCGAAGTGGAGCACATTGTGGCCAAAGCGGGTATCGATATCGGCGACACAGCGATCGGTATGCATGTCAAACATGTTCAAATCCCGATCCGTCCCTCTATCAAGACCCTTGGCGCTGCCCATGTCACAGCTCTGGGATCACGGCCCAAATATATCGGTGGTCCTCGTGCTCATTACGCATAATAAGCGAATCGTATAATGAGCGAAAAACCATCTTCAAAAGGAAAAAGCATGCTTCGGCGTGCTTTTTTTGTGTCAACGTTCCTGCTATTGCCTCTCCTTTCCTTCCTTAAATGTGCTCTCCTTTCACTATTTTCTCCGCTCCATCTTATGGCAGCTTTTTCTACTTCAAATTCTGTTTCCTTTCTTGCGTAAAAAGAGCGGCAGCTGTCGCCTTCCTTTTGTCATAAATTCGTCACAATTTCATCACAAAAAGAAAAGAAAGATGCCAGTAAGCCCGCAAATTTCTTTTTTCTTTCCTTGGTAGACTGAATGCAGCAAGAATCGAAAAGTGGAAGGAAGAAAAATATGAAAAAAATCGCCATTATTTTTGGAGGCAATTCACCGGAGTACGCCGTTTCTTTAGCCTCAGCAACTAGCGCAATCGAAGCACTCCTATCATCTCCCGATGACTATGACCTCTCTTTGATCGGGATCGCCCCAGATGCTATAGATTGGTATTTGTATACAGGAGAACTGGAAAACATCCGACAAGACACGTGGTTGTTGGATACGAAACATAAACAGAAAATCCAGCCGCTTTTTGAAGGAAACGGCTTTTGGCTAAGTGAAGCGCAGCAAACGTTGGTACCTGATGTTTTATTTCCCATTATGCATGGCAAATACGGGGAAGATGGCAGTATCCAAGGATTGTTTGAATTGATGAAACTACCTTATGTAGGCTGCGGTGTGGCGGCCTCCGCATTATGTATGAACAAATGGTTATTGCATCAAGTAGCAGAAGCGATTGGCGTACAAAGCGCTCCTACGATTCTCTTGACAAATCAAGACAACCAGCAAAGACAAATCGAAGCCTTTATCCAGACCCATGGCTTTCCGGTTTTCTTTAAGCCTAATGAAGCTGGCTCCTCAAAAGGGATCACAAAAGTGACTTGTGTCGAAGAAATTGCTCCTGCCTTGAAGGAAGCCTTCGCTTATTGTTCAGCAGTGCTCTTACAAAAAAATATCGCTGGCGTTGAGATTGGTTGCGGTATCTTAGGCAACGACTCTTTGACTGTCGGTGCTTGTGACGCTATTTCATTAGTAGAAGGCTTTTTCGATTTTGAAGAAAAGTACCAGTTGATTAGCGCCAAGATCACCGTTCCTGCACCATTGCCTGAAACGATTGAAACCAAGGTCAAAGAACAAGCTCAGCTGCTCTATCACAGTCTTGGTCTTAAAGGACTTGCTCGCATCGACTTTTTTGTCACGAATCAAGGAGAACTATACTTGAATGAAATCAATACTATGCCGGGCTTTACTAGTCACTCCCGCTATCCGGCCATGATGGCAGCGATCGGCTTATCCTATCAAGAACTACTACAAAAACTGCTTGTCTTAGCAAAGGAGGAAGTCAAATGAATCCCTATCTACAGTTAGTTAGCAAAGAATTTCCGTTAGAAAAAAACCAAGAGCCGCCTCATTTAGTCCTTGCTGCCTTCAGTGAAGACGAGGTTTACTTGCAACCAGAAGTAGCCAAACAATGGAAACGGCTAGTCAAAGCTTTAAAGCTTGAAGACGAGATCTGCTTATTAGATGGCTACCGAACCGAAAAGCAGCAACGGTATTTATGGGAATATTCCTTGAAAGAAAATGGGCTAGCCTATACGAAACAATTTGTGGCATTGCCCGGGTGCAGTGAACATCAGTTAGGCTTAGCGATCGATGTTGGTTTAAAAGGCAGCCAGGATGATTTGATCTGCCCACGATTTCGTGACAGCGCAGCGGCGGATTTATTTACCCAGGAAATGATGAACTATGGGTTTATTTTACGCTATCCCGCGGACAAACAGGAAATTACAGGGATTGGCTATGAACCATGGCATTTTCGTTATGTCGGTCTGCCCCATAGTCAAATCATCGCCAGCCAACAGTGGACCTTGGAAGAATACCATCAATACCTTGAACAAACGGCGAGGCAGTTCGCATGAAGAAGAATCAAGGAATCGAGCAATTTCGGGTAATTTTGGCGATGATGGTGGTCGCGATCCACTGTCTGCCTCTTCACCGCTTATGGCCTGACGGTGATATCCTGATCACGTTGACGCTCTTCAGAATCGCCGTCCCCTTCTTTTTTATGATCAGCGGGTATTATGTGTTCAGTGATTTAGCCACCCAAAACAGCTATCCTGCCAGACAACGTATCTGGCAGTTTATCAAAAAACAGCTGCAAGTCTATCTCATTGCCACACTGCTCTTTTTGCCGCTTGCTTGGTACAGCGGCATACTAGGATTGAACATGCCACTAGACACTTTTATTCAAACTTTGCTAGTCAACGGCATTCTTTACCATCTTTGGTATTTTCCTGCGATCATTACCGGCGGTCTACTAGTGATGGGCCTCTTGACACGGCTTTCTTTCAAGCAGGTGTTTTTCATTGCTGTCGGTTTGTATGTGGTTGGTTTAGGTGGGGACAGTTGGTCTGGCCTGGCTGCACAAACACCCATCACGCCACTCTATTCACTGATTTTCCAACTATTGGATGGCACTCGCAACGGCATTTTTTTTGCTCCCTTATTTTTGATCTTAGGGGTACTAGCCAGAAGATTTGCCAAAAAACCTGCTTCTCCCCATCGCTATAGTTATCTGATGATTAGTCTGATTTGCTTGCTTTTGGAAAGTTATCTCTTGCATCACTTTACTACACCTAAACATGACAGCATGTATGTCTTTTTGCCCTTCGTTCTCTTGTTTTTATTTCCGATCATTCAGCAATGGCAAGCACCCATGATCTGGAAACAAGCGGGTCGTCTGTCCCTTTGGCTCTATTTGCTCCATCCTTATACCATTGCAGTAACCCATTTTCTTAGTCAGAAACTGCCCTTGCTTCAAAACAATCTAATCAATTACTTCGTGGTCTTAGGATTGACCATCGGGTTGATTTATGGTCTCTTTGCTTTGCAAAAGCTGTTGCCGTTTCCGAAAAAAACGCCGCTCCACTTGCAGCGGGCAGCCAAAGAATTCTCAGCCCCCGCCCTGTTGCACAACTTGCAGGAAATCAAACGAGTGATTCCATCCACAACAAAAGTGATGGCGGTCGTTAAAGCAGATGCCTATGGTTGCGATGCACAATTGGTCGCTCGTACCTTGGAAAGAGTAGGCGTCGATTTTTTTGCTGTTGCCACCATAGAAGAAGCCATCGAATTACGGCGAGCTGGCATTAAAAGTCGCTTACTGATTTTAGGGTACACTTCTGCCCAACGTGCCAAAGAGCTGAACCGATATTCCTTAATTCAAACTATCGTCAGTGAAGCGCATGGACAAGCGTTAGCCCGAACAGGCCTTCCAATCGAATGCCATTTAGCGGTAGATACCGGCATGCATCGTCTAGGCGTTGCCCCTGACCTTGAAACAGTTAGAAGGCTTTATGCCTTGCCATCCCTCAAGATCACAGGCATTTTTTCCCATCTAGGCTCTTCAGATCAGCTAGATACGGCAAGTATCTTACGGACACAAGCCCAAATCATTTGTTTTGATGATCTATTGGCTGGCTTATCCGCTAGAAATATCGCCTATGGTCTGACGCATCTGCAAAGCAGTTACGGAATATTGAATTATCCAGAGAAACAGTATGATTATGTGCGCCCGGGTATTCTTTTAACTGGTTCCCTGAGTGTCCCGAATGAACCAACAAAACAGAAGATAAACGTACAGCCGATTCTGACCCTAAAAGCCTTACTAGTGGACAAAAAAACAGTCGCCGCTGGTGAAGCGATCGGCTATGGACTAGCCACTGTTTTTGATCGACCTACCACGATTGGGATCGTTAGTATCGGCTACTGTGACGGAGTCCCCCGTGCCCTATCAAATCAAGGATTCCAATTGTCTTATCAAGGGGGGTTACTCCCGCAGGTTGGGTTGATTTGTATGGATATGCTCTTGATCGATTTAACGGACTATCCAGAACTGGCGGTCGAAAGTTGGTTAGAAGTAATCAGCGATTGGACGAATACAGCTGATCAAGCACAAACCATTCCCAATGAATTGATCAGTCGACTAGGTTCCCGCGTCCCTTCAATGTCAAAGTAGAAAACGAATGCATTCGCTTACCGATTACGGTATGATGTGGGTAGAGTAAATGGTAGTTTAAATGAAAAAAGATCGTAGATAGTTGGAGTGAATCAAGGATGGCAGAAAAAATAATTGTTGTTGATGATGAAAAAGAAATCGCCGAGTTAGTCACGACGTTTCTAAGGAATGAAGGCTTTCAAGTGGAACCTTTTTATGATGGAACGAGTGCTTTGGCTTATCTCGAAAAAGAAACAGTCGATGTGGCAGTTTTAGATGTGATGCTGCCGGATATCGACGGCTTTCAGCTGTTACAGACCATTCGCAAAACCCACTTTTTTCCAGTACTGATGCTCACTGCCAAAGGAGAAGATCTGGATAAAATTACCGGTCTAAGTCTAGGTGCAGATGATTATGTGACGAAACCCTTCAATCCATTAGAAGTTGTTGCTCGGGTCAAAACGCAACTACGGCGATACCAACGATACAATCAGTCAGCTGTTCCGCAGAAGATTGAAGAATACGAAAAGGAAGGCTTACTGTTGAAAATCAACAGTCACCAATGTTATCTTTATGGCAAAGAGGTTTTCTTGACCCCCATCGAATTTAAAATCCTGCTTTACTTATTTGAACACCAAGGATCGGTCGTTGCCTCAGAAACTCTTTTTGAAGCAGTCTGGAAAGAAAAATATTTAGACAACAATAACACAGTGATGGCACATATTTCCCGTCTGCGGGAAAAGCTAAACGAACAACCCCGCAAACCGAAATTAATCAAAACTGTATGGGGGGTCGGCTATATCATTGAAAAATAGAAGTCCATTGATCCGGAAACTTTTGACTCAATACTTTATCACCACAGGTGTTTTAATGCTCCTTTTGATTCTGATCCCTTTAACTGTTCGCTTTGTAGCAGGATTGAGGGTTTGGTACGGCTATGAGCCCATTTATCAAATATTACGGCTTTTTGCTGATTATTGGCTCGTCTGTCTAGCAATCGGTGCCTTGCTGATTTGGGTGAGCACAACGATTTATTATATGAGTAAAGCCATCAGCTATTTGAATGAAACGATTCAAGCCACGAATCAATTGATTGCTGAACCTACGAAGCGAATCGTTCTTTCCAGCAATCTGATCGACGTGCAAGAAGAAATGAACCAGTTGCGGGAAAAAAATCTACAGGATCAACGAGCTGCCAAAGAAGCAGAGCAGCGGAAAAATGATTTGATCGTCTATCTCGCACATGATTTACGCACACCTTTGACCAGTGTGATCGGCTATTTGACACTTCTAGAAGAAGAACCGCAGCTTTCTTCCGAACTACGCGCACGCTATACCAAGATCGCCTTGCAAAAAGCCCAGCGGCTAGAATTATTGATCAGCGAGTTTTTCGAAATCACCCGTTTTAATCTTACAACGATCGCCTTACAGACCGAAACCACGGATCTGAGCTTGATGCTGGAACAGTTGACGTTTGAATTTTTGCCGCTGTTAGAAGAAAAAAACCTTCATTGGCAACTGCAGCTGCAGAAAAAAGTCTATGCGACTGTCGATACAGAGAAGATGGAACGCGTCTTTGATAACTTGATCCGCAATGCCATCAATTATAGCTATCCTAACTCCCCTTTGCGTTTAGCCATCAGCGAATCTGATGATATCCTGATTCGTTTGACCAATCAAGGAAAAACGATCTCAGCTGAAAAGATCGGCTTGATTTTTGAGCCTTTCTACCGCATGGATGCTTCCCGAGCAACAGCGACGGGTGGGACCGGTCTGGGGCTGCCGATCGCCAAAGAAATCGTTGAAGCATTAGGTGGAAAAATCTGGGCGGAAAGCCGTGACGAAACCATCGTCTTTTCGATTCGTCTACCGAAGGTATCAATGGAAAAAAATGAACAGCGGTCAAAGCCCCATCCATCTGAACCAACTGCTTAACAGGCAAACAACCTGAGCATTTCGCTGTTCCCCTTCTAATTCAGAGGGAGGAAGAGCTGCTCAGGTTGTTTTTTATTGATTGCTTATTGATACACCAATGATCGTAACGCTTGATCGACTTTTTCTGCCGCTAAGCGTCCTTCGCGAATCCCCCAGATGACTAAACTCGGTCCTCTTTTAGCATCTCCTGCGACTAACACTCGTTCATTGTTCGTCGTGTAATCATCGTACACTTCTCGCACACCAAAGGCATCGAAGAGTTGGGTCTCTGCACCAACAAAGCCCATTGCCAACAAAACCAAATCCGCCTTGATCACTTGCTCTGTGCCAGGGATCGGCTGAAACTGTTGATCTACTGAGACCGTTTCGATGGCGATCAACTGGCCGCGTTCGGCGCCGATAAAGGCTGTTGTGGACACCCCATGATACGTCACTTGTGTTTGCAGGACTTCAGCCGCTTCTTCTTGCCCATATCCTGTGCGGGCTGTCATTGGGTATTCAGGCCAAGGATTGCTGTCGGTACGTGTCAATGGCAGTTGGGGCGTGATCTCCAATTGACGCACAGAAGCGGCTCCTTGCCGAATCGCTGAACCAATACAGTCATTTCCAGTGTCGCCGCCGCCAATCACGACGACGTGCTTGCCAGCAAGTTTTTTACTTGTTGCCGCTTTGCCATGCTTTAAGACATCTTTGGTTGCTTCCGTCAGATAATCGACTGCAAATTGCACCCCAGTCAATTCACGACCTGGAATCTTCAAGTCACGAGGAACACTAGCTCCTGTTGCCAAAATGACCCGATCATACTGAGCGGACAATTCTTCTGCTGATAAGTCACGACCGATCTCCGTATTAGCGACAAAGGTCACGCCTAGCTCTGCCATTAGATCAATACGTCGCTGCACGACATCTTTGTCTAATTTCATGTTTGGGATACCATACATTAGCAAACCGCCAAAGCGATCGCTGCGTTCATAGACCGTCACTTGATGTCCTAGTTGATTCAAGCGCCAAGCAGCGGATAAACCAGCCGGTCCACTACCAACAATGGCCACCTTGAAACCAGTCGCATCTTGAGGCAACCCGGAAGCTTTGACCCAATCGTTTTCAAAAGCAGTATCGATAATAAAACGTTCATTGTCATGGATCGTGACACCTGAGCCATTCAGTGCCTCGGTACAGCCTTTTTCACATGGAGCAGGACAGACACGCCCTGTCATTTCTGGTAGTGGATTGGTTTTGGCTAAACGCTCAAAGGCGGCTTGGAAACGCCCTTGATAAACCAGATCATTCCATTCAGGAATCAGGTTGTCATTGGGACAACCTGAAACCGCCCGTTGCCCGCCGTAAAAAGAACCAGTATGACAAAAAGGAATGCCACAATTCATACAGCGCGCCGCTTGCTCTTGACGCTCATTTTCAGGCAATGGCGTCTGTAATTCTTGCCAGTCTTGGATACGTTCTGAAACCGGTCGGGTAGGATTTTCTACTCTTGGGTACTTTAAAAAACCAAATGGATCTGCCATATTAGTCGCGCTCCTTTCCTGGAATAGTCAATTGTGGACCGACGACGGCTTCGAAAGCTTTCGTCACAAGTTCCTCCCCGATAAATCCTTGCTCAGCCAAAGTCTCCGTTGCTTGGATCATCTGATGGTACTCTGTCGGATAGACTTTGATGAAATGTTGCTGCTGATTTTCCCAATCTTCTAAAATCTCAGCCGCCTTCAATGAATCCGTATAGGCAAAATGCTGCTGGATCATCTCCTTCAACTGGTGGTCATCACCGCTTTCACCAATCCGGTACAAATCAACCATTTCCCGATTGCATTTATCAGCAAAGGTTTGATCGGGATCGTAAACATACGCCACGCCACCGGACATTCCAGCACCGAAGTTGCGACCGGTTTTTCCTAAAATTACCACGACACCGCCAGTCATGTACTCACAGCCATGGTCACCAACGCCTTCGACAACGACTTTGGCTCCACTGTTACGGACACAAAAGCGTTCGCCAGCAATGCCGCGGAAATAGCCTTCACCACGATTCGCCCCGAAACAAGCAACATTACCGACAATCGGTGAATGCTCTGCATCGTAAGCAGCATCTTCAGGCGGCACAATGATCAAACGGGCACCACTCAATCCTTTGGCTACATAATCGTTGGCCTCGCCAATCAGTTTCAACTGGATTCCCTGGGTGGCAAACGCCCCAAAACTTTGTCCAGCAATGCCGCGGTACGTAAACTGCAACAAGCCTGGTGTTACTTCGTAATTGCCAAAGCGTTCTGCGATCCAGCCCCCTAAACGAGCGCCGACTGAACGTTGAACATTATTGATCGTATGATTCATAACGATTTCTTGATTGTTGTCGATAGCAGCTTGGGCAAAAGCATCTAATTCTGGCCATTGACGTTTCTCAAGGAATGGGTCCTTCACTTTGCGTTCGATCGGGATCGTCGTTCCAATCATTCTGGAAAAGTCTAATGATTTTGCTTTGCCTTTGGCAACGAAGCGTGGTGTCAACAATTCCGCGTGTCCTACCATCTCATCAATCGTGCGAAACCCTAGCTCGGCCATCGTTTCCCGTAAATCTTCTGCTAAAAAATACATCGTATTGATGATGTGCTCAGGTTTCCCTGCGAAAAATTTGCGCAACGCTGGGTTCTGTGTAGCAATGCCGACAGGACATGTATTGATACTGCAAACTCGCATCATGACACAACCAATCGCAACTAGCGCTAAAGAGGCAAAGCTATATTCTTCTGCTCCTAAAAGAGCAGCAATGGCGATGTCACGCCCCGTCATCAATTTTCCATCTGTCTCTAAGGTCATTCGCTGCCGCAAATGATTCATAGCTAACGTTTGATGGGCTTCTGCAAGCCCCATCTCCCAAGGCAAGCCAGCATCCCGAATCGAATTTCTCGGAGAAGCACCGGTCCCACCGTCATAGCCTGAGATCACGACTACGTCTGCACCGGCTTTGACGACACCGGTAGCGATCGTACCCACACCTGTACTAGAAACCAATTTGACATTGATGCGGGCATACGGGTTGATTGCCTTTAAGTCATAGATCAGCTGGGCTAAGTCTTCAATCGAATAAATGTCGTGATGTGGTGGCGGCGAAATCAATCGGACCCCAGGTGTTGAGCCACGAATCTCAGCGACCCACGGGAAGACTTTGTTGCCTGGCAATTGCCCCCCTTCACCAGGTTTCGCCCCTTGCGCCATTTTGATCTGGAGTTCGTCCGCACTCATTAAATATTCGGCGTTGACACCAAAACGGCCAGAAGCTACTTGTTTGATGCGACTATTATAATTAATGCCATTCACTGGTTTGAAACGATTTCGGTTTTCTCCACCTTCTCCACTGTTGGATTTTGCCCCGATCGCATTCATTCCTTCAGCAATACAGCGATGTGCCTCTTCACTTAGAGAGCCGTAAGACATCGCACCGACTTTAAATCGTTTGACGATCGTTTCAACTGGCTCCACCTCAGCTAATGGAATACTGCGTCTTGTGTTCGCAAAAGTCCACATATAACGGAGGGTCGTTGGATTCTCTAACGCGTCTTGGTTCATCTCCGCCGCATATTCTTTATAAAGCGCATAGCTGCCGGTACGAACAGCTTTTTGAAATCCATAGATTGTTTTTGGATTGAACAGATGATGTTCCCCGTCAGCTTTGTATTGGAAACTACCACCCGAATCAAGATAATCCACGCGTTTCTCGCCATACGCCGCTTCATAACGCGTTAAGTATTCTTGCTCGATTTGCGCTAATGAAAGTCCACCGATACGAGTAACCGTGCCGGTAAAGTATTCGGAGATAACTTTCTCAGAGATACCAACAGCTTCAAACAATTGCGCCCCATGGTAACCGGCAATCGTTGAAATCCCCATTCGTGACATGATTTTGACAATGCCCTTTTCACATGCCTTACGGTAACTTTCGATCTTCTCTGAAAGCTCAAAATGTGCCAATGTCTGGTAAGCCCCATAAGGGTGGACCCCACTTACTCCGTAGCCGACTAACATGGCATAATGATGGACCTCACAGACTTCCGCAGTATCCGCAACGATTGATGCCAAGGAACGTTTGCCTTTTCGCACCAAGTAATTGTGCAGACCTGATACCGCCAAAAGGATCGGAATCGCCACTTTTCCTTCTTGCGCTTGGATGACTTCCCGATCACTTAAAATGACGATCGTTGCCCCAGAATCGATTTTTTGCTCCGTCTCTTTAAAAAGCGCTTCTAACGCTTGTTGCAAAGCTGCCCCGTTTTCTGGTACATAATCATAAAGAATCGACTGTAAAGCCGCTTTTTGACCATTTTGATCTAACTGTTTGATTTTTTCATATTCACTCGTTTTTAACACCGGACTAGCAATCTTCAGCTTATTACAATTGATTCGAATGTCCTTTGAAACATCCCCATCTCGACCTAAAAACAGCTCGGTACCGATCACTAATTTTTCGCGAATCGCATCAATGGGTGGATTGGTCACTTGGGCGAATTGTTGCTTGAAGTACGTAAACAAGGATTGGGGACGTTCGCTCAAAATAGCTAAGGGTGAATCAAACCCCATGGAGATCACTGGTTCTTCTCCCGTTTGAGCCATTGGTAAAATCAACGTGCGAATGATCTCATCCGTGTAACCATTTCGTTTCCAAAGGGTCTGGATCGCATCATCTGCTGTTTCCTCCTGCTTCTCAGTCTCAGGAAGCAGCTCTGGTGTCAATAAGTGATCCGCTAGCCACTCCTGGTAAGGATGGGCATTCGCATAATGCGCTTTGATTTCTTGATTGCGTAAGATCACCCCTTTTTTGGTATCCACCAAAAACATATTTGCTGGTCCAAGCACCCCTTTTTCAATCACTTCCGATGCTGGCAAATCGACAACACCTGACTCAGAGGCCACGACCACAAAACCAGTTTTCGTGATCGAGTAGCGAGATGGCCGTAACCCATTTCGATCGAGTGCAGCCCCTACCAAATCCCCATCGGTAAAACATAAAGCTGCCGGTCCATCCCAAGGAGCCATAAAGCTTGCGTTGTACTCATTAAAAGCTGTCAGCTCCGGCGACAATCCAGCTTCTTTGGACCACGCTTCTGGCACCATCATCAACAGTGCTTGAGGAATATCTCGCCCTTGACGGTACAAATATTCCATACAATTTTCTAGTTTCGCCGAATCAGAATTTTCATCATCATAGACTTCGATCTGATGTCCATGCATCCAATTTTCTGCCCCGCGTAACGTGTTGATTTCGCCATTATGGGCTAAGAAACGAAAAGGTTGCGCCCGACTCCAGCTTGGAAAGGTATTTGTCGAAAAACGAGAATGGGTCAATGCGATACAAGAGGTCATTTCTGGGCTTTGAAGATCTTTGAAAAATAAGCCAACTTGATAGGCATGCAGCATTCCTTTATAAACAACTGTCTTACTGGACAAGCTGCAGATAGACAACTCATCAGTATGATACGTTTTTTCCAGTTTACGTCGTAGCCGGTAAAGCTGATCTTCAAAGGGACGGCCAGCAGTTACATCGACAGGTTTTTCAATAAAGACTTGCACAAATGAGGGCATGACTTTTTGCGCCCCCGGTCCACACTGATAATAATCATAAGGCACATCCCGTTGCCATAAAACGGTAAAACCCATTTGTTGAATGTCTTTAGTTACTTCTTCTTGGACCTGTGCTGCTCGGAGCTTTTCTTTCGGTAAAAAAAACATCCCAACAGCATAGGCGCCTTTTTCAGGCAATGAGATTTCGGCCTCTTTTGCTCGCTGTTGAAAAAATGGGTCAGGCATTGCCATCAAAATTCCAGCTCCGTCACCTGTGTCAGGTTCAGCGCCAGTTCCCCCTCGGTGGTTCATCCGTTCTAACATTGTTAAGGCATTTTGCACAAGTTCTCGGGAATAGCGACCATCTTTTTGTGCAATAAACCCCATCCCACAAGCATCTTTTTCAAAAGCGGCATCGTACATCGTTTGGTTCGTTTTCCTCATCATCTCTAAATCACTCATGGAATCACACTTTCTTTCAATATTCTGAATATTCCGATTTTTAACAGTTTACAACCTGTTTTTCTATCTGGCAAGTTTTTTTTACTTGATCCGAGCTCGTTGGTTTCTTCTGTTGACTGTGAAATACTCTATCTCGAACAAACAATTGCCTACAGACCTTAAGGAAGAAACTTCGTCTAGTAAGGTTTTTTTATTATACAATAAACTGTCGAAAAATTATTGCAAACAAATGAGAATCGTTATCAATTGCCACCTATTTTCTCATATTCATGTCAGAAACGTGCGTTTTTCTCCCATTCTCAAGGAATAAGAATGAGCAAGCGCAAAAAAAGATGACCCGCAATGGGGTCATCTTTTTTCGTTCTTTTATTTTTCAAAGCCTTCTGCAACTGCTTCGGGATAGTTTTCTTTGACGATGGTTGCACAATGCCCACAAAGTGTTGGCAGTTGCTCTTCTACACCAACATCTACCCGGACTTGGCGACAACGTTCACATACTTCCCCTTCGGCTTTTTCAACTAAGATCGCCACATCCTCAAATTGATATGCCATTTCAGGAGCTGCTTCACCGGCTTCTTTGATCGTTAAGAAATCTGGTGAAATGATCAGCAGTTGTGCAATATCTGAATCGATAGCTTTTAGCAATGCCGCAACTGGCTCAGTTGGATAAACAGTGACTTTCGCTTCAAAGGACTTTCCGATCAATTTTGCATTACGCGCTTCTTCTAATGCTTTTAAGACATTGTCACGGAAATCAAGGAAAGCACGCCATAAATCAAGCAGCTCTTCTTGGTTAGCAAATGTATCATAGCCAGGGAACTCCGCTAATTGGACATATTCCTCTTCTTCTTTCAAATGTGACCAGATTTCTTCTGCCGTATGCGGAATGATCGGCGTCAGTAATTTCGTCAACGCAACCGCTGTTTGATAAAAGACGGTTTGCATGGCGCGACGTTGGAAATCATTTTCAGCTTCGATATAAACGACATCTTTCGCAAAATCCAAATAGAAGGATGACATATCGACTGTCAAGAAGTTGATGACTGTTCGGTAAATATGCAAGAAGTTGTATTTTTCATAACCATCTTCTCGGATCGTTTTGATCGTTTGATTCAAACGAACCATCATGTATTTATCAACAGAACGCAAGTTTTCAAATGGTACGCTGTCTTTTGCTGGATCAAAATCATTCGTGTTAGCCAATAAGAAACGCATGGTATTGCGAATTTTCCGATAGACTTCTGATACTTGATTCAAGATATCCATAGACACTCGAACATCCGCTTCGTAGTCAACACTGCTGACCCAAAGGCGCAAAATATCCGCACCCATTTGGTTGATCACTTTTTCTGGTGCAATGGTATTTCCAAGAGATTTACTCATCTTACGGCCTTCGCCATCTAAGGTGAAGCCTTGAGACAAGACGGCTTTGTATGGTGCGACTTCATTGATCGCCACACTAGTTGTGATACTTGAGTTGAACCACCCGCGATATTGATCAGAACCTTCCAAATACATGTCAGCTGGGAACGTCAATTCTGGACGTTGACGTAACACGGCTTCGTGAGAAGAACCTGAATCAAACCAAACATCCATGATGTCAGTTTCTTTCGAGAATTTACCGTTTGGTGAGCCTGGATGCGTAAAGCCAGCCGGCAGCAATTCTTCGGCTTCTTTTTCAAACCAAATCGTTGAACCATGTTCAGCAAACAAGTTTGCCACATGCTCGATCGTTTCAGGCGTGATGATGGCTTCGCCGTTTTCTGCGTAAAAGATTGGCAATGGTACACCCCACGCACGTTGACGAGAGATCACCCAGTCGCCGCGATCGCGAATCATATTGTATAAACGGGTTTTGCCCCATGGAATGATCCAATCTACTTTTTCGATCTCATCCAAAATGTTTTGACGGAACTTATCAATTGAAGCAAACCATTGTGGCGTTGCCCGATAGATGACTGGTTTTTTCGTCCGCCAATCATGTGGATAGCTGTGAGTAAAGAAGTTTAGTTTTAATAGCGCCCCTTTTTCTTCTAAAAGCTCAGTGATCATTGGATTGGCTTTGTCATAAAAGACCCCTTCAAATCCTGGTGCTTCTTCTGTGAAGACCCCACGGCTATCGACTGGCGATAAGACATCTAGCCCATATTTTTTGCTGACGATGTAGTCATCTTCCCCGTGTCCTGGTGCAGTGTGGACCAAACCAGTACCGGCATCCAATGTCACATGATCCCCTAACATCAACAGAGACGTACGGTCATAGAAAGGATGTTGCGCCGTCATTTTTTCTAATTGATCGCCTGCCAATTCTTGCAATACTTCGACAGATTCCCAACCAATCTCATTCGTCACGGTTTCTAATAAATCTTTTGCCACGACAAATTTACGACCATCAGCCAAGATTTGAACATAGGCAAAGGTTGGATTCACAGAGATTCCTAGATTCGCTGGCAAGGTCCATGGCGTCGTCGTCCAGATAACAAAAGATGTATCTGAATCAAGCAAATCTTTGCCATCTGCGACTGGGAAAGCAACATAGATCGATGGTGATTTTACATCTTTGTATTCGATCTCGGCTTCTGCTAGTGATGATTCACTAGATGGTGACCAGTAGATTGGTTTTAATCCTTTGTAGATATAGCCTTTTTCTGCCATTTTTCCGAAAACGCGAATTTCTGCAGCTTCATAATCGGGCGTCAGTGTGATGTATGGGTGCTCCCAGTCACCAGAAACCCCTAAACGTTTGAAGTCAGCTCTTTGTGTATCCACTTGGGTCAAAGCATATTCTTCACATTTTTTGCGGTATTCTGCCAAGCTCATTTCTTTGCGCTTGATTCCTTTATTTGTCAACACTTGCTCGATCGGCAAACCATGGGTATCCCAACCAGGTACATAAGGGGAACGGAAACCTGACATTGATTTGGAACGTACGATAATGTCTTTACTGATTTTGTTCAATGAGTGTCCGATATGGATGTTCCCATTTGCATAAGGAGGACCATCGTGTAAGACAAAGGTTGGCTTGCCTTCATTTAATTCTTGACGGCGTTGATACAATCGATTTTCTTCCCATTCTTTTTGCCAATCCACTTCGCGGTTCGGCAAGTTGCCTCGCATTGGAAAAGCGGTTTTTCCAAGATGCAGTGTTTCTTTCATTTTCATTCTTGTTTCGCTCCTTTTCGTCTCACTACGTTTCCGTATAATTTCTAAATCCATTGACTCGACCAATCAATTGCTTCTATTGAACGTATCAAAATGGATTGGTTGCCATGACTTCCTTGTGTTTAGGTCTCACTGATTTTAAAAATCAATCCTAGTGATTCCTCGTTTGGTTACTACGCTCCCTACGGTCGCCTAGTACTGTTCATCATCTGCTCTGTTCCGCATTGCGGACCAATCATAGTGATTCCTAGTAGGGTTACTACGCTCCCTACGGTCGCCTAGTACTGTTCATCATCTGCTCTGTTCCGCATTGCGGACCAGTCGCAGTGATTCACAGCAAAAAACACGTCCGTCCCTGGCAAGGGACGAACGTGTTCGTGGTACCACCCAAATTTTAATTGTCGTTAGACAATTCTTTGATGATCGGTAACGGGATCAGGCGTCGTTCTCTACTTGAGTCTTTGGATAATCGGCTCTTTAAAGAACGCAACTCACAGATGATCTGATTTCTTACAGGGTTTTATTTGGCTTCCACTCTCCCAAACTCGCTTGAAAAATATAAGAAATTTTTCTGTTCTGTGTCTTAGTTGTTATCTGTTTTGTTCAATTCGTCTAATAAGTTTCTCGCATCATCTAATGTTTTCACTTCAGGGCTTTCGCTTACATCAACGATTTTTTCATCTGATTCAACAACGTCCACATCAAATGTGTCCACTGCTTCTGAGTTTACTCCAGAACCATTTTCACTGTCAAGTTCTTTTGATAAAACTTCTCTGATTACTTGATGGGAATCTTGCACGTAGCTTGAAAATGGCGCCAAAATCTCTTCCCACTCGGGGCTCTTCACTTGTTCTAATTGGGTTTGTAACATAACCAATAAGTTGTTGTGGAAGACTCTGGTTTTCTTCTTCAAGTCATTTGTTTCTGTTGCCAATTGACGGGCATTGTCTGTTGCATCCGTTAAAATCTCTTTGGCTTTTTCTTCCGCTGAGGTCATCAAGGCATGGGCATGTTTTTCTGCAGTAGCAACCATTTCATCCGCACGGTTTTGGGCAGACGTAACGATCACTTCTGATTCTTTGCTTGCGCTTGTTTTTACTTTATCCGCGGTATCTTGAGCCACGATGATGGATTGGTTCAAAGCGTCTTTCAGTTCATTGAAATACTCTAGTTTTTCTTCGGCGTGTTTCAATGATTTCTCTAACTCGCGATTGCGTTGAACCGCTTCTTCATAATCGCGGACGATCATATCCAAAAAGTCATCGACTTCGTCTTGGTTGTATCCTCTCATTTTTACTGAAAAGTTTTTATTTTGAATGTCTAATGGAGTTAATGCCATATTCTATACACCTCTTTGATTTATTTACGTAATACACCTAATAACAATCTAACTTTTTCTTTTTTCGTGGTTCCTTCTAACCCCTGTATTTGAATCCGACCAAATCCTCTTACTGAAACGATATCCAGTAAATCCAGAACAAAATCTGGTCGTAGTGCTTCTGTCCAGTTTACTTTTACTTTTCCTGATTCGATCAACTGTTTCGAACGCTGACGTGAGATGTTGTATACGGCAGAGATCACTGTATCAAGACGCAATGAACTAACCGTTTCTCTTTCCTCGGTCCAGCCATCTTTAGGAACGATCAACTCGGTGTATTTTGTTTCTTCCAAGCGCACCGAGACGTTTCCGATTTTATCCACTTGGAGTTGGATAAAATGACTGACTTCAGCGGCAACGAATACTTGCCATATTTCACCATCGGAAAGAATGTCTCCAAAGTATTCCCTCTTGACTCCAGTCCCCATTAACGTGCCTAAAACTTTTCCATGACTCAACACCGTAAATTTTTTCGGGTATTGAATCGTAAACAAAGTCATGTCAAACTCATCGGTGGTGGGCTCATAATAATCGGGATAAATCAAACAACGTCGTCTTTCAGCAGCTTCGTAACCACCAAAAAAGCGGAAGCTTAAATCCGTTGATTGACGAATCAAGCTTTCTAAAATATACGCTTGTCTCGGATCTAAAAAATCAGTTAAGTAAGGCGCATACTGCATTTGCACTTGTTCGATCCATCCTTGAGCGGAATCAATAAAAGGGCGTTCATCGTTTCGAAAATGTTGATAGACATTTGCGTTCACCGATAACCACCCCTTACGTTAAAATAAAATTGATTGTAAGATCAATATCAATGCTTGTGATGCTAGCTGTAAGACGATAATTGCAAACGCAATCGTAAAATCAATACCAGCAAAACTTAATTTCAATCGATCAAATAAACTCAAATACGGTTCACACACTTTTGCTAAGAAACGGCCAAAAGCGGATTGATACCCTCCTGGAAACCAAGACAAAAGTGCATAGATCACTAATAAAATGGTATACAGATAAACAGCATCACTTAGTAATTTAACGAATCTCAAAAATAAAATTGGCGTTCCTCCTCACTTTAGATATCAAAAAAATTGGTATCTGCTAATGTTTGGGCAGTGCCTTCAATTTCCATACCCTTAGGCGTGCAAAGAAAAATTTCATCGCCAACACGCTTGATATCACCATCTTCAGCGTACACTGTTCCTGTTAAAAAATCAACTATTCGACGAGCTTGGTACTCTTCAATTAAATGAAAATTAACAAGTACAGCATCCCCATTGATGACCTGCTTGGCAATCCCCATCGCTTCGGAATAGACGCGTGGCTCTACGATCGTTATTTTACCAGCTACTTGTGCGGGTGTTTCTTTTGCTTTTGTTTCTTTGACTCTCGTATTGCTTCTTTGTTGTGCCATCGGAACGACTTTTTCTTCTGTCTTCGTCACCGGTCTTACCCGTTCAGCCGCAGCTGAGGCTTGTTGATAGACAGCTGCTTGTGGTTGCTGTCTGTATTGATAGGCTTGATTTTGTGGTTGACTTGTTGTACGTGTTGCCGCTTGGCCAGATGCATACGTATTCGTGGTTGCTCTGGGGGCTGTAAAAGCTCCTCCTTGGTTCACAGCTTGTTTAGACGCTGTGCGTGCCGGTTCTTCCGTGGCAAATGTTTCTTCGTAGTAATCTTCTTCGTCAGTCAATCCAAAAAAATTGGTCAGTTTCTCTTTGAGCGACATCGGTCAACCTCCTTTTTTATTGAAATAATGCTGTTCCTACACGAATAAATGTTGCACCTTCTTGAATCGCAATGGGAAAATCATTACTCATTCCCATACTCGTTTCTAAGCAAGGGGCATGTGTAAGATGCAGGTCAGCGATCTGTTGTTGAATCCTTTTTAATTCTTTAAAAATCTGATGCTGCTCGTCTTTGGAAGCAGTGAGCGGGGCCATCGTCATCAATCCAACAACACGAATTTTGTCGAACGAAGCAAGTGCTTCAATAAAAGCCATTACCTCTTCAACAAAAATCCCTTGTTTCGTTGCTTCCTGCGAAACATTCACTTCCACAAAGCAGTTGATCGGATGCTCTGCTCGTTTTTGAATTTCTTGTGCCAGTTTGATTGAATCTAACGCATGGAAAAAATCAATCTCATTTATAATTGATTTTACCTTTCTGCGTTGCAAATTGCCAATAAAATGCCAACGGACATCTGGATAATCCTTTAGTGCTGCCTTCTTTTCAAGTAGTTTTTCTACTCGATTTTCTGCACAATCCCGCACACCATTTTCTAAAAGGACTCTTGTTGTTTCTGTATCGACGGATTTTGTCACAGCTGTCAAACAGACATCATTGGCATTTCTAGAAACAAGAGCACAGGAATCCTGTATCTCTTGCTGAATCTTGTGCAAGTTCTCAGAAATCATGTGCTCTGCCCCCTAGCGTTTACGACGGAAAAATGGTGGTGTGCTTAATTCGTCGTCATCATTCGAACGTACTTCATCACGGCTGAAGGTATCGAATTCTTTCTTTTCTACATTTTCAAATGTGTTTTCTTCTACTTTAGGTCGTACATTTTGTTCTTTGCGGATATCCCAATCACCAAAGCCATTGCTTTCTTCTGCTTGCGCTGGGCGTGCTTGATCCATATCTAATGTTGGTTTTTGAGGGATAGAATGAATTTGACCTTGGCTTTGTCTGCTAGAGCGAGAACCCCGTTCTTTTTTTGAAGGGTCAATGCCGGTTGCAATGACTGTCACACGGATCTCATCGCCTAAGTCTTCATTGATTGATGTACCTAAGATAATGTTTACGTCGCCTGTTGCCGCATGAGCGACGATATCAGAAGCATCTTGTGCTTCAAATAAAGTCATATCCAATCCGCCAGTGATGTTCAATAGCACTTGTTCTGCGCCATCGATCGACGTTTCTAGTAATGGTGAAGAGATCGCTTTTTTCGTTGCTTCGATCACACGTTCTTCCCCGCTAGCAACACCGATTCCCATCAAGGCTGTGCCTTGATTTTCCATTACTGTTTTCACATCAGCGAAGTCTAAGTTGACATAACCAGGTGCAGTGATCAAGTCTGAGATCCCTTGAACCCCTTGACGCAAGACATTGTCTGCTTCACGGAATGCTTCAAGCATTGGCGTTTTCTTGTCAACAACTTCTAATAAACGGTTGTTTGAGATGATCAATAAGGTATCGACATTCTCTTTTAATTTAGCGATGCCTTCAGCCGCAAAACGGCCACGTTTTGGTCCTTCAAAAGTAAACGGACGAGTAACGACACCGACTGTCAACGCGCCGATTTCTTTAGCGATTTTTGCTACGATCGGTGCAGCACCTGTTCCGGTTCCGCCACCCATACCAGCGGTAATGAAAATCATGTCTGCGCCTTCTAATGATTCGCGAATAGAATCTTCACTTTCTTCCGCTGCTTTTTGACCAACTTCTGGTTGAGAGCCAGCACCAAGTCCGCGGGTATATTTAGGGCCTAATTGAATGACTGTTTCTGCTTTTGAGTTTTTTAACGCTTGAACGTCAGTGTTGGCTGCAATAAATTCTACGCCCTTGACATTTTCTTCGATCATACGATTGACTGCGTTGCCGCCACCGCCACCGACTCCGATGACTTTGATCACAGCGCCGTCATTGATGTTATTATCAATTGAAAATTCCATAATTTATCTTCCTCCTGAGAATCGTTTTAGATTATTCAAAGATATTTGAGAAGAAATCTTTTACTCGGTTTGTGATCGACTCACCTTTTTTCTCTTCTTCTGCTTCTTCATAAGTTTCTTCTGGCGCTTCATATTGTTCGTAATGCACTTCTTGTTGTTGAATAGCAACGGGCTGTTGCGCCACTGTTTTTTCACCAGTGATCGCACTTTTGGCAAGCTGGTACACTTCGCTTAAGTTTGCCGAATAGTCAACGATACTGATCACATTCGTGAAAACAGGATTTCTAAGTCCCATATGATTAGGAACGTAAAGCTTGACGTTTGTTTCGAATACTTCTTGAGCAAGATCTACGACACCAGGAAGACTTGCAGCGCCACCAGTCAAGATCACGCCACCCGGTAAATCAAGTCCATCGATTTCGTCTAGGACTTCTTTTGATTTGGTGAAGATTTGTTCCATACGGGCTTCAATGATTTCTGATAAATAGCGTTCATCGATTTTCACTGGTTCTGATTTTCCGATCACATCAACCGGAAATTCTTCGCTGGCTGAAGTGCGTTCAGGATACGCATCCCCATAATTGATCTTCAATGCTTCTGCATTGTTGAAAGAGGTATTTAAAACCGTCGAAATGTCTTTTGTGACAAATTCGCCGCCCTCTTGGTTCACATGGGTGAATTTCAATTGCTTGTCGTGCATCGCTGCTGTGGTTGTTTGGCCGCCACCAATGTCGATGACGATCGTACCAAAATCTTTTTCACCGTCTGATAAAATCGATTCCGTTAGTGCTAATGGCGTAATGACTACTTCATTAACAATCAGACCAGATTTTTCAACACATTTGCGAATGTTGTGAATGATGGTTTTTGGTCCTGTATACACAACACCAAACATTTCTAGGCGAACCCCGATCATGCCACGAGGATCTTTGATTCCTTCAAAACCATCAACGGTAAATTCCTGCGGTAAAATAGCAATGATCTGTCTTTCAGGAGGGGTAGAACGAACGAGTGCTGCGGAGGCAACATTACGCACGTCTTCGTCGGTGATCTCTTTTGATTCACTATTGACAGCGATCATTCCTTGACAATTTTCCACTTCAAGAAGATTGGCTGGTACACCAACACTTACACTGCGAATTTGAATTCCTGCTTTTTCTTCTGCTTGTCTTACTGCTCTTTGAATGGCTTGTACCGTTTTATCGATATCTACAATGATCCCACGGTTGATTCCTTCTGATTTTGCATTACCTACACCAATGATATTCATTTGGCTGTCAACGTATTCGGCTACTACAACTTTTACAGATGTCGTACCGATATCAAGGCCAACATACATTCCCGTTTTTGCCATGGATGGGGTTCCCTCCTACTTAAATTGGATATATAGCGAACCATCACAGTCCGTTTTTAGAGTTCATTCGAATAATTTGTTCACTGTTACCAATTCTACCATATAATGGCGCTTTTTAGAAACAAGTTAATGAAAAAAACTCTTGAATTTTTCCTAAGAATCACTATCAGCTGTTTGATTTTCGTCTGCATCGTCTTCTTGTGTATTTGAAATTGGGTAAGTAAAGATTCCAACTTCCATATCCACAATACTGTCCTCGGTCAAATCTTTGGCAATTTGCGGATAATACTGCATTTGACTCACCATATTCGAAATGTTGACGATCACTTGATTGCCATCATTCATAAAGAGAGTCAGCAGCTCATCATTGCTGTCACGGGGGGTGTATTTGATTTGAGAAACGCCATCGCGAATTTCTGAACTTAATTCTTGATAGGCACTAAGTGTTGCTTTGATTTTATCTTCAGCCGAAAAATTTTCTAAAACCGGCAATCCTTCCACTGGCTGCTCACTGATTTCATCTAACACAACGCCATTTTCTAAAACCGGCGCATAGCCACCATCTTGGGCTAGTAAAGCAACTTCTTGAAATTCAGTGACAGTGATATCGAAGCGATTGATACCAGATAGAGAAATTGAGGCATTTTTTATACGTGGCAATTCTTTTTTGATGGCAGACACGCTTTGATTACGTTCGAAAAATTGCGGCCACATCTCTTCATTGACGGTTAGGTCCGAATTTTCGAGAATTGCTTCTGCGGATACTTCATGATTGCCTTTGACGACCACATTCGCCAAACGACTAAGGGGCGAAACGAAATACAAAACAATCAATAGAGGAATCATCAACAATCCAATAATCAAGGCTAAACGGCGAATCAACACTTGGTTGCGGTACGCCTTTAGGTTAGGCAGCCGATCAGCAAAGGAGCGGGCCTTATTTTCTGGCTCTGGCAATGCTTCCTTCTCATCAACTAACTCTTCCATTGCTTCATCTGCTTCAAAAAACGCTTCTTCTTGCTCGTCTTCATGGTCTTTGGACGTATCTTCTGTTTCTTCAGGAGCAGGAGAAGACCAAGCTGGCTGATTGCCTTTTTCTTGCAAATACTTTAGATTTTCTTTTTGCCAAGGGGTCAACTCTTCCGTTGACGAGGGGGTTTGATCATCATGAGGTGTTTTGTCTTTACTAATGATAATCGCTCCTTTCTATCCCACACATTGTACTATTTGATTACCTCTTGCACAAGTCGAAATAATCGTTCTGAGGCATCGCTGATCCCTTGTTCTTTTGAGGCTTTTGCCATCTTACTACGAAGGGCTTCATCTTGCATGATACTGTCTACTGCTTCCACGAGGTTTTGACTGTTTAGTTCATGATCGGCAATCATTTTGACTGCTCCTGCATTGGCTAAACTTTGGGCGTTCTTCGTTTGGTGGTCATTGGTCACATAAGGACTAGGAATCAAAATCGCTGGAATCCCTAATGCAGTGAATTCTGCGATCGATGTGGCTCCTGCTCGTCCAATCAACAAATCACTATTTGCCATCACTTCCGCCATCTGATCAATGTAAGGGCGAATACTGATATTAGGAAAGGCATCTTTTGACATGCCGATTTTTTCTTCGATCTCTTTGTAATACCGTTCACCTGACGCATAGAGAAGCTGATACTCTTTTTGAGCAAACAGCGGCAGCGCATCAATGATCGCTTGATTGATTTTCAGTGCTCCTTGACTCCCACCAAAAACCAAGACCGTCTTTTTCGCCGGATTTAAATCGTAGGAAGACAAGATCGCTGACTTTTGACTGTTGCGTACTTCTTGACCTCTGGGATTCCCCACCAGCACCGTTTTCTTCGCTGGAAAGTACTGGGACGCATCGTGAAAGGCAATGGCGATTTTGTCCACATATTTGGTTAGAAATTTATTCGTGATCCCGGGAACACTATTTTGTTCATGAATAATTGTAGGAATTTTCAACTTCGCTGCAGCAAAGACCACCGCGCCAGAAACGTAGCCGCCGGTGCCGATCACCACATCCGGTTGAAACTCCTTGATGATTTTTTTGGCTGCGTAATAACTTTTCATGAAAAGTTGGATCGTTTTTACATTATCGAAGGACAACTTACGCTTAAAGCCTTGGATTTCTAATGTTTTAAAAGGAATACCTGTTGGAGGGACGATTTTATTTTCCAAGCCCCTTGTTGCACCAATGTATAAAAATTCGGCTGTCGGGTCAATCTCTTTTACATAATCGACAAAAGACAACGCTGGATAAATATGTCCGCCAGTACCGCCGCCAGTCACAAGTATTTTCATATCCGTCACTCATTTCTATTTAAGTTCTGCTACTGCCGCCATAAATTTGTCGCCGCGAACTTCAAAATTAGGGTATTGATCCCAACTTGCATTCGCAGGTGACAATAAAATAGTATCTCCAGCAGCACTTAAAGAAAAGGCTAATGGGACGGCTGTTTCAACATTGTCTGTCATTTCAATTGTTTTTACCCCTGCTGCTTGAGCAGCAACGGCTAATTTTTCCTTTGTTTCACCAAACAACACGATGGCTTTTAGCCCTTTTAGTGCGGGAACTAAGTCATCAAAGCTGTTCCCCCGATCCAGACCACCTGCCAATAAAATCAGTTTCTCATTGTCAAAGCCGCCTAATGCCATTTCTGTGGCTAGAATGTTTGTTGCTTTGGAGTCATTGAAAAATTTCACCTGATTGATGGTGGTGACATACTGAGTCCGATGGGGCACGCCTGTAAAGGTTTGTAACGCTTGCTTAATGGCTTCGTTTGGCATATCGCAAAGTTTACCGACAGCAATCGCTGCTAATGCATTTTCAATATTATGATCTCCTGGCACGCCAAGTTCATCAGCTGCCATAATCACTTCTTCTTTATAATAGAGGATACCGTCAAGCATGTACGCGCCTGCTACTTTTTCCTTGGTGGAAAAAGGAATGATTTGCGCTTTTGATTTTGCCGACAGTGCTTCTAGTTCTGGCTGGTTCCAGTTGATCACCAAATAATCATCTGCAGTCATTCGCTGTTGCAACCGCCACTTTGCTAGGACATACTCTGGACGACTGCCATGGTAATCGATATGGGCTTCATAAATATTGGTGATCACGGCAATTTTTGGTCGCAAAGTATCGATCCCCATCAATTGGAAGCTAGACAATTCCATGACTAATCGGTCTTCCGCTTTGGCCGTTTGAGCAACGGAACTTGCAGGAAACCCAATGTTCCCAGAAAGCAGTGCCTGCCCTTTTTGCATCCCTGCGTTTAAGACATTGGCGATCATGGTCGTTGTGGTGGTTTTTCCGTTCGTACCAGTAATGCCGATAATCGGAGCCTCAGAGATTTGATACGCTAGCTCCACTTCCGTGATTACAGGAATTTTTTTCTCTAAAGCTTTTTGAACAAGGGGCTGTGAATAAGGGATTCCGGGATTTTTCACAACTAACGAAAAGCCTTCATCCAATAATTCGATTGGGTGGCTGCCAGTGATCACTTTGACCCCTAACGCCAAAAGATCTTGTGCTTCGGGATTTTCAGCAAATGGCTTGCCGTCATTAACGGTCACAAGTGCGCCCAAATCATGTAACAATTTGGCCGCACTGAATCCACTACGCGCTAATCCTAGCACAAGAACTTTTTTATTTTGATATGTTTTAATTTTTTTCATTTTCTTCATCTCCTACCATACAAGGGCTATTGTGAGCAACGAGCAACCTAACGCAATACACCAAAAAACAGTGTCGATCTTCCACTCAGACCATCCGCTCATTTCAAAATGATGGTGGATGGGTGACATCTTGAAGATTCGTTTGCCCGTTAATTTGAATGAGGCAACTTGCAGCATCACGCTTGCTGTTTCACAAACATAGACCAGTCCGACAAGCAAGAGGGTCCATTCTTGGTGTAAAAGAATCGAAATTGCTGCCAGCAGACCGCCTAAAGCCAGCGAGCCGACATCCCCCATAAAAATTTTAGCCGGTTTGCGATTGTACGGAAAGAAGCCGATCAATCCGCCAATGATTGCTAGACAAACGATCAATACATCAATTTGATCTTGCCGCCAAGCAATCAGTGCGTAAGTTGAAAAAGAAATCGTGCCCAGTCCTGCGACCAGACCATCGATACCGTCGGTCAAGTTGACTGCATTTGAAAAACCGACCAGCCAAAAGATGACGAACACTCCGTAAAAGATCGACAGTGGCACATCGATCCCAAAGAAATTTAACACGTCTGCATTGCCTTCCGCTCGAAAAACAAAGTAAAAGACGAGTCCGCCTAAAATTTGTCCAATCAATTTTTGCAGCGAGTTTAAGCCCATATTTCTTTTGCGGAAAATCTTGATGAAATCGTCAAGAAATCCTAATGCACCATAAACCAAGGTAATGAACAAAAGAATGAACAATGAAGCAGTCAGTTGATTTTGCCATGCCCCTACCCAAATTGCAGTGATCATTGCAGAAATCAAAAATACAAACCCACCCATCGTTGGTGTACCAGCCTTTACGTTATGCCATTTAGGGCCGTCACCACGTATTTCCTGTCCGTATTTCTTCATTTGAAAATAGCCGATAAACAAAGGCATTGCGGCTGTTACGATCGCAAAGCCGCTTGCCAAAGGTAATATCATCTCTGTCCATTCCATATCGTTCTCTCCTATTATTCTATTCGTTTTCGCTTAGTGTAAACTTGATCGATTGTCCCGATAACTCAGTATAAGGCTCCACGCTCTGTTTGGTACAATAGCCGTCCCCTTCAAAACTGACGTCCACATTCAACAGACTGCCAAATTTGATCAAATCTGCTTTGGACCAGGAGGTCGTATCAGGCATGTAATACTTGTCGCTATCCGTAATCAGCAGTACCCGTCCGCCAGGCATGATCGAAGTGCCGCTGTCAACGGACTGTGCGATGACCTTCTCGCCATCACCGATGACAACAGGGGTCAACCCAGCTTTTTGAACGTCAGTTGCCGCTGATTCTGTATCAAGATTACGATAATCCCCTACAGTCGTTTCACTACCAGAGGTTGAACTATCTTCTAATGCAGAATTTTTTAGATCCATGACTCGTTTCATCAATGGATTGGCAATTTCACCCAACACGGTGCTTTCGTGCTTCTCTGGTAATTTGATCGTCAAATACAAAATATATTCAGGTTCTTCTGAAGGAAACATCAAAACAACAGAATACAGATAATTGGTACCACCAGACAAATACTTACCGGTCGTTGGATCGGCTACTTGGGCTGTCCCCGTTTTTGCGGAAATATTGTAGCCCGGTAGTTCATAGACACCATAAGCACTTCCGTAATTTTCACTTTCGACAACATCACGCATATATTCCCGTACTTTTGTTGCCGCTTCTTCTGTGATGGGATGGCCAACTTCTTCTGGTTGTGTGACCGTTTCTTCTCCTGTATTGCCATCAACGATTTTACTAATAAATTGTGGTTTCAACATCGTTCCGTTATTTGCCACCGACGTAAAGGCCTGCATCATTTGGAAATTCGTCACACCAATCGCTTGACCAAATGACGTCATCGCTTGGCTGACAGGGTTATCCTCTGGTGTGATCCCAGTATTTTCGTTAGGCAATCCTGAATAGGTACTGCGACCAAAACCAAATTCTTTTAAGTATTGTTGCCAACGATCTGCCATTCGCTGTTCCAAGGTCACCATTCCAATATTACTCGACCATGAAAGTGCTTGGCGCATCGTCAGTGTTCCTTTTTGACCGAAGTCCCAGTCGTTGATGGTTGCATCATAAAGTTTCATTCCATCAGGGCTTGGGGTAAAAGTTTCGTTTTCATTAAAGATCCCTTGATCGATCGCTGCTGCCGTCGTCAAGATCTTCATGGTTGATCCTGGCTCGTAGTTGTCCTCAACTAATAGGTTTTGCCAATCATTGATGGAATCCAAATTTTCTGGATTATAGGTTGGTCGTTGCGCCATCGCCACGATCTCACCCGTTTTTGCATCCATTAAGTTCGCTGTTAAGTTTTCTGGTTTATTTTCTTTAAAGACACTGTCCATCAGCGTTTCCAAGTAGCTTTGGATTCGACTATCAATGGTCGTATAGACATCTTTTCCATCCACCGCTGCAACAGTTTCGGCTACGGTTCCTGGCAACGGATTTTGATTGTTGTCTTTTTGATAAACGATCTCGCCATCAGTCCCAGAAAGCACGTCATTGTACGCAGCTTCTAGCCCGGTTTTCCCAACTAGACCAGTATCGTCATCATTGGCAACAGCATACCCGATAAAGTGAGAAGAAAAGACACCATTCGGATAAAGTCGAGCTGGATGGCTGTCAAAATGAAAGCCAGCAATCCCTTCTTTTTCCATTGCATCTTCAATCGCATTCTTTTGTTCTAATGTAATATTGTTTCCTTTGCTTCCAAAAGAAACACGCCATAATTGTTGTTCAAGCCCTTCTTCTAATGTATTGACTGCTGTTTCTTGGTCGATAGACAATACATCCGACAAGATTTTGCCCAATTTATTGAAGTTTGCTTTTTCTGCAAAAAGATTCTTTTTGCCATCTTTGTAATTTTGGTTCAAAACAGCGTAAATTGAATAGGAAGTCACATCTTCAGCAATTGGAATCCCATTGCGGTCATAGATCGTTCCACGTTTCGCTTTGATGACTTCACTGCCTTCATAAAGATTTTTCGTTTTTTCAGCTAAGGAAGTCCCAGCGACATCTCCGACAATGACGATGTAGCTCAAACGCGTGACAAACAAAAAGAACAATCCAATACTCGTAGCAAAGAGAATAATACCTACTTTTTTGCGATTGTTCGTTGTAGTTTGATTGTTCTTTTTTAAGTATTGCTTGAATTTATCTGTTAACTTCATTTAGTCCACTTTCCTTAAATTGCCGTCATCGATCGACAATCCATTATCCTCAGCAATCTTTTGGATGCGCTCGGTTTTAGAAAGTTCATTTTTCTCTTGTTCCAACTGTTCTGCTTGTGTTGTTTTTTCATTGATATCCGATTGGATCAAAGAAATATCGTGTTCGACTTGACTGATATTGGTTCGAATATTGATGGTCAAGATCGCCAACGTCAATACAGAGATGATCACAAAGGCAGCGATCAGTTTTTCCAGAGTAGAAATGCTTTTTAACCGACGAGCCGGAGATGCTGGTACGCGGATGACCTCAGGACGCTGGGGATCAGTAGGCAGTTTTTCAGTTGTCGGTTCAGAGTGTTCCATAGGTTGTGATTCAAGTGGTTCTCTGAATTCATAGTCATGAACTTTTAGTTCTGCCATAGTTGTTACCCTTCGCTTTCCTTGATTTTTTCCGCGATTCGCAGTTTCGCACTACGAGAACGATTATTTTCAGCTACTTCTTCCTCAGTTGGAAGTAGTGGTTTTCTTGTTATAAGTTTAAGTGTTGGTTGGAATTCTTCTGGTATCATCGGCAAACCTGGCGGCATATCCTTCGGTGTGCTGTATTCCTTGAACATCGATTTCACGATGCGATCTTCTAAAGAGTGAAACGTGATGACACTCACACGTCCGTTGACTGCTAAAAGATGAATCGCTTGTTCAAGTGATTCTTCAATCACACCTAGCTCATCATTGACTGCAATGCGAATGGCTTGGAAAACCCGTTTTGCAGGGTGTCCGCCTTTTCTTCTTGCTGGCGCAGGAATGGCTGTTTTGATGATATCGACCAACTCACCCGTTGTTTCGATTGGATGATCTTGTCGCACCCGCTCGATTTCACGAGCGATTTGTTTCGAGAATTTTTCTTCTCCATAACGGAAGAAGATTTTGACTAATTGGTGGTAGTCGAATTGATTGACTACTTCATAGGCAGTCAATGCTGCAGTTTGATCCATCCGCATATCCAGCGGTGCATCTTGGTGGTAGCTAAAGCCGCGTTCGGCTTCATCTAATTGGGGTGAGGAAACACCTAAATCGTACAAAATCCCATCGACTCGGCTCACACCGTGTTGATGCAATGCTTCCTTTAAATAGCGGAAATTACTTTTAATGAACGTAACCATTCCTTTAGCAACATATGGTGCTAAACGTTCTTTCGCATGATCGATAGCAGTTTGGTCTTGATCAAAAGCAAAGAGATGTCCCTCTTCAGACAGTTGCGACAATAAATATTCACTATGACCGGCTCCACCTAATGTACAATCGACATAGACGCCTTCTGGACGAATCTTTAACCCATCAACGGTCTCCTGTAGCATAACGGTGTAGTGTTGAAAATCTGCCATGTGTTTTTTCCTCTTCCTATCAAGCCTATAAGCCAAAATCAATCATTGTTTCAGCAATTTCATCAAAGTTTTCTTCTGCTTCTTCAGAGAATGCTTGCCAGCGCGTTTCATCCCAAATCTCGATTCGGTTTGAAACGCCGATGATCACACAGCTTTTGGTAAGGTCTGCATGATTTCTCAATGTAACTGGGATATTGATTCGTCCTTGTTTATCGATTTCGCACTCTGTTGCAGCAGAATAAAAGAAGCGGACAAATGTCCGAGCGTCCTTTTTCGCTAAAGGCATTTCGTTTAGTTTTTCTTCAAGTTTTTCCCATTCAGATAAGGGGTAGCCAAATAAACAGCCATCTAATCCACGTGTCACAACAAATTTTTCTCCGAGTTTTTCTCGTAGTTTTGAAGGGACGATTAGTCGGCCTTTTGCATCTATCGAATGTTGAAATTCACCCATAAACATCGATAAATAACCCCCGATCTCCACCTGATATTCACAGTCTACCACAATCCCCCACTTTCTACCACAAATTATATGAAATTTGAAAGGGAAGTTGTTTGACTTTTCTTTACCAAATGAGGAAAAAGAGGAAAACCGACTACTTAAAGTTTTTAAAAAAACTTTAAGTGAAAAAATGGGCGTTTATCAAGAGTCAAAACACTATAAGTAACTAACAATATTTAGAATGATCAAAACGACATGAAAAATGATCGTAAATAGAAAAATACTACGCCAATACATCTTTAAATAGCGACCATATTGGATCTCCTCATAGTAATATGCCTGAAAAACTGCCAGCAGAATCCCTAATAAAAAAATGGAGATCAAATAGTACAATGTGATCGCTTGATCAAAAGTATACTTTGATAATTGATGAATCCCGACCATCAAAAACGGTACCGCTAAATCTGGTGCCTTCACATGGTAACGATCATTCAAGGACAACGCAGAAACAATAAACCGACAGGCGAAATAGACGAGCACAGGAAAGATATACCAAAACAAAACGATTGGATTAAATCCAGACATACAGCAAAATCCTTTCTAACAACTAGTGTCACTATACTTTATTTTCTTTACATCCGTGTTTCAGTTCTTTTAAAAATCTGAGCTGGAATAAGACAGCCTTGAAATTTTTTAAGGAGCCTCTTTGTTCATCAGCTGACTTTTGAAAGTCTTGAAGAATGCATTTCTTTACCTATTAAAACAGAAGGGCGTATCTTCAACAAGTCTATCTTGCCATTCTAGTGATTTTTTTTGTCCTGAAATTGAAAATTTCTTAATTTCTCCTTGGTTCAACTTGAGTTCTTGTGTATTTGAGGGTAAACTGTCACTAGAATAACTCTAAAAGGTGGATTAGAATGAACGAGAAAAAACCAAAAAGTACCTTTGCAAAAATCACGCAAGTCGTGATCTGGACCATGCTTATTCTCACTGTTGGCTCGATTTTCTTAGCAGCATACACAAGTATTATGGGTTAATCCTATTAAAAAAGTGCCCTTTTCCAAAATGATGGCTTTGTAGTGACCCCAAAAAGTTAGACTTTTATGGAGTGGAGAAATCCACTCCTTTTTTGTACGATAAAATTAACTGTTAAACAGCTGTTTTTACAGCTTCTCGAAACTGAACTGGACTTCGCCAATTTAATTTCTTTTTGATGCGTTTATGGTTGTAATAATAGATATATTGGTCAATTTTTGTTTTCAATTCATCTAAACTCCGATAGACTTCTCCATGAAAAATCTCTTGCTTTAATAAACCAAAGAAGTTTTCCATAGGTGAGTTATCTAAACAATTCCCTTTACGAGACATACTCTGGAAGATTTTATGCTGCTTCAATTTATTCTTATAAGCATTCATTTGATAGGCCCATCCTTGATCTGAATGGAAGGTTCTACGAAATGGACAATCATTTGTCATCTGGATTGCTTCTTCTAATCCTTCCATTATGGCTAGTGCGTTTGGTTTTTCAGAAATCCGATAAGATAGAATTTCACTATTGTAGAAATCCATGAAAGGATCTAAATACAGCTTTTTCTGACGAACGACACCTGTGGTGTCTACTTCATAATACTTAAACTCTGTGGTATCAGTTGTAATTTTTTGGTGACAGATATTTGTATAAAACCGACGATGAATACGATTTTTGGCGACAGTGCCAACCTTCCCACGATAAGAATTGTACCGTCGAGATTTTCGAGTGTAAGACTTTACTTCGATACCTAGTTTTTTTATCAGACGTTGAATCTTCTTTTTATTGACATGAATCCCTTGATTCTCTAATTCTTTTTTTAGTCGCAGACAGCCATAGTCTTTATGCTCCTTGCGAATTTCAATCATTTTTTCTTCAATTTCTTGGTCTGGGTTTGGTCTGTCAAACCGTTTCTGCCAATACATATAGGTTGCTTTAGGAAATTTCAATGTTTCAAGAAGCTCAACTAGTTTGAATGATCCTCGGAGGCTGGCGATGATTCGTGCGATTGATTCTTGCGTCTTTGCTGGGCTTCCTGTTTTCGCAGCTTCCTCAACTCTTTTAAAAAGGCATTCTCAATTTGAAGGGATCGGACTTGCTTTTCTAATGCCTTGATACGATCGCGTTCTTCAGTTGTTGTATTTTCTTTTTTGTTCTCTTTTTTTCTAGCCAAAGTAAGTGGTCGTCCTTTCTCTTTTGAGATCCCCTCAATACCTGCTTCTCTGAAATTACGCATCCAATTGGCAATAAGCGCAGGGTTGTTCATTTCTAAAGTGCTGGCAACTTCTCGATAGGACATCTCACTTGTTTGATATAACTCTATCGCATTTAACTTAAATTGAACAGAATATTTCTGATTTTGATGCTTTCTCAATAGACCTTCCTCTCCGTATTCACGATAGGCATTCACCCAATCACTTACTTGAGACTTGCTTGAAATACCGTATTTATTGGCAAGATGCCGATATCCACCCACACCACTAAGATATTCTTTAACGATTTTTAGTTTTAATTCAAAAGGATATTTTGCCATACAAATAGCGACCCCCAAAAGTTAGATTTTTGGTCTAACTTTTGGGGGTCGCTTCACTTCCATCTTTTGGAAAAGGGCACTTTTTTTACAGCAAGGGTGACACAAGGCGTGCCAACCCTTCTTTGATTTTGATCGTCAGCTTTCTTTGCTGATACGCTTCGATCGTTAAGTGCTTAGAATCGATCGAATCCGCCAGAAACGCTTCCTTCGTTTGCGTTGCGAGTTGTGCATCATAGATGATCGTATTGACCTCAAAGTCTAAACGAAACGAACGAACATCGATATTTGCTGAACCAATCGAAACGAGCCCACTGTCAATGATCATCGTTTTTGCATGCATAAACCCTTTCTCATAAGTTTCGATGACTGCCCCAAAATGCAGCAGCTCAGCCGCAAAGGAATAGGTCGCCCAATATACCAAGGGATGATCCGGTTTGTTCGGGATTTGTATATGGACTTTCACCCCAGAAAGCAGTGCCAACTTCAAGGCATTGTGAATGGCTTCATCCGGAATATAATAAGGTGTTTGGATTAAGATTTCCTTTTTGGCTAAGTTGATCATTTTCAGATAGGTCATTTTGATTTCTTCATGTTCCGTATCAGGACCACTCGTGATGACTTGGGCTGCAACTGTCCCGACTTGTTTGATTTCAGGAAACAAGGAAGGATCATATTTGATCTCCAACGCATGTTGTGAATTCCAATCCATCAAAAACCGATTTTGCAGCGAATAGACAGCTGAACCGGCAATTCGCAAGTGATTGTCTCGCCAATAACCGAATTTTTCCACTTGCCCTAGATATTCATCTCCCACATTAAAACCGCCTGTATAGCCAATTTCTCCATCGATCACCACGATTTTCCGATGATTTCGATAATTGATTCGCGGATTGACATAAGGAACGAATAAAGGAAAGAAGAAGGCAATTTGACCGCCATGTAGACGCAACTCATCAAAAAACTTCAATGATACTTGGGTGCTGCCCCAAGCATCTAATAAGACTCTTACTTTTACGCCTCGCTTCGCCGCGCGCACCAGTGCCTCTTTGACTTCATTTCCCAATGTATCACTGCGATAAATGTAATATTCCATATGAATGTGATTTTTTGCCTGTTCGATATCCGCGATCAAGGCATCAAATTTCTGCCGTCCGTCGGTATAAAGCGTCATACTATTCGCTGTCGTATACAGGGATTGCCCAAAGACTGTCAACAGGTAGACCAGCTGCTGCACTTCTACCTGCGCGGTCGGCGGATGCGGAAACAGCTGACGAGCGAGGGCTTGTTTTTGTTCTTCTAATTCAACATTCAGCCCCACCTTTGCCTGTGAGCGCATATCAAAGATCTTTTCCTTAGAGATCCCTCTACCAAAGAAAAAGTAAAGCACAAAGCCAACGATTGGAATGAACATCAAGACCAAAAGCCAGGCCCACGTTTGAGCAGTCTGCCGCCTTTCTCTGAAAATGATAATGATTGATAACAAAATATTGACTATAAATAAAATGGTTACCAAATTATCCATTACAACCATTTCTCCACCTCTTCCCCGATTTCCCGCTACTAAAGCATATCAAAAAATAGTACCTAAAGTAAAGAAACACTGTGATGAAACAAAAAAAGCCGATCTTGACGATCGACTTTAAGAAAACATCGGTTTAGAATTTTAAGAAACGGCGCATTGATAACACGGAACCAAGTGAACCGATCACGATCCCAATCAGTGCCATCACACCGCAAACTTGTAATAGAAACATATTTGGTGCAATTAAACTGTAATTTGAACGCAGTAAGGATGGATTGACCATTGCATAAACTTGGTGGTAGCCGAAGTACATTAATGCAATCGGAACGATCGAACCTAAGAGTCCGATCCAGCCGCCTTCAAGGAAGAATGGCCAACGAATGTAGCCGTTTTTCGCCCCCACCAGACGCATGATCTGAATTTCTCTTTGACGAGACAAAATCGTGATCCGAATCGTATTAGAGATCAGGAACATTGCCACAAAAATCAATAAGACAGCAGCAGCTAAGCCCCAAGTCCGCACAGCAGCAGACAATTCAAAGATTCGGTCAGAAGAATCTCCGCCATAATCGGCTTTGAAAACATTTGGCAATTCGCCAGCTTGCTCAGCGATCTCTGTCGTATACTCTGGATCTGTTGCACTGACGACAAACACGTTATACAGCGGATTGCTGTCGCCTTCGAACAAGTTCCATGAATCCCCCATTGCATCTTGGATCTTCTGCAATTCTTCGTCTCGGCTAGAAAATTTCACTTCTGAAACGTTCGGCAGATCATTTAAGGACTGTTCCAAAGCATCCATGTCTTCTTGTTCCGTACCAATATCAACGAAAACCGAAACGTCCACATTCTCGCGAATGTCTTCGGCTAGTTTTGTTGCATTTAAGATTACACCTAGAAAAATACCGACTAATGTCAGTGTGATCGTTACCGCACTCAATGACGCAATAGTCATCCAGCCGTTACGCTTTAAACTTTTGATACTCTCCAGGAGATGACGGAAAAATGTTCTAATCATCGTAACCATATTCTCCTTCCGCTTGGTCGCGAATAATGCGGCCATTTTCAATCGCGATCACGCGATGACGAATCGTATTTACGATCGTACTATTATGGGTCGCCATAACGACCGTTGTTCCTTGGGCATTGATCCGATCAAGCAGCTTCATGATTTCCCATGAGTTTTCAGGATCTAGATTCCCCGTTGGTTCATCCGCAATCAATACTTTCGGCGTATTTACGATGGCACGAGCGATCGACACCCGCTGTTGTTCCCCACCGGAAAGCTCACTTGGAAATACCCGCACCTTATGTTTCAGGCCGACCAAGTCTAACACTTCCATCACCCGTTTTTTGATATCACGAGGTTTGCGGCCGATAACTTGCATTGCATAAGCAACATTTTCAAAGACCGTTTTCCGTGGTAAAAGTTTATAATCCTGAAAGACCACGCCGATTTCCCGACGCATCAATGGGATCTCGCGGTTTTTCATGCCGACCAAATCATATCCTGCGACATTCAAAACGCCTTTAGTTGCTTTTTCTTCCCGATACATCAATTTGATAAAGGTTGATTTACCGGCACCCGATGGGCCCACGACATAAACAAACTCTCCTTGATCAATTGAAATCGAAAGGTTACGGATAGCAGTCGTACCATTAGAGTACTTTTTCATTATATCTTTCATTTCTATCATACAGCTATCTCTCCATCTCAAATTTTCATTCTGGCTTATTATAGCATGAATATATTTCACCTTGCTTGCAACAGATTACAATTATGTTTCAATCTGTTTAAGTCACACAGGGTTATTTTTGATTCAGTTTCAGCTTCAAATACGCATCGATAAAGCCATCCAAATCGCCATCCATGACTGCCTGTACATTCCCAGTTTCGAAATTCGTTCGGTGATCTTTGACCATCGAATAGGGATGGAAGACATAAGAACGGATTTGCGAGCCCCAACCAATTTCTAACTGCTCGCCTCGCAAAGCTGCTGCCTCTTGCTCTTTCTTTTCCACTTCTAATTGATACAGCTTGGCTTTCAACATCCCCATCGCTTGCTCACGGTTTTTCAATTGTGAGCGCTGGGCTTGGCTAGCAACGACCGTTCCTGTCGGAATATGGGTGATCCGCACAGCAGATTCGGTTTTGTTGATGTGCTGTCCACCCGCACCACTTGCGCGGTACGTATCGATTTTCAAATCATCTGAGTTGATTTCCACATCGATCGCCCCATCTAATTCTGGCATCACATCCACCGAGCAAAATGACGTGTGCCGTCTCTTGGCTGAATCAAAAGGTGAGATCCGAACTAAACGATGAACGCCTTTTTCCGATTTCAAATACCCATAGGCGTTGTGGCCTTTTACAAGTAAAGTGACACTTTTGATCCCCGCTTCATCACCAGCTTGATAGTCGAGGGTCTCTACTTGATACCCGTGTTGTTCGCAAAAACGAGTATACATCCGTAACAGCATGCTGCCCCAGTCTTGTGATTCGGTACCGCCTGCACCAGGATGAAGCTCGATGATGGCGTTATTTCGATCATAGGGTTCATCTAACAGCATCGACAATTCATAAGACGCCATTTTCTCGTTTAGCTTCGTGATCCGTGCTTCAAGTTCTGCTTCCATTTCTGGGTCTGCTTCTTCTTGAATCATTTCCAACATCACTTCCAGCTCTTCCAATTCTTCTGCTAACTGATTGAACTGATCGTAGGTCTCTTTGTTGGCATTGTTTGCGTTAATGACTTGTTGAGCTTTTTCTGAGTCATCCCAAAAGGTGGGATCTGCCATTTGGTGTTCCGCTTCCGCAATGTCCTCTTCTAACTGATCTAAGTCAAAGAGACCCCCTAAAACTGATTATTTTTTCATTCATCTGGGTCAATTGATTCCGAATATCTGCGATTTCCATTAAAATTCCTTCTTTCTTTTTTTCTTACAAACGAAAGTAGACTGGACAAAAACGTCTGCCAGCCTACTCTCAACTTTTTCAAAACGTGTTACATATTTTTCCCGTGGCAATTCTTGAATTTTTTCCCGCTGCCGCATGGACAAGGATCGTTACGACCAACGTTTTTGAAACTTGGTGCTTGGGCAGCAGGTGCTTCTTCTACCCCTTGTGCTTCCCCTTGAGCAACTTGTTCCCGTTGAACGTTTTGACGAATCTCTGCCTTCATAAAGAGACGAGTTACTTCATATTCGATCGCTCCAACCATGTTCTCAAACATATTGAATCCTTCTGTTTGGTACTCAACTAATGGATTGTTTTGTCCATAAGCCCGTAACCCAACCGATTGACGCAGCTGATCCATAGCATCAATGTGGTCGGTCCACTTCGTATCGACAACTCGTAAGATGACGACTTTTTCAAATTCCAGTAATTGTTCTGGACTATTAAGTTGTGCTTTCTTTTGTTCAAAGACTTCTTCTGCCCGTTGGTTTAGGTAGTCTTTGATCTCTTGAGCTGATTTGCCCTTGATGTCCTCGATACTGATAGTATCTTCATGAACAAGTGCATTCGCCGCAAAATCAACGATTCCTTCGTAGTTCCAATTGCTTTCTTCTAATTGCGTATGACTGTCGACGACTCGGCTGATGGAACGTTTCACCATATTCATTAATTGCGGTGAAAGATCCGTTTCTTCCATGATCACTTCTTGACGTTGTCCGTAAATAACTTCCCGCTGTTCTCGCATCACGTCATCGTATTGCAAGACATTTTTCCGAGTGTCGTAGTTATTGCCTTCCACTCGTCGTTGGGCAGATTCTACTTGTTTTGAAAGCATCTTGCTTTGGATCACGGCGTCGCCTTCATCAATCTTCATCCGATCCAAGAACACTTTGATTCGTTCAGAACCAAAACGCTTCATTAAATCATCTTCTAGCGATAAGTAAAATTGCGACATTCCTGGATCTCCTTGACGTCCCGCACGTCCCCGCAACTGATTATCGATCCGTCGTGATTCATGACGCTCAGTACCGATAACTGCCAAGCCGCCTAGTTCTGCAACACCAAGACCTAACTTGATATCCGTTCCCCGACCAGCCATATTGGTCGCGATCGTTACAGCGCCTTTTTGTCCAGCATTCAAAATGATTTCTGCTTCTTTAAAGTGATTCTTAGCATTCAATACTTCATGAGGAACTTTCTCACGATCAAGCATTGATGACAGTAATTCAGAAGTCTCAACAGCGACCGTCCCTACAAGCACGGGTTGTCCTTTGCGGTGGCGCTCTTTGATGTCTTGAACGACTGCTTGGAATTTGCTCGTAAGCGTTGGATAAAGCAAGTCCGCACGATCATCCCGTAAGATTGGTTTGTTTGTAGGAATCTGAATGACTTGCATGTTATAGATTTCTCGAAACTCTTCTTCTTCCGTTTTCGCTGTACCAGTCATCCCAGACAGTTTTTTGTACATCCGAAAGTAGTTCTGGAATGTGATCGTCGCCATCGTTTTGGTTTCATCTTCGATTTCGACACTTTCTTTCGCTTCGATCGCTTGATGGAGCCCATCAGAATATCGGCGACCATCCATGATCCGACCTGTAAATTGGTCAACGATCATTACTTTTCCATCTTGCACGACATAATCGATATCGCGAATCATAATGTAATTCGCTCGTAGTGCTTGATCCAAGTGATGGGTCAATGCCGTGTTTTCAATATCATACAAGTTTTCTAAGCCGAAGGTCTCTTCCGCTTTTTCGATCCCACGTTCTGTCAAACCGATCGTTTTTGATTGGATATCGATTTTGTAGTCTTCTTCTTCCGTCAAGCGTTTGACAAAATTGTCGACCCGATTGTATAGCGCAGTTGATTTTTCTGCTTGTCCTGAAATGATCAACGGTGTTCTCGCTTCATCGATCAAGATCGAATCGACCTCATCGACGATGGCATAGTTTAATGGACGCTGTACCATTTGATGACGGTAAACCACCATGTTGTCCCGCAAATAGTCAAACCCTAATTCATTGTTTGTACTATAAGTGATGTCACAAGCATATGCCGCACGTTTTTCTTCTGCTGATTTTGAGTTAATGTTCAAGCCGACCGTCAACCCTAAAAAGTTGTACAGCTCCCCCATCTCAGTCGAGTCACGAGTTGCCAAGTATTCATTGACAGTTACGACGTGGACACCTTGACCGCTCAAAGCATTCAAATAAACAGGTAATGTCGCCGTCAAGGTTTTCCCTTCACCCGTACGCATCTCTGGGATATTCCCATCATGCAAGACGATCCCACCCATTAATTGGACGTGGTAAGGATAAAGGCCCAAAACGCGTTTTGCAGCTTCACGTACTACTGCAAAGGCTTCAGGCAATAATTTATCCAAAGTCTCTCCCTCTTGGAAACGACGACGAAATTCATCGGTTTTCCCGCGTAATTGTTCATCAGATAAAGCGGCCATTTCATCCGCATGTGATTCAACTTGATTCGCAATATGGTCAAGACGTTTTAATTCTTTTTTGTCGTTTTCGATTAATTTTCTAAAAAAATTGGCCATACCTTAATAATTCTCCTTTTACTTCTGCATTATCCTAGCTGGAAACTCTCCTAACTATTTTAGCACTAGTTCACCATAAATGAAATATTTTTCGATAGAACTATCGCATCAATCTTGCGTGATAAACGGATTCTTAACCTTTTTTCACAGATTTTAAAGAAACGCGGGAAAAAAAACACGCAACAAGCCATTGATCGGCGCTGAAAGTCCAGCACACGCCCAAACGTCTTGTTGCGAAGGTTTGCAAATTATGCCGTTTTAAAACGGGTTTTTAAGAAAGCTAAGAAGAGCATCAGTAGCATGCCTAAAGACTGAATCCCGATCATCAAGACGATATCAGCGCCAATAAATCCTGCCAACATCGCAACGAGAGAGCCTGCCCCCAGTGCATTTAAAATCACGTTCGTACTTTCTTTGAAGCTGCCGATTGTCGATAGTCGTGATTTTTTCGTCAACCAGAGGAAAAACGCTGCGCCTATGACTAGAATACTATTCATTGCCACCAATAAAAATGCCACTGTGATCGTCTGACTGAAGAAAATTGCTGTCTCGTTGTTGCGATAGAAGCCGTCTTCGATTGCTTTTTGAAACGAAGCCGCATCATCTACTTGATCAGGTGCCATTTCCGCCGTGTAACGCATTTCATAGTGATAAGTTTGTCCATCGATTTCTTCTTTGATGGTCCAGTCTGTTTCCCGAAAATTGATGGCGTATTTCGCTTTTTCAAGAGCCGCTTCTGAAAGCGCAACGCCTATGATCCCCGCTTCTGTTTGGGAAAAGACTTGTGACTCATCCGCTAAAAGTTTGCCATCTTCCAGCTGCAGCTCACTGTATTTTGCTGCCGTTTCTGCCGTCACGAGTGTTTTTGCATGGGGAAAAAATGCCGCAAAGGCTTGATCCGTTTGCTTGCTGATCATTAAGGTCAACGGGATCATCAGCAAGGACATCAAGAAAACATAGACGAACACTTGCTGCCAGCGATTTAATTTTTTACGCCATGCATAGACTTTTGTTGGAGAAAAAATGGCCCCAAAGTACGTTAAGGGAAATCGTTGTTCAGACATCCTATCATTCCTATCCTTTTGTTCCGCCAGAGGTCAAACCTGAAACAAAGTATTTTTGTAAGAAGAAAAACAGTGCAGCGATCGGTACGGCGATCAAAATCGCCCCAGCCGCAAAGAGTGCGACCCGTTGGTTACGGGCATCATTGATAAAGGTTTGTAGCCCGACTGCGACGGTCAAACGCTCTTGTGAGCGAAGCAAGAATCGCGCCAGCAAGAATTCGCCGAATGGTCCCATAAAGGCCCACAATGCTTGGACGGCAACCATTGGTTTTACGAGGGGCAAAACGATTTGCCAAAAGATGCGAAAATGCCCTGCACCATCAAGTTTTGCTGATTCATCCAAGTCGATGGGTACCGTATCAAAGTACCCCTTCATCAGCCAAGTATTCATCGGAATCCCACCACCGATATAAATCAGTGTCAAGAACCAGAAGCTATCTAGACCGTTTGCTAATAAGCCCATGACATAAAAAGCGGTCAACGCCGACATTGTCGGTACCATTTGAACGATCAAGAACACCATCAGACTACTTTTACGACCAGCAAAACGGTAACGACTGTAAGTATACCCTGCTAATGTTACGATCATTACTTGAATGATCATCGTCGAAACGGCCACGATCAAGGTGTTTTTATACCATGTCAAATACGGGGTTTCATTGAATAAACGTCGAAAGTTGTTCAATGTCCAATCCGCATCAAAATCTAAGCGAAAAGCGATCATGTTCCCTGCCTTGAAGGCTGAGGTTGCGGTAATCAACAAGGGATAGATGATAATGATCGATAACGCGATCATAAACAAGTAGGTAAATAATTTGCTGAAAGAAAACTTCTTCTTTTTCATCCTCAATCCTCCATATTAAATGCATTCGTCTTTTTAAACACCAGTAATGAAATGGAGATCACCACAAAGGAAATGATCAAGGTCAATGCAGAAGCAATCGAATATTGTGGTGAGCCGCCGGTCGTCAGTTTGTAGATCCATGAAATCAAAATATCTGTCGAACCGGCATTTCCACCTAAACTCCCTGGACCACCTTCGTTAAAGAGATAGATCATGGAGAAGTTATTAAAGTTCCCTGTATATTGCGTAACGAAGGTTGGTGCTGCCACCAAAAAGATTGCCGGCAGCGTAATGTTCCGAAAACGCTGCAACGCATTGGCTCCATCCATTTTTGCTGCTTCATACAAATCTTCGGAAATGGATTGTAAAATCCCCGAAACCATTACATAGATGTAAGGAAACCCTAACCAACCCTGAATCAAAATAATCGCCGTTTTCGTCCAAAACGGATCAGTCTTCCAAGCAATGTTCCCAATATCCACAAAAGGCAGATTGTTCAATAGCGGGATCACCTGCGTATTGATCGCTCCTGCGGTATCATTAAACATATTTGAAAAACTCATGATTGTGATAAACGCTGGCACCGCCCAAGGAAGCAAGAAAATCACCCCAAAGACGCGACGAAACTTCACAAATTTTTGGTTGGCAACAACTGCTGTCAGTATGCCGAGTGTAATTTGCAAGGTGGTTGCTAAAACGGTCCAAATCACCGTCCAACTGAATACTTTTACAAAGGTGTCGCGGTAAGAACTTAAGGTGAAGATATTCGTGAAATTCGAAAAACCGATCCAGTCGATTAAGTTTGCTGGCGGAATGTGTCGAAAATCATAGTTGGTAAATGCCATAAAGAGCGTCACCATTACTGGAAAAATAATTGCTACGATCATTACCAAGTAGGCAGGGATCGTCAGTAAGTACGCGAACCCATCTTCGTATAATTTTTTGAAAAATTCTTTTCTCGTAACAGCTACCGGGAAGCCTTTTTCAATGCTTTGCCGAACCTGATAGGCATCTTTGATATTTAAAACCCAAAAGATAATGAAAATAACGGTAACGATGACCTGCAGTGTTCCTTCAATCAACAAGAACAAAGAGTTGTCTTCCATCGGTACTGATCCGAGTGTGACAAAGTTATAAAGTGCTTGTCCACCAAACAAAAGCATTTCGACCAGAAAAATCAGAAAGGCTGCAAAAAAGAGACCCGCTTTGAATTTCTGACCATTTTTGAATTGTCCCCCACCAGGGATGATTGAAAGAAGCGCTGTCTGCATGGCTTGTGAATTCGTCCTCATATGTATCCTCCTTAAAATCGAAAGTCTGCCAAGCGGCCGACGATCGATAGAAAACAATCTCGTCAAGCAATTTCTTGCGTGCTACGTTGCAAGGAATCCTTTTGACAAACATCCTCTATAGAATCGTCGACATGAATGACAGACCGTAATCGGCTAATTATTAGTATTTCTGCTCAATCGCTTCTTCGATTGTTTTGGCAGCATTATCCGCTGCTTCTTGAGGAGTCATATTGCCTGAACCTGCATCAAACAGCATGTTTTCAGCCCCTACCCAAACCTCAGACATTTCAGGGATATTTGGCATTGGTTGTGAAACACTGTATTGCTCGATCACTGCTTTTGCTACTGGATCATCAGAAGCAGCGACTGTTTCTTGAGCCATAATGTTCGCTGGAATATCATGACGCATGTCATACAATTTCTCTTGATTGGCTTCGTTGGTCAAATACTCGACAAATTGTTGCGAAACGTCTTTGTTTTGTGAGTAGTTAGATACCACCCACGCTTTTCCGCCGCCAAATGTTTCATAGTCGTTGCCGTTGCTTAGCGTTGGGATTTTCGCTACACCATAGTTGATGCCTGCTTCTTCAAAGCCGTTCACGCCCCATGGTCCATAAATGATAGCTGCTGTTTTGCCTTGATTGAAGTAATCCAACATCAAGTTTTCGTTGGCTGATACATCCAGCATTCCTTGCGGCCAGACATTTTGGAACCAATCAGTTGCATACGTGATTGCCTCAACAGAACCTTCGTTGTTCAGCCCTAGATCAGATGGATCTGTTCCTTCATCACCAAAGACATACCCGCCATGCCCCGCTAATAGACCATACGTATAATAAAAGTCCGTCCAACGAGCTAAGAAACCAACATTGTCATCGCCTTCTGCAAAACGATCATCTTTTGCTAGTTCTTCTAAATCAGAAAAAGTTGCTGGTGCTTCATCGATCAAGTCTTTGTTGTAGAACATGACAACCGCTTCGATCATTGCTGGTGCACCATAGATCTTATCATCGATGGTCACTTGTTGCTTGTCGGTATCGCTGTACCGTCCATCATCTGGCAAAGTCATTTCTGCCAAATGCCCTTGGGAGCCTACTTGACCCACACGGTCATAAGGAGACATCGTAACATCTGGGCCTTTCCCAGCAGGACCGTCTAGTTGAAGCGCATCCATTTGATCGAACATGTCCATTTCTACAACGTTGATGGTGACATCATTTTCAGATTCAAAGTCAGATTTCACTTCATTGATATAATCAATATAGTCTGCGCCTACAGAGACCGTGATCGTTTTTTCATCGCTACCTGAACCTGCATCTGCATTACTACCATCGGTACTACCGCCGTTGCCGCCACACGCCGCAAGCGCTAACAACGCACTTCCTGAAACTAATCCTAGAGCTGCCTTTTTCCAATTCACTTTCATCCTGTTTACCTCCTGCAATTTGTAACTCTATTATGCAACCGGTTTCTTAAAATGGCAAACATTTTCTAAATGTTAGCGATAACAAAAATTGAAAAAGCCTTTAAATTAAGATATTGAGGAATTGAAAAGAATTTGCGCAACCATTTGCTTAATTTTTCACCTTGTGGATTCACGAACCACGAGTTGCGGTAAAAAGCGCTGTTGTCGCTGGCTCGTATCGTTCTGTTCAATTTTTTGAATCAGTAATTCACCACAAGCTTCGCCCATCTCAACGATTGCTTGCTTCATAGTCGTCAACTTGGGTGAGCTGACCTGATCCAAGAATACCCCATCGTAGCCGACAATCCCAAAATCCTTTGGTATCTGCGCACCAATCGACTGCAAGCCTTGATTGATGCCTAGTGCCAAACGATCCGTCGCACAAATAAAACAAGTATTTTCCGCAAATTGCTCCTTCTGTGCTGTGATAAACGTGCGGGCTGCGGAAGAACGGTTTTCAAAACGATGGATTTTTGGTGCTTGTCCTGTTTTTGTCACTGTATCTATGTACCCTTTTTCTCGGCTTTTCGTAAATGCTTCTTCCAACTCTAAACCAATATAGACCAAGTGTTGATAGCCAGTATCGAGGGCGTGTTTACAAGCAGAAACGATCCCTTGGTAGTTGTCACTATCAACAAAGCTGAATCCAGCTTCATTTTCACCAAATAGAACGACGGGTTTCTTTAAATTTTTTATCCAGTCCATATCCTTTTGGCGAAATCCCGTAATGATACAACCATCTGCTGGGCCACGATCCACCCCATCCGTCGTAACCAGCTGCAACGAATAATGCGCTTTGCCGATGGAACGAGCGATCCCCACTAATAAATTCATATAGTATGGCTCCGTCGTGTCCATCTCCTCTAAGATATACACTTTGATGATATGGGAACGCTTGGAAACTAATGATTTGGCAGCAATATTCGGTTGATAATCCAGTTCTAGCATTGCTTGATGAACGAGCTGCTTTAGCTCTTCGGTCACTTTATCTGGATGGTTGATCACTCGAGAAACGGTCATTGCGGAAACATTTGCTTTTTTGGCGACATCTGCTAACGTAGTCATGATTCACTCTCCCTGTATTATTTCATCTATAGTATAACACAATAAAACAAAAGAGAAACAAAGCCAACTTTTATATAGAAAGATTTCTTGCTTCATTCCAAAAGATAAAAAAACAGAGCAGCTTCTCAGCTACTCTGTCAAAAAAGACTTTTTTTGGGGTGTCGCCAAAAGGATCCCACACGTGTTAATCCGTTTCGATCAACCCGTATTTACCATCTTTCCGACGATACACAATGCTCGTTCCATTCGTTTCCGCATCTTCAAAGATAAAGAAGTTGTGTCCAAGCATGTTCATTTGTAAAACAGCTTCTTCACTATCCATTGGTTTTAAAGACAAACGTTTTGTACGTACGATGTCTAAATCAGAACCATTGGTTTCTTCATCGTTTGCTTCAGTTGTGAATAAATCACCATCTGTTGGCGGAACCAACGCTGTCTCACGAGATTTGCGATTGATTTTTGTTTTGAATTTGCGGATTTGGCGTTCCAATTTGTCAACAACCAAATCGATACTAGCATATAGATCAGGTGAAGTTTCTTCCGCACGTAGAACTAGGAATGGTAAAGGAATCGTTACTTCTACTTTTGCAGTTTTTTCTGTATAAACTTTCAAATTAACGTGTGCTGTTGCTTCTGGCACATCATTAAAATAACGTTCTAATTTACCTACTTTTTTCTCGACGTAATCACGGATCGCTTCTGTTACCTCGATATTTTCGCCACGCACATTATATCTAAACATAAAAATTACCCCTTTCGTCTACCAGTAAAGAAGGAAAAGGACCACTCTTTTCTTCTTCTTAACTCTATTATATCGAACTCTTGGTCATTTGCCTAGTAAATCGAACAATTTTCTTTAAGCGTTTTCAAAATAACGTTTCAACGAGCAATAGAAAAAGAACGAATCGACTGGGGGCCAAAGGACTGCAGTGCTTCAGCTGCATGATATAACGTTCTACCGGTAGTATACACATCATCGATCAACAATAATTTTTTCCCTTTGATTTCACACGCTACATCTGGCTTCACTGCAAAGGGTTGCGCCTCTACTAATCGTTGCCTGCGAGAACGTTGTGCCTGTGGTGCGGTATCAACAACTTTCTCCAGTAACTCTTGAAATCTGACTCCGGCGGCTTCCAGCACAGCGGTGACTTGATTAAACCCTCGCTGTTGGTAACGCTCTGCCGATAGTGGGATGGGAATCAAACACTCATAGTCAAACCTGTTGAGTTTCTGTTTGATCACAGGCGCAAACGTCCCCCGCAACTGATAGTTTCCCATCAGTTTGTATTCGTGAAGCCAATCCTTCATTCCTTGATCGTAAGCAAATAGCGCTCGGTGCTGCAATTGTATCATGGGACACGTTTCTTCCCAATAGAGACAATCGCTGCAAAACTCAGTTTCTTTTTTTCCACACGAAGGGCAGCAGGTTCGCCAATCGATCACCGAAAACTGTTGAGCACATTGCGGGCACAATTCATTTTCTGGGATACGCCAAGGAGCCAACACCTCAATGATCGTTCGTTCTCTAGGAAAAGTCCTTTTACACCAACTACACACCATCGGTCAGCCAGCTTTTTGCCAATTGGTTCATTTCCTTAATTTCGTTGAGTGCTTTTCGGATCGCTTCCGTCATTTGGTCGTAGAAAAAAATGACCTCCCCTTCCGTATAGGCCCCTTTACGATCGACACGACCAGCAATTTGCACGAGCGCCGATTTTGTAAAGACTGGATGATTAGCACCCAATACGATGACTGAGACGTTTTCAAACGTCACCCCACGCTCTAAAATCATCGTTGTAAACAACACCTTGTAAATCTGTCGACGAGCAGACGCTACTTTTTCGCTCCGTTTTTGATCTTGCGACGAAACGCTTGTCAAAGACCATGACGTGCCTTGTCGGCGGACAGCCGCTTCTACTTCCTTCATCAGCGCAATGCTTGGACAAAACACCAAGACAAAGTTTTTTTGAAGCAGCCGCTGCAACTGCTGCAGCAATGGTCGCAGCCAACGTTTTCTGCGATAAGCCTGCGCCCAGTGACTATAATGAACAGGTTTTGGAACGATCAATGGACGCTGATGAAACCGCAGCGGCATTTTCAAGACAGCGAATTTCCCACGAATTTCTTGCAGCAGTCGTTCTGAAGGCGTCGCACTTAAATAGATCAGACACCCGTTTTTGGCTAAGGCATTGTATAATCCGTAACGCAGCTGCGCATCGCCCTCGTAGGGAAATGCATCTACCTCATCCACCACGATCAGTTGAAAGCTCCAATAAAAATGCAGTAGCTGATGGGTGGTGGCAATAAGGATGTTTGTGTAGCGATAAGACTCTTCTGATTTTCCATAAAGGAGCAAGCTTTCCTCTTGTGGAAATGCTTGCTGAATTCGCGGAAACAATTCACGACAAACATCGATCCGAGGTGAGACGATCGCCACTCGACCACCTTCTTGCCGAACGTAGCGGATCGTTTCAAAGATCATTTCGGTCTTCCCTGAACCCGTGACCGACCAAACAAGCGAGGATCGCTTTTGTCGACAATTAGACACCAATTGCTGGGAAATTTTTTTCTGAAACGGCGTCAATGCTCCTGGCCAGACGATGTGGTGATCAATGGCTGGACTATCCGTAGGTTGAATCACCAGTCGCCCATTTGATGTGATCCGACCATAGCGAATACAGGTTGGACAGTAATAGCTGCCTATCGGTAATTGCACCGACGGCTTGCGGTGGGAAGAACCGCATCGCTGACAAACGATTCTCTGCCCCTGCTCGAGCATTGCCGGTCGAGAATCAAAGGGTTTTCCTACATTCATTGTTTCATCTAAAACAAAAAATTGTCTTCCTTTTTGATTGGTCATAACATACACCTCAGTTTTAAGTACGCAAAAAAATCGGTTCAAGTACTTTTTGAAAAGTACTTGAACCGATTACAGGTTTCTTGTTTGCTTCAACAGCAGGTCTTGCTTATTCGCCGATCAATGTCAAAGCTTGATCTAAGACTTTTTCGCCGTTCATCATGCCGTAATCTGCCATGTTGATTACTTCTAAAGGAATTCCTTTTGGCGCTAGACGTTTCTCAAAATCGCCTTTCATGAAACGAACTTGTGGTCCTAATAATAAAACATTTACGTCTTTGCTTTCTAAATGTTGATCTGCTTCTGAAGCGGAAACTGCAAAAATATCTGCTTCTAATCCTTTTGCTTCAGCTGCTTTTTGCATTTTTGTTACTAATAAGCTTGTACTCATTCCTGCAGAACAAACTAACATAATTGTTTTTTTCGCCATATCGAACACTCCTTGAATTTTAAGAATAAGATAACATTTCCTATCTCTAGTATAGAACAAGTTTGAAATTTGTCAACGCTTTCTATCCAGCAGCCAGTTTGATTTTACTAAACGGTTAAAAACGACATACTCTTTTTTTAAATTGACGAGGACTACCTCATAGCCGGCATTCAGCCACGCATAGGCCCCGTTTTCAGGATGTCGGTAATCATTTGCCCACCAATCCGTACTCGTGCGGGCACTTTTGGGCAAACCGGATGCTGGGAAAAGAAATTCATCAAACTGGGTAAAGGTTAACGTAATTTGTGAACCGCCGTTGTTTTTTAAATAGTGCGTGATCGTATCGTACTTTTTGCGTCTACCCAAAGCAACTGCCTCCTCTTTTTCAGGTCTGTGTTGGTGCCTTTTTCTTTCTTCTATTTGTAACTTTCCTTCCGATTGCCTATACTAGAAACATAAAGGAGGCGATCGTACGCGTGACTTATCGAACGATCCGACAAGATGGAGAAACGGAAATAGAAATCAAAAAATCGCGTTTCATCTGTTCGTTAAAACGAATCCAATCAGAAGATGAAGCCAAAGCGTTTATACAAGCCCTCAAAAAAGAACATTGGAAGGCGAATCATCATTGCAGCGCCTATGTATTGGGTGAAAACCATGAGATCCAACGCAGCAGTGATGATGGTGAACCTAGCGGCACCGCTGGAGTACCGATTTTAGAAGTATTGAAGAAAAATGACTTGATCAATATGGTCGCTGTCGTTACCCGCTACTTCGGTGGAACGAAACTTGGCGCTGGCGGATTGATCCGCACTTATTCCAGTTCAGCTTCCGCTGGCATCAAGGCGGTGGGAATCGTCGAAGGCGTTTTGCATCAAGAGCTTGCATTGACCATTGATTATCCCCTTTTAGGTAAGCTGCAAAACTATTTAGAACTGCAGAACATCTACGTAAAAGACATTGCTTATACCGAGAAAATCGTTGTTACCTTAATGATTCCCGAAGCAACGCTTGCCGACCAAGAAGCCGCTTTGATTGATTTGCTGCAAGGGCAAGTGCAGCTAAACAAAGGCAAGACCGAATATGTAGAGCGCCTCATCGAGGAGCCAACCGAGTAACTATGCAGGACAAGCACCTGTCAGGTTTGCTCTTTTCCTCAAAGCACGGACTCTAATGCCGCTTGCTGCAGCGAATGCAGGAACGCCCAATCGTTGAAAAACCGAATTGACCGATGCGGAGCAACAGCACGTATGCTCGCAGTGTCCTTTCGGCTTTTTCGCGTCTTTTTTGTTTCCAGCCGTCTCAGGCAGCTTATTTTTCCATATAAAATTCGAAACGATTGCCGACATATTGGGTGCGCACATATTCAAATGGTTGCCCATCTTCAAATGAAGTGATTTGCCGCATACGTAAAATCGCATCGCCGCGTTTGATTTGTAAGTAATCGGCAATCTGTTCCGATGCGACCATGGCTGAAATCGTCTGTGAAGCGCCGCCGATTTTCCGTTGTCCTTTTTCCTCTAAAACTTTATAGAGGGAAGAGATGATCTCCTCCTTGCTAAAGTCATGAATAAACTTTTCAGGGATACTCGCTACTTCAAAACAGATCGGCACATCATCCGCATACCGAATCCGCTCCATCCGTAAAATCGTTTCGTGTCCTTCTAATTGCAGCTTTTCCATCTCACTGGAGCTAGGTGCAGTCAAGAAATAAGCGACCGCTTTGCTGGAAGGCTTACGACCAAGAGAATTCATAATTTCGGTAAAACTCGTCGTGCCCGTCATTTTCTCTTGTACTTTTTGGCGAGCGACATAAGTGCCAGAACCGATTTTGCGCTCAAGAATCCCCTCATCCGCTAAGGTTTGGATCGCTTGCCGCAACGTCATGCGACTCACGCCGAATTGTTTTGACAACTCCCGTTCTGAAGGCAGACGATCCCCGATTTTGTATGTATTGTTTTCGATATTGGCTTTGATTTGATCATGAATCTGGATATAAACAGGTAATTTTTCCACCACTACACATTCCTCCGTTCCCCTCCTATTATAACTGGTATATACCTAAATAGCTAATAAAAAAAGCAAAAACTGCTCTGTTTTTCTCCATTTGTGCGAATTCTTTCCCCATTTTATAGGCAGAAAAAGAAGTTATCACAAATTGTCCAAACAAGAGCAGTCCCTTTGCTTTTAAATTGGTTCGGTCGCTGGCTTGAGAATTTATTCAGCCAACGCTTTATTGGCAGTTGCCATGAGCAAGCGAATGCGATTCAATTGATTGACGATCGAGACACCTGGATCGTAATCAATCGCTGCAATGTTCGCCTGTGGGTATTGGCGACGCAGCTCTTTCATGACGCCTTTTCCTACTACATGGTTAGGCAGACAGCCAAATGGTTGCAGACAAATGATATTGTTGACATTATTTTCCAACAGATCGATCATCTCACCGGTCAAGAACCAGCCTTCTCCCGTATGATTGCCGATGGAAACAATCTCGCTCGCTTGCTCCGCAAGCTGATGGATCGAATGGATACCATCAAAACGCGTTGACGCCCTAAGTGCTTTATCCATCGGTTTTTGGAGCCGTTCAATCGCCATGATCGCAAAATCAGCGATCATTTTACTTTTCTTCGCCATCCCCAAATGCTCGTAGCGCCAAATCTGATTGTAGAGGGAATAATTCATGAAGCCGACAATATCCGGTACGACCGCTTCCGCTCCTTCTGCTTCTAACAGGCGAACGACATCGTTATTAGCTGTCGGTGAATATTTCACTAAAATCTCTCCCACGACTCCGACACGCGGCTTCTTGATATCTCTTATCGGCACTTGATCAAAGTCTTGAATGATTTTCTTCATATTGCGATTAAAGAGGCTGAAGGAGCCATTGCGGACATTTTTGGCAATTTTTTCCAGCCATTCTTGGTGGAGCCGATCGACAGCCCCTGCTTCTTGCTCATATGGACGGGTGCGATAAACGACCCGTTCAAAGAGATCTCCGTATAAAAATGCCACCGCCAAGCGTTTCATCATCGGCAAGGTAAAGTGAAAGCCAGGATTTGATTCAACACCAGTATTGCCCATCGAAATAGATACCACCGGTACTTGCGGAAATCCTGCATCGTTCAATGCTTTACGTAACAAGGGAATATAGTTCGTTGCGCGACACCCACCGCCCGTCTGGGTCATCAATACGCTGGTGTTTTCGACGTCATATTCCCCGCTTTGTAACGCTTCTACCAGCTGTCCAATGGAAATGATGGCCGGGTAGCAGGCATCGTTATTGACAAAGCGCAAACCGACATTGACTGCTTCTCGATCTTCACTGGGCAGACAGACCACTTGATACCCAGAAGCCTGCAAAGCGACATCTACTAATCCGCTTTGGTGGATGGGACTCAACATCGGCAATAAGAGCGTGTGCTGCTTGCGCATTTCTTTGGTAAAAATAATCTTTGCTGGTTCCTCGTATTGCTTTTTAGGAACAAAGTGCTGTTTATCCCGTTCGTTGACTGCTGCTTTCAAGGAACGCAACCGAATCCGAATCGCCCCAAGGTTTGCACCCTCATCGATTTTCAACACCGTATACAGCTTGCCATATTGCGCCATGATCTCTTCGACTTGATCGGTGGTCACTGCATCGATCCCGCAGCCGAAGGAGTTTAATTGAACCAATTCCAACTGCTTGTTTTTCGCCACCACTCGTGCAGCCGCATACAACCGTGAATGATAGACCCATTGATCCACGACCCGCAGATCGCCGACATTTGCTAAATGAGCAATACTGTCCTCGGTCAGTACATGAAAGCCTTCTTGGGTAATGACTTCCGCTATCCCATGGTTGATTTCAGGGTCCAAATGATACGGTCTTCCAGATAAAACGATCCCTTTTTGGTTGGTCGTCATCAGCATTCGCAGCGTTTCTTCTCCCCGTTGCGCAATATCTGCTTTGAACTGATCTAGTTCCTCGAAGCCGCTGCGCAGCGCTTGGGCAATTTCGTCTTCAGAAAAACCAAAATCTTGAAACGTCCCCGTTAAGGTTTTGGCCATTGAGGCTTCATCTGCCAGATTTAAAAATGGACAGCGGTAGTCAACCGCCCCTTCACGAATCGCATCGACGTTGTTACGAATCACTTCTGGATAGCTTTGTACGATTGGACAGTTAAAATGATTTTCAGCGGCAGTGTTCTCTACTCGCTCAAAAATGACTCCTGGATAAAAGATCAACGGTATGTTTTGATCGATCAGTGCTTGGATGTGTCCATGGGCTAGTTTGGCTGGGTAACAAACGGTATCGCTAGGAATCGTTTCGATCCCTTGCTCATATAGTTCTTTATTAGAACGCGGCGACAAGGTTACTCGAAACCCTAACTGGGTGAAAAAGGTATGCCATAGCGGATAATTTTCATAAAGATTCAACACTCTTGGTAAGCCGATTTCCCCATGGAGGGCATCTTTTTTACGCAAAGAACGGTACTTGAACAAGCGGCGGTATTTTTCATCCACGAGATTGACTTTGCGGTCTTCTTTTTTGATTTTGATCCGCGCACCACGTTCGCAGCGATTCCCCGTAATGAATTTTCGACCATCCGAAAAGAGGGTCACGGTTAATAAACAATTGTTTTCGCAAAGACCGCAATTTGTAAATTCTTTTTCTGCTTGAAAATCGGCCATTTCTGCAGGAGACAACAACGTACTGACATCGTCGATCGCCGCTTCTTCTAACGCGATCAACGCCGCCCCATAAGCGCCCATCAAGCCAGCGATCGATGGTCGTACGACTTCACGGCCGCTGATCAATTCAAAGGCGCGCAGAACCGCTTCATTATAGAAAGTCCCTCCTTGGCAGACGATTTTCTCGCCAAGATCTTCGGGGCGCCGAACCTTGATCACTTTATAGATAGCATTCTTTATGACCGAGTAAGACAAGCCAGCCGAAATGTCGCCAACAGAGGCTCCTTCTTTTTGGACCTGTTTGACTTTTGAGTTCATAAAGACGGTACAACGCGAACCCAGGTCAACCGGCGCTTGGGCTTTTGTCGCTGCCAGCGCAAATTCTTTGACATCCTGATTCATAGATTTGGCAAAGGTCTCAATGAACGAGCCGCATCCTGACGAACAGGCTTCATTTAGCTGAATCGAAGAAAGTGCACCGTCTTTGACTGTCATCGCCTTCATGTCTTGCCCACCAATGTCCAGGATAAAATCAACCCCTGGCTGGAAATGTTCAGCAGCTTTGTAATGGGCCATCGTTTCGACTTCACCGATATCGACCTTCAGTGCATGTTTGATCAGATGCTCACCGTACCCTGTGATCGTTGACTTTGCGATGTAAACGTCAGAAGGCATCTGACGATAAAGCTCTTGTAAAACCGCCATCGTTGTCGCTAACGGCTCGCCTTCATTGTTGCCATAAAAAGAAAACAACAAATCCCCTGCATCATTGATCAAGACGACTTTCGTTGTCGTTGATCCAGCATCGATACCCAAATAAGCAGCACCTTTATGCTCCGACAAAGGTTTTTCTGCAGCAACCGCTTGGGCATGGCGGGCACGAAAAGCAGCCAGTTCTGCTTCGTCTTTGAATAAAGGATCTAGCGTATCTGTTGGCGCAAGTGTGCCGTCTTCTTCATTGGCTAAGCGGTCGCATAGTACAGAAAGCTGCTGCGCTTCTTCTGCATACAGTGCAGCCCCCATCGCCACAAACAGTTCTGGGTTCTCGGGAAAAATGATATCTGCTTCTTGCAGGTTCAACGTATCGATAAATCGTTGACGCAATTCCGACATAAACGTCAGTGGACCGCCTAAGAAGGCTACCTTGCCTTTGATTTTACGACCAGCAGCTAAGCCAGCAATCGTTTGATTGACCACCGCTTGAAAAATACTCGCAGCAATGTCCGCTTTTGCCGCTCCTTCATTGATCAGCGGCTGCACATCAGTTTTGGCAAAGACCCCGCAGCGTGAGGCAATCGGATAAAGGGTTTGGTATCCCTTGGCTAGCTCATTGACCCCATTGGCATCCGTTTTCAATAAAACCGCCATCTGATCAATAAACGCACCGGTCCCACCGGCACAACTGCCATTCATCCGCTGCTCCAACGCACCTTCAAAAAAGGTGATCTTCGCATCTTCACCGCCTAATTCGATCGCCACATCCGTTTCTGGGATCACTGTCTCGACTGTTTTGGTACAAGCGATGACCTCTTGGACAAAAGGGATCCGCAAAACTTCTGCCAGCCCCATTCCGCCTGATCCGGTAATCGCCAGCGCAACTGGCTGATCTTGGATTACTGCTTGCGCTTCTTTAATAATTTTTTCCGCTGCCTTTTGGATGTCTGCATAGTGTCGTTCATACCTTGAAAAACACGTTTGATTGCGTTCATCTAACAGAACCATCTTGACCGTTGTTGAACCGACATCGATGCCCGCCTTATATTTTTTCATTTGTTGCCTCCATCTAAACAACACTTTGTTGATTATCTAACAAGCCGTTTGTTATAATACTTATGTTCATTGTAATTCTTTTAATTGATAATTCAACAAACAATTCCAACGAAGGTGTGGGATAAACAACAATTAGACGTTTTTTGTCGTTTATTTTGAAAGGAAATTCACAATATGAAAAAATTGGATTTACGTGTCAAACGAACCAATAAGTACATTATTGAAGCCTTTATTCGCTTAGTTGAAGAAAAAGGCTTCGAGCAAGTGACTGTCCAAAATATCGCAGACGAAGCCATGATCAACCGCGCGACCTTCTATGCCCATTACAAAGACAAGCAAGACTTGTATGAAAAAATATTTGACTTGGCCGTCGAATCTTTTACCTCGATCCTTGACTTTGAAGATTTCGTTCAAGGCAATCGAATCAAGATCCGTAAAATCGAAGCGGCCATGACCGAACTTTTTATACACATTCAAAAGAATCGCTCTTTTTATTTGACGATCATGGATGCCTCTGCCATTGAGATCATTCGTAAAAAACTGGGGCTGATTTTAACGGAACGGTATCAAGAGATCTTTTCAACCTTGAAGATTACAGAAGGCGATCTTGAAGTGCCCTTAGACTTCATCATTGATTATATGACCTCAATATTTGTTGGCACGCTGCATTGGTGGCTAACGGCAGAAACAACGATGCACGCCGACCATTTAGCAAAACTCGTCATCAAACTAGTGGCAAACGGTCACCTAACTGTCTTGGGGATTGAAATTGAGGAATAAAAAAAGAAACTGCCTATATGCAGTTTCTCTCATACCAATTGCCCTTTAATCAATGATTTTTTGCGCGCCATTTGATCGTGTCTTTTGTCTTACGCTGTTTAGTTACTTTGATTCCTTTTGGAGCCACACGAATCGCATAGTCTTCCTTTTTGACAACGTCATAGACATGCTCGGCAACTTCCGTTACTTTTTCTTTTAGATTCAGTTTAAATTTCATGTGTTTTCATCTCCCGAATGCTTTACTACTAGCGTATCGCAAATAAAAAAAATCTTCAACTTATAGCCCTTCCTCAAACCAAAAAAAATAATGGTTAAATAACGAAAAAAACAGCAAGACTACTTGCTGTTTTTTTTTGCGTATTCATCTGACTGGGGTAGCTGGATTCGAACCAACGCATGACGGAGTCAAAGTCCGTTGCCTTACCGCTTGGCTATACCCCAATAATGGTGGAGGAGAGTGGATTCGAACCACTGAACCCTAAGGAACGGATTTACAGTCCGTCGCGTTTAGCCACTTCGCTACTCCTCCAAAAGGTTTTTCTCAAACCTGACAATAGTTATAATACCGAAAAAGATAACAAATTGCAAGAGCAAAAAGTAAATTTTTCTAGAAATTATTCATGTAAATTCCATTGGCGAATAATCATCTCGATCGCAGCTTCTAAACTTCTGCTTGAACCTAGATCTTCATCCCCTAAAAAGCTTTGAAATTCTTTCGGTCCAGTCGTTAAAATCTCACCGATACGTTTTTTATCAATAAATAATTCATTGACGGTATAGTCTTTGCCATGAATGGCTTTCGTTGTTTCTTCAATACGGACTTCGATATCTTTATTTTTCTTAGACATGATTGCACCTCTTTCTTTACAGCACCTTCCTATTTTAACAGAAAACCAGCAAAAGAAAAAGAAAATCTCATCTGGAACGAAAAAAAGTAGTCAATCGTTGTGATCGACTACTTTTGCTGCTTTGTCTCATTTCTGGTTCGTCAAGACAGCACTGGTTACGGTATACCCCGCATCGCTTAAGATTTTCTCAATCGCTGCGACTTGGCGCGACTCTACTTGGATCTCAACAATCGTTTTTAGCGCCATCCGATTGACTACGATGGTCAAAATACTCATCTGATGATCGGCAAGCAGCTTGGTCACGTCTGCTAACACGCCTACATGGTCATCCGTGATCTCGATGGACACTCGGGTTCCACCATCATGGTAGCCAGTGATTTTCAAAAAGGCATCGAAAATATCATTGTTGGTAATGATTCCCACTAGGGTATCATCATCCATGACTGGTAAAACCCCCACGTTTTCACTACGCATGACGGAAATGGCGTCCTCTAATAGTGCATCTGGTTCAATCGTGGTCACTTTTTTCAACATGATATCAGCGACAGTCGTTTTATTTAAGAGATAGTTCATTTCATAAACGCTTAAGCTTGTCGCTTTTGAGGGAGTTGCTTCAGCGATCGTTCCTTCTGTGATCAACCCTACTAATTTACCATCGTCAACGACGGGCAGACGGTGGATATCGTGTTGCTTCATTAAATCTACTGCATCAAAGATCGGTGTCTGCGAATCGACGGTGACGACCGTCTTCGTCATAAAATCACTTACACTCATTGTTTAGCCTCCTAGATACGCTTTTCTTACTTCATCACTTGCTAGTAATTCTTCTCCAGTACCTTCTAAAACGATTTTCCCCGTTTCTAATACATAGCCGCGATCGGCAATCGATAAAGCCATTTTTGCATTTTGTTCAATCAGCAGCACAGTCGTTCCTTGCTGCTTGATTTCTTGAATGATTGAAAAAATTTCTTTGATAAAAATCGGTGCCAAGCCCATCGAGGGCTCATCCAGCAAAAGCAAGCGCGGTTTTGACATCAATGCCCGCCCCATTGCCAACATCTGCTGCTCACCGCCAGATAATGTCGACGCATCTTGCGAGAGGCGTTCTTTCAATACAGGAAACTTGCGGTAAACTTGTTCATAGTCTTCTTTGACACCACTGTCTTTACGCAAGAAGGCGCCCATCTCTAAGTTTTCTTGAACCGTCAATCCTGAAAAGACGTGCCGCCCTTCTGGCACTTGCGACAAGCCGTTTGCGACGATTTTTTGCGGTGCTTCTTTCTCAATTCGTTTTCCTTCAAAAGTGACTGAGCCATTTGAGGGGCGGATCAATCCAGAAATCGTCCGTAAAATCGTGGTTTTCCCTGCACCATTGGCACCAATCAGTGAAACGATCTCCCCTTGATTGACGTGGAAGGAAACATCATGGACCGCTTGGATCATGCCGTAGTGTACACTTAAATTTTGAATTTCCAGCATCAGATTTCCCCTCCTAGATAAGCTTCGATCACCCGCGGATTGTTTTTGATCTCTTCTGGTTCACCGTGGGCGATGACTTGGCCGTATTCCAGCACATAGATCCGTTCGCACACTTCCATGACCAAACTCATATCATGCTCAATCAAGAGGATCGTCAATTGAAAATCTTTTTGGATCTTATAGATCAACTTTGTCAGTTCTGTTGTTTCTTGAGGATTCATCCCCGCAGCCGGCTCGTCAAGAAACAGAATTTTTGGTTCTGTAGCCAATGCGCGTACGATCTCTAACCGACGCTGCTCGCCATAAGGCAAATTTTTCGCTAACGTTTGACTTTTGCCATCCATATCAAAGATCCGTAACAGCTCTAAGGCTTTTTTCTTCATGGACGCTTCGTTTTTGTAGTACTTTGGCAAACGCAGGATGCTAGTCAGCAGTCCTTCTTTATGCTTACTGTTCATAGCGATCAAGACGTTGTCCATCACAGTCAAATTTTTAAACAAGCGAATGTTTTGGAAGGTTCTTGAAAGACCTAAATCCGCAATTTTATAGGGCTTCACGCCATTTAAACGTTTTGGCTTACCTTGGGTCTCAAAAAGCACTTCCCCTTCACTAGGTTCATACACACCTGTCAGGAGATTAAAGAGCGTTGTCTTGCCAGCACCGTTTGGTCCAATCAATCCGACCAGCTCATTGGTATCTAAATGGAGGTCTACATGAGAAACAGCAGCTAAACCGCCAAAGTTTTTCGTTAAGCTTTTAACTTCTAATAGAGGCATCGTTGTCATCCCCCTTTTTTCTAAATTTATCCAGCAGTCCTTTTACGGAGAATTCCCATGTCCCTAAAAGTCCGCTTGGTTTAAAGATCATGATGATGATCAAAGCCAATGCATAAATGATCATGCGCAAATCAGAGAAGCCTTGCAAGTACATATTTAAGATTCCTAGCACTACTGCCGAAACAACTGCTCCTGTGGTACTCCCAAGCCCTCCAAAAACGACGATGATCAATACATCGATCGATTTCATAAAACCGTAATCTCGTGGGAAAACCGACTGCTGATAGCTGGCATAAAGGGTACCAGCAATGCTTGCCATCACTGCCCCCATTACAAACGCAATTACCTTGTATTTCGTTGTGTTGACCCCCATTGATTCTGCAGCGATCTCATCTTCCCGAATCGCTAAAGTCGCCCGACCCGGTCCGCTATGGATAAAGTTTGACACGACAAGAATCGATAAAACGGCAAAGAGAAAGACGATCTGCCAATTACTGAATTGGGGCAATCCGAAAATTCCAGCAGGACCATTGGTCAAGCCTCGTAGGTTCACCAACAAGATCCGAATGATCTCTGCCACACCTAGGGTAGCGATCGCTAGATAGTCGCCTTTTAAACGGAGAGTCGGAATCCCAACCACTAATGCGACTGCACCTGAAACCAGCATCCCCACCAGTAAACCAGTTAAAAAGCCACCAAAGGTTGGATTGCTTGCCGACAGGATCGCGCCAGCATAAGCACCGATTGCCATAAATCCAGCATGTCCTAAGGAGAATTGCCCTGAAAAGCCGATGATCAGATTCAAACTGACTGCCAAGATGATATTGATTCCGATATTGACGATGATGGCATCAGAGAACAAATTGATCATTCCGCCATTGTAGGCTGCAAATAATCCAAAATAAAGAATAGCTGCCAGAGCGAGCCAGATTAAGTTGTAACGTAAATTCTTTTTCATTTCTGCCACCTACACTTTCTCTTTGATATTTTTGCCGAGGATCCCAGCTGGACGAACCAACAATATAATTATTAAAATGACATACACTAAAGCATCCTTATAATCAGAAAAACCAAGCGCTGTCGCTGCTGTTTCCACCAAACCGATCACAAAGCCACCTAAGGCTGCTCCAGGAATGATCCCGATCCCGCCAAGAACCGCTGCAACAAAAGATTTCAGACCAGGAACGACGCCCATTGATGGATCAATGGAATTATAATACAAACCGATCAGCATCCCGCCAGCTGCAGCCAAAGCCGAGCCTAAGGCAAAGGTAAAGGAAATCGTTCGATTGACATTGATCCCCATCAAACGCGCTGCATCTGCATCAACACTTACTGCCCGCATCGCTTTTCCCATACGGGTCTTTTTCACGATCAATTGCAAGAGAATCATTAAGGTAACCGAAACAGCCAAGATCAATAACTGGACATTACTTACTTGAACAAACCCGATGGAATAAGTTTGTCGTTCAATCGCTTGCGGAAAGGGGCGCACATTGGCTGAAAAGAAAAAGATCATGACATTTTGCAAAAAATAAGAAACCCCGATTGCCGTGATCAGTGCCGAAATTCGCGTGGAATTGCGTAAGGGACGATACGCTAAAAATTCGATCGTTACCCCAAGAGCTGCACTGGCGATCATTGAAATGAACAACGCGGGGAAAAACCCTAATTGCCATTGATTGATCAAAAAGTAACCGATAAAACTACCGATCATGTAAACTTCTCCGTGGGCGAAGTTGATCAACTTGATGATGCCATACACCATCGTATAACCCAACGCTAACAAGGCATAGATACTGCCTAGAAACAAGCCGTTGATCAATTGTTGGATCATCATTTCCATATACTCACTTCCAATATCATTTATTATGGTCATTCTTTTAGAGAAAAGAAACTGAGACAAACACATCAGGTCTGTCCCAGTTTTCACTGCCAAACAACTGCGGGTTTTTTAAGGTTCCACAGTGTCTGCTGAGGTTTCTTTCCCGTCAGTCAATCCTAAAACAACTGCTGATTTTTCAGGGTTATGATTTTCATCCATCGTGATTTCACCGGTCACACCGACAAAGTCTTTCAGTTCAGACAAACCAGCTGCGATCGCCAATGAATCTGCTGAGTTTTGATCTTCGATCGCTTGTTTGATCATATAAACGGCATCATAGGCTAATGCATTAAAAGCAGAAGGCTCTTTGCCATATTTTTCATTGAAAGCTGCCACAAACGGCTCAACTTTGTCGTTTGCTGGTGCTTTGGTAGAGAAGTGACCTGTATAGTAAACATTGCTGACATTTTCTGCACCAGCTGTTTGAACCATTTTTTCATCACCGAATCCATCCGCACCAATGATTGCTTGATCAATTCCTAATTCTCGCGCTTGCTTGATGATCAAACCAGCTTCTGTGTAGTAGCCTGGAATGAACAAGACATCGAAGTCGACATCTTTGATTCTTGTAAGAACTGCTTGGAAATCTTTGTCGCCTTCAGTAAAGTTATCCTCTAAGACGATTTCGCCTGGGTAGCTTTCTTTAAATGCTTCCGTCAAACCAATTGCGTAGTCACTTGAGTTATCACCCAAGATTACGGCTTTTGAAGCATCCAAATTTTCTGCTGCATATTTTGCCAAGATTGTTCCTTGGAAGCTATCTTGGAAACAAGAACGGAATGCAAATTCTTGGACTTTTCCACTGGTGTAAGTAATCGCATCATCGGTACCTGAAGGAGTGACCATCGGTACTTGGGCTCTCGTCACATTCGGTAAAGCCGCCTTTGTGGCACCTGAAGTTGCTGGTCCAATAATGGCAACGACTTTATCATTGGTTGCTAAGTTGGCTGCTACTGTCGCAGCTTCATTGTTATCTGATTTGTTATCTTTCGAAATGATTTCAATTTGTTTTCCAAGAACGCCGCCGGCAGCATTGATTTCTTCGACTGCCAAGTCGATCCCCTCTTTTTCAGCCGTCCCATAAGCAGCAACTGCTCCAGACAACTCTAAGTTGGCACCAATCTTAATGGTATCTCCCTCTTGTTTATTGCCACCTTCAGCAGCACCACTGCTATCCGTTGGTCCACCTGTTGGTCCTGCACTACAAGCTGTCAATAAAAACAAACTCGCAAACAAAAATGCAAATTTCTTTTTCATAATTTTCCTCTCCTTTACTTCCCCTGAATATGTTATCCAATATACTGAAAAATCTAGGAAATGTCAACGAATTATCAGAATATTTCACCTATTCAGAATTTATTTTTTTCGCCGATAAAAAATGGTGCTTTTAAAACATTGATCCAGCAACAATGGAATCGCTTTTCTAATTTTCGGATAAAAAGAAAAGCAAGCAAAGGTTTTTCCCCTTTGCTTGCTACCGATACGCTTTGATTTGATACTTTTTTCTTCAAACGGACGTTTGAAAACATTACATCCTCATGTTAGCGGCTATTTCGTGGATACAATGCTTGAAAATTTGCCGCCGCCCCAACTAAATTGGCATCATTGCGATAGTCACATAGCTTGATCAGTGGGACGAAATCATTTAATGCTTGATCCGCCAACATTTTTTTCAAGCGCTGGTCAACTTCTTCTAACAAGCCTTTTTTGGCACTGACACCACCGCCGATAATGATCACTTCAGGATCAAAAGCAAACTGAATACTGAACAGTCCTTGTGCTAAATAGTTGTAAAATTTATTGACTTCCTCGATCGCAATGGCATCGCCATCTTCTGCACGTTGAAAGACCTCTTCACCGGTAATCGTCGTTCGATCCACTCCGATCCGATCACAATACCGCCAGGCCATTTGAACCGCTGTCCCTAGTTGCGAAAATGTTTTGCCTTGATCTAGGATCATCAACCCAAACTCGCCACCGTATAAATGTGCCCCACGGACTAGCTCACCATTTTGAAACAGGGTACCGCCAACGCCTGTTCCGATCACAACGAAGGCTGCTTGCTGATACTCTTTGCCCGCTCCTTGATAAAATTCAGCCATCCCAGCGCAATTGGCATCATTTTCGATGGTTACGGGTACCCCAAACGCTGCTTCGAGTTCTGAGTAAATATCAAACCCATGGATATAAGGGATCGCACTAATGCCGTCGATCCGCCGTTCTTGGGCATTGACCGCACCTGGCGCACTGATTCCAACGCCTTCAATCTCTTCATCTACGCTTGCCCTCACTTGCTGCAGCTGTGCTTTCATTTCCTCCCAAGTATTTGGAGTAGTGAATTTCCCTTTACTCACCAAAGAATCTTGTGCCCAGACGCCATATTTTACTGCTGAACCACCCATATCAAAGACTAAAATCGCCATTTTTTTCCCTCAATCCTTTATTATTCTGATACTGTCTATTTTACCGCAAGTCGGCGCTTGAAGAAAGCGATTTCCGAGGACAAGAAAAAAACAGTCTCATTCACACAGACTGTCTCTTCATCCATTAGAGTTGTTTTTCTAAAATCACTTGATCGAACAGCTGCTGCCCATTCTCAAAAATCGGTTCGACATAGTGGGTGGTGAAATAATTCTTCACCCGCTCTTTTTCAACATAGCCTTGCTTTTGGTACAAAGTCAAGGCTGCAGAGGGCAGACTACCAGTTTTGATCACTACGATCGGCCGTTTTGCCCCGAGGTGCTGACTAAGGATCGCTTCTTCGGCAGCTTGCAGCAATTGACGACCGATGCCCATTCCTTGCTTTTCTGGCGAAACGGCCACATTCATGATCTCCCAGTTCTTGCCTTGATTTTGATAAACTAGCACACCAATCATTTCTCCAGCTTCTTCATAAACAAGTGTTTGGCTATTATATAGATAGCTTTCTACGACTGCTTTATCAGGATCTGCATCCAGCAGCAACGCCCAAGGATACGCTTCATTAGGGGCGATTGGACGAATCATGGCTTTTTGGCTCCTTTTTTATATTTCTGTTGATTCCTTTTAACTTTTCCGATAACGGTACGTTGGTTTGACTTTGTCTTTCGTATTTCGTTTTAAAGTAAACGTCTGGGGTACGTAATCTATTCCGCCTTTTACAAAGGGATGGCAGCGTAAGATACGAGCTACCCCCATCAAGCCTCCTTTGGCTGCTCCATGGACTTGGATGGCTTGGATCATGTATCCTGAGCAAGTCGGATAATAACGACAGCTAGGAGGAAATAATGGGGAAATAAAACGTTGATAGAAACGAACAAAGCCGATCAAAAGTTTACTCATTCCTTGCCAGCCTTTCTTTTTAGCGTACGATTCAGTAAAGATAGATAGAAAAAACTAGGACTCAGCACGTGGCGGAAGTCCTAGTTATGGTTTATTTCATAAACTCAAAGATATGATTCCAAAGACTTGGAGAGAATACTTTAAAAGGACTGCCGTCACCGATCACTCCATAACCAATCATCGTTCCTGCTAGGAACAATAAAATAGCTAATAAAATGACGATTAAAATTTTTATCAAGCTAGTTAAAATATAACGGTTCAACTTCACTTTTTTTCTCTCCTACTCCTATTAGGCGTTAACTGGTACGACTTCTTCTACTGCGTCAGAAACTCGTTCAACAGATGCCCCTAATTGTTGCAATTTTTCGTGGAATTTGTAGTAGCCGCGATCCAAATATTTTAGATTGCGAACACGCGTCCGTCCCGTTGAACGCAAACCTAATAAAATCAACGCTGCTGCGGCACGTAAATCTGTCGCATAGACCAGCGCACCTTGTAATTCATGACCGCCTTCGATCACTGCAACGTTGCCGTCAATTTTTACATGGGCATTCATGCGACGCATTTCTTCTAAATGTTGGAAACGATTCTCAAATACCGTTTCATTCACAACACTCGTTCCTTGCGCTAATAATTGAATAGCAGACATTTGCGCTTGCATGTCCGTAGGAAAACCTGGATGTGGCATCGTTTTTACATCAGTCGCTTTCAAGCGTTCTGGTCCGACCACACGAATCCCTTCAGCGACTTCAGTCACTTCTGCGCCCATTTCGATCAATTTTGAAATCAATGGACGATTGTGCTCTGAGATCGCATCTTTAATAATAACGTCTCCTTGAGTCATCGCTGCTGCAACCATAAAGGTTCCTGCTTCGATACGGTCTTGTACGATCGAATGGTCTACTGCATGCAGGTGTTCGACACCTTCAATACGCATCGTTTCGGTTCCTGCACCAAAGACCTTGGCACCCATTTTATTCAAAATGTTTGCTAAATCAACGATTTCTGGCTCACGAGCGACGTTTTCGATGATGGTGATGCCTTTAGCTTTTACGGCAGCCATCATGATATTTTGCGTGGCGCCGACACTTGGGAAATCCAAGTAAATGCTATTGCCTTTTAACTCATCGGCGATCGCTTCTATGTATCCATCTTTTTGGATGATTTGCGCGCCTAGTGCTTGAAATCCCTTCAAATGTAAATCAATTGGTCGTTTGCCGATTGCACAGCCGCCAGGCATTGCCACTTTGGCATGTCCATTACGGGCTAACAAAGGCCCCATGACTACGATTGAAGCGCGCATTTGGCTCACATACTCATACGGTGCTTCGATTGCTAATTCTTGTGACGCATCGATCGTCATTGTGTTGTTTTCTTCTTCAAAATCGATTGCGACATTTAAATGCCGAATCACTTCTTTCATTGTTAATACATCGGAAAGGATCGGTACATTTGTTAATGTCGTTGTTCCTTCTTCCGCTAATAAGCTTGCCGCTAAGATAGGTAGAACAGCATTTTTTGCCCCTTCGATCTTCACTGTTCCAGTTAATCGATTACCACCTTGAACGATCATCTCTTCCATTTATGTTCCCTCCAAATAATGCAGTGACTCACACAAATCTTGCCAATTATAGCATAATATTCGGTGTTTTTGCATATATTAATGAAATTCTTAAAAACCTGTTAAAAATAAATTACGACATAACGCAATCAACTCAAGGAAAAAAGTACTGACGGTGTAGCCTAATGCAATCGCAAGAAACACCATGATCATTCGTATCTGAGTCGTTCGTAAAACTTTAAAAAAAGCATCGATCCGCACAGATTGCAATGCCCAAAATGCTAAATAGATGAACGCTAAATGACTCACGATTCGAATGATTGCATCAATTCCATACACTTGCATACTTCCTGCTCCTTTTTCATAATTGAACATTCCTATCATACCACAAAGATGTCAAGATAAAAAATAATCTTTCTTGAAACCTTCATGAAAAGACTTTAAAAAGTTTTTAAAACGTTTTCTCGAATAAAAAAAAACAAAGGCAAGATGCCCTTGTTTTTTTAGGAATGTTTTGACACGTTGATTCGATTAATGGCGCGGTGCAAAGCAACCGTTGCGCGACGAAGCTGGTCGATATCTTCGACTTGTTTGGCCTCTTCGATTTGACGTTCTGCACGTTGTTTTGCTCTTTCTGCCCGTGAAACGTCGATATCACGATCACGTTCCGCACTATCGGCTACGATGGAGACAACATTGTCCCGCACTTCAAGGATACCGCCATTAACGGCGACCCAGTCGACGTGAGTATCTGAATCGATCCGTTTGACCCGGACTTCATCAATCGTCAAAGGAACGATGATTGGGGCATGATGCGGCAAAATACCGATCTCACCATCTGTCGTACGTGCAACCACGATTTTCGCGTGATGATCGTAAACCAAACCAGCAGGTGTCACCACATTGACTGTTAAAAATTGATCCATGAGGTTCCCCTCTTTCTTCAAGGCTGGTTAATTAATAGCCAATTTTTTTCGCTTTTTCAATGACGTCTTCAATTCGTCCTACACTACGGAAGGCTTCTTCTGGAAGATCATCATATTTTCCTTCAAGAATCTCAGCAAATCCTTTGATCGTTTCTTCAACTGGTACATAAGAACCAGGTTGTCCAGTAAACTGTTCCGCTACGTGGAAGTTTTGCGACAAGAAGAATTGGATCCGACGCGCACGAGCCACTAACGTTTTTTCTTCATCAGACAACTCATCCATCCCTAAGATAGCGATGATGTCTTGTAGTTCGCGATAACGTTGCAACGCATGCTGTACTTCAGTCGCTACTTCATAGTGTTTTTCACCAACGATTTCAGGTGCTAACGCACTAGAAGAAGAAGCTAGCGGATCAACAGCTGGATAGATCCCTTGTTCAGTCAATTTACGTTCCAAGTTGGTTGTTGCATCTAAATGGGCAAAAGCAGTCGCTGGTGCCGGGTCCGTGTAGTCATCGGCAGGAACATAGATTGCTTGAATAGAAGTAACCGATCCTTTTTTTGTTGAAGTGATCCGTTCTTGCAATTGTCCCATTTCGGTTGCTAGTGTCGGTTGATATCCAACGGCAGAAGGCATCCGACCTAGTAAGGCAGATACTTCAGAACCAGCTTGAGTAAATCGGAAGATATTATCGATAAACAAGAGCACGTCTTGTCCTTCTACATCGCGGAAGTACTCCGCTAAGGTCAACCCAGTCAAGGCAACCCGCATCCGGGCACCTGGTGGTTCGTTCATTTGTCCAAACACCATGGCTGTTTTTTCGATAACGCCAGATTCTTTCATTTCATTATAAAGGTCGTTTCCTTCACGTGTCCGTTCACCAACACCTGTGAAGACAGAGATCCCCCCATGCTCTTGGGCAATGTTGTGGATCAGTTCTTGGATCAAGACAGTTTTACCAACACCGGCACCACCGAAAAGACCAACTTTCCCCCCTTTTAAATAAGGGGCTAATAAGTCGATAACTTTGATCCCAGTCTCAAGGATCTCGGTACTTGTTGACAATTCATCAAAGTCAGGAGCTTTTTTGTGGATCCCACTGCGGGGTGCTTCTTCAGGAAACGGTGCTTCTAAATCGATGGTGTCCCCTAAGACATTAAACACCCGTCCTAAGGTTTCTGTCCCAACTGGAACAGAAATGGAGGCGCCTGTATCGATTACTTCCATTCCTCGTTGTAAGCCATCTGTTGATTCCATGGCAATCGTACGGATAACGCCGTCGCCAAGTTCTAAGGCAGCTTCTAACACAACTTTTGTTTTCTGCTCATCTTTTTTGTAAACAATCAACGCATTGTTGATATCTGGTAATGATTGGTCTAGAGAGAATTCCACGTCAACAACGGGACCAATGACTTGAACAATCTTGCCTGAACTCATTCGTATTCCTCCATTCGTTCTTGAAACTATTCTAACGCGGATGCCCCCGCCACAATTTCAGTAATTTCTTGGGTGATCGCTCCTTGGCGCGCTCGGTTATAAGAGATCGTCAAGTCCCCAATAATATTTTTGGCATTATCTGTTGCTGTTTTCATCGCTGTCATTCCGGCAGCATGCTCGGCTGTTTTTGCGTCAACAATCGCACCATAAATCAAGCTTTCAGCGTATTGAGGCAGTAATTGATTCAAAATTGCTTCTCTGGAAGGTTCAAACAAGTATTCTTGTTCATAACTTTCGGCTTCTTCAGGATCTAGATCGGAAATCGGCAACATTTTCTCCACACGAAATTGGCTAGTCAATGAGTTGATGTGATGGTTATAACACACATATAATTCATCGAAGACTTCGTTTTGGTACATCGTTGTCGCCAATGTTACGATTTTACGCACCTCGTCAAAGCTTGGTTGATCCGAAAGGTTTCTTAGCTCGTACGCCAAATTGATGCCCCGTGCTTTGAAAAAGTCAGCGCCAGTTGCACCAATGGCAATCATGACATACTCTTCTTCTTTTGCATGGTCTTCATCCAGCATGGTCATCATTTGCTTCAAGATGGAACTATTGTAGCCGCCCACTAGACCGCCATCAGAAGTGATGACGATGTAGCCTGTGCGTTTGACCGGACGACTAACCAACATACTGTTATAGTTCACACCATCTTTTGGACCAGAACCTGCAAGATCGGAAAGCTGCTGCGCAGTTAAATGCGTAACGATTTCACGTACTTTGTTGGCATACACTTGAAACTGTTTCGAATGAGCTTCAGATTTTGTTAATTTTGCAGCTGAAACCATTTGCATGGCCTTTGTGATTTGGCTGGTTTTTTTTGTTGAGGCAATTCGTTGCTTGATTTCATTTAATGAAGCAGCCATTTTCTCTCACCTCTTTTTATGCGTTTTGCATTGTCGATATTTTATCTTGGGGTGTCACCCGAGAACCGTTGGATGCCATGAAAATATCTTTGAATGCTTTAATGGTGTCATCTAACAAGCTTTCTTCTGGCAAGTCTTTCGTTGTCCGAATGGTTTCAAAAATCGTCGCTGCATTTGCTTCGATATATTCAAATAATTCTGCTTCAAAGTCCAATAGTTTATTGACTGGTACACTATCAATGAATCCATGTGTCAAGGCATAAAGAATCACGACTTGTTTTTCTACTGCCAGTGGTTCATGCAGTTTTTGCTTCAAGATTTCAACGGTTCGACGACCGCGGTTTAATTTGGCTTGTGTTGCAGCATCTAGATCAGACCCAAACTGCGTAAAGGCCTCTAGTTCGCGATAGCTAGCCAAGTCCAAACGCAAGGTACCGGCAACTTTTTTCATTGCTTTGATCTGCGCAGAACCACCAACCCGTGAAACGGATAATCCAGCCGCTACGGCAGGACGAACACCAGAATAGAAAAGGTCGTTTTCTAAGAAAATTTGTCCATCTGTGATAGAAATCACGTTGGTTGGGATATAGGCTGAAATATCCCCTGCTTGTGTTTCAACAAACGGCAATGCCGTCATCGATCCACCACCTAGTTCATCACTTAATTTCGCTGCACGTTCCAATAAACGAGAATGCAAGTAGAAGACATCCCCTGGGTATGCTTCACGACCTGGCGGACGACGTAGAAGTAGAGAAAGTTCACGATAAGCGACCGCTTGTTTTGATAAGTCATCAAAGACGATCAAAACATGTTTGCCGTTATACATGAATTCTTCCCCCATCGCAGCCCCCGCATAAGGTGCGATATAAAGCAGTGGTGCTGGTTGTGAAGCACCTGCTGAGACCACGATCGTGTAATCAAGGGCCCCGTAACGACGCAATGTTTCCACTTGTGCACGAACAGTTGAATCTTTTTGGCCAATTGCGACATAAATACAGATCATGTCTTGCCCTTTTTGGTTGATGATCGCATCAATAGCGATCGTTGTTTTCCCGGTTTTCCGGTCACCGATGACTAATTCCCGTTGGCCACGACCGATTGGTACTAAAGCATCAATAGCTTTCAACCCTGTTTGCATTGGTTCCGAAACGGATTTCCGTTGCATAACACCTGGTGCAGCTGCTTCGACTGGGCGTGATTTATTTGTTTCGATCGGACCTAAACCATCGATTGGTTGCCCTAATGGATTTACTACCCGGCCAATTAATGCATCGCCGACAGGAACTTCCATGATTTTACCAGTTCGTTTTACTTTGTCCCCTTCACGAATGGTTTCAAAATCACCTAGGATGATGATTCCGACATCGTTTGACTCTAAGTTTTGTGCCATCCCATAAGAACCGTTTGAAAACTCAAGCAGTTCTCCACTCATGGCATTTTCTAAACCGTGGGCGCGGGCGATCCCGTCCCCAACATATGTGACAGTACCGATTTCTTCTACAGAAAGTTCGTTCTGATAATTTTTAATTTGCTCTTTGATCAAGGCACTAATTTCTTCTGCTTTGATGGCCATCCGATTCACCTCTTATCTCTTGTTTATCTGCCGATTTTTTGTCGCAGATAATCCAGTTGGCTCTTAATACTACCGTCGATCACTTGATGATTTGCTTCAACGATGACACCGCCTAAAATCGTTGGATCGATCGTTTCTTTCAATTGTGCCTGCTTGTACCCAAGCTTATCGGCGATTTGCTTTTCGATTTTGCTTTTTTGTTCTGCTGACAAAGCAACAGCCGTTGTGATCGTTCCGAGAACAAGACCTTGATATTCATCGTAACGACGTTCGTATTCATCAATGATCAGCAATAGATCATCCATGCGATCATATTCATAAACGATCTCTAAGAAATTTCTGACCAAGCCTTCAAAGCCCTTCAGCAATTGATCGACTAATTGTCTTTTTTCATGGAGATCCAAGCGGTTATCCGTCACGATCTGACCGAATGTTGGAATCTCCTGATAAATCTGACGCAAGGTCATTAATTCTTGGTAAACTTCTGTCAAGCGCTGTTCTTCCATCGCCAATTCGAACAAGGCTTTTCCATAGCGTTTTCCCACTGTGAATTTATCGAGTTTCATTAACTGAACCCAATCCTTCGATATATTGATTGATTAGGGATTCATGATTTTCGGGAGTCAATTCGCGTCCTAAGATTTTTTCTGCGATTTGAAGCGAAAGTTCTGCAACATCATCTTTCACTTCTTTTAACGCAGTTTCTTTTTCAAGGGTGATATCTGAGTTTGCTTTTTCTTTCAAACGAGCCACTTCTTCTTTGGTCTCGCTCAAAATATTTTGTCGACTCAATTCCCCGCTATCTTTGGCGCTCTTGATGATCTCCGCAGCTTCAGAATGAGAACGTGCCAATTTTTCTTGGCGTTCTTTTTCTAATTTTGCTGCATTCAAGCGTGATTGTTCCGCTGAATCCAAATCATTGGCGATTTTATCTTCCCGTTTTTGCATCATGCTGCTGATGGCATCCCATGCAAAATGTTTCAATAAGAATAGCAAAAGAAGAATTGACCCGCTGACAACGATAATATTGCCAAGCATTGGATTTTGAACTTCCGCCATAACCAACTGATTTAGCATAACGATTCTTCCTTTCTGAAAGTCATTGTTTCATTAGAAAAAAGCAAAAACGAGTGCAATTGTTCGTTTCTGCCTTTTCGTGCTTGTCTTATCGGAAGACTAATAACAGCGCGATAACTACCCCTAGAATCGGTACAGCTTCGACTAACGCTACCCCGATAAACATTGTTGAACGTAGTTGACCTGACATTTCAGGTTGGCGTGCCATTGATTCGATCGTTTTTGCGATTACTTGTCCGTTACCATACCCTGCACCAATTGCTGCTCCGATAATTGCTAATCCTGCTCCAATAAAGTTCATTCTTTTTTCCTCCTAATTGTATGTCGATTCGATTAATGTTCTGCCACGATTTTGTGGCTCATAAATACCATGGTCAATGTAACAAATACATAAGCTTGGATCGCTCCAATAAAGAGCGAGAAGCCAATCCAGATCATTTCTAGCGGCATCACGATCGGCAATGACCACCAACCAAGACTAATAAACATGTTGGCAATCAATCCTAATAACACTTCTCCCGCGAATATATTCCCATATAAACGTAAGCCTAACGTGATGACATTCGTAAATTCTTCGATGATTTTTAGCGGCAATAAGAACCCCACCGGTTTCAAGTACGAATTGATCAAGTAATTTTTGAAGCCCAACGACTTGATCCCAAAGAAATGTGTCAAGGAAATAACCATAAGTGCAAGTGTCAATGTAACAAACGGGTCTGCTGTCGGACTTTTCCACAAGGTAATGTCATCTGTCGTCACAATTTTTGTGACTAAGCCGATCTCATTTGCCACAAACACAAAAAGAAACATTGTTACACCGAGCAAATGAAAGTTGTTCACTTGAGATCCTGGTAGATTGTCCGCTACGATACCACGAACAAAGTCAATGACCCATTCAATGAAGTTCTGCTTCCCTTTCGGTTTCATTTGCAGATTACGTGTACAAATAAAGACCACCAAAAAAACAATAATACAAGAAATGATTGTCATCATAGCTACAGTTCCATCAAACCATATAGGACCGATATGAAACATAAGCGATTTATCTTCCAATCTTTCTCACCTCTTTTCCTGTCATCTCCAGAAAAAAATCTGGTGTTACAATGCGTTTCCTCTCATAACAATCGGTATCATACCACCACGAATGGAAAATTTCAAAGCATTTTCAAGAAAATTAGACAAAAAACTCACAATGCCAAAAATCCTAAATTAAATGAAAAATTCCCGTGTCGCTATGTGGAAGAAAAAGCCTGTTATATCAACAGCTTTCCCTTAAATGCTACCAAATTTAGCGCGATTTTCAAAGCAATAACCTCTATCGGATTCTAAAAGAAGTTCTTAGAAAATTAGAAATTTCTAAGAACTCGGTCAATTTGTCTTTCTTGATCTTTGCGTTTCAAGGATTCCCGCTTGTCATATTCGCGTTTTCCTTTCGCTAAACCAATCAAAACTTTGGCATAACCATCCTTGATATACACCTTTAACGGAACGATCGTCATGCCTGTATTTTTTGTTTCGCCAATCAGACGAGCAATCTGCTTTTTATGCAGTAACAGTTTTCTTGTCCGTAGTGGATCATGATTAAAAATGTTTCCTTGCTCGTATGGGCTGATATGCACATTGACTAAGAATGCCTCACCATTGCGAATGCGTACAAAGCCGTCTTTCAAATTGATCCGACTGTTACGGATCGCTTTGATCTCTGTTCCCTGTAAGACGATCCCCGCTTCGATCGTATCGAGGATCGTGTAATCATGGCGGGCCTTTTTGTTTTGGGCGATTAATTTCCCTTCTCCTTTAGGCACGGGCCATCCCTCCAATTATTTTTTCTTGATTCCTTTGTAAAAAGGTTTTTTCTTTTTCACTTTGCCAGCTTTCTTTGACTTGCCTTTACCGGTTTGTTCAAAGCGTTTCCCTTGTTTTTTCTCAGGGTTGTGTTGTTTTTTCCCGCGACGGTTCGCTTCATTTTTTTGATGGTTGTTTCGTTTGTTGGCTTTTGGTGCTTGCAGTTTTTCGACTTCTTCTGCTGCTACCAATTCGAAATCGATCTCTCTTGTTTCAGGATCAGCTTTCACGACTTTGATACGAACTTTTTGACCAATTTTAAAGGTCAAGCCTGTCCGTTCACCTACAAGTGCCAGATGGTTTTCCAAATAATGGAAGTAATCTTGCTTCAGATTATTGATATGGATCAGCCCTTCAATCGTGTTAGGCAATTCAATAAACAAGCCAAACTTAACGACGGAACTGATGATACCGTCAAACTCTTCTCCTACTTTATCGGCCATATACTCAGCTTTTTTAAGCGCATCGACTTCTCTTTCTGCATCGACTGCTCGTCGTTCCATTTGGGAGCTGTGCATTGCGATGTCAGGCAAGATTTCAGCCCATTTGTTTTGGTTGGCTTCAGAGACATCTTCACTGTAAGAACGAATCAAGCGATGCACGATCAAGTCGGGGTACCGACGGATCGGTGACGTGAAGTGGGTATAATCTTCCGCTGCCAAACCATAGTGGCCGACGTTTTCTTCTGAATACTTCGCTTGCTGCATACTTCTGAGCAGCATCGTATTGACAACCATTGCCTCTGGCTTATCTGCGACATCTTCAACCACTTTTTGCAGTTGTTTTGGTGAGATCGAGCCGTTGGTTTGTTTGACTACAATCCCTAAAGCAGAAGCAAAATCAAAGAAGCGACGCATTTTCTCTTCTTTTGGTTCCTCATGGATCCGATAAATAAATGGTAAATGCTTCCGATTGAAATGACGCGCCACGGTTTCATTGGCTGCCAACATGAAGGACTCGATCAATCGTTCGCCGACTCCACGTTCTCGCAGAACGATTTCTTGCGGGTGCCCTTCTCCATCGACCAAGACTTTCGCTTCGCGGTCTTCAAAAGAAACCGCCCCACGCTTGATCCGCATCGTTTCTAACACGTGGTGCAAGGCGGCCATATCATGGAACATCGGTACTAGTTTCGCATATTCTTTGCTGGTTTCTGGATCATTGTCTTCAATAATTTGATTGACTGCCTGATAAGTCATGCGGGCACTTGTTTGAATAATACTTTGGAAAATATTGTAATCCGTGACGATCCCCTCTTGGTTGATCCACATTTCACAGCTCATGGCCAACCTTGGGACATTCGGATTCAACGAACAGATCCCGTTTGATAAACGTTGTGGGATCATCGGGATCACTCGATCCGTTAGATAGACACTCGTTCCCCGCTCAAAAGCTTCTTTGTCCAACGCACTGTTTTCTGTCACATAATAAGAAACATCTGCGATATGCACGCCCAAATAGAAGCTGCCGTCAGGCAATGCTTTTACCGTCACCGCATCATCCAAATCTTTGGCATCCGCTCCATCGATCGTTACGATCTGTTGATCTCGCAAATCCCGTCGTTCTGGAAAGTCAGCAGGATCGATCGTATCGGGTACTGCATCTGCCGCTGCCAAGGTTTCTTCCTCAAATTTTGTGGGAATCCCATTCGCCACGACGATCGATAAAATATCCATTCCAGGATCGTTTTTATGCCCCACAACTTTTGTGATCAACCCCTCTAAGCTTTTCGAATAGCCTTTTTCTGGGTAATGGCTGATCTCAACGATCACGATGCTGCCGTCTACTGGACGAATTCCTTGGGCGCCGATAAACACCTTTAAATCGCTTAGTTTTTTATCTTTAGGTTGAACAACGCCATATAGATCCGATTCTTCGATCTCTTTTTCGTCAAATAATGTAAACTCGCCGACCAACTGACTGATGGCGCGTTGCTTGATTTCTACGACCTTTCCCTCTGCGCCGCGATCTGAAAAAGGATCGGCAACATGCACGATGTCTACAGCAACGGTATCGCCGTCCATGGCATAGCCTGTTGCTTCTTTAGGGATATAAATATCGTCTTCTTCTTCATCCAACGTGACAAAGCCGAAGCCCCGCTCGTTGGCACGAAAGGTTCCTTCCACAAACACTCGTTTCATTGGTAATTTCACTTTGCCTTTTTTGTTAAAAATCACACTGCCTTCTCGTTCCATCGCCGCTACTGTCTGGACAAGATTCTTAAAGTCTGTACTTTTTTGAAGTCCTAGACCTTCAGCAATTTCTTCCATTGAAAAACTTTTTTTACGGCTTTCTTCGAGAAACTGAACAATTTTTGTTTTAATCGTTTCTGTCATAACTCACTCTTTCCAAGCAAGTGTTTCTAAGAAAGAAAACACATCCTGCTCTAATTTTTTCCGTTCTGGTCCAACCGTCACCACATGACCACTTTGAGGATACCATTGAAGCGTATAGGGAACATGGGACAATGCCGCTGCGGTTTTGAAAACCGTCTGTGGATCGATCATTTGGTCCCTTCCTGCTTGCGCCAGGAAGATTGGGCGCTCGATTTTTCCTAAATGCTCAGCTGTGGTTTGTCCGACTGTTTCGATTCCTTGCAGTTGTTCTCTGACCTTACGAGGGACTTTTGCCAATATTTCTTTTTGGGTCGCCTCATCTAAATCAGCGTAGGGTATGACCATTTCAGCATACTTTTCAAAATTGACTGGTACTTCGTTCTTGGTTTCAAATAACGGTGAGCAAAAAAGACCGCCGCCCATCAATGTTGGGTCTTGCGTCAAACGATCCATCGCTAAAATCCCACCCATCGAAAGTCCAAGAACGGCAACTTCCTCATAGCCTTTTTCTTTCACATAAGCAACTGCATCCGCGGCATCCTGCTGCCAAACAGTCATTCCTTGATTTAAGATATCATCTGGATTCGGTGTACCATGTCCAGTAAACATCGGTGTATAAACCGTGTAGTCTTTTTGTTCTAACGAACGACAAAGCATGCGTACATCGTTAGGACTGCCTGAATAGGCATGGAACAAAATGACCGCTCGTTTGCCGTGTTCAGCAAAAACCGGTTTTGGTTGATTAAATGTTTTCATGTTTCCTTTCACCTCACGTCCAATTCTACCATAGTTAGCAAGAATACTTCGACAAATGCGATCAAAATCTTCCCGTTAAAAAGAAAAAAACCTCTCTTTACGAGAGGTTCGCTAACAAAGTGATTAGTTTGATGAAAGAAAAGCCAAAATAAAGAGCAAGACCATCCAAACAAAACCTAAAATGGCCGTTGAACGCTGCATCACCGCTTCAAATCCACGGGCTTTTTGCTTACCAAACAATTGATCTGCACCGCCGGTAAAGGCACTAGCTGCACTATTTTGCTTGCTAGGCTGCATCATGATCGTAATGACCATTAAAATCGAAATAACGATCACAGCAGTTAATAAGATGTTATACACGTTAGCTCCTCCTTGCTTGCTAAAGTCGTCCTTTCCATTTTAGCATTTTCCGCTGGAAATTACTACTCTCTTTTTGTCATTGACCGTTGCAGGACGGTTTAAAAAAAAGACTGTCCTTTCTGACAGCCTTTTTCTCATAGATCACTTTCGTTCAAATCAGCGAACGAGTACGTCATCGTATTCTGGTTTTTCTTTGAACTCTTTGACCGCAAAGGAGCAGACAGGCATAATTTTTTTCTCTTCCCGTCTTGCTTTTTCAACAACCGCTTTGAGTAATTTTTGCGCCAATTGCTGGCCGCGATAATCAGGGTTGACGAAGGTGTGGTCTACTTCTAGAACATCATCTGGCGTTTCTTGCCATGTGATTTCTCCCACCTCTTTTTCTCCATCATACAAAGCAAAACGTTTATTTTCTTCTTTGATTTCCATTGCTTTCTTCCTTTCTATCAGACGATGTCTGTATTTTGTTTGATATTCTCAATGAATTGCAAAACGGTTGGCCAATATTCTGGTGCATCTTTCACTGCCTGTAAATGTCCCATATTCGCAAAGAGGACTTTTTGTTTCGGTCCAGCCGTTGCTTCCATTAAGGTATTGATCTCTTTTTCCGAAAGAAACGAATCTTTTTCTCCTTGTAAAAACAGCACAGGTAAATGGTTGCTGCCGACTTGTCGGGTCACCGAGATCTGCAAGAAGGGATAACCGACTAATTGTTTGCTATAGCGATTCGCTAAGCGCAAAAAGCGTTTGATCGGTAACCGAGAAAATTGCGGCAAGCTTGATCGGATCGCACTGTAAACGGACGTATAGCTGCTGTCTGAGATCAACCCAGCCACTTGCACCGGCATGACTTCTCCACTAGCCAGCAGCAAGGTCGCAGCCCCCATTCCTAAACCATAGAGGAAGATTTGTGTTTGTGGGTCTTTTTCCAAAATCTTATCGATCCACAAAAGTAGATCCATCCGATCTAGCCACCCTAAACCGATCTCTTTGCCTTCACTGCGGCCATGTCCACGTAAATCAGGAACTAAAACATTGTAACCAGCAGACCAGAATTTCTCGGCTGCCTCTTGACAGTCTGCTTGCCCATCACTGCGATACCCATGCAAGCAGATCACCCACGTTTTTGCACACTGATCAAAGACTTCCGCTGTTAGGATCAGATCATCGGCGGTCGTTACCGTACATTCCGAACCTTGTGCCCAAAAAGCCGAACTCTTTGTTGCGATCCGCTCTTTGTATGGAATCCCCAGTTTCTTTCTGCCTTCTTTTTCATACCATTCATTGTTTCGCATAATGATCGCCGAAACAAAATAGCGTACGCCCTTTTTCAAAACAGACGTGCGATATACATAGTACACCAAAAAACCAAAAATAAGCAGTAGTAGCAATAGCCAAACCATAGGATCCCCCCTTAATTTTAGTTTACCATTTACAATGGATTTCAGCCAAAGTTTTGTCGCACGTCTTAAATAAGTCCTATACTTTAAAAAAACTTTGCCCTGACTTCTAGCAGAGAAGCAGGACAAAGTTTTAATTGGTTAACTATGTTTTCGTCGACAAAGTATGCCAACGCTTGTAACGAGTAAAATACTTCCAAGGATACTCCACTCATAAGAAGAGCGCTCGTTTGTCTTAGGCAATCGTTTTTCAGTAGTCGCATGGTTTACGTCATTCTTGTTGTCATCTTCCGATTGTTTAGAAGTATCTGGCTTTTTAGGTGACAACGGGACCTGCGGCTTTTTAGGATCACTTGGTGTTTTTGGTGTCTCTGGCCCTGTATAAGTGTTGACTAAGTTATAGCCATTTATTTTGGTGGTGTATCCTGGAACATTTTCTTCTTGGATCGTGTAGGTATAGGCTTTTCCTTCGGCATCGTATTTTGGCAGCTTATCAAAGCGATAGGACCAGTTGCCTTTTTTATCTGCTTTTACGATTTTTTCTGCGTATTTTTCGCCGTTTCGCATCAGATTGACAGTGATGCTTTCAGGACGGGTATTGAACTTGTTGTCGTTGTCATTCCAAGTTTTTCTGCCTGAAACTGTGGTTGTTTCCGTATTGACTAGGTCATAGCCGTTTACTTCACTGATATATCCAGAAACGGTTGCTTCTTGAATCGTGTAGACATAGGCTTTTCCCTTGGAATCATACTTAGGCAGATTCTCGAAGTGATAAGTCCAGTTCCCTTCTTTATCGGCTTTTACGATTTGATTGTCGATCTTTTTACCATTTTGCATCAAACCGACAGTGATACTTTCTGGTCGGATGTTGAGCTGATTGTTGTTATCATTCCATGTTTTCATTCCTGATACTTCTGTCGTTTCGGTATTGTGGTAGGTGTTGACTAGGTCATAATCATTGATTTCACTGGTGTATCCTGGAACATTTTCTTCTTGGATCGTGTAAGTATATGCTTTTCCTTCGGTATCATATTTAGGCAAATCATCAAAGCGATAGGTCCAGTTGCCGTGGTTATCTGATTTTACGACTTGCTTGGCGATTTCTTTATCATTTTGCATCAGTTTGACAGTGATGCTTTCAGGACGGGTATTGAACTTGTTACCATAATCATTCCACGTCTTCGTTCCCGATACTTCTGTCGTTTCAGTATTGCGGTAGGTGTTGACTAGGTCATAGCCATTTACTTTGGTGGTGTATCCTTCAACGGGTGTTTCTTGAATTGCGTAGTCATAGGTCTGACCAGATTCGTCAGTTGTTGGTAGATCGGTAAATTCATAATGCCATTCCCCCTCTTTATTCGGGGTAACCGTTTTTGTTTGGAACACTTCACCGTTTTGCAGTAATTGAACCGTAATGCTTGTCGGACGAGTATTAAATTTGTTGTCATAATCATCCCACGTTTTGGTTCCGCTGATTGTCGTTGTATCAAGAGACAGCAGGTGATTCATTGCAGCAAGTTTGATTATCGGTACAACCGTTTCATTGGCTTGAAGATCCCAGCGGTGGGTTTCCGCATTAACCAAGACCGTATCAGCAATGATACTGCCGTCAACATTTTGGTGGACATCAACTGTATCACCAACAGCCAAAATCGTTCCTTGGAAGGGACTATTAATCGAAATCATTTGATTTTCTGGCTGATTAATAAAATTCCACAGGATAACGGCATCATCAAAATCTTCTGTTTCATGACTATTGCGCGTCGTGCCATCTGTATATTCTAGTTTGATTTGTGACTTGATATTAACGGTACTTGCTCCTTCGGTATCCACATTGATGAGCACAGGAGACGTGCCTTTTGTTAGCCCTTTGATGGTAATAGGTGTATCTTTTTCTAATTCTGTTTTTGAAAGAGTAACGACTACCTTTTGATCTTCTTCATCAATAGTATCTGCCGAAAAGGAAATTGGTTTCTTGTCGATTAGATAACCGTCTGGCGCTTCTGTTTCAACAAAGGAATAATCCCCTTCTGGAAGATCCGTTTCGATTACTTGTCCTTCATCATTTGTGACCTCTTCATCAACCTCTTTATGTGTCTTTTTATTTTGAAGTTCGTAAACACCGTCATCAAGCGGGTTGCCTTGTTCATCCGTTAAGGTCAACACCACCTCTTGCGTATCATTTTCAGCACGGGCGGTATTGATGACCCGCTGATTATTGTCAGTAAAATCTTTGGTTACACCGGGTGTTTGCGGATAGACTCCTAGCCTTTCTGACGTCGCCTGTAACGTTGAAAATACCTTTTTAAAATCTATATACGGTTCACTTGCAGATTGATCTTGGAAAACTTCGTAAGTTTTCAAGTGATCCATTCTCTGTCCATTTACAAAAACGGCAGGTTGTTGATTTTGATCTGCTAAATCTACTGTGACTGATGGGCCAAAGACAACTTTGTTTTTTCTGCTATCAGTTCCTGATACAAAGGAAGAATTTGCGATCGTATTGACCTTTTGAATATAATTGATTTCTGTCGCCAACGAACCATCCTGAATACTGGTTCCAAAACTGACATTGCCATTTAGTTCTCCCACTGCTAAGTTTCCGTTTGTGTGGGTATTTAGCGTCGCATGGTTAGCAAAAATATGAAAATACTGAGCTTCTCCTAGAAGTACGTTATCAACTTCTGGCACATCATTCTTAAAGCTGCCGCCACTTGATAGTTGTGAAGCTGCTGGCGCACTTGCTTGTGCATCAAGTGGTGATTCGATTGCTGTTGATGCGGTAGTTGATTCTGCTTGTGGTTGTGACTCGCTGCTTTTTGTGGCAGGCTGTTTTTCGGAAGCCTCTGTTTGTTCCTGACTGTCAGCAAGCAATGCTTCGGCACTCGTTGCTTCTGTGGATTGATTGTCAGGTAGAACAACTACTACATCTGTTGTGTTGATAATGTCTTCTTTCACTTGTCCATTTTCTTCCTCTGTTTGAAGAAATGCGGATTTGATTGTCAAAGTTTTAAGAGCTTTTGTTTGAAACGTTAGCGTCATTTGGCTAAAGGAGCTGCTAGTAGTTTCTTCCATCAGCTGCTGTCTTTGCGGATCATATGTAAATTTCGTGCCGCTGCTTTGGATTGATTCCGGCAAAATTGTTTGTTCCCCTTCACTCAAGCTAAATGCTAGTTGATTAGATGCTGCTTGTTGATTTTTTTCTACTTGGATCCTCCAAGTGATCTCCCCTGTGGTAGGATCTGGTAATGAGATCACATGTGCTGTGCCTTTTTCGTTCTGAAATAGGACTGTCTTGGTGTTTCCCTCGCTGTCTGCATGAGCTGTAACGACTGATAACAATGGCGTCACATACGACATGACAAGCAAGGACAACATGAAAATTGGGTAAGCTATTTTTTTCACATAAGTAAGCATTTTTTCTTCCTCCAAACAACAAATTTTACTCAGGTGATTATCCTAATCGGAAAAAAGACAAAATGCAAAATACCTCAAAGTTTGTTTATGTGAAAAAAATGAAAGCAAGAACCATAAAATGATTCTTACTCTCAGAAGAATTTGTGAAAATGAAATATAATTTCTTTAGTTTTTAAAAAAAACAGAACAATTTATTCATGATAAATACTCAAAATCCAGAAAGAATCTTTTGTTTGTGATAAAAGTTCTTTCATTCAAAACTCTTGAGCAACAGCAGTGATTGGCAACTCGTTAAAATTTCACTAGTCAAAAAATAATAAATGTAAACTGGAAATGAAAATTTTCATAAACAATCAGATTATTTTCATTTTCGATTACAAAAATTTTAGCTGATTCTTTAAAATCTTACTGTTATTTTCCCTCTATTTATAAGTTCTCTTAATTTTTCAACTTACTTTCTATAAAAAAAACTGTTCCTTGTTCATCTACTAGAAACAGGTTTTTTCTATATAGCTTTCATTCACTTTTAATTACTAAAAGTTTGAGCAATCTCCTCTTGATCAAAGTCACAAGCCACATCCAAGGACAAAGAATCTGCAGTAGCCAATGCACCCCATGACACACAAAATTTTAAATCAGTTGGACTTTGATTCCCCTCAATAAAATAAGCTGGGAATCCCGAGTCAGACCTGTCAAGTTGATATACACCCCCAGATTTTTTCAGGAAACACTCATCGTCATAATATTGAGTTACAGCAAAATTAAGGTTAATGGCAGATTTTTTTAACAAATATTGCGCGCCATAGTATCTTTGCCCACTAACGATTTCAAAATCACGGAAAGAGTGTCGAGGAATATCCGTTTTTATCTCAAGTTTTCCCTTCCCTTTGATCATTTTTAAATTAGGCAATAAGATAAAGCGACCGATTATTTCGTTGACCCAATCTGGATGACTTTCACCGTAGTAACTCGAAAAATTGCTATGACCATCGATTACTTTAAAAGAAATCGGCTCCCCGTTAAAGGTTAACCACCAGTTGCCAACAGTTGTGGGTAGCAACTGTTGACTATAAAGATCGCCAAACAATCTGTCTGGTCTTTCATCACATGAATCAGACACAGCTATATCCTTACAATGCTTTTCTATATATACCAATAGATCTGTATCGTCTGTAACGACAGAATATGAGCTACCATCATCAATGATTAATTCTAAGCTGCCTAATGGATGCTGAATGTACGGAAGATCTACATCACGATTCCAGCCTTCCCACTCAGGATAAGAATCAAAGATCAAAAGATCATCCAAAGAAATGCTGGGTAAAAAACCAGTTAGCACCCCTTCATAAAGATAAGTACCTTTGATTGCATCCAATAAATTATGGCCGCTCAGCCAAATAAGCGACTTTCCATTTTTCTTCTTTTCACTTGAACGCAAAATACTTGTGTCACCTGAATAATCGGTAATCAACCAATTATACTGGAGGATCACTTCTTCTGGAAATAAGTCAATAATTCCTGCAGCGGAAACGATATGTTTTCCTTTAAAGCTACATTATTTATGTACAATTTTTTCATCAGCATTCTCTCCTAAAATACTAAGTTTTCCTATAGTCTATCATACAATTAGCATACCGAAAAAACTCGTAAAAAAGTCCCCCCATGTCATTTACACATGAGGGGACTTTACCATCATTTCAGTTCAGCCAAACGACAACGTTTGATTAAGCTAAGATTATTTATTTTTCAAGTTGTAGAATGCTTGCAAACCTTTGTATTCAGCAACTTCACCAAGTTGGTCTTCGATACGTAGCAATTGGTTGTATTTTGCAATACGGTCAGTACGTGAAAGAGAACCAGTTTTGATTTGGCCAGCGTTTGTTGCAACTGCGATATCAGAGATTGTTGAATCTTCTGTTTCACCAGAACGGTGAGAAACGACTGCAGTGTAACCAGCTTCTTTCGCCATTTCGATAGCATTGAATGTTTCAGTCAATGTACCGATTTGGTTAACTTTGATCAGGATTGAGTTACCGATACCGTTTTTGATTCCTTTTTCAAGGATTTCAGTATTTGTAACGAACAAGTCATCCCCTACTAATTGAACTTTGTCGCCTAAGCGTTCAGTTAATAGTTTCCAACCATCCCAGTCGTTTTCATCCATACCGTCTTCGATAGTGATGATTGGGTATTTGTTAACTAATTCTTCTAAGTAGTCAACTTGTTCAGCAGCAGTACGTTTTACGCCGTTTTCGCCTTCAAATTTAGAGTAGTCGTAAACACCGTTTTCGTAGAATTCTGATGATGCACAGTCAAATCCTAGGTATACGTCTTTACCTGGTTCTAAACCAGCAGCTTTGATTGCTTCTAAGATTGTTTCAACACCGTCTTCAGTTCCTTCAAAACGAGGAGCGAAACCACCTTCGTCACCTACTGAAGTTTCTAAACCACGTTTAGACAAGATTGATTTCAAAGCGTGGAATACTTCAGTACCCCAACGTAAGCCTTCTTTGAATGTAGGTGCGCCTACAGGCAAGATCATGAATTCTTGGAAAGCGATTGGTGCGTCAGAGTGAGAACCACCGTTGACGATGTTCATCATAGGAGTTGGCAATACTTTTGTATTGAATCCGCCTAAGTAGTGGTATAAAGGTACTTCTAGGTAATCAGCAGCTGCACGAGCAACAGCGATAGAAACACCAAGAATCGCGTTTGCGCCTAATTTGCCTTTGTTAGGAGTTCCGTCTAAAGCGATCATTGCTTTATCGATAGCCATTTGGTCACGTACATCGTAGCCGATGATAGCTTCTGCAATGATGTTATTTACATTGTCAACTGCTTTCGTTACACCTTTACCGCCATAACGAGCTTTGTCGCCATCACGTAATTCAACTGCTTCGTGTTCACCTGTTGAAGCTCCTGAAGGAACCATTCCGCGGCCGAAAGCACCTGATTCTGTGTAGACTTCTACTTCGATAGTTGGGTTACCACGTGAGTCTAAGACTTCGCGTGCGTAAACATCAGTAATAATTGACATGTTTTGTCTCTCCTTTGAGTTTGTTTTATCTTAAGGGGAAAGCCCCTTGCGAACAACTTAATTGTAGTGAAAAAATCACGATTCTGCAAATGTTATTTTCATGAAAATGAAATTATTTTACAGCATCTAATAATGCTAGGAATGAATCAGCTTGCAAGCTTGCGCCGCCAACTAATGCTCCGTCAACATTTTCTTTTGCCATGTATTCAGCAATGTTTTCAGGTTTTACAGAACCGCCGTATTGGATACGCACGCTATCTGAAACTTCTTTGCCGTATAATTTTTCAACGGTTTTGCGGACAACGCCACAAATTTCGTCTGCGATGTTTGCATCCGCTGATTTACCAGTACCGATCGCCCAGATTGGTTCGTACGCAATCACAAGATTACTTACTTGACCGTCTGTTAAACCGTCTAAGCCAGCAGTGATTTGTCCTTCGATCCACTCCGCTGTTTTGCCAGCTTCATAGGTTTCTAAAGATTCACCACAGCATAGGATTGGGATCATGCCGTTTGAAAAGATTGCTTTGGCTTTTTTGTTGATGTCTTCATCTGTCTCATGGAAGTATTCACGACGTTCTGAATGACCAATGATGACATAGTCAACACCTAAATCTGCTAAAGCTGCTGGTGAAGTTTCACCAGTAAAGGCACCTTCATTTTCCCAGTAGCTGTTTTGAGCAGCAATTTTTAATTCTGTTCCTTCAGCAGCATTCACTAATGTTTCTAAGAATAGAGCTGGCGAACCGATCACAGAGTCAACTGTATCGTTGCTAGGAATTTTAGTTTTGACTGCTTCAGCAAATTCTTTTGCTTCTTTCGCAGTTTTGTTCATTTTCCAGTTTCCGGCAATAATTGGTTTGCGCATGTTCTGGCACTCCTTTTCGTTATCAAGCGTGCAAAGGAGATCCTTTGCACGGCTTGTCATTGATTATTTATCGTTGATCGCAGCTAGGCCAGGAAGTGTTTTTCCTTCTAGCAATTCAAGGCTGGCACCGCCACCTGTTGAGATGTGGGTAAATTTGTCAGCAAAACCTAATTGTTCTGCTGCAGCTGCAGAGTCACCGCCACCGATGATCGTTGTTGCATCTTCAAGGTTGGCAATTGCTTCACAAACACCGATCGTACCGTTTGCGAAGTTAGACATTTCAAACACACCCATAGGTCCGTTCCAAACGACTGTTTTTGCGCCTTTTAATGTTTCAGCAAACAAAGCGATAGTTTCAGGTCCGATATCTAAGCCCATTTGTCCTTCAGGAACATCACCAGTATGTTCTTCTGTTGGGACATCATTTGAAAATTCAGCAGCAGTGATTGAATCAACTGGTAATACTAATTTATCGCCAGCTTTTTCGATCAATTCTTTTGCTAATTCTACTTTGTCTGCTTCCACAAGAGAATTACCGATTTCCATGCCTTTTGCTTTGTAGAACGTATACGTCATTCCGCCGCCGATCAAGATTTTGTCTGCTTTAGGAATCAAGTTTTCGATTACGCCGATTTTGTCAGATACTTTTGCTCCACCAAGAATCGCGATCATTGGACGTTTTGGTTCTTCGACTGCTTCACCGATGAATTTGATTTCTTTTTCCATTAAGAAACCAGCAACTGTTGGGATACCTGTTGAAGCGATCCCTACGTTTGAAGCGTGTGCGCGGTGTGCGGTACCAAAGGCATCATTTACAAAAACATCACCTAAAGAAGCCCAGTATTTACCTAGTTCAGGATCGTTTTTGCTTTCTTTTTTGCCATCGATGTCTTCGAAACGAGTGTTTTCAAAAACAACGACATCGCCATCTTGCATGTTGTTGATCGCTGCTTCTAATTTTTCGCCGCGGGTTTCATCCACGAAAGTTACTTCTTTGCCTAACAATTCGCCTAGACGTTTCGCAACTGGCGCTAAAGATTTTCCAGCTTTATCTGCTTCTTCTTTCACACGACCTAAGTGTGAGAAAAGAATTGCTTTTCCGCCGTTTTCGATCACGTAATTGATTGTTGGTAATGCTGCTTTGATCCGTGTATCGTCTCCGATCACTCCATCTTTCAATGGAACGTTGAAGTCCACACGTACAAGAACTTTTTTATCTTTTAAATCGATATCTTGAACTGTCATTTTCGCCATGAACAGATTCCTCCTAGCATAATTGTTAAAAAAAGCGGAGAAGCGCGATGCTTCCCCGCTTTCTCTTGCGATGGTTTAAATTAAAGTCGTTCGCAACTCTTATAGGTTAGCGAAGTATTCTAAAGTACGTACTAATTGTGCAGTGTATGACATTTCATTGTCGTACCAAGCAACAGTTTTAACTAATTGTTTGTCGCCAACAGTCATAACTTTTGTTTGAGTTGCATCAAATAATGAACCGTAAGTCATACCAACGATATCAGAAGAAACGATTTCGTCTGTGTTGTAACCGTAAGATTCGTTTGAAGCTTCTTTCATTGCTGCATTGATTTCATCAACAGTTACTTCTTTGTCAAGAACAGTAACTAATTCAGTTAATGAACCAGTTGCAACAGGAACACGTTGAGCAGCACCATCTAATTTGCCGTTCAATTCTGGGATTACTAAGCCGATCGCTTTAGCAGCACCAGTTGAGTTAGGCACGATGTTTGCAGCAGCAGCACGGGCACGGCGGAAGTCACCTTTAGGGTGTGGTCCGTCTAGAGTCATTTGGTCACCTGTGTAAGCGTGGATTGTAGTCATTAATCCTTCAACTACACCAAATTTGTCGTTCAATGTTTTCGCCATAGGAGCTAAACAGTTTGTTGTACATGAAGCACCAGAGATAACTGTTTCTTCACCTGTTAAAGTTTCATGGTTTGTGTTGTAAACGATTGTTGGAACATCGTTTCCACCAGGAGCTGAGATAACTACACGTTTTGCACCAGCTGTTAAATGTTTTTCAGCAGCTGCTTTAGAAGTGAAGAATCCAGTACATTCTAACACGATTTCAACACCTAGTTCGCCCCAAGGCAATTCTTCAGGGTTGCGGTTAGCTAAAACTTTGATTTCGTTTCCGTTCACATTGAATGAACCTTCGTGAACTTCAACTGTACCGTTGAAACGTCCTTGTGTTGTATCATATTTTAACAAGTGAGCTAACATTTTAGCATCTGTTAAGTCATTGATAGCCACAACTTCGATTCCTTCTACTTCTTGGATACGACGAAATGCTAAGCGTCCGATACGTCCAAATCCATTAATACCTACTTTAACTGTCATTTAAGATTTCCTCCTTATGAAAATCATAAAAATATTTATTTTAAAGGGTTGCCCCTTTTAAAATCTCATTTGCGCAAGCTTCATCGGTGATGAGCCAGGTTTGTTTTGGTGCATTTTTCATGTATGCATTGACCGCTTTGGCTTTTGATTGTCCGCCAGCGACCGCAAAAATGATTGGGACTTTTTGCAAATCTTTTAATTGAAGTCCGATGCGAGGAACTTTGTAGACGACCTCACCAGCTTCGTTAAAGAAATACCCAAAGGATTCTGCAACTGCATTTTTTTGTTTTAACATCAGAATTTCTTGTTCTGACATTTTTCGTCGAGCCGCCATATGCAACGCCCGTCCAATACTATGAATAACACAATTCGCTTGACTTATCAAGTTTAAGACATCAACGATGGCGGGTTCTTTCAAGAGAAACTCGTAGGTGTTCATGCTTAATTGTTCTGGTACAAACAAGGAGCGATAATCGCCGTTTGTCTGCATCGCCATTACTGAGCTGACTGAGTTTGCTTGCACGTTGACTGATTCTCCGATACCGCCACGGGCTGGAACAAACAAGTTATGACGTTTGGCGGTTTCCAAATTGCCCAATTCCTCGGCAACTTTCGCCATTGTCGTCCCTCCCATCACTGCGATGGTGTTTTTGCCTTCTGGCAATAAGAGATCCAACGATTCATTCAGCAACTGGCCAAATTCAGCAATCACTTTCGGTTGTCGATCACCATCGCCGCTCGCAATCAAACAACGTTCGATGCCAAAGGTCTCTGATAATCGTTTTTCGATTTGGTGCATTCCGAACAGCTGATCCATCAGTGCACCGATCTTCGTATACACTTCTTCTCCATAGGCGGTCAATTGCATGCCGCTTTTTGAAGAGTCGATCAGTTTTAGCTTTTTAAGGATATCTGTTTCCGTCCTCAACACGCGTTCCGTCATTGATAAACTTTCCGAAAGTGTCCGGCGGCCAACGGGCTGCATCCAATAAATATTTCTTAAGATACGGTAACGTTCCTGGAGTACAGCGAGAATATCCGGGGTGATTGCCTCAATCAATTTTAATTCATCGAGCATTTTATACCCTCCCGTTGGACAATTTTCGTCCTACAATGACTTAAAATGACCCATCGATTGCAAAAAAAATTTAAATCTGTTTCCTACACCAATAATAGTAGCACTTATCGCCTTGATACGCAACTATTTCAGTCACAAAATCTTGCTTTTCATAAAATCGTCATAATTTGAAAAAGAGGAAAGGATCGATAAAAAAAGGAAAGGCTTTGCTGCCTTTCCTACTCGTTAATAGTACGTTTTGCTTTACTCGAATCGTTTCCGCTTGGAAGAACCTGGGATATTCATGGCTTCACGATACTTTGCCACCGTTCGTCTGGAAATATCGATGCCCTGGGCTTTGAGGGCATCTGTCAACTTCTGATCTGACAATGGTTTGTTTTTGTTTTCTTCATCGATCAGTGCTTTTAGCTGCTGTTTGATCGATGCCGTCGTCAGGTCATCACCGCTTTCTTGTGTCGAAACTTTCTGTCCAAAAAATAGTTTTAATTCAAACACCCCAAAGGAGGTTTCCAAGTATTTCCCGTTGACCGCTCGGCTGACCGTCGATTCATGAATCCCTAATTCTTCGGCAACTTCTCTTAAAACCAATGGCTTTAATGGGCGATCTGGTTGAGTGAAAAACTCCTTTTGCCGTGCAACGATCTGCACCCCGACACGATAGATGGTATCCCCTCGTTGCAGCAAGGTCTTTTTCAGCCACTCGAACTCTTGGGCTTTATTGTCTAAATAACTTAATACCTCTGGATCACCGCTTTGCTTCAATTGATCAAAATATTGCTGCTGAAAGCGAACCTCTGGCAAGGCGCGTTTGTTTGATTTCACGATCGGCTGTCCTTTTTCAACCGTCACTCTCAGGTCAGGAACGATGTAAAGCCCATCGGTTGACCCAAACGCAGCCCCTGGTGTGGGGGTCAATGTTTGAACATAATCAAAGACCTTTTGGATCTCAGTTAATGGAATCTGCAGCGCTTTGCTGATTTTGTCCCACTTGCGCTCTGCCATTTCCGTAAAAAATTCTTCTAAAATGAGATAGGCCATTGGCGGCGCATAGTCATCTCTTTCCGTTTGCAGCATCAAACACTCTCTTAGATCACGAGCACCGACGCCTGCTGGATCTAGCTGCTGGATCAAGGTCAAGGCATCGAGCATTTGGATTGGGGTCCCACCAACAAGTTTTCCAGCTTCTTCCAGATCAATCGTCAAAAAGCCGTTTAAATCAATGTACTCGACTAAAAATAAAACGATCGTCCGCAAGAAGGTATCTCGGTAGTTTAAATGTACTTGATCAATGAGGTATTCGAATAAAGACGTATGCTGGTCAGGGATCTGGCTTAAATAATCCATCAATTGTTCTGATGAGCCATTGCTTTTGCTTGGTGTGATGGGCGAATCATATTCCCCCAGATCAATCAATGGATTTTCTAATGCTTGGTTATCTATGAAGGACAATAATTCGTCTGCAGAAAATTGCAACACTTGGATCGATTGCTGTAATTTCTGCGTCATAGCAAGCTTTTGCGTCTGTTTTTGTTGTTGTGAAAATTGCTGTTGAAATTTCATCATTCTACCTCTTGTTTTTTTCACTGAAATTGGTTAAACTAATATTTGTGCTTCGCGCCTTTAGTGTAGTGGATATCACGTAAGATTCCGGTTCTTGAGACGGGGGTTCGATTCCCTCAAGGCGCGTTTTTTCTTTTCGTTACAAGTATACTCGATTCAAATCAATAATTCAAAAGCACTTAGGGACCGCTGATGCGGTTCCTTTTTTATTTGTATCTATGTAAGAAGGCGAACTCGTCCTTCAACGATTAAAAGCTGCTTGCAGCCATAAGGCGAAAAAAAGAAGAGGATTACTCCTCTTCTTCCTCTTCATCCGCAAAATCATCTTCATCATCGTCATCGATAATGGTTAGATCTTCCTCAATGCTGTCAGGTAATTCTTCTTCATCATCGGTGCTGTTGTCGGCGCCGATTTCTTGCAAGTCTGAATTGTATGCCGAGATTTCTTCATCCTCGTCATCATCATCATCAAAGAGATCATCTTCTTCGTCATCTGACAAATCAGTATCCTCAGGATCATCATCGTTATAATCGATTGCGTCTTCATCATCGTTGATAAAGGCATTGACTTTTTTACGTTTGCGACGACGTGGTGTATCTTCATCCTCGTCTTCGATGCCATGGTTGACTTCTTCATCGATCGAATCAATGGCGTACCATGAACGTAAGCCCCAACGATTGTCGCCTAAAGAAATAAAACTACCGTCGATATTCAAGTCTGTATAAAACTGCGCCAATGAATCACGAATCTCGCTGTCTGAAGTTTCAAGATAGTTTTGAATTTGGTTGACCAAATCAGAAAAATCCATCACGTCACCGCGCTGCTCTAAAATCGCATGGGCAACTTCAATCATCGACAATTCGTTTTTATTTACACCTTCAAATACATTAATTTCCAAACGGGACACGTCCTTTCACAGTCTACTCCTAATCATACAAAATTACGCCTCAAATTGCAATTTTTTCTTTCAATTTCCCTTTGATCAAGCGGTAAATTCTAAAGATAGTTTGTATTCGCCGACTTTGTCAGCAGCCATGAACAAGTCATAATCGATATCGATCTTTCCCGAGTATGGACGGTCTTTCAAGCTAACGTGCAGGTGATTGGTGAAGGTGTGGAACATCATCAAACCATACGGGGTTTGGTAGCTCGTCTCTAACCGTTCCTTATAAGAAAATTTCAAACGCATGCGCATTTCCCCTGAGCGAATCAATTGAATCAATCCGTCTGGCATGATTTTCATCGTGACGGGAACGTCGGTACCGTCTGGCTGGATCTCTTTGTAACGGATATATAAGGTATCACCGATCTTGACTGCTTGTCCTTGCAGATCAAACAGAAAGTTCTCTGTTTCCCCTGCTTGACGTACATTGGTTGTTAAATGAATCGAGATTGGGATTCCTTTTGATAATTCTTGCATGTACGTGTGCCTCCTTTGAAGATTTCAGTTTCATTCTTGCTTTTTTTCATTCGTTTGTCAATCATTTCAGTTGATTCTCCTTGGTCTATTTCTTCATTGAAAATAAAAAAGCGAAAACAAAAGCAAGTTTTCATTCTTTTCTCCAAGTAATTTTCCAAGAATCGTATATAATAAGGATAACAGGTATTTTTAAAGGAGTTTAACCGATTTGACTATCTATATAATGGATCAAACCTTACCACGTATCCACAATCCTTATGAGCCGTTTGCTTTCACCGATGTTGCCACCGAAGCTGCTGGCAAACTGGAACAAGTTTATTGTCATTTTTGGCAGTTGTCCGATACGATGATTTTAGGAATGAAAGATACCCGGCTGCCTTTTTTGATAGATGGTCTGCAGGTTTTGAAAGAAGCTGGCTATGCCTCGATCATCCGCAACTCAGGCGGGCTTGGGGTCATCAATGATGCCGGTATTTTGAATGTCTCCCTCATTTTCCCTAAACATTTGGCTGCCACTACGGATGCAGCCTATGAAATGATGGCGACATTGCTACAAGCAGCCTTTCCTGAGCGGACAATTTTGGCTTATGAAATTGCTGACTCGTACTGCCCAGGCACCTATGACCTGAGTATTGACGGAAAAAAAATTGCTGGCACAGCACAACGACGGATAAAAGACGGCGTGGCTGTCATGATGTATCTGAGCATCAATGGCGACCAACCAGCCCGCGGCTCTCTCGTTCGTCGTTTTTACCAAGCAGGTTTAAAAGAGCGCTTTGGTACGGATGGCTATCCAGCCGTCAATCCTGCGAGCATGACCACTTTAGAAGCGGCTCTCGGCCGTAAGTTTACCACACAAGAGGTGATTGACCGTTTGCAAAAAGCCCTGCTTTTCTTGATCACAGACCAATCCCTATATCCGCTTGAGTCACTGGATCAATGGCTTTCAGAAAATGACCTTAGCGAACAAATGCAGCAACGCTTAGCTGGCATGGAAAAGCGAAATCACCCAATAAAGGAGTTTAGCGATGAGCCTACCATATAAATATCAAACCTTAGCGATAGAAAAAGTGTTTCGTGACCCTGTTCACAACTATGTCCATGTGCAGCACCAAGTGATTTTAGACTTGATCAATTCCAAAGAAGTGCAGCGTTTGCGACGAATCAAACAACTAGGGACTGCTTCTTTCACCTTTCACGGAGCAGAACACAGCCGCTTTTCTCACTCCTTGGGGGTTTATGAAATCAGCCGCCGCATTTGCGATATTTTCCAACGCAATTATTCGATTGAAAAAGTTGGACCGAACGGCTGGGATGATAAGGAGCGTTTAGTGACCTTGTGTGCAGCATTGCTTCATGATGTGGGCCATGGTCCATACTCCCACACCTTTGAGCATATTTTTCATACGGATCATGAAGCCATCACAGTGGCGATCATCACTTCTCCTGAAACGGAAGTTCATCAGATATTGAACCGAGTGGAAGCTGGATTTCCTGAGAAAGTGGCAAGTGTCATCACTAAAACCTATCCAAATCCCCAAGTCGTTCAAATGATTTCCAGTCAAATCGATGCTGATCGGATGGACTACTTGCTGCGCGATGCTTATTTTACCGGCACTGAATATGGCACGTTTGATCTGACCAGAATTTTACGAGTGATTCGTCCGTACGAAGGCGGTATTGCTTTTTCTATGAATGGCATGCACGCTGTGGAGGACTACATCGTCAGTCGTTACCAAATGTATGTGCAAGTTTATTTCCATGCGAGTTCTCGAGGGATGGAAGTGATCTTAGCCCATTTGCTGGACCGTGCTGCAGAACTTTATCAGGTGGATCAGGAAATGTTTCAAAGCCATTCGCAACTGCTTCTCCCGTTTTTAAAACAAGAATTCACTTTAGATGAATACTTGAAACTCGACGATGGCGTGTTGAATACCTACTTTACCCAATGGACGGAAGAGAATGATCCGATCCTCAGCGATTTAGCCAAGCGGTTCTTAAATCGTAAACCGCTAAAATCCGCTCGCTTTGACGATGAGACACAGTTGCCGATGATTGAAGAAATGCAGGGACTGGTGGAAAAAGTCGGCTTCAATCCCCGCTACTATACTGCCATCAATTCAAGCTTCGATCTGCCTTATGATTTTTATCGACCAACTTCTGGTAAGCATCGGACACAGATCGAATTACAGGAAAAAGATGGTTCCCTTGTAGAATTATCCCAAGCCAGTCAACTTGTTGCAGCCTTAGCGGGACAGACCCAAGGTGACCAGCGCTTTTATTTCCCAAAAGAAATGATTGACCCCAACATCCAAAATCACTATGATTTATTTGGAGAGACGTATCAAGAGTTTGCCAAGCACATTCGCAATGGTGCTTTGATCAAACCAAGCCACTAGGAGGAACTTATGAGTATCAAACTGATCGCCATCGATATCGATGGTACCCTGCTGAACAACGACCGCAAGATCACTCCAGCAGTTTACAAAGCATTAAAAGACGCAGAAGCACAAGGCGTGCGCATCGTTTTGTGTACGGGACGCCCCTTAACTGGTGTCCAAGATTTATTGAAGGAACTAGACTTATTTACGGACAATGATTTCGTGATTACCTACAATGGCTCTTTGGTTCAAAAAACCAAAAATCAAGAGATCATCTCTGAATTCGGCTTGTCCCAAGATGACTATCTCTTTGTTGAGATGACTGCGAGAAAATTAGGGGTTCACCTTCATGTAGAAACTGAGGATACCATGTATACCGCTAACCGCGATATCAGTCCTTACACGATTTATGAAGCCTTCTTAGTCAACATGCCATTGAAATATCGGACACCAGAAGAAATGCCTGCTGACTTGAATATCATCAAAATGATGATGATCGATGATCCCGCAATACTGGATCAGATCATCCCACAATTGCCGAGCAGTTTGACCGACAACTACAATGTGGTTAAAAGTGCTCCATACTTCTTGGAAGTCCTAAATAAACAAGCCCATAAAGGAGCTGCTGTCAAAAAATTGGCGGAGCACTTAGGCATCAAACAAGAAGAAGTCATGGCGATCGGCGATAATGAAAATGATTTAACCATGGTGGAATATGCTGGTATCGGTGTGGCGATGGCCAATGCTACTGAAAACGTGAAAAATGCCGCAGATGTCCTAACCGCTTCAAATGAAGAAGACGGTGTAGCAGAAGTGATCAACAAGTATGTTTTAACAAATAACTAAGTGCAAAAAAAGTCAGGTTTCCTTTTTATCGGAAACCTGACTTTTTTATTTTGCCAACCACTGTTCAACTGCCCATTTATGGCTGCCGCGTTTCAATCGTTGGATCGCTTCTTCTGGCGTGTGCCAAGACAATTGATTGGTTTCTTCTGTCGGTTCGCAAACTTTTTTCCACTGTGTCATTAAATAGAAATAGCCCGGGTGATGGTAAAATGTATCGCGATGGCGCGAATAGAAGTATTCAACTGCCTCCCCTAGATACTCAGCGATCTCCCCTTCAAATCCAAGTTCTTCAATCAATTCTCGTTGGATCGCTTCTTCTTTGCTCTCATTTGGCTCAATTTCACCACCGGGCAAAAAGTATGCGCCGTTGGGTGCTTGCACCAAGATCACTTCATTTTTTTCGTTTGGAAGAACGACATACGCCCCATATCTTGATTTGTATGGTTTCCCCGCTTCTTTTTCCCCGAACACAATTTCCTTTTCTGGCATGATTCCCTCCACCAACACTTTCTTTCCATTTTACCTTATGCCAATAGTCTGGACAAGCTGGAAATAACGCTCGGTTGTCTTTTATTCGTTACAAAAAGAGAAAATATGTTATCATACAACTATCAAGATCGAAAGGATGATTTACCCATGAAAATGGCTCACACATGTGTCCGCGTCAAAGACTTAACGGCTTCTCTAGATTTTTATCAAACTGCCTTTGGTTTTGAAGAATCTCGCCGTCGTGATTTTCCTGAACATAAATTTACTTTGGTTTACTTAACTTTGCCTGGTGATGATTACGAGCTAGAGTTGACGTATAACTATGACCATCCTGGCTATGAGTTAGGCGACGGCTATGGCCATATCGCCATCAGTACCGATGATCTAGAAGCGCTTCATGAGAAGCACCAAGCGGCTGGATTTGATGTCACTGACCTGAAAGGACTCCCAGGAACTTCTCCTTCTTACTATTTTGTGAAAGATCCTGATGGCTACAAAATCGAAGTTATTCGCGAAAAATAAAGCGAAGGTGATCGAAAAAAGGACCTCGTGTCCTTTTTTCTTTTTCGATTCATTTACTAGTAGAAAGGTTTGATCAAATGAAGCCCATTATCGGCATCGCTGCTAATGAACGACCAATGATTGAAGAAGCAGAACATTGGTTGTCCTATACACCCAAAAATTTTGTGACCCATATCCAACAAGCCCAAGGCATCCCCCTATTATTACCAATAGGTGTCGTGGAAGATGCTGCGACTTACATCAGCAAAATCGATAAACTCTTGTTAGCCGGTGGTCATGATGTCTCCCCTGTTCACTATGGCGAAGACCCTCATCCCTTGATTCAAGGCATTCATCCTGATCGTGATGTCTTTGAATTGGCATTGATCAAAGAAGCAGTGGCTCAAAACAAACCGATCTTTGGAATCTGCCGCGGCATGCAGTTACTCAATGTCGCATTTGGCGGGAGTTTGTACCAAGATCTCTCTTTGATCGATCACCCAACGATCAAACACGTGCAATTGCCGACGTTCTTTCAATTCCCTACACATCGGGTAAAAATCAAGGCAGACAGTCGTTTGGCTGCTCTTTTAGGCACAACCTATCACGTCAATTCTTTTCATCACCAAGCAGTCAAAACCGTTGCGGATGATTTCAACGTGATTGCCACCGCTCCTGATGGTGTCGTTGAAGCCATTGAATCCACTGCCTATGGCGCACCGATCTTAGGCATTCAGTGGCATCCTGAGCTAGCCGCTCACAAGCTGCCTTCTGAGCAATCGATCTTCAACTTTTTTGTGCAGGAATTCTAAAGTCTTGCCCCTTGTTTTCTAGATTTTAGCGAATAAAAAACGCCCGATCACGAAAAGGATCGGGCGTTTTGCTTATTTTTCGTTTTTCATTAACACTAATGATTGTTTCAACGTTGCTAAAATGCCATTGTCGTTATAGATCAAGACATTTGATTTGTACATTTTTGCAGAAACCAGCATCAGGACGATCGTGGTAACAGCAAGAATTCCTACTGAAATTAATGCACCGCCGATACCCACTGTATCATTAGCAAGCCGTACTGGCATAATGAAGGAAGATAAAAATGGTACATAGGAAGTTACTCGTAAGACCACGTTATGAGGATCCATACCGCCTAGCACGATTCCAAGCATATACCCGCCCAATGAAAGATACGTCACTGGAATGATGGCCTTCGCCGTATCTTCTGCTTTGTTCACTAACGACCCGCAAAGGGCTGATAAGACCGAGTAGATCAAAATTCCTAAGAAGACGAAAACGATCGCAAACACCAGGAAGGGACCAAAAATGCCATCTGTCGAAAAGTTTGCCAACAAGTCTTTTACCATTGGGTTATCCTTGATCCAGAAATAGCTCCCGCCAAAAATCGCAACATAAGCAACTAGCTGGGTCGCTGCAACCATGATTACACCAGTCAATTTGGCATAGTAATGGATTTGCGCCCGTGTACTAGACAAAATGACTTCCATGATGCGTGTGCCTTTTTCAGAGGCAATCTCTTGTGCAATGATCTGTGCGTAAGTAATGATAAAGAAAAAGAGGATGATTGTTGCGATCATACTTACTAGTGATTGCATCGCGGTATTGTCTTCCCCATAAGTCATTTCGCCATCTTCACCGAAGGAAACTTTTTGACGATCAAGCGGTGCGACTTCACTAAGGACTGCCACTTGCTCAGCAGTCAAGCCAAGCTCACTAGCTCTATAGGAAGACTGCAAACCCGTCAATAACTGTTGGATCGTCAGCTCTAAAGCTTGCCCCATCGAGGACTCGCTTAATAATTCCCCTTGCAGCGTATCCCCAGAAGCAGTAATAAGTAACAAAGCATCAGCATCTTTGTCTGCCATCTGTTGCTGCCCTTGTTCTTCGCTGTCAACAATTTCAAATTCAAAATCATCGCCGCTTTGGTCCACAAAGGTCTGCGCAATGGCTGGTTCATTCGCATAAACGGCAATTTTGTCGACACTGTTCATACCATCAGCAAAATAACCAATGAGATAAAATGCCCCCGTTGCAATAAATGGCACGAGAATCATAATCAAAAACGAAATTGATTTGATATTTTTTTTATAAACATCTAATGCGATTACCCAAAACTTACTCATTTATTTTTCCCGCCTTCCGCTTAAAGATTTCTTCTAACGTTGGCGGTTGTTGATTGAACATAGGGATATAACCATCCGCCGTTGCTAAATCAAATAAGGTTTTTCCTACTGCAGGATCAGCAATCGTAATATCATAGCTGCCATCTTCTCTGGCAAGAACTTCCTCGACACCTGCCACTGCCAAGAGCTGTTCTTTCGTCAAGTTGGATTCTAAATAGACTTTCGTCCGCCCAAAGGATTCACGAATTTCATGAACTTTTCCGTTTAAGACGGTTTGACCATCCCGCAGCATAATCAAGTGATCGCAGATTTTTTCCACATTATCCATATTATGACTGGAGAAAATGACACATGAGCCATTTTTTTTCAGTTCAATGATCCCATTTTTCAACAGTTCTGCATTGACGGGGTCTAACCCACTAAATGGCTCATCTAAAATCACCAATTTTGGTTCATGGATCAACGTTGAGATCAGCTGAACTTTTTGCTGATTTCCTTTTGATAGCGATTTGACTTTATCGGTTTTCTTGCCTTTGACTTTAAATTTGTCCATCCAATAGTCGATTTTTGGTACGATGTCTTCTTTCTTCTTGCCTCGTAACCGCGCGAAATAGATCAATTGATCTTCAATGGTTACTTTTGGAAACAAGCCGCGTTCTTCTGGCAGATAGCCGATAATATTGTATTCTTTTTCACTTATTTTATGGCCATCCCATAATACTTCCCCTTGATCAGCTTTCAAGAAATCCAAGATCAATCGGAATGTCGTCGTTTTACCAGCACCATTTTGACCAATCAAGCCCATGATCTGTCCATCATTGATGGTAAAGGACAATTGATCGACTGCTGTATAATCGCCAAATGTTTTTACTAATTGTTTTGCTTCTAACACATGCTCACCTTCCCTGTCTAATAAAATATATCACTAAAGAAAAAGCCGATAACGGCGCCAATGATCGCTCCGACAAACATCAAGATGACGGTATCGCGGATCACTCGTTGACGCTTCGCCAGTTTCTCTGGTTCATTGTAATAACTTGCTCGATTTTTATATAAGAATTTCATCAGGATCGTGGTCAATCCTACCCCAATCGGGATAAACACCAGCCCCGTAATCAATCCTAGTCCAAAGGACCAAAATGGATTTGTGCGAATATTGAAATAACGGATCAAAAAGTAAATTGCTGCTAATATCACTAAACTGATCACCGAAAGTAGAATCGATTTTTTCATTAAATACCGTGTTTCATTATCGATCCGTTCTTGATAGCTTTCTTGGTCACTGAAAATCGCTGGTGTGTCAGGAGACGCTTTAAAATAAAAATAGCGATCTTTATAATTGCTGATATAAGTCCAGCCTCCTGCTTGATACATCGCTAAGTAATCAACGATCTCAGAGGGCTCTCCTTCGAAAAAGTCTACTGCATATTTGATCGTTTCTGGGTCTCCTTTGATAAACTTCAAAAACCCTAACCGATTCATCTTCACAAAGTGCCACCCTAACGACGCTTGTTTTTGCAGACGAACCATTTCCTTTTCTGGGTAATAGGCTACACCAAGTGAAAGAAGGTATTTCTTATTGATGCCCATCTTGCTCTCCCCCTAACGCTTCGAAAACCTGTTCTCCGATTTGATAAAATAATTTGCGCCGTTGAATATCTTTCTCCAGAACTTGTCTTCCTTCTGGTGTAATCTGATAGATTTTTTTTCGGTCAACGCTTTCCTCTAAATCGATCCACCCCTTTTTCGTCAGCTTCTTTAAAATCGTATACATCGTTGCGGGACCAATCTCAAACGTCCCTTGGCTTAGCTCATGGATCTGTTTCATGATGAGATACCCATGTTTCGGCTTTAAAAGCGCTAATAAAATCAAATAGGTTGAATCTGTCAATGCCTCATCCATTTGATTCCTCCGTCCCACTAGCTATATCACTTAATGATATATTATCGAATGATATAACCAGCGTCAATCTTTTTTTGAAAAATAAAAGCCGTCTCCACTAGGGGAAACGACTTTTTGAACATTAGTTAGCAATTTTGACAGGCGTATTATAAGGGATGTTATAGTAAAACCATTTGGCATCTGGGACTGCTAAACGAATGCAGCCATGAGAAGCCCGAGTGCCTAATTTTCGTCCTTCAACAGAACTAAAAGCATTAGTGGACCAAGCAATGCTCGTTGGGATCGTATGGAATAAATAGACGCCGTGATCTTTAAAGGAACGGTAGTAAGCGGCTCCTGAAAAAGCTAAGCCTTTTTCTGCTTGGATACGGAAATTCCCTAAAGGTGTTGGCGTATTGAAGGCACCGGTCGAGCAAAGCATCGTATAAATCACTTTATTTCCTGATTTGATGTAGACCCGCTGTTTGCTGATAGATACTTCAATGTTTAAGTTTTTAACGTTTAATGAAGGATATTTCCCTCCTGTAGTATACATCCAAAAGTTGCTATTTACATTTGTGGTTTGATTTTCCTTGACCCAACCGATTCGACCAGCTGGCGAAACGAGATACAAGTAATTGCCATCACTCGTTTTTGCTAGTTTGGTCGCTTGTGCCATATAGCCTTTGTAGGCACTCTTTTTCCCAAGTTTCGCACTATTTGGATCGGCTTTTTCAAAGAAATTGCCATCCCCATTCTTGATGACCACGTAGCGGCTAATGTTGCTTTGAGAAGTGATCGTATGGGCATTGGTCACCCCACTTGCATTGATGTAGCCTAACCATTTGTTGTTGAGATAGAGGGAGTAGTAGGTGGAGCCGTTGAAATGTTGATACTTCCCAGTAACTTGGATATTCTTGTTCATGTAATTCGCGCTACTGCCTTTTTTCTTCGCAAAAGCCAAATCTTGCCATAAGGTATAATTCTTACTTTTTAGGCGGACTGTGCGTTTTTCACTTTGCCAAGTGCCCCCTTGATTGTTGGCAACCGTTGCTGCATTGGCATTTAAGTAGCCGATCCACTTGCCATTCGCATCATAAAGGGACAAGTAGACACCGCCATTGACATGGTTGTATCTTCCTTTGGCAAGATAGGTTTTTCCCGCTAATTTCGTGGTAGTATTTTTCTTACTCGACCAGCGAAAATTGCCCCAAATCGTGTAATTTTTCTTGGTCAATGTCACATATTTCCCGTAGGACTGATAGGCGCCTTGCGCATCAGTCGTTAATTTGACACCCGAGGCATTGATATAGCCTAGCCATTTGTTGTTATTTGTATAAAGAGAATAGTATGTCGACCCATTCAAGTGGCGATATTTCCCAGTAACTTTGACTGTTTTTCCATTTAGAGAGGCTGTCGTTCCTTTTTTCGCTGTCCAATGAAAATTTTGCCATAGCGTATAATTTCCGCTGATGATCGTGGCATACTTTGATTCAGACTGCCATACACCCCCAGGTGATGTCGCTAACTTAACGCCGGTAGCTTTTATCCAACCGATGAGAACATTTTTATTTGAATACAATGCGTAATAGATCACGTTATTATTCGTCGTGAATACTTCTTTGATTTCAAAGGTTTGACCAGCAATGCTTGAAGAAGTGCTCGTTTTTTTATCTAAAAACACATCTTGCCAAAGCGGTTCTTTCGCACTTGTAACGGTTGCATATTTTTTCTCGGTTTTGAAGGTTCCGCTGGCAACTTTCACTGCTGCTTCTGCTACGACACCGACAACCTTTTGATCGTCACGAATTTCAAGATAGGTCCGCTTATCGGCACCTTGATACCGTTTGACACTACGGTATACCTTGCCAGCTAATTCATTGATCGTTCCTTGCTCGATCAATTGATCCTTCTCAAAACGGTAAAGGATGTTTTGCGTTTCAGGATTGGCTGCTGCAACCGGAGTGATTTTTATATATTGGTTTTTATCTGCAATTGATTCAACATCAATGATCCCTAAGTCTGGTTCTTCAGAAGATTCTTCCGTCGATTGAGTAGATGAATCTTGTGTGGTCTCGGTCTGACTGGTCTCAGTCGCAGCCGTGCTAGTACTTGACGTTGTTTCTGATGAAGAGGTAGACGTTGATGAAGACTCAGTTGCCGTGCTTGACTCTGTACTCTCTGTACTTGCCTCTTGAGATGATGCTGCGCTCGCTTCTGAGAAACTTTCTGACGTCGCCTCTTGTGCAGTGACAGACGCTGCTGTCGGATCCCCTTCATTTGCTGCATAAACTTGTGTGATCGTTCCTGCAATGGGTGCGACCAGTACCCCAACAATCGCAACGCCTTGAAGCAACCCACGTTTCAACTTCTTCATTTTTATTCCCCCTTTAATCCTATTTTGGTATTACTTTCTTACTATATTAACAAGATATTTTTTAGTGCCACTCCCCACTTTAAGTACACCACTGCCTAATAGAAAATTTGAAAAAAACGTCCCCAAAATAAAAAAAGCAATAGCCACTTTCGGCTATTGCTTCAAAAACGTTTCTTCTATTACATATGTTCCGCAACTAAAGCTTTCAATTGATCTTTTGTATGCACCCCAATTGCTTTATCAACGACTTGGCCGTCTTTTTTCAACAACAAAGTTGGAATAGACATGATCCCGAATGAAGCTGGTGTTTCAGGATTTTCATCCACATCCATTTTCACGATCTTCAATTCGTCTTCCTCATATTCATTCGCTAATTGTTCCAAGATCGGCGCTTGCATCCGACATGGACCACACCAAGTTGCCCAAAAATCAATAAGGACTAAGCCTTTATCGGTTTCTTCTGAAAAAGTTTTATCAGTAATTTCTTTTGCCATCGTACTTCCCCTCCATTTTTAAAACTAAAAAAAGTATACCACGTATCGGAAGTTTTTTAAAATCGTCTGCTTACAAAAGGTAAGGGTTCTTAAAGGTTAGTTAAACTTCACAATGGTCGCTCCATTGCCTCCTTGATTTGCTGGGGCAAATTCAAAACTTTTCACCGAGCGATGGTTTTTTAGGTAGTCAGTGATCCCTTGACGCAATGCGCCGGTTCCTTTACCGTGAACGATCGTCACCTGCGGATAACCTGCCAAAATTGCTGCATCCAAATACTGATCCACTTCATTGAGGGCTTCTTCGTACCGCTTGCCGCGTAAATCCAACTGATTGACCACTGGACTGCTGTCAGCAGAACGAATCGTATTAACGATACGCTGTGTAGGCTCCTTCACTGGCGCTGCTGGTTGGAGATCTGTTTCTGGCAAATTCATTTTCAGAATGCCGATTTGGACTTGCCACTGATTTTTACCGGCTTTTTTCAACAGTACCCCGCGCTGCCCATAAGAAGTTACGAGCACTTCGTCTCCTTCTTTCAGTGTCTTGGCTGCCTTGGCTTTTTGCAGAACCTTGTTTTTTTGCAGATGTTCTTCTTGCTGTAGCCCTGATAACTTGGTGCGCGCGTCGATCAGCTCGTGTTCTTTGACCTTCGTTTGACCGCCGGCTAACTGCATTTTACGAATATCGGCAATGATTTTTTCAGATTCTTCTTTGGCTTCTTCAACGATCTGATTGGCTTTTTGCCGAGCTTTCGCCAATTCTTTTTCACGTTCTTCAAAGAAATAACTATAGGCTGCTTCTAGCTCTTGGTGCAAGCGGGCCGCTTCTTTTACATGATGACGGACTTCAAGATACTCGGTTTCCGTCATTTTTCTTCGATTTTCTAAATCAGCGATCATTTCATTCAGGTCTTGGCTTTCTCCATCCATGATCTCTTTGGCTTGATCAATGATCGTATCTGGCAAGCCAAGTCTTTTCGAAATCTCAAACGCATTGCTTCGTCCTGGAACCCCGATCAACAAGCGATAGGTCGGACTTAAGGTATCAACATCAAATTCCATAGAGGCATTGATCGTATTGGATCGGTTATAGCCATAAACCTTCAATTCAGGATAATGGGTCGTCGCCATGACATAAGCCGACTTAGCCCCAAGTTCGTCCAAAATCGCAATCGCTAGTGCCGCCCCTTCTTGAGGATCGGTTCCTGCGCCTAATTCATCAAAGAGAACTAAGCTTGTCTCGTCGACTTTTTTCAACACTTCAACGATCGTTGTCATATGAGAAGAAAAGGTCGATAGACTTTGCTCAATGGATTGTTCATCCCCAATGTCCGCAAAAATCTCATTGAAGACACCCATTTGGCTTTCTTCTTCTGCCAGAATTGGTAAACCAGCTTGGCCCATGATCTGCAATAGCCCTAATGTTTTTAAGGTGATGGTTTTCCCACCGGTATTCGGCCCAGTAATGACAACGGCTTGATAGTCTTTTCCAATCGTAATATCGTTAGGAACGACTTTTTCTTGATCGATCAATGGATGACGTGCTTGCTTAAAAAAGACATGGTTGTCTTGATTGATCGCTGGTACGATTGCCTTCATCTCTTTTCCAAAACGAGCCTTGGCATTCATGAAATCCATGATCCCGATCACATACGCATTATGGAGAATCTCTCTTTGATATGGGGCTAACTCTGCTGACAATTCTGCTAGAATACGTGTAATTTCATCCCGTTCCGCAATTTGATGCTGGCGCAAACGGTTATTTTGTTCCACTACTTGTTTCGGTTCGATAAACAAGGTTTGACCAGAGGAACTTTGGTCGTGGACTACCCCGCCGAAAACACCTCGGTACTCTTGTTTGACTGGAATCACATAACGCTCATTTCGCATGGTTACGATCGTATCACTTAGATACTTTGCATTGCCACCTCGGACGATGCCATCCAATGTCTCGCGAATCGTCCGTTCTGCTCGTCGGATCGATTGGCGAATTCCACGTAGTGCTGGAGAGGCATCATCTGTGACTCGGCCATCCTCATCGATAGCTTCTTTCAAGCGTCGATTCAAGGTTGGCAAAGACACCAACTGTTCTTCCCAGTGATACAAGCGGGAAAATTCAATCTCGCTTTCAGACAAATCAGCAAAAAAGCGTTTCAATTCCTGCGTAGTTGATAAGACACGGGCAACTTGTGCCAACTCAATGCCGTTTAAATCGGCGCCAATTTCGATCCGTTTCATTTGGGGACGAATATTCTCAATCTTTGGTACAGGGATTCCGCCTCTTAAACGTTGGATCTTGATCGCGTCTTCTGTTTCTGCCAGCCAAGAGGAAATGACTTGCGCATCACTTGATGGCGCAAGCTTTGCTAAGGCTTCTTTTCCTTGGGCTGTTACAATATACTGACCGATTTGACTCTTTACTTGTTCAAATCCTAAAACATCAAGGATCTTAGTATTCATTCTTTTCTCACCTGCTTTGTTTTAACTTTTTGTTCCTAAGAAAAAGGCAGAATGGCTCTGCAACCATCTGCCTGCTTTTTACCCAATCACATCTGTGATCCACAATCGATAGAAGTAATCTGAGAGAATCGGCGACCGATCAACGATGAAATTCGCAGTTCCGCTCGTTTCAAACAGATTTTGAATCGTGGCAAACGGGATCATTGAGAGAATCATGAAAAACATGTACAAATTGATATACATCAAGATAACATTCAAAACACCCGCAACTGCCCAGTCATAACCACCTAAAAAACGTAGGCGTTTGTAACGCAAACTGTCTGCAAAAATCACCACTAGTTTTGTGATCAGCCATCCAGCAAAGAGCACCATCACAAAAGCGATGGCTGCATAATAGGCTTTGTCTAAATCTAAAGCCAGTTCCATATCGTAGTATTTTAACTTTGAGTCCGCCGTTACTGACATATAAGGAACATAGAGCTCAATTTTCTTCGCAATTTCTTGGTAATTTGCTACTGCAAAGAAAAAAGAGATCAAATAGCCCAAAACTGAGACCAATTGTAAACTGGTTCCGCGCCGTGCGCCGCCGTAAAAGGCTGCCAACAACAAAACCAAGACAAATAATCCAATCATTTAGGTATCCTTTCTACGCCGCACTACCCATGGGCTGTCTTTTCTTGAATTTTTCGTTTCCTTTGTTCATTTAAGATCTGTTGTGCTTCCACATGATTATGGATCTCCACATCACTGCGACCTGTCTCATCGAGAACTTTCCGTGCTTCGGATTCAATCGCTTCGATCCGCTTAATGCGATTCTCAAGCTCCGTTGCTTTAATGGCTTGTCCTCGCAGCTCGTCCACCTTTTTTTGTAGGACCAAAAGCTGTTCTTGTTTTTTCAGCTGGTCGGAAACAGCGTTGATCGCTAATAAGATCGACGCTTGTTCTTGATCGGTTTGTGGCGATAATTGCATGATCTCAAGCAGTTGGTCATTGACCAATCTTGTCACCATATCCATGTGTTCTTTGCTTTCGCGTCCAATAATCGTGTAACTTTGATTCGCGATAACTGCTTTATAACGTTTCTTTTGCTCCGTCATAGGAATATTTCCTCCCATTGCTTACATTCTGCTCTATTCTATCACTTATTGAACATGTGTCGCAAACTCTTAACTATTATACGTGATTTTCTTATGAATTTCCATGCCAATCGTTTGTTTGCTGATCGTCTTAGTAAAAAAGAATAAAAAGTATGGTAAAATCTTAAAGTATCCTTTTGTCTACCTAAAAAAAGACAAAAAATCAGGAGGAATCAAATGAGTACGATCGTTATCAAAGTACCAACTTCAACTATCCAAAAGATGCAGCAATTTTACCAACGAGATTTGCTAGCTAAGAAAGTTCCTTATACAGTGTTTGTCGCCAAAAAAGGGCCAACGACGATCACTGCTTATACGTCAGGAAAAGTCATGTTCCAAGGAGCGACTGCTGAAAAAGAAGCTTCCTTATGGGGCGATACGGCAAGTGCTGTACCAGATAAGAAAAAAGCGACTGTTTCATCCACTGCGTTGCCAGCAGGATTTAGCGAAAAAAGCGTCGTCGGCAGTGACGAGGTCGGTAATGGCAGTTATTTCGGTCCTTTGGTGGTCTGTGCCGTCTATGCAAAAAAAGAGCAATTACCACAGCTGAAAGCTTTAGGAGTCAAGGACTCAAAAATGCTGACAGATCCAGAGATCCGTAAGATGGCGCCGAAAATCAAAGAATTGGTTCCTTACCAATTGCTCACCGTCACGCCCAGCAAATACAACGAGATCCAACCAAAATACAACACAGTCCGAATGAAAGTTGCTTTGCATAATCAAGCCATTCGTTTGCTTTTGCAAAAGATTGCTCCTGAGACACCAGATGCCATTTTGATCGATCAGTTCACGAGCGAAAAAAATTATCGCACCTATTTAAAGTCGGAACAAGTAGCGGTCACTGAAAAGCTCTATTTTGCGACGAAAGGTGAACAATATCATTTAGCAGTAGCGGCAGCCTCTATTTTATGTCGTACAGTCTTTTTGGATGAATTAGATGCAGCCTCTAAAGAAGTCGGTTTGCGCTTGCCTTCTGGCGCCCACGCAGCTGCTGATCAAGTTGCAGCAAAATTACTGCAGCAAGGTGGCATAGCACTATTAGGCCAATATGCCAAACTGCATTTTGCGAATACCGAAAAAGCACAGAAACTCGCCAAGCTGTGAGTTCTCGTATTTTCAAAAAAACTGCTGCTACTTCTGAATAAAGGAAGCAGCGGCAGTTTTTGTCCTCAGTACCAGTTGAATGCTGGGAATCAAAGCCCTAAGCCAGCTGCTTCGATTCCCATCGTGATCAACCCAGCCAAATAATTTTCTGAAAACTGATCGGAAAAGTGTAATTTTGGCAAGACGCCATATTGAAACACTGCTGCCAGCTGCTTTTCCAAAAAGGAGCGCGACACGAGCGCCTGCCATTCAGAGGGCAAAAACAAAATGACTTGATGCGGGTCCGTCACTGCCACGATCGCTTGAAGAGTAGCAGTCACTTGTTCTGGGATCGCCTCTGTTGCCAAAGGGTAAGAAGCCGTGTAGAGATGCGGCAAATGCTTGATTTCGCCACTTAAATGGTTGGCTCCTTTAAAGAGCTGTTGGTCGATGACCAGTCCCGCACCTGGCGGATAATTTTTCGGAAAATAAATGCCAGCCACGATTTTTTTCTCTTCTTTGAAATGAAATACCGCAGCATTCACGTCATTCTCAATAAGCGTTTTTACAGCGATCTCCTTTTCAATCAATTCCCCTAGCGCCATGTCCTTAAATGCTGGAGCATCCATGATCTTCAGTCTTCCAGCAATTTCCACACCAGGAATTCCCACGACTGCCAAGCTGATTTTCGGGTATTCCTGTTTTATCTGACGAATCACTTGCAAGAACTGCGGCAATCGGCCCTCTGCTGACTGCTCATGATGCAAAATGTTCCCGACGAGATCGACGACTGAAAAACGAATCACGATCTGCTGGTCTTCTTCGATAAACTGAATGATCAACAACAGTGTCCGTTGCGCATTGTACTGGTAAGCCGCAGCTTGACGTCCTCCCGTTCGTTGCGGTTGATCCGTCGTCAAAAGCAACTGCTTTTCAATCAATTCAGGAAGCAGCTTGTTGATCGTTACCACGCTTAATTGAGAGGCATCTGCCAGTTGGCGCTTGGTCATAGGCGCTTGCTGCTGTTTTAGCAAATCCAGCAATACTGCCTGATTATGTAATTTAATGGTCGTTGACTGATAAGCTTTCATTTTTCTCCCCCTCAACGCTCCTATTTTAACAGATAAAAAGCTGGGAATATACCTTTATTAATTTTGTTAACAAAGGTATAATAGAAGCAACTTATTAAACAAAGTTTACTAAGTTCAAAAAAAAACGATCTATGTTGCTTATTAAAGGAGTTGTCGATAATGAAAATTGAACACATCGCACTATATGTCAATGATTTGGAAAAAATGAGGACATTTTATGAAACCTACTTTCAGGCGGTCAGCAACCCAAAATACCATAATCCGAAAACAGGCTTTCAGTCCTATTTTTTGACCTTTGATTCTGGAAGTCGGTTAGAATTAACGACCAAGAAATTTTTAAGCCCTCGTATCAGCGAAAGCTTAGGCTACACTCACCTTGCGATTGCAGTTGGTGATCAAGCTGACGTCGATCGATACGCTCAACGGTTTGTTGAAGATGGCTACCCTCTTTTAAATGGTCCTCGTACAACAGGCGATGGCTATTATGAAGCAGTTATCCAAGACCCCGAAGGCAATTTGATTGAATTAACCACCGACGATTTACCGTCTTAGAAAGGATTTTGCAATGAAAGAAGACTTTGATTATCAAGCGATGTTGGCTGGTCAATTGTATCAAGCTTCTGGCATTCTCCCTGAGAATGGTTCAGCGGAGGGAAAAAAACGTGCCCAGGAAATCAACCACTTACCAGTCGATGACCAAGAACGAATCATCGCCAAAGAAAAAGCACTCTTTGGCAAATTTGGGCAGCATTGCTTTGTCCAACCACCCCTTTATGTTGATTATGGTCGCCATGTTGAGATTGGTGATCACTTTTATGCCAATATGGATTGCATTTTTTTAGATGTCAATAAGATTCTGATTGGTGATCATGTGATGGTGGGACCACGGGTCAGCTTCTATACCGCCGGTCATCCAATCGATTCTGTGGTCCGCAGTCAAGATTTGGAATTTGGCCTACCGATCACCGTCGAAGATTACGTTTGGATCGGGGGCAATAGTACGATTTTACCAGGTGTCACGATCGCCAAACATGCCATCGTCGCTGCTGGTTCCGTCGTCACAAAAGATGTGCCGCCGAATACGATCGTCGGCGGCAATCCAGCCCGTGTGATCCGTGAGATTCAGCCGGCTGACAAAGAACATTGGGAAACTGCCGCCCAGCTCTATCATCAAAAACGAGCAGACTGGCAGAAGCAGCAAAAATAACGAAACAAAAGGAGACGCCATGATTTTTACAGACTATCACGTCCATAGTGATTACAGCGATGATTCTTGGTATTTGATGGAAGATGTAGTCAAAGACGCCATTAAACTAGGCTTAGCAGAAATCTGCTTTACCGATCATGTGGATTATGGAGTCAAAGAAGACTGGCAAGCGACGGATACGTACCTCGTCGGGGCCAATAAAGTTGTAAAAAATGTCTACTACGACTTGTATTTTAACGAACTGGCACGCTTAAAAGAAACATACAGTGACCAAATCAAGCTAAAAACTGGGCTGGAATTTGGGATACAAATGCACACGATCCCACAATTTACCCGTCTTTATCATTCGCATCCCTTTGACTTCATTTTACTTTCCGTTCATCAGGTAGACGATCAAGAATTTTGGACTGGAGAATTTCAAAAAGGACGCAGCCAACAGGAATGCTACGAGCGCTATTATGATGAAATGTATCAGCTAGTCACGACATATAAAGAGTATTCCGTCTTAGCCCATATGGATTTGATTCGTCGTTATTTAGATAAAGAGAAGGACGCTTTTGAACAAACGAAAGAACAAATCGCAGAGATCTTGAAAGTCGTGATCAAAAATGGCAAAGGCATTGAACTGAATACCTCTTCCCACCGTTACGGAATCAACGGGTATACGCCATCGATCGAGATCCTCAAGCTTTATCGTGACTTGGGGGGAAGCATGATAACCATCGGCAGCGACAGTCATAAACCAGAGCAGCTCGGGTTTCAAATCAAAGAGGGACAAGATCTTTTACGGTCATTAGGATTTACTAAGCTCTGTACGTTTGAACAGATGCAGCCGATTTTCCATCGTTTTGCTTAACCTGCGCAAAAGCTCCGTCTTTTGCAAAAATCATCCCCTCGTCTTTCGTCATGAATCTAAGTATTTTAAACAACAAAAAGAACGACCGCTTCAATCTGCGGTCGTTCTTTTTTTAGACATCAGTTCGTCCAAGCAGCAACTTCTTCTGGGTGATTGGCTACCCAATCTTTGGCTGCATCTTCGGCTGACGTTCCGTCATTGATTGCTAACATGACTTCTTCCATGTCTTCTTGTGTCCAGTTGAAACGATCAAGTACTTCGTAGACTTCTGGCATGTCATCTGCTAATCCTTGGCGTACAACAGTGTTGATGCTTTCTGCTTCACCCATTGTTCCTTCTGGATCATCCAGATATTTCAGATCATATTTCGCAAACATCCAATGTGGAGACCAGCCAGTAATAACGATCTCATCTTGGTTCTTGATGGCTTGGCCTAATGCCACTGTCATCGCTCCTGAAGAAGAGGTAGCGACATTCCAATCGGAAAGGTTGTCATACGTTGCAACCGTATTTTCCGCTGCATTTACGACACCAGCGCCTGGTTCGATACCAGTGATGGTTTTTCCAGCTTCGTCAGAAAGGTCTGCGATGGAATCTACATCCATATAACTTGGTACAACGATCCCCAGTTTTGCCCCCTCTAAGTTAGGACCTAAGTTTTCAACTTGGTCTTGGTACTGTTCATACTGGGATTGATGCGTAGATGGCAGCCAAGCAGCGACCATCCCGTCAACTTCCCCTTTTGCCACCGATTCCCACATGATGGCATTATCCAAAGGCGTCGTATTGACTTCGTAGCCCATTTGCGACAAAACTTCTGCCACCACATGGGTAGATGCAACTTCCGTATCCCATTCGACATACGCCAAGTTCACCGTGCCTTTGCTGTCAGAAACATTTCCAAAGGCAAACGATGCTCCAATCAAAGCAACGACTGCCGCTGCAGCAATCCCGCCAAAAAGACGTTTTTGTTTGCGACTTGTCTTGCTGGCTGCTTTTTGATGTGCCGAACGATTCAAATTCTGGGTAAAGCGATCCATGATGATCGCCAAAATAACTAAGGATACCCCACTGACAAATCCGTTACCGACTTGTGCTCGTTGCAAGGCGGACAAGACGCCGCGCCCTAACCCAGGAGCACCGATCATTGACGCGATCACGACCATTGATAATGCCAGCATCGTGGTTTGGTTGACCCCAGCCAAAATAGTGCTTTTGGCTAGTGGCAATTCTAATTTGATCAGTTTTTGCCAGCCAGTCCCACCGAAGGAATCAGAGGCTTCCACCAATTCACGAGAAATTTGGCGAATCCCTAAGTTCGTCATCCGAACGGTTGGTGGTAGAGCAAAGATCACTGAGGCGAAGACCCCAGGAACCATCCCGATCCCAAAGAAAGCAACCGCAGGAATCAAATAAACGAAACCAGGCATCGTTTGCATAAAGTCTAAGATCGGCGTCACGATACTTTGCGCTTTTTCGCTTTTCGCCATTAAGATTCCTAGTGGAATCCCAATGATGATCGAAACCAAACTCGACAATAAGACCAACGTGACGGTGTTCATCAAGTCTGTCCATAACCCTTGGTTATAGATGAACAGCAACCCGACAAAAGTAAAAGCTGGCAAGCCGAATTTTTTGCGTGAAACGAAAAAGGCAGCAGCCGTCAATAAGACGATCATTAATAACGGTGGTACAAACAGTAATACATTTGTAATAGCGTCCATGATAAATTGTCCGAAAGACTGTAAGGCTGAAAACAATCCACTGAAAGTTCCTGTTAGCCAATCAGTAAAGTTTTCGACCCAATCAGCCACCGGAATCGTATGTTGTAAGAAATTATCCATTTGTCACTACCCCTTCCTCTGCTTGAGCGGCTGAATCAGTCTCAGCCAATGCTTCAATCACACTTCCGCGGATCACGACTCCGATCAAACGATCGTTTTCTACCACGGCTAAAGGTGTAGGCGAATCATAGATCAAATTGAAGATATCCGTTACCAGCATATCTTTATCGATCTTTTTAACATTTTTATCAATAACTTCCTTCAAGGTCAGATTGTTTTTCCGTGCCTCACGAGCAGACTCGGCTGTCAGGCTTCCTTTTAGGTGACGACGTTTGTCGACGGCTAACAGCATGCTGACTTCTTCTTTCCGCATCCGGTTCAATGCTACGCTTGGTCCATCGATCTCGATGTTCGTCGTCAATGCTGGGACCATGATGTTTTGCGCAGTCAAGACTTTGGAACGATCGACATCTTCCACGAAATCACGCACGTATTGGTTGGCAGGATTCGTCAAAATATCTTCTCCTGTACCGATCTGCATGATCTGACCATCTTTCATTAAAGCGATCCGGTCACCGATCCGCAAGGCCTCGTTCAAATCATGGGTGATAAAGATAATCGTTTTTTGAACATTGGCTTGCAATTCTAAAAGTTCATCTTGCATTTCACGGCGAATCAGCGGATCTAATGCTGAAAAGGCCTCATCCATCAAGAGGATCTCTGGATCATTGGCTAACGCACGGGCAAGTCCCACACGCTGTTGCATCCCTCCAGACAGCTGGTCAGGGTATTGGTCTTTAAAAGAAAGCAATCCTGAGTTTTCTAACGCTTTTTCCGCTTTCGCTGTTCGTTCTTCTTTCGAGACCCCACGGACTTCTAGTCCGTATTCTGTGTTCTCTAAAATTGTCCGATGAGGGAAAAGGCCAAAGCTTTGGAAAACCATGTTGATTTTGTGACGGCGAACTTCTCGTAGTTCCTCTTTACTCATTTTGGCAACATCCACGCCATCTATGTAAATATCTCCGCCAGACGGCTCGATCAATCGATTCAATAGTCGAATCAATGTTGACTTCCCGCTTCCAGAAAGGCCCATGATGACGAAAATCTCGCCTTCGTTGACTTCAAAGTTCACATCATAGACCCCAACGGTGGCACCCGTTTTTTCTAAAATCTCGTTTTTGCTGCGTTGTTCTTTGACCATGGCAAGAGCTTGCTGCTTTTTCTTACCGAAGATTTTGGTTAAGTGTTCCACTTTAACTTTACTCAAATGATTAATACTCCTTTTTCTGAAAAATTTCACGAAAGTGACCATACTATCTTAACAAGATGTGGTCACTTTGTCAAAAAAAATTTCCCAATGCTTTTTCTTTTGCAAAAAAAGCATGGGAATCAGGAAAAAGAATTACGCTGAATGGTCCGTTGGATAGAAGAAATTGGTCATGCGCTGCAACGCCAATTCATTCCCGACAAAATAAATCGTATTGCCTGCACTGAATTTCGCATAAGGTCCCGGTGACAACAACAATTCTTCGGTTGTTTGGATCGCGATGATCGTCGCCCCTGTTGCCTGCCAAACATTCAATTCGTTGATACTTTTTTCCAAATGCTGCGCCTGTTCCGTCAGCTGAAGCTCAAAGGGCACAAATGGACTCATGTGGTGTACCTTTTTGGTTTGCTGCACTAGCGTGTTCAACAAGTCAGAAAAATTATCCAGCTCTTGCTGCTGCCGCTCCACACTGTCTAAAATATCTTGTCTAATTTCTTGGATCGACTGCACATCTTGGTATTGTTCCACAAAGGCCTGTGCTTTTTCCTTTGAAGCAATATAGGCGCCGCTGCCATGACGGACGTCCATGATTTCTAAATCAACTAATACATTGATCGCTTTGCGGGCTGTTTCAGGAGAGACATTGAAATTGCTGGCTAACGTTGAGCGTGCATGGATCTTTTGCCCAACTTGGTAGCGATTTTCAACGATTCGTTCCGCGATCGCTACGGCAATCTGCTGATAACGAGGCAAAGCGACCTTCTTTTTATCTTGAAACTTATTCGTCATGATGAACTTCCTTTACTTTTTTTTCATCATAACAAGAAACATTGTTGGTGGCAACTATTCACTGGTTCGCGAATTTTTGATCAAGCGGGCACGAATGATCGCTGTTTCTTGCTGTATCTGCTGCTGTAGATCTTGCAGCAGTGTTTCATTTGTCTCATCAAGATCAATCAAAGTATAGGCAACTCCGGCTTTTCTCTCACTCGCCAAATTATCGATATCCACGCCTGCTTCAGAAATGATCCGCAATAATGGGGCAAAAGCACCAGGCTTGTCGTGATAAAACAGCGCTAAGCGATACGGTGCCAAAAAAGGCAACTCTGCATGGGGGAAATTGACCGATTCTTGAATCGTCCCAGCGCGTAAATAGACATGCATGCGATCAAAAACTACGTGATCCCCCTTTTCCAAGGCATTGGTAGTACTGCCGCCGATATGCGGATAACACAACACTTTCGGTTGTCCGATCAAGCCCGCACTAGGAAAATCAGTGATGTATTGTTTGAGCTGATTTTTGGCTAATGCTTCTAAGACGGCTGCTTCTTCCACGATTTCCCCGCGACCAAAATTCATCAACACTGCATTTTTTTTCATCTGCTGAATCGTTTGTCGATTCAGCATGCCTTTGGTCTCTTGACTTAAAGGGAGCAAGACCACTACAAAATCTGATTCGGTCAACAGCATTTGCAGGTCACTGACTTGCTCGTAATCGTGTGCTGCTTTCTTCGTTCGGGCATAGCCCAAAACCTCCATCCCTAGCTGATGACAGGCTTTTGCCACCCGTTCACCGATCTCTCCTAACCCTAAAATACCGATGGTTTTTCCAGCTAATTCTTCGCCAATCACTTCTTTTCGCCGTTCTTCAGCTACCTTCAACACCTCTTCTGCTTCAATTTGACCGGACGTTAGTTCTTCTTGCAAATCGGCTACCGTCTGGATCGCTTTGAATAAGGGGCGGACGCTGAGAAATAAATTGGATAGCACCAACTCTTTGACTGCATTGGCATTGACACCAGGACTATTGAAAACTACTGTGCCATTTTGAGTACACCGTGCCAAATCGATCGTATTGGTGCCTGTTCCTGAGCGAGCGATCACAGCTAATTCTGGTGTGATCAATTCGTTAGGAACCGTTGAACTGCGCACAAACAGCGCCTCTGGGGCCGCTTGATTTTTTAACGAGTATCCTTTTTTGATTGCTCGCTTAGCTATCGTTTCGGTCATCTTATCTAACTGATAAATCGTCTCCATAAAGCAGACCTCCTTTTGTCTTTAGTGCGTATTAGTCAAATAGTACAAAAAAGTGCGGTAAAATGATAGCAATACGCAAGAGAGGATGATTTCTATGCACCTATCGATCACAAATTTTCCAGATGAACAGCCGATCGTTGGCAAAGACTCGCAGCTTCAAGACACAACTTTAGGAGACTATGTCGAAATTGGCGAAGCCAATCACATTGATCATTCTTCCATCGGCAATTATACCTATACGGGGCAATATTGCTTTATTCAGAACAGCCAATTAGGACGTTTTATCAGTATCGCAGCGATGGTCCGCATCGGCCCTACCAATCATCCCTATGAACGCCCTAGTCAGCATCTTTTTGCCTATAATGGCGAAGGCTATGGATTTGCGCCAAAGGACGAGTTCTTCTTAGAAAAACGCAAAGCAAAAACGACTGTCATTGGCAATGATGTCTGGATCGGCCACGGTGCCGTGATCCAATCTGGTTTGACCGTCGGTGATGGTGCCGTGATCGCCTCAAACGCAGTCGTAACCAAAGATGTGCCGCCTTATGCGATCGTCGGCGGGGTTCCAGCAAAAGTGATCAAATACCGCTTTGATCCAGAAACGATCACTGCTTTGCAAGAAATCGCTTGGTGGAATTGGAATCGTGCAGAATTAAAAGCACGCTATTTAGACTTTCGCCTCCCAATCGAAGATTTTGTAGCAAAATACACTCGTTGATTATGCACTTTTTCCGCTTAGTACGAGGAATGAATGATAACACATCACAGTCATTCATTCTTCGAAAGTCTTTGCCCGGATGATTTTTTAGAAATAAATAAAAAACACAAAATATCTATTGTATCGAGGAATTCCTGTGCTAAAATGGAGAAATCAAATGAAGTTTTTCACGAACTTTTAAAGGAGTGTTCTATTTGTCCATTTTAGACTATCGTCCATTGAATCTATACACCAATTATCGCGAAGCTGCTGAGACGTTTCCTGACACCCCCATCATTCATGATGAAGTGTTGCCAGCATTTCCTGAGCTTGGCTATCGTAGTACCTACCGTTCGAGCCATGAAATGATTTTAAAGCGTGCTTATCAACTTGCCTCACTTGGCGTGCAAGCAGGAGATAAAATCATTCTGTATAAATCTTCAAAATTCGATACGTATTTGTTAGCAACGGCTGCTTCTTACCTTGGTGCCGTTCCTGCTATGATCTCCTATCATTTTCCTGCTGAAACCATCGAAGTGTTTGTGGATCGCTTAGAAGATCCTTACATCTTATTTGATGAAGAAACCGAAGGCCGCGTCGCACAAGTGAAAAATAGCAGTACTGACAAACAGATCGCTGTTCGCCATTTGCTGCAGCAGCCAGCGGAACCAGTGGAACAAACTGAATTACCGGTGGATCAAATTTCCTATATGACCCATACTTCTGGAACGACGGGTATTCCAAAATTGATTTGTCATTCAGCAAACTCCATGGGCTGGCGGACAAAATGGCAAAAAACGATCTTCACCAAGATCGATCGCACCAAAGCTGACTCTGATTTAATTGCGTTCCATATTTCACCGGTGCACTCCCGCTTCAATATCGGTATCTCCTCCTTGATGGCGATGGGCTTTCCGATGATGCCATTAGCCAATGCCAACGGCGCTCATGTCGTAGGCATGTTAAAAGAATATCCACCGATTGCTTTGGAAACTCATCCAAACAATTTTGTCCAATGGAGCTTTGTGGCAAAAGAACAACCAGATGCTTTTGCCAATATTCGTTACTATCACTCAACCTTTGATGCCATCAACAATCAAACAATGGCGACTTTTTTAAATACTTCAGCAACAAAAGAAGCACTCTTTTTACAAGTCTATGGCCAAAGTGAATGCGGGCCAATGATCCTAAAAGCACATACCTTAGAAAGCATCGCTACCAACGATGCCCGTGATATGGGTGTCGGTCTGGAGGACTTAACGAGAGCACGGATCGCCGATGCCGAGGGAAACGAGCTGCCAGCCAATACCGATGGGCACATCCATTTCCTTTCAAAAGGACGCGCGTTGACCTATTATAAAGAAGATCAGCGTTTTGCTGACAATGTCTATGGCGCTTGGTGGGACAGTGGTGATTACGGCATGATGGATGATCAGGGACATCTTTACTTAAAAGACCGTCAAGTGGACTTGATCAAAAATATTGAAAGCAATCTTGCCTTGGAAGACCTTTTGCTGGATCATTTAGACTTCCTTGCCGAAGTCGTGATCGTTCGCGACAAAGAAAACTCACCGCAACCAATCATTGCTTTAGCACCAAATCGTCAAATGGATTGGGATGCTTGGTGGAAAATGGTGGAAGATCTCCCTCACCTCAATCAGCCAATTTTACGCGACTACGAAGATATCCCACGAACAGCAACCATGAAAGTCCAACGACTACAAATTGAAAAAGAATTCAAAAACGCAGAATAAAGCAAAAGAAACGGCCCGCAGATTTCCCTGCTGGCCATTTCTTTTGCTTTCGCTGTTTTTTCTTTGCTGATGTTATTCTTTCGCTGATCGTTTTCTTGAGTAGATGCATTCTTTAGGTTGCCCATACTGACTTAGCTTTGTTTCTGCTAACGTGATGCCAAAGCCCTTTCCATCAGGTACCAGCAGCTTGCCTTCATGCAAAGTTGCAGGCTGTGTAATGACATCATCATAAAAGTAACGATCAGAAGCGGAAAGATCGCCAGGAAAATGGAAAATATCTTGACTCGCAAATTGCAAATTCATGGCTCGTCCCACACCAGACTCAAACATGCCGCCTAACCAAACGAGTAGTCCATGAGTTTGACATCGATCAAGGATTCGCAAGGCTTCGGTGATCCCACCGACACGGGGGATTTTCAGGTTGATCGCACGGCAGCTGTCCAGGGCTGCGACGGTATCGACGTCTTCTGCCGATCGAATATCTTCATCCAAACATAGAGGCGTCTTCATCTGCCGCTGCAGCTGACTGTGCCCCACCAGATCTCGTACCTTAAGTGGTTGCTCGATCATCACCAAGCCTAAGTCATCAAGTGCCAAAATGCGTTCTGGCTCACTCTGATAGGCTCCGTTTGCATCTGCCATCAAAAGCAATTCTGGAAAGGCTTGTCGAATCGCTCGCAAGGGTACCAGATCTTGCCCAGGCTTGATTTTTAATTTGATTCGTTGATACCCTTGGGCGACATAATCGGCAACAAGAGCCACTAGTTTTTCGACAGAGTCTTGTATGCCAAGACTAACGCCAACAACGACACTCGGTCGGGTTGCGGTATACAGCTCTTTCACACTTTGATGCGTTTGCTTGCCATATAGATCCCAAATCGCTGTTTCCAAAGCCGATTTTGCCATGTAGTTTCCTTGGACCGTTTGAAACAGTTGACAAACTTCTTGCGGATGCTCGATCTCTTGGTCAATCAATAATGGGATCAGTGCTGTTTCAATCACTTGTCGAGCAGAAAAGAGGGTTTCTTCAATGTAATCTGGCTGCTCAAAAGCGACCAATTCACCGATGCCCATCGTTTTATCCTCTGTCGTCACCAAATAAAGATCAAAAGCTTTTTCTGTTAATTGTCCATAACTTGTCACAAAGGGTTGTTTGAGGGGCAAGCGACAGGCGATGCGTTCAATTTTTTCAATCTTCATTGCGTTCTCTCCTTGTCAATCAGCTGACTGTGGCCCCGATCCTTTTACAAACCATTGATCGATTTCATGACGAACCTGTGTCGGCTGTTCTAAATGGATACAATGTCCAGCATTAGCAACGACTTTGATGGTCATCTCTGGTTGCAGCTGCTTCATTTGGTGGGCGATTTTACGAAACTTTACATCTTTTTCCCCCGCTAAATAAAGAATTTCACAAGCTAGCTGCGGAAGTGCCGACCAACAGCTTGGCTGTTTGCCAGTACCACCGTAAATCAAGCTTACTGCCAAGCCAAATTTGTTTTGCTGCAAGCGTCCTTGCCGTACAGCAGCCTGCTGCGCTAAAGGTAGCTCCTTTTGACTAGCAAACAACGGCAGTTCTTGCCAGTAATCGACAAAATCGACCAAAGGCTCCCTTAGTAAGCGCAACGCTAAGCGACGATCGTGCCGCTGACGAGCGAGTCGTTCCGCTGGATCAGCTAACCCAGGTGAACCACTCTCAAGCAAAAGATGGGTCACTGCCGTTGGTTCCATGACCGCCCAGACAAGTGCGATTCGCGCCCCCATCGAGTAGCCATACAGGCCATAACGTTCAATCCCTAACTTCGCTAAAAGGTGTGCGAGATCCTCCACCAGTAAAGGAAGTTCATAACGCATGGGATGGACATAAATCGATGAACGTCCATGTCCAATCAAATCGATTGCCAATACATTGTAAAAACCTTCCTCTGCAAAAACCGGTCGAAAGCTTTCCGAAGAACCCGTGAAGCCATGCAATGCCACAAGGGTTGGTAAGGATGGTCGATACGGCTGCAGCCACTGATAAAAATAACTGACGCCATTTATCGTGTCCTTCATTGCTGCGCTCCTGCCTCGCTAAACTGCTGTTGGAGTGCTTGCCAAGTGTTGACCGGATCTTTTTGCTCACCCTTCACTTCGATTATTTGAAAGTGCGGCTGTTGACTTGTTTCCGTTAAAATCGTTTGAAACTCTAGCAAAGAGGTCGGTGTGTGCCAATCTGCCTCATATAAGGCCGCCACTTTTTGAAACTCAAGATCTAACGGAGTACCAAAGAGCGGGACAAAGTCGTTTGGTTCTAAGGTGTTTTGTGACAAAAAGGAAAAAATCCCACCACCGTTATTATTCAGTAAAATGATCGTTACTGGCAATTGATACTGGCGCAGTAGTTGTAGGCCGTTCATATCATGGTACAACGCTAAATCACCAATCAACAAGTAGGTAGGCTTTTGACTGGCGGAAGCAATCCCAGCCACGGTCGAGACAAGGCCGTCGATCCCATTGACGCCCCGGTTTCCATACACGCGATAAGTGGAGGTAGTTTTGCTGCCGTAGCGATCAAAAAAACGGATCGCATTGCTGTTTGCCAAAAGAATTTGCGCTTCTTCAGGCAAACATTGTTGGAGCATGCGCACAGCGCTGCTCTCATCCCATTGTTGCAACTGGGGACTTGCAGCAATCACCTGATCTGCCCGCGCTTGAAGTGCTTGCCATTGTTGTTGCCACGCCGTATGTTTGACGATCGGCAACTGGGTGATGGCCGCCACGAAAGTGCTGATCGCTGTTTCGATCAAATAGTTTGCCCGATGCAGCTGATCTTGCCACTGCCCCGATGGATCAACAAAGAGCCACGTCGTCGTATCCGCTGCTTTGTTCAACCATAATAGGACATTTTTAGTGACTGGTAAGCGACCAAAACGCACGACCACTTCTGGTTGGAAGGCAGAAGTCAATTGCGGGAAAACAAGATCGGCTTGACTGATAAATGTTCCTACTTTGGTACCGGCTGTCGCCAGATTGGTCAATGGATCGCCGACGATCGGCCAGCCTAATTTCTCCGAAAAAGCCAGCAACTGCTGCGCTTCTTCGATCGTAAGGCTTTCTCCAGCAATCAGAATACCTTTTTTCTCAAAGTAAGGGGCTAGCTGGGTGATCATCTCTGCTGGCAGCTCTTGTTGTGGTGCCAGATAGCTCACGTCTTGCTGCATACTGCATTGGCGACTAAAGTCAGGCAACAGCGGCTCCCGTAATGGAAAGTTGATTTGGACAGGGCCTTTCGGCTGTTTTTGCGCTTCGATCGTGCAAGTTGCAGCTTGCCAAAAACTATAACGCAACAAAGCAGGATCGTTTTCTGGCACCGTCATCTCTACCATCTTTTTGACATGAGAGGCATACAAATTCTGTTGATCCATTGCCTGTGGCGCCCCAACGCCCCGCAGTTCTGGTGGGCGATCAGCCGTTAAGACGATCAGTGGCAAGTTGGTAGCTTCTGCTTCACAAACAGCTGGATAATAATTGGCTGCTGCAGTTCCAGAAGTACACAGTAAGATCGTTGGCTGGAGATCAACTTTGGACATCCCTAAAGCAAAAAAAGCAGCCGAACGTTCATCGACAGCCACCGTACAGGTGATCTCAGGATCACGATGCAATAGTAGCGCCAATGGCGTGGAGCGTGAACCGGGACTAATGACTGCTCGCTTCGCACCCGCTGCTTTTAGTCCTTGGATCGCCGCTAGTAAATAGTCTGTCATGACTGTCTGGTTATTCATCTCCTAAGATCCCTCTCCTCATCGGTTGAAATTTTAACCGTGTTTCTTGACGTTCGGATTCCGCATCTGAATCGGCAACGATCCCACAGCCCGCATACAGCGTTGCTTGATTGCCGCTAAAGAATCCTGAGCGGATCGCCACAGCAAACTCGCCAATATCTTCTTGAATACCCAACCAACCGATCGGTCCACCGTACATCCCTCTGCTGGCTGGTTCATGGGTACGAATCCATGAGACGGCTGCTTCTTTCGGTTCTCCCCCCAATGCTGGGGTCGGGTGTAGTTTTTGCACGGCGGTCAGAAAGTTGACTCCTGCCTTTCTTTGCCCTGCTAAAGGAACAAACAAATGCTGAATGTCACGATTTTTGATCACGGAACGGGCTTCTGATTGAAAGCCGTCAGCTAACAAAGTGGCCAATGCCGTTTCTAAGCGATCGACAACTACTTGATGTTCATGGGTATTTTTTGCGTCCGCTAAGAGGGCTTGTGCCAGTGCCTCATCTTCATCTTTGGTTTTGCCTCTTGGTGCGGAACCTGCGATACTCACCGTTTCAAACTGATCGACAGTCGCTTTTAGCAAGCGTTCTGGCGTCGCACCAGCAAAAACATGGCCCCCATGTTCGATGGCAAAAAGATAGGTATTCGGCTGCTGTTGCGCCAACCGTTGCAACACCGCAGCACTAATGATCGACTGCTTCGTTTCTACCTTCATTCGTCTTGCCAGAACCACTTTTTTCAACGGTGTTTCAGTTGAGCGAATGGCTGCCACTGTCTCTTCGACCGCTTGCAGCCATTGGGTCACCTCTAGTTCCTCTTGTGCCTGAAAAGCAGGCGTTTCTGCTACAAGACTCTTGTCCGAATTGGCCTGCAACCAGCTTGCGACTTTTTCCTGTAAGGCAGCGACTTTTTGTTGTCGTTGTTTCTCGGAAGAAGCGGCTACTGTATAAACGACGCCACACTGATCGCCAGTTTTGCTGACCAGTATTTCTGGCAACGCAAAGAGACCAGCACCTAGCTCAGCCCAATCCTGACTGACTTCTGCCTGTTCATCAAAAGCAAAACCGCCAACTAACTGCGCCTGAAAAGGTGCCTCTGGTTGATAGTGGGCTTGCTTTAAGAGAGAGCGGACTTCTGAAAAGTCTGCAAGTTTGGGTTGCGAAAAAGTGGCTAACCAACCCAACCCTACCATACTAGTCGTTTCATCAGGAGTACGCCAGAAATAGCGTTCCCCTCGATATTCTTGTGCCGCTGCATAAAGAGCCAGTAAGTCACACCTTTCTATAGGTTGATACTCACTCAAATAGGTTTTCCCGGCAGCGATCGCTGCCTCATAATTACTTGTTGATTTGCTGTTCAATGTAGTTCACTCTTTCTTCACTCAGCAATAGCCTTTTTAAAACTTTACCGCTTGCTGTGCGCGGCATTTCTCGCACGTGATAAAAGCGGCGCGGAAATTTATAGTGGGCGATCTGCCCTTCTAACGTATCCAATAAAGCTTGGAAGTGGATCGGTTCATTTAACGTTAAATAAGCCGCGACAGATTGTCCCCACTCCTCGTCTGGCTCCCCCACCACAGCTGCCTCTTTGACCGCTGGATGCTGCAACAAGGCTTGCTCCACTTCTGCGGGATAGATGTTTTCTCCACCAGATATGATCAGTTCGCTTGCACGACTGACTACATACAAAAAGCCCTCTTGATCAAGATAACCTAGATCTCCTGTGGCAAACCAGCCCTCTTGGTCCCACTGCTGTGGACTGCGATCGTTCAAGTAACGAGTCGTGATCGCAGGTCCTTGCAGTTGGATCTCTCCGATCGGCTGGGTATTTTCAGCAGTCTGGTGGTCTGCCATTTTCCCATCAGTCGCAATTCGTAAATGGACACCTTGCAGGGGAACCCCAGAGGCGCCGATTTTCTCAGAAGCTTTTTCTGGCGGCAATGCCACCACTTGTGAGCAGGTTTCTGTCATCCCATAGGATTGAATCACAGAAAGCTGATTTTGCTGGCATTTTTCCAATACACTTTTGGCAATCGGACCGCCGCCTAGCAGGATATAACGCAACGAATCAAAGCCTTGTTGGGGCACCAAGGGCAGCAAATCTATCAGCATTTTTGCCACCAAAGAAACGATCGTCCCTTTCCCTGCTTCAAGGTCTTTTGCCATTTCTCCAGCATCAAAGCGCTCATACAAACGAACACTCATCCCAAGTCGCAAGGACCGTAAGAGAATTGATAACCCACTGATATGATACAGCGGAACTGCACAAAGCCAACAATCCTCGCTAGTGATGGCTAAGTTTTTTTGAGTCGCTTCGGCACTTGCTAGATGATTCCCAAAGGTTTGGGGCACACCCTTGGGATTGCCAGTCGTACCAGATGTATACATAATTGAAGCCACTTGCTCTGCTTGATAGATTGCTTCATTAGGACCAAACGAAGGAACAACAGAACCAACAAAAGCCTCCGCCTGTTTGATCGCTTGTCCAAAGGTCAAGCTGCGAACACCCGAAATCGCAGCCTGATCCGCCGCGATCACCCAGTCGCAGTGGGCATCTTGCAATTGGAAGGAGATTTCAGCGGCTGTCAATCGCGTATTCAGCAGCTGGACTTCGATCCCCAACTCCCATAACGCAAGGATCGTAAAGACCATTTCAGGGGAGTTATTGCTAAAAAGAGCTACCCGGTTTGGCTGATCAACGAATTGGGCTTGATAATAAGCAGCGTAAGCATAAACCTCTTTTTGCAAGGCAGCAAACGACCAGCTTTTTTCATGCCAATAAAAAGCTGGTCGTTCTGGATGAAGTTGTGCTTGCCTTTGCAGCCAACTCCCAGTCATTATGGGAATTTAGGGAATTGGTCGAAGTCTGGTTGACGTTTTTCTTTAAATGCGTCACGACCTTCTTTGGCTTCATCCATCGTGTAATACAATAAGGTCGCATCGCCAGCTAATTGCTGAATGCCAGCTAATCCGTCCGTATCTGCGTTCATTGATGCTTTGATCATGCGTAACGCCAACGGGCTCTTTTGCAGCATCGTTTCTGCCCATTCCATCGTTTCATCTTCTACTCGATCAAGAGGAACGACTGTATTGATCCAGTTCATCGCCAATGCTTCTTCGGCGGTATATTGTTTTGTCATGAACCAAACTTCCTTGGCTTTTTTATGACCGATCGTCCGTGCAAGATAGCCCGAACCATAGCCACCATCAAAACTACCGACATTTGGTCCAGTTTGACCAAATTTAGCGTTATCAGCGGCGATCGTTAAATCACAAACCAATTGTAAAACATTTCCGCCGCCGATCGACCAGCCTTTGACCATGGCGATCACCGGTTTTGGTAACGTGCGAATCAAGCGTTGCAGATCCAATACGTTTAAGCGAGGAACCTGATCTTCCCCAACGTAGCCACCGTGACCACGGACTTTTTGGTCTCCGCCTGAACAAAAGGCTTTATCGCCGGCGCCTGTCAAGATAATCACGCCGATGCCTGGTTCATCGCGACTGATCGAAAATGCATCAATCATTTCAAACACCGTTTTTGGTGTAAACGCATTGTGGACTTCTGGGCGGTTAATCGTGATTTTCGCCACTTTTCCATGTTGTTCAAACAAAATTTCATCGTACTCTTTTAAGGTTTTCCATTCTCTCATTACTTGTTCCTCCTCAATTCACATAGCTCTATTATACACATATCTAGTCGCTTTTCGTTAGAAATTGCTTTGGTTAAGGGAATTTCTTAAGACTTCTCCCCCTGTTGCCGACTTTCTGAGATCTTCGGCTATTTCTACCAAAACTCGTGCTATAATCATGGTAACTTTCTTAGAAAAAGGAGCAAAAAATGAATTTACTGGAAGCCTTAGAAATCGAAGTAGAAGCAGCAACAGCCGATTTTGTTCGTTTACGGATGCCGATCAAAGCGCAGCACAAACAGCCTTTTGGTCTCGTTCACGGTGGCATTAACGGTGTTTTGATCGAGACCGCCTGTAGCATCGGTGCCAATCAAGCTTTGGCTCAAGAAGAGGCCTTTGCCGCCGGCGTTGACCTGCAAGTCAATCATCTAGCCGCCGCCCAAGAAGGAACCCTGATCGTAGAAGCTAGTCCTGATCGTATCGGCGCTCGTATCCAAACTTGGCAAGCCACTATTTGGTTAGCTAGCGGGTTAAAAACTGCCGTTGGGCGCTGCACCTTAACGACTGTGCGCAAATAATCCTTTACGCTCCTGTATTGTGCTCACGGGAGCGTTTTTTGGTCTGTTTTGAAGAAAGAGGTCACCAGTCAACGCCTTATTAAAGATATTCTTTCATTATAAAGATATTGAGAATGTGAGCGTGGTTTTTTCGAAAGGTACGTTGTTTTTTTACAGAATAGGGGTCTTTCGTTATAATGTAGCTAAGAAAGCGAGGCTTATTATGAAAAATAACCGATTGATCCACTTTTTAGGCGGCAAAACAAGCTATTATGTCTTAGGACTGATTATCTTGTCGGCAGTTGCTGTCTTTTTGCTAAATCAGATTTCTTTTTTATTTACACCCTTTTCAGCCATTCTTACAGCTATTATCCCACCCTTTTTATTTGGGCTGATCCTTTACTATCTGTTTAATCCGGTGGTCGATAAATTGGAAACGAAAAAAATTCCCCGCAGTGCTTCGATTGCTGGGATCTATCTGTTGATTCTTTTGTTGATCGTCTTTGCTGGTTTCCAGCTTTATCCGATTTTGGAGCAGCAAACCACCGATCTGATCAATAGCTTACCAAGTTTGGTCAGTGACTTTGAGAAAAACGCGACCGCCTTTTTAGAAAATACCCCATTTCAAGATGAGATGGCACAAATTACAGACACACTACAAAATATCACCAGTAATATCATGAGTTTTATTGGAGACTATTGGCAAACTGGTGCCGCTGGGCTCAGCAGTTTGTTTTCAACCATTTCGACCTTGTTCATTGCTTTGTTTACTGGACCGATCATTGCCTTTTTCTTATTGCGTAACCCAAACAAGTTTTATTTTTCGGTCCTCTCATTAGTGCCACCACGTTTTCGCAAAGACTTTAATGAAATCGTCAAAATCTCTGACTTACAAGTCGGTGCCTTTTTGAAAGGACAAATCATTTCATCCCTGATTTTAGGGGCGATCTATTGGGTCGTTTTCCTCTTGATCGGCCTAGAGTATGCCAGTATTCTGGCGATCGCCGCTGGTCTGCTTTGCATCATCCCCTATATCGGACCTTTTATCGTCTTTTTCCCGGGGCTTTTCATTGCCGCACAAGACTCCACCGGGATGTTGGTTAAGTTTTTGATTGCTTGGTTTGCTGTACAGCTGCTTCATGGCGATTTAGTCGTGCCCCGTGTGATGGGTGACCGATTGAAAATCCATCCTATTACGATTCTGGTTGTTTTATTGGTGATGGGTGATTTGATGGGAATCGTTGGGGTGATTTTCGGAATCCCGATTTATTGTCTGCTAAAAGTTCTTGTCGTTTACGTGTTCCGCAAATTCAAGCAGCGCTACAACCGCTATTACGGTCAAGACGGCAAATACTTCCACAGTGCCTTCACTAGCAAAGATTACCTAGGTGACGAAGACAAAGACACCAAGAAAAAAGCCTAAAAAACTGCTGCGAATCGTTGGTTCGCGGCAGTTTTTTTGTCTATTTTATTTCATCTCATGTTCCAAAAAGAAATGATAGAGCGCCCCTAATAAATTGGCGTCATTTTGAAATTTGCAGGCTTGGATCTCCGGCTTCGTCAAGGTCTGCTGCAAAATCGGCAAACTAGCCAGCAGTTGCTGATACTGACGGTCGATTTCTTCCACCACGATCGCTTGGGCACTGATGCCACCACCAATCACGAAGCGCTCTAAGTCGATCACGGCTTGAACATTGAGTATGACACACGCAATTTCTCGGCAATACGCTGTAAACAGCGCCCAGACCCATGGCTCTTTTTGATTGATAGCGTCAAAAACTGCTTCGCCATCCGCAAAATCAGCTAAGCCTAGCAGTTGGGCGCTGCGGCGAATCATGGCGACCGCTGAACCGCTAAAACCTGCCAATTGCTGCAGGGTCAATCCCTGATTATTTGGTTGCTCAGCGTTTTCTGGAGCATCGCTTCTCTTAGTGGCATTTAGTAGAAAACTTAATTCCCCTGCTTGAAAATGTGCACCTTGGATCAGTTTTCCTTCAACGATCACACCACCACCCAAACCAGTACCTAATGTTATGGCAGCCCCATTTTGAATCCCTTTAAGGTTTCCTAGCCACCATTCAGCTAATGCGGCTGCCTTACCATCGTTGGTCACAGCCAGCGGCACTTGGTACTTTGCCAGCAGCTGTTTTAAGGAGACTCCATCTAAAAAAGGCAATGCCCCGCCAAACGAGATCGTCCCTGTCTCTGGGTTGACTTTTCCTGGAGTACTAACAGCAATGCCCCGAATGCTCCCATGAACGTCTTCAATGATCGTTTCAATCCCTGTCAGAAATTCCGTAAGATTTTTCGGCGTATCCATCCGTCCTCGCGTCAGAATATTCCCCGAGCGATCAATGACAGCCGATTTGATTTTCGTGCCGCCGATGTCGATGCTTAAATAGTTTTTATTCACTGAATCCCACCCTCTGCTTCTACTGCCCATCGTAGGACCGTTTTGGCTTTATCTGGTGAAACTTTTCGCGGATCAGACAAATAGATTTCTCGATGCTGGAACGTGTCCATCGTTGGACGGATCACTAACTGCTCTTGTTTTAACAGCTCCTTCATTTTCGCAAATGTTTCCGCTTCAGTGTCAAAAGAACCTGTATGCATCGCTTGCAGACACAATCCTTCTTCATAGCGCTCAAAGATGAGCTTTTCTAGATTTGGATTGTCTTTCTTCTCTTTGACGGCCAAGAGCTGTTCTTGAAACAGTGTTTCCGTGACTGGTTCTGGTTGGCGAATCATGATTTTGTAGATCAATTCTTCTTTGTTGACGGCACCGGCTGGCTTTGTCAGAGAGGTCCACACACCTTCTAAAGGAAAGACCGTGTATTCAAAGGGTTCATTGCCAAAAGCCCCTTTTTTCAATCCCATCCTGAGTGAATAAGAAATCGTATATAAAGCGGCGATCTCTTCGCTGAATTCAGGTCGATTCGGATTGCCGCTGCCGCTCAAACTGATAAATTGATACGTTGGCACCTCGATCACTGTTGGTTTTTTGGGAAGATAGAGCTCTTTTTCTAGTTTGCGCCATTCATACTTCATAAGGACCCTCCTCGATTTGCTTTTCTTTATTTTACCATGAATCACTTGAGCCGAACGAATGAAATATAGACTGTTTAAGTGAAGGAAAATAACTTGGTCAGCACCATTTTCATACTGAAACTAGTTTGACATTACAGAAATTTCTCTATCTTCCTTGCCTTTGGTCATTGTTTTACTATGGCAATCTCCTTTCTTCTATCTTTTCAAATACAAAAACTGCAGAAATCAATTCAAGAAGAGAGTGATTTCTGCAGTGATCGAGCCTCGGCTCTTTTTTTATTGTCTTACAGCCTCATTAGAGGCAAAGCGTTTTGAAAAATGTTGTTCTAATCGCTTTTGCCCGGCTTCAATCAAAATGCACAACAGCCAATAAATGATGGCAACTAGCACATACATGGACATGTAATCAAAGGTTCGTCCGCCAACGATCTTAGCTTTTTGAAAAATATCAGGAATCGTGATCATTGCTGCCAAGGAGGTTCCTTTCAACAAATCCATTGCCACATTACTCAATGCCGGTACAGAAATACGAAAGGCTTGTGGCAAAATAATCAGACGCATCGTTTTCGTAAAGGATAACCCTAACGCATAGGCAGCATCAAATTGCCCACGATCCACACCAGCAATTGATCCTCGGTAGATTTCCCCGATAAATGCGCTGCTGGTCAATGTAAAACAGATGATCGCAGCACTAAGCGCCGACAATTGATAAGGCAAGCCAAAATACAGTAGGAACAACAAGACCAACGCTGGGACGCCTCTTAGAAATGAGAGGTAGCCCCGCACGAACCCTTTAATGATGGGGTTTTCCAGCATCCCTAAGAAGGTGACTGTGATCCCTAATACGTTGCCTCCTAGAAACGAAACGACAGCAATGCCGACCGTATAGGACAAGCCCGACAGCAAATAGGGCAATGACTCCCACATCAACGGCAAATCAAGGGTTGGAATATACATTAGTCTGTTTCAACCGTTTGGATCGCTTGATCAGATTTTACTGAAATATCGGTTTGAAAATACGTTTCCGCAAGTTCTTTTAAACGGCCGTCTTCTTTCATTTCTGCTAAAACAGCATCCACTTTTTCCTGCAATGCTTGATGATCTTTCACAAATAAGAAGCCCGTTTCATTCGGATTAAAGTAGACATCTTCCAAAATTTTTACAGGGATATCTGGCAAAGCAGCGACTGCCATTTTTTGCAAATAATAATCATTCAAGATCACATCCGTTCGACCATTCGCAACATCTGTCAAATACTGATCATTCGTTGCGTTGTCGTAAGTCACTAATTCTGCCCCATAGGATTCGGCTAAGCGCATGTAGCTGGTATTCGGTTCACCAGCAGCTTTTTTGCCATCCAAATCTTCTAAAGAAGCAATCCCAGAGTCATCACTTTTACGCACGATCATACTATCGAACGAGTATTTAATAGGCGTTGAGAGACTGAATTTTTCCGCCCGTTCATCTGTCAAACCAAAATCGTTGGCAGCAAAATCGGCTTCTCCACGTGTTAAAGAAGAAACTTGTCCATCGACATTGTACTCTTTAAATGTGATCTCTACGCCTAATCGTTTGGCGACTTCTTTTGCCACATCGACATCATAGCCCACTAATTCATTTTCATCGTTATAGTAAGACGATGGATACAAGGTTCCCGAAGTAGCAACAACCAATGTTTTGGCTTCTTCCACCTTGCTTAAACTGGTGTCTTCTTCCGTTGGTTTGCTGCAGGCACTTAACAGGACCCCCGCAAATAAACCTAAAAAGCCAACCATTGCAACGATTTTCCCTTTTCTAACTTGTTTCATAATATCCTCCTCTTAGTTTCCTTGTTTTGGCAACAGAAATCGTTGCTGTGTTTCAAATAAATAGCCGACTTGGAAAAGTATGTCTTCTCTGCCTTTAGACGCCATAAATTGGACCCCTAGCGGCAACCCTTCCTCGCTAAGAGCAGTTGGCAAGCTGATGGCTGGCTGCCCCGTTAAATTGGCTAATTGAGTGTAAGGTGTCAGAGCATAGCTCTTGGCAAACATTTCTTCGATCAACTCACCCGCAGCACTTTTTCCAAGCGATTCGATCTCATGCAGTCTTTGGCGAATGCTATCGCTTTGTAAGTCTTCCTCGATCAAAGGGGCTGGAAAAGCCGTCGTCGGGGTCAAAAAGAGATCATAGGTTGAAAAGACTTCTTCCATTTTTTCTGCCAGCTGATCCCACCACTGCAAGGCAAGAACGTAATCGGCGGCAGACAGTTTTTTGCCATATTGGTAAAGTGCCCAGGTCATCAATTCCATCTCTTCCCGTCTGACCGGTACTTGACGAGCAGCATTGATCTCAGCAAACATCGCGGCTGTTTCGCCGCCATTCATGGCGTAATAGGTGGTCATCATTTGCTGACCATCCACTGGATAGCCCACTTCAACGACTTCATGTCCCTGCTTTTCTAAAAATGTGGCTGCACTTCGCACTGCTTGGATGGCAGTTTCAGACACTTGGCCACCGGTCGGCGATGCGGTAGTAAAAGCAACCTTCAACCGCGGTTTTTGACTCGCTTGCCGATGATGCCATTCTACTTGCGGTGCCTGATAAGGGGCTGTCGGCTGTGACGTCCGCAACGCATAAAACAACTGTTCCGTATCACGCATGGAAAGCGTCAACGCAAAGTTGATGGAAGCGCCTTGCCAGCTACGCCATTCACTAGGACCCACTGGCATCGTACCACGGGTTGGCTTCAAACCAATCAATCCGCTAAAGGATGCTGGAATGCGGATCGATCCGCCGCCATCACTGGCACCCGCAATCGGAAACATCCCCGAAGCCACTGCCGCTGCCGCACCACCACTGGAACCACCAGCTGAATAGGCAGGATTCCACGGATTACGTGTAGGCCCATACAATGTTGGATCAGTAATATTTTTGAATCCAAATTCTGGTGCATTGGTTTGCCCTAACGGCACAAAGCCTGCCTCTTCTAAACGAGAGACAAAATGAGCCGTGCGGCTGGCTCGTGCATTTGCAAACAGTTTGGCTCCTGACGTTGCTAGCCACCCTGCTTTGGTTTGGCCGAGTATTTTTAACGGCATGGGTTGTCCCCCAAAAACCGTTTTTTGAAGATGCTGCTCGTAATGCTGGATCGCTGCTTGCGGATCAAATGTTACAAGCGCATTCAAAAGCGGATTTTGTTGATTGACTTTTTCTTCGATCATCGCCACCCGCTCTGCAAAACTGATTTTTCCTTGCCGCAATTGTTCCGCCCAATAGGTCGCATCTTGCATGCTTGCCCCTCCTTTTTCTCAAAACCTCAAACAATTATCTATACTGTAACACACGAAAAAATCTTCTTTATATAGACTACAATATACCAAACACTAGGAAATCTTTCAACAAAAATAGAACAGTTTTTAAACCTGTATTATATCGTTATCAAACGTTCCCATATTTTTTACTACCAGCTGTCGACCAACGCTTCTTCTTAGCTGTCCCCATCATTACCTAACAAAAACGGCACATCGCCAAACGATGTGCCGTTTTGATTTACTTGTATTTTTCTTCCAGCTTGCTCATCCAAAGACCTAACCAAGCCCCCAAGACAAACAAGATAATTCCGATGACAGCCGTTACCCAAGTAAAGCCGCTATAGTTTGCCACCGGAGGAATCACGATCAATATCGTTGAGGCAATAACGATCCCTAAAATGAAGTGATAGACTTTTGAATGATAATGGCTCAATAGCCACTCCATCAATTTCGAAAACAGCAGCATCACTGCCAAGCCGCCAATGGCGATCGGTAGAAAGACCCCCATGATGTCAAAGCTCTTAAAGCCTTTCAACATCGGATCATAAAGGCCCAGAACGAGCAAAAGGTTTGAAGGACTCAAGCCAGGAACCAAAACACCTAACGCGATCAGACCGCCGGCGATAACAAAACCAATGAAATTGGCAGGGATCGTTCCTAAGATATCGCCCATAAAATAGAGGAACAAGAAGCCGATGACCATACTGCCGAAGAACCAAAGCAGGTCGCCGGTTGTCCGTTTGCTTTTCAAGGTCGATTCTTTAGCAAGTGCCGGTAACGTCCCAATAATTGCCCCCGCAAAGCCCCACAAAACGATGATTTGATAGTTTTGCAGCAGCCACTCTAATGGCTTTGATAAAAGCCCGATCCCTACGATTCCCCCGATCCCTACTGGCAGGAAAAAGAGGAGATTCTCTTTAAAATTCTTCGTGAGATGTGCCATAAAGCGCAGCATCCGCTCATAAATGCCTAAGATGGCTGCCAATACGCCACCTGAAACACCAGGCAAGATAAAGCCCAAGGCAATCACCACGCCTTTAAGAAAACGTGACAAAATACTTTCGTTTCTCTGTTTTTCCATTTACAATTGCTCTCCTTAGCGATGGTTTTCACCAATCGTTCTTTTTTCATCAATCCCTTTAACTATACTTGATTGCCAAAAAAATGGAAAGTAATTTCTAATTCCTCATACAAAGGCAGATTTCAAAGTTCTTTCAGCATCAAGAAATCCATCTGCTCATCATCCCCCATAAAAAAGGAATGACTGCCAACTCTTTCAAAGCCCATCGTATGATAAAAAGCCAACGCATTGTCGTTAAATTCCCAAACGCCTAACCAGATCGACTTTTTCTGCAGCTCTTTGGCGGTCTCTTGAGCAAACAGCAGCAGTGTTTTGCCATAGCCTCTGCGCTTATGTTCTTTTTTGATATAGATTCGTTCAATTTCCAACCCCTCTGGGGCGATTGCTTCCGTTTGCGCCTCACCCCAGTTAAGTTTGATATATCCTACGGTTTGATCATTTTCTTGTAAAAAATAAAACGCCGATTGCGGATTTTCTAACTCTCGGGTCAGTTTCGGCAGATTGTAGGCTTCTTCTAGATAGCTACGAGTATTTTCCTCCGTATTGAAAGGAGCAAATGTATCGTAATAGGTGGATACGCTAATTTCTCCCAATTCTTCTAAATCTGCCAAAGTACATCGTTTGATAGCCATCAAAACGCCTCCTCATTTTTTCAAGCTATTCTATCACATCTCCATCATCCCTTGCAAAAGCAAAAAGGACGGACAGCTTTCCCCACTGTCCGTCCTTTCATAGACTTACTCTTTTATAACCAAGAGCCAGAAAACTGATGGATCACCATCGTACTCGGATCTTCCTCGACCTCACCAGTGATATAGCTTTTTGGTGAAAACGTCATTTGCGGGAAGATTTCTACACCCTTAACGGTTTGTCGTTGATTATTCAATTCTAATCCGTGGTTTTGCAACAGTTCCGTCACTCGGATCACATTGGTGACGACATCTTCCGTTTTTTCTGCCCGGACAAATTTTCGGTCATCGTAATCGTGGTACCACTCTTCCATAAAGGGATGATGCGGCACCGCTCCAATGATCCCAGTAGAAATCTTGGTTTCGATCTCAAAGCCCATAAATGCCTCCAGTGTCAAGAGCTCATCTAAAGGTTTGACCACCTCGATATCAGTATCCATATAAATACCGCCTTCTGTCACTAACGCATACAAACGAACCACATCTGACACAAAGGCCCATTCTTCTTGGTCATAGGCCTCTTTTAGATAAGGACCGAATTTTGAAAGGTCGATCGTTGATTCATCCCAACGTTTGATCTCATAATCCGGACAATATTTTTTCCAGGTATCCATGTATTTCTTTTCTTGTTCACCTAATGGATTGCCGCCAAACCAGCAATAATGAATAATTTTTGGAATCATCAATCTCTCTCCTTTAGTTTATTGGTCTCTTTTAAGTGTAGCTGATTTTACAATTGTTTCAAAATCATATACACTTTTTTCAGCGAAAGCAGTTGCTCCTGCTCCTGGGCATGATCAGAAAAATCCATTAAAAAAGCACCAGAATCAGCGATTCTAGCGCCTTTTTGAGGGATTACTTATAAATAGCGATTGTCCCGTAAAACGGCTTTTTTAATATCTGCCACCGTTTGCGTCCCCGCAAGCTGCATGACCATCTCCAATTCTTTTTTGAAGAAATCAAAGACTTGTTGAACACCGGTGGCACCACCTAGAGCCAACCCATAAATCACTGGTCGACCGATTGCCACCAGATCTGCTCCGCAAGCAATCGCTTTAAAGACATGTTGTCCTCGCCGTACCCCGCTATCAAAGACGATCGGCGCCCGACCTGCTACTGCTTCAGCCACGATCTGCAAGGAATCAAAGGAAGCTGGACCACCATCCAATTGGCGTCCCCCGTGATTTGAGACCCAAATCCCTTGTGCACCTGCCCCTAATGCTCGTTCCACATCTTCTTCTGATTGCACCCCTTTGACATAAACCGGCAAATCAGATTCTTTGGCGATAAAAGCGACATCCTGAGGACTTAATTTTTGTTTTGAGGAGCCGTAAACGGCATCCATCGTTTGTCCGATCCCTGATTGATAAGCCTGAACGATCGGCATTGCCAACGGAAAGGTGAAGCCATTGCGGCGATCCGTTTCTCGATTGCCCCCCACGGTTGCATCTGCGGTCAAAACGATCGCTTTGGCGCCATTGCGTTTTGCCATCGCCAAGATGTCTTTGTTAATACCATCGTCTTTACTCATATAAAACTGGAACCACTGCGGCGCTTCTTGACCTCCAGCCGCTCGGATTTCTTCCAACGTACAAGAGGCATACGAACTCGCCGTATAGATCGTGCCAAAACGTGATACACCTTTGGCTGACGCTTGTTCTGCCGCAACATTTGCTAAGCCGTGGGCAGCCACAGGCGCCATAATGATTGGCGCTGACAACGTGTCACCGCCAAAGGACAACGTTGTGTCCGGTAATTCAATGTCCTTTAAGACATGAGGAATAATCAATTTGTGATTGAAGGCGCGTTCATTTTCTTGATAGGTAAAAATATCTCCCGCACCACTGCTGATATAGCCATACCCACCTTTAGGAATCACTTCCTCTGCCGCGATCTCCAAATCGCGCATATTGATAAAATCGATTGCTCCTTCTGCGGTACTTGCTTGATAAATTTTTTCCATGCCTTTCCCTACTCTCCAATAAGATAACGTTTACATTTTCATCCTACCCCTGATTGCAGGATCACGCAACTCATTCGCTCACTCCTACTCAACACGCTGCTTTTACTTTTCCACTCAAGACAGCCCTCCATTTGAGTGGGCTGAATTATTTTTATGTTCGTGAGAAATATTCTGCCAATAACAACGGCTGAATCGTTGGATATGTCCAGTTGGCAGGCGGCTCTGCCATTACATAGATTGCTTCGATCTCTGAGGTCAATTCATCCTGCAAGTCCGTGATCTGGGCTTCAAACACCAAGCCATAATCGGTCTCCCCGTTTTTTTCTACACCATAGATAAATAACGGTTCTAGGGTAAAGTGCTTGGCGCCTGTTTCTTCTTTTAATTCACGGGCAGCACACTCTGTGATGCTTTCTCCTAGTTCTCGCTTGCCTCCAGGGATCTCCAATGTGTCTCGTTCTTTGTGTTTGACATAGACGAACTTTTCTTGGTACTTGCTGATGATCACGGCAAAAACTAGCTGCTCTTCTGCGATCTTTTCAAGCTCGAATATCGTTACGTTACTCATTTTTCTCATTCCTTTCAAAAAGCAGACATGCTTCTAAAATAAACAGTCGTTAAATCAAAAAAAGTGCTGATCCCTTATGGAAAGGGTCAGCACTTGCAACTTATTACTCTTCTTCTTCCGCCATGAATGTGTTGAAGACTTCTTCAATCATATCCCATTCTGCTTCTGTTTCGATCTGTTCTAATTCACCTTCAGAACCGTCTTCGTTTTCAATATAAGCGTACGCTTGTAATTCAACGTCTTCTTCTTCTGGTACGCCTGCTGGATAAAGCAAGACGTAGTTGCGGCCGAATTCTTCCGTACCGTCAACCGTTAATAGAATTTCGTATAAGGTTTCATTTCCTTGATCATCGATTAAAGTAATGTGTTCATGTCCTTCATGATCGTGATCGTGGTTATGATCGTGTGTATGTTCTGACATTTATTTTCCTCTTTTCTGTAAATTAAAACAGCTGTTTCCCAGCACCATCTAAATAATTCTGCAAAATCATGACTGCTGCTAATTTATCAATCACTTTTTTTCGTTTGGCACGCGATGTATTCGCCTGTTCTACCAGCATTCGTTCTGCTTGAACGGTCGTCAGACGTTCGTCTTGGTAAACGACCGGCAAACCGAATTGCTGTTCGATCGCTGCGCCGTAAGCCATAGAAGCTTCCGCTCTAGGTCCGATCGTATTATTCATATTTTTAGGTAGTCCTACCACAAAACGTGAGACTTCATATTCTTTCACCAATTCAGCAAGTCGATCATAACCGAAATTGCCTTCATCTTCATTGATGCGAATGATCTCGATCCCTTGTGCTGTCCAGCCCATTGGGTCACTGACCGCCACGCCGACTGTCCGCGAACCAACATCCAATCCCATGATTCTCATTATAGGTTGATCCCGTGATTGCCTAAATAATAACGGATCAGAACTTCCATGATCTCATCCCGTTCGTGACGACGAATCAAATTCCGGGCATCCCGATAACGAGGAATGTAAGCCGGGTCGCCAGAAAGGAGATAACCGACGATTTGATTGATCGGATTGTATCCTTTTTCCTCTAATGCTCGGTAGACGATAGCTAATGTTTCGCTGACTTCTTTTTTACGGCTATCATCAAAATCAAAGCGAACTGTTTCATCTGTAAAACCCATTTCACGACACCTCTCTTTTGTATAGATTTTAGCATATGTTCCTACTATATTGTACTAAACGTTTGATAAAACTACAAACATATGCTTAGATTTTCTCCATTATAACAAAGGTTTATGATGTTTTTATGAACTTTCTTAAAAAAAGCTAGAAAGCGCGATAGACATACTGGTTTTCTGGTGCTTCAATCGTCTTCTCTTGGTCTGCTACCACCATCGGCAAGTCCCGTTTGAAGGGTTGATAGTACTTCGATTGGATCGTCCCTTCCACGTGGAGCCACTGGTTATTTTCTGCCGTTGTTTGTTGCGGTAATTCCACTCGCAAACCAAAAACGCCTGAATCAGCCACACAATGGATAATGCCAAAACGAAACAAAAAGATTTCATTGGCATCATCTTGATCTGCATGGTACACAAATCCATCATAGGTGATTTTCTTGCCAATAAATTCGCTCGGGTACGTATAGATCAACTCCATGACTTCCAAGTAATTTTCTTCCGTTACCGCAATCGTCTCATCTTTGGCGTAACGTGCCAATGCTGCATCCATCTGAGTGTCATAATCTTCTTTGTTAAAATAAAGACTTGTATCGGGTTTCAGATATTGGGTCGTCATTTCTGGATCCCCCACAGATTCTTCACTTAGGGGGAAATTAAACCCTTTTGCTTCAACGATCGTCGTATCCAAGCTAACGGTGGGGAAAAAGAGACCCACGATGATCGGTAAGGCTAATAGAAAATACGCAATCACTCGTTGGTGTTTTTTCTCCAATCCATGCTGGTGCTCATCGTCATGATGATGCTCGGGCTCTTGTTTGACCCAAAAATACAGCTGGACCAAAGCCATTAATAAAGAAATGATCATGGATAAAATAGCGAGATAGCGATAATGAATGTTGATAAACTGATTAAGTTTGCCCGTCACTTGCAAATACATCATCAATTCAAAATAGCCTGATAAGATCAAAAAACGAATCATTCTTTACACCACCCATGCATAAATTGAAACGACGATTGCGACTAAACCAACTAAAGAAGCGATAAAACGCCCCGAAAAGTACCGCTTCATCATCAACAGGTTTTTAATATCTACCATTGGACCAAAAACCAGGAAACCGACGACTGGTCCCGTGCCGAATAAACTCAACAACGAAGAGCCGATAAAGGCATCTGCTTCGGAACATAAGGATAACGTTAATGCCAACAGCAGCATGACAAAGACCGCTAACAGCTTCGTGGAGCCTAATGTCAGCATCAAGCCAGTTGGCAGATAGGTCTGCATCGCTGAGGCGATCAACGCACCAATGATTAAATAACGCCCAGTATCGAAAAACTCATCCAAACTATGCTGCAACAAATGACGAATCTGCCGAAGGAGTGGATGGCTGGTCTTTTCCGTTTGATGGTGGGCGTGAGCATGCCCATGATGGTGTGGGTGAGCTGCCTGCTCATTCCCGCCACTTAATTGATTGGCAAGCCGTGTTTTTAAGATCTCTTGTTTGTTAAAATACGCCAGCCAGATCCCCACGACCATTGCGACCAATAAGCTGCCCAGTACACGCAAAAAGGCGAACTTCGCGGAATTTCCAAAGGCAATGAATGTAGAAAAAATCACGATAGGATTGATGATCGGTGCAGTCAGCATAAAGGCAAACGCCGTATACACTGGCACCTCTTTTTTTACGAACTGATTAACGATCGGTACGATCCCACATTCGCAGGAAGGAAAAAAGACCCCCAGACCACAACCAACTGTGATCGATGCCAATTTGTTTTTTGGTAAGAGTCTCGTGACTCTTTCTGGCGTCAAGAAGACTTGTAAGGCACCTGAGATCAAGCAGCCCAATAGGACAAACGGCAAGGCTTCAATGACGATAGATAAAAAAATAACACTCATTTGCAGGACAGAATTCGGTAATGCCTGAAACATAACTTTAACCTTCTTTATCAATAAATTCGAAACGCTGGAATTACTATACGTTTTTTCCTTTTTTTATACAACGTTTTTTTTAAAGCAGCCTATTTTTTTAATCGTTGCTTTAGATTTCCCTTATCTTTGAATCCTTCTTACTCACCTAAGCGATCAGCTGCTAGCAGATATTTTGACTTTTCCTCAAGAACAGCGTACATTTTCCATGGAGGAATGACTTATGCAAAAAAATCAACCGATCCAAGAGCAGCTCGCCCAACAACCGTTGGCACTACTCTATCTCTCTCAACCGAATTGCAGTATTTGTGTTGCAGACAAACCACGCATCCAAAAACTGGCACAAACCCAGCAACTCCCCCTATTAACCATCAACACGCTGGCAGAGCCAGAAGCAGCCAGTTTATTTTCGGTCTTGACGGTTCCCGTCGTCCTCTTGTTCGCGAATGGGAAAGAAGTGCATCGTGAAGCCCGCATCATCGATTTCACACGTTTGACTCAACAAATCTTGCGGTATCAAGAAGCGCTCACAAGCGTTGAAGAGCAAGATTCCTACGAATCACTTTTTGACCAGTTAGACGAGTAAGTTCAGTGGCGAAAAAGCAAAAAACAGCTGTCAGATCGTTGTATATACTACGATCTGGCAGCTGTTTTGTTGGTTCCTATTTATGTGATACGATTATTCGCTTAGTGATGGTTCTTCTACTGGTTCTTCATGGGACAAGACGTTGCCTGAATGCAAGAAATAAATCAATGTTTGCAATTCATTGGTTAAGTCAACGTTTTGAATCAGCACGCCTTTTGGTGCAGTGATCCGTGCAGGTGTAAAGTTCAAGATTCCTTTAATGCCAGCTTTCACAAGCTCGTTCACTAAATCTTGTGAATGTTGTGCGGGAACCGTCAAAATAGCCACATCGATCTGCTGGATCTTCACTTGTTCCTTCATGTCATCCATTGGATAGACCGGCACACCATCTACGATTCGACCAACTAGATCTTCATTGACATCAAATGCAGCACTGATCCGAATGCTGTTGCTTTGGTGAAATTTGTATTTCAACAAGGCGCTCCCCAAGTTTCCGACACCGACTAAAGCTACATTCGTCATGTGGTCTTCGTTCAATGTCTTCGCAAAGAACTGCATCAAGCTTTCAACGTCATAGCCATAGCCGCGTTTGCCTAATTCACCAAAGTAGGAAAAGTCGCGGCGAATCGTCGCACTATCAACTTGAACAGCTTCACTTAGTTCGGTCGAAGAAACTTTTAATTTGCCAGCTTGGTGCAAAATACGCAAGTAACGATAATATAAAGGCAATCGCTTCGCTGTTGCCTTTGGAATTTGATGATCTTTCAAAGAATACTCCCCCATTGTGAAAAATTCACTTGTGATGAAGCTATCATAACAAATACATTGTTCAAAAATCAATTTGAATGCTCATAATTTGAAATATAAATTTTATAATGGTAAAATCAAACTTTTTCCCAATCGCCGTTTCCCTTAAAATATGATAGACTTGTAGTATTGCAACCTTGATACAGACAAGTTTCTTAAAGATAGGAATGACATACACATGATTTTATTACAAGCCAACCAAATCGCCCGTCTTTTCGGAGCCGAGGTTTTATTTGAAAATATCCAATTAGAAATTGCCAGCAATTCCCGAATCGCGCTTGTTGGGCGCAACGGTGCTGGTAAATCAACGCTACTGAAAATTATTGCTGGACTCGAAAGTCCTGATAAAGGAACGATCGCTAAAAACAAGACCGCTACGATGGGCTACTTAGCTCAAGATACCGGACTTGATAGTCAAGCCACCGTTTGGGAAGAAATGCTAGGAGCTTTTGCAACGGTTCGGCAGATGGAGCAGCGCATGCGTACCTTAGAGATCGCCATCTCCGAAGCAGATCCTGCTGCTGACTCTGGCAATCTCCTGAAAGAATACGACCAATTGCAGCATGAATTTGCAGAAAAAAACGGCTATGGCTATGAAAATGAGATTCGCTCCGTCTTGCACGGTTTTCAGTTTGATCCTTCTTTTTACACGCAAGCCATCAATACCCTTTCTGGTGGTCAAAAAACCCGCTTGGCACTAGCAAAAATGCTGCTGCAAAAACCTGATATCTTGATCCTCGATGAACCGACCAACCATTTAGACATCGAAACGTTATCTTGGTTGGAAAACTATCTGCAAGGATATGCCGGTGCGTTGCTGATCGTTTCCCATGACCGTTACTTCCTAGACAAAGTCGTCAACGAAGTCTACGAACTGAGTCGTCAAAAAATGCGCCACTACAAAGGCAATTACAGCCGCTATTTGACCCTGAAAGCGGAGCAGTTGCAAAGTGAATGGAAAGCCTTTGAAAAGCAGCAAGAAGAAATCAATAAACTGGAAGACTTTGTTGCCCGCAACCTTGTCCGTGCGTCTACCACCAAACGCGCGCAAAGCCGCCGTAAGCAATTAGAGAAAATGGACCGGCTGGATCGCCCGCAAGGAGATGAAAAATCCGCCCACTTCCTTTTTTCTATTGAAAAGCCTTCAGGAAATGTTGTGATGCAAGTAGAAAATGCCGCTATCGGTTATTCTGAAGAAGAAGTCTTATCGGCGCCCATCGACTTAGATGTTCGGCGCAAAGATGCGATCGCTTTAGTAGGACCGAATGGGATCGGCAAATCAACCTTACTGAAATCGCTGATTCATAAAATCCCCTTTATTCAAGGAAAGGTCCATTTTGGCGCCAATGTCTCAATCGGGTACTATGACCAAACCCAATCCGATCTGCACTCAACCAAAACGATCCTCCATGAGCTTTGGGATGACCACAGTACCACACCTGAAGTCGAGATTCGCAATATATTAGGCAGCTTCTTATTTTCTGGAGAAGATGTTGAAAAGCCGATCACGCTATTAAGCGGTGGCGAAAAAGCCCGTGTCGCTTTGGCAAAATTAGCCATGGACCATGACAATTTCTTGATTTTGGATGAGCCAACCAACCATTTAGACATCGACAGCAAAGAAGTCTTAGAAAATGCGCTGATCGATTATGAAGGCACTTTGTTCTTCGTATCTCATGACCGCTACTTTATCAATCGAATCGCCACCAAGGTCGTGGAACTGTCTGAAAACGGCAGCAAGCTCTATCTCGGCGATTACGATTATTATTTAGAAAAGAAACAAGAAGAAGCTGAGATCGCAGCAATGTTGGAAGCAAAAACAACCGAAACCACTCTCTCAGCGGGCAAGCAAAACTTTGTCCAAAGCAAAGAACAGCAAAAAGCCGTTAGAACCTTACAGCGAAAAGTCGCCCAAATCGAAGAAGAACTTGCCGCAATAGAAGAAACGATCCAACAACTGGAACAAGACATGACCGCACCAGATGCGTTGAATGATCATGTCAAATTGACCTCGTTGAATCAAGCATTAGAACAAGCCCGCACTGAACAAGAAGCCCTATTAGAAGCATGGGAAAGCACTAGCTTAGAACTAGAGGCATTTGAAAGTTGATCGTGGAATCGGTCTGTAGGCCGATGACAAGCGCCCCCTCCTTTGTTTTACTTAAAAGAACAGGATGAATACGTACGATTCGTAAAACAAGGAGGGAAAAATGCAAAAACAGACAGATGTTTATCGAAAGCGTCGGCCAATGGTTGTTTTGGCAGGATTGGCGTTGATTTGGATAGGGTTCAATCGAATCTCTCATCACGTGTTGTACGGAGAGTTGTCCGAACACGTGATGAGAGTTATGACGACGAATATGTTTATTCTCAGGCTATTTTTAGTGAAGATATCAATGCTTACTTATGGGAAATGGACATCACGACACCGATTTTCTTGCAGACGAACGAAGAATGGGCTGATAGATCCTATGGCAATGATGGCAGCCAAAGCTTAGCAGAAAATGGCTGTGCGATTGCTTCTCTTGCGATGGTTCAATCCTATCTTGAAGGCTATCCCATTTCGCCACTAGAAGTCCTCGACTGGGCAGGAGATCATTATTACGTTGACGGCCAAGGAACGGACTGGCGGATTTTTTCTGACTTTGCCGATGCAAACGGCTACAACTATTATGATCTTGGCACAGATCTAGCCAGCGTTGAAGCTTACTTGCAACAAAATCATCCCGTCATCGTTTCTGTGACTCCAGGGGAATTTACAGATGGCGGCCATATTATGGTCTTAGGTGGAATGATGGACGATCAAGTGTTTGTCTTAGATCCCAATGATGATCCAGAAAAATCCCATTACGCTATCTATTACACACTAGATGAAATCGCTAATCAAAGCTTGCGTTTTTGGACCTTCAGCTGATTGATCAAAAAAAGTCCCCTTTCGGGGCTTTTTTCTTTGTCGTGGCGTAGGCAGCAACTGGATCTTACTTTTTTAATAAAAAAACCATTCTTTCTCCCCTTAGGAATCCGCTTTCTATTATAATGGAAGAAAGAAAGGTGTGAAGTCTATGAAAATCGGTATCCCAAAAGAAATCAAGAACAATGAAAATCGTGTGGCATTGCCGCCCTCGGGAGTCTATGAGTTAGTCCAAGACGGACACGAAGTCTTCGTTGAACAAGGCGCTGGTGCAGGATCAACCTTTTCTGATCAAGCGTATCAGGAAGTCGGCGCTACGATTACTACCGTTGAAGAGGTTTGGGCCTCTGAATTGGTTATGAAAGTCAAAGAACCTTTACCAGAAGAATACCCCTTTTTGCATGAGGGACTGGTTTTATTCACCTATTTCCACGTAGCCGCCAATCAACAGCTTGCTCAAGCATTGATCGACAGCAAAGTGATCGCTGTTGCTTATGAAAACGTCCAGCTGGCGAACGGCACCCTGCCTCTGCTATCGCCTATGAGTGAGATCGCTGGAAGAATGTCTGTTCAAATCGGCGCACAATTTCTCGAAAAAATATATGGCGGAAAAGGGATCCTGCTTTCAGGTGTTCCCGGTGTCCGTCAAGGTCGGGTAACGATCATTGGTGGTGGCGTTGCCGGTGAGAATGCCGCGAGAGTCGCTGTAGGTTTAGGCGCACAAGTGACGATTTTAGACGTTTCGATCCCACGCTTACAAGAGCTGGATCGACAGTTTTCTGGTCAAGTTCAAACCTTGTATTCCAATCGCTTGAATATCGAACGAACGATCCAATCCGCAGACTTGGTGGTAGGAGCCGTCTTATTGCCAGGACAAAAAGCCCCGTGCTTAGTGACCCGCGACATGGTGAAACAGATGCCTGAAAAATCCGTGATCGTCGATATTGCCATTGACCAAGGCGGAATTTTTGAGACCGAAGACAAAGTCACTACCCACGACGAGCCAACCTATATCCGGGAAGAAGTTATTCACTATGCAGTCGCGAATATGCCAGGTGCTGTGCCGCAAACGGCAACCATCGCTTTGAGCATTGCCACCTTACCGTATGCCCAGCAGCTAGCGAACGATCCTTTAGCAGCGTTGCGAGAAAATCAGGCACTTGCCAAAGGGGTCATCGCCTATGAGGGCGCATTTACTTCAAAAGAAGCCGCTCACGATCTGTCATTGCCTTTTACCGATCTATCGGAATTGATTTGAGTCACTCTCCCACAATAAAACCAGCAGCCGCACAAGTAATTCGCGGCTGCTGTTTTGCTTTCTATGAGAATTTCCTTTTTTGGGTAGCATGGGCTTTGGAAGTATGCTATATTCATACTTAAAAAAATTCGACCTAGACAGGAGGAACACTGTGCTTACTCAACAACAAATCCAAGCATTTCCCAAAGTAGAACTTCACTGCCACCTCGACGGTTCCATTCGTCCAGAAACATTGATCGCCATCGCCAATCAGCAAGAACTACCGATCGAGCAAGACATAGAAGCTGTGAAAGCACAGATGCAAGCCCCCAAAGATTGTCATGACCTGAGGGATTATCTTCGCTGCTTTGATTTCGTTCGGCCGTATTTGCAAACACAAGAAGCGTTAGCAGCTGCCGCCTATGATGTGATGGAACAAGCCGCTCAAGATGGGGTCGCTTATATTGAGATCCGCTTTGCTCCCAGCTTATCGATGGACAAAGGACTCACTTGCAGCCAGACCATCCAAGCCGTGATCGAAGGCATCGCACGAGCAGAAGAACGCTACCCAATCAAAGGCAATGTTTTGATCATTGGGATGCGTCAAGAAGACCTACCAGCTATTACGGCGATTTTTGATGAAGCGATCGCTCTTACCGATGAAAAAGTCGTCGGCATTGATCTGGCAGGTCCAGAAGAAGACGGGTACGTCCCTGATTTAGCTGCCAGCTATCAAGTGTTCCTCAAGAACCAAAGTGTCCAACTGACCTTACATGCAGGCGACTGCGGCTGTGTGCAAAACATTTATCAAGCCATCGAAAGCGGTGCGCAGCGGATTGGCCACGGCATCGCCTTAAAAGGAGATCCTACTGCTCAAGCGTTTGTTCGAGAACAAAATCGCTGTATCGAAGGCTGTCCTACCAGCAATGTTCATACGCGTGCGATTCCCACATACTCGGTATACCCATTAAGAGAATGGCTAAAAGCCAAGGTCCCTTTTTGTTTGAACACCGATAACCGAACGGTCTCAAACACGACATTGACCAATGAATACCTGCAAATGGCTCATCATTGCGACATGACCGAATCAGAGATGCGCTTCTTAAACGAAACCGCCGCTCAGCATTCCTTTGCGGAAGCTGCCGACAAAGCGGTACTCTTGAAAAAAATTCAAGAATGGCAATTCTAATAAACATGGACGCTAGTGATCCCCACTGGCGTCCATGTTTTATTTCCAAAACGTTCAACTTTCTTTCCTTCACGCAAAGAAGAGCCGATCGATCCGTGTTAACCCCAATGCATCGATTTCTAAAAGAGCTCTTTCGTAAATTTCTGTATTCGTTAAAGCCGCACTCTCGTGGGCATCGATCCCAATAATACAAGAGCAGCCGACTTCCTTGGCGATCTTCCAAAATTCAGGATGCGGATAGCCACCGTTCGTATAGCCTGCCAAATTATACTCCAACGGCAGTTGATACTCTTTGGCTTTTTCACATAGGCGGTAGGCAACTTCTTCACAATGAGAATCGAAGGTTTTATAGCCCCGCATGAACACATCTGGGTGTGCCATATAAGCAAAAATTTCTGATTCAATTCCCTGTAAAGAAACACGGAGATAATCTTTGATCGCTTTTACCGAATCCCCGGGTGTATGGTCGTAATAGTGATTGCTTTCGATTTCAGGAAAGTGATTGCCAAAAATCAAATAGTCGATCGACAGCCTTTCTTTCTCTGCAACTAGCCAAGGGATCATTGTTTCAAAATATTCACACTCTAAACCTAATTTCACATCGATTTGTCCTTGGTATTTTTCCTGTAAGCTTTTCACCGATGAAACGTAATCTTCCAATTGCACAACATCCATCCGCATGGGCGAGACATACCCATCCTCAAAGGGCCAAGGGCAATGATCAGCGAAGCCAATTTCCTTAAAGCCAGCTTGGATGGCTTTGATCACATAGTCTTCATCAGAATCCCGTGCATGTTTGCATCGAGTTGTGTGGGTATGATAGTTTGCTTTCCACATGGTTAATCACTCCTTCTTATTACATTTAGGTTAATTTGTTTTTGTGATCGCATTTTAGGTACACTCTTCTTGAGGCGTTATCCTTCAAACCGTTCGTTATTTTACAAAATCTTTTGTAAGCGGAACCATTTTTTCGAAAAATAGTACTAGCTATCAACACCTATCACTTAGCAACTTCCTCATTCTGGATTTATTCCAGTCCATTTCATTATAGAATTGCGGCTATCCCAAGACAATCAAAAGAAAGCTGCAATCGGTTGCTTCTTTTCCCATCACTTCCATTGAGTCGTTTCTCTTGGGACAAATGAATTTTTCAAGAGGACGTGTCTTGGTGCGGTTTTGTCTCCTTGTACCTCTTGAAAAAGTAGCTGGGTCGTCCAATCCACCATCTCCTCTAATGGTCGTGCGATGGACGAAAGCAAAGGGCTAGTACAAAGACAAACATTGGTGTTTTCATAACCAATCACTTGAATCGCTTCACCAACCTTTTTATCCAGTGAATGAAGGGAACGTAAAGCACAGGCTGCCAAAAAATCGCTTGCCGCAAAAATGCCATCGATAGAAGGCCATTGACGAAAAAGTTGATCAAAGGAAGTTTGCGTGACATTTACAAAATCGAGTATGACCTCGTGAACATAGATCTCTGGGTATTGGTCCATCACTTGATAAAAACCAGCTGATTTTTCTTGAACGGAATGTAATGTCTTTGGTCCATTAATGAAGAGGATCTCGCGACAACAATTTTGGATTAAGATCTGTGCTGCCAACTGTCCACCTGAGGTATTATCCGCAGAAACGGAGGATACTTCATCGCTAAGGACTCTACCCACACTCACTAGAGGTAATTTGAGAACCTTTTGCAACAACGGACCTTGCGTACAAAGGTTGGTACATAAAATTACCCCATCAATATTATTTGCGAGAAACAAGTTCAAAAAATAGGTTTCTCTTTCAGGATTCCCTTGTGTGGTACCGATCATCAAACTATAGCCTTTCTCAATCAGTTGCGACTCGATTCGGGTAATAAATTGATTATAAAAATCATTTTTCAAATCATAAATCAGCAAGCCTATCATCTTTGAGGAATTGTAATAAAAGGACCGTGCTAATTCATTTGGTACATAATCAAGTGCTTGAATTGCTTCTAGCACAATCTGCTTTGTTTCTTCATTGACATATTTTCTGTTATTGATCACTCGTGAGACGGTGGTCACAGATACATTGGCAAGTTTTACCACGTCTTGCATGTTTGCCATTGGTTCCTCCTTTCTCTCTTTTACATGTCTCGTAAATATTAAATCCTTTTCCATTTGATCCATTATCCGAATGCAACAATCCAAAACACTTATTTTTATTCTATAATAACAAATTTTATCTAGTATTTTTTATTTTTATGAAAATAAAAAAGTTGTTTAGATGAAATTTCATCATAAACAACTTTTCTATGCTAGATAAAATTTGCATTCAATGCCAGCGTTTTTTAAGAAAACAAGAAAACTACTCCCGTGTTCTCTTACACAATCATCTACACAAACCCCCAGCTAATTTTTTAGATCTAAGCCTTCAATCAACGCCACCGCACGATCGATCCCAGCATCTTTTGTTTCTTCTAGCACCACGTAACAGTATGGCTTGTGTTTGATCAAAAGCTGTAAAATTTCTGGATACCGTATTTGTCCTTCGCCTAATGGGACAGGGATCACTTCTTCTCCCGAGAGTTGAAAATCCTTTAGGTGCAAGCAGACGATTTTCTCTCCGAAAAGAGTAAATGCTTCTTCTACCAATGCGACTTGATCAGCAGCCGTTTTTGCGGTGATCAAATTCGTTGGATCGTAAATGATCCCTAAATAATCAGAAGGAACACGTTCAATCAGCTCGGCGATGCGCTGATTCGAATACAGCGGATGATTCAGTCCAGCTTCGATCCCTACCATGATTTGATATTTTTCTCCCACTCGAACGAGTCGCTGGATCACATGGATCAAGTCTTCAAAAACCTCATCCGAAAAATTCTCTTCGCTATATCCCAGCGCGGCAATGACTGAGCCTGTTTCTGAAGCCACCATGCTGGCACCAAAATAACGGGCATGGAATAAATAGCGCTCAAATTTCTGTAAGATTTTTTCTCGTTCCCCTGGTTCGGGGTGAATCAAGTTACTATAACAACTTAACAAAGCGATTTGAACGCCTTGTTCTTGGAATTCATTCTTGAAGAAGGTCCCCATACCTGGATTCATCTTTTCAGGAGCACTTAGATCTGGAAAAGACGCATTCAAGGCAAACTGAACGTTTTTTATTTTCTTTGCACCTACCGCTTGTGCTAACTGCTTTGGTGTATATTCTCCTGAAAGGTCATGCCCTCGGATGGCTAAATGAATCATCTGACTCCTCGCTTTCTACTATTTTTTCCCATTCAATAATCAAATTTTCATAAGGTTCTAGCCTATGGTTACCGCGCGCCAGCGCTTCACCTGATAAGCGTTCGAAACCGGGTAGATGTAAGGTAAAATCAGCTGTCGTCAGCCCTAAGTTACTGATCCAGAGTTGGACATGGGTCGCTGACTCTCGGCGATACTTCATCACACCTTCCGAACATTTGATCAACTGGCGCTCTGATTCATAAGGGAAAAGTTCTTTGCGACAAAACGACTGCCATATCAAACTGTCTGGTAAATTGCTAGGTAGCGCACCTAAATAGATGATCTCTCCTTGAGCCAGTTGTTTCTTAGCTAGTAGCGTTTGGTCATTCCCTCGTCCGATCGTTTCCCAATCTTCTGGGCAGTGAAAAACTGTGACCAAATGATCCAAAGGTTCTTTTAGGCCGTCATAGGTTAGCTGATAAGTCAGTCCTTTCACCGTAAACTGCTGGATTTGGTCAAACCCGAGCCATTCTCCTAAACGATCTAAGCCATTCGTCGCTGGCCACGCCAGCTCTTTTGTCCGATCCCCCGTCATCGGGCCTAAAATCAGCTTGCCTCCTGCTTCAGTAAAGGCGGCAAATTTTTTCAACAAGGTAGGACTGATCCAACGAACAAATGGGGCAAGAACAACATCATACTCTTCTAACGGACTATTTTCTTGAATGATTTCTACACGAATCCCTTGGCGAATCAGACTGCCGTAAAATTCGGTAAACAGGCTGCGATAATCATAAACACCCCCATGATCGATCGTGTAAAAACGTTTCGAGTAATCCGAGTAGATAATGGCTATTTTTGCCGATACATACTTCGTTTCCGCTAAAAGTGGTGCGATCTGTTGTCTTAGTTCGCCAATCCGAACTACTTCTTCATACCCACGATCTGGCTCCCCCCAAGCAGTTAACACGGCACTATGGGGTTGCTCCACACCATAGCGATGTCCACGAAAATGCCAAAAGCAGAAGGACTTCAAATTACCAGCATAGCCAATGAACGCTTCACTTGTGACAAACCCATGAGGACGAGGTGCCGCATAATTTTCAATATGACCTGCATTGGCAGTACAAGTTTCTAACAATAACATTTCCTTGTTGCGCGGTTTGACATTCCGCCAACGATCCAAGTTCATCGTATACGCTGGATAGTTGTCTGCCGGTGCATACGTATCAAAACCAGCAATATCTAAATCAGCAAATAGCTCATCATTTTGCAAGTTAAACCCAAAAGCGGAGTTATGGGTAATGGGTAACGCGGTCTCCATTCGGATAAAATGACAAAGATCATGCGCAAACTCATTCAACGTATCGGTGGTAAAACGGCGAAAGGCATTCATCAAGGAAGAATTATGCAAAAATGGGGTCGTTAGCGGCAAGACGACATCCTCAAATGCGTCATACCACTCACTCCACACCTTCGTTCCCCAACACTCATTGAGGTTAGTCACGGATTGATAGCTGTCTTTTAAATACGTATGCCAACGCGTTTGGCACGTCGTACAATAACATAGATCGACATGACATTTAAACTCATTGTCCAATTGCAACATAACGACATTTTCATGTTTTTCGGCAATCTCAGCGATTTTTCTCGTTAACCGATAGGCATAACGGCGAAAGTCCTCGTTGTTGGTACAGACATGCTGTCTTGAGCCGTGATGCATCTTCGTTCCATCTTGGTTAGTGACCAATGCTTCTGGGTACTGTTTTGTAAACCAGCGGGGCGGAGTTGGCGTTGGAATACATAAGCAAACATCGATGCCATTTGCTTGGTACTGTTCTAGCGCACGTTCCAACAACGCAAAATCATATTCTCCAGGTTGAGGCTCCAAGTCACGCCACATGAATTCCCCAATTCTAGCAAAATTCATGCCCAACGTTTTCATCGTGTGACTATCACTTTGCATGATTTCTTCCGACCAGACTTCTGGATACATGCAGGCGCCGTAATAAATATCAGGAAACAGTGGTTGCTCATGGAAAAACGCCTGTAAACGAATCGCTACATAGCGAGCGATCATATGCGCCCCGAGCTTTGAAAAGTGGGTATCATCTGCGAGACCTGCAGGATAATTGGGGTGCTCATCCGGTGCTAACCAAACAAAGAGTGCTTTGGAAGCTTCTAGTCCTAATGTGTCATAATAATGATAGGTATAGCGATTTAAATCAAACAAAACTACTTCTTCCGTTCGACTAAGTTCTCTTAAGACAGGTAAAAATGCTGACAACGTATGCGCCAGTCGTCCCTCTTCTCCTACCCGCCGTTCAACAGGTGTACACAGGATCGGGATTCCTGCTTTTTCTTTGATTTGACGGATCATGTCTGTCAAATGAGCAATGTACGCCTCCATCGTGACATGATTTTTCTCTTTTTGGTCATTATGTCCAAATTGCAGTAGGACGACTGTATTCGGTTCGACTTCTTGCAGGAGTTGCTCAAACAACCCTTCTTCGATAAACGAACGAGTCGTACTGCCGTTTTTTGCAAAATTGCGTACGTTTACTTCTGGGGGTAGATAGCTTGGTAAGGCTTGTCCCCAGCCCATCATTGGCTGTTGATCAAGGGGATAATCCGCCACGGTTGAATCTCCGCCTAGAACGATTTTCATTTCTTTTCTTCCTCCATCTATTTACTATCAGATTTCCAACAGCGTTGACAAGTCCGCTGGTTTTCTTGCTGAACTTAAGCTGTATTAGAAATCGCTTTCTTTTCTATTATACAAAACATTCGCTGACGAAAACATGGAAAAATCAGAGCAAAAGCTGCGAAAATGCGAGCTTTTCCGCAGCAACCAACAGTGATCAGCTCTGACCTTTTCGATATTGTCCTGGGGTCATTCCCGTGCACTTTTTAAATAAACGATTGAAGTAACTGGGATTATACCCAAGGTTTTCTGCGATTTCATTGATTTGATGATCGGTTTCTAGCAACTGCCGTTTTGCTTCTACGATGCGAACATTGGTTAAATAATCAATAAAGTTGACCTGCTTGGCACGCTTGAACTCCTTACTCAAAAAGATTGGGTCTACTTCGAAACGATCCGCAACATATTCTAACGAAATTTGTTCATTGCGAAAATCAGATTGGATGTACTCCGCTACTTTTTGGATCATTTCACTATAAGAATTAGCGACATTTTCTTGCCAGAGGATGGAAACGGGCTTTAAGAAATGATGGTACAAAAAGGCTTGGATTTGATTGATGTCCAAAAGTCGTTCGATTCGCTCTAACACAACCGTTTTCGATAGATAATCCGTTCGTGAGACACCATTTTCATTTAAAAGGTAATCGACTTGATCATACAGTCGATTGACCACATAGATCACCGCAGCCTGTTGATTGTTTTCTGCCACGACCTGTTCCAAAAACCGCTGGACACTTCGTTGCAATTCTTCATGATAGCCACTTTTCAGCGCTGTTAAAATCAAATTTTCTTGCGAAAGAGAATACTTCGGCAGCGGGCGCATTTTCTCTCCTTGAAGCACTTGATTTTCGGGAATCAACCGTTGCAGATGGATTTGCTTTTTGAGACGTTGGGCAACTTCAGGCAACTTGCGAATCTCAGTTTCTTGTTGCGAACTAACGATGGTGACATAACGACAGACGATCAAATTGATTTGCTTGGTGACCATCGTGAAGTAATCTGTCAGTTGCTGCTCTTGATTGACCACAAAAACCAAAATCCGCCCTTCATTTGACGAAACGATGGTTGATTCTGGGAAAAACATGGCTGTGACATCCGTTATAATGTTTTCTAGTGCAAACAAAATGTGGGTTTCATCTTGTGAATTTGCTTGATTGCTTAATAGATCATTGAGTTGGAAATAAAACAGGCGATACCCTTGGTCACTTAAGCGCCAGTTTTTTTGCTGCAGTAATTGTTGCGATTCTTCCTCTGACAAATAGCCATAATACCCTTCCATCAAATGTTGGATCACTTGCCGCTTCAGCGAATCTTGAAAGCGTTCCGCCTGATTTTGTAGCAATCCTTTTTCCCGACTTAATTGTTGCCAACGGTCCACCAAAAACTCCAGATCGTTTTCTTTTTTCCATTGGGTATTACCAAAGAGCTGATCCATCGTTTTTTCAAAAGGTTGGTATTGTTTTTTTGCCAAAAAGAGACTCATGACTGCCACACAAGCAATAAAAAGAATACTTACGACGATCAGCACTCTAGCCAAATGAGTGACTGGCTCGGTAATCAATGCTAAGGGAACGACGGTATAAAATGTCCATATTTGGTTGAGTCGCGTACTGTTTACGGCGATCATGCTATAATCATTGCCATTGATCGATTCGACCCAGGTTCCTTGATGCTCCTCACTCAGCGGTTGGATAACATTCGCTAAGTTCTGATCGCCAATAAAACGAAAACTCTCATGATTAAAGGAAATCGCTGCGAGACCATTTTCAATTTGAGTATCATAAAAATACTTTAACAATGATTGCTCGTCGATCGTTGCAACTAAAAAAATTTTAGGCTGATCTTCGCCTTGGCTATCAATGTTTTGTACAAAAATCAATTCATCCTCTTCTTCAATGATCTTCCACTGATACTGCCTACCATTATCGATCCGATAGCGTTCAAATGCTGTTTTGGTTTGCTCGAGCGTTAATTCATACGTGCCGCCACTTTCAATCCCAAAGGGCGCCTCTCCGAGCGAATAAATACCGATTCGATTGACATAATTGGAGCTATTGGTTAAGTAAAACAATTCTTCCGACAGCTGGATCAACGTCTGATAATTCGTCGTTTCCAATAAATCTTCTTGGTAGCGCCTTTGAAACGATTGCCCCCAAACGCTTAAAGTCACTTCCAGCTGCGAGAACTGTTGGTTGATGTTACTAACGATTCCTTCGACTTGGCGATTGTTTAGTTCTTGATACGATCGTTGTAATGGTCCGATCAAATAGGCATGCAAAAAGATTGTAACGGCTAATAGCGGCACGACGATCCATAGACTGGCTAGCTGCAGTTTTCGATGAAAACCGCCTGTTTTAAAGTACTTCATTCCCAAACACCCTTGTAATAGATTTTATGTAACAAATTGTCATGCGAAAAAACGCATGACAACCTATCCACAACTATTGAAGTGTATCATCCTTTGACGGATCCAATCAGCATTCCTTTGGCAAAATGTTTTTGCAAAAACGGATAGAAGATCAAAATTGGTAAAGTCGCCACAATGATGACTGCAAATTTGATTCCTTGTTCAGGCGGCACATAGTTGGGGTCCATACTTGCTAACGCATTGGCACCACTGGAGGCCATCGTGATCTGTCTTAACAATAACTGAATCGGCCATTTTGCTGAATCGTTGATATAGAGCAACCCACTCATGAAGTCGTTCCAGATACCAACGGCGTAAAAAAGGGTGAAGGTCGCGATCACTGGTTTTGATAATGGCAAAATGATTTTCCATAAGATCCCTAGTTCCGTACAGCCGTCCATCTTGGCGGATTCTTCCAATTCGATCGGCATTTCTTGGAAAAAGTTTTTGATGATCATTAAGTTGAACGGATTGATCGCGATCGGCAAAATCAATGCCCAATAAGAATTGATCAGTCCTAAATTTTTCACCACGATAAACGTTGGGATCATCCCACCTGAAAAGAGCATTGCAAAAATCACGAGATTCAACAAGGTGTTCCGTCCTTTTAGGTGCTTGCGTGATAAAGGATAGGCAAAGGTGAAGGTACAGAAAAGCTGCACCAGCGTGCCAACGATGGTAACGCCGACCGTTACAAGCAAACTACGGATAAAGGTGTTGGTTGAAAAAATAAAGCGATAGGAGTCGAGACTGATCTCATTTGGCCATAAGAAAAACGAACGTGTGGTCAATTCTAACTCCGTAGCAAATGAACCTGCGATCACATAAATAAAAGGAATCACCATGAATAACCCAATCAATGCCAAAAATAGCGCATTAAAAATGTCAAATATTTTCCCTGCCTTCGTATTGTGTAAAGTATCCATCTTTTTCCTCCTTAGTATAAGCCGCTTTCGCCAAAGCGTTTCGCTAATTTATTGGTACAAAGTACGAGGATGATCCCAACGATCGATTTAAATAATCCGACGGCTGTTGAGTAACTGTAAGCGCCATTGGTGATCCCCATCATATACACATACGTATCAAAAACATCTGCTACTGTTCGGTTCAACTGATTAGTCATCAAGAAAATCTGATCAAACCCAGTAGACAAAATCGACCCGATCCGCATGATCAGCATAATGATGATCGTCGAACGAATCGCAGGCAAAGTGATGTGCCACACACGACGAAAACGTCCTGCACCATCCATGATCGCGGCTTCGTATTGTTCCTGATCCACACCTGATAAGGCAGCTAAATAAATAATAGTCCCCCAACCGATCTCTTTCCAAATCGATTGCATCACGATCATGGGGCGGAACCATTGCGGGTCTGAGAGAAAGTCGATTTCAACGCCTGTCAACGAAGCGATAAATTGAGTGATCGCTCCATGATCGATGTTGAATAAGATATGCCAAAGACTAACGACGATCGTCCATGAAAGAAAATGTGGTACATAGACGAAGGTTTGAATGGTCCGCTGAAACAGCTTGTTGCGCAATTCATTCAGTAACAGTGCCAAAAAGATGGGTGCTGGAAATGAAAAGAAGATGTTTAAAAAGGCAATCATCAACGTGTTCCACAAGATCCGAAAGAAATCAGGATTATTGAAGAAATCCATAAAATTTTGTGTTCCGACCCATGGACTATCTGCGATTCCTAAAAAAGGCACATAATCTTTGAAAGCAATGATCAACCCATACATCGGTGCATAACGAAATACTGCAAAATAGATGATCCCGGGAATCGTCAAAATATAGAGCCATTTATTTTGTTTAAAATGGTTGAGAAAACTCCCCCATTGCTCTTTCGTTTTCGGCACTTTTTTTATTGTTGTTTCCATTCATTCTCCTCCTCTAACTCCGCTCCGATCAGTGCTAAACAACAAATCGTATTTAGACCCCACTGTGACAACACATTGGTCGATACCCACGGCATTTCTTTTATTTTTTTCCACGTTGTCGCTGCTTCAATGGTCGCTTCGATCGGCAATGGAACACCCGATTTGTCATTATCAAGCAATAACTGCCAAGCCCTTTGGCTAATTGCTTGATCGTTACGCACTCGCCCAGCAAAGGCCATCATCGTCGACGCAAACATTGGCCAGGCAAAATGAGGTTCCGTCAGTACCCCGTTTGATTCTTCTGCTTTTCTCTCAGGACTCAAGCTATAAAACCAGCCAAACTCCCCTAACATCTCTGTCCACTCGGGGTCTTCCAGCACTTGAGCAAGTTCTAACCAAACTTGCGGTGCCCCAAAGGAGATGACCATGTGATAGCCGCCAAAATTCCCAGTTCCCATATAAGATAAGGTTTTGTCTTGTGGATCAAATAACACTGTGGGACCAGACAATAGGCGCTGGGGCATGGCTTTGATGCAGGTGATGCCGGTGCGAATTTTTTCAAGGTAAACAGGATCATTCGTCCGTTCCCACTGGGTAAACCAGTTCGAGACTAGCGCAGCCCAATCTGGTCCGATGCGAATCGGTATCCGCTTCGTTTCTCGTTCATAAAACTCGCGCATCGGTGGTAACGCATCAAAAGCATAGGTTTCATTGTCTTTGACTTGTTCCATAATCTCCCCAATGCGTTCATCCGCTGTCAAATAGTAGTAGTAGCGATGGAGACCCGCCATTGAAATTCGAACTTCTTTTGCTTGGCAGCCCCAATGAATGACATTATGCCGTGACCCTAATCCTTTGTATTCACCAGCATGGTACTGATCGACTTCTGAAGTATGTCTCGTCATGCTTTCAGCCAGATAGTAAACGCTTGGATCACCAGTCCGTAAGAAATCTAGCCAAAGCCACATGTTAGGGACCAATTCAGTGTTTTGCCAAGCGTACCCACCAAGATCGTAGCGCCATTGGTGTCGAAATTGATCATAGGTATGCATGACATCACCATAGTTCCAATAGCCATACCAACTTCTTTGTTGGACTTCTGCTAAATAGAATTGACGCATCTCAGTCAATTGTTGCTCCAGCAACTGTTTCGTTTTCGTTGATTCGTCTGGTAAACTGATCCTGCCAAAAACCTTCGTCTCTTGATAACGCTCAGGCAATGAAACGATCTGGGCAGGTTCTTGGTTTTCTTGAGCTAAGCCCAGCAACACTTCTTCTGACGGGGCTTCTTCATATAGATCCAACCAACAACGCGTCGTATTTGCTACACCAACTGCCGTCGAACGAATCTCTTCCATTCCTTCGTATCCGCTAAGCATATGATCCCGTTTGGAATAGTGCTGAAAATCCATTGGCTTGGCATTCGGTGACCACTGCCACATCGTGATTTGGGTTTCTTTTTGGGTGATGCCTGTCACCTCGATCGCAGATGGTGCTTTTTCCCAAAATTTCTCCATGCTGCAAGCAACGCCGCCGGTTTCTCCCCCAGCGTAAAAGGTACCTGAATAATGCTCGCCATCCCCAATGGGCAACCAACAGTACCCAGCTTCGGTCTGTTTTTCTAATTCAAATGACCGATGATTGATTTGATTGACCCGAAAATTGTCCCAAATAGCATTTTCCACCGCATGAGACAGCATCGGCTCGTCCGCTGGGGTCAATGAAACGAGCTGTCCACTGGCTTGTTGTTGATAGGGAATGTTTTGCTGATAGTGTCGCCGTGAAAGTAACAATTGTGCCGCTTCATGATACACAGCGTCTGCAATAAATTTGACTTGTCGATTCCAATTATCACCTGTCAACGCATAATCAAATGCTATCCCCATGCCTTCATAAGCAAGTGGTTTGATGATAATGACCGTATGAATGATTTCCAATTTGCTGATTTCGCGAAAGATGCGGAACCGTAAAATAAACTCTTGCACCACTTCTTGATTGATCTCAATGACGCCCGATACTTTGATAACGGCTTTTTCTGAACCATTTTCTTCCAACATCAAGTCCGTTACTTTGGACTGCACCTTTTTGTTTTGGTATTGCAGGATTGCGTGAAGATCTTGCAATTTTTTCTGCCCATTGACCGCTACCCAGTCCAATACATTTTTCCCTTCCCCATGTTTCGGGAAGAAGCCTTTGATCGTACCGTTGTCAAAATAAATACCGTTGTAAGCTTCCCTAGCAATCGCCTGTTTCTTCTGGACACGCTGTTTTCTTTGAAAAAGTAACTGCGTCGTTTCTGCCACCAGACCACTGTGTCCTGTCCATTTCACACTGCCATCTGGCCAGTAAGCCAGTACTTTCGTTTGCAGCGGTTCCTCCCCCAGCAAAAACAGTTCCTCCCTTAGAACCTCAGGTTGTAAAGCTCCTTTTTCCCATGGATACCCAAAACTCAGCCCACGTTTTCCCTTAGGTTTATTTTTGAGCCATTTCAATGCCATGTTCGATTTCCTCCTCTTCCCTCTCTGCAGGTTGAACTGCATCGTTTTGTTGCTTTAGCTTTTGTTCATTTTCATCAAATAATTTCAAGTAAATCCCCATTGTGCCAATGATCCACATCCCAATACTTAAAAATGGAAGGAGACCGGGGAGAAAAAAGCTGATCGTACTACAAATCCCAAACCAAAGGACGCCTAAAAAGGTGCCAATAGGTTGAAAAAAAAGAAAGCGTAGCGAAGCGCCTAGGTACTTCTTCGTTGGGAGCACATAATATTCGTACATGCTAAGCAATGTATTGATCACAGCGATCGCTACGCATTGGCTAACGATCAATAGGATCAAGCCTGTTTGAGTCAATGCCGCTAAAAATCCTTGCTGGATCACCATCATGGGGCACAAATAAAAGAGAATGATCGGTAAGCCCAAGCGATTCGATCGCCAAAAGTTCCTGCGGTAATACCCAAAGAACGTTTGAAAAAAAGGCGGCGATTCCTGTTTAAGGGTTTTCTTTGCTACGTGGAATCCTGCTTGTACGCTAGGCGCCAGTCCAAAGATGATCCCACCTACTAGCGCACCTATAATAACGGTTACATTTATCAGCAAACAATAAAAGACAAAATCTGCTGCTTGATATGCTTTCTGCCAATTCATCACCGTTCCTCCTCTAAGGAATATACCTTCAAGTCTTTATAGCGGGCCTTCATTGGCGCCATTTGCCGAAATCCGATCGCTCCTTTAGTTAATACGGGACCAAACTGTTCCTCATCAAGGTACCTTAACACCAATAAGTCGTTGATCCAAAAGGAAATCGTTGCACCTACCTTATCGATTCTTAGGTGATAAAACCCTCGGGCATCTGCTACACTCGGAAGTGGGTCTGCGCCTTGGGCGACCAGATGAAACCCATGGCTTTTGCGCAAATTACACGTTTCAAACGCCCGTTCCTCCTCATACTTTCTTCGAAAATAAGAAAGGTGGTAAGCATTGATCCCTCCAGAATGATACTCGGGATATGACCCGGTTCGTTTGGGTACTCCAGAATCGAAGATCGAGCCACCCTTGCGATTGGTTGCTGCAAAAAAGAGCATACATAATCCTGGTTCAGCCAGTGGTTGAAACTGCCAGGTGATTCGTAGGTCCGCTGGAAATTGTTGAGGCAGCCATAAAACAAAATGTGGTTGTTTGTTTGATTCTTCAGAATACGTATTCGCCAGAATCATCCCGTCTTGGAAAGTAATTTTGGGCTCTCCTTCAGCAATAAAGTGTTGAATATCTACTGCTTGGTTCAGCGGATTTTCATAGATCAATTTCGCTAACATTTCTTCTTCTCCTTTTATGCGTATATGAGCTACTTTTCTCTTTTCATAGTAAACTTGACCTACATTTCTAACAATTGACTTTTTTTGAATTCCTTGATATCAAGCGTTAGATTAGGGTTTCCACTTGTTTTTTTCCATTTTTTCTTTTCTGATTTCTTACTACCTGTCTCGTCTCACCTGAATAGTACTCCATTTTATTAGCTGAATAATTAGCTGAAAAAAATTATTGAAAAAGAAAAAGGTTGAGAGCAAGATCCACTCAACCTTCTTCGACTGTCGTTATTGTGCTTGATGAAGGGCATTCGTTTCTTCCATCAGCTGCGTGCCTCCTTGATTCTTCCAAAGTTCGATCGCAGCTTCCCAACCCGCTTCATCGATTTGTCCTGCAATAAATTGAACCCGCGCATCACTAATGATCTGATCAAGCTGTGCCCCTTTTGTTACATACGTATCTGTATTATAGGAGGCTGCTGAGTTAAAGACAGCGTGCTCTAAATCAGCTTCCATCAGTGACAATCGTTTTTCATAGCTTTCAGTAGCCGCTTCTGTATCAGGCTTAGCAATATAGTACAGGGTATCTTCCGTTACATTCATCCCAATTTGTGAGTACCCTTTGACCGCATTGGCTAACGCTTCAGCTTCTGATCCTTCTAGTGCGACGGACATTCCATCCACTACTTCAAAATTGATTCCTTCGATTCCGTTGTTCAGCAACACCTGTGCTTCTTTATCATTTAATTTATCAAGGAACGTCAACACCTCTTTTAGATGTTCCTCTGTCTGGACACTCGACTTAGGAATCGCCAAGAAACCAGAATAGCCATCTGTCGGTAACGCATTCATCGTACCGCTATTATCTTTTAAATTCCCTGTAAAGACGACGAGGTCTTCTTCTCCAGCTTGCAATAATTTATTACTGATTTGTGCTGCTCGTGAATACGTATCAATAATGATCCCACCACGTCCATTGATAAACGGCTCATCCCATTTATCTGCTGCCATGGTTGCAAAATCACGATTGACATAGCCTTGTTCCACCATGTCTTTAACAAATTGCATTGATTCTAGGTATTCTGGTTGCATAAAGGATGGCTCTAAAGTGCCGTCTATTTCTTTCCAAGCATTTCCTGCCCCAAACCAAGTAGCTAACACATCGTAAGGGCTATTTGAATTGATCGAACCAGGCCATTGGGGAATAATCAAACCAAACGTATCATTTTCACCATTCCCATCGGGATCGTTCTCAGTAAATGCTTTGGCAACCTCATAGAGATCATCGATCGTTTCTGGTACATCTAAGTTTAAGTTTTCTAACCAATCTTTTCGGATGATCACCGCCGTCCGCATCGCATCACGTTTCCGATAAATTCCGTACACTTTGCCATTCACAGAAGAATTACGCAAAACATCCTCGTTAGATTGAGAGAGATTAGGATAATCAGCTAAATAGTCGGTCAAATCCCAAAAAGCGCCATTTTCTGCTGACTTGATAAATCCTCCTGATTTTCCTTGAATGACCATCACTTCTGGAATATCATCTGAAGCTAACGTAATATTCATTTTATCCTCGTAGGATGTATTGGGTGCCCAGGTAATATCAATGTTTTTGCCAGTGTACGCTTCTAATTGCTTCAAAATCTCGTTGTCACTTGCAGGGGGTTCAGTTTCAATGTACGGCGATAAAATCGAAATCGTATCATAATCTGTTGTGGAACCTGCTTCCTCCTTCCCACATGCCGACAAAAAAGCGACTGATAGTAACCCCAAACCAAGAATCGTACTTAATTTTTTCACTACTTTTCCTCCTTAGATTTTGTTGTTGAGCCCGATTAAATAAACCGCTTTCAATACCAAAAGCATAACGAAAAGCAGGATTTCCAGCAATTGACATTTTTTGTTAATCGTTGATATATGGCTAGGTAGGGGTTTGTTGACAACGATCTGCTGAGTCTTCCCTTTCCAAAAAAAGTAAGAACATCTGAAGCACTGGCTCTTGGCTTAAAATCTTCGCTCTCTTTTCTCTATCCGTCTCTAATTTCATGCTATGCTTCTAAATAGATGGACAGATCTTTCTTACTCAAGTAGCACATTCTCTTAAGAAGTTACTTGTGACCAAACCAATTAGGCTGTAAATTTTTCAAATTAAAAAAGACCAATTTCTTGGTCCTTTACAAACTGATTTCAATCTTATTTTTACTCTGATAGTGTTTGCCATCGATCAATACCGTAATGCCTACGCCCTTGCCAAAATGTTCTCCTGATCGATCATACCAGACAGAAATAAAATCACCTTTCATCGGCAAATCCTCAAAAGAAAAATACTCAAGCGTCGTATCTTTAATTGGATCGATCGTCAGCAGTCCCTCATCAGAAAGATGAATACCACAATATCCACGAATGAATAAATCACTGAAAGCAGAATGATTGTAATCTTTTCCACGTTCATAGCCACCTTTTCCTATGGGCCAGTTCTGGTCTTTTAAAATTTTTCTGGAAAGCCATTCTCCTGTATCTGGATCAATATTTTCATCAAGCCAATTGACTTTTGTCCCATCTGCTTTGTTTCGATAAAAACTATTCCCATAGGTCAGCAATTCTCGTGAAATGTCTGTTGCTTTAAGTGAACTATTTTTGTTTTGACGTGAGGCTATCATTGCATTGATCGTTTGGGTTGTGGCAAACGGCCAAGATGGTCCATTCCAAAGGCACTCATGATTTTTCTCACTGGGTAAGTTATAACACAGATGATCTCTGGCTGCTGTAGTCAGACCATACTCACCGTGAAAACACATGGGATCACTCAAATAGCGCCAAGCCCTCGCATGAGTATCTTCGGCAATACCAAAGAGCCAAGGGAGATAGCCAATCAATTCTTTTACATTGTGTTGCTTTGGTATTTGTTTAAAGTCAAATGTTGCAATTTGCGCATCTTTATCCTCTAAGGGAATCACTTTAAAAAATTCTTCTTCAGAATCCCATAAATACTTTATTATATTTTGTTTTAAAAGTGACGCTTTATTTCGATAGTCTTTAGCAAGTGAAGAATCACCTGCTTGCTCGGCAAAATAGGCAATTCCTAAGGCATTGGCATACATGTAACTATTTAATGTTGGCCTCAATCCGCTACCACTAATAGAACACTCCATGGCATCCCGGTCATCATTTGACCAAAACAAACCATAACGAGTCAGATGATGCGTTTCGATCTCTTGATAAAAGGTTACCAAATGAGGTAATAACTGAACACCATACTCAGCATCTGACCAAAGAATCGCATAATTTTTGATCGCATCAATGATCCAAGACGAATAGGCATACTGATTTCCACTGCCTTTAAACCAAAAATCAACATATTCGTGAATGAGTTCGCGACCACATTTTAACCAACGAGCTTCGGAAAGATGATGTCCAACAGCACAATTGATGGAATTGTATGGTCCTGACCAACGAACGGGTGGTAAAAACTCAGTTATGATCGTTCCCTCTGGTGTGGCTTTCAGATGCTTCCGAAATACCCACCATCGAAAATAATATGCTTCTTCAAATAATGGTTGATTACATGTAAATACTGGGACGTTTTGCATCATCCAGGTTTCTGCGTCAGCATTTGATATACATTGAGAATAAAGTTCTTCATCATTGTGATTAAATGTATCAATATATTTCTTTATAAAATTTTCCCTCATTGTGCCCCTCTCTTTTCCTACTTAGCGATGTACGTTCTCGTTGTCTCTCTACTACCGCTCATACACATCATTTTGATCCAAGGTTGGCGCTAACGCAGTGACGATCGTTTCCACCATCTTTAAGTTCTCAACCCCTGCAATCTTGCCGAACTCGTCGGCATGGATGGAAAGATTTTTTAATGTTAGATTGCGGATCGGTTCTGCTGGGCTGGCCTCGATGAAAAAAGCACGCACGCTTTGTTGTCCTGTTTTGGTAGCTTGCACGTTTTCAATAGTAATGTCGCAGACCTTTGCTGGACCTACTGGAATAGCTGGTTGTACCATCAATTTGTGCCAATAGTCGGGAATCTCTTCCTCATAATCAGCTGGCAGTTCTGGATAACTATAATCTGGGTACCAATTTGTTTGTAAGAGAAAAGGAAAGCCAACATCCTTCATCGTTAAATCCGAAGCAGTGACCTTGCGTATAAATCCACCTCGATTGTTGGCGGATTTGATCCGAAACCCTGCGCCAGTTTGCTCAAAGACGACTTTTTGGATTTTGATCTCTTCGATCCCACCCGAAGTTTCACTACCAATGGCAATTCCTGAACCATACCCTAACTGACAGTCTTTGATCGTGATTTTCCGACAGCTTCTTTGCTGGGCTAAGGCTTCTGCCCCACGTCCCGCCTTGATCGAGATATTGTCATCGTTGCAGGAAATGTAGGCATTTTGAATCGTGACTTCTTCACAGGAATCAATATCGATGCCATCAGTACTAGGCCCTTTTCCATTGTCTATCGTGATGCCGTCGATCAATATGTGGTGAGAATACGTGATTTGGGTATTCCAAAAACCCGACTGTACCGACGAAATGCCTTTGATGGTTACTTGCTGACTTTCATAAACAAGGATATTTCGTGGGCGCTTGCAATCATAATCTGCTGCCCAGCGTAAGCCTTTCTTTGCGTAATCCGCCATCATCCCGCTGGCTTCATCTGTTCCCCAAAACGTTTGCCACCATATTTCTCCACGACCATCAAGTTTTCCTTTTCCAGAGATCATGACATTTTCTGCGTGAAAAACATTGATCATCGCTGCAGGCCACTTCATATTGATCCCTGCGACCCGATTATCTACTTCGGGATAATCGGCCAGTTCTTGACTACCATACAGAATCGTATCCTCTGAGACAATCAAGTGCACATTGCTTTTTAAAAACAATGCGCCGATTTGATAGGCGCCGGGTGGTGTAATCACTGTTCCCTGCACAGTTGATGCTTGGTCAATTTCTCGTTGCAATAATTGCGTGATGTCTTCCATTCTTGCTTGCCTCCTACGTTTTTGTTTTAAGCTGTTGATAGGTTTGTCGATACCCATGATTGTAAAAATTGCGCATCGCCAACCTTTTTTCATCTATCATTTCGTTGGATAGAACTGAGTGCTTCTTACTGGCGCTGTCCATCAAGTAAAGCGTTCCTCTTGGCACATCTCGTTGTCTTCTCCCATGTGCTTTCTGGCGTCCTTTTCCCTACATTCTTTACTATAGTCCCCTTATCGGGAAATGAAAGTCCTTTTTGATTTCTGGGGATCGTCTTTTTTTGCATCGTCCTTTCTTGTTAGAAAAATGCGCCTTTTTGTCTACAAAAGCAAAAAGGCGCAACCTGTCAAGGGAGGAAATAAGGTGCTTAACTAACTGTTTCTCATTGGGAGAACCAACGCAGATCATTTTCAAAAGCTTGTTCTACGTGAGTTTCTTTTGTCCCACCATGGATAGTTCGACTGTTTCTTGGCAACTTATTGCGTCACTTATGGCCGCTCGATCAATGATCGCTGCCTCTTTAAAGCTGACCTCCTGACACTGTTCAAAAATCATTTTCTTTTGCCCTTTAGCTGATTCAAAGGCAACTGACTCAAAAGCAACGCGTTGGATCGGTGAAACCTGCTGTGCTTGTTCATCGACAAACCCTTTTAGCTCGACCAAAGGGTTCTGCCCTACGATACGGGTATTCTTGACCAAAATACCCGAAATGATCGGTAACTGTTGGGCTGCCTGACCATCGGCATTGTAAGCAACAGGATGAGCCATGAAACGATCCAACAGGCAATCGGTGATCGTCACTTGACGAATATAGCCACCACGATCATTCTGCGCTTTCAATTCTAGCCCATAAAGCGTATTGGTCAGTTGACAATCTCGAAAGACAAACTATATTAAGTCAAGCACAAAATGAAAAGTTTGAATAACGTAGTTTTGACATTATTTGAAGGCATGACAAAGAACCCTTAGGCAAAGGGGATTTTTGAAAAGATCAGTTAACAATCATTTTCTGCTCCTCATAAGGCTTATTATCTTTCAGTAGTTGATAAATGATTCGTACCAGTTTTCGAACAACATGACTGATTGCGACATTGTAGTGTTTTCCTTCTGCTAGTTTTTTCTGGAAATAGACACGCATAGACGGAGACCAAATAGACATGAGTCTGGCGGCTTCATGCAATGCCCAGCGAAGCTGAGAGGAACCTCGTTTGACCATTCGACCAGTTTCAGTCTGATTCATTCCAGACGTAGAGATGGAAGGTTCTGCGCCTGCATAGGCAAGCAATTGATTCGGCGATCGGAAATTATTAATATCTCGAATTTCGGCGAGAATGACACTCCCTAATTTAAAACCAATGCCAGGAATCGTTAAAATAGGTGAATCGATTTCACTCATTAATCGAGCAACTTCCTTCTCGGCTTTGTCTCTCATAGTTGTAAGGTACTGAATGGCATCAATAGTTTGAAGGAGTTCAAATTCTAACGCTGGCGACTCTTGACCAATAGAGGTTTGCGCGAGTGCTTTGAGCTTGACGGCCTGTTCTTTTCCAAAGTGACCTTTTGAGTGCGTTGAAATGAGATTGGTCAACTTCGTTAAGTGTGCATTTCCTAATTTTCTAGCAGAGGGGTATTCTTTTAAGATTGCGTACACATAGGATTGGTACTTCGCGGAAGAAGAACCCAAAGAAGGTGCTAATTCTGGAAAGAGAATATCTAAAATGCGTGTGTAGTTCACTTTTTTTCGAGTACAGTCCTCTCTTAATCTAGCTGTGTGTCTGGTTAAATATTTCAGCTCAATCATTGAGGGGTTCGCACTAAATGATTGTTTATCAAGATCTGCTCGTAATTTACGAGCGATCGTCATGGCGTCTTTTTTATCGGTTTTGGTTTTTCGTAAGCTTTGATTTTTGGCAAATTCTTTAATTAAGTATGGATTATAGCTATAAGTTGGGTACCCTTGCGTCCGAAGGAAGCGTAAGATATTAAAGCAATAATGACCGGTATCTTCTAAGGCGATTTGAATCTCTTCGCCGGTTGTTTTCTGCAAATTGGCAAGCGTCATTTGAAGCTTCGTAAAGCCTTCACGATTATTTTCAATCTGAAGATGACGGATAAAAACCGTTCCTTCAGTATCAATGATCGCTAAGTCATGTTTGTGCTTGGCAATATCTATTCCAACGTACAACATAAGGACCACTCCTGACAGATAAAATTTACGCTATGCTCCACTTACTCTTTGCCTATGTAACCTTGTGATCAATCAAGCGTCACGAACAGATGTCATGCGCTAACAAACTTATTAACAATGTGACAAAGAGCTGTGGCCAGAGCCTTTCGACAACAGTATTCCAAAGGAATCTGGTGGAGGTTATACTAGTCCATAGCGTCTAGCTCAATTATAGACAAAATAACAGCTAGTTAAAACGGAATAGCTGATTAATTGAGTATCTTAAATATACAAGGAGATATTTTCGACGCCACCAGATTGCTCACTACCAATCGCGATGCCATGTCCCCCACGAATAGCCAAATCAAACAGCCGAATATTTTTCGCTGGTCTATTGATCTGATTTCCTTCTGGATTTTTGCCAGATTTGATTGCGATACAATCATCACCCGTATCAAAAACGGTGTCAAAAATCAGCAAGTTTTGCGAAGAATCTGGATCCCAACCATCGCCATTGTCGATGCCTTTGGACTGAATATTCACCCCATGGGTCACAACGGTGTCACAGTAAATCATATGAACAGTCCAGCATGGTGGATCAATCAACGTCAGCTCTGTCAAATGGATGTTTTTGGCCTGCATCATACAGATCAAACGTCCCCTTACTCGTCTTCCAGGTTTTCCATCAGAAACATATTCTGGATACTGTTCACGATCTGCATAAGGGTTTCGCATCGCCAGTCCTAATGGATTTCCGCCACCAATGATCGTCCCTTTGCCACAAAGACGGACATTTTCACAAACGATACGCCCTCGATCGCCTTGATCGATATACCCAATGTTGATCAATGAACGAAAGCAAAACAATTCCCAGCCTTCATAACGGCTTAATGGTAAGCCCTCTTGATTCACGCTTCCTAAATACTCGTGAGGGGCAACCCGATACGTTTCTATGTCGAGGCTTGCTTGCAATGTGCCATCTACCTGAAAAATCATATTGCTTTTTAGCTCCAACGCACCAGAAAGGATCACCGCCCCTGTTGGGATCCAGACAGTGCCATTGCTAGGGCAATCGTTGATCGCTTGCTGGAGAATGGCGGTACTATCTTCTTTGCCTGCGCTATCAGCATGGTAGGGTGCTTGCGTAACATCTAACACAACACTTTTTTTCTTTGTACGAAAGGTCGTCGTGACTGCGGTATTTGTAAGCAGGCACCCCTGATGATCGAGGCAGATGATCGTTACTTGATACGTTTGATCGGCAGATAAGTTTGTCAACGTCCAATGCGTCTTGTTTGTTGGTCTGGTTTGGATCAAATCGTTGTCTAAAAACAATTGATAACCAAAAATAGCTTGAGCGTGCAGCGGCTTCTCCCAAATAAGGGTCGCTTGATGAGCGCCGATCGTGCTTGGTACGACATGAAAATCAATTACTTGAAATGGTTCCATCGGTTTGTCCTTTCTTCAACGAATTCATTCAATAGAAAAAAGATATTCCAAAACAGCGAATATCTTTTTCCACAATTATTTAAGACCAGTCGTGCTGATGCCTTCAACAATGTATTTTTGAAAAATAAAGAAGATGATCAACACAGGCAGTAAGGAGACCACAGACATCGCGAACATCGCTCCCCAATTGGAGGTGCTGCTAGCATCTAGGAACTGCTTTAAGGCAATCGATACCGTGTAGTTTTGCGGACGTGTAAGGTACAGCATCGGTCCGATCAGTTCTTCCCATTTCCAATAGAAAGAGAAGATCGCAGCGTTTGCCAAGGAAGGCTTCATCAACGGTAGAATCACGCGGAAGAAAATACCGCCCCGTCCACAGCCGTCCATTTTTGCTGCTTCATCTAAATCTGTCGGGATCGCAGAGACGAATTGAACCATCATGAAAATAAAGAAAGCTTGTCCGAAGTATGAAGGAACGGTTACCGGACGAATCGAGTTAAGCCAGCCTAATTGATTAAACCAAAGATACTGAGGCACCATGATGATCTCTTGCGGCAGCATCATCGTGACCAAGATACAAGCAAACCAAAAGCCTTTTCCTTTGAAAGGAATTCGACCAAATCCATAAGAAATGACAGCCGAAGAACAGACCGCCCCTACCATTGAAATCAACGCGATTTGCAACGAGTTGAAAATATAGCGAATGAAGGGAATCCCTGCGATCCCTTCAAACCCCTTGGTAAAATTTTCTAACGTCCAGTTTCGGGGGATCAACTCCGTTGCCGTTCGAAAAATGTCACTACTAGGTTTAAAGGCACTAAACAGCAGCCAGAAAATCGGATAAAGCATCAGTAATGCAGCAACTAAGATCACGGCATCAAAGAAATAATTTTGTTTTTGTTCACGCATCAATCAAACCTCCTCGTTTTCTTTAAACACCCAAAATTTCGATGTTGCGAACAACAGAATCGTAATCAACCCAACGATGACCAGTAAAATCCACGCTAAGGCTGAAGCATAGCCCATTTTGAAATCGGTAAAGGCTCGTTGATACATGTACAAGGAATAGACTAACGTGCCGTTACGGGGTGAACCCGTCCCATTCGAAATGATAAACGCAGGTGTAAACGTCAAAAAGGCCATGATCGTTTGATAGATCAGATTGAAAAAGATGATTGGCGTCAGGACTGGAACCGTGATATTGAAAAACTGTCTGATTTTCCCTGCCCCATCAATTTCTGCCGCTTCGTAATAATCTTTCGGAATATTTTTCAAACCGGATAAGAAAATCAACATCGACGAGCCAAATTGCCACGCTGCTAATAAAATCAAGGTCATCAACGCTAAGCCAGGACTTTTAAAGAAGTAGATCGGGTCTAAGCCGATCGCCGCTAGCACGCCATTGATCAACCCTGAATCGCCAAAAAGATTCCGCCACATGATCGAGACCGCCACGCTCCCACCTAAAATCGAAGGGATATAAAATAATACCCGATAAGCGCCGCTTAATTTCGATGGGCGGTTGATCAGCATCGCCACTGCTAATGCGACGATCAGCCGTAAAGGGACTGCCAACACAACATATTTCAGCGTAACAGTCAGTGACTGAACAAACTTGGGATCATTCGTAAAAATCGTCTTAAAGTTATTCCAGCCAACAAATTGCGCCTCTGTCAATAAATCATAGTCATGAAAAGACATAAAAAGAGAAATCCCCATCGGGACGATAATAAAAGCAAAAAAGCCAATGATGAAGGGTGAGATAAATAAGTAGCCTGTAACCATATTCTGTTTTGATTCTGGTAATCGATTAAACCAGCTTTTGAGTTTCCCAGGCTCTTTTGCCGTGGGTGATTTTGATTGTAGTTCCATAATTTTCACTTCCTACCTCCTATAGTTGATTACGCTTACAAGTTGATTTTAACGAAGTGCTTCTTAAGAATGAATAGAAAAAAAAGCACAGAAATGTGAAAAACTAGAGGACCTATATTTTTTCCTCCATTGCTTCTCCTAAAAAAACGCCTTTACTGAAAAAGTCAGTAAAGGCGTCGCAGCTATGCTTATTGATAGTTTTCTGCAAAAATTTCTTCGCAGCGTTGCGTAAAGGCATCATAAGTTTCTTCTGGTGTCATGGTGCCATAAGTGATCTCTGCGTACAGCTCTTTAAAGTACGTGTTGATTTCAGCAAACCCAATTGGTGGGATTGGGGATGGATCACCAACGATGTCTGCAATATCATCTAAGAAATCAGAGGACTCTTGTTCTTCTGGTGTCATGTCGGCATAAAGCAATTCTTTGATGGCATCATTGGAAGGAATCCCCCGCTCAGTACCGATGATCTTATTGGCTTCTTCACTATTTACTAAAAAGTCAACAAACTTCGCAGCTGCTTCTTTTGATTCAGAAGCATTCGCGATCGAATAAAAGAACCCTGGTCGATACGCCATCGCCCCGTTTTCTGAGTCGAATGGACGAGCCAAGTTGATTTCGACATCTTCTGCGGCGGAGGCCTTATAGGTCAAGTATTGATTGGACCAAGTCATCATATAGGCTGCTTTTCCTTGTGAAAACGGATATTGATCCATACTGTTGGCATTGCTAGTCACTTCTGCGGTTGGCATTGCTTTGGCTTGCGTAAGATCTGCGATAGCCCCCATAAATTCAATCCAGTTTTCTTTGGTAAAACCGATCTCTGGTTTGCCGTCTGCATCGTATTGGTATAGATCTTCGCCTTTAGTACGTAAAAAGTATTGCAAAATCGTACTGTTGTCATTGTTATCATTCCAACCATAATCACCGGTTGCTTCAGCGATCGCTGCCGTACTTTCTACAAGGTCATCGAAGGTATAATTGCTAAAGTCGATCCCAGTGCCCCCTTGTTCTACCAATGAGGGATTGTAGAGCATCGCCATCGTATTGACAGAAGTTGGTATGCCAAAAACTTTTCCATCTAACTCGCCAGTTGCTAAAATTGATTCTTTGATATCATCGGTTTGAATCTCATTGCCGATAAATTCCGACATATCTGCTAATTGATTTTTCGTTCCATATTGCGCAATGTACTGCACATCCATCTGGATCACATCAGGTAATTCTCCAGAAGCCGCTTTTGTTGCTAGTTTTTTCCAATGGTCATCCCAAGAACCATATTCATATTCAACTTTGATGTCAGGATTTTGTTTCTCAAATTCTTTGATCGATTCGATATACTTCTCGTGTCTGACTTCTGAGCCCCACCAGGTAAAGGAAATCGTCGTTTTCCCATCTGCATCAGCTTCTGAGCTTCCGCTACTATTGCCGTTGTTGCCACAAGCTGCTAAGGTCGCACCAAGAAACAACAAGCTCGCTGCTTTTAAAAAAGTTTTCTTCATTCTTCTACACTCCTTTTTGTTTGCGCTTACAAGGTGATTGTAATGGAAATCCTCGTTAATAAAAATGAAAAAACAAGAGCAAATATGTGAAAAACTAGACTGTCGTTTTTGCTGAAGGCTAAGCCTTCACGGGCAATAGCTAGAAAAAAATAGAAAAACAGATGAAAAATGTAAAAAAACAGACATGCTCTATTTTTTCCAATATACTATGCTATACTAGCGTTGAAAAGGCTTACTTTTCAAAAAACAAGGTAGGTGGAAACAATGAAAAAAATACAAACCGGACTGTTTCGTCTTTTTACGGTAACAGCTTATTTTGCTAAATTAAACCTTTTATGGCTTTTCTTTACCCTTTTAGGGTTGGGGATTTTTGGCTTCGGTCCTGCCACCGCTGTCACGATTAAATGTTTACATGATTTTCGTAAAACTGGCCATGACTATTCAGCTGTTGCCTTCTGGCAAGCCTACAAGCAAGCCTTTCGCACCTTTTCCCTTTTTGGCATCGGATTATTGAGTACAGTACTCCTGTTGTTGTTTAACTTACGGATTACTCATTTTTTCCCGACTGAAATGGCTTGGCTGCGCCCTGTCTATTTACTTTTAACGATTCTCCTCCTTTACACTGCATTCATCAGCTTTATGACCTATGCCAAAGCCGAACAACACGCTTGGAAACAGACCTTGTACGTCAGTATCTTTCTAGTCTTTCGCTACCCACTGCAAGGCCTTGCCTTGTTGTTTACCTGGTATTTATTGTTTCTCTTATTGACTGCCAAAACCTCCTTGTTACTCGTCTTTGGACTAGTGATTTTCTTGTTTTTCGCTGAATTTTTTCATGGTCAGATGATTGAAAAAACCAAACAATTGCAAGCAAAGCGAGGCAGTGTCCATGAAGTCCCAGAAGCTGATCAATCACTTTAAAAAGCAGCCTTTTGAGCGACAGTTACATTTTGTCTTTTTTGCGACGGTGGCAATTATCGTCTCATTGGCTGTTCTCCTGACCTTAGTTTGGCGACAAGTCTACATGGCGCAGCTGAAAGAAGCCGCGTATAAAGATGTCTCGATCATTTCAACAAATATCGCCAAACGTTTAACTGCCGTCGAAACCCTCTCTTTTCGCATTATTGATAGTGCACCGATCCAAAATGGCCTACAAAGGATCTTGGCACAAGATTCCTTGCAATCCTTAGAGGCGATCGACCAAAAGAATGCCTTAAGTGCAGAAATCAACGCCCTCGTACGCAATGAATCAACGATTCAAAACGTCTATCTCTTTACCCCAACGAACGAAAACATGATCAACTTTCTAGCCGAGACCGACCATATCTTTAATGGCCAAACCATCAAAGATATGATCGAGACTTTGCCCGATAAGCCTGCCAAAGGGAGTTGGTTTTTTGCAAAAGACCTTTCTCAAGGTGTCTACCTGCGAAAAATCTATTCAACAGCCGATCTTTCTTTAACCTATATTGGTACGGTGATATTTCTAGTCAATACGTCCTTCTTTCGTAACGAGATCGAAAGTCTTCCCATTGTCTCTGAACAAAACCAATTTTTCATGGCGTATCAGAACCAATTTTATAGTACCGCAAATGACGAGCAAACCCTCGCTGCGGATCAAAATACCTTGCAGCAAAAAATAGGAACCTTCCAGCGATCGATCGGCTCCATGACGTTTGATAATCGCCAGTACTACTATGCAATGGATCGGAAGACGATGCCGAATATGACCTTCATTTATTTACTGCCTGAAAACCAAGTCTTAGCGGATCTTTATAAACTACAAGGCCTTTCCATCGCTGTGAGTTTGCCTTTTTTATGTTTGATTATTGTTGTGATTCGGAAAATAAGCAATCAGCTGACCCGTCCTTTAGCTGACTTGGCTTCGCAAATGGCCGTTCTGCGGAAAACGAAAAAACTGGCCTCTTTAAAGACCCTCGCTGTCCCAGAAAATAGTCAAGAAGAGATCATGGTCCTTTACGAAAGCTACAATACGATGATCGATGAATTAAATGCCTTGATCAAGGACAATTATGAAATGCGTATTTTGTCCCAAGAAATCGAATTTAAGGGATTGCAAGCGCAATTAGATCCGCATTTTCTCTACAATACGTTAGACTCGATCAACTGGATCGCCATTGAAAATCAGCAGTGGCAGATCTCAGAGATGGTCACCTCCCTTGCCTATTTGTTTCGTAAAAAAATCGATACCAAGTCTGACTTCACGACGCTGCAAGATGAGTTAGATATCGTGCATGCCTATATCAATATTCAAAACGTTCGCTTCGGGAAACGGATCGAGTATATCGAAGTAATTTTGGTGAATGACCTGTCCTTTAAGATTCCTAAGTTACTAATTCAACCATTGATTGAAAATGTCTTTAAATACGCCGTCAATGATATGAAGGAAACGTGTCGACTCATCCTCACGATTGAACAACAAGCAACCTTTCTCCAAGTCAGTGTCTCTGACAATGGCCCTGGTTTTAAAGCCAACTTCTCGATTGAAAAAGAAGGCGGCATCGGATTGACCAATATTCAAAAACGATTGCAACTGCATTATGGTGATCAAGCGTCGTTAGCCATCGTCTCCTCGATTCCCTTCAAAAAGACGACGGTGCGCTTTGTGATCCCCTTAAAAGGAGTGAGTGAAACATGAAAAATATCCTCGTTGTTGACGATGAACCCTTGATAGCAAATGGTGTGGCTAACCTCGTTGCTTCTTTTGATTTCCCATTAGTGGTCAAAGGAATTTACACAGACAGTGAAGAAGCCTTGGCATTTTGTCAGCAAAACACCATCGACATCGTGATTACCGACATCAATATGCCTAAAGTCAATGGACTTGCCTTGATCAAAAAATTAAAAGCCATCAATCCTGCGATTCAAATCATTATTTTGACAGGTTTTGGCAGCTTCTCCTTTGCCAAAGAAGCGATGGCTTTAGGGGTCAAATTTTTCCTTGAAAAACCTGTTTTTCCGAGCAAGCTTTCAGAAGCGTTGGCTGAGACGATCGAACGCTCTGAACGTCGCCAAATGGAATCTACCCTCTATTTAAAACAACAAATTGAACAATACATCAATAGCTGCGGAGAAGAACCGCTGCCTGAATCGTTCGTTTTTCCATTTTGTATGTACTTATTTGATTCGAAATTCTATCACGCCATCGCTAAGCGGATCGAAAGCTATGAGAACCATCACGAGTTGGTGATCGGTCATCAAAACAAAGTTGGCTATATCCTGAACTTCAGTACGGAAAATACCTTTAATCTCTTTTTTAAAACGAAGGTACAGGCTGCGCATCTAGGAAAAGGGATCGCCATCAATTGCTGGGTCGAAACTCCCGAAAAATTTTTACTCAGTTATCATTTAGGCAAGCGGAACTTGGATAAGGAGTTTTATTTTGATACCTTTGAAGTCATCCAAGAAGCCCAAATCTCACAAGAAAATGTCTATGAAAATAGTCTCTATATGGAATACCGTGAAAAACTTTTGGCATTGATCGACAAAGGCGAACTGACTTTAGCCCAAGTTCTTACGGAAAACTTTTTTTCTACCTGTCGCATGGAGCTTTACCCTGTCCAACTATTGCGGCTGCAGGTCAACGATTTGTTATCGGCAATTTTTGAAAACCATCGCATCAAAAAAGACATTTACTTTGATGACTATTCCCCAAAGATCATGCTCTTGAATAATTGGCACGAACTCCAGTTTATGCTGCTTCACTGTATCGATTTGATGCGGGGCAGCTTAGATGATAGCGAGAACATGCAGCTGTCCCAAAAGGTCAACCTGATCATCGAAGAATATTATGACCATGAAGCATTGTCATTGAAATGGATCGCAGCCCATCTTTTGTACTTGAATCCTGAATACTTAGGAAAAACCTATTACAAAGAAACCGGGATTCGCTTCAATCAAAAATTAGCCGAATACCGCATCCAAAAAGCACAAGAACTGCTGAAGAAAAACTACAAAGTCTACGAAGTGGCAGCGATGACGGGCTTTAGCAATGCGCCTGAATATTTTGTTCAAACGTTCAAAAAGATTACTGGTATGACACCAAAGAAATTTTTGAAGCAACAAGAAAAAGCCCTTCTCTCTTAACGTTTCTTCTATAACGAAAGCATTGTTTTGCTATTTCAACAAAAGAGGTAGTCCGCTCACGAATGTGAGCGAGCTACCTCTTTGACTAACGAGTGATTGATGTCAAACAACTGATGCGACCGTGTTCGTTTTAAGGAATGAGCGTTTTGTCTAGCTTACAGCGTAAAGACTTCCTTTAACTCCTGTGTCACTGGCGAATCATCAGGATTTGTTTCCATGAGTTCTGCCATGTAATGCCACCATTTTTGGTTGATCTCGGTTGCCGCTAACTGCTGCCAGCGGGTTTCATCTTCAATCTCAAGGTAGCCAAACAACGCAAGGGTTTCTGGATCTAAGAAAATCTGGTAGCTTTTCGCCCCGTGTGCTATGAGCTGCTCTTTTAGTTCTGGCCATAGTTCGCGATGCCGTTTTTCATATTCTGCTTCATATCCAGGATGTAGCTTCATCCGAATCGCTTTTTTGATCATCTTTGTCTGCTCCTCTCTTCATTGCCTAAGGTGTTTAACTTAACAAAATGAAACCAATAGTTCAGTAAATGCTAAGACTGTCAGTGATTGCCCGTAAGGCATCGCCGTAATCGCAATGTTTTTGTAGTACGCCAAGTCTTCTCCCATTCCAGTACCGATGGAAACATTTTGGACTTCTCCATCTTCTGCGACTTGTTCGATCAAACCGGCTAACGCTTTATAGGCAACATCTTCCCAAGCTTTGTCAATGTAACGCTTATGAACGGCTTTTAAAATCCCATAGGCAAAACCAGCCGTCGCGGAAGCCTCCACATACGAACTAGGATCGTCTAACAAGGTGTGCCACAGGCCACTTTCATCTTGCATTTCTTGCAAGGCAGTTAGTTGGTCTAAGAGGGTATTGATCAAGAAGCCCCGTAACGCATCTCCTTCTTGCAAGTCGAGAATTTCAATGATCTCAGGAATCGCAATGGTGATCCAGCAGTTGCCTCTTGCCCAAAGCGCTTGTGCATAATTGTGGCGTTCTTCAAAGGTCCAGCCGTGGAACCAAAGCCCAGTTTTTTTATCCACTAAGTATTTGATATGGATCATAAATTGTTGTTTTGCTTCTTCGATATAAGCCGGACGATTCAGCAACATGCCAATTTTCGCCAAAGGCAAAGCAGTCATCATCAAGGTATCGTCCCAAAGCTGGTTGCGATTTTCTGGTCCATAGGTCGCATGCTGCAGACCATTTTCGTCGGTTCGCGGCATATCATGCATGACCCATTCCGCCCATTGTTCAAGGTAAGGCAAGTAACGAGAATCTTTGGTGTCTTCATAAAGATACGCCATTGCCAAAAGCGGCGCCATCGTGTTGACATTTTTAGGCGGCGCGCCTTCTAACATCCGCTGCTCAAACCATTCTTCCACAACTTGGAGCGCTTTAAGATTTTTGGTGATTTGGTAGTTTTTATAAATGCCATATAGTCCCACCCCTTGCGGCCAGTTCCAAATCCCCCAGCTTTTATCATCAACGATCAAGCCGTCAAAGTCTAATAGAAATTCACCATTATCATCCTTGATCGTCGTTAAATTTTCGATCATGCGATCAATTTTTTCTTCCACGACACGTTTTTCCACAAATAACTGTTCTAAAATCACCATTGGGTTCATCCTCTCATTTCTCTTTGATAGATTGATCGTAACACGCTTACATTTACACAAAAATAGCAGTTATTGACACTTTACTATCTATTCTTGTATGATAAAATCAAACGAGCATGAAAGGAGCCAATCATGGAGAAGCAAAGTGCGGACACGATGATCAACGATCGCTTTGAGACCTTTCATATCAAAGACATCGTAGAAGAAAGCAATACCCTTTATCATTACCATAGTTTTTATGAGATTCACTGTACCTTAAAAGGATCAGCGATCTTCTTTATCGATGGCGGAGAATTCCCTTTAGAACCTGGTACGATCATCTTGATTCCTCCGAATGTCTTGCATCGAATCGTCCATCAAACTTCTGATTTTTTCGAGCGAACCTACCTGTATATCAATCCTAGTTATCTCGCTGCCCTCTCCACTACCCAAACAGATCTCACTGCCTGTTTTCGTAGCAACGGCGGCATCAACAGTCGTATTTTATCGATCGATGCCGACCAACTAGACCAGCTATTGCGACCTTTGCGCAAAAAAACGGATAGCAATTATGGCACCGACTTACTTTATCAAAATCATTTGATCGCGTTTTTGATTTCCATCAATACGATTGCCTATCAGGAAAAAGAACCGCTGTTTTTATCCGACTCACTCTATAAAAATAAAGACATTTTGGCTGCCATTACCTATATCAATCAGCATTTGACCGCTGATCTCTCCTTAGAGACCGTCGCCAAAGCCCTTTTCATGAGCCCATACTCGCTTTCAAGGACCTTCAAAAAAGAAACTGGCGTCGCCTTTCATGCCTATGTCGTCAAGAAACGACTCTTAAAGAGCAAAGAAATTTTACGTAAAACCAGAAGCGCCACCGCCACCTTCGAAGCTTGCGGCTTCAACTCCTATACCCATTTTTTACGCTGCTTCAAACAAGAATTTCAACTGACACCAAAAGAATTTTTACAAGAAGAAGCCCAAAATCAGTTTGTTCGTTTTACGCATTTTGCAGGGAAAAAATAGCAAGCCGTTGCAAAGCGTCCACCATTGGCTCGTGTAAAAAAAGAGTTCCTGCTTCCCTGTCCTGATGTTGCACGACACAATACAAAAAGAATGACACATTTTCTCGTGTCATTCTTTTTGTATATTATAAAACTTCCCCATTTGAAGCGATCACTTTTTTATACCACTCAAAGGATTTTTTCTTGGTTCGTTTCAAGGTGCCGTTGCCTTGATCGTCTCGATCCACATAGATAAAGCCGTAGCGTTTACTCATTTGACCGGTGCTGGCTGCTACAAGATCAATACAACCCCAAGTAGTATAACCAAGTAGTTCCACGCCGTCGATCGTCACCGCATCTTTGAAGGCTTGAATATGTTTTTTTAAATAGTCGATCCGATAATCGTCTGCGACAAACCCATTCTCATCAGGGGTATCGATCGCCCCTAACCCATTTTCTACTATAAACAACGGTTTTTGATAGCGATCATACAATTGATTCAATGAATTTCTCAGTCCTAACGGATCAATCTGCCACCCCCACTCAGTCGATGATAGATGTTCATTTTTAATTGATGGAAAGAGATTCCCTGTCGCTTGCGTATAGTCTTCTGGGTGGGCACTGACCGTTCGAGAACAGTAATAAGAAAAACTGACAAAATCAACAGGAGAAGCCGCTAAAATCGCCTCGTCCTCAGGTGTTATTTTGATTGTTAAGCATTCTCGCTCAAATTTTTTCAAGGCATAATTGGGGTATTTGCCTCGGGCTTGCACATCGATAAAGAAATAGCCTTCGCGATCACGATTGATTGCTTCTTGGTAATCTTCAGGTCGGCAAGTATAAGGATAATGACTGCCACCAGCCAGCATACAACCAACTTGATTGGTCGGATCGATTTCATGAGCCTTTTGGGTTGCTAAGGCACTGGCGACTAACTGATGATGCGCTGCTTGGTATTTGATTTCTTGACGATTGTCCCCTTCTTTAAAGACGATCCCGCCACCTACAAAGGGCTGATGCAGCAAAATATTGATTTCATTGATCGTCAGCCAATATTTGACCAACCCGCGATAGCGTTGGAAGACGGTTTCCGCATAAGTCACATAGAAATCAATGAGTCGGCGATTTTTCCAGCCACCAAATTCCTTGATCAAATGCAGCGGAACATCGAAGTGGGCAATCGTGACTAATGGCTCGATTTGATGTTTTCTCAATTCTTTGAAGATTTTCTCATAAAAAAGCAGTCCTTCTTCGTTGGGCGCTTCGTCATTGCCATTCGGAAAAATCCGTGACCAAGAAAGTGACATCCGATACACGTTAAACCCCATTTCGGCAAAAAGGGCAATATCTTCCATATAATGGTGGTACATATCAATGGCCGTTTGGGCTGGATAAAAAGAATCTTCCTGCCATTCCAACATTTCCAGTTCACCCGTAGCGACCTTTGCGCGATCAGGACCAGTTGGTAAGAGGTCGACATTTGATAAGCCACGTCCTCCTGCTAATACGCCTCCTTCTGCTTGATTGGCAGCCGTTGCACCACCCCATAAAAAATCATCTGATAATCCCATGTTATTTCCTCCTAAACTTTGACTACAAGTACTTCCTCTTCTTTAGCTACCAATCCTTCCTTCACAAGTTCGACTGCGGTATATTGTGGTGTATTGGTAACGATGATCGGTACTTGTGTGACATATCCTGCAGCTTTTATCTGCTGTACATCGAACGTCAGCAGTCGCTGTCCTTTTGTAACTTTTTGCTCTGCTTCTACTAACGCATCAAAATACTGACCATTTAGTTCCACTGTGTCTAAACCGACATGGATCAACAATTCAATTCCCGTGTCTGAAACCAATCCAATCGCGTGTTTGGTAGGAAAAACAGCAGCGACTTTTCCATCAAAAGGCGCAATGACTTCACCGATGGGTTCATCGACCGCAAATCCTTTTCCGAGTGCTTCAGAAGCAAATGCGTCATCTTTGACTTGATTCAGTGGCATCACGGTTCCTGGTACAGGATTGATCAATAGGGTATCTTCTAAGACTACTGCTTTCATATCTGGAACATCAATTGTCACTTTTGTTTCATATTTGAAACTTAAGACATAGGTAACGACCGCACTCACCACAGCTGCAATCACCAATGCGATAATGATATTCCAAAAATAGCGCATCGTATCATCACCGATATATAGTAAGACTGCTGGGAGACCAGACGAACCGGTCGCAAAGCGATGCGTATTGGTCAAGCCAGCATACAAACCACCAGAAGCCCCACCGATCATTGCCGCAACTAACGGATATTTTTTTGGCAAATTGATTCCATATAAAGCGGGTTCAGTAATCCCCATGTAGGCAGTAATCGCCCCTGATACCGCCAGCTGCTTAGTCTTTTTCTCTTTCGTACGCAATGCGACAATTGCTACTGCGGTTGCTTGAGCTATGTTTGAGACTAATGCCCCTGGACCAAAAATACTGTCATACCCAAGTTCTGCCATTTGCATCACCCCTAAAGGAGCAATCCCATTGTGCAAACCAAACATCACCATGATTGGTAAAAAGCCCCCAATCAAAACCGCTGGAACCCAGCTAGCATGGACACTTAAGAAGGTAAAGAAAGTTGCCAAATAGCCACCCAAGATACTACCGATCGGTCCAAATAGCGAGAAGGCTAATGTACCCATTATCAAGAATGTTAGCATTGGAACAAAAACCAGTTCTACTGATTTTGGAATCACTTTGTTCAAAAACTTTTCGACATACGATTGGAAAAAAATCACGATCAGGATCGGAATAACTGATCCCGTATAGTTTGCTAATGTAAAAGGAATAACCCCAAAAAAGTGAACGGGTTCGCCTGCTGTGACCAAGGCACCCCAATTAGGATGCATCATCATAGCAGCCACTGAAGCCGCTAAAATCGGATTGCATCGCAATTTTTGTGCCACAGTGAAGGCCAGGATCATTGGTAAGAAGAAGAAAACACCATCTGCAAAAAGATTCAGCATGTAATAGGTTTGCGAATCAGCGGTGATCACATCAAAGACGATCAACAAAGCCAAAACTGCCTTAACCATTCCAGCACCGGACAATGCCGGAATAATTGGTTGAAACGTTCCTGCCACAAAATCGATCACTGCAGCTGCCGGCCCTTTTTTCTCCCCAGGCTCTGACGTCCCTGATGATTGAAGCGAAACCAATTTTGTGACTTCTTCATAGACATCTTTGACATGTGTTCCAATCACGACTTGATGTACCCCTGCGTTATTGATGTATTTGGCAACCCCATCGAGTGCCTCTAGTTCTCCTTGATCTATACACTTTTCATCTTTGACTTTAAAGCGTAATCGTGTTTGACAATGATAGGCATCCGTGATATTTTCTTGTCCCCCCAGATACTGGACGATTTTTTTTGCTAATGATTGATAATTTTCACTCATACATTCCACCCCTAGATAAATTTCAAAGAAAATCTATGTTGTATGTGCTCACCGGTAAAACATACTGTTCTTTCTGCCAGCAATGTACCATTTTTAGAGAGCGGTTCCAACACATTTTCCTAAAGTCGAAATGGATTTCACCTTTTCATTAAATACCGCTCTTTTTTCGAAATTTATTCCACGAAAAGACCCCGCACTGCCTTGACGAAGCCAGGAGAAACAATGGTATAATTTACTCTATGAATGCGACACTTTTGAATTGTGGCAATCAAAAACAATCGATGGGCGCACGCCATAGAATAATCATGTAAAAAATGGCGGCATAATACTCTCTTAAAATTACTGGAACTGCAGCTTCTTTCCCCCAAACCGTTGAAGCACCTCATAATGGAACAACGATTCAGCATAGCCTGTTACGAACGGCGATGCTGCGTTGGAATAAAAAAACAGGCGAAGGGAACGAAAAAAAATGACAAACGCACAACAAGCAATTCCTCCAAAAACGATTGTCTTTAACGAAAAAGCTTTTCAAAAAACGGATCAAACGATCATTCGATGGTTAGGAAATTCCGGCATTCTTTTAAACAGCCGGGGTACTTGTATCATGGTCGATCCGGTCTTAGAAGGATTTGACCTGCCGTTACTGATCGATCTGCCAATCAAACCGTCGGCAGTTCCTCACTTAGATGCGGTATTGATCACCCATTCGGATAACGATCATTACAGCATTCCGACAATTGACAAATTAGTTTCTGTTACCGACAGCTTTCATGGACCCAAGTATGTCGCCGAACTTATACAAGAGCACTTTCATGTTGCTGCCCAAGGCCACGATATCTATGATTCATTCACCGTGAAGAATTTGACGATTTCTTTAACAAAGGCGTATCACCTTTGGCAAAATGAAACGACAAAATTTGATCGTGTCTTCCAAATTGAGGACTATTGTGGCTTTTGGATCGATACACCTGATGGCTCCTTGTGGATTCCTGGAGATTCTCGTCTTTTACCAGAGCAATTAGAGATGCCTCAGCCAGATGCGATCTTGTTTGACTTTAACGACAACGCGTGGCACATCGGCTTTGAGAATGCCGTCAAGCTGGCAAACACCTATCCGCATGCTGAATTGATCCTCTCCCATTGGGGAACAGTGGATGCTCCGCATATCGATGCCTTTAATGGGGATCCTGAAGCTTTGTACGATCGGATCGTCAATCCAAAGCGGATTCGTCTTGTCGCTGCCGGTGAGCCTATCGAATTGAAATCAACCACTCCTAACAATGTACAATAGGGAAAAAGGACCACACCATATTCGGTGCGGTCCTTTTATTCTTCTGCCATCTCTTTAAACGTCGTTTTTCGGCTCGTCTCTAAAAAACGAGCATTGGTGATTTTCATTTGGATATTTTCCTGATAATCGAGGGAAAAAATCTTAGCAAACAAAACTGTCAAAAGGAACTGAATCGATTCTTCTGTGGAAAAATTTCCGATTTTGGAATACAGTTTTTCTCGGCTAGCAATCGTCAAGACGATCGTCGAATAGTCCCGCAAATAGTTCTCTCCACCACTCGTAATACTGATAATCGGCACACCATTTTTCAACAATGTTTTCACATTTTTCATAGGATACGTTTCTGAATTATTACCAGAATAAGAGATCAGAATGGCACAATCCTGTGGGGTCAGCGTATTAGAAATCAAGCCAGATTCATCCGCATCTGCAAGAAAGGCTTTTTTATGGATCGTGTTTAAGTTGCGTTTAAACAGCTGTCCGAAATAAGAATTTGGACTACGCCCATAGATGACGATGGTTTGAGCGCCATTGATGAGCCTCGCAGCTTGATTCAGGTCTTTTACGGTCATAAGTGCCGCTGTTTCTTTAATCGTTTGCATACGCAAGTTCGCCAAGTTTTCAATGATTTCTAATGTGTCTGCAGCTTCATCAAAAGGAATGTTCACATCGATTGCTGCTGACCCATCATCAAAATGAGCCAATTCGTGCATGAAGGCATATACAAATTCTTTCCAACCAGAAAAGCCAAAATATTTTGCAAAACGGACCAGCGTCGGCTTGGAAGTATGGGTCAGTTTTGCGATTTCTTCCATGCTATACTCACTAACTTTTTCTCGATTGCTTAATAAAAAGTCACCGATCGTTCGTCTCGCATCATTTTGTTTAAACGCTGCTTCTTCAATTTTTTGAAAAAGATACATCTGGTTCTCCCCTCTGATTGACGCCTGCAGTTTGTCTAGTACGCTCAACTCATCATTGTTTCTTTTTATTATAAGCGATGAGAAGGATGAAATGAAGATGGAAAAACGAGGATTAAGCTAGCTTTCGCCTATCCTCGTTCAAAATACAGAAAGTATTTATTTCCCAAAAAAGCTAGAACACCAATCAAGCACAACAAGCCCCCTGATAGGATCATCTGCATCCCTGCTGTTTCATTGCCACTGACTAGTATCAGCAAGCGTGATGCATAAGGTGCTAACGTGACTCCTAAATTGTAAGCAACGATCGAGACGATCGTGCCAAACTTAGCTTCCGCTTCACCACCAGTCGTCAGCAAGTGGGTGAAAAAAGGCATGATGTTGCGAAAGGCAAAGCCTAGTAGTAGAGAACAACCCAAGAGCAGCCCCACCGTCTGCAAGGGATACGTCAAATAGATGCTGCTTCCTGCAAGCAATGCCGCAATGGGTAGCAACCAGCGATGTAGGCGGCTATATATCAAGCCAAAGGCATTGCCTGCGATAAATGCCCCCGTCGCAATGGCGGCGATCATGTTACTGCCATCGGTCGCATCACCGATTCCTTTTTCCAACAACAACGGGGTGATCTGCAGATTGTAGTTGATAAACAAGACAACGATTAGAAACAAGAGCACCCCCAAAACAAATGACTTTTGTTTCCGTTCTTTTGAAACCGTCACGTTCGCTATCAGAGCCGCATCAGTGTTCGCTTTTGTTTCGTTGGGAATAAACACCTGAACAAAAAAGAGACTGATCAAGGCAAAGCCATAAACGAAGAAAGAGATCTCCCAACTGATCTTCACTAGCTGCCCTACCAGCAAAGTCATAAAGATACCGCCTAAACCACCGACGGCACTTTCTAACCCAAGAGCCTTGGCTTTCTTTTGCGGCTCATTTTGAAACAACAAACTAATCATTTGAATCGCCAAACGATTGAATAAGCCGATCCCAAAGCCAAGAATCGCGCGCGAAAGAAACAAGACGGGAAAGCTCCCCTGATACCATGCCGGCAGCGTGCCAAAAATCGCCACAATGACCAAGCCGGTGACCATCGTGTATTTTTTACCGATCCTTTTTTCGATCATGCTGGTAGTAAAAATCCCCAGCAAAAGAAACAATGACGGAATCGTGGTCAGTAACCCGACGTAGACCGCATCTACTTCTGGAAAGCTTGCCGCAATTGCGGGAACATTGGCAGAAATCGCCGGTGCCGAATAGACGACCATTGCCACCGACAACAGTGCCAACAACTTCATTGAAAAAAATTTCATAGTTACCCCTTTTCTTTTTTCAAAATACTTTTTTATTTTCTCTGAGCTCAACCGGATAAGACACCAAAGCAATCTTTTCCTACCTCTTTATTATTTGCTGGATCGCCAGCATTTGACCAATGCTTCCTACGCTGAGGCTTTATGCTTGAAAAGCATTGGTCTTCTGCATTTGCTGCAGATCGTCACCGATAGTCTGCGAAAAAACCTTGCAGTCTGTTTTTCTGCAAGGTTTTCTTCGATCATTCATTTTTTAACAATCCTATCAGCCACACAAGACACCCTAAGAGAACTTATTTCTGCAGCTGTTCTATGACATCTTTCGTAATTGCCTCAGCAGTGATACCAAGTTCGGATAAAACGTCCGCTGCTCGGTAGTTATCATAAAATTTCTTTTCTAAGCCATAGTTTTTGACGGCGATCTCACGATCACCAAGATAGCTGGCAATCATTTGTCCATAGCCGCCCTCTCGTATACCGTCTTCCAACGTGACAACGAGTTTATGCGCTCGTGCCACAGCATCCAGCAATTCGTTGTCGACTCCTGAAATAAACTTAGGATTGATCACCGTTGGGGTAATTCCATGTTGCATTTCCAATTGTTCAGCGATCTCTTCTGCTAGCGCATAAAAGTTTCCGACACCGACGATGGCTACCTGCGTGCCAGCTTGAGTCACCTCATTTTTTTGATCGCTGTAGTCAGTAGAGGCTGCTCGTACCGTTTCGTTGACAGGTCCAACCGGTACTCGGATCGCAACTGGAGCGTTGGTTTGTTCCAGCGACCAATCCAACATTGCTAGATATTCTTCTTTAGAGGTTGGCGCAAGATAAACAAGGTTGGGAATATGTGCCAAAAATGGAATATCAAAAATTCCCAAATGGCTCTCGTCATTCATTCCATGAATCGATGCACCGTATACCAGAATCGTTCCAGGCAGATGATTTAAGGCCAAATCATGGGAAATTTGATCAAAACTACGTTGCATAAAGGTAGAAAAAACGGCCCAGACAGGTTTCGCTCCATTTTTTGCTAACCCAGCAACCATCGATACCGCATGTTCTTCTGCAATACCCACATCTACAAATTGTTTACCTGCTTTTTCTCGTTGTTCTGGAGAAAAAAGCAGCATCGGTGTACCAGCATTTACAGCCACGACTTTAGGATCTGTCGCCATTTTTTCTAATAAATAATCCGTCGTTAAGCTGTTGTAGGTTACTTGATTGCCCCCAGCAGAAATATATTCGCCGGTTTCTAAATGAAAGGGACCGCCTGCATGAAACTTTTCACGATTTTCTTCCGCAAACTTGAAGCCTTTGCCTTTGATCGTATGAATGTGTAATAAAACAGGATGATCAATGTCTTTCACTTTTTCAAATAAAGCGATCAAGGCAGCGAGGTCATTTCCTTCATCTAAATAGTGGTACTCAAAACCAATCGCTTTGAACAGATTGTCTTCTGCTTGCCCCTTGGTTTCCCGCAATACCCGCAAATTCTGGTACATCCCCCCCATGGTTTTCCGCGATTGATTGGTCATTGTCGTTGAGGATCACGATGGTATTGGTGCCTAATTCCACAATATTGTTCAAGCCTTCAAACGCTAAGCCACCTGATAGAGAACCATCGCCAATGACGGCAACGACGTTATACGTTTCATTTTTTAGGTCACGGGCTTTCGCCACACCATTTGCCAACGAAACTGAGGTGGAGGTATGACCGACTGTAAAGAGATCGTGCTCGCTTTCTTTCGGATTCGTGTAACCAGAAACCGCATCATACTGCGTAGCATCAAGAAAGGCATGGGCGCGTCCTGTCAGCATTTTATGGATATAGGTCTGATGAGACACATCAAAAATCAGCTTATCGGTGGGGGAATCAAAGACTTTATGCAACGCGATCGTCATCTCAACCATCCCCAGATTAGGGCCATTGTGCCCTCCATGGTGACTGATTTTTTCCAATAAAGCAGTTCGTGCTTCTACTACCAGTTCTTGAAGTTGCCCGCTGGTCAATTCTTTTAACTCTTTGGGGCTTTTGATTTTTTCTAATAACATGTACGTACCTCCTGTAGAAATGTTTGAATGGTTCGTGTGTTTACTCACAAGGAAAAAGACACGAAGTCGAAATGAGTGGATCGTTCTCTAAAATGAAAAAAAGCGGCAATCGGAGCTGGACGCTCTTTTTTAAATTCCTGTCAAACCAAGAAATAGCAAGTTATCCTAAAGGGATATCGTGATTTTTCTTAGTTCTAACCATCGCTGCTCATTTCTTCTATCTAAAAAGATACCACCTAGAGTTGACTTTAGGTCAAGTGGTTTTTGAAACATTTTGAACAAAACGAGGTTGATTTTTCCTAATTATTGAAACAATTGCAGGTTTATTCTCTATAAATTTCCTTTTCTAATACATATTCCTAGAGGTTCATTTGATATGTCATAGTAAATTATAAAAAACTGCCATTAAACAGGATCCATTCCCTGCTTAATGGCAGTTTGCTTACTTCCGATACATCTTCAATTCCAAGAACAAATCATTATAGATGCCCAGATACTCAGCACCTAAGTTTTCATAGACTTCGAGGTGTTCCATTAATTCATCGGATGGATAGAATTGTTCGTCTTCGGTGATCTCGTCAGGCAGTAATGCCTTGGCTTCTTGGTTAGGTGTGGAATAGCCGATGTATTCTGCGTTTTGTGCAGCGTTCTCGGGTTCTAGCATAAAGTTCAAGAAGGCGTAAGCACCGGCTTCGTTTTGTGAGGTCTTAGGAATGACCATATTATCAAACCACAGGTTGGAGCCTTCCGAAGGGATCACGTAATGAATGTGCTCGTTTTCGTACATCATGTCGGCTGCTTCCCCAGAAAATGTGACCGCAACCGATGCTTCTTCATTTGCCATGTACATCTTGATTTCATCTGCGACGATGGCTTTGATGTTTGGGGTCATGGTCCGTAGCTTATTGAATGCCTCTTGCAGCTGATCATCGTCTTTGCTGTTAAGAGAATAGCCTAAGCTGTCCAAACCTAATCCCATCACTTCACGCGCGCCATCGATCAGCATGATGCTATTTGCTAATTCGGGTTTCCAAAGATCGTCCCATTGGGTGATCTCACCTTCATCAAAGAATTTATCGTTATAGACGATCCCCAGTGTTCCCCAGAAATAAGGGATGGAATATTGATTGCCTGGATCAAAACTCAGGTCCAAAAAGCGAGGGTCGATATTGTCTAGCCCTTTAATTTTACTGTGATCCAATGGTTTTAAAAGATTTTGTTCCATCATTTTCTCAATCATGTATTCACTCGGTATGGCGATGTCATAAGACGTACCACCTTGTTGGATCTTCGTGAACATCGCTTCATTTGAGTCAAAGGTTTCATAGTTGACTTTGTAGCCTGTCTCTTCTTCAAACTTACTGATCAAATCAGGGTCGATGTAGTCGCCCCAGTTGTAGATGTTGACGACCTCAGCGCCTGCCATACCAGAGGAGCGTTCCAATTCACGGACACCAAAGAGCAAGATCAGGACGATCGCAACAATACCGATAATCAGAGATTGTAGTCGTTTCATCGCAGATTTGCCACCTCCACACGGCGGTTTTTACGCAATTTCTTCGCGCCGTTTTCTTTACTGATAAAGTAATAGCCTACCACCAGGATCATGGAGAATAAGAAGACAAGTGTACTTAATGCATTGATTTCTAAACTGATTCCTTGACGTGCTCTAGAATAGATCTCTACCGATAAGGTACTAAAGCCATTGCCTGTCACAAAGAATGTCACGGCAAAATCATCGAGTGAATAAGTAAAGGCCATGAAATAGCCAGCGATGATGCCTGGTGTCAAGAAAGGCAAAATGATATTTTTAATGACTTGAAAATTATTCGCGCCTAAATCACGGGCAGCATCAATCATTGAATCGTTCATCTCTTGCAGTTTCGGCAAGACCATCAACACCACGATCGGGATACTAAAGGCGATATGCGAAAGCAATACGCTGAAAAAGCCTAAGCTAAACCCACGGAACAAGTTGCCGATCATCGTAAAGAAAATCAAGAAGCTGGCACCAATGATGACATCTGGTGAAACCAACAAAATATTATTCAAACTCAACAATGCCGTTCTCGTTCGGCGTTTGCGGGTATAGTAGATGCCCATCGCACCAAATGTGCCGATGATCGTTGCCAGTAATGCTGATAAAAATGCCAGCATAAAGGTGTTCAACACGATGATCATCAAGCGGGTATCTTGAAAGACGGATTGGTAATGTTCAAAAGTGAAACCCGTAAAAGCATTCATGGTGCCTCCTTCATTGAAGGAATAGAAAATCAAATAAAAGATCGGCACGTACAAAAGAATAAAGACGACGATCAGATAAAGATTCGACCAGCGAAATTTTTTCATTTACGTTGCCCTCCTTTTTTCTTTTCTCCCGTAAACAGCATCACGAGGAACATAGCGATGATCAAAATGACGCCGATGGTTGAACCCATGCCCCAGTTTTGGGTAACGAGAAAGTGCTGCTCGATCGCCGTACCAAGCGTGATTACGCGATTGCCCCCAATCAAACGGGTCAACATGAAGAGGGAGAGCGACGGAATGAAGACGGCTTGGACGCCGCTTTTCACACCGTTTAACGACAGAGGGAAAATCACTCGTCGAAACGTATCATAGCTGTTTGCCCCTAAATCGCGGCTGGCACTGATCAAAGAGGGATTCATTTCTTCTAAGGCATTAAAAATCGGCATAATCATAAAGGGCAGTTCGATATAGACGGCAACCGTCAAAAAGCTAAAGTCGGTAAACAAAATCTGCTTTGGTCCAACACCCATGATTTCTAGGAAGTTGTTGACACTGCCATGAATGCCGAAGATCCCAATAAACGCATAGGCTTTTAACAATAAGTTGACCCACGTTGGTAAGATGATCAACAGCAGCCATAAATCTTTGTGACGCAGCTTAGTTAAGAAATAGGCTGTCGGGTAGCTGATCACTAAGGTAATCAAGGTGATCAAAAAGGCATACCAAACCGAGTTTAAGGTCATGATCAAATATTTGCCAGAACCTAAGTAGCTTTGATAATTGACCAGCGAAAAGTTGCCGTTCATATCAAAAAAGGATTGGTAGATGATCAATAAGACTGGTGCAATAACAAATAGCAATAACCAAAAGACATAGGGTATCGCATAAAAACGACGCATTTTCGTCATTAGCTTTCCCTCCTAATCTTCGTAGCTCTCTAAACGAGCATCAAAATCTTCTTCGGACTCATTGAAACGCATGACGTGGATATCTTCTGGTTCAAAGGAAAGACCGATCTTGCTTCCTTCAGTGGCTTTTCTTGTAGAGTGAACCATCCACTCGTTGCCTTGTTCGTCGTAACAAATGATCTCGTAATGCACGCCTCGGAACAATTGCGTGTCTACTTCAACGACCAGCTTGCCTTTTTCCGCCGTCGTCAAATTCAAATCTTCTGGACGGATCACGATCTCAACAGCTTCATTCGGCCGCATCCCGCCATCGACACATTCAAATTGCTTGCCGACAAACTCCACTAAGTTGTCTTCGATCATCGTACCTGTGACGATGTTGCTTTCACCGACAAAATCCGCCACGAAATGGTTGATTGGTTCATCGTAAATATCCACTGGTGTGCCGCTTTGGACGATCTTCCCTTTGTTCATAACGAAAATCTCATCACTCATGGCCAACGCTTCTTCTTGGTCATGGGTGACAAAAATAAAGGTGATGCCTAGTCGCTGCTGCAATTCCCGCAGCTCGTATTGCATGTCGGTTCGCAATTTCAAATCCAATGCGGACAATGGTTCATCCAGGAGCAATACTTTGGGTTCATTGACGATCGCTCGTGCGATTGCGACCCGTTGGCGTTGGCCTCCTGACATTTCGCTGATTTCACGATTCTCATAACCAGGAAGCTGCACTAGCCGCAACGCTTCTAAGACTTTTTTATTCACTTCATCTTTTGGTAATTTTTTGATTCGCAGACCAAATGCCACATTTTCAAAAACGTTCATATGTGGGAATAAGGCGTAATCTTGAAAGACAGTATTCACTTGCCGTTGATTGGCAGGAACGTCATTGATTCTTTGTCCATCAAAATAAACGTCGCCTTCTGTTGCGTCCGAAAAACCCGCAATGATGCGTAAGATGGTTGTTTTTCCACAACCTGAAGGACCTAACAATGTATAAAAGCGACCTTCTTCAATATCAAAACTCACTTTTTTCAAAACTGTTTCATCATCATCAAATCGCTTCACCACATTGTTGAATGAAATTATTGTTTTTCCCACACTCTTTCCTCCTGTACTATAAATAAGAATCTGTCACGACTACAAGCACACGGCTTTTTTTGCCCGCAATATTTTTTAATTGATGCGGCTCAGTCGCCTGATAATAAATCGATTGGCCTTTACGAGCCTTGTACTGCGTTTCTCCTAGTGTCAAGGCCACACTGCCCTCTAAGACATAGATAAATGTTTCTGCTAACGATGGTTCAAAGGTCTTGTATTCGCCCGCTTTATCAAAGGTCAGCAAGACTGGCTCCATTTCTTTTTCATTGGAATCGGGAATCAGCCACTTCAATTCATAGCCATTTTCTTCATCATAATAAAGCGTGCTGTCTTCTTCGCGATAAACCACTTGATGCTGCGCATTTTCTTCTCGGAAAAATTCCTCTGGTGTCACGCCTAAAACTTCTAAGATCGTAAAAAAAGTTTCCATAGAAGGCGAACTCAAATCACGCTCCAACTGTGAGATATAGCCTTTCGTCAAATCGGTCCGCTCGCCTAATTCTTCTTGGGTCAAATTCTTTTGAACGCGCAAATTGCGCAGCTTCTCGCCAATCTCCATGTTCATTCCCCCTTTGATTGACACAACTTCAAATAAAAAAGTTTGCTATAAGTAAACTTCATGTTTAATTTCACTTTTTCTAGTATACAAATAATTGCAAAAAACACAAGCCTTTTTTCTTCATTTTTTTGAATTCTTTTCTCCCTGATCAAAAAAAGGAGTGACGCTAAACGCTTGTGTTATAAAGGAAACAATTGGCGGTCCCGGCATTTTCGCTTTTCAAAGGTTTAAAAGAACAACTTCTATTTTAACGAAGAAAAGGTAGATTTAATAATAATCTGTTTTTACTGATTTTTTGATAAGAAGACCTGCCTTTTCTTGCTTCACTGGTTAAAAAAATAAAACTTATGGTATTATGAGTACAAACCATCAAAGGAGTGTCTGAAATGACGAATTTCTCTACCTTTCGTGTCATGAATGAACCAAATTTTACTGCTTCACTCACAACTGCAACCCTTGACGAGCTGCCAGCAGGCGATGTGCTTGTCCGTGTTGATTACTCAGATGTCAATTACAAAGATGCCTTGGCAGCAAAAGAAAATGGCGGCGTGATCCGCACGTATCCGATGACGCCGGGAATCGATTTAGCAGGGGAAGTCGTGGACAGTCAGTCTGCTGATTTTGCCCCAGGCGACCAAGTCTTAGTGACAGGTTATGGCTTAGGGGTTTCTCACCCAGGCGGTTACAGTCAATTTCAACGGGTCCCAGCCGAGTGGCTCGTGAAACGTTCTGCTGGTTTTTCAGCAAAAGACAGTATGACCTATGGCACTGCTGGGTTCACAGCAGCTTTAGCAGTGCAAGAATTAGAACAGCTGCACTTAGCAAAAGACGCTGCTATTTTGGTGACAGGCGCTAGCGGTGGCGTCGGCAGTGTCAGCATTGCTTTATTGAAAAAACTGGGCTATACAAATATAGTGGCGCTATCTCGGAAAAACGATGCGCAATGGTTGTTAGACCTAGGCGCAGCAAAAATCATTAGTCCTGATGACGTGGTACCAGAAAAGGTCAAACCATTAGCAAAACAAACGTTTGCAGCGGTCATCGATACAGTTGGCGGTCCATTGCTTGCGGCAGTGCTTCCGCAAATCGCGTATGGGGGCGGTGCCTTCTTATGCGGCAATGCTGGTGGAATCAAAATCGAAACGACTGTCTTACCCTTTATTTTGCGTGGGATTCGCGTAATTGGGATCGATTCGGTCAATGTTTCCCATGAGATCCGCTCGGCATTATGGGAGAAATTAGCGGGTGAGTGGAATGTGATCGATCAGCTTTACACGAAAGCCATCACTTTGGAAGACTTGCCAGAAACATTGGCAGCTTTATTAGCTGGTACGCACCAAGGACGGACGATCGTTGAGGTGTCACAAGCGCAATGAGAATTTTGATTACGGCTGGCGGTACTTCCGAAAAAATCGATGATGTCCGTGCAATCACGAATCATTCCACGGGCTCACTTGGTCAAGCCATTGCCAAGGAATGGCTGCAATACCCTGAGGTGGCCATCGATTACGTTACGACGAAAACTGCCAAACAACCGCCGACCGATCCACGCGTTACCTGTCATTTCATTGAAGGGACCACGGACTTGTTGACGCGGTTGACCGATTTATTGACGACCCATTCGTATGCTGCTGTGATCCACAGTATGGCAGTCAGTGATTTCACCCCTGCTGCTCATTTTTCAGAAGCAGCGTTTTATGAAGCAATCAACGATGCCCTACCAGCTTATGACAACCAGGTCACTCCGGCATTGATGGCACATGTGCTCTCACAATCTGAAACAACGGCAGGCAAAGTTTCTTCCAATACTGATCATTTGTTTTTAGTGTTGAAGAAAACCCCAAAAGTGATCCAAACCATCAAAGCATTACAGCCGACAACCTTATTAGTCGGATTCAAATTATTAGTAGACGTAGCGGAAGTCGAGTTGTTTGCGGTCGCACGAAAAAGTCTGCTAGCTAGCCAAGCGGATTATGTGTTGGCCAACGACTTGACGCAAATTTCTGGAAACCAGCATGTCGGACACCTTTTGACACAAGAAGGACAAATCGGGACTGGCCGCACAAAAGCTGAGATCGCAACCTTGATCGTTGACACATTACGCAATGACCTGCGTGCTTAGCTAGATGTTTTTTAGAAAAGGAGAAAGAAACATGAAACAAAAACACGTTCTGCTTGGCGTCAGCGGCAGTATCTCTGCATACAAAGCAGCCGACCTAACCAATGAATTAACCAAAAAGGGCTATGCAGTGGATGTCTTAATGACTCAAAACAGCACACAATTTATTACGCCTTTGACGTTACAGTCATTATCCAAACGCCCGATCCATGTAGATGTTATGCAAGAACGTCAACCAGATCGGATCAATCATATTGAACTAGCCAAACAAGCCGATCTTTTCTTGCTCGCCCCAGCTAGTGCCAACAGTATTGGCAAGCTGGCGCATGGGATAGCCGATGATTTGATCTCAACAGTTGCCTTAGCGTTGCCGTTATCCGTGCCCCGCTTGATTGCGCCAGCCATGAATACCGTCATGTACGAAAACCCGATTGTTCAAAGAAATTTGGGGATTTTGAAAGAAGTCGGCTTCCAAGAGATTGAACCCCGTGAAGCGTTACTGGCTTGCGGTGATTTCGGCAGAGGCGCATTAGCAGCAACAGAAACGATTCTCGAAAAAGCATTGACTGCTTTGGAAGTACGGAGTGTCTAACAATGAAAAAAATATCAACTTTTGAACTTGTCTTAACAGCTTTCTTTTTAGGAATCTTGATTCTTTTAGCATCGGTTCCCTTTCTTGGGTTTATTCCCTTAGGACCAATAAATGCGACAACGATGCACATTCCTGTGATCATCGCTTCCATTGTATTAGGCCCTCGGATCGGCGGCTTTTTAGGCGGCGCCTTTGGGATCATCAGTATGGTGCGTTCGACCTGGATCATCACCCCGCTTTCTTTTGTCTTCTCCCCTTTCGTACCGATTTATGGGAGTGATCAAGGAAGCTGGAAAGCGATCCTCGTAGCGTTGATTCCTCGTATTTTGATTGGTGTCGTTCCTTACTTTGTGTACAAAGGCTGTCAAAAAATCTGGAAAAACAAACAGCAAAGTCTTTCGCTACTGATTGCTGGTGTCGCTGGAGGCTTGACGAATACGATCCTGGTAATGAACTTGATCTACTTCTTGTTCCAGCAAGAATATGCGGAGGTTGTGGGGAAAGCTGGCAATGCTGTCTATGCAGCGATTTTAGGTGTAATCTTCGCCCAAGGTGTACCTGAAGCCATTGTAGCGGGAATCGCCACGATGGCAGTTGGAACCGTCCTTTTACGCTTAGTCATGAATCGCAAAAAAAATCGTATCTAAAAAAATAGCGACCGCCCAAAGTTAGCTTTTTGGCTAACTTAGGCGGTCGCTTCCCTTTTGAGTGTCTTATAAACTTTGTGTCACTTGGAGTGCTTCGACAAGCTCTTGATACTGCTCTTGGGTCAAATACTCTTCATAAAATGTCAGATAATCATCGATATCTGCTTGGGTCAAATAAGGCAGCTCTTGCTTGATTTGCAGCAGCAGTTCTTCAAACTCCTCATCCGTCAGCATATAAGAAGACCAATCATCGGTTTCATCATAGCTATCCCAGTACTCATCATCATAATCATTTTCATACCCATCGTCATAGCTGTCATCCCAACCATAATCATAGGGAGAAAACAATTCTTCTGGGTCAATCAATTCTTCCGCTGTAGGGATTGCAACAGCAGTATCACTTTTCTTCCCTGTAAAAGTCACCGTGGCTCCGATAGTGGTTTGCAGCTCATCCGCTTGCACGAAGTGAAAAGCCATTTTCTGCTGATTTGTTTTCGTATTGACGGTCATGGTTAAGTCAAACTGCTCGACTTCTTCCAACATCGTTTCTAATTCGGCGACTTGCTTTTGATCGGCGCCGTGTTCTTGGGCATAATCTGCATAATCTGCCAATTCTTCTTTGGTAAACGTGTGGCTGATCGTATCTCCATCTCTTTTGAAAGCATCCGGTTCAAAGGTTTTCAGATAGTCTGCAAATGTCTCATTATGAAAAAGACTGTTCATGGTAAAGAGGTTTTCAGGCTCTTTTTCTGCTTCGGTTGTCCCCTCGCCGTCCTCTGCAAAAGTTCCTTCGCCAAAGTAAGAATCTAAGGTTTCTTGATCGATGCGCAGGTATTTGCCTTCATATTCCGCAGCGTCTGGTTTTGTCCCATAACTGTCACTACCAAATGCGCTGATATACCCTTGCAGTGTTTCATAGATTTCAGCTGACACATACGCTTCTTGTTTTTCTGGATCGACGATCAGCTTGATCGGCAGCTCCTGCCCCCCAAAAGCGACTGCCAGATTGAGTAAAATCGCTTTGGTTTCTTTGTCCTGGACGAAGTCCCCTTTAAATGACGAGCCGACTAACTGTGACATCAACATAGAGGCATACCTATCGGCTTCTTGACCGTATTCGCTGCTGCTGCCCATCTCAAAGGTATCGATCGTCGCTTGGAATTCACCAGCATTCGCTGCTTGCTGATTCGTCAACTGTTCGGCAAACTGTTCTTGCGGTAATTTCGTACAACCGCCGAAAAGAAAGGCGAACCCAACAAACAAAATGACGCGTCCCCACTTTTTCATCCTGCTCACTCCTTTTCGTTTATTGTACCGAAGACTGAGAAAGCTTACAAACCTAAGCTCTTTTTTATCAGCTCTCATAAAAAAAGACTGCCCCTCGGGACAATCTTTTCGCTAATCTATTCTTCGCCGATGATTCGGACTTCTGTTTCTAAGGTGACATCAAAGGTTTCTTTGATGACTTGTTGGATATGAGCGATCAGTTCAACGTAATCCGTTGCAGTGGCTTGATCGACATTCACGATAAAGCCCGCATGTTTTTCCGAAATTTGGGCTCCGCCCCATTTCAATCCTTGTAAGCCTGCATCTTGGATCAGCTTTCCGGTAAAATGACCGACTGGACGTTTAAAGACACTCCCACAAGAGGGGTATTCTAGCGGTTGCTTCAATTGCCGCAATTCTGTCAGTTCATCCATCCGCTTTTTGATTTGCTCTTGATCGCCTTTTGCTAAATCAAAGCGACTGCTTAAAATGATCATCTTTTGCTCTTGTAATTTGCTATGACGATAAGCAAATTCCATTTCTTCCTTGGTATAAGTCACGATTTGACCATTAGCCAGCAAAACGTCGCAGGACGCAAAGACATCTTGGATCTCGCCATCATAGGCGCCAGCATTCATAAAGACGGCACCGCCGACACTGCCAGGAATCCCGCAGGCAAATTCAAAACCAGTCAACGATTCATGCAAAGCGACATAGGTGGTATCGATCAACTTTGCTCCAGCATCGACGATCAAAGAAGTGCCGTCCACCACGATTTGGTTCATTTCTGATAGCATGATCACCACGCCACGAATACCACCGTCACGGACGATCAAGTTGCTGGCATTTCCTAAGACGATCCAAGGAATCGCTTGTTCTCGGCAATAATCAAGCAGCTGTTTGGCTTCATCTGCTGTTTTGGGAAAAGCCAAAATGTCTGCCGGCCCACCAGTTTTTGTATACGTATAGTTCAATAAGGGTTCATCTTTTAATAAGGCAATTTCAGGGAATTGCGCAATCATCAAGTCTTTATTCACGAGAAGGTTTCCTTTCACAATAAACATCTCACTTATTTTAGCATGTTCAAGGAAAAGTTGCTACCTCTGGTGAATATGATCTTCAACCAATCCCCCCTCTTGAAGGCAAGCATTCCTCCTTGTTTTCCTCATTCCGCTCACTTGCTTTGCGCTTCTGGCTTTTTTAGGTAAAATGGGAGGCGTAGTGGAAAATAAGGAGGAGTCTCAATGAAATTTATTTCTTGGAATGTGAATGGTTTACGGGCCATCGTTAAAAAAAATTTTTCTGAAGTGTTTGAAGCCCTCGATGCTGATTTCTTTTGTTTACAAGAAACAAAGCTGCAAGAAGGTCAGATTGAATTGGATTTACCAGGCTATCATCAATACTGGAATTATGCGGAGAAGAAAGGCTATTCTGGCACAGCAATTTTCGCAAAAGAACCTGCACTATCGGTCCGTTATGGATTAGGAATCGAAGAACATGATACGGAAGGTCGCGTCATCACGCTGGAGTATCCTGAATTTTTCTTGATTACTTGCTACACACCGAATTCCCAAAATGAATTGCGCCGCTTGGATTATCGCATGACTTGGGAAGATGCCTTTTTGGCTTACTTGACTGAATTGAAACAACAAAAGCCAGTGATTCTCTGCGGTGATTTGAATGTTGCCCATAAAAATATCGACATCAAAAATTGGAAAACCAATCAAAAAAGTGCTGGGTTTACACCTGAAGAACGGGAAAAGTTTTCGACTCTTTTGGCTGCTGGCTTTACCGATACGTTCCGCTATTTCTATCCAGATGCAGAAGGTATTTATTCTTGGTGGAGCTACCGTTTCAACGCTCGCAAAAACAATGCTGGCTGGCGCATCGATTACTTTGTCGTTTCGGATGACTTAAATGAGCGCTTGCTAGACGCCAAGATCCATACAGATATCATTGGTAGTGACCATTGTCCGGTGGAACTGGATCTCAACTAACCGTAAGAAAACTTCAGTTTTTCTTAACGTTTGTTCGCTTTTCATTCTTTGATTTTGTGCTAGAATGGCAATGAGGTGAGTCTGATGAATTTTATCGCAATGGACTTTGAAACAGCAAATTATCAAAAGCATAGTGCCTGTTCCCTTGCACTAGTCATGGTACAAGATAGCAAAATCGTGGGCGAATATTACACATTGATCCAACCGGAAACGGAATTTTTTTGGAAAAACATTCAAATTCATGGCATCCGTCCAGAAGATGTACAAGAAGCGCCTAAGTTTCCTGACGTATGGAAACAAATCCAACAATATTATCAACTGAACAGTTTGATCGTTGCGCATAACGCTGGTTTTGATACTGGAGTTTTGGCGGGATGTCTTGATTATTATGGGTTGTCACAACCAAATTATCTTTCCTTATGCACGGTGCGAACGAGCCGCAAGCTGTATCCAGAATTTACGAACCACAAATTAAACACGGTTTGTGAGCAATTACAGATTCCTTTACTAAACCACCATGATGCACTAGAAGATAGTCGGGCATGTGCCCAAATCTTATTGCGTCAAGAAGAAGAATTTGGTATCGATCCATTAAAAAAATTGGTTTTAGTCAAATAAATAAGAACGTGCGTCCTAAAGTCAGCATTGCGCTAGCCTTTAGGACGCACGTTTTCATTTAAGGAAGGATTCATTTTAAGTCAGATCGATCCAATAATGACAGATTATAGCGCCATCTTCAGGATCAATGACTTTTTCTGTCAATTTACCACCGTTGTTTTCAATGACTTTGGCGGAGGCGCGATTGGCTTCTTCACAGGTTACTAACACGTTGTTCAAGCCAAATTGTTTGGCCTTTACCAATGACTGTGCCAACATTGCCGAGCCGATGCCTTGATTTCGATGGTCTGGGTGCACTGAATACCCGATGTGTCCGCCAATTTGGCGCAAATACGCATTAAGTGTCAGACGCAGATTCAAGAGACCGACCACTTTTTGATCTTGGATAGCCAGATAGGTACGGGCGGGAACGAATCCTTCTGGTACCGTTTCTGCTGTTTTAAAATCCACCAATCCCTCTAGCCAGTCTTTGGCTGTCGGACTTTCTACAAGTCCTGCCCCACCATGGATGACTTCTTGATTCTTCTCGAAGGCTTGCCGATACGCTTCGATTTGATCGCAGTCTGCGATCGTCGGTTCCCGAAACTCCATTTCCTTCACTCCTTTTTTATGATTCAAAAAGACGTGCCATCATCAAGACGTCAACTTTTTGCCCCTCGCGGGTTTGCACCGCTTCTTTCATACAGCCTTCTGTTAAAAAACCAAATTTTTGATACAGATGGATCGCCCGTAAATTTCTCGCTTGAACGGTCAACTCGATGCGGGTCAATTCGCCAACTTCTACTACCCAGTCCAGTAATTCTTCAATCAGGAGCGAACCTAAGCCTAAGCCCCAATAGTCTTTTAAAATCGAGATACCGATCTCCCCGACATGGGCTAATTGCCACTCTTCATGGCCTTTGACTGATGCCATGGCGATCAATTGTTCTTGATCAAATGCCAACAACAGCAAATAGTCGTCCCGTTCATAGATAGCGTCCAGCTGTTCTGCCAATAAGGCTTCTGGCAACGCCAAGCCGCTTTCGTCCATCAAAAGAAAATCCGTTTCTTCTCCTAGCTGTTGACTGACTGCTAACACAGCTTTGGCATCAGCACCCGTGGCTTCTTTGATCTGTAATTGGATCTCACTCATGGGCTGCCTGCCATTTTGTTGTGATCCGTTGCAAAAAGGCGGTTGCTTTGGTGCCATATGCATGACATTTCACAAGACGTTTTTGTTCATCTGTATCATCTTTTTCCAAAATCAGTTCTAAATAATCCTCTGGCAGGGAGGCTTCTAAGAGATTGCCCCATTCGATCACACACAAGCCATCCCCTTCGAAATAATCATCCAGTCCTAAATCTTCTGCACCGTATTCCACCCGATAGACATCCATATGATAAAGCGGTAGCCGCCCATTGGTATATTCACGAATGATCGTATAGGTCGGACTTTTGATCAGTTGCTCGATTCCTAGCCCCAAGGCGATGCCTTTCGTCAAGGTTGTTTTGCCAGCACCTAAATCGCCCGTCAATACCAGATTATCCCCTGGCTCGGCTGCCTCTCCAATGATTTTTGCAAATGCTGCGGTTGCTTCTAAGTCGTTAATGGTAAACATAGTCCCCATCCTTTGATCAATCTAATTTACTAGTTGCTAGTATAGCTTGTTTTTCAAGGAATTGTAAAGAAGGAGCTTAGGGAAAATTTCCCGACGATCACTGGATCGTTGCTTTTGCGCACACTTCCTCCTTTGCTGCCCTCAACTTTCCAAGAGCAAAACAAAAAACTGACCCTCAAGGGATCAGTTTTTCATAAGTGCAGCGATTGGCTGCTTATTTTTCCATTAGTGTTTGTGCCGCAGTAATGATTGATAATTTGTAGACATCTTCTTCATTTGAACCACGAGACAAATCAGAGATTGGTTTGTTCAATCCTTGTAAGATTGGTCCAATCGCTTCAAAGTTACCGAAACGTTGGGCGATCTTGTAACCAATGTTTCCTGATTGTAAATCTGGGAAAACAAAGACGGTTGCTTTACCTGCTACTTCAGATTCAGGAGCTTTCAATTGCGCAACTGCTGAGATATACGCAGCATCGAATTGCAATTCTCCATCGATTTGGTATTCTGGTGCCAATTCTTTGGCGATTTTTGTTGCTTCAACGACTTTATCTACTTCTGGTGCTTTCGCAGACCCTTTCGTTGAGAAGCTTAACATAGCAACTTTTGGATCGATTTCAAATAATTCAGCGGTTTTCGCTGAGTCAACAGCGATTTCTGCCAATTCTTGTGCAGTTGGGTTTACATTGATGGCACAGTCTGAGAACAAGTATTTTTCTTGGTCACGACCACGAACCATTAAGAAAGCACCACTTGTACGGCTCACACCTGGTTTTGTTTTGATGATTTGTAAAGCGGGTCTTACTGTATCACCCGTAGAATGGATCGCTCCTGAAACCATTCCTTCAGTAATGCCCATGTAAGTCAACATTGTACCGAAATAGTTGACATCTTTTAAGATTTCTTCTGCTTGTTCTTTCGTTGCTTTGCCGTTGCGGCGTTCCACAAAAGCTTCAACCATTTCATCCCAACGATCATAATTTTCAGGATCTAAAATTTCAAAGTTTGATACGTTGATTCCGCGAGCTTCCGCTGCTTTTTCGATTTCAACCGGGTTACCGATCAAAACAGGTTCAATTAATTCTTCTGAACGTAAACGGCTAGCAGCACCTAGGATACGAGGATCTGTTGCTTCAGGAAAAACGATTTTGATATGACGACGCACGATTTTAAATTTTAAACTTTCGAATAATTCCACGGGTAAAGACCTCCAGTTTTTTTATACCCTTCCATTGTACAATAATTGCGAAAAAAAGAACAGATAAAAATCCTGTATTAGTCGATTATTTTAAATATCGTTACCTTTTTCACAAGTTTACTCATTCTAAATAACACAGTTTTACAACTGTGTTATTTTTTCTGGCAACGCCCAGGAAATCGGTTCTTCTCCTAACGCCAGCAATGCTTGATTGATCTTAGAAAAAGGCTTCGAACCAAAGAATCCTCGATGCGCTGATAACGGACTTGGATGAGGCGCTGTTATAATAATATGTTTGCTAGTATCTAGCAAAGCGGCTTTCTTTTGGGCGGGTTTGCCCCAAAGCACAAAAATGACCGGTTCTTCTCGTTGATTCAATTTTTCGATGATCGTATCAGTCAGCTGCTCCCAGCCATGCCCGTGATGTGAATAGGCTTGCCCTTCACGTACTGTCAACACGGTATTCAACAATAAGACCCCTTGTTGCGCCCAAGGTACGAGATAACCGTGGGACACAGGTGGAATCCCTAAGTCATCAGCTAATTCTTTGTAAATATTCCGCAACGAAGGCGGTATTTTGACCCCCGGCTGCACGGAAAACGACAGTCCGTGGGCTTGGTGAGGCCCATGATAAGGATCTTGACCTAAGATGACAACTTTTACGTCATGGTATGGCGTCAGTTTTAAGGCTTCATAAATATGATCCATCGCTGGATGGATCGTTTGCTGGGCATATTCTTGTTTCAAGAAAGCCCGCAGTTGTTGGTAGTACGGCTGCTCAAATGATTCCTGCAATTGTTCTTGCCAATCATTGTCCAATAGTCGTTTCATGGCGAATCTCCTTTGTTTTCTTCTAGGATAACAAATCCCTCCCCTTAGAAACAAGAATTACTCTTCGAAAGAAAAAAAATGCGCGATTTATGGTACACTATTTGTAGAAACGATTAAGAAAGGACGCTGACAATGATCAAATTAATTGCTTCTGATATGGATGGTACGCTTTTAAATGCTAGTATGCAGATTTCAGAAGAAAATATCCAAGCAATCAAATATGCCCAATCCAAAGGAATCGAATTTATGGTCGCAACTGGCCGTAACCGCAAAGAGGCTTTGCCGCCGCTGCAAGAAGCCGGGATCGACTGTGCAATGATCACCTTGAATGGTGCCCAAGTCTACGACGAAGCGGGTAATTCATTATTTACTGTGCCGATCAGCCATGAACAAACTCGTTCGTTGATCGACCTACTCAAAGAAAACGACATCTATTTTGAGATCTCCACGAGCAACGGGATCTATTCGGAAAGCCAAACACGTCGGATCGAAAATTTTGCGATCCACACGGCAGAAGCAATGCCCCATTTAACCCATAAGATGGCGATTGCTATGACAGCAGCCCGTTTGGAATTTTTACCGATCAATTATGTCGATGATTTCAGTGAGTTGTTTTCGATCGAAGAATTAGAATTTTTGAAAGTGATCTGCTTCCATCAAGATGGTGCGCGGGTATTGGGTCCTATCACGAAAATCATCGATGGGTACGGCGATCTAGTGGTGACTTCTTCTGGACAAAACAATATTGAGATCAACCACCGAAACGCGCAAAAAGGAATCGCAGTGGCGCATGTCGCTAAAGATCGGATGATCTCACTGGCGGAAGTGATGACGATCGGTGACAACTTAAATGACGTAAGTATGCTGCAACTGGCAGGCGTTAGTTTTGCAATGGGAAATGGCGAGTTAGAGGTAAAAGAAGCCGCGAAGTATTTGACGGACACCAATATTGAGTCTGGTGTCGGCAAAGCGATCGTTCGGGCAATTGATGAAAATCTTTAAATCACGCAGCTTTTTGGGGATACATGAGGAGGCGTAAGTATGTCAGAATTTTTCATCCAAGACAGACAACTTAGCAGAGTCACACGCACCATTGTCAAAGATGAAACAGGCAAATCACTGTTTTTAATGGTGGGCCGTTGGGGAACTAAGGGCGATGCTCTTTCCCTTTACCGCTTGAATGGGCAAATGGTTGCTAGTATCAAACAAATCAGTTTTACTTTTGGTACGCGCTTTGAGATCTACAAAGACTTTGAGAAAGTCGGTACACTGCAGAAAATCTTTAACTGGCCGGGTGATTTCTACTATATCCAGCAGCTTCACTGGGCGGTCCACGGCGATATCTACAATCATCGCTATGGGATCCATCATTTCAATAAAAAGATCATGGAAATGGATAAGGCGACCTTATTGACGGGGGATTATTATGTACTGGATGTCGTTGATGATCAGGATGCACCGGTCTGCATCTGTATCGCTGCCGTCATGGATTACTGGCTGTACAATCGGCACCGCAAGAAAGACCATCCTCTTGAGCTTCGACTAACAAATGGAACCAGCTGAAAAATCAGCTGGTTCTTTTTTGCATATGGTCGTATAGGTGGCCACTGATCTCTCTTTGGGCCACGACTTCAAAGCCATGCTTTTCATAGAGCCGCTTCGCATGGGGATTTGCTCGGTCAACACTCAAGCCGATCACCTCATAGCCATCTCTAGAAGCAATTTTCGGCAACGCTTCTAATAAGGCTGAGCCGACACCTTTGCCGCGAAATTTCTCAGCCACACAGATGGTATCTAAGTACCATTCATTTGGTAAGGTTTCTTCATCGATAAACAGCTTCATGTCTTTACTCAAACCGTACTGTTCCAGCACTTTATCTAGAGGCTGATCGATCGTCGCCTCTTCTTTGTCTGGGTATCCAAAGGCGACCCCAGCAACCTCCCCGTCGATCTCATTGACCAACGCACGGCGAAAGCCGTAACGATAGTCGGGTTCTAGCATGGCATCTGCCAAGATCTCTAAGGTCTTTGCTTCACCGATCTCTTTGACAAACGGCAATTCCATATCCTTTAAAATGACTAAAACGAGTTCAGCCATGACAAAGCGATCTTCTTTTTTTGCAAATCTTATCACGTTTTCTCCTCCTTACTTCTATACATAGAATAACAATTCTCTCAAGAAAAACCAAGTTGAATCGACAAAGGATCCACACAAAGTTTTCCTTATTTATTCATGCAATTCCAACGGCAAGCCGTCCGGATCTTGGAAAAAGGTCATTTTCTTATTCGTAAAGGTATCGAAACGAATCGGTTCACACGCAATTCCTTTGGCGGCTAACTTTGCCACGACTGCTTCAATATTTTCCACCGCAAATGCCAAATGTCGCAAGCCAGCTGCTTCGGGGAAACTTGGTCTTGCTGGTGGGTTTTCCACCACAAACAGTTCTATTTCTGATTCCCCAAAGCGCAGGTCGATTTTTACATCTTTCTTTTCTGGGCGCGCATGTTCACGAATCACTTCAAAGCCTAATTTCTCTACATAAAATTCTTTGGTCTGCTGGTAATCACTGGCGATGATCGCCACATGATGCATTTTTGAAAACATTATTGCCACTCCTTTGTATTGGACTCCTCTCTCAGTTTAAAGCCTTTGGCTGCATTTTACTAGAAAAGACTGCCGAAGTTCTCCTCTTTTCATAAATGGTTTCTGTTATACTAGAAAGCGGAAGGTGATGAAAAAAATGAAACTACTTTATATTTCAATCTCTGGAAATACCCGTGCATTCGTCAACCGCTTGTTGGCCTATGCGGATCAGCAAGACACTCCGAGTACTTGGGAAGCCAAAGAAATTCATGACAATAGTGTCTTTGAACAAGAAGACGAACCTTATGTGGTTTTTGTCCCTACCTATTTAGAAGGTGGAAATGGCGTCGATAACGGCGATCAGGAGATTCTCACAGAAACCATGCGGGAATACATTGACTATGAAAACAACGCAGCTCTTTGCTTAGGCGTGATCGGCAGTGGCAACAAAAACTTCAATTATCAATATTGCTTGACCGCAAAGCAATATGCGGAGCAATTTTCGATCCCGTTCTTAGCGGATTTCGAGCTGCGAGGCACGACCCAAGATATTGAACGGATCTATGCTTGTTTGAAAGAAATCGATCCTGCCCACAGCAACACTTAACTTTAGCCAGCATTCATTAGCCATTAGGAGGACTTTTGCATATGGAACCACAAACGATGGTCATTTTGATCATACTCGCCAGCATTCTCATCTTGACCGCATTAGATATCTGGAATCGATACAAAGTACGCCGTTACGTTCGGCTTGCTTGGGGAAAGCTTCCCCGTCAGCCCCGCTTTGATAAAGAAGCGAGTTTGAAAAAGGCTTGGCTGACTGAGAAGAAGTTTCACGATTTTGATAGCGAGGTCGATGACATCACTTGGTATGACTTGGATGGCTTTTCGTTGTTTGAGTCCATTAATCTGACGTTTTCCAGTGTTGGTTCAGAAGCGTTGTACCAGCAGTTACGCAATTTTCGCTTCAGGACGGACAAACAGCTGACCAAATTGATCGACTTTTTTGCTGCTGACAGTGCTGCACGCGAACAATCCCAATATACGTTTGCTCGTTTAGGAAAACAAGATGATAATTTTTCGAAAGCCTACTTGGCCAATGAAGCGGCGCAATCGATCGGTTCTCTGCCTTTCTTTGTCTTTTTAGGTGTGCTGCCGTTAGTCGGCATCTTGCTGCTCCTGCTGGGGTTTGTCCAAGGCATCCTGTTGACGTTGGTCAGTGTCGTTTTCAATACGATCTATTACTCCATCAAAAAAGCCAAGCTGGAAACAGAACTGAACAGCATGCGCTATTTGGTTCAAACGATTGCCTGTGGCAGTCAGATCGCTAAAATCAACACGCCCCTCCAAGATGAGATCAAACAATCCTTGGCACCATTAAAAAAGATCACTCGTTTCGCTTTCTCGTTTCGTGCCAAAAACGGCAGCGAAGGAGATATGTTGTTTGAATACATCAATATCATTTTTATGCTGCCGTTTATTTCCTATCAAACGGTCACTACTACCCTGGCAAAGCACCAACAAGCAGCCATCGATCTGTGGAATTTGCTGGGAAAATTGGAAGTCGCAGCCGCCATTTTAAATTTTCGCACGTATATGCCCATCACTTGCCTACCGACCTTCCAAACAAGCGGAGGTGTACAAGCAACGGGTACGTATCACCCGCTTCTAAGTGAAGCAGTCATGAATGATGTTGCTTGGACCCACAATACCCTCGTGACTGGCTCCAATGCCTCGGGCAAATCGACGTATGTCAAAAGCATCGCCATCAATTGCATTTTGGCACAAACGATCCAGACAGCAGTTGCCGAAACTTTTACGATGGTTCCCGGTCACGTCATTACCTCGATGGCTGTTGAAGATGATTTATTTGAAGGCGACAGCTATTTCGTGGCGGAGATCAAATCCATCAAACGCCTGCTAGACACCGTTGCCACGAACCAGCGCTGCTATTGTTTTGTTGATGAGATTTTAAAAGGAACCAATACGGTGGAACGGATCGCTGCTTCTGCCAGCATCATCCATTGGCTGCGAGCCTACCCATCATTGGCATTTGTCGCCACTCATGATATTGAGCTGACTGAAATATTGAAAAATGACTGCTGCAACATCCATTTTTCTGAACAAGTCACGGAAGATGACGGCATCTCCTTTGATTACAAGGTCAAATCCGGTCCTGCCTTGAGCCGCAATGCAATCGCCCTCTTAAAAGTCATGGGCTACCCTGAAACGATCGTTCAAGACGCCTATGCCGCCGCCAATGATTTTGATCAAAACCGTAAATGGCAGGATTTATAACTTCATACAAACAAAAGCGCCTTATCCTGTGACTAACACTGGGATAAGGCGCTATTTTACGTTTCAGTTAGTCAAACAAACCAGTCGTTAAACTGTATTGCTCTCCTTGTAACACATCGTATTGGATCAAATTGTAGGCATCATAGATTTCTTGGGCTTCTTGATCCAATGCAAGGGTCGTCTGCCATTGCCCGCCTTGATAGTATTGACCCATTTCAAAAGCTGGCAGCTCATCTTGCAAGGCCAATAACAACTGGTAAAACCCGCTCGTTGGTTGGTCACTGGCTTCTAATAGGTTCGGCGCAAAGTAAAAGGGACTTGTTACAGGTACATCTTCTGGGGCAAAATTTCCTTGCGAATCGACCATCAAAAACTCCGTTTCATGCAGGGCAGCCGTTTCATTTTGCTCCTTGATCTCATCGGCATAAATGCCTGGTAAATGATCCCCCCAAAAGACGACCAGCGTTCGCCGATCCAGCTGTTCTAATTCAGCTACAAAGTTTTTCAATGCTGTACTGCTGTAGGAGATATCCTGCAGGTAGTTTTCCAAAGAAGCCATATTGCCCGGACCGCTTGCTTGGTAAGTCAAGGTATCGTATTTACCAGCATACGGCATATGGGTCTGCATCGTCACTAAATGGACAAATTGCGGTTGCTGATCGTTTTCCAACAATGCCAGCACTTCTTTGTAGGCCGCCTCATCAGAAATATAAGGATTATTTTCGATTTTGTCGGTATAGGTCATCGTCTCTTGATCGATAAACTGTTCAAACCCCATCACGCCATAGACATCCTTGCGTTTGTACATCGATGTATCGTAAGGATGGATCGCCGTTGCCGTATACCCGGACTGTTCCAAGAAAGAAACCAAGGATGGCAGTTGCGTCAATTTCGGCACCAGCATCGTGTAAGGCGTTGTCATCTGTGGATTCAATAGGCCCATGGCAAAACCAGTCAACGCTTCAAACTCGATGTTTGCCGTACCGCCCCCATAATTTTGCGAAAGCATTTTTCCACTGATGGTTTGATCAGCGACGTGGTAATAGTCTTTCAACGGATCGCCGGTGATCGACAAGCCATTTAAATGGCTCGGGTCGGAAAAGCTCTCGCTCATCACATAGACGATATTTGGTGCTTCACTTTCACGGTCTTGATTTTTCTCCGCAGCCTGTGCATTGTAGGTGTCCGCAATCGCTTGGATCGCTTCTTTTGAATACCCCTCAGGCTTCGTCATGGCATCTACCCGCAGGTTGTACAAAAACCCACCGATAAATCCCGTATTGTAGTAGTTCATTTTTTGTGAATACGGAATCCAGAGCGCCGTCTGATTGTAGGCTTTGCGTAAAAGGTTGTTGCTGTCATTGAAGTGAGAAACATAGACTAAGCCCAGCGAGCATACGACCAGCACCGCTCCTCGCATCACTTGCAAACGCAGGTTTAATTTGCGGCTGCGATAGATACTCCAGCCGATTGCCCCGATCGCCGCCAGAGCGAAGAGGATGGCTACGAAAAAGGCGCCATTGCCGATCATGGTTCGTAGAAGGTCGAATTGAGTGACCATCTTTAAATCATCGGGATAGATTGGTTCTTGGCGATAGACCATCTTTGTGTGGTTGGCATATCCTAAGATTCCGATGACGACACTATAAAAGACGCCTCCGATCAGTACCGAACCTGCCAAGCTGGCAAACACCCCATACACCAGCAGTAGCACCCCACAAGCCAAGAAAAACTTTGCTGTATGCCACGAAAAGGCAAATTTCAGAGCTAATTCAACGGAAAGATTGTTTTGACACCATTGCAAATATAAATTACTGAAAATGATCAACAGGACGATGGCGATGCCTTTTAATGCGATCTTCAGATAAGGATGGATATTTATTTTCACGAAGGAACATTCCTCCTTTTCTACACGTTCTAGGTACCCTCGTATTTTATGCTTTCGAGGCAAGAAAGTAAAGCCGAGGTAAGAAGCTTTTGTTATTTTTAAAGAAAGCAAGCCTCATAAAAAAAGAGTCTAAGGTTTCTTGCCCCCTAGACTCTTCTTTCTATCCGAATGGAACTCAATCATTGGTTTCGTTTATTTCCAAAAATCATCAAAAATCGTGACTGGCAAGTGGCGTTTGTGTTGCGTTTTGTTCCACCAGTTTTCAATGGTTTGTTGGGCTTCAGCCGAAATTTCCTTGCCTTCTAAATAGTCATCGATGTCGTTGTAGGTCACTCCTAAAGCTGCTTCATCTGCCACTAAAGGTTTGCCATCTTCCAAGTCCGCAGTTGGGACTTTTGTATACAACGCTTCTGGCGCGCCTAAGTATTGCAAGAGTTGACGGCCTTGGCGTTTATTCAAACGAAACAGTGGTAAAATATCGGCTCCGCCATCCCCGTACTTCGTAAAGAAGCCGGTGATGTTTTCCGCAGCATGATCTGTTCCCAGAACAGCCCCTGCTTTTTCACCCGCAATAGCATATTGCGTGATCATCCGTTGACGGGCTTTGATATTGCCTTTGTTAAAGTCGGAAACCGCTAACCCTGCTTCTTCCACCGCTTGTACTTGCGCATCGACGGCGGCTTTGATGTTTACCCGCAGCTCAATGTCTGGTTGGATAAACGCTAGTGCTTTTTTGGCATCTTCTTCGTCTGCTTGTTCCCCATAAGGTAAGCGTACCCCTATGAACTGATAGTTAGGATTCCCAGTTTCGCTGCGCATTTCCTCCATCGTCAATTGCGCAAGCCGTCCAGCTAACGTCGAATCTTGTCCACCACTGATCCCCAAGACAAACGTATGCAAGAACGGATTCTTTTGCAGATACGCCTTTAAAAAATCAATACTCTTACGAACTTCTTCTTTCGGGTCGATGGTCGGTAAGACTCCTAATTCTTTGATAATTTCTTGTTGCATGGTCATAGAAACGCCTCCTCTTATTTTTTGAAGCAGCTGACTGATCCTAGGACCAGCGCAGTTGCGGATTACAAAATCGCGCCATTGGTTTGTTTGCGTACTTTTTCAATCGTGCGCATTTTATGATCCCAGCATTCTTGCGAAAGATCGACTGGGTATTTCTGTGGATTCAAGTCACGTTTGTACTCGTCCCAAAGGGAATCCAAGCAATTCGTCGCATAGGCTTTGATGTGTTCTAAGTCAGGCACTTGATACACTTGCTGGCCATCCACAAAGATGTCTTGCAATAATGGTCGCGCATCAAAGTTCGTCACTGTTTTGTTGATAAAGGTATGAACAGGATGGAACATGAACAGTTCGTCTTCTGCTTGTGGATTTTCTTCCCATAGCGTGACATAATCGCCTTCTGACTTGCCGTCAGATTTACGGGTGATCCGCCAAACTTGTTTTTTCCCAGGAGTCGAAACCTTTTCAGCATTGCTGGATAATTTGATGGTGTCGATCATTTCTCCCTGCTCATTTTCGATGGCCACCAGTTTATAAACCGCGCCTAATGCCGGTTGATCGTAAGCGGTGATCAGCTTGGTGCCGACACCCCACACATCGATTTTCGCCTTTTGCATTTTCAAGCTTAGAATCGTATTTTCGTCTAGATCATTGGAAGCATAGACTTTGGCTTCCGTGAATCCCGCTTCATCCAGCTGTTCACGGACTTTTTTCGAGATATACGCCATATCGCCGCTGTCGATTCGCACACCTAAGAAATTGATCTTATCCCCCATCTCTTTGGCCACACGAATCGCATTTGGCACACCTAAGCGCAATGTATCATAGGTATCGACTAAGAATACGCAATCTTTGTGGGTTTGGGCATACGCCATAAATGCATCATAGTCATTGCCGTAGGATTGCACGAGGGAATGGGCGTGGGTTCCGCTGGCTGGGATGCCAAAAATCTTCCCTGCCCGCACATTACTCGTCGCATCTGCTCCGCCAATATAAGCCGCTCGGGTCCCCCAAACGGCTGCATCCAATTCTTGTGCCCGCCGTGAACCAAATTCCAACAAGGGATCCGTGCCGATCACGGATTTGATGCGGGCCGCTTTCGTGGCGATCAGTGTTTGGAAATTGACCATATTCAGTAACGCCGTTTCGATCAACTGTGCTTGTGCCAACGGCCCTTCTACTTGAATGATCGGTTCATTGTTGAAGACTAAATCGCCTTCTAAAGCAGAACGAACGGTACAAGCAAACTTGAACTCCTTTAGATACTCTAAAAAGGCTTCTGGATAGCCACCGATTTCTCGCAAGTAGGCAATATCCGTTTCTGAAAAGGATAAATCGTTCAAATAGTCGATCAATCGTTCCAGACCGGCAAAGATCGCATAGCCGTTTTCAAAAGGCATGTCACGGAAATAGCATTCAAACACCGCATTACGATCGGCTCTGCCTAACTCCCAATAGGTTTGCATCATGTTGATTTGGTAGAGATCGGTGTGCAGCGTCAAGCTGTCATCTTTAAATAATTTCTGCATGTTCTTACTCCCTCTAGCTTACTTCTTCTCATTATAGCAAAAAAAACACAAAAGACAGAAAATCTTGTTTTTTCAAAAAAAAGTTGGGTTTTTGCTAGTAGAAGGCAATCCATCTGAGAACAAATTGCTCAAAAGCATGGGTCAGCCTCCTACTTATTGGCGCATCATTCCTGCGCGCGTGTAAGGTCGCCCCTTTGTTCAACGTTTGATTGCTCTTGCAACGTGCATGTCCCAACTTCTTTCAACTACTATTCTTTCACAGGCAATTGAACAAGAATGACATCTTTCCTCGGTTTAGAAAAGGTGATGCCTCTTGCTTCCATTTCTTTACGAATATTAACATTGACGGTCACGTCTTTGCGATCGACCTTCAGCAAACGATGAATCGCTGTGTCGACTTCTTCCCGACTGATTTTCTTTTTATTGTTGATCAATACTAAAGAAATCGTATCAAAACTATCCACATAGAGAATCTGCGTCCGATCAAGCGAGTACAATTTATAGTATTTGATCGCTATTTTGTCGAATAGATACTTGGAGATGTTCGGGTAAAAAGTTTCCATATTTAGATTTTGGTTTACTGGGGTTTCAATCAACTTCATGCACAACATCCTCTCTCGAAACTAATTCTGTTAAAATAAAGCGGCCAACACCGCCGTCTTCCGCGCGCTCAATGGTTCGATCACAAACTGCTTTGATCGCTGGGCTGGCATTTGCTACAGCCAAAGAAACATCCACCGCTTCAAACATCGCAAGGTCATTTTCACCATCACCGATCCCGTAGCTTTTGGCAGCGGGAAAAGCTTCTAAAAAGGAACGGATCGCGGCACCTTTGGTCGCCAATGGATCAACGATCTCCAGTGTTTGGACAAAGGATTGAAAAATCGCAGCCGTTTCTGATTGGATCATCTCCCGTAGCCGTTCTCTTTTTTCGTCTGACGCTTCCATCAGTTCGATTTTGATGACCTTTATCTCTGGATGTTCCTTCATAAACTGCAGCACGTCGTCTTTATGAAGACATTCGTTGTAAAAGAACTCATATTTGTAGTCAGCGATGATTTGTCCTCGCTCCCCTAACTCCGCGAGTAACTGCTTGCGGCTTTCTTGAAACTGCGCTTCATACAAATGCGCTTGTGGGGAAATGATGCCATGGTCAGTATGTAAGAAATAAAAAACCTCTTCTGTTTCTAAGATACCAATCACTTGCGCCAATGTCTTATAGGGCAAGGTATGCGTCAAAACAGGCGCTTCTCCTTTTACCATCAGACCAGCGCCGTTTCCAAAAATCACATCGCAGGAAAGGCCTTCTTCCGCCATCATATCTTGAACAAGCTCAAATCCTCGCCCTGTGACAAACACAAAGTGATCCCCTTGGGCTTGCAAACAACGGATGGCTTCTTTATTGATCTCATGAATCGGGTGCCCCATTTCTTGGAACGTCCCATCAATATCAGAAAAAACTATTTGCATCTTATCTTCCTTTCTTTGTTATAATTATAGCACATTTTAAAAAACGCAAAAAAATTTTCTTGACTTTGTCGTTACGTCAACCTTTAGGATACAGGTGTAAGGAGGGAAAAGCCGATGGAATATACGATCAGTGCCTTAGCTAAACTGTCAGGAGTCAGCAGCCGTACCCTGCGGTATTATGATCAGATCAAGTTGTTACAACCGCAACGCACCAACTCAGCTGGTTACCGTATCTACGGGAGACAGGAAGTCGATCGCCTACAGCAGATTTTATATTTTAAGTCTTTTGGGCTGTCATTAGAAACGATCCGCGGAATCTTGGATGAGCCACAAGAATCGATCCAAACGGTCTTGTTGCAGCATTACCAACAGCTTTTACAAGAGCGAGCAGCCCTGGACAGTCTTTTGACCACCTTAGCGCAAACAATTGATTATTATGAAGGAGAAAAGACGATGACCGATCAAGAGAAATTCCGTTATTTTAAGGAACAAAAAATTCGTGAAAACGAAGCGAACTACGGTGCCGAATTACGAGAAGCCTACGGTGAGGAAATCATCGAACAAAGCAACCAAAAGTGGCAGCAGATGACCCAAGTCGATTATCAAGCACTGACCGACAACGAAAACCGCTTGTTGCAGCTGATAAAAGAGCTATTGAATGAAAAGGAAGGGAAACGAATCCCTTCTGACAAAGCCGAAAAGGCTTTTGCTGCGCATCAAGCATGGCTTAAGCAAGCAGCGCCCTTTTACTCAGCAGAATATCACCGATCTTTAGGAGAAATGTACGTTCAAGACGAGCGTTTTACCGCCTATTACGATCAAAAAGCAGGCGTCGGCAGCGCGCAGCTGTTGAAACAGATCATTGACCATTACACCAAATCCCATTAAAAAAACGATGCGCAAGCACTGCCCGCTCAGGGGCACTGTTTGCGCATCGTTTCGTCTGTAGCTATCGTTTGATGAACTCATAGGGCATGCGATAGTTGCCGCTTTTTTCCATTACCGCCAATTGGACGGCGGTCTCCCCGCAAGCTTGCAAGTGATGATCGATCGTTGAAAGCTGCAGCAGCTCGCTGATGTATAGATTGTCCCGTCCAATCACGAGCCATTCTCCCGGCGCCTGCGACTGGATCCCAGCAGCAACATGATCCCCATTGGTGAAAATCGCTTCGACTCCTTTATCTGCAAAATAAGCAGCCGCTTCTTTTCCATCTTCTTCCGTCAAACAATCCCAAAAAATCAAGTCTTCGGAAAAGGTCGAAAAATAGTCATGAGCCAAACGGACCGTGATTTTTGAATTGCTGCTGAGCTTGCGGCTACGTCCCAATGTCACGCCGATTTTCTGGATGCCTTGTTCCTTAAAATACGTGAAGACCTCCTTGATCGATTCCTCTCGATCGATATAAGTGCAGCCGTCAGTCAAATACGAGATATTTTCACAAAAGACGATGCGTCCGTATGAACGATAAGGCAATAAGGTTTCGATCGGATTCGCCCGCGAGGTAATGATCAAAGCATCAAAGCTTTTCGCCGCAAATTCTTGCAAATATGCTTCCTCTACTTGCGGATCATAGTTCGTGGCTAAAAGCGTCACCTTATAGCCACGAGCAAACGCTGCTGTCGTGATGCCGCTCAATAATCGATCAAAATAGGGATGATTGACAAACGGTAGGATCACGCCGATGTTTTTGGTTTTGCCGACACTTAATGCCCGCGCCGTGTAATTCGGAATATAGTTGACCTCTTCCATGACAGCCAGGATCTTACGACGCTTTTCTTCACTGACATAAGGATTGTTATTAATGACTCGTGAAACCGTTGAGACCGAATAGCCGGTCAAGCGTGCAATATCCCGAATGTTTGCCATGACTCACTGCTCCTTAAACGAATAATTGTTCTTTCATATAGTCTATCACACTTAGCCCACATGTATAAAATTCATAGTAATCGTTGTGATGGATAAATCCGATGCGCTGAGACCCGAAGTGTTCATCACACGTCAAGTGACTGATCTCATCCACAGGAATTTCTACTAACCGTTCTTGAAAGAACCCTTTTGGCTTCGTCAATACCAGTTGTTGTCCATCAAATGCCAACGTCACATAACAACATTCCGCACCATTTTTCTTCATGTATGTATTCATGTTTCCATCCCGCCTTCCTTTTTATAAATCAAGCATACTGTATGAAACGCGTCTCAGAGCAAGTCATTTGTTTCACTTTTTGACAAAAACCGATCGCCCTTCATGTGAATCACTTCGCATATTTTGCTTTTGTTGGTACAATAAAAAGAGAACAGTGCGAAAAAAAGCGCTATTTTTTAAGGAGGACCGCAAAGTGACATTAGAAGAAGCTTTTTTATTAGACACCTTGCGTTGCCGCTTCAAATTTTTAAGAGAAGAACGCGGATTGAGCCCAAAAGAAGTATGCCAGCATCTCGATGTGTCTTACCCCGATTACACCTTATACGAAGCAGGCGATCGCTTACCCGATGTATTGACGCTGCTACACGCAGCTTCCCTCTATAATGTTTCTGTCGATTACTTATTAGGACAGACAGAACGACCAGAACGGTATTTATGCTAACAATCGACTTTATCGAAAAAACGATCAAATGGTCGTTTTTTCTTTTGCCTCTTTTCCACTTTTCATCGATTAGCAACAATTGTTATCTAATCAAATGAAAAAAATCAAATCATGCGGTTCTTCTTGAAAAAAATGATAGAATAAACCATCATACATAGAAGGAGTTCAAACAAACATGACCTATGCACTAGAACTAACCGATTTACGCAAAGTCTATGCTACCGGCGTTGAAGCGTTGCGGGGCATAAATTTGACGGTGGAAGAAGGCGACTTTTATGCCTTGTTAGGCCCAAACGGCGCTGGAAAGTCCACCACCATCGGCATTATCACCTCTCTTGTCAATAAATCTTCCGGAAGCGTCAAAGTCTTCGGCTACGATTTAGACAAAGAATTGGTCCAAGTCAAACAACAGATTGGTCTAGTTCCCCAAGAATTCAATTTCAATCCCTTTGAAACGGTCCAGCAGATCGTTGTCAATCAAGCCGGGTATTATGGTGTCCCCCGCAACGAGGCCATCAAACGCAGCGAAAAATACTTGAAGCAGTCGAATTTGTGGGAAAAACGCAATGTTCGTGCGCGGATGCTGTCGGGCGGGATGAAACGCCGTTTAATGATTGCTCGTGCCCTGATGCATGAACCACGGCTATTGATTTTGGATGAACCGACGGCAGGTGTCGATATCGAATTACGGCGGGAAATGTGGAGCTTTTTGCGGGAATTGAACCAAAAGGGCACAACGATCATTTTGACGACCCATTATTTAGAAGAGGCGGAAATGCTTTGCCGCAACATCGGGATCATCCAATCTGGTGAACTGATCGAAAACACCAGCATGAAGTCCTTATTGGCAAAACTGCAATTTGAAACCTTTCTTTTTGATATCGCACCGATCAAACAAGCACCAACGATCACTGGGTATCCGATCCAAATGGAAGATGAACAGACCATCGCTGTTGAAGTCGCTCGAGATCAAGGCGTCAACGATCTTTTTGCCCAATTCAGTCAGCAAGGGATCAATGTCCTCTCCATGCGCAACAAATCCAATCGCTTGGAAGAACTATTTTTGAAAATCACCGAAGAATCACACGAAGCGGAGGAAAACCATGTTTAGTCTTTATTTTACAGCCTTAAAAAGTTTAGCGGTCAAAGAGACCAACCGCTATTTACGGATTTGGGTGCAGACCCTCGTCCCACCCGTCATCACTACTTCCTTATACTTTATTATCTTTGGGAAAATGATCGGCAGCCGCATCGGCGAAATGGGCGGCTTTTCTTATATGGAATTTATCGTTCCTGGGCTGATCATGATGTCGACGATCACCAGTTCTTACTCTAATGTGTCTTCTTCCTTCTTTTCACAGAAGTTTCAAAAAAACATTGAGGAACTCTTAGTGGCGCCGGTCCCTACCCACGTCATCATTTGGGGCTTTGTCTTTGGCGGACTTGGACGTAGTATCTTGGTGGGCACATTGGTGACCATCATTTCCCTTTTCTTCGTCCCATTACATGTTTATTCTTGGGTCATCGTTGTCTTAACCCTTGTCATGACCGCCATCTTATTTTCATTAGCAGGGTTGCTAAATGGGATCTTCGCCCAATCCTTTGACGATGTTTCCATCGTGCCAACCTTTGTTTTACAACCATTGACCTATCTTGGAGGCGTCTTTTACTCCATCAGCATGCTGCCGCCAATTTGGCAAACGATCTCCAAAGTCAACCCGATCGTGTATATGATCTCTGGTTTCCGTTACGGATTTTTGGGCACCATCGATGTCCCGATTTTCCTCTCCATCGGTATTTTGGTCTTGTTCATTGTCGTCTTATACAGCGTATGCTGGTACTTGATCCAAAAAGGCCGCGGGCTGCGTAGTTAATTGAACTTAAAATTTATTTTATAGCTTCTTAGCGATTCCCAGTGGGGGTCGCTTTTTTTCATTTAATTTTAGAAACTACTCCTAAAGACTGATTTATTGGCAATTATTTGTGATAACCTTAACTTATTAACGTTTTTAGAGGAGGAATGAAATGATCGTTTTAGAAACAAGAAAGTTAACGAGGGTTTATGGAAAAGGAGAAACTAGATTCGATGCCTTGAAGGGCATTGATTTAAAAATCTATGCGGGTGAGTCAGTGGCAATTATCGGTAAAAGTGGTTCAGGTAAGTCCACATTGATGCACTTATTAGCCTTGTTGGACCAGCCGACTAGCGGAGATCTATTTTTACTTGGAAGAAATGTCAAAGGAAAAAAGGCTGCTGAATTAAACAAACTGCGAAACGAAACCTTTGGCTTCGTGTTTCAGCAATTTTTTATGAACGCCAAAGATACGGTTCATGACAACGTGATGCTGCCATTGAAAATCAGCGGTATGCGTCGAAATCAACGAAAAAAACTGGTAGATGAAGCACTACAAGCCGTAGAATTGGGTGATAAAGCAAAAAATAAAGCATCTGACCTTTCTGGCGGTCAAAAACAACGGGTCTGCATTGCCCGAGCACTCGTCAACAAACCAAAAATCATTTTTGCCGATGAGCCCACCGGAAATCTTGATTCAGCGACGGGAGAAAAAGTCGAAGAGCTATTATTTGATCTTAACGAAAAAGAAAATATCACCCTAGTCATCGTCACCCACGATCCTGATCTAGCTGCTCGCTGTGATCGGCAGATCCATATTAAAGATGGTTTAGTGATTGAGGAGGACGATAAATGAAATTCAACGATTTGTTAAAAACTTCTGCGAAGAATCTGTTGCGAAATAAAGGCCGAACGATCCTGACGATCATTGCTATTTTTATTGGTGCCTTTACCATTTATCTGACTATGGGCATCAATACCGGTATTAACAATTACCTCGACCAACAAATTACAGCTGTCGGTGACAATAGCCTACTAGCAGTCTACAAAATGGATGGCAGCAATAATATGATGCCAACATCCAATATTCAAGAATATGATCCAAATAAATCTTCTGCAGAAGCTAACGTAATTACACCTGCAGATATGGAAGTAATTGAAAGTATCGAGCATATTGATACCGTTAAACCAATCAGCTTTTTAGTAGCAGATTACATTCAGGGAAGTTCCAATACGAAATATCAACTCAACGCAATGGCTTCTGGTGATATCGATTTAGAATTAGAAGCTGGTCGACAAGTCAATAATGAAGTTGATGGATTTGAAGTCATTCTTGATCAAGATTATGTGGAAATTTTAGGTTTTAAAGATGCCCAAGAGGCTTTGGAAAAAGAAGTTACTATTGGTGTTTCTTCACAAGCAACTGGCGAACAAGAAACTGTAACAGCAACAATTGTTGGGGTTCGCCACTTTAGCTTTGTTCAAGCTGGTAGGACTATTTTTAATCAGGCTTTGAGCCAAAAAGTGGTGGAGATTTATGAACTAGGCTTACCAGAAAATTTAAAAAACCAATCTTTTATTGTACAGGCTTATCTAGAAGAAAACTTATCCAGTGAAACAATCGATACCATCAAAGAAGCTTTACTAGAAAATGGCTTCCAAGGAATGACTGTGGAAGATGAAATCAATATGTTTCGTATGGTAATTGATGCAATTACTGGCGTCTTGACTTTATTTGGGGCAATTTCGCTGTTAGCCGCCAGCTTTGGCATCATCAATACATTGTATATGTCTGTTCAAGACCGCACCCGAGAAATTGGTTTAATGAAAGCCTTAGGGATGAGCCGCAGTAAAGTTTTTCTGACCTTTAGTTTCGAAGCACTCTTAATTGGTTTCTTCGGCGCTTTCAGTGGGATCATCGCCGCTTTTAGCTTAGGAAATGTCATCAATGACTATGCTTCAAGTACGTTTCTTGAAGCTTTGACCGGATTTCAATTAATTGGTTTTTCTTGGTCGAACACGCTGACTGTTATGGGTGTCATCTTATTAATTGCCTTTTTAGCCGGCACATTACCTGCTAATCGAGCAGGTAAACTAGATCCAATCCAAGCTTTGCGTTATGAATAAAAATAAATAGTTACTGGACAAACAAAAAAGATGAACTTCGTTAACGAAGCTCATCTTTTTTCTTTTATTAGGCATTCAAGACGACTTTTTCCAGCAATGCACCGGCTTGGTGTCTGCCTTCTAAATCAGTACTTCCAGAAAATTGTTGCACGCGATCCATGTTGGTGATCAAAACGATCACCATGGTTTCTTTGCCTTGCTGCTTGATAAACGGCAGATCCATTTGTGCCAGTTTGGTTTGCGGAGTGACTTGCTCCCCAGCTTTGACAAAGACTTCAAAGCCTTGACCGCCAAGGGAAACTGTATCGATCCCCATATGCACAAGAACTTCAACGCCGTTTTGGGTTTTGATCCCGACGGCATGTTTTGAAGGGAACACAGTGGTGACTTCGCCACTGACTGGTGCAAAGATTTGGCCATCTTGTGACTCGATGGCATAGCCTTCTCCCATCATTTTCGTTGAAAAAACTTCATCTGGTACATCTTCTAATGGGACGTATTCACCATGGGTCACGGCATGCAGATCCACTTCGTTGGTGTAACGATCGCCTTCTGCTGCTTGATTTGGTACCAAGAACCAGCTCATGGCAAAGGATAAGCCGATCGCCAAGATGATCCCTAGAACGGCGTAGATAAAGTATTCCCCGATATAGGCTGGCAAACTAAAGATACTTGAAAGAATGTACCCATAAATACGAACACCGAAGAAACTGATGAAGGCAGAAGCCACAGAACTACCAACTGTTGCTGAGATAAAGGCTTTTTTATACTTCGACAAAATCCCGAATAACGCAGGTTCTGTGATCCCTAACAAGCCTGAAACCGCCGACGATAGAATGATCGATTTTTCTTCTTTGGTTTTGACTTTGAAATAAATAGCTGCTGTTGCGCCGGTGATTGCCATATTTGCCATAAACATCATTGGCATCAGCATATCATATCCTTGATTGGCAAAGTTTTGCAAAGCGATCGGGGTCATGGCATGATGCAGTCCCGTGAAGATTGCGATTGGTCGAATCGCCCCTACCACGATTCCTGCTAAGACAGGCGAGATAGTGAATAATCCAGCCACGCCAGCAGCCAATAAGTTTCCTAGATGGATACTGATTGGGCCAATGACCGTTAATGTCAAGATACCAGCGACAAACAACGAAATCGTCGGTGTAAACACGGTGCGCAGAACTTGTGGTAAGAGTTTATCGACCCAACGGTAAATATAGCTGAGTGCCAGCACGGCAAAGATAATGGGAATCACTGTCCCTGCATAGTTAAAGACGGGTACTGGCAATACGCCGAACAAACGAAAGGCGGAAATGCTTCCTTCGGCTACCGCATTGGTCATTGTTGGAAATTGCAGCGTTGCCGCGATTGCGATCGCTAAATATTGATTGGTTTTAAAAATCCGAGCGGCAGAAGCAGCAACAAAAAATGGCAAGAATGTGAATACGCCGCTCGCAATCATGTCGATCACTAAATAGGTATCTGTTTGATTAGAGATGACATTCAATGCCACCAATCCAGCCATCAATCCTTTGATCATTCCTGCGCCAGCGATAGCTGGAACGATCGGACCAAAAACGCCAGAAACGGTATCCATAAATAAGGAAACGGCGCCTTTTTTCTCAGATGACTCCCCTTGGTTCGCTTCATCAAGTCCTAATTCTTTGGCCAAAGGTGCATAATAATCAGCAACATCCGTTCCTATCACTACTTGCAGCTGATTGCTTTGATATTTTGTTCCTACGACTTTGGGTGTTTTTTCTAACGCCGCATAGTCGACTTTTTTCTCATCCTTTAAATCAAAACGCAAGCGAGTCATACAGTGCCATGCATTGTTGATATTGTCTGATCCGCCAACATCTTTAATGATCTGTTTTACGATGTCTTCTTTGGTCATCTTTTTTTCCCCCTGTTGTTTGCTAACGGTCCTGATCCTTTTGACGGGCGCCCTTTCAGGTGTTTCCGTTTTCACACACATAGTAGCATGCTCACACAGACTTGTAAAACCAGTCCTTTTTTGATAAAACTAGAATAAAAACGCTATATATCAACGTTTTATTATAAAATAGGCAAAAATTGGACTGGTTTTATGGTGTATATCCAGTTTTTATTAGACCAAATTGACAGCGGTTGCCAAGCATGTTTCAATGGCTATAGCAACTAGAGACAAAAATTGGAGTGAATGAAATGACACCAACGATCATCACCGACGTCAAAGCCTTTGCGATCAAACCTGATCGTCATAACCTTGTTGTCGTTAAAGTAGAAACGAACAAAGGCGTATCTGGGTTAGGTTGTGCAACCTTCCAGTTTCGCCCACTAGCCGTAAAAACCGTCGTTGACGAGTATTTACGCCCCCTCTTACTTGGCCGCGATGCCAATCAAATCGAAGATCTTTGGCAAGTGATGAATGTCAATTCTTACTGGCGGAATGGTCCGATCACCAACAATGCCATCTCAGGAGTCGACATGGCTTTATGGGACATCAAGGGACAATTAGCCAATATGCCATTGTATCAACTGTTAGGTGGAAAAGCGCGTACGGCGATTCCCGCCTATACCCATGCCGTGGCAGATAATCTCGAAGACCTTTATCAAGAAATCGATCACTTCTTGGCTGAGGGCTATCGCTATATCCGTTGCCAATTAGGTTTTTATGGTGGAAATCCTAGCCAACTGCAAACACCCGATCAGCCCATCGCTGGTTCCTATTTTGATCAAACAGACTACATGGACACAACACTGAAAATGTTTGCTGCGATCCAAGAACGATACGGCAATCAATTTCAAATGCTGCATGACGTGCATGAACGGCTGCATCCAAACCAAGCGATTCAATTTGCAAAAGCCGCTGAGCCTTTCAATCTCTTTTTCCTAGAAGATATTTTGCCGCCGGATCAAAACAAGTGGTTGCAGCAACTCCGCAGCCAGTCGGCGACCCCGATCGCGACCGGCGAATTGTTCAATAATCCGATGGAATGGCAAGAGCTAGTCAAAAATCAACAGATTGACTTTATGCGTGCCCATGTCTCACAAATTGGTGGGATCACGCCAGCATTGAAATTGGCTCACTTCTGCGATGCGATGGGCATTCGGATCGCTTGGCACACGCCGTCTGATATCAGCCCTGTCGGCTTAGCCGTCAACACCCATCTAAATATCCATCTCCATAATGCCGCGATCCAAGAAACGATTGCGATCCCAGCAAATACCCAGTCGGTCTTTGGTGGTAGTCCGCAACCTGAAAACGGCTATTTTTATCCCATCGAGAAAAGTGGGATCGGAATCACGTTCGATGAAGCAGCAGCTGCGGAATTTCCCGTGGTTTACCGTCCTCATGAATGGACCCAGAGCCGTACACCAGACGGCACTTTGATCACTCCTTAAACACAACAAAAGACATCCCCTGTCCAATCGACAGGGGATGTCTTTGTTCTCTCTGGGTAAGGACAACGCAACTGGCACATTTGCTTTTCCAAAATCAATCGATGCGTGAGCGATGGATCTCACGGTCAAAGGGACGGATATAGGTCACAGCATAATCAATGGCAACGATATTGCTGAACTCATACACGCGGCCGTCTTCTAAAATCGCCCGATTGCTGATCTGCATTGCCGGTGTTCCCCGCTTGCACAATAAAATACCCGATTGCGCGGTCGATGTGGTGATGGGGGTATAGCTGGTAATGTAGTGGGAAATTCGGTATCCGCAGCTTTCGACATAGCGTTGGATCGAGTGCTCCACGATTTCTTGTGTCAATTCGGGAAATAGGCTGACGGGCAATTTAGAGGTTTCCAGCTGTTCGATTTTATAATTGACGATCCGCACTCGTTCAAAGGTCCAGACTTCCTCATCTGGGCCTATTTGGAAAATCTGCTGTTCATCCAACGTTGCTACCGCCTTATTCAAGGAAATCATTTTGGAATGGATGCGGTCATAAGGGGTGCGGGTCAAGGAATTAAAGATCATTGGGTTTTTGACCCATTTTTCATGGATAAAAATCCCTGAACCTTGTACCACTTTGACGATCCCGATCTCTTCAAGGTTTTTGATTGCTTGCTGGATCGTAAACCGCGAAACGCCATAGGTTTGCGCAAGGGTTCTTTGGTTGGGTAATTTGCCGGCAGAAAATTCTTCCTGATAGATTTTACTCAACAGATCTTGCACGATAAATTCACGTTTTTTCATAATGGCTCCTTCATTTGAGCGGGAGCGATCTCGCTCATGGACCAACTGCAAGCCTTCATATCGATACGACCACTGGCTTTGAAGACCACCCCTTCATCGACGAGTGCTGCTTTTCGCCCATTGGCGGAGGGACCAACTAAGACGCCATCTGCCCGCACGACACGATGGGCAGGGACATCCTGAGGGCTCAAGCGCATCGCTCGACCGACTGCTCGCGCGCCGTTGATTTGTCCCAATTTCCACGCAATCTGACTATAGGAGACGACTTTACCAAAAGGGATCTGCCGCGCCAGCGCATAGACTTCTTCATAGAATGGATTCATACTGTTCGCTCCTTCTTTGATTCTTTCTATCATAGTACTGGATTCCCTGCCAATAGTAAATGAACAGACGCAACTTTAGCAATAGCCATACAAACACTCGATTCGTTCTCTAGCAAGCCAAGAACGAATCGAGTAGTCATTAGTTTGGAAAATCAAAGTAGGTTTTCGCATTGTGATAAGAGATATCTGCGACGATCTGCCCTAAATATATTTCATCTGCTGGTAGTTGTCCGTCTTCTACCCATTCACTGATCACCTGACACAAAATCCGCCGGAAATACTCGTGGCGTGGATAAGACAAAAAGCTGCGAGAATCCGTCAGCATGCCGACGAAGTTTCCAAGAATCCCGCCTTCTGCTAGGGTCGTCAACTGATATCGCATACCAGAATACGTATCATTGAACCACCAAGCAGAGCCTAATTGCAGCTTGCCTTTGCTCTCTTCTTGGAACGCCCCCATCAGCGCAGTCAACACTGGATAATCTTTGGGGTTCAGTGAATACAAAATCGTCTTCGGCAGTAAGCTTTCCGCCTGAAGCTGCGCCAATGTCCGACTTAAGCCGCTCGCTAGACGGTCGTCCCCCATCGCATCACCGCCACTATCAGGCCCTTGTTGTTGGAAAAGCTTTTGACTGTTGTTGCGAGTCGCCATCAGATGCAATTGCGCGGTCCAGCCTTGCTTTGCGTATTGGCGCATCAAGTCAATCAGCAAGCCGGTTTGAAACTGTCTGATTTCTTCATTAGTCAGTGTCCCAGTGGTCAAACGCTTCTGAAAAATCGCTTCAAGTGCAGCGGTATCGTAGGCTTCCTCTCCAAGACGTGACAGACTGTGATCTGCTAAACGACAGCCCCGTTGGTGGAAGTAGGAAATACGCACGGCCAATGCTTCAACCAGCGTTTGATAGCTAGTGATTTCTTTGCTCGCAGCTGCAGCCAATTGCTTAAGGTATGCTGGAAATTCTGAATTCTGCAGATTAATTGCTTTGTCAGGACGAAAGGTAGGATACACAGCAAAGGATTCTTCTGCCAGCTTTTGATGATACGTCAACAAATCAATGGGATCATCCGTCGTACAGATCACCTCAACGGCCATCTTTTTGATCAGCCCTCGTGGTGAAAATTCCTTCGTCTGCAACTGTTGATTGGCTTTTTCCCAAATGCTTGCTGCATTGGCTAGTGTCAACCGCTCATCAATACCAAAGATTCGCTTCAATTCCAAATTGGTCCAGACATATAATGAATTGCCAATGCAAGCCTCCAAGGTCTGCGCCCAAGCACAGAATTTTTCGTAGTCATCAGCATCGCCAGTGATCAAAGATTCTGCAACACCATTGGCTCGCATCAAGCGCCATTTGTAATGGTCCCCCGCCAGCCACGCTTGGGTCAGATTGGTGAAGTTTTGGTCTTCGAAAATCTCTTTCGGATCTAAATGGCAATGGTAATCAATGATCGGCTGCTTTTTTGCATACCCATGGTATAACTCTTTGGCAAAGCTGTTTTTCAAAATAAAATCGTCAGTTAAAAACATTTCTTCGCTCCTTTTCTTAACGCTCCACGCTCTTGTCGATGGCTTCCCACAACCCTAATAAGTAGGAAGCGCCGATCGCCCGATCATATAAGCCATAGCCTGGACGTCCCGTTTCTCCCCAGATCATTCGCCCATGATCTGGTCGAATATAGCCGTCAAAGCCATTTTTGTACATCGCTTCTAGGATCTGATACATGTCTAACGAGCCTTCAGAGGAGAGATGCGGTGCTTCATAAAAGTCTTTGTCATTGCCCAAGTATTGAATGTTACGAACATGGGCAAAAGGAATTCGATCCCGGCGACAAAACTCAGCCAAAATCTCATAGACATTATTGGCTGGGTCTTCGGCGATACTGCCAGTACAAAGTGTGATACCATTTGACGGACTGTCGACCACGTTACAGACCCAATCCAGATCATCACGGTTTTTAACGATACGCGGCAGACCAAAAATCGAATAGGGAGGATCATCTGGATGAACAGCCATCTTGATGCCGACCTCTTCGCAGGTGGGAATGATGGCTTTTAGGAAATAAGCAAAGTTTTCTCTTAATTTGTCATCATCGACATCCTTATACGCAGCAAACAATTCTTTGACATGAGCCAAACGTTCTGGTTCCCAGCCTGGCAAGGTATAGCCAGAGCTTGACTCCTCAACTTCTTTGACGATCTCTTCTGGGTCTTTGTCGATCCCTGCTTTTTCAAATGCCATCGTAGAAGAACCATCGGCTAAGCGATAATCGAGATCCGTTTTGATCCAATCAAAAATCGGCATAAAATTATAGCAGATCACTTCGATCCCGTATGCTGCCAAATTACGAATCGTTTCTTTGTAGTTTTCGATATACAGGTCTCTCGAAGGCAAGCCAATCTTGATGTCATCATGAATATTGACACTTTCGATCACCTTCAGAGAAAGTCCAGCTGCTTCGACTTCTTCCACGAGCGCCTTGATCCGTTCTTTGGGCCAAACTGCTCCAGCAGGCAAATCAAAGAGTGTACCGACGATGCCTTTCATCCCAGGAATTTGACGGATATCTGCTAATTTGATTTTATCGTATTCTTTTCCATACCAACGAAATGTCATTTCCATTTTTTATTCGATCCCTTCTACTGTTTCATGTAATGTTTTACGGACTGCGCCGGTTCCTGTTAGCATCTTAGCGAACAAGTGACCCACGTTTTCAGCGATTCCTGCTTGATAGAGATCCAACCCGAAAATCTGCGGATTTGCTAAGATTGGGCGAATGATCCCTTGAACATCGGCGGCTGTCCCTAACTGACACTCCCGTAAAATCTCTTGCAATTCTGCTAAGAGGGGATCAGGACTTGGGACAAATGGATGGCCTTCATCATCGATCGCTAAGAGATAACGCAACCAGCCAGCAATCGCTAAGGGAATGAAAGTCAGCTCAGAAGCCGAGCCTTCTTTCTCCACATACTTTTTGATGGTTTCGCCAAAACGGATGGCGATTTTCTGTGAGGTGTCTGCGGCGATCCGCTGTGGGGTGTCAGGAATCAGCGGATTCGGTAAACGAAGACCGACCACCTCATCGATAAATTTCTTTGGCTGAATGATCTCAGGATCTTCCACTACCGGTAAGCCTTCACGATAGCCGATTCCTTTGATCAAAGCGACAATATCTGGATCGGTCATTTCCGCAGCAATGGATGTATAGCCGAGTAAACAGCCAAACAAACTCATTGCCGTATGCAGTGGATTCAAACAAGTTGTGACTTTCATACTATCGGTTTTGTCTACGATCTCTCGACTCGTCAAGATCACCCCCGCTTTGTCTAAATTCGGGCGACCGTTCGGGAAATCATCTTCAATCACTAAATAATGAGTCGCTTCTGTGTTAGCAAACGGAGCGATCGTCGTTCCTTTATCGGTCCGAATGACTGGCAACTGCTGAATGCCAGCTGCTGCTAATTCTTCTGCAACTGCTGTTGAAGGATTTGGCGTAATCCGATCGATCATTGACCACGGAAACGTCACTTGCGCGTTGTTTTCTAAGTATCGGACAAACGCTTCTGAAACATGCCCCAGCTTTTGCCACTCTTTTGCGATGGTGACCATCGCCGTTTGGAAACGGAGCCCATTTTGCGAAAAATTATCGGTGGAGACCATAGCGATCGGAAGAGCCCCTGATTGAAAACGATCCCATAAAAAGCTAGCCAAAATGCTCATTGTATGGTTGACCTGATGAGGACCCGCAGCGAGATCCGCTTGGACGACAGGCAAAAAATTCCCCTGACTGTCTTTTAAGCCATAGCCTTTTTCTGTGATTGTTACGGTAACCAATTGTAGTGACGGCTCACGAAATACTTTGCGTATATGCTCATAACTCGCAGTGCGGGAAGGATGGCAATAATAACTAGCCGCCGTTGACTGGAGCAATTTTTTCTCCAACCGTCCCCCTTCGTGCATGATCACTTCTAAAATGTCATTCTCGTAAGGCGCGTACACTTGATCGATCACTTGTTCATCAAAGGTTTCACACACTACGATTCCTTTTGACAACGCTTGTTGATCGATCAACGTTTGGGCTACTTCTGCGTGAAATGCCCGATACAAATTTCCCCCACCAAAGTGTAGCCATTGAAACTGAGTATCTGATTGATCCCTCACTTCTTTGGGAACGACCGGCATCGTAACTCCTGCCTGCTTCAAGGCAGCAAAATCAAACATCCTATTTCCTCCTTTTCCATGAAACTGATATATTAGTATTCTAGTTCATTCCATACTGAATTGCAAGCCTTTACAAAAGGTTATTCAACTTATATACTAGTTTTATTACTCAAAACTATCCCTAGGCACTTTCCTTCAGAGTTTTTCTTTCGAAGGGAATTGAATGCCTGATACAGAAAGAAGCGTTTATGTTGAACCCTACAAATTTTCAATCACAAGCTTATGAATCAATCAAAGAGTTGATCTTAACCGCCAAGCTGATTCCCGGTCAAAAAATATCTGAAAAGGAATTGGAGCAACGGCTAACCATCGGTAGGACGCCGATCCGTGAAGCAATTATTCGTCTGCGCCGTGAAGCATTGATCCATGTCGTTCCCCAAAGCGGCACCTATATTTCTAAAATCAGCATCAAACAAATTGAAGAAGCTCGCTTTGTCAGAGAGACGCTTGAAAAAGAAGTATTCGTAGCGGCCTGCCAAGCCGTTACAGAAGAACAGCTGAAAGAACTAGAAAAACTCGTTATTTTGCAGCGGACCTATGCCCAATTGAAAGATGAAATCGAGTTTTTCCAACTCGACGAGGCCTTCCATCAGTTGATTTATAAAATCGCCGACAAAGAGAATGTCTGGAATTGGCTACAAACGATCAATCTGCCATTAAATCGCTTCCGCTTCTTACGTTTAGAGGTGGAGGAATTGTCTTGGGAAATTATTTTGCGAGATCATGAAGAAATCTTAGCAACCTTAAAAGAAAAAGACCAAGCCAAAATTGCTCCCTTGGTCGGACAACACATTGATGTCATTGATAACGATTTGGTTTTTGTGGAAAAAGCCTTTCCCGATTACTTTACGGAGTAAAGCTATTTGAAAATCATGGACCTTAAAAACCACCCTCGTCGAGTAGATAGCCTACTTGACGAGGGTGGTTTCATATGCTGAACAAGCGAGAATACGATCATTCAATCGGGTGATAACTAAAACCTTGCCCCAGTACTTCTGAGACATTATTGACGATCACAAACGCTTTTGGGTCAATCGTCTCAATGATTTGTCTGATCTGCATAAACTCTTGGTCGCTGGCAACGATCAGCAGCACTTGCTTGTCGGCTTGCTGGTAACCGCCTTGGGCAGCCAACAGGGTCGCACCCCGAGCTGTTTTATCAAAGACCGCTTCTCGAATCTCATTCACGTGGTTCTCACTTAAGATCATGATAGATTTCTTTCGGTTAAAGCCGGTTTCAATGTAGGTCATCACACCAGAGGTGATCACGATCGATAAGATCGCAAACAAGAACTCTTCAAACCCGAAAACGAACAAGTTCATGGAAACAACGATCGCATCGGTCGCCAGCAAGCCAATCGCTGGATTCAAATTAAAGTATTTCTTGAAAATCAGCGGTGGAATCGTTGTGCCGCCGCTGGAAGACTGATTTTTGTACAAAATCGCTACTCCTAAAGCAAAAATCGCACTGCCAAAAATCACGGAAAGCAACCGGTCTTCAGCCACCATATATTCCGGAACTAAAGCAATTGCTACTGGAAAAGCAAAACTACCATAGAGGACTTTCAAAAAAGGCCCCTTCCCTAAAAAGGCATAGGCAAGAATAAGCATGAGAATATTCAAGACCATGATCACAGCCGCTCGATCCCAACCGAGTGCTGACTCTAATAAAATACCGATTCCGCTGACACCGCCAGCTGCCACATGATGCGGGCCCAAAAATAAATTGATGCTTGCCGCTAACAAGAAAAGCGCTGCGGTGATTTTTCCATAGGTTTTCAGAATTGTCATTTGTTTCCTCTTTTCTCTGTCATTTTCACGGTTTATTCAAGCTGCTTTGCAGCCATTCTTACTCCTCACTATACGCCCATTTGATGTCACCGACAAAATTTATGTTTAGCCAGAGGGAATAACCGGAAATCTGTTGGCTGATTGCCTGATTCAATCGTTCTCGCAAGGGATCTTGCTGACCTACTGTATCGAGAGGAGTTGCAGGTAAAATCACTACATCTAATTCCACAATGACTTGATTACCGACTTTGGCGGTACGTAACACAAAGTCCACCACTTCTTCTGCGCGCAATTCTTTTTCAACGATCGTCATGATGGTCTCCCGCAGTTCTTCTTTTGGAGTAGAAGAAGTCAATTCTAAAATCGCTGCTTTCAACTCTTTTATCGAAAGCTGGATAAAGAACAAGGTGATCCCGATGGAGATGATTGGGTCGACATACATCGCAAAATTCCCATAGGGACTGGCTTGGATCAGCCAGGACACAAGAAATGAACCGACGACACCCAGACTAAAGAAAAAGCCGAAACGCCATTGTTCTAGTTCCACCCAATAAAAGGGATGGGTCAGTGGTTTCTTTTTTAAGTACAAGTAAAAAGAGAAACAGTAGATCGTACCAACCAGCGAGAAATACAAACCGATTGGATCAATCATGCCATCACTGACGTGTAATAAACTAAAAGCAGACTCAATGATCCCATAAATTGAGATCAGCAGGATGATACTATATTGAATAAATACCACTAATGGCATCAATGCCTCTTTACCGAATGGGAAACGTTCAAAATCTTGGGCTTGGATATATTTTGCCACGTACAAAGCAATCAGTGACATCACTGCACCAATCAATGTATAGACCCCATCTAACAAGAGGACGTTATAACTGACCAGCAACCCAAAAAGCAAGGCCCCGCCACCATAGATACTCCCAGCGACAATCGATGCCAACAAAAGCTTGCGTATTTTTTTCTTTTCACTCATGATACTCCTCATCTTTCACAAAAAAACTATTCTTTTGATTGCGTTCTTCTATCTATAAGCCTATCTTCCCATATAAATAACATGAAAAACAGTCAATTTTTTCATACAAAGCGGAAAAAAATAGTGTTGCTGTCAATCATTCACTCTATTCTCTAATGACGTATATACGGTTTTCCTCTTCCTCTCTTTTTACATTCTGGTGTAAATCCCCTTGACTACACAGATTGATTCCCTTATCATCAAGGGTAACCATATTCAATCAGAATTTTCAGAATATTCCGTTATATTTTTCATGACGGCGATTCATTGGAAGACAGGGAGGATGAAGAGAGTGAAAGAAACAAAACAAGTCCCATGGACAGGAGAACCAAATCAACGTGCGATCAACTATTTGAATGAAGAAGGCAAAGTGATCGTTTGCCCAACCAAAGTCGGCTATATCATTGCCGTCTCTGATAAAAAGGGGCTGGAACGCAAGTTTTCAGCAAAGAATCGCAAGCGTAACAAACCAGGCGTCGTTCTTTGCAGCTCATTGGAACAGCTACATGAATTAGCCGAATTAAATGCGGAAACCGCCGCCGTTTACGAAACTTGCTGGAACAATGACGTGTTATTCGGTGCGATTTTGCCTTGGAAAGAATCAGGAAAAGCCTATATCCCCAACGATGGTTCAGAAGAATTGATGACGGACGTTCGGGGAACCAGCTGTTTTGTGATCAAATTCGGTGTCCCTGGTGAGCAGATTTCAAAAGAACTTTGGGATCAGAAAAAGAAATTGCTTTTCGCCAGCTCAGCGAACCCTTCAGGCAAAGGAAACCGCGGACTTGTTGAAGGGATCGGCGAACAAATCGCGCAAGAAGCCGATCTAATCATTGAAGGCAACGACTATGTTGCATCGATCCAACCAGACAAAACGCTGGAAACCCGCTATGAGCAAGGAGTCATGGTTTCTTTCGTTGATAAAGACGGCAACTTGATCCCTGAGCAAGGAGACCAACGTTCCATCACTCCCGCACCTGTCTTGATCCGTAAAGGACTCGATGTTGAAAAAATCCAAATGTACCTTTCTGATCACTTCAACTCATGGGACTATCGCCACGGGGAGTACTATTGATCTTTCATCGTCAACAAAGAACCGAAGAACCAGCTAGCTGTCTCCTTTTCAAGGAGAACCGCTAGCTCGTTCTTCGGTTTTTCTATCGTGTTTCTTTCAAAAGCTGAATGATCTCTGCCTGTTGTTTGATGATCGTATCTTGTTGCTTGATTTTAATCCAGTTTTGATCGATTTGGATAGCTGCTCCGAGGTCTTTGTAACTAAGGTTGGGGATCTCCATGAAATGTATTCGGTGTGCAGATAAGTCATTAAAGATCTGGACAGACAGACCATCACTCAATTCATGGATCTCTTTTTCTTCAAGATATTGGTTGATCAGATTTTCTACAGTCAAACGCTTTTTTCGTTTCTTGCCTTGTGTGCCATTCGAATTTTCGGATTTCTTGTTCGTACCAAACATTTTTGTTCTCCTTTCGTTAGGTGATCTTTTCTCCATTTTGTGATTCCGTGTCTCTTCTTCAGTAACCAAAATAAAATCGAGAGAAACCTACATATAAATATTTTGTCACAAAATAGCATTATTATCTACATGTTATTGTTTTTAACGATAAAAAAGAGGGATGAATTACGATCTGGTTTTATCTGTCTTAGAATTCCAACTTTATTTCTGCTATAATACCCTCATAAACACATAGGAGGTACTCGATGAAAAAGCATTCCTCAATTGCTTTCTAGGGGACGACGCCAATGACAGTGACTTTGGACTACACTTACTGCTGGGTTGTGGGCTGCCGCAACACAGTGCTTAGCACAAAACGAAAAAACTAAGCGTGGTACGGATTGCGAAATCGCATGAAGCTGGAAGCAGAAGTAATCGTTACGGACGGTGAATGTGTCCCTAGCCAAAGAAGCCTGATGAAGAACGAACGGAACCCTTTTCTCTCAAAAGAAATCATTCTTTTGGAGGAAAGCAAAATGAGAAAAGATGAAAATACGACCTTTGTTTGTAAAAACTGCAGTACGCCTGTGGCACCCTTGACCAATGGTTCTTACCGCAACCATTGTCCCCAGTGTCTCTACTCGTTACACGTGGATATTCGCCCGGGTGATCGTCAAAATACTTGCCATGGCTTGATGCGACCGATTGACTATCGCCAACATTCCAAAAAAGGCTATCAGCTGCTGCATGAATGCACCCGCTGCAAAAACCAGCAGTGGAATATCGTGGCACAGGATACGCAACAGCCAGACCATTTTATTGAGTGGTTGACTCAAACCGCTGCGTATCACTAAAAAACCAAAGAAGACCATGCTTAAGGCTGGTCTTTTTTGGTTATCAGAACAACGGACCCCTTATACCACTAACTGCTCATAAACATTGTCGTCATAAGAAGCGCTTGCTTTAACCTAAAAAAACAGCCCGCTGTTTCGTCGATTGGTTGACGAAATTGCGGGCTGTCCTGCTAGTGTCTTCTTGATGATTTTACGTTGGTTTGCGCTTATTCAAAAACGAATTGATTGTGATACAGTTCTGCATAAAAGCCGTCAGCCGCCACCAATTGATGGTGATTGCCTTCTTCAATGACTTTGCCATCCTTCAAGACAACGATGCGGTCGGCATTCAAAATCGTCTTCAAGCGATGGGCGATCACAAAACTGGTTCGACCTTTGATCGCTTCATCCATTGCTCGTTGAATTTTCGCTTCGGTCACGGTATCAACGTTACTGGTGGCTTCATCCAAAATCAACAATTCTGGATTGGTCAAAATCGTTCGGGCAATACTCATCAATTGTTTTTGACCAGTACTGAAAAGATTATTCTCTTCGGTGATCTCCGTGTCATAGCCTTTTTCCAACGTCATAACAAACTCATGGATATTGGCTTGTTTCGCTGCTGCAATGACTTCGGCTTCAGTCGCTTCTGGTTTCCCAAAAGCAATGTTTTCGCGAATCGTCCCTGAGAACAACACGGATTCTTGCAAAACGATTCCCACTTGAGAACGCAGCAGATCCAAGTCTAGCTCCCGGATGTCGATGCCGTCAAAGGTCACAGAACCACCATTCACATCATAGAAGCGATTCAACAGGTTCATGATGGTCGTTTTTCCTGAACCCGTCGGTCCGACTAATGCGACCATTTCGCCTTTGTTGACTGTGATCGACACATCTTTTAGGACCAATTTTTGACTGTCATACCCAAAGTCCACATGATTCAAAGCAACCGCCTCTTTGATGCCCTTCACTTTGATCCCGTCTTTTGGTTTGACCTCATTGGGTTCATCAAACATTTCATTGATTCTGCGCGCACCGGTGATCGCCAATTGAATCATGCTGTAACCAGAAGAGATCTGCATCAATGGTTGGTAATACTGCTGCGAATACTGGACAAAGGTCACAACTAATCCTAAAGCAACGGAACGTTCTAAGTCACCGTTCAATGCTAACCAGCCACCAAAGAAAATCACGATTGCCGTGTTCAACAAGGACATCCCTTGCATCAATGGGAAAAGCAGCCCCGAGTAGACTTGCCCTTTGTAGGTAGCTTCGCGGACTTGTTGGTTGTGGACCAGAAAACCGTCGATGGTTTCTTCTTGCAGTCCATTGGTGATGATGATTCGTTGACCACTGATTTTTTCATCAATATAGCCGTTTAATTTTCCGACTTCATCTTGCTGCAGATCGACATATTTGCGGGCTTTTTGGATCACGATCACCGCGATTAAGACCGCAATCGGGGTAGAAGCAATCGTTGCCCATGCCAATTCAACGTTTTGACGGAACATCATGATCAAGATCCCCACCATTAAGACTACATTGGTCAGCACTTGCAACAATGCTTGGTTCAGACTGTTTTGGATGTTATCCAAGTCACTGGTAAAACGGCTCAAAATATCACCGTCTTGATGAGAATCAAAGAATTTGATCGTCAATTTTTCCAGTTTATTAAACAAACCGATCCGCATTCTGTTGGTTGATTTCCCTACCACTTGCGTGAACAAGATACTATAAACAAAATTGGCTGCACTGGCTAAGACATAAAAAATCAACAGTTTCCAAATGATCGATAGAAAAGCTGATTTATCATCGACCCCTTGCATCAAACCACCAACATAATTCGCCAACTCTTGGAACGCTTCTCCGACAAAGACTGGCGCTTGCACTTGCAGATACGTTGCCAGAATCACCGTCACAAAAATGAATAGAAACGACCACTTGTATTGTTTTAAGTAATGGTAGAAAAATTTACTCGCTTTGAACAAATCTGTCATGGTTACTCCTCTCCTTTCTGTGTTGCGAAGATTTCTTGATAGATGGCATTGTTATTGGCTAAAAATTCATGGCTTCCTTCACCAACCAGACGTCCATTATCTAAAACGAAGATGCGGTCGGCTTTCACAACAGAGGCAATCTTTTGCGCGATGATGATCGTTGTCGTGTCTTTTAATTGTTTTTCAAACGCTTCGCGAACCAATTTTTCCGAACGAGCATCTAATGCACTCGTACTATCATCCAAAATCAAAATTTTCGGTTCACCGATCACTCCTCGAGAAATCGATAAGCGTTGCTTTTGCCCTCCAGAAAAATTGCTGCTGCGCTCGGAGACCGGCGCTTCAAACCCAGCGGTCAATTTTTGAATAAATTCACTGGCTTGGGCGATTTCCGTTGCGCGAGACATCTCAGATTCTGAGGCGTCTTTTTTCCCTTGCCGCAAGTTTTGGGCAATCGTTCCTGAAAAGAGGATCGCTTTTTGCAAGACAAAAGCGACCGTTTTACGCAAGCTTTGTTCATTGACTTCTTTCAAGTCAACGCCGCCAACTCGCACGACACCTTCCGTTGGGTCAAACAAACGGGGAATCAGCTGCGCCAGTGTTGATTTGCCGGCACCAGTCGCCCCTACGATCCCAATCATTTCGCCAGGTTTGATGGTAAAACTGATAGCCGTTAGGGCATTTTTTTCATCCCCAGGGTAACGGAAACTGACGTTTTCAAAAGCGACACTTCCAGACAACTCTTGTTCTGGGACATCTTGGTATTGCAGATCCGGTTCGGTATCTAGAATCTCTTTGATCCGTTTTAGCGAAACTGCAGCCCGCGATGTCATCATCATCATCATGCCGCCGATAATGATCGCCATCATAATTTGCATCAAATAATTCATGAATGAGGCAATTCCCCCAATCAAGGTTGGATCATCTTTCGCTAGATCACTGACAAAGAAGATCGCGCCGACGACGGCTAAGTTGGCTGCCAGCATAAAGGAGGGGATCATTACAGAGAACAAGGTTCCTACGATAATATTATGCTTCGTTAACGTTTCACTGACTTTGGAAAAGCCTTGTAGCTGGTTTTCTTCTTGAACAAAAGATTTCACCACACGAATCCCCATCAAATTTTCTTTGGCAATCCCATTGATTTTGTCGATCAAGTTCTGGATGATCATAAAGTGTTTGCCCATCCGTGTAAAGGAGAGTGCCGTAATCACTAGGACAGCGATAATTAGTAAGACGATGATCCACCAAAGTTGCGGCATGGTTGTCATCGCCAAAATGAAGGCACCGATAAATAAGAACGGGATGCGAAACAACGATTGCAACGAGATCATCACTAAGTTTTGAATTTGCGTGATGTCATTGGTCAAGCGCACCACTAGGTTTCCTGCCGAGAAGGTTTCGATATTACCAAATGAGAATGTCTGGATTTTCCGAAACATCTCTTCCCGAATATCGGCACTAACGCCTTGCGCCACTTTCGCAGAAAAAATCGTGTTGATAATCCCTGCAACAAGGCCTAGCAATGCTAGCCCAATCAGCTGCACACCAATTTTTTTCATTTCATCATTGTTTTCGGTAATAATTGATTCTAGCACTTGCTGCAAGAGCTTCGGCTGCCATAATGCAGCAACGACCATTAAAATGACCGATAATAAGGCAATGCCGGTTGCCGCTTTGTACTTTTTGACATGGCGTAAGACCAGATCCATATACGTACCACTCCTTTGTGTTTAGCAGAAAAGACTGCCAAAAAATTTCGGTTGCACAACAATTTACCATGGATCACGACGGGAAACAAGCGAACAAATAAAACAAAAAGAGCTTTCATGAAAGCTCTTTGAAAATATTGCATAAATGTTGTCGAAAATAACGAATAGTAAAGGGATTATGATGCTCCTCGATACTGGTTTGATTATTTTTTGTCGCTAAATCTTTGACTTACGATTCGCTGTTTTCCAGCTCACTTTTTTGTTTTTTTGTCAGTTTTTGTTTGACTAAATCGTAGGAAACCAAAATCATTTGTTCGATGTTTTCTTCCATCAAGGCATCAGATGCCAACTTGATGGTATTCCAATGGGTCTTATTGGCATAATACCCTGGAATGATCACGTCAGGAAATTGCTCTCGCAGCGTTTCGTTGACCTCGGGCAGATTTTTCAAAGTCAAAAACGCTGTTTCTTCTGGTTGTGGACTCATGATTCCAAACTGCTTTCCTACTAAATCAAAGTAGATTGCATCTCAATCTTCGCGATAATAGACTTTGGCTCCCGGCAAGCCTTCCCCAAATGCTTGAAATCGCTGCATTTTTTTTGCAATTTTTTCTTCAATCGATGTACTCATTGTGTTTCCCCCACTTTCTGCTATCAAAATCGCCATTTTCTGTCTCAGTTTTGACAGATTGAATCGCTTTCTGCTCTATTTCCTACTATTATATATGGTTGTCGTGGAAAAAGGGATTTTTTATCAGTGGCATGTCGACTGATAATGACGTTACATGCAGCTGTAAGCGGCGTTACATTCATTCACCTTTCTCAGAAGACACAAAAAAGCCCTCATCAGCGAGTAAGTTGTACTCGCCAATAAGGGCAATTGATTACTAGATGTCACGGACAAGATTCATTTGAGAATCTTAGTACCAACCATTTGCTTCCCAGAATGCTTTGGCAGCAGACCAAGAACCATAACGTGATGCAACATATTCATCGGCAACCTTTTCTTGGTTAGCAGCTGAATAGTCACCATTTAAGTAAGAGTTGGTTAATTGGTAACGGCCATAGTATTGTCCGTTTGTCGCTGTGTAAGAACCACCAGATTCTTTGTTGGCGATCCATTCTTTTGCTGAAGCTTCTGAGCCGCTAGCTGAAGAGCTGTAGCTTGAGCTGCTTTGTGTGCTTGCAGCAGATTGTGTGTTGCTTGATTGTGAAGCTGCTGGTTCACTTGGTTGTTGTACACTTGCTGCAGCAGTCGTGCTTGCAGATTCTGTATAAGTTGCAGTGCCATCTGTAGGGATGATCAATGCTTCCCCAACAAAAATCAAGTTTTTATCAGCAATCTCGTTTGCTTCAACGATCGCATTGATCGTATCATCAGAGCTATAACCATAAAAGTTAGTAGCGATTGTTGATAAAGTATCACCAGATTGAACAGTGTATTGTTCGTCTGCAAAGGCGTCTTTCCCACCTAAGAAAAGGCCGAAACCGGCAAGGACAGCTGTACTAAGTAAAACAGTTTTTAAAGACTTCATATAATTAAATCTCCTTCTTTGAAACTCATTTTGCGTCATTTGAGATGACTCAAGCGCATAAACAAGTCTAACATCGAAGAATATTTCATAGGTAAAGAATTCATTACAGATGATTACGAAAACGACAGTTGCCTTACGTTTCGTAAGAATTTGAGAATCCTATCATATCAAGCTTTACTCTGTTGTAATTTTTAACATTACAGTTATTTTGTTTTCAGGTAAACCAGTTAACCTTAGAAAACCTTTCCTATATTACAAAAAACCCTCTTTTTACACAGGATTGTAACAAAAGAAGGAACGAGACAAGGTCTCATTCCTCATTTACTTTCTATTTTTTCTTCACTGGGATCAATTTATTCATGACGATCGCCGCAATAGCGCTTAAAGCAATCGGTGAATCTAATAAATATTGTAAGAATTGAGGCGCAGATTCTTTGATTTCTGCTGGCATAAACAACAAGCCGATGGCAATAATCAACGGTACCCCGATAATATACAACTCCCGCTCGGAAAACTCTTCATTCTTAATGACCCGAAAGCCGCTCAACAAAATAATGACGCAGACGACCGCGAACACGCCGCCGATGACAGCAGAAGGTACTGCGTGAATCAAGGCTGAAAGTTTTCCCATGAAGGACAATAGGATAAACCAAATGGACGCCATCACAAAGACTTTTTTACTAGCAACCCCTGTGATCGAAATGATCCCTGCATTGGTAGAATAACCAGTTACAGGGGTCGTTCCAACTAAGGCGGCAACCAAGCAGCCTAACCCTTCACCGATCACGCCTTTATTGATCTGTTCATCCGTAACAGGTTCTTCTGTCACAGAACTGACCGCGTACCAAGTTCCTGTTGTTTCTGCTAGGAGAACCATATAGATCACTAGCATCGTTAAGATCGCTGAAACATCAAAATGCAGGCCATAGTTTAGAAATACCAGTTTTGGCAGACTAAAGAAAGAAGCATCCGCCACCGACTGAAAATCAACGCCTCCCATAAAGGAAGCAATCACGGTACCGATAACCAAAGCAATAATGACCGAACTGATTCGGAAGTATTTTCCCATTCCTGGAAAATAATCGCCTAACATGGAAAACAAGATCAAAATCGCCGCAGTAATCGCAGCTAGCAACATGTTTTGATTGGCACTTAGTGTTTCAGTGGCAGGATAGATATTGCTAGTAAATGCCGTTGGCAGCAGCGTCAAACCAACGATCATGATGATCGTTCCACTGACGATCGTAGGAATAAAATGACGAACGATATACTTATAGATGCCAGTAAAACCTAGTAAAATGACTGCCGCGGCACCAACAATGCTGGCACCTAACACCGTGTCCATGCCGTTGGCACCAAAATAAATACCGATGATCGCTCCAACGGGTACAAAGGATGGTCCTTGACATACGGGTAATTTCAAGAAAAAGAGGACTTGGATCAAAGAAGCGATCCCTGCTCCTAAAAAGGTCGATTGGATCAAACCTGATGCGTCTGAAGAGGACATCGCCACCGCGGTTGCGATAATAAATGGCGGCACATACACGTCCATTGCCAACACATGCTGTAATCCTAAAAGTACTGCTTGACCAAAGGGAATGTCTTCGTTCATTCCGATCGTTAAATGTTTGTTTTTCGTTGATTCCACTGTCTCATTCTCCTCATTTTTCGTGTACTTTTTTTCCTTGGACCCAGACTTGGCGAATATTTTGCATCGTTGCTAAGTACAGGATTTTTTGTAATCTTGCTTCGGGTGAAGTAAACACACCGAAGTCAGGCAAAGGATTTTCTTTTTGTCGCGTATCGATCACTTGCACATCAAACGCATACCCTTCTTTGATGACACCTACTGGTAATCTCAGTGCCTCACCGCCGCCTTTTGTCGCCAATGAGAACGCATCGATCACGGATATACGAGAATCAGCTACTCCTCGTGTGTTTTGAGGAAGCGTGACATCCACGCCATCTTCTAACATTCTCGAAGACATCACAGCTTGTTTGATGTTGTCATACAAACTCGGTGAAAAACCGCCGGAGATATCCGTTCCTAAACCAATCGTGACCCCTTGTTCTTTCAAGCGCTTGATTGGGATCACGCCATTGGCAAAGTAGGCATTTGAGATGGGACAGTGCGCAACTGCGGCGCCGGTTTCGACAAAACGAGCGCCGTCAGCTGGGCTGATGAAATTGCCATGAGCCATCACTGCTTTTTCACGCAACAAGCCAAAATCTTGCAGCACTTCGGTATCCGTTTTACCAAATCGTTCTTGAACAAAGTCATGTTCCCATTGCCCTTCACTGCAGTGGGTCTGAACATGAACATCATATTTTTCAGCCAATGCGCCTAACCCTGCCAAGCCTTCATCGGTACAGCTGGGGACAAATCGCGGAGTGACCACAGGATAAACGCCTTGTGGTGCGGTCTTTGCGATTGCTTGTACTTCTTGAATAAAACGTTCTGTATCCGCTAATGCCTCTTCTGTTGACGCGTCTCGATAAAAAGCAGGATTGGCTTGGGGATCGTCCATAACGACTTTTCCGACTAATCCCCGTTGACCAAGAGTGGCACAAGTCTTCGCCAATTGAAGGCTCGCTTCTAGATGGATCGTTGCAAAATAAAGAACCGTTGTCGTTCCTCTTGCCAATAGCTGTGCCACCAAATCTTGATAGACAGCTTTGGCAAATGCTGGATCGGCATATTTTGCCTCCAGCGGAAACGTGCATTCATCTAACCAGACATTTAACGGTTCATCTAACGCGATCCCTGCTTGCGGCCATTGTGGGGCGTGGACATGCAGATCGACAAATCCTGGTAAAAAGCACTGGCCTTCGGATAAAGCCTGAAGATTCTCTGATGCTTTTGCCAGCTCTACCTCATACCCTTGATCTGTTTTGGCAGTAACTTTCGTGATAATCCCTGCGTCATCGACTTGAATCAAAGCTTCTTCTATATATTCTAGTTTTCCATCAGTTGGAGTATGGAAAACATCTCCTTTAAAATAGCGAATGGTTGCCATTTGTTTGATTTCCCCCGTTCTCTAAGACATTGTCAGGAAAAAGCCGTTCATTTAATGTTCCTTTTTCACTAACACGATGTTCTTATTTTAACGCTATTCGAAAATAGTGCAATAAAATTCACTATCATAAAGGAAGATAAAACGCTGAACGTTCGGTTTTTATGCGATTTCAAAAAAAGACACCGTCTAGAAATAAGACAGTGTCTGCTTTTTGAGAATATTCGCTTGGTTTATCTATAACTAAGGCGTTACCTAAACTAGACTAACGGTCAGGGTTTTTCCGAGGGCGGAAGCAAGTTTGGATAATGTTTCGAAACTTGTATTATCCCCTCTCTCAATACGTGCAATGGTTGACTGAGGAACAGCGGCGAGCTCTGCAAGTTCTCTTTGTGTGAGTCCTGCACTTTCTCGCGCTTTCATCAATGCTACAGCACTAGCAAGTTTCGCTTTTTCAGCTTCATATTCAGCTTTGAATTCAGTGTCTTTCATTTTTTCTTTTAAAAAATCATTGAATTTAACTGTTGGCATCTTTGATCTCCTCCTCAAATTCTTTTCGGATCTCTATCGCTTTTGCTATTTCTTGAATTGGCGTCTTCTGCGTTTTCTTGGTGAAACCATGGGTAATAATGAATTTAGAACCTAGCCAATGAAAATATAAAGCTCTTTGAATGTTTCCTCCTATTCCTGATCTCAGCTCAAATAGGTTATCTCCCAGTTTTTTCACCCATTTCATTTTTTGAGCGATCAGTATTCCATGTTCTTCCACATTCGCAATGACTGCTAACATTTTTTTCTGGTCTTTCTCAGGTAACTGTTCAAAAAACTCAATAAATTCATTGTGTCCATTTGGTCGCTCATAAAACTCAAACTTAGGTTTGTCCATACACAAATGATAGCATATATGCTATCATTTGTCGATTCAAGTTACCGTTCATTATTCTTTCTTAGACTTTATTCCCTATAATTGGTTTCATCTTTTTTCTAGTTGATACAAAACTACTTAACATTCTCTTTGTCGATTACACCGAATCAACTCCAAATCATTTCTCCATCATTTCTCTTTACGATTCCTACGAAAAACCACCAGTCCGCCTACTAGCAAACAGATTACTCCTGCAATCGATCCCCATTTTGCTGGCTCTAAAAAGCTTTGGATCCTTGAGGTCTGATTCGTTGCCGTCGTTCCTGATAGCTGAAACAAGAAAGCCAGCGGCTGATGTTCAAAACGAAGAATGACGAACAGGAGTGTCATCAAAAGAAATTGATGTACCAGACTCCCTTTGTTTTGTGTGGCATACTTGGCTAAACTCTGCTGCTCAATTGCTTCCGGTTTTGCCGCCAAATACTGTTTCGTAAGCCATTGATTCAATCCCGCATTAAAGAAGCTAATGACGAATAAACTTATTGGAATCAGTGTGTCGCTGCTGAACAGAAGAACACCTGCCATCAGCCCAAGTAAATATGTTGGTACCAGCTGCTTTTCTAAACGATGAGCAAGTTTTCCTCCGAGAAACATGGCACCAAAAAGGCCCAGTGCATATGGTAAGTAAACGTGAGTGCTTAGCGCTTGTGCTCCAAATCGACCGGTAACATACACCGAGCCGAAAAGAAAAAGAAAGTTACCGATCACTCCCCGAATAAAGGTGAGAATGTTCAAGTGAAGCGGCTGTCTCCACGACTTACTGCGTTTCGTTAAAGTGATCAGCATCAAAGTAAAGAGAAACAAGAAACCAGTGATCGCCCATTCAAACAGGGCATTCGACTTGATCAGCCTTGCTGCTCGCAAGCCAAACAGTAAGAGAAAGAAAAAGAAATACAACAAAAACTGCTTGTTGAATAACTGGTTGCGCTGCATCAACGGTCTTTTTGGGAGGTTGTTGACGGTTTGGCTACTCTTAGCTGCCAGCACAAAGAGTGCAAAATAACTGCCAAATAGGCCAATGCCTTGAAGGTCATCAGGCAACCGTAAGGCAAAGAGTAAAACGAAAAGAAAGAACAGCGCCTCCTTCCAATCATTTTTCAGCGGCTGTTCAGTGAGCTTGACTTTTTGGCGTACCATCAGGTCAGCTGGCGGCAGCCAAGAAGCACTGATCCCCAACAAACTAGCAGCTGGCAAGAGTGCAGCGCTCCACCAAGTGCTCAAAATACCCACCAATGCGCCGGCGCCGCCGATCAAGACACTGGCTGCTAACAATGATGGTGCGAAAAGCGCCGTAAGCGTCTGTAAGAAAAAGACCCCTGTCATGCGAAAGGTATAAAAGAGCGCAAAGGCTAATGCTGCACTTAGCGACTGCTCTTTGCTCAAAGATAAAAAATAAAGATACGGGATGATCGTGATCGTATTGCTGATGATCAAAAGTGCGGTATGGGATTTTTTGTATATCATCTAAATTCCTCTACTATTGATTGTAGTCTTATTATTTTTTCTATTCTTGATAGTAGATAGTCATTATAAGCAAGTCCTCTATTTAATCCAAAGGCCATTCCTATCCTCCACCACCTTTAATTTACTATTCGGCTGTAACTGGCATTCGATTTCTCCCCCTTGAAGCTTCACTCTGATTGCTTCTTGCTGATAAGTGATCGTAAAGGTCAGTGATTCGATTTTCTGTGGCAAATGATTCGCCAAGTGAAGTCCGCGATCATAGGTCAGACCAGCAAAACCATAAATCAAACTCAACCAGCTGCCGCCCATATTGGCAGCATGAACACCGTCTACAACATTCTTTTGCAAATCATTGAGATCCATCAGTGCGGTATCCATGAAGTAGCGATACGCTTTTTCAGTGTCGCCGATTCGGCTAGCCATCACACTAAAGATTGAACGAGACAACGAGGAGTCATGGGTCGTCACCTGCTCGTAATAGTCATAGTCTCTTGTTAATTGATCTGCTGAAAATTCATGGGTAAACAGCATCTCTGCTAAAACCGTATCTGCTTGCTTGCATACTTGATACTTATAAATGATCATTGGATGATAGTGAAGCAGAAGCGGATAATTCTCAGCAGGTGTTTCCTCAAATGGCCACAGCGCTTGATCTAAGAAGGAATCATCTTGTTTCGTTAGCTGCCGCTCTTCATCGTAACCGAAGTACATCAGGTCAGCTGCTTTTTCCCAATCGGCAATCAATTCTTGATAGACATGGTATCGTTTGGCCAATTCGACCGCATAGCGTAAGTTATTTTGTACCATTTTGTTTGTATAAAAATTGTTGTTTACCAAAGCGCTGTATTCGTCTGGTCCTGTCACTCCATGAATACAAAACCGCTCTTGTCCTTCTTTTACAACAAACGTGCCATAATGAAACCAGAATTTCGCTGTTTCAAAAACGACTTCTTGACCAATTTCTTCAATAAAGGGTTGATCACCCGTGATACGTTCATATAATTGAAAGCCATAAACGATATCGGCATTGATATGCAGCTGTGCTGTACCTGCTGGATAATAGGCACTCGTTTCATTACCGTCAATCGTACGCCAAGCAAACAATGCCCCAGCTTGATTCAATTCTTTTGCTCGTTTTTTGGCTTGCGGCAAAATACTTGCACGATAGGAAAGCAAGCTTTTGGCTATCTCGGGGTTCGTATAAATGAAGAAAGGCAGTAGATACATTTCTGTATCCCAAAAATAATGTCCTTCATATCCTTCACCCGTAAGCCCTTTTGCGGCGAAATTCGTTTTCCCATCCCGCCCTGCACCTTGGTTCAAATGAAACAAATTGAAACGGATCCCTTTTTGCAAATAGTCATCACCCACAATTTGAATATCGCTGGCTTGCCAGAAAGATTGATAGTAATCCGCTTGTTCTTTTAATAAGACAGAAAACTTGTCGACGCTCTGCTGAAATGGTGTCTCACCAATCCTTTGCAACAATTTGACCTGAAAAATCGAAGTTGACGGTTCTCCAACAGTCAAATGCTGCTTTTCTTGATGTAGCTGAATAGCGATTTTCTTTTGACTATTTGGTGCTGTCCATACTTGGTATGCGCCCATTTGTTCTTTTTCCAATTGATGATTCTTACTGGCAACTCGAGGATCATCTGTTTTATTGACAGAGAATTGCTGATTTAATGTGTGGGAGAGTTCGATCGGTTCTGAAAAATCGGCTGTTATCACTTCATAGCGACAAACATAGAGTTCACTGCGCGTCATTGACGCAAACGAAGTTAACCCCAACTCAAAAGACTTTCCAGTCGGAGTAGTGATCTGGTAACTTTCCGTTAGAACCCCATCAGCTAATTTAAGACTCATTTGGGTTCGTTCGACTTGCCATTCCTCAACCGAAGAATCCTCCTCGCCGATTTTCAAAATAACTCCACGCAAGTTGGGCAGTTTGCAAATCGTTTGATGTTCTTTTGCATACCCATAAGCCCATTCGCCATACTGAATCGGCTCGCTGTCAAAAAAGCCGTTGACAAACGCCCCAGGATTTCCTGGATACAGTTGATTGACCTTCAAAGGATGCCCTGCACGGACGCCGATTTGCCCATTTCCTAAAGCGAACAATGTTTCTAGATACTCCATTTTCTGATGGGACAGCTCATCAGCTGTCAATAGAAAGTCGTTTTTCTTCATCCTTTATCCTCCAAGTCTTTTGGTTTATTCCTCGTTATCTTCACTTAGTTTCTATCCTACACTTCTAGCCAATGATTGCAAGGCTCAGCACTTCGTCCTTTTGCCACAAGCATCTCTTTAGAGCCGAGCAGCGAATGTATGATACCATGAAGCAAACACGAAAGAAGGCGATTTCTTGGATTTATGGCTTACAAATGTACAACTTGAGACGAGTTATTTAAAAGAAGGCGATTGGTCTTATGGAACCAAAACAGAAAATACAGCAATCGGGATCAATGATGGAAAAATAGCGGAAATCGTGCCGATGACCGAATGGCAGGCATCAAGCGAAGCGACGATCATTGATGGGGAAAATCAGTTATTGTTGCCAGGATTGATCGAAAAACATTGTCATTTGGACAAAAGTAAATTAGGTACTCCTTGGCGTCCAGTAACGCCGGCAGCTAGCTTGGTGGAACGATTTGAAACTGAGATTCCCCAATTAGATGCCTTGCCGTTATCGATCAAAGAACGCGGACAAGCGCTGATTGATTTAGAACTACCTCACGGTGCGGTGATGTTCCGCTCACATATCGATATTGAACCAATGACTCAGCTGCGTTATTTTGATGCGATCACTGAATTCGTTGCCGAACAGCCTTTTGGCTCGGAGTTGGTCTTATTTCCCCAACATGGCTTGCTGCGCTCAGATGCTGCTTCCTTAATTGAAGAAGCCTTAGCAACGGGCAAAGCATCTTTTATTGGCGGTGTTGATCCTTATACACTCGATCAAGATTACCAGGCTTCCTTACGGACAACTTTTGAACTTGCTCAAAAAGGACATGTCGGGATTGACCTCCATCTTCATGATCGGCAAGAAGCTGGCAGAGCGACCGTCAAAGAAATGATTCGTTTGACGAAGGAATTCAATATGCAAGGAAAAGTGGCGATCAGTCACGCCTTTGGTCTAAATGACTTTGAAGGCGCAGAACGCAAAGAAGTCTTTCAAGCGTTAGCAGATTTAGAGATCCATATCATTTCAAGTATTCCCATCAGCCCTGGCACGATTCCACCGCTTAAAGAATTGCAAAGCTATGGCGTTGCTATTCATATTGGTTGCGACAACGTCTATGATTCCTGGTCTTCTCTAGGAGATGGTTCTTTACAAGAAAAACTGGCGCGCTATTTAGAGATTTTTTCCGTCAAAAGTCAGGAAGACTTGACGCAAGCATTAGGTTTAGTCACGGATGGCAAAGTGCCATTGGATAAAAACGGTGCGCAGCAATGGCCTAAGGTTGGTGATTCGGCTGATTTCTTACTGACACCAGCTGCTTGTACGGCAGAATTTGTTGCCCGCAAAGGCTTCGTCAGCAAAAGTTTTTATCAAGGAACGGTTGTCTTTTCAGCTGAATAAACTATCTGATAACAACGAAAAGAAAAGCCATTGTCTGAACTCAGCAGACAATGGCTTATTTCTTTCGATCATTAAACGTTTCTCAAAAATTCCATTTTACCCAATCAGCAAATAATTCTGGCCAACGGACAACCGACGCTTCGATCCCGTGTTGATCGCTGTTGGCGGTTTCTGGCGTTCCTAAACTTAACCCGTGACCGCCCCGAGGGAAAATGTGTAGCTCATAAGGTATATTAAATTTGCGCAGCTGTTCGGCAAAAAGGAGGCTGTTTTCCGCCAAGACTAATCCATCTTCTAACGTATGCCAAAGAAACGTTGGTGGTGTCTGTTCATTGACTAAAGTCTCTAAAGACAAGGCGGCTTTTTCTGTTTCGTAAAGATCTGCTAATAATGAACGGAAGGAATCTTGGTGCCCAAGTTCTCCACTAGATAATACTGGGTAGCTCAACAGTAACCCGTTAGGCCGCCATTCTTCATTGGCTCCTTGTAAAGCCTCTGCTAGAAAAGGTTGCTGCCAAGACACACCCAGATTAGCAGCTAAGTGACCACCAGCTGAAAAACCGGCAACAATGATTTTTTCAGGATCGACGTGCCAGACCTCATGATTGGTGCGGACAAGACGAACGGCAGCAGCCAATTCCTTTAAGGCTAACGGATAGACAGCCGGTTTGATACTATAATGCAACACAAAGGCTTGGAAACCAAAGCTCATCATTTTGATGGCAATGGGTTCCGCTTCACGATCCGATAACATTTCATAGCCGCCGCCAGGACAGATGATGACCGCCGGTCGGACACGATCTGGTTCCATTTCAGGAGAATTTTCCATGACATACGTGGTTAAACTGGCTTGGCTTTCTGGTAAAAGTGCGGTTCTTTTTTCATGTATCACGGGTTGCGCCTCATTTCATTGTAATTTTATAGACAATTGGTTGGTCGGTTTCAATTGGTTCAAAAGTTAGTTGCAAGCCTTCATCGGTCACTTGCCAATCAATAGGCTGTTCTTCGTGTCCTAGAATCGTCACGTTTTGGATGATGCCGTGAAATTCTGGTAGATTTTGATCTTTAGACTGGGCCAGTGCTTGGATCCTTGCGTGTCCATTCTCAGGACTTGCCATGCCAATAGCATACAACGAATCCCCCTGAACCGTAAAGCGGAAATCCTGGCTTGTGTATGTCGTCGCCTGTGCCTCTTGAAATTGGCCTGAGACAACGGTCGTGGGTCCTTCCCCAGCTTTGCGCCATGGTTTCGCTTCATAAATGGCTTCACCGTTTACATCCAGCCACGCACCGATTTCTTTTAAGATCGCTTGATCTTTTTCTGGGATCGAACCATCCCCTTTCGGCCCGATATTCAAAAGGAGATTGCCGTTTTTACTGACGACTTCGATCAAATCCTGTAAAATCTCACGCGTTGTTTTGTAATCCAACGTTGTGGTATAGCACCATGAATTACGAGCGATTGCTGTATCTGTTTGCCAGTAAAAAGGTTGTGGTTCGGCAAATTTTCCCCGTTCGATCTCCACAATACCACTACCAAACATCATGGCATCATGTTTGTAACAGATACCAACTTTTTTGCCCCATTCAGCCCCACGATTGTAATAGTAAGCAGCGAAAAGTTGCAAGTGCTCCTTGAAGGCTTCGTGTTGGATCCACCAATCAAAATACAGCAGCTCTGGTTGATAGTTGTCGACGAGTTCACAGGTTCGCAACAGCCAATCATCTAAAAACTCTTTTGAGGGATATGGCTCGCTATACAAATCTTGATTATCAGGTTCTGGCATAGCAGGCCAATAAAAGTCGCCTTTTTCTAACGGTTCCTTGATGTCGCTGTCGAATTCCTTACCGTGTCCCATAAAAAACCAATGTTCGGCGCGATGAGATGAGGTACAAAAATGCAGGTCTTGTTCCTCAGCTGCTTCTTTTAATTCCCCAAGAATATCTTTTTTCGGTCCCATAACTGTTGCATTCCATTCAGACAGCTCGCTTTTATACATCTGAAACCCATCGTGATGTTCTGCAACGGGAAAAAGATAATTGGCACCGGCTTGTTTGATCAAGCGAATCCATTCATTTACATCAAATTTTTCTGCGGTAAACATGGGAATAAAGTCTTTGTAGCCAAAGTTTTTTTGTGGGCCATAGGTTTCAATATGATGATCGTATTCCGGATGGCCTTTGATGTACATATTTCTGGAGTACCACTCGTTGTTAAATGCAGGAACACTGTACAATCCCCAATGAATGAAGACCCCAAATTTTGCTTTGGGGAACCATTCCGGTAGAACAAAAGCGCCCAATGACTGCCAATTTGGGAAAAAGGGGCCTTGATGCGCGACTTGTTTGATTTTTTCGATCGTGATCATGGATCATCCTCCTTGTGAAAAGCAGCGGATCACTGCTATTTTTTTTTCATACAGCTAGTATCGTTATCTAGTTTTACCTAAAAAGAAAGAGAGGCAAAAAACGTCAACTCGTTTTCTGCCAGACTTTCTTCTTATGCAATTTAAACAACAGGTTCGTACAGATTCGCTGTCATTTATTTCATAATCTCTTCTCTTGCTTTATTTTGATTCTCAGCATTTTCATTATCAACAGCCAAGACATCTTCATAACCTAAACCAATTGCGGTTTTCTGCATTTCATCTTTTAACTGTTCAAATTCTTCTTCGTTAGAAGCAAAGACCATTTTCCATGAGAATTCTTTGATCGTTGATCCGATCTGACTTCGTAGCGTAGAAATTTCAGAGCTATCTTCTGGGGTAACAAATGTAGCACCTGGTGCTACCATGATTTGATCATTTTCTTGTAAAAATTCGATAGCACTTGAAGCACCACCCATTTGAGACGACCAGTCTTCTTTCAATGCATTAGAAGTGGCTTCTGCATACGAATCCCATTGATTGAAATTATAAGGATAGCCCGTATTTGGGTTTTCATCGATCAGCAAGACAGAGTTGAAATTCAATGCTGAACCGCCGTCTTTATAACTGCCACCACCAAATTCTTCTGGTACATCTGCATCGCCATCGATCAATGCTTCTTTCCCGAAATCTGTTAATACGGGCGCACCATCTTCGCCGACTTCCCAAGTCAATCCTTCTGGACCGGAACCACCGACGGTTTGAGACGAATTCGCCATAATTCCTTCTGGGGAGTATAGCCAATCGATAAATTCAGAAATCCTTTGGGGATCATCTGCATTTGAACCGATGCCAATGAAAAGATTTCCACCGTTGACTTTAGCACCATCAGAATAATTTTTTTGATCCTTGATCGGTGCTAGCATGAACCCAACACCTTCATCCATATTTTTGGTCGTGTTGTAAGCAGATTGACCTAACCATGGGAACCACGAATACAAAACTTGGCCGCCTTGGAATTTTGAATAAAGAGTGTCATAATTTTGCGTCGTAGATTCAGGATCAACTAGCCCCATTTGATTTGCTTCATAATAAAACTTCAACGCACGCATATATTCTGAATCATCATCCAACAGCCCTTGTATATCACTACCATCAGCTCTCGCTAATGCATAACCTACTGTATTGTAGCCATACATTTGGGCTAATTGAACTGCATTTGACATGGAATCACCATCCCAATCGCTAAATAAAGAGAAGCTGTAGACGCGTTTACCATCTTCGGTTGTCCCTTTGGCTTCTTGCATTTGTTGAAGGATTGGAAGCAGATCTTCCAAGGTATTCATTTCTGGATAGCCGACTTCCTTATAAAGATCCCAGCGCAAGTAAGGCCCTACGTTCAAATCAAGTCCTTCAGAAGAAGTATCAGGAGCAGAAGTGGAAACTTCTGTTGGAAAACCATAAATTCCATCTTGTCCTTCATTCAAAAATTGGACAGCACCATCATACTGCTTTAAATTCTCCATCGATTCATACAATTCGGAGGATTCATACAGTAAGCCGCCTTGTACCAATTCATTGTACTCTTTTCCATTATTGATTATGATCAAATCACCTAAATCACCGGCTGCGGTACGAGTTTGATACAAGGTATCACCGTTACCTGCGACATTAGGCGCAATGATATTTAACTCAATATTGAACTTATCCTTAACTAATTCACCAAACCATCCGCCTTGGATGCCCATATAATTAGCAACGCTATTGTAGACATCGATCGTTAGTGTTTCACTGTTATCACTAGAACTCTCATTCGAAGATTCATTCGATGAACCGCAGGCAGCTAACCCGAGCAAGGCTCCCCCGCATACGAGACCCATTGCTGTTTTTTTCAACCATTTTTTGCTTTTCATTTGTTTTTCCCCTTCCTGTTTTGTTATTATCTACCCTTTGACCGCTCCTAGCATAATTCCTTTTACGAAGTATCGTTGGAAAAGCGGATAAATAAACATAATTGGTAACACTACGATCACTGAAACGGTCATCCGAATCGATGTCGGTGTTTGTGTCGTGGCTGCTGAGGCCACACTAGATAACGCACCGCCAGAATTTTTGACCATTTGGGCTAGTGAATTAGCTTGATTGATATAGGTATACAGCAAATATTGCAGTGAATAAAGGCTCTAATCGGTGATATAGATCAACGTATCTTGGAATGAATTCCACTGGGCGACTGCCGAAAAAATCGCAACAGTTGCTAAGATCGGCATACAGTTCGGCAAAATGACTTTGAAGAAAACTTGCAGAATGTTCGCTCCATCGATTTCAGCTGCTTCCTGTAACGATTTGGGAATCGATTCAATATAGGTTTTCACCAAAATGATATTAAACGGTTGAACGATCGCCGGCAAAATATAGACCCAAAAGTTATTTGTTAAGCCAAGGGTTTTCATGGTGATGAACATTGGGATCAGTCCTGCATTAAAGTACATGCTGATAATGATAAAGCGATACCAAAATTTTCTTTTCCACATTTTTTCTTGCGTGAACATGAAGCCGAGAAAAGCAGAAGCTAGTACTGTACAAGCCGTACCAATGACTGTTCGGGCAACCGATACGATGGCCGCAGCGGTCAATCCGCTTAATTGAAACACTTGCCGATAATTTTCAAAATGAATCCCTTTTGGTACAAACCGAACATCGCCTAATGCACTTAATTCGTTGTTGCTGATTGAATTAATGATTAGATAATAAAAGGGATAAGCGCAAATCAACGTGATCAAAACAAAAAATGTATAGTTTAAAATCGTAAATGCAGCATCGCCTTTGCTGCGCGCTTCTTTTGTTTTCTTTTTGGTTCGTTTTCGATTGAGATTTTCTGATAATTCCATGACTATCCCTCCTTAGATGATCGATGACCCTCTGATTTTCTTTGATGCAATATTAACGATTGCCAAAAGAGCGACGCTGACTAAGCTTTTCAACATACTGATGGCAGTTGCTAATGACAAGCTATTGCCGCCGAGACCGATATTATAGACATAGAGGTCCAGTACCTGGATCGTTTCTTTGTTAAAGGCATTTTGGAATACAAAGTACTGATCCATCCCGTTATTAAGCAAATTAGCAATCGACAACATCAACATGACTAAAAACGTAGGCATCAACGCTGGCAGCGTGATATGACGCATCAATTGGAAGCGGCTGGCGCCATCAATTCGCCCGGCTTCATACAATTCAGGATCGATCCCAGCAATCGCCGCTAAGTACATAATTGCTCCCCAGCCCAAACCTTTCCAGATGTTCCATAAACACATCATCAGCCACGTATGATTGCCGCTGTCTAAGAATTTGATTGGATCTGTGATCAGTCCCCACTCTTCAAGTAGTGTGTTCAATAGGCCCGTCGTAGAAAAGAGACTGAAAGCAATGGTATAAACCAACACCCAGCTAATAAAGTTGGGCAATGTAGTCAACGTCTGCACCAAACTTTTAAACCACTTCCATTTGACTTCATTTAAGAGAATTGCAAAAGCCACAGGGAAAATCGATGTAGCAATACCCAAAAAGCTCATCGCAAAAGTATTTTTCATGACTTGCACGATCTGTGCGACTTGCGTTTCACTTGAAATCAGCATGCGGAACCACTTTAATCCGACAAACTCACTTCCTGATAATCCTAACGCCGGCTTGTAATCAAACAATGAATAAATCCATCCGTGTAAAGGAAAATAAGCAAATAAAAATACTAAGCAAAGAAAAGGCAAGACGCAAAGGAACATGATCTTTCCTTCTCGATTTGCTCTCTTGCTGATAACCGGTTCTTTATTTCTTCCAATCTCCATTTTCATCCCCCTCGCATTGTAAACGCTTTACTTTAATTATCCTATCATCTCATCTTCTATTTGCCATCTGACAAAAATGGACTTTGATACGTACATTTTAGACATTCTAAACAACTGCTTGTCCAGAAACCTTATCAAACCAGCATTTAACATGAAAAAACAATTTTGATAAGGCTTTCAAAATAACTGATTTACATGTAAACTACAAATAACATCAACGAGGAGGAACACTTAATGAAGTTCAAACCAGACAGTACGTTTCATCAAGTAACGACGACACTCATCCATTTCATTTTTTTAAATATTGTTTATCTTTTATTATGTTTGCCCGTCATTACCATTGGCTGGGCCACATCCGCTCTATATGAAGTCTGTCTCAACTATGCTGATGGTGAAAGAGGCGAATTGATACCTGACTATTTCCGAGCCTTAAAAAGCAATTGGAAACCAGCAACTGTCGTATTTTTTGTCTTGCTTCTACCATTGGTAATCTTGATTTTTAGTATTAGCTTCTGGTTTTCCCTCAAGACACTCTTTGGCGGTATCGTTGGCGTAGTTGCTTTGATTTTAGGCAGTTATTTCTTGATCGTGCTCATTTATAGCTTGGCATTGGTCGGTCGATATGACACGTCGATCAAACAAACCATTAAAAATGCGATGCTGCTACCGCTGGTTGAACCACTGCGTTCACTGATGCTGCTATTAATACTAGTGATCACCCGTGCATTATGGTTATTCGTACCGTTTTTTAGAATACTCTTTCTGTTCTTCGGAATTGCTTTTGTTATCTACTGCAGTTGTTTTCTCTTATTAAAGATTTTCACCAGATATCAAGCGTGAGGATGATTGAATGAAACATTCCTTTGTAAAACACCTCAACCAGTTCTCTATTCGTCGGCAGTTGTTTATTATCTATCTGCCGATTATTATTCTTTCGACCGTCACTATCGGTTTGATGTTGGTTTGGGACTCTACCAAACAATTGACTGGCAATTATCAGCATCTTACAGAGCTGAATGCTCAGCGTGTCAAATCTATTTTGTTTGATACAACTAATACCTTGACTAACTCAGCCAGCACGCTTTCTAATGATACGCATTTACGCACGATTTTGACAACTTCTTTCTCAGAAGAACAAGAAGCAGCTGATACGATCAGTGAGTATGAACGTATCGATGAAATACGAAGTTTACAAACTTCGATTGCTGATTTGACCATCTATACTACAAATGAGACCATTCCAGATTACAAGTTCTTTCGCCAAGCGGATGATGCGATCAAAGAAAGCCTCTGGTACCAACGAGCAATGAAACAGCCGGATGCTTTTTTAATGACCTCTGAACAAGAGGGGGAAATGAATCGGCTCACCTTATATAAAAATCTTCCCCTGCCGCTTTCTGAGGAAAGAGCTGTTTTAGCCATTCAAGTGGATTACAATTATTTAAGTAACCGACTTCGTAATTCTTCCTATAAATTAGAATTGCAACTGAACGATGATGTCAACTTTTACAGTGATACGATCAATCAAGTCGGAGAACCAATTCGTTTTTCAAGTGATTCTGAACTAAGTACAGCAGATACCTTCCTCAAGAAAAATGATGATCGTTTTCTGATTGCAAAAAGCACCTTACCCATGAGTAACAAAGAAGACATCATCACGATTTATAGTGCGGATACAAATGCCTATCGCAATCTACGCACTAATCTGATCCGGTGGAGCACGATCGTTTTGGTGATTTTGATCACTACTTTCATCATCGTCTTTCTCTTTGCTCGATTCTTTACCAAACGAATCTCTCAACTGCAGCAGGCGGTCTACTTTGCCTCGATCGAGGATTATGATTTCTTTCAAAATATCAGCGGCGAAGACGAGATTTCACAGATCTCTCTTGATTTCCACAAGATCATTCAACGAATCAAGAAAAAAGAAGAAGAGATCTACCGTTCACGTTTGGCACAGCAAGAGCTGTTGACTCAGCAGCAGCAAATGGAATTTAATATCTTAGCGGGGCAGATCAACCCCCACTTCTTGTTCAATACATTAGAAACGATTCGTATGATGGCGCTGACTTCTGGCAATTCTGACGTCGTTTATGCCATCAAGTTACTGGCAAAATCGATGCGCTATACGCTAGAAGCCCACGGAACCAAGCGAACGAGTTTAGAAGAGTCCTTAGATGCGGTTCACGTGTATGTCAAGATCCAGCGGATGCGCTTTGGCGATCGAGTCAACTTTTCCTATTCAGTCTCCAATGAGATCGACCAAAAAGAAGTCCAAATATTGCCCCTCCTGATTCAACCATTGGTGGAAAATGCCATCTCCCATGGTTTGGAAGGCATCACCTATCCAGGGTTTGTCCGTTTGACGATCACCAAAGACGGCCATGATCTGGTGATCGTGGTACAAGACAACGGCAGCGGGATACCGCCAGAAAAAACTCGAACACTTGCAGCAAAAAATCAAGACGCCCTCCACCCATGCCAAAAAGAACATTGGGCTAGCCAACGTCAATCATCGGGTCAAAATGTTTTATGGACCTGAATACGGCTTGACGATCGAGAGTGTGCTGGGCAGCGGCACACAAGTCACCTTGCGGATCCACGATCTAAGCCAAGATTCATCTTCTCCTCACTAAAACAGCAAAGCCCCCCTTCGATTCCTGTTTCAGAAATCGAAGGGGGGCTTTTGATTGATTAGAAATCCCGCACACGAAGGGTTTGTTGGGATGAAGAGGCGCTGGCATAGCAGCCTACCATGATCCCAGTAAAGACACCACCAACTTCAGTAGTCAGATATTTTGTTTCTCCACTGCCTAAAGGCTGTGCTTGTCCTTGCTCATCAACAACAGAAAAACGATAAGTTTCTTTATCGGCGCTCAGCTGCAAGGTGACTGTATCTGCTGCATAAGGCAGTTTCTTTTCCACTTTCCATAGGGAGCCGATTTGTCGGCGGAAAACTAGCTGCTGACTGGACGCCGTTTTTTCCAGGTATCCCTCATAGTGATGGGTGGCATTTAAGAAAACCGTCAATCCCGCTTGTCCATCCGTTAGTTGCCGACAATCAAAGGTTGCTTGAAATTGTTGATCAAAGGCGGTTTGCCGTTGGAACACAGCCGCAAGTTTGCCTTGATCAGACAGACCCGTCTGATTAGGATGCAGCAAGAAGCCATGCGGCTCTTCTTCAATCAACGTCGGGTCCCATTCGAATAAAGTCACGTAATCAGGCTTGCTGCTCTTCTTTTGTGTTTCCTTTGGTGCCGCTGCTGTGTCTACCTGAATGGTTTCTGGTAGATGACCTTCCTCGCCAAACACCGGCCATGGGTTTGACCAGTCCACTGGCAGCAGGCATGTTTCCCGCCCTAACAAATGCCTCAAAGGATAGCTGATGGGGCGTACTGCTAGACAGACTGCCCACCAGTTGCCTTTAGTATCTTGCACGAGATCCGCATGCCCTGCGGCTTGCAGTGGCAGATTCGTACTGCGATTGGTCATCACTGGATTGTTGGGGCATGCTTCATAGGGTCCCGTCAAGGAACGGCTGCGGGCCATGGTCAGCATATGCCCATAGGACGTTCCGCCTTCGGAGATCAACAGGTAGTAATAGCCGTCTTTTTTATACAAGTGGGGGCCTTCTGGATCAGCCGCTCCGCTGCCCGTCCAAATATTTTGCCGCGGGCCTAGTTCTCCAGAAGCCAAATCGATCGTCCGCAGATAGATCTCCTTATGGGTGCCTAAGTAATAGGTCTGCCCATCGTCATCTACGAAAATCGTCGGGTCGATCCCAGGGGTGTCCAGCCAAATCGGGTCAGACCATTCACCAGCAATGTCATCCGTCCAAATCAGAAAGTTGCCTTCTCCTCCTTCGTTTGCGCCAACGTTAGTACAAACGAGGTAAAAGCGGTCCTTGATGAAACGCAAGGTTGGGGCATACAGACCAAAAGCATTGGGATTTTTCGTCGGTAGCTGCAACTGCTCAGGTCGCGAAAGTCCATGGCCAATCAGCTGCCAGTCTGCCAAGTTTTTACTGTGATAGATTGGTAATCCAGGAAAATATTCAAAGGTACTCATCACCAGATAAAAGTCTTCACCGACACGGCAAATACTGGGATCTGGATGAAATCCAGGTAAAATTGGATTCGTGATGGTTCGCATGGGCATCTAAAACTCCTTTATCGTGGTTTGGTCAGCCGTCAGCTCATGGCTCGTTTTTCCAGCAGTCGTGTGTATCTGCAAGGATGCTTGCTGGATGCCAGTCAGCTTGACGATCAGTTCTTGATCGACTCTTTCGACAATGACCTCGCCAAGCCACTCACCGTGGTGATCATAGATAGCGGCAGCGGTCTTGTCTTGCGGATCAAAAAGATGGATCGTTGGCTGTTGGGCATAGTCATAGACTGCTTTGGTTTGTTCATGGCCTTCGATAATGACTTGATTTGGTCGGACTAACAGTGGCAAGTGGAAATAGTCATAGGTTTCTTGGTACCAGCGTCCGCCCTCGTATGCTTTGCCAGATAAATAGTCGATCCAATGCCCCTTCGTTTTCGGTACGTAAAAGGAGACTGTTCCTTGATCATTAAAAATGGGCGCCACTAAAAGGTTTTCCCCCAGCATGTATTGGCGATCCAAATGATGGGTCATCTCGTCTTCAGGAAACTCTAAGACCATTGCCCGCATCATCGGAATCCCCGTTTGAGCGGTTAGCACCGATTGGGCTTGCAAGTAAGGCATCAAGGACAGTTTTAACTTGGTAAAGGCTTTAGCTACCGCCACGGCTTCGTCGTCATAGACCCATGGCACTTTGTATTCCCAGCTGCCATGGTAACGGCTATGGGAAGACAGCAGACCAAATTGTGTCCAGCGCTTGTAGAGGTCTGGAGTTGAGCCAGCTTCAAACCCTGAGATATCGTGGCTCCAATACCCAAAGCCGCCTAACCCAAAGGACAGACCTGCCCGCAGCGACTCTGCCATCGATGGATAATCTGAGGTACTGTCGCCGCCCCAGTGTACAGGCAAGCGTTGTGAACCAACCGAAGCTGCCCGCGCAAAAACGATGGCTTCTTCTGCTCCCTTGACTTCTTTCAGCAAGTCAAAGACGACCTTATTGTATAGATAGGCGTAATAATTGTGCATTTTTTCTGGATCAGAGCCATCATAGTACACCGCATCGGTGGGAATCCGTTCACCAAAATCCGTTTTGAAGCAATCCACACCCATGTCTAATAAGGCACGCAGCTTGCTGTTGTACCAAGCGATCGCTTCAGGGTTGGTGAAGTCGACGACCGCCAAACCAGCTTGCCATTTGTCCCATTGCCAGACATCTCCATTGGCGCGTTTCAAAAAGTAGCCATTGGCCATCCCTTCATCAAACAAGGGTGATTTTTGCCCAATGTAAGGATTGATCCAGACACAGATTTTCAATCCTTTGGCTTTCAAGCGCTGCAGCATTTTTTCAGGTTCTGGGAAAGTTCGTTCGTCCCACGTGAAGTTGCACCACTCATATTCTTTCATCCATAAGCAGTCAAAATGAAAGACCTCAAGAGGGATATCACGTTCTGCCATACCGTCTACAAAAGACGTCACGGTTTGTTCATCATAATCCGTCAAGAACGAGGTACTTAGCCACAAACCAAAGGACCACGCAGGCGGCAGCGACGGTTTCCCCGTCAAATCAGTGTAGCGCTGAATCACTTGTTTTAACTCATCGCCGGCAATCACAAAGTACTGCAGCGATTGTCCTGGATTGCTGAATTGAACACGCGAAACTTTTTCACTCCCCACTTCGAATTGCACACGATCTGGTGAATTGACAAAGACGCCATACCCTTTATTACTTACATAAAAAGGAATATTTTTATAAGCTTGCTCTGTACCAGTGCCCCCGTCGGCATTCCAGATATCAACACTCTGGCCGTTCTTCACGAAATTTGTAAAGCGTTCCCCTAAACCATAGATCGTTTCTCCCACATCCAGGGTCAACTGTTCGCTGATATGGGTATTTGCTTGCGGATCGATCACTAAGGCTTTGCTGCGAGGCTTGCTTTGGGTAATCAGCTGTTCTTTGTAATAAAACGAAGCTGTCACATTTTCCTCTTTGGTGATTACGACTTGCAAGTCTCCCGAGCGAAAAACATATGATTGCTCGTCTTCTGAAATATCAGGAGTGATCGCTTCTGTCATCAATTCAAAATCGGGGGCTTTGGCTTGGACCCCTTTATAGTTATAGAGGGTGATCCCAATGATATTGCTTCTAGGGGTAGTGACTTCCATCGTTAACAATCCGCCATCCAGCGTTGCCCCATTATGTCCGACATAGCTATAAGGCAGATATAAAACCAATTTGTTTTCTTCTTTACGGGCATCGTAGACATGCACCGCAAATTTCACATCAAATCCTTCACGAAATAACCAACCGCCATCTGAAAATTTCATTTTTTTCCTCCTTGTTGGATCAATGTCAACGCCCCTAACAGACCAGAATCATTATAGTAACGACAAGTCTCGATCGGCACTTGGAAATCTGGCCAATGGGGGTTCTCATTGATTGCTTGTTTGATTATAGCTAATAGATCAGGGTGTTGGCTGATGCCGCCGCCGATCAGTATTTTTTCGGGATTCATCGTGACAGCTAGGTTGTAAATCGCAAGTGCGACATAACGTGCCCACTGTTTCAGGATCTCCTGCGTTTCAGGATCACTCGACCGATGTTGCATGATGGTTTCGCCTAAAATCTCCTCTGATTCAGGAATCGCTTTTGCCCGCCGATAGGCAGCAATCAGTCCTCTCGTTGAAGCTAGATCATGGAGGGTCGCAAAAGAAGATGCTTGAAAATCAGTGATCATCATTCCGAATTCTCCTGCCCGAAACCCATGTCCGTGAATCAACTGGCGCTGATGAACGAGCGCGCCACCAATACCGGTGCCTAGTGTGATCATGACAAAATCTTGTACGTCAGCAGCATTGCCGGTAGAAAGTTCTGCTAAAGCAGCACATTTCGCATCATTTTCGATCCAGATCGGATAGGACTTGTTTAAACGCTGCTGCAGCTCTTGTACAACAGCACAGCCGTGTAAAGGAGCCAACGCCCCCGCCATGATCGCTCGGCCATTGACTGAATCAATGAAACCAGGAAAACTCAGCCCGATCCCTTCGATGACATGCACTTGCTCGACTTCTTTTATTTTGGCAGCTAAGGCAGCAAAAAATTCATCCCGCGTATTACTCGGGGTTTTGATTTTGCCTCGGTCCAGCCATTGATTCTTCTCGGTAAAAACCCCGAATTTGATATAGGTCCCCCCTACATCAAAGCACAGGCGTACATCTGTCATTTCTCCTCCTCCGTTCGAAAAGCGCTTACAGTTTCATTTAAATTATATAAAAGAAAAAAAAGAAAGCCTACCAAGCAATTTAGTCATCGTTACCCTAAAAAATAGATGTCCGTAGAAAATCACGGACATCTTTGTGGTTATTCATTTTTCCGAAACTCATTCGGTGAAACCTGATGGTATTGTTTGAACTTTTTGTAGAAATAATCAACATTGCTGTAGCCCACCAATTCAGCAACTTCGTAGACCATTAGATTGGAATGACGCAAGATTTCCACCGCTTTTTCCATTCGTACTTCATCCAAGAACGCCAAATAATTTTTCCCAGTTTCTTTGCGAAACTTCTTGCCTAGATAGGCACTATTGTAATTGAAACGTTCCCCGATTTTTTTCAAGGTCAAATCTTCTTGATAATGCTTTTTCGTGTATTGGATCAATTCTGCAATGATATCGATTTGGTTCAAACTGCTGGCGACTGTTGCTTGCAAGTCTGCTAGTTTTGCGGTGATCACCTCTTGCAGCATTGGAAACGTCTGGGCGAGAAAAATCTGCTGATGTACTTCGTCTGTCGACCATTCGATTGCTAAGGCTACTTTTTCACTGATTTGATGCTGCAGCCATTCGATGTCACCATTGATTTGCCATTTGATTTCTTCTTCCAATGCCAATGAATGATAAAAGGTTTGATAATAGCGGGATAACGGCTGTTCTAACGGATCGTTTGCCAAAATCGCCTTGACTAATTCTTCACGCAAATCGCTTCGCTCTTCTGCTTCTTGCGTCGTATCCAAAACATGGTGAGAAATGACTTGATTGGGAAATAAGAAAATCAATTTACTCAATGTCTGGATATCGATCATCAATGGCTTCAAGTTATCTTGCGCCGCAAACCAGCGGGAGATCAAGATTTCTTGGTGAGCCATTTTTTTACGGCACCACGCATCGATCGCCTCGTCGGGAAAGCGCTCCTCGTTTAACAAAACCAAATACCGATGATGCCGATGGATCAAGGTGACGACTTGCGCCACTTGCTCCTGCAATTTCTCAACCAGCTTTTGGGCATCTGCCTCCTCGGAAAGACGCAATAGCTTGATGGCTTGTGCGTCTTTGATCCCCGTTTGATCCCCGCCAAACAATTTCTCCATCAACTGACTCTTCTGATTTTTCTGCTGATCGGTCTTGGCTTTTTGATCGATTTTCGTCAAAATACCGATCAGCTCTTCTTCATCAACTGGTTTCAGCAAATAGGTCACAGCGCCCAGTTGCAAAGCTTGCTTGGCATAGTCAAAATCTGAGTAGCCGGATAAAATAATGGCAAAAAACAAAAGCCCTTCCTCCGATGCTGCTTGCACCATCTCAAGACCATTTTTTCCCGGCATACGGATATCAGCGATCACAACGTCTGGCTTCAATTCACGGATCATTGCCAAGCCAGCTTCGCCGTTTTCCGCCGACCCGACGATTTGATACCCCAGACGTTCCCAATCGATGATCAGAGGTAGCCCATTTCGGATCGATGCTTCATCGTCAACGATCAACACTTTACGCATTTTCCAACCTCCATTTTCAGCTACTCCTTCGTTACATCATGTTTCACTTGTCAAACTTGCCCCGTTGGTGCGAATCACCTCTTGATACCAATAAAAACTATCTTTCGGGATGCGCGCCAACTGACGTTCGCTTTGATTGTCGCGATCGACATAAACAAACCCATAGCGTTTTTTGTATCCATTCAACCAACTCAGTAGATCTGTAAAGGACCAAGCACAATAGCCGATCAGCTCAACCCCATCCGTGATGGCCTTTTGCAGTTCCACCAGATGTTCCTGCAAATAGGTGATGCGATATGGGTCATGGATCTGTTTGTCTTCTGTCAATTGATCGATAGCGCCTAACCCATTTTCAGTAATAAAAATCGGCAAGTCATAATTGGCTTGGATGCGGCGCAAGGCTACACGGAAACCAACGGGATCGATCTCCCAGCCCCAATCTGTTTTTTTCAAGTGAGGATTTTCTGCTGTCGCAAACATGGTTTCTTCGGGTGAGAACTCACCAGCTGCCGCTTGCATCAAATACGGATCGACTTTAGAAAATTCTTTCTTTTCAGCTGACTGCTTTTGCAAATTGTTTTGCTGGGCCGTCCCACCGTGATAGTAATTGATTCCTAAGAAATCAGGTTTTGCCTGTTTTAATAGTGCTTGATCTTCTGGAGTGACTTCAGGAGCCAAGCCAACTTTGGCTAATTGCTTGTAGACAAATTTCGGGTATTCGCCTTTGCAATAGACATCTAAAAACCACGCGTTGTTGAAGGCTTCGCCATTTTCTGCTGCTAGCACATCTTCTGGGTCACAGCTAAACGGATACATCGGTCCATAGCCAAAACTTGGGCCGATCTTGCCCTGAGGAACCAGCTCATGGAACAAATTGATCGCCTTAGCATTGGCAAGGTTGATGATATGATTGGCTGCATACATCCGTTTTAAGTCCTTCAAGCCCGGCGGATGTGCCGCCCAACGGTACCCAAGAGAAGTGAAGACATTTTGTTCATTCATGGTGACCCAATAGGTGACTTTCTTTCCTAGGCGTTCAAAAAGGATTCGGCAATAACGTTCAAATGCTTCTGCTGTTTCTCGGCCTTCCCATCCTTGGTATTTGTCTTGCAAAGCCTGGGGAAGGTCCCAATGATACAGCGTCAAAATCGGCTCTACTCCTTGCCGAAGCAATTCGTCCACCAGCTTTTCGTAAAACGCCACACCCGCTTCATTGACCGCGCCTTCGCCATCAGGCAAGATTCGCGACCACGCCACGCTGAAGCGATAGGCTTTCAAGCCCATTTGCTTCATCAAATCAACATCTTCTTTGTACCGATGGTAGTGATCGATCGCCACTTTGCCGTTGGTTTCCTCAAAAGTATTGCCAGGAATTTGGGCATAGGTGTCCCAAATCGACGGACCTTTGCCGTCTTCTGCCCATGCTCCTTCAATTTGATAGGCCGCCGAAGCTGCCCCCCATAAGAAGTTTTCTGGGAAAGGATCTAAGTTTGTGTGAAACATCAAGTTGCCTCCTTCATTTCCTAAACCGAAATAAATCGGTTACATTTTATCGTATCATAATTTGGTTGATTCGTAACAATTGCCAAAAGATATTTTTTAGGTGAAAAAACTGCCGCTCCTCAGAACGACAGTCGTTTCTTATTAAAACAGGTAATCATTCAAACGAGATTTCACATATTCAATGTGGCTGGATTCTAATTCGATTTGATCATGCGCCAATGCGTAATCTGTCAGTGTTTCTAAGTTTTCCTCATCAGCAACGATCTTCGCTCCGATGCCTTCTTGGAAAGAGGCGTATCGTTTTTCCTTCAATTCGTCTAAGAAGCGGTCTTCTTTTAGTTTCGCTGCTGCTTTCAACGCTCTGGCATACGTATCCATGCCAGCGATGTGGGCTAACAACAGATCTTCCATTTCAAATGACGAACGACGGACTTTAGAATCGAAATTGATTCCTCCCGGCGCAATGCCGCCGTTTTCTAAGACTTCGTATAAAGCAAGTGTCGAGTCAAAGACGTTGGTTGGGAATTCATCCGTATCCCATCCTAACAGCATATCTCCTTGGTTGGCATCCAGTGAGCCTAATGCGTTATAGCTACGGGCAACGGCGATTTCATGTTCAAAGGTATGGCCAGCTAATGTTGCATGATTGGCTTCTAGGTTTAATTTGAAATCTCCTTCTAAGCCGTAGTGCTGAATGAAGGCCATCGTTGTCGCTGCATCAAAATCATATTGATGTTTTGATGGTTCTTTTGGTTTCGGCTCTAATAAGAACTGAGGTTTATGACCGATTTTTTCGCCATAAGCGATCGCCATTTTGAATAGACGGGCGATGTTGTCTTGTTCAAATTTCATGTCTGTATTCAACAAGGTTTCATAGCCTTCACGGCCACCCCAGAAGACATAGTTTTCGCCGCCTAATTTTTTCGAGATGTCTAAGCCTTTTTTGACTTGGGCTGCCGCATACGCATAAACTTCCGCATTATTGGTGGAAGCAGCGCCGTTATTGAAACGAGGATGTGAGAACATATTTGCTGTATTCCATAATAGTTTGATTCCCGTTTGTTCCATTTTTTCTTTGATCAAATCGGTGATTTCGTCTAAGTTTTGGAAAAACTCTTCTAACGTTTCTCCTGCAGGCGCCACGTCTACATCATGGAAACAGAAGAACTCTGCCCCTAATTTTTCGCAAATCTCGAAGAAGGCTTCTACTCGATTTTTCGCCGTTTCCATTTCGGTGTCACCGATCCACGTCCGTTTGTTGACAGGTGCGCCAAAAGGATCAGAACCGTCTTGCGTCATCGTATGCCAATAGGCGATTGCAAAACGTAGATGATCTTTCATTTTCTTGCCTAATACAACTTCTTCGGCATCGTAGTGGCGAAATGCAAGCATATTGTCTGTTTTAGGACCTTCGTAGCGGATTTTTTCGATCTCTGGAAAATAAGTCATTGTTGTTGCCTCCATTTTATGTTTTTTAGTGTAATAAACTAACTTACTTGTTTCCAATCATTTAGAACCAAAAACGATTCCTCGCTTTGATCATGTAGATTGCCTGCTGCCATTACGCTACTCGATTTGCGCCAATGCATGGCAGATAGGGGCGGTTTGTTGGTAGACGGTGCGGTAGATCGTATAAATTTCTTGGTATTTGGCGACATTTTCAGGAATCGGTGCAATGGCTTTGCCGTATTTGACAAAGGCGTTAACACAGGCAGCTGCATCTGGATAAATGCCACTGCCGATTGCTGCCAGCATTGCTGCGCCCATACCTGGACCTTGCTCAGTAGACAAAGTCAGCATTTCTGCATTAAAAATATCGGCTTGCATTTGCAGCCATTCGGCATTTTTCGCACCGCCCCCCACAGAAACGATCTGGGTGAATTTCCGCTGTGCCCGTTCTTCCATGATCATTTGGGAATCTTTTAAAGAGAAGGTAATCCCTTCTAAGACCGCACGACTGAAATGCTTTTCGCGATGCCGTGTGTCGATGCCGATAAAACTACCCCTGATTTGGCTGTCGGTATGCGGTGTGCGTTCGCCCACGATATAAGGCGTAAACAGCAGGCCTTCTGCCCCTGGGTTTACCTCACTGATCGCTGAAAGCAATTCCTGAAACGATTGGTTGGGGGCAAACGTATCACGATACCAGCTTAAGGAATTTCCAGCGGCTAACGTGACCCCCATTGAATACAACTTGTCTTTGATCGCATGACGGAAAAGGTGTAGATCTCCTTGATAATCAACCTCTTGCGCTTCTTCAAAGGATAAGAACACACCGCTCGTGCCAATCGACACCATGCCGACACCTTCGGCGATGATCCCTGAACCTAATGCAGCACAGGCATTGTCTGCGCCACCTGCATAGATCGTCACCTCTTGTTCAAAGCCAAAGGCTTCTTGCAGCTCTTTTCGCATTTGCCCTACAGGCGCTGCTGATTCAAAAAGCGGCGGCAGTAAATCCGATGCGATTGCGAATTTTTCTAGAATGGCTTCAGACCAGCACTTCTTTTCGATATCCAGCAGTAACGTACCCGCTGCATCGGAATAATCCATCGAATAGTTACCAGTCAGCCAAAAAGCCAAGTAGTCTTTTGGCAGCATCATGTGACGAACTTGTTGCCAATGTTCAGGCTCGTGTTCTTGGACCCATAAAATTTTTGGTAAGGTGAACCCTTCCAAAGCAACATTCTTGGTGATTGCTTTTATTTCCTCTCCAAAGGATGCCATGATCGCTTGGCATTGTTTGGTGGTCCGAACGTCATTCCATAATATTGCCGGACGAATGACTCGGTTTTCTTCATCCAATAAAACAAGACTATGCATTTGCCCAGAAAAGCTGACGCCGATCAATTCCTTTTGCAGCGTTGGAAGCTGCTGGATCAAGGTTTTGATCACCTTATCTGCCGCCTCTTGCCAGTGCACCGGCTCTTGCTCACTGAACCCCGGTCTAGGGGATGACAATGGATAGTCAGCACTTGCTGTTCCTTGGAGTTCCCCGGTTTGATCAAAAACTAAGCCTTTTAACGCACTTGTTCCTAGATCCAACCCTAAAAAATAAGCCATCTCTTCTCTCCTTCCTCTGTTTGAAGCAGTTAACCATTGACCCTTAAGTGGTTAATTAGCATTCAAAACTAACTAATTGGATAGTAAACGATTCTCGCATTCCTGTCAAGCGCTTTCAACGAATCTTTCATGGTTTTTCCTTCTCAAACTGCTGCTCCTACATTCTGCGTCTTTTCTTTATTCTTCAGCTTGCACAATATTAATTTGCACGGTAAACTAACACTAATCACATCTACGAAGAGGAGAACACATGATTATCAATAAAATGGGCATACGCGAACAAAATGAAGCTGCTGTATTGAAGACGATCATTGACAATGAAAATGTGTCACGAGCGGAAGTGTCAAATTTGACCCATCTCAATAAAGCGTCTGTTTCTCAAATAACCAAAAAACTGATCGACACGGACTTCGTGCGCGAAGTCGGCATTGGTGATTCCACTTCGATCGGTGGTCGCAAACCGATTCAATTGCAATTCAATCACCGTAGCAGCTTAGCTGTTACCTTTGACATCGGCTATAACTATGTTCGAGGGATGCTCTCTTATATCAATGGCGAGATGATCGCCTCTGCCGACCATTCCCATGAATTGATCACCAAAGAAAATGTACTAGCGACGATCGATTCCATGATGAAAGAGTTTTGGCCGCAAATGCCGCAAACCACTCATGGATTAGTAGGAATCTGTTTGGCGATCCACGGCATCGTTCACAATCAGACGGTCACCTTTGCCCCCTACTACGACTTGGAACACTTTGATTTGATCGCCCCTTTGAGCCAAAAATACAATACGGCGGTCTATATAGAAAACGAAGCCAACCTAACGGCTTTAGGCGAGTACTGTTTTTCTTCTGATTCCACGAATTTACTGAGCGTCAGCGTCCATAGTGGGATCGGTGTCGGAATCATCGTTGATGGGCAGCTGCAAACCGGTACTCACGGCATGGCGGGGGAAGTTGGTCATTCTACGCTCTTCCCTCACGGCAACTTGTGCCCTTGCGGCAATCGAGGCTGCTTAGAGCAATATGCGTCGAACAAAGTCTTGTTTGACACCTACAGTCACTATACAAAAACTGCGTTCGTTAATTCGGATACCTTTGCACAAGCCTATCATGCCGGAGAAAAATCAGCAGTCGAATTGGCGCAACAAAATGTTGAGTTTCTTAGTATTGGGCTAAACAATGTCATCACTTTTTCTGATCCCGAAGAAGTCTATATCAACAGCTCGGTCTATCGCAAAATTCCTGATTTATTACTGGCGCTGCAACAAAAATTGACCAGCCAGTTCACCAAAAACACGAAGATCAAAAACAGTCGATTAGGCGATCAGGCCCCGCTGTTTGGCGGCAACGTTTTAGTGGCGAAACATTTCTTGAATATCAACGATTTGCGCTTTGCGGCACTTGATCTCTCCCGTGTGATCCGTTAAATGAATGCTGGACTGAAGACTCAGTCCAGCGTTTTCTTTTGGTAAAAAGGTCTCACTATCCTTTGATTCCGCCAGCCGTCACACCGCCCACGATGTATTTCGATAGAAACAGGTAAATCAGCAATAAAGGAATAATACTTAAGGAGATCCCTAGATACATACTGCCAAATTCAGTACGGTAAACATCCGTTTTCAGCAATTGGACCAGCATCGGCAACGTATACTTTTCCGTATCGTTGATCAAGATCAAGGGCATCAAGAAATTATTCCACGAGGTCACGAACGAGAAAATCGCCATGGTGGCTAAGCCCGGTTTCATCAAGGGCAACATGATGCGATGGAAAATTTTGATTTCGCCGGCTCCGTCCAAACGAGCAGAATCTGCCAAATCAGGATGATAGATCGTTTCTAAGTATTGCTTTAAGAAAAAAACGGTAGCAGGTGATGCGATCGCTGGTAAAATCAATGGCAGAAAATTATTTAAGAGCCCTAAGCGATTCATAAATTGATAAAAACCGATCATGCTGATTTGCTGAGGAATCATGATCAGCCCAAGAATGACAGCAAACAGGACTTTCTTGCCACGAAACTCATAGGCGATCACGCCATAAGCTGTCAATGCCGAAAAATATACATTGAGAACGGTAGCGCCAGCCGCAATCAAGAAACTATTTTTAAACCCATTGAAAACATTGAAGCCTCTGCCCATTAAGACGGACCAGTTGTATTGGAGATTACCGCCTGGCCACAAGGACAGCCCTTGCTGGATCTGTTCTGCTGAACGGGTCGCATTGACTAAGACGACCCAAAAGGGCAGAATACTTAAGATGGTCAGCAACACCAAAAAGACATAGATCAACAATCGTTTTGCCCGATAGCTATTTTCCATTTATTTTCGCCCCACTTTGCTATTTTCTTTGAAAAATTGAAACAATAACGTGCTTAATACGATTGAAAGTACCAGTAATAGCACCGACGCGGTTGCGGCAATGTTGAAATTCCGACTCCCGGTAAAGGCTTGGTTGTAGATAAACATCGTGATCGTTAAGACACTATTGTTGGGATTGCCGTTTGTCAGCAAAAAAGGAATGTCGAACATTTGCAAGCCGCCAATCAAAGACGTCACCAATGTATAAAGCAAGATTGGTTTTAACAAAGGCAGCGTGATCTTGCGGAAAATTTGACCATCATTGGCTCCATCGACCATTGCTGATTCAAAAAGAGCATCATCAATGCTCAAAATGCCCGAAACCAAAACGATCGTGGTCTGACCATACCACATCCAAAATTGGATAAAGGAAACGATCAGCCGAGTGCCCGTTTCACTACGGAAAAAGTCATAGGGCTGGTCCAAAACACCGAAATGCTGCAAGACTAGGTTGATCGGACCTAACGGAAAACTGAACAAAACGAAAAATAAGATTGCTACTGAAGCGGCAGTAATGATGTTGGGTAAGTAAAAAGCGACTTTGAAGAAGCCTTTCCCCCGCAAGCGCAACTTGATATTGGTAAACCATGCCGCCAGCAACAGAGCCAAGCCAATTTGAGGAACAAAGTTTACGCCCCACAAAATAAAGGTATTGCTGATGGATTTTAAAAATAACGGGTTGCGAAAAATCGCAAAATAGTTATCCAGTCCGACAAGATTGGCAGCTGGATTCCACCCTTTTAGATCCGTAAAGCTTAGGTAAATCGTATAGAGAATTGGATAAAGCTGAAAAACCAAGAATGCTAGAAAAAATGGTGCGATAAATAATAGCCCATAGCGATGATACTGTTCAAATCTTCTCTTATTCTGCATCGTAATCCCCCTGATATTTATTTCTTCTACTGCCAACTTCTGCCTGTAAAGACAAGCCATTTGAGCAGCGCATAATACCTAGAAAAGGTTGAAACCGACCCCGTCTTCGGTGCCGGTTTCAACAACACCTAATCTACTTGAACATCTGGATAAGCATTGACGACCGCATCTTTAAAGTTTTGGATTGCCGTTTCCTGATCCACTTCACCTTTTGAATATGGTGTCAAACAACTATCCGTAAAGAGGGTTTCAATCGTCTGGTCATACTCGGTCAGAATTTTCGCGTTGATGTCTTGAACCATATCGGCAAATTCTGCATAGTGGTTTTGACCGCCTAAAAATTCCTCTTCATATTCGCCTTTAATTTCTTCAACGACTCGCTCATTTGATACAAAATCACCGGTATCTTCGGCCCATTGTTTTAAAAATGCTTGATCTGTGGTCAAGTAAGCCACCAATTGCGCAGCTTCTTCTTGCATCTCAGAATTTGCCGTAGCACCGATCCATGTGCCGCCCCAGAACCACGACGACGGTCCTTGGATCATGCGCCAGTCGCCTTCTGTTGAGCTGGAGTTATCGGCAGCTGTCGCATTTGGTTTTAACCAATAGTGCAGTCCCCATGTCGGCAAACTATAACCAAATACATTGTCGCCATTCATTCCAGCAAACCAAGCTTCTGATTGTCCTTCTGTATCTTGTGTCAGGCCTTCTTCTACAAATTTTCGTGATACATCCAACAAGTCATACAAACTGTCGTCGATCACTAATTTGCCGTCTTCAACCCAGCCATGTTCGCGTTGACCATAAAAAGGCTTTGCCAAATCTTGGACACTAGAGATCATATAGGTGGTTCCACCACTTTTTTCTTTGACTGCTTTGGCTTGCTCATAGAACTTGTCGTAGTCTGACAATGCCGCTTGCGCAGCCGCTGGATCATCGATCCCTAGCAGCTCTTCTGCCATCGATGCCCGGTAATAAAAACCGCCAGGAGCAGCTTGCCAAGCCAAGGCATGAAGAACCCCGTCTTTTGAAGTCCCTACGTCTTTGACATATTGATACGTATCTGCCGCGGCTTCATCAAGCCCCAGTGAACCAAGGTCTGCCATCATACCTGATTCCACATATTTTTTGACAAAGGCAGATTCTAAAGCAATCACATCTGGTGCATCTTTGGAACCGAGAATCGGATCGAGCTTGGTCTCGAATTGGTCAGAAGGAATCTCCACGATCCGAATGTCATAGGCCAAGTCGTCATGCGCCGGCAAATAGTAATCATTGATCATCGTTGATAATTCTGAAGTAAAGGTCCAAACCACGAGCTCATCCTTGCCACTACTTCCCGTTGCGCTATTATCTGAGCTGCTGTTTCCAGAACCATTCCCGCAACCACTAAGCATAAAAGCTGCTAAGCCCGCTACTGACGCTGTTTGTAAGACCCGTTTCCAATTTTTCATCTTTCTTCCTCCTCGATTTTTTGATAGTCAAATGAATCAAAATCAGCCGCCAAACGATTGCCGGTCGTATCGATCGCAAACATCCCTACAAAAGCCCCTGTAAAGAATCCACCGTAATGTTCTGCTACATAGTCGTCAGACAATTGCAAGCTGTCAAATAGCTGATCGATGACCTGCCACTCTTTTTGATCAAACGAGTACGCGTATTGATAGTGGGCATAATGAACGATCGTTTTGAAGTAGACTGTTTGTACATCGGCTGGTATCACAACTTCTGGTGCTTTTTGACTCTTCAGTTGGCCCTTCTCGCTTGCCAATACAGTGATGATTCTGCCTTTCGTCTCATCATGAGTGATGTAGATCGCCGACCAGTTTTGTGTATTGTAGTAATTCGTCATGCCTGCCAACTGTAGAAACGAGGTCGGTGAAAATTCGACGGCAGTCGTTGCTTCGAAACGAAAATCGCTCCATCTTCTTGCCACCAGTGCTTGATGGAACAAGGAATTGAACGACTCTCGCCCATACAAGCGCAAGTACCCTGGTCGTGCGGTCAAACTACCGATTTCCTCAGAAAAAGGAATCCGCAAGGTTTGAAACACTGGTGCCAACGACGCCTCTTCAAAATCATCAAAGCCTGATTCTGTTTCCCACGGATGTTCGGGCAGCTGTGGCTGTGGGACTTCCTCTTTTGGAAAGTTTCCGCCTGTGATATACGGCCAATCATTTTCCCAATAAACAGACTGGATCGCTGTTTCTCGTCCGAGCGGGCAATAGCCGCGATTTTCTAAGAGGGGCGTTTCGGGATACTTCAGCGCTCGCCCTGTTAAGTGAACAAAATACCATTCATCGGTCTGCGTTTTCACAAATGAACCATGGCCAGCTTTTTGTAGCAGGATCTCTGGCTGTCCCCAGGAACTGATCAGAGGGTTTTGAGGATGAACTTCATAAGGCCCTTCGATGTGCGTCCCACGAGCGATGGTACTTGCATGTTCAAACTTGGTGCCGCCTTCTGCCGTCAATAAATAATAATAGCCGTTCACTTTATACATAACCGGTGCTTCCGTCAATTTGCGCTCTGTTCCTTTGAAGATAATTTTGGGCTGCCCCACCAATTTCTTGGCTTGCCAATCAAACTCTTGGAGAGCGATCCCGTAAAAGGAATGGTTTGTCGGGCGATAATCCCAAACCATGTTCAGAAAATATTTTTTGCCGTCGTCGTCATGAAATAACGAGGGATCGAAACCAGAAGAATTCATATAAATTGGTTCTGACCAATCCCCATCAATGGTTTCACAGGTGATCAAATAATTGTTCACATCTTTCCAACTATTAGATTGTGTTTTGACATCTGAATAAATCAACCAAAAACGACCATCACTGTAACTTAAGTTTGGCGCCCAAACGCCCCCAGAATCTGGGTTTCCTAGCATATTCAACTGACTGACACGATTGACTGGTGTACTGATCAAGCGCCAGTTCTTCAAATCCTTCGAATGGAAGATGCGCACACCTGGAAACCATTCAAAGGTCGACGTAGCAATGTAATAATCTTCACCTGCACGACAAATACTCGGGTCTGGATGAAAGCCTGTTAGTATCGGATTGGTAATCAAAAAAATTTCCTCCTCTTTCCCTTTTTGGCATTTTGTGATTCAACTGAGTGTCAGTAGGAATGAGCTTCATTCAGTTAGTAAGTTTTCTTTACTAATATACCTAACAAAAAAAAGAAACTTACTGCTGCAGCTCATTTTAAAAATATTCACTAATCATTGTTCTATTTACTTTCTTCAGCTGAACTGTCATAATTATAGAATGAAATCGCTGTCATTCACAGGACGATTTCCACACATCGATAGACAAAAAATGGAGGATAGATCGCGTGACCATTTTAGAAGAATACCATTTCGGCGAATACCTCGGCGTTTCCAGTTACCATCCCTACTCGCTTAATTACATGGAACATTTTCATCGTTCCTTTGAATTGCTTTTTTGTAGTGATGGCGAAGCGGTTGTCAAAATCGAAGAAAGTCCCTATGTCCTTACGACAGGCCAAGTGTTATTAGTCATGCCTTATCAGACTCATGCCATTGAAACCGCTAAGGAATCACAATTGCATATTCTTGTGTTTTCACCTGAGTATATTCCAGATTTTTACGCCAAAACGAAAGATTTCGCTTTGTCAGATCCGGTGATCACCATTGATTCATCTGTTGCCAAGCAGCTCTACTATCCTTTATTTGAAACGGATTCCCTCTATTTACGAAAATCGGCACTGTATCAAGTCCTTTACCTTTTTGAACACCAAACGACTTTATTACCAGCCAAAAATCAAGAGGATATCCTGATCCAGCTACTTGTTTACATCGAATCCCACTTCAAAGAAGAACTGACGCTCGAAAAACTAAGCAGCAGTATCGGCTATAGCAGCGTCTACGTTTCCAGAATGATCACCGATAAATTGAAAAGCACCTTTCCTCGGCTTTTGAATCAAGCAAGAATACGCCATGCCTCTTTTTTGCTGACCCATAGTCTCTTGCCGATTACGGAAGTAGCAGAACAAGCAGGCTTTCAAAATGTGCGAACCTTCAATCGAAATTTCAAAGCATTGACCTCACTGACGCCAAAAGAATACCGTTTAAAACACAATGCTCATTTTTCGTTGCTGAAGGAATAGCGTAAAAAAAGCAGCTTCACTTAGCTGTAAAGTGAGCTGCTACAATCTTACTCGTTTTTCTAGTCAGCCTTTTGCCTCATTCCTAGAAACTAGTGAAAAACGCTCTAACTTCCCCTTCTTCATAGAGAAATGAGCAGGAAAAAACCAATTGCCAAAATGAACCTTTGTTGTTTTACTGATTCCACAAAACTATGCCTGTTTTAAAACACCGTACTTTTTAGCTTCATACCCTTTTGCTTTGTTGATACTTCTTGGAATATCGATCAATCCCAAGAAAAATGATTCACGACGAGCCAGTCTTTGACTTTCATCAGATCAGAAAAAGTTTTCACCTGTGCAGCTACTTCTTGCTCAAGTTTTGGCTGTTTAAGCAAAGGATACTTCCCATTTTTCTTGACTGGCAAAGCACTCAAATCATCCGCAATCAGAAAAGCTGGGATCTCGGCTTGTTTTGCGGCTTTTATGCCAGCTAGAGAATCTTCTAATACCAAGGCTTCTTCAGGCTTTACGCCTAAATGTTGGCAAGCTGTTAGAAAGATTTCTGGATCAGGTTTGCCCTTTCGCACTTGATCCCCAGAAACCACCGTATCAAACCAATCTGGCATCTGTTCCATTTCAAAGTACGCCTTGATTTTTTCTTTCGATGAAGAGGATGCCACGGCTATCAAGCAATCTTGTTTTTTTAATGCTTCCAACAGGTCAAGAAGGCCGGGCTTTTTGAACACCCGTTTTTCTTCAGCTAAAATCACTTCTTTCTGACGATTCATCGCTTCTCGCCACCGATCCGTTGGTACTTGATTGCCATAAAGTTCCTGCATCCCTATACGAATATCTGCTTCCGTTCTGCCAGTCAGGTAATAATAAACTTCTTGGCAAACTTCAAAATCATATTCCTCCGCGGCTCTTAAATAAGCGCGGTAAGCTAGACGACCTGTTTCAAACATCAAACCGTCCATATCAAAAATCACCAGTTTTATCTTTTTCATCCTATAGCCTCCTTTACTTTTCTGCGAATAAAAAAGCAATGGTACCAAAATCCTTTGGCACCCATTGCTTCACCTTGTTTATTTACAGCTGACTGCTCAACTTAGCAATGATTTTACATGCGCCAAATGGCTGTCAGCCTTTTCCCGACCTTCTTTTATTAATGATTCTGAAAGAATGAAGGAGCCGCCAACTGCTAGCACCTGCGGATCAGATAAGTAGTCTTGCATATTTTCGAGGTTGATTCCGCCAGTTGGGACAAATCGAATATCATAAAACGGACCGCTGAGGGCTTTGATCGCCGGCAAGCCCCCGTAGATATCCGCGGGGAAAAATTTCACAACTGATAAGCCATAAGCCGCTGCTCGTTGAATGTCATTTGGGGTAGCTGTTCCTGGAAACACTGGAATGTTTTCGGCAAGACAAAATTCCACCACATCAGGTACAAGAGCAGGGGAAACAATAAAGCGCGCCCCTTTCTCAACTGCTGCTTTCGCTTGTTCTAAAGTGCGCACCGTGCCTGCGCCTACGATCAATTTGCCTGATTGAGAGAGTTTTTCAATCGCTGCTAAAGCAAGGTCACTGCGGAAGGTCACTTCAATAAAGGGTAGTTCATGTTCGATCAACAGTGATTCTACTACTGGCAAATAGGTAAGATCCGTTGCAGTGTAAAGAGGCAATACCCTTGTTTTTGCCAATTGTTCATAGAGTGTCATACACTCTTCCCTCCCTTCGTTTCCTTCGATTGCATTTGTTCTTTCAAGACGGCTTCATGAAGCCCTTGAAGATAACTGATCCCAATCGCGCGATCATACAGACCATAGCCTGGCATCGCCACTTCCCCCCAGATCGTCCGCCCGTGATCTGGACGGATGACGCCATCAAAACCGACCTCAACCAAGGCTTTCATGATGGCATACATATCTAATGATCCTTCGGTGGATAGATGGGCGGATTCTTTAAATTTACGTTCCCCCATAAACAACACATTGCGGAAATGAACAAAGTTGATGCGTCCCTTTAAGGCATGAACGATCTCCACCATGTCGTTTTCTGGATCGGCACCTAACGAACCGGTGCACAACGTCACCCCATTATAAGGCGAATCCACGATAGCCATGATTTTTTTTAAGTCCTCTAAATTTTTGGTGATTCGTGGCAAGCCAAAAATTTCCCAAGGTGGATCGTCGGGATGGATCGCCATTTTCACATCTACTTCTTCACACACAGGAATGATCCGCTTTAAGAAATAGCTTAAGTTATCAAAGAGGATCTCTTGAGTGACCCCCTCATAAGTTGCCATCAAACGCTGGAACTTTTTCAGTCGTTCTTCTTCCCAACCTGGCAATTGAAAGCCTTTTGATTGGCTATGGATCAGCGTATACATCTCACTAGGTTCCATATCATCCACAACGGCTTGATCATAGAGCAAGGAGAAGCTGCCATCCTCGTTTTGATAAAATAGATTTGTTTTGGCCCAGCCGAAGATCGGTTTGAAGCTATAGCAGATCATATGTACATCACAAGCTGCTAAATTCCGAATCGTTTGAATATATTGATCAATGTAGTGATCCCGTTCCTCTGTTCCAGCTTTGATCGCATCGTGGATCGCCACACTCTCAATCCCTAAAAGCGAAAGATGCTCTTTTTCAATTGATGCTTTTAGTGCGTTGATTTCGGAAATCTCCCAGATATCTCCGGGCATTTTATTCAGAAGTGTTCCTACAATGCCGTGCATTCCTGGAATTTGTCGAATATTCGTTAACGGGATCGTATCCCCTTCCCCGTACCATCGAAACCCCCATTGCATTTGCTGTCATCCTTTCGTTTTTAAAAATCATCGTCCTCATCAGTTTCTTCGCTACTATCACCTGCTGAAGAATTGTGCCAAAGCGCTACACTATTTTCTCCTTGCTGGATCACTGCTGCTACCGCCTGTTCAATCGGTGTCGCCAAAAATTGGTGATTGATCGCTTCTAATACCATCGGCAGATTCACTCCGCCGATCACATACGTCTTTTCCTGAAGAGGTTCTTCTAATTGATTGATCGTTACAACCGACTGATTGTAGGGACTCGCACTCAATAGATCAGCAAACACCACTACACCGTCCCCTTGATCTGTTTCGTGGATTGCTTCACGGATTTTGTTTCCCAGAAGTTGAATATCCTCTCCGTGGTTCAAATTAACGACCGCAATATTTTCGACACTGCCCATGATCACCTCTGCAGCATCTTTAAAACCAGTACTCAGCTGTCCGTGAGTTGCCAATACGATTCCTAACAAATGTTGTTCCTCCTTTTTTCGCTTCCTAACCAAATAACGCAAGGACTTTTTGCATATTCCTACTATTCAGCTCTTTTTGCTTTAATTGTTTTCTAGGCAACACATACGTCTGATCCTGCTGCTTTTCTGCACAAAACAGATAGTTGATGCTGCCCATCACTTCACTACTGTGTTCGATCGCCAGCTGCTGCAGTTGCCCTTCATTGAATTGCTTGCCGATAGCTCGAATCGGAGCATCGGCGCCGATAGAATCTAAATAATAAATCTTCGCATTCGGCCCTACTGAATCACGTAACACTTCCAACCCGCGTTCTCCAAAACTTCCTTCATCAAGAAACGCAAAAGCAGTCGCTGTTTGATTGTTTTGACTGATCAGTGACAGCAGCGCTAAGATAGAGGACGTATTGCGGGTCAGATTTTGCTCAAATCCTGCCCCGCGGCTTACGCGATTTAATAGCAGAAAATAAATACCGACTCCTAAAGCAAAAAGCGCTGTTTGCCATGACAACAAGGGAAATCTCCCTGAGGCAAAGTGGATATAAAGCCAGGTACCCAACAACCCAAAAAGAATCATCACTGCTGAAGCAGTCAGAATAAATTGATTTGTTCTGCGCCCTTGCTCCTGCCGATCAAAAAAATGGTAATCGCCGAAATGCTGTGGCGGTGTATCATAATATGTGCAGATGATCCGTTTTGCTTTGGTCAGATCGCCAACATACAAATTGCGTGAGGCGTTTTTTTTCGTGTGATCATACTCGATCACCTGAAGATCTTTGCGAAACGGAATGATATCTGCGATGAGTGCCTTCAAAAATCTTTGTTTGCTTTTATCCGTGGAACGCGATCGGTAGACATACCGATAACGAAAAAGCCAATCACGAAATGTTTCTGTTTGATTCATGGCGGATTCTCCTATTCACAAATTACTGACAAGGAAGGAGGAACTCTATTTTTTATAAGATCCTCCGCCTTCCTCTTCAACAGATGACGAACGCGCTCAATGATTACAAATTGAACTGCTTCAACACATCTTTAAGCGTTGATTTCGGTGCAGAAGGTGTTGCTTGAAAATAGATTGATTCCACACCGTACGCTTCGTTCATTTCTTTGAGTTTTTGCGCATCAGCTTGATTTAAATAAACAGATTTCGTTACCAAGAGATCTTTCTCGGGATCTTTTTGGGCGATACCGCCTATGTTCAATTCTTTCATTGGCACGCCGTGTTTGACTAAGTCGTACATCACACTGACGGTTTTAGCGATCAAAATACAGTTGTAATCTTTGAAGTTGTATTCATCCCAGTAAAATTTGGCTTTTTCTGGTGTAACGACGATCGTTTTTTGCCCTGTGCGGCTACCGGCATTTTTGTATAATTCCCGCATGAACTTATCCTTAGCTACTACCTCATCCACTACAAAAATCGAGTTGACTCCGCTTTTTTGTGACAAGGTCATCATGACCTGCCCATGGATCAATCGTTCATCTACTCGTGCTAAATTTACTACACCCATTTTTTCCACTTCCTTTTCTTATAAAATACCGACACCGGCTAAAATAATCAGAATCAAGGTCAGCCATAGTAATGCTTGCGTGACTTTTAATCCTTTCTTTGTATAGAACCAGTAGACGCCCATTACAACTGCTAACGGCAAGATCCCTGGTACAATCTGATCAAGGATATCTTGGATAATAAATTCTCGTCCAGAAATATCAAACTGCAGCGAAGAACTGACTTTGACATAGTTTCCAGCCAGAACCCCCATCATAAACAAACCGAGAACCGACAGTGTTTCAATTGCGGTTTGGACGCCTGTACTCTGCATCAAACCAGTTGCATTGCGCCCCATCGAAAATGCTTGACGGGCGAAAAACATTCCTAGTGAAACTTGATACAGTGCAAAGCAAATGAATGGGAACAACGCACCTAGTGGACTTCCTTGCTGTGCCCAAGGAACAGCAATCGCAATAAAGATATATTGAACGGTTCCTGAGTCGATGGCATCTCCGATTCCTGCTAAAGCACCCATCAAACCAGCTTTCGTGTTGTACATTAGATCATCTTGCATCAAAATCTCTTTTTTCTCATGCTCTTCCTCGGCCCGCTGTTGTTCCATTGATGACATCAGCCCAGTGATGACTCCGCCCCCCCAACTCAGCTGGGTATTGAAAAACAGCAGTTGGCGTTTGTAGGCAGCTTTCAGTGCCTCATCGTCTTTGTAAAGTTTGCGCAAAATCGGCATCATGGCGTATAAAAGCGAGGGTGATAAATACCGTTCAAATGAATGCGGGATCTCATTGGCGAAATGCCATCTTAGGTATGCTTTTGTGACATCTTTCTTCGTGATTTCTTCTGGTGCGCCTTGCGCTTTTTGAATTGTTTCGGTCATTACTACTCCTCCTTATCGATTAGAACCCGTCATCATAGTCATCGTCATCATCAAAGGATGGTGATGCTGTATTCGTTTCTGGGGCTGGGACCAATTTTCCTTTTTGTGACTGAACAAAAATCAACGCGATCAAAATGCCAAAAATCGCATAGGTGACCATGGTAATTTCCAGCGAACTGAAAACTACACTCATGAAATAGGCCAAGAAGAAAAAGACCATATAATCTTTTCGACCGATCACATAGACGGTAGTTGCAATCCCGATCGCTGCCAATCCGCCGCCGACTACTTCTAAAATATGAATAACGACTGTCCCCTCAAGAGCATTGATGACATCAGCAATCAGTGGAGCGCCTAAATAAAGTGCAATAAATACCAGCGGAACAAATAAAATAAATGAAGCCAGCGTTGGGTATAAAATAATTGAACGCGTCATTGCCTTGGCATTAAGATCTTCTACTGCTTTATCCGTATACTTTCCTAAGAAGGTATTGATAAAGAAACGGAACTGATACAAATAACTCCCTAGCAACCCAACAGGAACGGCAACAGCAATCGCTGCTTCTGGTTGCAGATTTCCTAGCAAAGCTACCGGTACAGCAATCGCCGCAGCAATCGAAGGTTCCGCCGGCATGGATCCGCCAGGAGAAAATACCCCCATGTAAATCATTTGTAAAGCGGCAGTAACGATCATGGCTTGAGCCACATTTCCCATCACCAGTCCGACAACTAATCCCGTCATCAATGGTGAAAAACGTAAAGTCAGTGTGGCGCCTCCGCCGAGCCAACGAGACATGACTGCTGCAACCCATAGCGCAATCAGTAAACTTTGTGTAACACTTAATGTATCCATTTTTCCTCCTCCTAAACTTCTTTCAAATAGTTTTCTAAATCAAGAACAGCTTCTTTCAAGCGTTCTTTGGTGATTAAGACTGGAATCAAGTGTACTTTTTCTTTCGAATCTATGAACTGCACCAACTGATCGATGACTTGTGCATCTTCAGGAAAAATACCCATTTGATGTAAACTCATTGGTAAGTGCAATTCTTGATAAAAGGGGATCAACTGATCGATGACCGTCCATTTTTCTTCAAGGGCTAATTGATAAAACATCCCATAGGCAACCTTTTCCCCGTGAAGAAAACGATGACTTTCAGGCAGATATTTACTGATGGCATCATGCATCGCATGCGCCGCTGCATTGCGGGCATATTTATCGCCTAGCCCGCCTACCATTCCAGCAACTGCAATAACGATCTCCGACAAGTGACAAAAGGCGTCTGTCACTTCCTGCCGCTTCATATCTTCAATCGCTTGTTTCGATTGTGTCAAAATAGCTGTTTCGCATAATTTTGCTGTATAGCCTGCCATTTGCAAGAAGGGCTCATTTTTCAAATGTGGTTGGGCTAAGATTGCTTCCGATTCAATCCACTTTGCCAACGTATCTGCTAAACCGGCGATGAAGTAGGAGACTGGTGCATCGATCACTAACGTCGGATCGGTAATCAAAAAAGCAGCCTGTCTTAAATAGTGTTCCGACTTTCCTTCAGATTCTCCCGACTCTTTATACATGACAGACAAGGGTGTCCATGGTGCACAATTACTGGCCAATGTTGGGATCAGTCCAAAGGGTCGATTGACTACATGTGCTGCATATCCCACTAAGTCGGCTAACTTCCCGCCGCCAACCCCCAGAATAAAATCGATCGCCAGTTCTTCAACAAGATCAGCAATCAGCCCAGCGCCATAATAGCTGCATTCTCCCGTGTAGCGATGATAAAAAATTTCCAAATGCGCATCTTCTAAAAAGAGTAATTTTGGTTTTGCTTTTTCCCATGAAACCGTTCCATGTACGAGCAGCAGTCGTTTTACTTTGTATTCTTTTAATACTTCCGGCACATAGTCGATCGCGCCTTCATGGTAACGATAAACTTGCGGTCCAACCTTTACTTTTAAATCCGTTAGCACGAGTTTCACTCTCCTTTATACAGCCAAAAACCGACTTTCCGCTTGAACAGCACGGTCTGGCAGCAGCCCCTTAACGATTCGTTCAATATCCGTTACACATTTGTTTCCCATCTCTTCTAAGCATTCCATAGTATAAGCCGATGTATGCGGTGTCATAACTACATTTTCAAAAGCTAAATACGGATGATCTTTATGACCAGGCTCTTCCTCTAAGACATCGGTGGCAAGACCAGCAATTTTCCCACTTTTTAATCCGCTTACAATTGCCTCTTCATTCAAAAGGGCGCCACGGGCACTATTGGAGAGATATACTTGATCTTTCATTTTTGAAATTTCTTCAAAGGAAATCATATGATAATTTTCCTCCGTCAAGTTAGCACATAGACAAATAATATCTGATTTTGCTAGCAGCTCGTCTAGCTCGACTTTTTTTCCGCCATAGCTTTGAATATGCAAAGCGGACTTATATGGATCGTATGCCAAAACCTCGCAGCGGAAACCATTTCTCAATATTTCTACTACACAACTTCCAGTATTGCCGACACCGATCACCCCTACCGTCTTGTTAAATAATGCGCGTCCGACAAAGTTCGCTCGTTTTTCCCATTGATCTTCGCGGACCTTTGTATTCGATTCAACTGTACAGCGCAGAAGCGCCAATAGATTGGTCACGTTATTTTCTGCTACTGCATCTCGCTCGACCAAAGCTGGAATGATCGAAACAATCGTTTGGTGGTCCTTCGCTGCTTCTAAATCAATATTGTTATAGCCGATCCCGTGGCGTGTGATCAGTAGCAATTCATCTTTGTACTCAAAAAACTCTTTGGTAAAAAATGGGGTAACACTTGCTATAATGATGTTGTATCCCTTAAGCTTTTCTGCTAATTCTTTCCCATTGATTTCGCTATCGAACGTGAAATGACTGACAGTTCCGATTGCTTTCAACCGCTCGATATGTTGCGGAAAGATTTTTCCAAAGCTGCTGGAATTCACTATAGCGATCTTAAACTGTTCCATATTCTTCCTCCTTACTCTTTTGCAACAATCTAGTGACCACCAAAACCATTCCTTAGCGCAGAGACGACTTTTGCTGAGAAACTGTCTTCTTCTTGGGACAAATTTCTCATAAACAAACTCATAGCGATCGTCGGTACAGCAACATTCATCTCCAAAGCCGTTTCCACAGTCCACCTAGCTTCACCAGAAGCTGCAACAACCCCGCGATATTCCTCCAACTTAGGGCTCTCATTAAATTGGGCCGCTGCGATTTCCATCAGCCAGCTGCGAATAACCGATCCATGATTCCATACCTCTGCGACGGAAGCCAAATCAAAGTCATAGGCACTTTGTTCAATCAATTGAAAGCCTTCACCGATGGCTTGCATCATTCCGTATTCGATACCGTTATGGACCATCTTTAGAAAATGACCGCTTCCTGATTCCCCTGCATAAAGGTAGCCTCCTAAAACAGCCACATCTGCAAACAAAGATTCCACCTCTGAAAAAGCGATTTCATTCCCGCCAATCATCAAACATGCATCTTTTCTAGCTCCGGAAACCCCACCAGAAGTCCCACAATCAAAGTAATGCACCTCTTTTTCTTTAAACCAGGCTGCTCGGCGAATCGAATCTTTGTAATTAGAATTTCCGCCTTCAATCACGATGTCTTTCGCTGATACAAGGGGACATAGTTCTTCAAGAATCCCCTCAGTCACAGTTCCCGCAGGAAGCATCAACCATAAAACCCGTCGGCCGCTAAAAGAATTCGTCAAATCAGCTAGCGTTTGATAGAGTGTAATTCCAGCTTCTTGCGCTGTTTTCTGCGCATGTATCGAAAGATCCAGCCCTTTTACTTGATAACCTTGATCTTTTAAATTGAGGGCCAAGTTCAATCCCATTTTTCCAAGTCCGATAATTCCTATCTCCATGATAGCGCCTCCATTTCATACTTTTATTATACGAAAAAATATTTTTTTGTAAACACAAAAAATAAAAATAATTTTTATTTGCTTTTTTTCTTTAAAAGAGGTAACGTAACAATACAAAGATAATAATGTTCATATAAAGGAGGTAACCGTCTTTGACTGTTTCGATTCGCCTGCAAATAAAAACGCTTTATAAAGACTTAAGTCTCAAAGAACAAGCGATTGCCGACTACATTTTGGAAAATCCTAGTAAAGTCAGCCACAGTTCAATCAGTGATTTATCCAATGAATTAGGCATCGCTGATTCGACCTTTTTTCAATTCACAAAAAAACTCGGTTACAACGGATTTAAAGACTTCAAAATGGCAATGCTGATGCAGGAAAATGATTTTTCTGCCATTTCGATCCATGAAAATATCCAGAAGTCTGATAATGAATTGACTATGGCTCAAAAAGTATTTGATTCCAATATGACCACATTGACTGATACCAAAAATCTTTTGAAAGAAGAAAATTTAAAGCTTGCTGCTGCAATGATCAATCAATCTAAACGACTTTTTTTCTTCGGCGTTGGTGGTTCAGAGATCGTGGCAACCGATGCCTATCACAAATTTTTGCGCTCGCCGATCACTGTTTTTCACAGCAGTGATTATCACATCCAACTGATGGAGGCTTCATTGTTGACGCCAGATGATTGCGGCATTTTTATCTCTCATACTGGAAAATCAAGAGAAACCATTGAACTAGCTCAAGTTGCCAAAAACAATGGTGCCAAAATTATCGTCATTACTAGCCATGCTGCTTCCCCTTTAGCCAAACTCGGCGACGTGGTTTTCATCTCTATTTCCGAAGAAACTGAGTTTCGCTCAGAGGCATTGGCATCCAGAATCGCTCAACTGAGCATCATGGATTCCCTCTATGTCATCTTAATGTTTATTAATCGAGACAAAGCACAACAATCGATTGCCAAAATTCGGCGCTCCATTTCAAAAATCAAAGAACCCTGAGAAGGGAAGAAAAAACTTACATTTTTCTGCGTTTCGCTAATTCTTTTGTGAATCACAGTTGATATGCAAAAAAACTTGTGCTTTTTTCTGTACTCTTCTTTGGTTTCTTATCAACTTTTTCAGTTCTGAATCTCAAATGCGCTGAGCCTGCCAAAAATCTTGTCCCTTACTCTTGCTAATGTTCGCAAAAAAACCACATCACAAAGCTATCCGCTCTGTAATGTGGTTTTTTAAGACTATCTTTTTTTAGGTAAATCAATAACGACTAGACACAATCTCTGCTCCAAAGGGCATCAACGCTAAGCGCGCCATTTTCAATGATTGCGCCGCAAATGGAATGCCGATGATCGTGATGGCTAGAATGACTGCGCTAGCTAAATGGCCTAAAGCCAGTGGTATACCAGAAAAAATCAACCATAAAATATTTAGAATCACGGACACGCCACCGCCACGGTAAACGATGTCTTTCCCAAATGGTGCGAGTGACAACGTCGCAAACTTAAAACATTGCAGACCAATGGGAATGCCGATGATGGTGATACACCATAAACACCCAGCCAAAAACCATGAGATCGCACCGATCAAGCCGCCAAAGACAAACCAAATCACGTTGCCTAAAAAATTCATCTGATTGCCCTCCTTCTTTTTTTAATAAAGACTGTTCCTGTTTTAGCAAAGAAAGCAGAGGACATCGAAAGCACTCAGACGTGCGCTATCGTCTGATGCTCCGCTTCTCTTTTTTCTTAATACAAGCGAAATGTGTTATTTTGTAAAATGCTTATTGCCCAGAATCAACGGTTGATTCGCTGCTATTGTTAGACTCATTTGAGTCATTGCCGAAGACACCGGTGATCGAAGACCAGATGCCGCTAAAGAAGCTCTTGATATTTTCCCAAAGTCCCTTAGAGGTTTCTTCGATTTGCTTGCGGGCTTCTGACAGATCCAATTCTTTGATGAAGTCATCGAAGATATTGTTGTCTCGCATGTCGCTCATCAAAGAGGTCAATTCAGAAATTTGATTTTCCGTAACGATTCCTTCCAGTCCGTTGTCTTTCAAGGCTTTTTCTACTGTCTCTTGAATATCGGCTTGGGTTAATTCCGTACCATCTGCGGTTTGAGCAGCCAAATCGGTTTTCGCTTGTTCTTGCGCTGCATTCAAAGCTTCATCGGAATAGCCTTCTTTGTCTTTATTCTCTTCGGTGATCGTAGACAGCACATCCATTTCATCTTGGGCTACAGCTACTCGATTCTGATTGATGACACCGCCTGATTCTTCAACGATTTTGTATACCCCAGCTAAAGCTCCGGAACCGTCGATCGGTACGGCAGAAGCGACCGTTAGCTTCGCATCAGTGATCCCTGCCGTCAGCGCTGCATTTTGGTACTGGGCTGCAGTGATGCGGGTAATGTTATCTGGTGTCGCGATATCGACAGTGATTCCTGCCCCGCTTTCTAAAGTCTGCATTCTGACCGAGCTATAGACCGCCCAATCTGCAGTAAAGCCGCCATCGGGAATGTATTTCATCAAGTCATTACCGTTTGTCGTATAAATCGGTGTTTCGCCTTGGATGCCTAAGCGCTCAAGTGTGTAGTCTTCTTGTGCTTTCGTCAAGGCATTTCCGATTGCCACGGCATTGACTTGCAAACGATCTGAACTGCTGTCAGAAGTACTTGTTTGACTGTCGGTAGTGGCTGTCGCTGCGGTAGAACTGCTTGTTGCAGTGGAACTGCTGGTCGTTGAATTGGTTTCGTCAGCAAAAACTTGTGGTGCTGCTAATAAAACTTGGCTAGATACCAAGAGAGTCGCTAAAATCATCGCTGGTTTTCGAGTCTGTTTTTTCATCACTATATCCTCCAAGTGTTGATCTCTTTTTCAGGGATTTTTCCCTCTTACTGCTGTTATTGTACTATAGGTTTTCTTGCAAAGCCTACGTCTAGGGTCTGAAATGAAGAAAAACTTAGAACTCTGGTGCTATTTAAAAAAGGCGCAATTTGGTACTATCCTTGGTACAGCAATACTTTAGACGCTTTTCTTTTCATCAACTGTTTTTTTAGCAAAACCAACAGCGTAGGATTTCAAACAGCTGCCAGAGTAAACAAAAACCACCGAATCGTTTTGATTTGGTGGTTTTTGCTGACTTTCTTATCCTAGCAAGATCATTGCGATCGCCGCCAAGGCGTTGTTAAGAAAATGCATGGCGATGGCTGTTTCTAGACGCTTAGTTTTAACATAAATCAACGCCATGATCAATCCCATAGCACCATAAATCAAAAACTCGACCAGATTGGTGACGGAATGGATGATACTAAAAACCGCTACACTTGAAATGATCCCGACTATTGGGTATTTCTCGAATAAAAGGCCAATAAACCCACCACGAAAAACGATCTCTTCCATAATTGGCGCAGCAACAGCGATCAATAAAAAGATCAAAAGCGGATTTTCGCCTGTAAACAGTTCCCCTAACAATGCATCATTGGCGGTCGCCTCTTGATCGGATATATGCTGCAGATAGAGCGTTCCGCCAACTGCAACGACTCGACCTAAAACAAACCCTCCGACGATCCATAGCCAATTTTTCTTCGTTGACCAGCCAAAGTCAAAGGTGGCAAGTCCTAACTTTTTAGCCAAAAACATCAGTAGACCAATGTTTGCCAAAAGCAAGGCAATCAACCCATAGCTGATCATCGCAGGAATCGTCGGTTCTCCTGCTTCCAAATAATAGATTTTTACCACGCTAAATGCGGTCATCCCTACTTGACTAAGTAAGAATAAGCCAATCAAAATAAAGACATTCTTTACTGCTTTCATGCTCTCCTCCATTGTTTGCTCATTGCATTTTTCAGGATCGGGTTACGACAAATCATGACACAGCCCATCATTTGGTTCCCCATGTTTCCAGAAAATGCTTAGCCACTATCGGCTGCTTATAATGATACTTAGTTTCCTCATTATTTACAACTAATAAAAAATAAAAATAGTTATTTTGCTCATTTTATCGAATAAACCACGCTTTTTCATTCCCATTCTTTTCAAAAAAAAATATAAGTAATGTTTGAAAAAAGCGCTCTCTTATGCTACACTGTTCCTACTTTTGTTTGGCTGACGAACCGCTGCCCCAACCATGTTCGTTTGGACCAACTCGTTGCGAGTATTCGATTTCGAATGCTCTTTTTGTCGCGTTTGTCAAAAGAAAGTGAGTGAATCCAAATGATCCAAGTAGAACACCTCAGCAAGACCTTCCAAGTATCCAAGCGAAAAAGCGGCTTTCGCCAAGCAGCCAAAGCCTTTCTTTCTCGTGAAACCACCACCGTCCATGCGTTGCAAAACATCAGCTTTACCATCAATGAAGGCGAAATGGTTGGCTACATCGGGCCTAATGGTGCTGGAAAAAGTACCACCATCAAAATCATGTGCGGGATTTTGACCCCTGATCAAGGCGTTTGTCACATCAATGGTCGTACGCCTTGGCAAGAACGTATCCAACATGTCAAAGACATCGGCGTCGTCTTCGGGCAACGCAGTCAACTCTGGTGGGATGTCCCCGTCAATGACAGCTTTGATTTGATTCGTGATATCTACAAAGTCGACGCTGCTAGTTATCAACGCAACCTAGAAGAATTAGTCACCTTACTAGATTTAGGTGAGATCTTAAAAACCCCTGCTCGTTCCTTAAGTCTCGGTCAGCGTATGCGCTGTGAGATCGCAGCCTCCTTACTCCATGACCCCAAAATCTTATTTCTTGATGAACCCACCATCGGTTTAGATGCTGTGTCAAAAATCGCCGTGCGTCAGTTCATCAAAAAAAGAAACCAAGAAAAAGGTACCACAGTCATCCTGACGACCCACGATATGCAAGATATCGAGGCGCTGACACAACGAATTCTGTTGATCGGCAAAGGGCAAATTTTGCTAGATGGTCGCCTCGATGAACTAAAGCACCGTTTTTCTGATGTCAAAACGCTGGAGGTCGACTATCAAGGGAATGAGCCCCATCTGCCAGAAAATGTCCAACTTCTTCAAAAAAACGTCGGTCGCCTTGTTCTGAAGCTTGATCCCAAAGAAGTGTCGGTCGCTCAGCTGCTCAGTCTGCTCAGCAGTCAAGTCGAGATCACCGATTTGGCCGTTGCCAGTATCACCGCCGAAGAAATGGTCGCCAAGCTGTATCAGGAGTATCAGATATGAGGAAGTATCAGGCATTTTTCCGCATCCGCTTTATCAATACCTTGCAATACCGCTCGGCGGCAATTGCCGGGATGGCTACGCAACTAGCTTGGGGCTTGATGGAAATTCTGGCATTCCACGCCTTTTACCAAGCAGATCCTAGTGCCTTTCCCATGACCTTTCAACAAACCGTCTCCTATGTTTGGCTCCAGCAAGCCTTCTTGTCTTTATTTATGTTGTGGTTCTTTGAGGCAGAAATTTTCAATACCATCACCACAGGGTCGATCGCCTATGAACTTGTGCGGCCGATGGATCTATACAATCGCTGGTTTTACCAATCGGCTGCCAATCGCTTAGCAAAAGCCGTCTTGCGTTGCGGACCGATTTTTGTGATTGCCTTTTTACTGCCAGCACCTTATCGTTTAATTCTGCCAGCAAACATCGTTGCCCTGTTCTTGTTTCTTTTGTCTATGGCGCTGAGTTTAGGTGTAGTGATCGCTATGTCGCAGCTGGTCTACATCTCGACTTTTTATACATTATCCTCCATCGGGGTGCGGATCGTCATCAGCTCCATCGGTGAATTTTTAGCTGGTGGGGTCATTCCTCTGCCTTTCTTTCCGCAGCCTTTTCGCCAATTCGTGGAACTACTGCCTTTTGCTTCCATGCAAAACGTCCCGCTGCGAATTTACAACGGGGATCTGACTGGCTTTGCGCTGGTTTCAGCATTGCTCTTACAAGCCTTTTGGCTCGTACTTTTGATCGTGATCGGAAAAATTTGGCTGCAGCAGGCGCTCAAACGCGTCGTTGTGCAAGGAGGTTAAGGAATATGGTTTATTGGCATTATTTTTGTATTCATCTCAAAAGTCAGATGCAGTATAAAGTTTCCTTTGTGTTAACCGCTTTAGGACAATTTCTAGGCTCCTTTACTGCTTTTTTAGGCATTTGGTTTATGTTTACCCGGTTTCATCAAGTGGATGGCTTCACCTTTGAGGAAGTCCTACTTTCCTTTGCGACGGTTTTGTTTGCCTTTTCGATTGCGGAATGCTTCTTTCGCGGGTTCGATCTTTTTCCGCAAATGATCAGTAATGGCGAGTTCGATCGGGCACTCGTGCGCCCTCGCTCCTTGATTTTTCAAGTCTTAGCTTCCAAAATGGAATTCTTGCGTCTTGGCCGTTTTATTCAAGCCTTGCTGTTGTTTGCTTATGCGATTCCTAATAGTGGAATTGCTTGGCATTTTGGAAATGTCCTGACTCTTTTTCTGATGATCGTCTGCGGCGCCCTCTTTTTCGCCCTATTGTTCTTAGTGTATGCCGCCATTTCCTTCTTTACGATCCAAGGACTTGAATTTATGAATATTTTTACCGATGGTGCCCGCGAGTTCGGCCGCTACCCCTTCAGTATCTACGGAAAACACGTCTTGCGTTTATTGACCTACGTCGTGCCGATGGCTTGGTTTCAGTATTATCCGTTTCTGTATGTCATTGGTCGCGTAACTAATCCTTGGTGGATCTTATCACCCTTGGTTTGTCTACTCTTTGCCTTTCCCGCCTTCTTCTTTTGGCGAGTAGGTTTGAAGAACTATATTTCTACGGGTTCGTAAATAAAAAGGAGCGCCTCTCTTTGAAACTAAGAGAATGCGCTCCTTTTTTTATTCGGTTATTTCAAGTGAAAAACAGCTTCTCCTTGCTGAATATCGCCGTCAGTTCGCAGGCACTTCCCGCCTTGTTCCTCCATGAAGACAACGATCACCATGGTCTCTTTGCCCATTTCCTCAACTGCTGCTACATCCATTTCTGCCAGCAGCTCACCTGTCGTGACTGACTGGTTTTCTTGGACCGCGATCGTGAAGGGCTCCCCTGCTAACGCCACTGTTTCAATTCCCATGTGGATCAAAAGGGAACGGCCATCCACCAACTCAACGGCTAAGGCATGCTGTGTTGGAAAAATCGTTCGAACCGTCCCGGCTGCTGGTGCATAGATTTTTCCGTGATGATGAGAAACGGCAAATCCATTTCCCATCATTTTAGACGAAAATACCTCATCTGGTACTTCTTCGATCGGTAGCAGTCGGCCTGTTGCCGGTGCACAAATTTCTATTTTTCTTTTAAAAAGCATCCGTAATTCCTCCTTAGATTGCCGACAGTGTTCTCTGACAGCTAGAATAGATAAGAAAAGCTACGAAGGGCAATAAACCAAAGATAAAGATGGCAGTATCGAGGGACAGCACCTGAGAAAGAAAGCCGCCAGCTAATGGCGAAAGAAACGATGCCGCACCAATGTACACACTGATTGATATCAGTTGTCCAGAAGAAAAAACAGCTGGCGGTGTAATAGCACTGATAATCATTCGACTGCCGATAGTAAATGCCGGTACAGTGAAAAACTGCAGAAAACTGGCTGCCAAAAGTAAGAATGGGCTACTAGCAAGCCAATAGACAAAAAATTGTAAGGTTAAAAATATACCTGCAATCAAAATCAAGCGCTCATTTTTCCATTTAGCAATCATGCGATTCAGCAAAAGGTACGCTGGAATTTCACAAAAGGATTGGATCGACCATTTCAGACCAACAAATTCACTGCCTCTTTCCATTGTAATCAGCTTGTCGATAACGACCGTATTGTTCGCAACGATCGTCAAGTACAAGAGAAAGAACAGTCCCGTATAAACCAAAAAGCGTCGGTCTTTGCATAACAGAAGAATGTCTGCCAGCGAGACACCGCTGTTTGTTGCTGTTCCTTGCTTTTGCGGTAAGACGTTTTTCTCTGGGATCGTTCGTGAAAATGTATAATTGATAAGCAAAAAGAGGAGCAGCGGCAAACTAAACCAGCGATAATTATTGGAAAATAAAAAGAATGGCACGCAGACACTCATCATACTCCACCCTAAAGAGCCGTTTGCTTTGATTGAAGCAATTCTTTTTGAAGTACTGGACTCCGATAATACCCAGTTATCGAGCACCGTTGCTGTTGTATTGGCTAATCCACCCGCAATAGCCAATACCAGAAGATGGATCAGCCAGTGGTCTTTTCCTAACCAATAAAAACTAATGGAGAAGAAAACCAGAAAGATCATCAGAAGCATCGAAATACGTTTTAATCGCTTGCTCTTGTCCGAATAATAGCCGATCACTAACTGAAAAAGAATTGTCGTGATGCTGTAGGAGGCTAAAAACCAGCCTCTTTCAAGCGCATCATAGCCTTGCTCAGTTAAAAAAGGAACGATTTGTGTCATCAAAATCGCCATCGTTGCATATTGAACAAAATAGATTACTTGAAATTTGTGTTTGATTTCCATACTTTGTTTATGATCAGCTGAAGGAAATTCCTTCAGCCGATCCCTTTCCTTTTTACCTGCTGAACCTATTTAAGTTCTGGCCAATATGGTTCGTTCGCCACAATCATTTCATCTAATATTTCTTTGGCGACTTTCGCACTTGGTACAGTTTTATTCATAGTAAAGGATTGCCACAATTTTTGGTAAGACTCTTGTTCCCAAGCATCAACTGCCAATTTTTCAGATGCGATCTGCTGCTCCATCAATCCCTTTTGGAATGTTGGAATATCACCGATCGACAAGACTTCGTAGCCATCTTTTCCAACTAGACAAGGCAGTTCCACCATTGCATCATGGGCAAAGTTGGCAATTGCGCCGTTGTTTTCAACAATCAGAATCATGCGTTCTTTCGTATTAAAGGTTAGTGCGCAAGCAAGGTCTGTAATAAAGGAAGCATGTTCGTTTGAGGCAAATGTTGTATCAACTGCTGTGTTGTTTGCAACGATTCGTCGGCATTCATCAAACACATACTTCTCTCGTCCGTCAATGATCTCATTGGCACGGGTATACTCTTTGTCCGCATGAGCCACCGTTTCATCAGCCATCAAATAATATTTCAGATAGGTATTCGATAAAAATTCTGGTTCAATTTCGTGCAGATCTTTAGCCGCCCACATCGTTTCCAGCCAACTGCTTTCTTTATGCTGGCCTTTTTGTGTTTGTTCGGTGTAGCCGTACTTTTGAACATGCGCACTGATTTGTGGCATTAAGTCATTGCCGTCATGGTCTTTGATGCTGGTCCACCAGCCAAAATGATTCAAGCCGAAATAGCTCGTCTCAAATTCTTTCCGATCCTTCAACCCAATCACTCGCGCCATGATATCTTCCAAACAAACTGGCATATCACAAATATTGATGATTCTTGAATTTGGTCGGAATCTTCTGGTCGCTTCGGCAACGACTGCTGCTGGGTTGGAATAGTTCAAAAGCCAGGCATCTGGCGAGTATTTTTCCATGTAGTCGACTAGTTCTAAGATCGGTCCAATCGAGCGCAGGCCATAAGCTAAACCACCAGGTCCGCATGTCTCTTGTCCGACAACATTATGCCTAAAAGGAATTTTCTCATCTTGTTCCCGCATAGCATATTTGCCGACACGAAGCTGTGCCATTACGATATCGACATCCGTAAAAGCTTCCTTTGGATCGGTTGAATATTCGAACTGTACTTCTGGCGCTCGCTCAGCAATAATGATCGCACAAGCTTTTGCTACGGTTTCTTGTCGCTTTTCATCGTTGTCATAAAATTTGATTTTTCTAACTGGAAAGCGCTCTTGACTTTCTAATAACATCATAACTAGCGATGGTGTATAGGTACTTCCGCCACCTGCAATTAAAATTGAACTTTTTTTCTTACTCATGGTACTTGTTCCTCCTTGTGATTCTGTTTTATTCGGCCATTAGTTCTTCGAATGATTCTCTAACCGTTGGTACCGTTAATCCTACAATGATTTGAATGCCGCCATTTCCAGGGTTGACCAATCCTGAGGCACCTGCTTCTTGAAACTGCGTACTATCTGCAACTTTGTCGGCATCCTTAACAGTCAAACGCAGCCGTGTCGCACAATTCGTTACATCAATGACATTGTCTTTCCCACCTACCAAGTGCATATAGGCCTGTGCTTGCCGCACATGTTTTGGTAATTTTTCATCTTGCTTTTTGTTGTCATAATCTGCTTTTGTATACAACTGCATTGCTGCAGTATCATCCTCACGTCCAGGCGTTTTTAAGTTGAACTTCTTGATCATAAAGGAGAACACAAAATACCAGATAGCGGTAAAAATCAGCCCGATAATGATTTGGGTAATATAAGTTGAACTGTGAAATTTCCACAAGGGCAGCCAATTTAGACCTAACCAGTTGATCAATCCGCCGCCAAAGTCCCCGACAACCCCGAAAGCATAGGAGATTGTGGCGATCGAAGCATCCAGTAAAGCATGAACAAACCATAATGCTGGTGCAACAAACAAGAAAGTAAACTCGATTGGTTCAGTGATTCCGGTCAAAATAGCCGTCAATGCTGCTGGTGCAATCAATGCGATCACTTTTTTCTTTTTATCAGGCCGAGCCGCTTGGATCATCGCTAAACTCAGACCTGCCGTTCCAAAGACTTTCGACATTCCTGATAGTGAGAAACCGCCAAACGGATAGAGTTCTTTCAGCGAAAATGCAGTAGTTTGGAACTCGCCAATGTGGGAGGCCCAATAAACGGCCATTCCCCCTTCGACAACCGCACTGTCATAGGCAAACGGTGCATAAACAAAGTGATGCAAGCCTGTTGGAATCAGTATTTTTTGCAAGAACTGATAAATAAAGACACCGAAGTTTCCTGATTCAATGAAAAAGCCCTGCATGCTTCTCATTCCCTCTTGGATAACTGGCCAGACAAAACACATGAGTACTGCCAAAGGAACCATGGCAAAAAAGGAAATCATGGTTACAAAGACTGATCCGCTGAAATTCGACAGCATTTCTGGCAATTCTTTTTCATAGAAGCGATTGTGGAGATAGACAACGATTCCCGAAATCAGCAAGCCGCCCATCATGCCGGTATCTAAGGTGATGATTCCTGCAATCGAGGTCAACCCAGAACCAGCAGTTGCCCCTTGAGCTAAATCTACCGCAAATGATTCTGGCCACAAAGTTAAAATTGCATTTACAAAATAATTAAAAGCGATATAAGTAACGAGTGCCTCCATCGTAGCGCGGGCGGCGTATTTTTTAGCTAGACTGATCGGCAGCCCTACTACAAATAAAAGCGGTAATTGGAAGAAGGGCGTCCAGCCTCCTGCTGCGATCACATTCCAAAATTTGAACCAGAGGGTATTTGGTGCTGCGATATCCCCCATAATCGTCTGATTCGAAAATAGCAGAGAAAAGCCGATAACGATCCCAAAAAAGGAAAACAGCATGACCGGTGCCAGCATCGCTCCGCCGAACCTTTGAATTTTTTTCATCATAGTTTTTCGTCCTTCACGTTTTTTAGTTAAGCGCTTTACTGATTCTCATTTTACTATTAAAATGATGCTATGAAACCCTTTTCCGTTGTTTAAAAGTTTCTCACATTTGAAAGGTTTTTTTCACATAAAATGTGAATTGTCACACATTATCAATGGAGAGATAAAATGAGGAGATAGCCTATGCTGCAAGACCGTATCACTACCTACCAATCAAGATTAACCGAGAATGACTTTTTGATCTGGTCCTACATCACCACTCACAAAAAGCACTGCTTGGCAATGTCCATCAATGATTTAGCCAAGGAGTGCATCGTTTCTAGGACGACGATTATGCGCTTTTGTCAAAAAATCGGCTTTGATGGCTTTTCAGAATTCAAATACCATTTAAAGAACGAGGTACAACAAGAAAATGCCCTACTCTCTGAGATTGAAGGCGAAATTCTCGACAATCATATTCAAACGATTGAAAATTTAAAAAAGAAAGATTTTACAGCATTGTGCAAAATGATGGCTCACGCTAAGCGAATCTTTGTCTATGGTTCAGGGGACATTCAAAACCTTGTTTCCAATTATATGAAACTCTTATTTTTGCCTAATGGACTACTTGTCTACGATTTTGGTGCGATCTCAGTCAATGAACAATTTTATCGCATCATCGAGCCAGATGATTTAGTGATTTTGATTACTTTAAATGGTGAGTCACCCACCGTTGTCAAACTAGCAAAGCAACTGAAACAGCGCAACATCAACACGATCGGGATCACGAAGCTGAGAAACTCAACGGTTTCTAAACTCTGTTCTGAAACGATTTTCTTTTTAAATCCAGAGATCCAGTCAACCGAAAATGCGATCGCTCCCTTTGAAACGACCGCCACACTTTTCTTTGTGATCGAGTACTTATTGTTAAAATATGATGCTTGGCAAAAACAAGCCGCAAGCGTCTCAGAGCCATAAAAGTTCTCTTGATTTTCCTTCATTCATTTAACTTACAGTATTTTGAAAGACGCTTGAATAAGCCATTTTCAGCCAATTTCTGCTAGGAAAAGCAGCCAATCTCTGGTAAGATAAATAAAAACGTAAAAGAGGACCAGTTATGGAATATTTAGCGATTTTACTTGTTTTCTTTCTATTGAATGTAGTGATACTTGTACTTGGATTGAAGAAGAAACGAATCATGCTGCTTTTTCTGTCACTCTCTGGTTTATTGTTGGTTTGCTTGATTGCCATATCTTACGTTTTCTTCTATTCAAATACACTTTAAGTCGTCAAAATAATACTCATTTTTTGATTTGCATCCACAAGCATTGACTCCTCGCCAGCGTCTGGCCTATAGAAATTGTCAAATATAAACAAAAAAACCAGAATTCCGGATAGGAGTTCTGGTTTTTTTAAATACAGTACTGATAAAAATCATTCAATAGCCTTGCATAACAAGCGTTGATAATCAGACATTAAAAGACGCATCTATGTGTAGATGAGGCTCACATTTCTTACCATTATTGATCAACAAAGATTTAAGAATGACCAACCCTTCTCTTAACTAGCCGAACTTAGGTCTCATCAAGGGAATTGTTCCTGAAAAAATTTTTACTGCCAAGAATCTTTAGACAAGTGTCTTTCTTCTTAGAATTTGTGGAATTTCGTTCAACTCGCTAATTTGTTCATCCGCCTCTGATTGATCAATATAAAATGACTGTTTTAAAGCTATGGTATATATTTCTGCTGCTTTTGCGGCTTTAATCCCCACCACTGAGTCTTCTATCGCAAAAAAATAAGAACACGCGAGCGCTTGCTTTTGTTTCAGATAAATTTCTGGATGAGGCTTGCTTTTTCTCAGGGATTCCCCACTACTAACGCAATCAAAATATTTTTCAAGATTACACTGAGAAAGCATGTTTTCTATCTCTCGCAATGGTGAGGACGAGGCCAATCCAATCTTTACTCGTTCTTTTTTTAATTCTCTGAGTAAAGGTTCTGCCTCTTTTCGCAAAACTTGCTGGAAATTGATGGGATAATCTTTTTGATACTTTTTGTACAATAAATACAACTTGCTTCGCAACGCTTGATCATTAGGAACTAAAGTTTCCCAGATTCCTTTTTCCGTCTTTCCGACATACTCTTCCATGTTTATGGATCCTGGTGCGATCTTGATCTTTTGAAAGAAATCCATTCTTCTTTTGAAATAAAACTCTTCACTATCAATCAAAACACCATCCATATCAAAAATAATTCCGGTAGTCATCCTATTGCACTCCTATCCCTGAATGATATCATTTAATATTCTTAGTTCTAAATCCGGTATTTGAATAGTATATTCTGCTTCAATATCATAAAAGGCCGCTCGAATTTTTTCTATATCTTCTCTATTTTCTTTTTTATACTGTTCAATGTCGCTTTGATCATCAACACTTTCTTTACGTAAAATCCTCTCGATCATACAGCTGCAGTGTAAATATAAAAGAAAAAGCTGATTATTAGAAAATTCGATTTCCATTAATTCAGCTGTTTCTCGAATTGCTTTTTGGACAGATGCCAATACTTTATCGGGATCTAATATCGTCAAATTTTCAACGATTTTACCAATGGAAAAACGGAAAATTAATGCCTCTTGCAGATTCTCAGATTCAATGGTAATTTCTTTTCCCAACAATCGAAGAAACTCACCAATGGCTTCCCCATTAATCAAACGATCTAATCCAATATACGGTATTCCCGAAATTTTTGGGTCCTCTGTTCCGACAATCATCATTACATCATATAAGTGAAACGGCATCTCATATTTTTTATTTTTACTTAATTTTTTATAATCGTATGGAATAATCATCAGTTCTTTCACAGAATCACCCAAACATTTCGTTAAAATTTCTTGAATCTGGGTTGCACTTCCTATACCGGTGTAACAACAGGTAATAATTGCTTTCTTTTTTCTCGTTGACGGAAACAGCAATTGCTTTTGCAAAACCAGCTGGGGATCAATTTTCTGTTCAATTTCAGCGATGCTTTTGTCTTCTAAAATAGATTGTCCTACTTCTAACAAAAGCGGCGTATTGACATGGTCAAAAACAAGCAAGGGTCCTTTCAAATGATCACTCAGACCTTTTCCAATTTGGTTTAAAGAACCCATATCGACCAAAAGAATCAATCCTGAATCTGTTCGATACTCTTCGAGAAAACGAATAAGCTGTGCCTCTATTTTCTCTAAAGTAATATCTAGTGGCATATCATATGCATGAAAGACATTTTTGTTTAATAAACGATTCGCAACATTTGCCATGCTGCTTGCTGTTGAATACCCATGTGCTAAGACAATACTCTTAATTCCTGTAGTCACATTCGTAATGTTTAAACTATACAAATAAATAGTAATAAAGAAAATATCTTCCGTATAAACCGGCTGATCTAATCGTTCTGACAGTATAGTTAAAATTTTTTTTGCAAACCAATAAGATGTTTCCATTACACTTGATAAAAAATCACTTAGCTGCTCTTGTAGACCATCTCTTTGCAGATCTTCTTCCGCAAGCACCTGATTATCTTTCATGAATAAATAATTTGCTAGTGCAACAACACGATTTCCATCTTGCTCAAATCCATAGCTGTCACGCAGAAAATCAATTGTTTGCCGAATATGATAAATTAAAATAGTATACAAAGACTGTTCTTTTTCATAGTCCTCTTGAAAGATCAAACTATCCATAATTTGAGTGACTTTTTCCACCATTTTGTTGATAAAGATCGACGCATCAGTTTTGTGTGTAATCATATCAAAAAATTCTTGAATCAATTGTTCAAAAAATTTCACTAGCAGATGGTTTTTTCTCTCTAAACGCAACTGTCGCGTTTCTTTAGGGTAATAAAGTCGATCTGTTTTTTTCTTTCTTGGCTTGTCTAATTTTTCCTTATATTTACAGCTATATTCTAATGGCATATCCAACAATCTGACTTGGATCAATGGTTGATTTTTTTGATGAATGTACGCATTTCCACAAGCATATTTAACAATATTTTTGATATTCCCCACATTGCCTTCAAAGTCACTATCTAGCAAAAAATGAATCAGAGCATTAGAAACCGATAATTTTCTATTTAATATTTTACTTTCTGAAATAAAAAATTCATCAATTATCGCTAATCGTTCTAATGAAGGTCGTTGATGAAATCTTGGCAAATTGACAACTACTGGAACTCGCCGGACAAAAGTCGGCAAAAATGTCTTGTAAATATTTTCAGTTGTAGCAAAAATGAGCCGAACTTTAGATTTTCTGCGTATGCTGTTATCACCCATCGGGGAAAATTCGCCAGAATCCATAAAGGTAAACAATTTCTCCTGCCCCTCTTCCGATAAGCGGTGCACTTCATCCAGGAACAAGATCCCTTCATTAGCTTTCTCAATAACGCCATGGTGTTCTTCCGTTGCACCAGTAAATGCGCCTTTTGTATAACCAAACAAAGCTGCCGATAATAATTCGGGATTATTTACATATTGTGCACAGTTATAAGCGATAAATGGCGCATTTTTATCGATTACTTTTTCCTCCACCGCATACTCGAAAATTTTATTTGCCATAAACGTTTTCCCTGAGCCGCTGGCACCAATCAGTAATAAAGGCAGTCCTTGTCCTGGATAAAGAACCGCTGTCTTGATTTGATCAATCACTTCTTTCAAGCTGCCTTTAGCACCGATCACCTGATCAAGCGCTGGGACTTTCTTATACCATAACAAGCTCTCCAATGAATCAATTTCCGTCTGTGAAGTAAAGATATCTAAGCATTCTAGCGCCTTTTTATGTAAGAATAAAACTGGATAATTTTTCACTTTTATATACTTCCCTTGCCGAACCCCTTCATTCAAATAGCTGCTGATCGTACTTCGCTCGAGCTGAAAAAATTGTGAAATATTACTTGCTGAATAATTGATCGCATTCGTTGTTTTCACTTCTAGAGTCAATTGATACAAATAATCATCTAACCGCTTCAAGTTTCCACCTGCTTTCACCATCTATCATATTACCTGTATTCTAGCATAGGTAAAAAACGTCTAATTAAGGGAATAGGTTGGCTTAAAAACTATAAGCCAACCTTGTTATCACTTCTTTATCTATTAATAAGACAATTTCCACATGTATCGTCTTTTCGTTAGTGGATGCTGTCTTGCTGCAGCCAACTCTTCTGCATATACTCTAAACACAGCCGTGATAACGAATGGATTAAAATAATCTACCACTTCTTTCTCAATGTGTGCAGATAATCCATAATCCAAAGCATCTACCACTTCAGTTTTTGTGTCAAAACGTTCAAGGAAAGCCAGCGCTCTTGCATCAATGCTTCTCGTTTTTCCATCATTCATCAATAGGATAAATGGAATATTTTTATCAACAATCTCAAAGGGACCATGGAAGAATTCACCGGAATGAAAAGTTCCTGAATGGATCCATTGCATTTCCATCAATAAACAAATCGATGTAGAATAGGCTGTTTCTAGTGTTGCTCCACTGCTCATCACATAAATAACTTCCTCATCTTTGAATCTTTGAGCAAATTTCTTTGCATCTTTACGAGCAGATTCAGCACTGGTTTGTACCAAGTCATAAATTTTCGCAAAACTTTTTTCCATCTTTTGATAATGGGCATACCCTTCAATTTGGTGTAAAATCTCTACTGCCAACTCTAAACAGTAACCTGTTTTTTCTAATTTTGCTGCATAGTTTTCGCCGAAGCGATGATAAATCACATAGTCGGCATCTTTTGTCAAAGGCGAATCCACACTTTGTGTTAGGCTGATCACCGTTGCCCCTTTTTCTTTAGCAACTGCATTTGCTTCAACAGTTTCTGGTGTGGTACCGCCTAAAGAAGCAGAGATAACGATAGTCGTATCATCAACAGATACTGGCGTTGCATGATTGAACTCATTGGCTGTATAATGACTAATACGTAATGTTTTGGCATTTTGCTCTAAAAAATATTTCGCAGGGTATAGATCTGCCTTGGATGCCCCGCATCCTACAAACACGATCGATTTCACTTCTTTCTTAGCAGCAATTTCTTTAATAATTTCTTTTGAATTCAGCATTTTGAATTCCTCCTTATTTATTTTTTAACCAAAGTTTCTGGTTCATTCCTATTGCAATATACCTAACAAGCTCAGCACAATGCCGCCAGCTAGACAAATTGTCAACATCCAGCCAGTTTTGACTTTCTTTTGCAACAACCAATACATGAGAAATGTCAGACCTAATGGAAGAAGCTGCGGCATGATATTGTCTAACACTTCTTGTAAAACAAACGCATCATTCATCTGAATAGGCGTCGTAATGCCGATCATACTGGCGATCATCGAGCCAATTACCATCAAACCGACGATCGAACATACATACATTACTTTATCCATCAACCCTTCTTGATAAAGTTTGGCTAGATACTTATTTCCCATGGTATAGCCGATTTTCCCACCATAATAAGTAACTAAGAAAGAAGGTACAAATGAAATAATCATTGCTAAAATGGGGCCCAAAATACTGCCTTGTTGAGCTAAATTGATTCCCAAACCAAAAGCTAACACTCGGATAGTTCCTTGAAAGAATGAATCCCCTATGCCTGACAGTGGTCCCATTAGAGATGTTTTCACAGCGGTAATTGATTCAGGATTAAAGTTTTCATGATCTTCGTGATACTGTTCTTCCATGGATGCAGCTAATCCCAATACAAAAGCACTCGTTTTGGGGGTGCAGTTGTAATATCTCATATGCCGTTCATACGCCTCTTTTTTCAAAGCATCGTCTTTCGACTCTTTGTATATCTCATCTAGTATGGGGGCGATTCCATACATGAAGCCCATATTCATTTGACGTTCATAATTCCAAGAGGATTGAATGGCCCAAGATCGCCATAAAAATTGCCGGTATTTCCAAGCGTTCTGATCTTTTTTCTTCATTAAGTTTCCCTCCTTATAATTCATCTAATGGATCAGGTTCTCCATGACTGTTGCCAGTCTCTTTACTATGAATTTGAATCATTACAAAAGCGGTAATACAAGCAAAAGCAGCTACACCAGTCACACTTAAATTAGAATAGGCAGTAATCAAAAAGCCCAGTAATAAAAAGGGAACAAGTTTTTTGGTTAACATTGTTTGCAACAGTAACGCAAAACCAAATGCTGGTAAAATTTTACTTGCGACAGTAAGCCCGTTCGTTAACCATTCCGGGATAGCTTCCACGATTTGTGATACCAAGTTCGTTCCAAAATAGATTGCTAGAAAAATCGGAAGAAAGTACATTAAGCTATAGAGGGCTGTCCCATACAATATGTGAATTCTCCTTGCTTTTTGATATTCACTTCTCTCGATAAATTTATCTGCAACGTGTGTCAAATTTGACAAAATCGTACGCATCAGAATGCCTAACATCTGTCCTAAAACAGAGATTGGAATCGCAATGGTTAAGGCTGTTTCAGCATTGGCATTGGACAAAATAGCAAAAGAAGTCGCAATGATCGATGCCATGTTCATATCCGGCGGTGCTGCTGCACCGATATTGACGATACCCAAGGACATTAACTCCAATGAAGCACCAACCATTAATCCTTTTTCTAAATCCCCCAAAACCAAACCAACCAGTGTACTTACAATAAGCGGCCGTTCAAAATTCATTCTTCCCAGCAGTCTTGAATCTAAAATACAAAAAACACCAATTAAACCTAAAGCAATTGATTGGATGATCATCTTCCTTCCCCCTTTATATCATTGTGTTTAAATCCTCTTTCTTAGAGGTTGGAACCTGTTGTATAAATTGAGCGATTCCCTGCTCTTTTAAACATTTCGCATCAGCAATTTCTTCTTCGTTTAAAAAGACTGCATTGCTGAATTGTTTGGAACCTGTTTTTTTTATAATCCCCCCATAGTTGATTTCTTTTATTTTTGGATATGCTTCACAAAATTTTCTTACCTCCTTTGTGTTCCCAAAAATCAGCATAATATTCTCATTCAAAGTCTCAATTTTGGGTATTTTTTCTAATAGCTCCGCCACAGAAAAAATATGTAATTTTACCCCTGTCGGCTTAGATAGATTTAAAGACATTTTCTTGAAATCATCTTTTGCAGCTTCAGTATTGGCTACAATGATTCGGTTAATATTCAGTGATTTACTCCAAGAAAAAACAACTTGTCCATGCAATAATCGGTGATCAATACGTACTAACTTAATCATAGTTCATCTCCTTCGGCGGTTAATCCTACCAATAATTTCTTACAATCCACGAGAGAGTTTTGGCTCTCTAGGATAATATTACTTAAATCATTTTCATTAATCGGTCCGCAATGCGTTGCTAAAGAAATAACCAGCGGTAAATTCATTCCTGTAATCAGTTGTATCTCTGGGTGTTCTTTTATAAGCGTCATCATGTCATTATTAACACTCCCCCCTAAAATGTCTGTTAATATATACGTATTGTTTGTATCTGTCTCCCTAAGCATTCTGTTTATTTGCTTTAAAACAGGTTCATCCTCGTCTCTAAATGCAGACAAAGCATAAATAGGAATACTATCTCCTATGATCATCGTGGCTGTTTGTTTTAATCCTTGAGATAATTCCCCATGGCTGACAAGAATTATTGTTACCATTTCCATTCCTCCTATCCTTTCACTTTTTATTAGCAAAGAGTATGCCAACTTAAAAAGTATTGGTATCACTTGATTTCTTTAATTTTTCTCAACACTTTTGTATGAATAGTGAAAGTGTTGGATAAAGTGTGGCCGAATCCTTTTAGACTTAACGAATAGGAACAACGATTGAAGATTATAGGATTTTTATTGCTTCTACGAGCGATTTGCTCCTCTGGTAAAATAAAAAAACCTTTTTCTACTAGCAGCTTTTGTGTTCAAAATAGCGCTTTTGCAGATATGTTTGGTTTTCTACAAGAATTATTAGTTCTTTAATGGATCGATCAATAAAACCTTTAATTTTTAAGGGTCTTACTCCTACCTAAATTGAAAAGCTGCTTAACAGCAAAAAAAGAGCCTTCCTTTGATAAGGAAGGCTCTTAATAATGTTGCAACAACATTTATTTTGTTTTTGTCTAAAATTATTCTGCAGCGTTTGTGTCTTTGAGACCGTATTTTTTGTTGAAACGGTCCACACGTCCGTCTGCTTGTGTGAATTTTTGACGTCCAGTGTAGAATGGATGTGAATCAGAAGTTACTTCGACACGGATCAATGGATACGTGTTGCCGTCTTCCCACTCAACAGTTTCTTGAGAATTCTTTGTAGAACCTGATAAGAATTTGAAACCAGTAGTTGAGTCCATGAATACAACTGGATGATAATCTGGATGGATATCTTGTTTCATTTCTTCTTCTCTCCTTTGCCCTGGCTCATTTGCTTCACCAGAGTTGATTTGTCGATTTTACAACATGACTATCTTACCATGTTTGGTTTTTAGATGCAATTATCTTTTTATATTTCTTTTTTGCCGTTTGTCTCCGAAATGGACATCATGAAAAGCCGCTAAAAACTCTTCATTGTTCTTCGTTTTACGCAAGAATTGAATGAATTGTTCTGTGAACTCCAAGGAATCCCCCAACATGTTGTTGCGTAAGCGCCAGGTTTCTTCCAATTGCTCGCTGCTCATCAGCAATTCCTCTTTACGGGTACCAGATTTCTTGATGTCGATCGCAGGGAAGATCCGACGTTCTGCTAAGCTGCGAGAAAGCTGCAGCTCCATATTGCCGGTTCCTTTAAACTCTTCATAGATGACATCATCCATGCGGCTGCCGGTATCCACCAGTGCGGTGGCAAGAATCGTCAAACTGCCGCCTTCTTCAATATTGCGGGCAGCACCAAAGAATTTCTTCGGTTTGTACAAAGCAGCTGGATCGATCCCGCCGCTTAGTGTGCGTCCGCTTGGCGGTACCACTAAGTTGTAGGCTCTTGCCAAACGAGTGATACTATCCATCAAAATCACGACATCACGCTTGTCTTCCACCAAACGCATCGCCCGTTCTAGTACCAATTCAGAAACACGGGTATGATTGCTAGGCTGCAGGTCAAAGGTTGAAGAAACAACATCGCCTTTGACACTGCGTTCCAGATCAGTCACTTCTTCTGGGCGCTCGTCGATCAAAAGAACGATCAACTCCACCTCAGGATAGTTATCAGTGATCCCATTGGCAATTTCTTTCAAGATACTGGTTTTCCCAGCTTTAGGCGGAGCAACGATCAGTCCCCGTTGTCCAAAACCCACTGGCGACAGCATGTCGATCATCCGCGTAGAAAGGCGTCCTGACGTTGTTTCTAATTTTAAATGACGATTCGGATAAAGCGGCGTCAGCGCTGGAAAATGCGGACGCTCTTTGGCATCTTCTGGATCTTTACCATTAACAGACTCAACGTGCATCAATCCATAATAGCGCTCAGATTCCTTGGGCGGGCGCGCCTTACCGGCGACTTTATCACCATTACGCAAACTAAACCGACGAATCTGTGACGAAGAAATATAGATATCTTCTGCACTCGGTCCGTAGTTGATTGGGCGTAAAAAACCGTAGCCTTCTTGACCTACGATATCCAAGATTCCTTCCATATAAAAGAAGCCTTGTTTTTCCGCCTGCGCCCGTATCACAGCCAATGACAATTCTTTTTTATTCATCTGGCTGTAATAAGGAATTCGAAACTCTTTGGCAAAGGTGTAGATCTCTTTTAAGGTTTTGTTTTCCAACTCTGCCATCGTAAGATAATCGCTCATAATTACTCCTCTATCATTTGAATATCAGCTCCAAGAGCCGTTAGTTTTTCGATGATATGATCATAGCCGCGCAAAATATACTCGACATTAAAGACGCTGGTCGTGCCAGTCGCCATCAATCCGGCAATGACAAGACAAGCTCCTGCTCGCAAATCAGAAGCGACAACTTCTGCTCCGTGCAATTGGCTCGGTCCGCTAACAAAAATCATGTTGCCTTCTGTCGTTGCTTGTGCGCCCATCCGTGCTAATTCAGGAATATGGTTGACCCGTTTGGCGTAAATCGTGTCCATGATCTCCGACGTTCCGTTTGCTTTTAGCAATAATGGTGTGATCGGCTGTTGCAGGTCTGTGGCAAATCCTGGATAAGGATAGGTTTTCACAGTCGCTGGTTTCAAGTCTTTTGAGGGATGCACATAGATTTCATCTTCGCTGATATCCATTCGTACGCCAATTTCTTCCAATTTCGCAATGTAGCTTTCTAAATGCTCATAAATCACATTTTTGACAGTAACACCTTCCCCCGCTGCTGCGGCTAAAGAAAGGTAGGTTCCTGCTTCGATCCGGTCTGGAATGATGGAATGACGACAACCGTGCAATTCTTCCACGCCTTCGATACGAATTTCATTGGTACCTGCACCTCTGATTTTCGCTCCCATATTATTTAAAAGGGTCGCAACATCAATGATCTCAGGTTCTCGTGCGGCATTTTCAATGATCGTTTTGCCTTTCGCTTTTACTGCTGCCAGCATCACATTGATGGTTGCTCCGATGGAGACCATATCTAGGAAGATTCGTTCACCAGTCAAGCCTTCTTCTTCGGTACGCAAGTACATGGCACCATGTTCGTTGGTGACTTTTGCGCCAAGTGCTTCGAAGCCTTTAATATGCAAATCGATTGGTCGCGGGCCTAAGAAGCAGCCGCCAGGCAATCCAACGACGCCTTCACCAAACTTCGCCAACAATGCCCCCATGAAATAGTAAGAAGCTCGTAGACTGTTGATTTTTCCGTTAGGCATCGGGATCGAAACGATGTTTGTCGGATCGATCTCTAGCGTATTGTTTTCAAAATGGGTCTTCACACCCATGATTTCGATAATCTCAATTAATGAGTGCACATCTTGGATGTCAGGCACTCCTTCTAAAATGACCGGTGAATCAGCTAAGATCGCTACCGGGATCAATGCGACTGCACTGTTTTTTGCGCCGCTAATGGTGACTTCACCTTTTAAGGGACGATTGCCGTTGATGACAATTTTTTTCATGGAATTCCACCTATACTCTTTTTTAATTTATGTGTATCATTCCAATTTTAGCACAGATCACTCAAAGAAAAAAGATGCAGGATATTTTTGATCCCCGCATCAAGAATATTTTCTTGGAAAACAAAAAAACTCTTAGAATCAGTGATTCTAAGAGTTTTGATCTTTGATTAAGATTAAGCTTTACCAGCTGAACCGAACCAGTCGATGTGTTCTTCTGCATCTTTAACGATTGCAGCAACACCTGGTGCTAATAATTTACGAGGGTCGAATCCTTTACCTTCTTTATCTTTGCCAGCTTCGATGTATTCACGAGTTGCTTTAGCAAATGATAATTGGAATTCAGTATTTACGTTTACTTTAGAAACACCCATTGAGATTGCTTTTTCGATTTGGTCTTGAGGAATACCAGAACCACCGTGTAATACTAATGGTACATCAGAACCTACTGCATCAGCGATTGCTTGTAAGTGGTCAAAAGCAAGGCCTTTCCAGTTTTCAGGGTATTGACCGTGAATGTTACCAATTCCGCAAGCTAGGTAATCAATACCAGTTGCAACCATTTGTTTACATTCTTCGATGTCAGCTAATTCGCCAGAACCGATGATTCCATCTTCTTCTCCGCCGATTGAACCAACTTCACACTCAACAGAAACGCCTTTTGCGTGTGCTTTTTCGACAACTTCTTTAGCCAATTTCAAGTTTTCTTCAAATGGTAAGTGAGAGCCATCAAACATAACAGAAGTGTAACCAACTTCGATACATTCCATTGCTGCATCATAATCACCGTGGTCTAAGTGGATTGCAACGGGAACAGTGATGTTCATTGAATCAACCAAGTTTGTAACGATGTCTTTAGCAACTTTGTATCCGCCCATATATTTGGCAGCACCCATTGAAGTTTGGATTAGAACTGGCGCTTTTTTCGCTTCAGCAGCTTTTAAAATCGCTTGTGTCCATTCTAAGTTGTTTGTGTTGAATCCGCCGACTGCATATCCGCCTTGACGAGCAGCTTTTAAGAATTCAGCTCCTGATACTACTGGCATAAAAAATTCCTCCTAAGTTTTGAAAAACTTTATTTGTTAAGCAATGCTTAACCGACAATGCTATTTTAGCAAAGATTTGCGGTATTTGCTACTAAAAAGAGGAATTTCTCTTTTCAAAAAAAGATTGCACAAATATAAAAATCCAGCATTTTCATCATCTTTTCTGAAAGTCTAGGATTCTGTAAGGTTTTGCTCTTCTGTCTGTGGTCGTTAGATAACAAATCGGCATGTGAAAATTCGAGAAAAATTTCACATATTTTTTCGTTATTTTATCATAATCTTCCAGCAAATCCTTTCTTCTTTCTCTTTTGAGCATAAGAATAGCCTTGTGAAAGCGGCTATATTATTATGTAAAAAAGGAGGGATAAAATGAAAAAAGCGCTTATTGGATTTTTGGCAGTCATCGGAGTTCTTTTCTTGGCAAGCTGTAGCTCGGGGGCTAAAGAAGAAACCAAAACATTCACAATGGATCAAAATGGGGTTTCGATGGAACTGGTCTTCACTTATGAAGGCGATAAAGTAAAAACTCAGACTGCGAACAATGTCATGCCTTATTCAGCGATCGGGGTAACGACTAAAGAAGAAGCACAAACCGTGCTTGATCCGATCGCAGAACAGTATCAGCAAGTCAAAGGGTTGGACTATTCCCTCGACTATACAGATAGTGAAGCGACTGAATCCTTGACCATCAATTATGATGAGTTGGATTATGATTCAGCGAAACAATTGCCTGGGGTTAGTTTCGAAGGAAACACCGAAAATGGGATCAGTATGGAACGTACAGAGGAAATGCTCTTAGATCAAGGGTATAAGCTAAAAGAATAATCCTCTCTAGTCACCAGCAAATCAACATGGGTTTCCCGCTGGCGGATTTCATTCGAACTGCTAGCGAAAAATAATGCATCAGCCAGAAACTTCCGGTCGTTTTGACGGAAGTTTTTTGTGTGCAGAAACAGATGATTTCCACCAGCGCTCACGCAAGTTTCAACCTTTTACGGATTATTGGGATGGCGCAACTCAAAAAAACTCCCCATCTTGAGATGAGGAGTTTCGCACATTCATTCCTTGGTTTGCCGCTAGCGATTATTATGCTTGGCGGTTGTCTAATGAAGCTCCAACAAATGCTTTGATCAAGCGTTGTGGGCGAGTTGGACGAGAAATCAATTCTGGGTGGAATTGGCAACCCACGAAGAATTTGTTTTCTGGGATCTCAACGATCTCAACCAAACGATTGTCTGGTGACACACCTGAGAAAACCATCCCGTTTGCTTCAAAGATTTCACGGTATTTGTTGTTGAATTCATAACGATGACGGTGACGTTCTTGAACAACTTCTTCTCCGTCATAAGCTGCAGCTGTTTTGGTGCCTTTCTTCACTTTACATGGGTACAAGCCTAAGCGCAATGTCCCACCTAAGTTTTCGATGTTTTCTTGGTCAGCCATCAAATCAATGATGTTGTTGGCTGTTTCAGGATCGGTTTCTGCGGAATTGGCATTTTCCAAGCCAACGACATTGCGGGCATATTCCACACAAGCCATTTGCATCCCTAGACAAATCCCTAAGAATGGCACATCATTTTCCCGAGCATATCGGATCGCTTCGATTTTTCCTTCAATCCCGCGATCACCGAATCCACCAGGAACAAGAATACCGTCTACTTCACCTAAGTAAGAATCCACGTTTTCTCGTGTGATTTCTTGGGCTTTGATCCAATCGATCTCGATGTCTGCATCAAAGGCAAAACCAGAATGTTTCAAGGCTTCGACAACTGATAGATAAGCATCTGGCAATTCCACGTATTTTCCGACTAATGCGATACGTACTTTTTTCTTCAAATTCAGTACCTTTTCTTCCAATGCTTGCCATTCAGTCATGTCAGCAGCTGGTGCAGTCAGTTTCAAATGATCACACACGATTTGATCCATGCCTTGCGCTTGCAGTGCCAATGGAATCGAATAAAGGGTCTCAACGTCACGAGATTCGATCACGGCTTCTGGTGCCACGTCACAGAATTGGGCCAATTTGTTTTTCGTTGATTGTCCTACGGGTTGTTCTGTACGAACGACCAAGATATTTGGTTGAATCCCTAAGCCGCGCAGTTCCTTCACACTGTGTTGGGTCGGTTTGGTTTTCATTTCGCCCGCTGCTTTCAAATAAGGAATCAGCGTGGTGTGGATGTACATCACATTGTCTGAACCTACGTCTGCTTTCATTTGACGCAAAGCTTCTAGAAATGGCAATGATTCAATATCCCCTACTGTACCGCCGACTTCTGTAATGATCACATCTGAATCAGTCATTTTGGCTGCCCGCATGATTTTTTCTTTGATCTCATTGGTGATATGCGGGATCACTTGAACAGTCGCGCCTAAGTATTCTCCTTTACGCTCTTTCCGCAAAACTTCTGAATAGATTTTTCCAGTTGTTACATTTGAGTATTTGTTCAAATTGATATCGATAAAGCGTTCATAGTGACCTAAGTCTAAGTCGGTCTCTGCTCCATCATCGGTTACGAATACTTCACCATGTTGGTATGGGCTCATCGTTCCTGGATCGACGTTGATGTACGGATCGAATTTTTGAATCGTTACTTTCAAGCCGCGATTTTTCAACAGACGTCCTAATGATGCTGCTACGATCCCTTTACCAATAGAAGAAACCACACCGCCGGTTACAAAAATATATTTTGTCATAAACTGAAAAACTCCTTTAATCTATTTTACAGGAAAAGCATTTAGAAAATAATAAAAGCTCCCTATCCATAAATGAATAGGGAGCGAAAATTCTAAATCACTTTCTGACTCTTGTAAAGAGTGCCCAAACAGAATGATACATTCTCACCTAGCAAATGTCAAGAAAACTTTATCTGTTTTTTTCAGAAAAAAACGAGGTTTCCAGACAAAGCGCTTTACTTATCGATACAGCTGGTTCCTTCTTTTTCACGACTAAGTTCTATGGTTATTCTTTCTTAAGCAACCTTCATGTTTTCTACACAACTTTTTGCAAATTTTTCATTGCTTCTTACGAAATCGTTGAACTCTCTTTGGCATAATACAAAGTGTAGATGAAGTCTGGCGCTTTACTCGTTTTGGTAAAAATGATCGGAACGTATTTCTGGTTATTTTTGGCAAAGACGAGGTGCAGGTTCGATTCCTGCCTTCTACGCTAGTGATGCGGTTGAAAGGGAGCTCTGAGGATCAATCGCAGCAATCCTTAGACTATTGTTTCACCAACGAAACAAAATCAACGTTCGTCCAAGCATTTGCTGAAGCCTTGCTATAAACCCCGATTTCACAAACACCTGTTGTAATTGGAATGTCTTTGATTGTAATTTTTGTCCATTCACTGGTTTTATCAACCGCAGTATTTAGTTCCGCTCCACCATAATTTTTGATATATAACTGATTGGTATCAAACTCTCCCCCAGACATTACGTAGGCACTCAATGTGTAAGTTCCATCGCTGATGCCACTAATATTTTGATAAGCTGATGCCTCGTAAGCTTGGTCCTTCCAAAAAGTTAATTTGTAGTCTCCAAAAAAAGTCCCTGCTTCCGTTTTGATCGTACCTTCAGCTGTTCCTTGTTGAAACCACGTTTGCCAATCAGAAGGACTGGTCGTTGGTCCATCGCTCTCGAAACTTGCATTTTTAACCAGATTTGTTTGCGTCCCTGCTTGTTTAAACGCACGCAAGCTTGGCAAGGCGTTTCCAGCAAAATCAAACATCGCCTGGTTGTCCCATTCGTTTCCCATAGTGGATTGAACACCGAGATAATTCATACCTGCTTGTGTTGCCCAACTCACGTTTCCGTTGTACCAAAGAGGTTCCCAGTAAAAGAAGCCCGCCCCGCGATCATTCGGCACCGCTTGAATACGATCGGCTAGATCCAGCAAATACTCTGCTTGTCCTGACGGCGTTGGTTCATATCCCCCCGCCGCTGCTTCGGCTTCGCCAAAGGCATTTGGCATAGTATCTGCATTCGCTGTTGTATGCCCATAAGCTGTTTCAACTACGATCACTTCTTTGCCATACCGTTGACTGATCGTATTCATATTGGTTTGAAGTTCATTCATTGAACCGTGCCAATACGGATAATACGATACTCCAATTAAATCAAATGACACACCCCGACTGGTGATTTCATCAAACCACCAAGTAAATGCTCCTGTATCGCCACCATCAGCTAAGTGGAGCATTACTGGAGTTGTTTTAGGTTGAGTGTCTCGAACAGCTTGGACACCAGACTTCAAAAAAGTAGCCAATCGATCAAACTCTCCCCCGTCTTCTCCCCAAGACTTGCCATAAGGCCAGAGCATGCCACTATTCAGTTCATTGCCGATCTGAACCATATCAGGATAAACGTCTAGCTGCTTCATTTCCGACAGAACGTTCTTTGTATAGTCATACAATGCCGTATTCATTTCTTCAAAGGTCAGATCTTGCCACGCTTTAGGAACATTCTGTTTCCCAGGATCAACCCAAAAATCACTGTAATGGAAATCTAGCAACACGTTGAGTCCAAGACTTTTTGCTCGTTTTGCAAGGGCAATCGTCGTTTCCAGATCATTTGTCCCTGCCCCATAACTTTCTCCGTTACTATTATAAGGATCCTGCCACAAACGCAGTCGAACATAGTTGACACCATTATTTTTTAGAATCTCTAAGGCATCTTTTGAAATACCATCTTCATAATATTTTGCACCAGATTTTTCCATATCTGACAAGATTGAAATATCTGCTCCGCGAATAAACTCGCTGGCAGATGCTTCAACTGTTTTTGAAACAGCCCCCAAAGTCCCTATCACAGCTGCAAATAAAGCGACTTTACGCAACCAAGCTCCCTTTTTCATTCATTTGCTCCTCCTTTATTGAAATTGGCTCAGAATAAATTGAACGGCTTTTTCAGGATCTCTCGTTAATCCGATATATTCTGCTCCTTTTGTCGCAACCAGCTTGATTCCTAAGCGATCGGTATCTTCTTTGATATCATCATAGTAAGAATTGACTTGCGGTGCTAAGACCACCATATCAAAATCCTTCAGCATTTCGTAATGAGAACCATAAGCACCCGCCATTGCACTGATCGGTGCTTTCGATTCAGATGCACCTTCTTTTAAAGCATTAGCTAACATCGCACTTGTCCCTGCTCCAGCACAAAGCACCAACACATTGATTTCTTTATTTGTATCGCTGATAATTTGTCTCGCTGCCACAGGTACTTCCTCACGTATAGCAGCAGAAGCACCTTCTTCGGTTGCGATCACTTCCGCTTTTTGTGCTTCTTGCTCTACTAAAACAGCATCGTATGCTTTACAAAATGGTAGATAGATCAGGAAGTCAACGACGATTAGAACCGCTGCTAAAACAAAGGCTAACACCCCCATGCCTGTTCCTAGAACCAAACCGATCGGTGCCGGAGTTGCCCAAGGTAAAACGTACATAAAACTGTTCATGCCTAGCACATCGACAAAAAACTTAAACAAGCAAACGTTTACAACTGGTGTTAACAAAAACGGAATGAAAAAATAAGGATTCAAAATCATGGGTGCTGCAAACAACAATGGTTCATTGACAGCAAAACTTACTGGAATAAAGGAAGCTTTCCCGACTGCCTTCAATTGTTTAGACTTAGCAAAGAGTAAGAAGATAAAAGGAACGACCAATGTGGCCCCAGTTCCTCCCATAGTTCCTACAAAATTTCCTAAACCGACTGTCAGTACTTTTGAAGCTTGCTCACCGGAATTGAACAATTGCAGATTGGTTTCCACATTGGCATAGATAATTGCTGCAATTGCTGGTTCCACGATCGACGGTCCATGAACACCGACAAACCAAAATAGCGCCATCGCTCCCCAGATAATAGCGATTCCTAAATAACCGTCGGCTGCTGTGAATAATGGCTGCAGCACAGTAATGATTGCTTCTGCAAATGAGATTTGGAAAATTTGCCGAATACCTAAATCAATTAAAACGGCCGCAAATACTGAAAAAGAGAAAGGAAAAATATCTCGGAAGGTTTGCGAAATCGTACCAGGAACTTCTTTAGGCATCTTAATGGTAATATCTTTCAGCACACAAAACTTATATAAATTAACTGTTAAAAATGCAGCGACAAAGGACGCCAAAAGCCCCTTTGTCCCCATGTATTCCGTTGAAAATCCGCCTTCGATTGGAGAGACGCTTAACAACAGGAAACTTACCACAGAAGCCAGCATCACAGAAGTCGTGTTGATTACTTTGTTTTTCGGTAAGCGGCGATTCATCGAATCAGCCAAGCAGCGAGCAGTGGTTGCTGAAACAAGTAACCCTACAACCCCCATCGAATAATTATAGACTTTCCACAACCAAGTGGAGACAGCTTCAGGCCATTGGTAACCAAAAATCTCAGGAACCGCAGCAATCAAAATGAATATGCTTGAGAATAAAATAGCCGGCATCGCTGTTAAAAATCCGTCACGAACGGCTCCCAGATAACTATTGCGTGAGATTTTTTCAAAAAACGGTTTCCCTTTTTCGATTTGTTTAATGATTCCATCCATAGCGTTCTTCTCCTATCCTTGATTCTGCTTGTACAGTGCAATAAAGTCTTGAATCAGATCTCTCAGCAACAAAGTGGTCATTAAATGATCCTGTCCATGGATAAAAATGAATCCCATCTCCATCTCTTTTCCCGATGCTTCTTCCGCTAAAATTTTCGTTTGCGAATTGTGTGCAAGGGTTAAATTTTCGTCGACTTCTTTCAGTGCTGAATCAACATGCTCAAAGTTCCCTTGTCTTACTTCTTTCAATAATTTCAATAATGTACTGCGAGCGTCCCCTGAATAAGCAACGATCTCAAAACCAAGCATTTGTAATTCCTCTTTATTCATCTTTTCTTCCTCCATTATTACTTATTAAATAATCGTTTTGGTTTCACTAACTAATTTGTACCAGTATGCTGACTCTTTCGGGTAACGCTTCTGGGTTTCAAAATCAACATAAAACAAGCCATACCTTTTGTTATACCCATTTGTCCATGAGAAAAGATCCATAAGCGACCACAAAAAATATCCCTTCACATTTACCCCAGCTGTTATCGCCTTGCTTAAGGATTCCAAATAGACTCTCAAATAGTCGATTCTCGGCTGATCCATAATGATGCCATCTTCAAACTGGTCTTTATACCCCATGCCGTTTTCAGTGATATAGATTTTGTTGTAATGCGGGTAATCGCTTTTAATTCGCAACAACAAGTCATAAAGCCCTTCTGGATAAATCAGCCAGTCCCAATCTGTTCGAGGAATTCCTTCTTTATAAATGCGTTCTCCGATCCCCTTCACTTTATAAACAGAGGTCCCTTTTTCACCCGTGCCATTATGATGGATCGCGTTTTCTCCATCGTAAGCTTTGACAAAATGGCATTGGTAGTGATTGATCCCTAAATAGTCATTACGCGTGGAGGCTTTTTTCAATTCGACAAAATCTTCTTCAGGAAAATGATAGCTGGCTTGATTTGCTTCACATATCTCATCAAGAGCAGTCAAGGTTTCAGTTGAATAATAGCCTAAATAAGTAGCATCTAATAAGAAGCGGATCGACAATGCATCGTCTAAAAAGGCTGCATGCTTATCTTCTGGAGCATCTGTTGCCGCATATTTCGTCTCCAATGAGTGAACGACACCGATTTCGCCTGGAAGTTCGTTTTCTTTGAAATAGTTCACTACACGTGCATGGGCAACCATCATATTATGAAGACAGGCGATGATTTTTGTAAAATCATATTTGATTCCTGGCGGGAAAACGCCTAACAAATATTGATTGGTCGCAACAGGATAGATTTCATTAAAGGTACTCCACACTTTCACTTCTTTGAATTCATGAAAACAAAAAATGGCATAGGAAACGAATGCTTCTATTGTTTCTCGATTCAAAAAATCTCCCTGGTCAAACAAACGTTTAGGGGTATCAAAATGATGCAATGTCACAAACGGCGTTACGTTTCTTTTCGCACATTCTTCGAACACACGATGATAAAAAGCGATTCCTTCTGGGTTCGGTTCCCCATCACCATCAGGAAAAATTCGACTCCATGCAATGGATAATCTTAGCCCATTCACACCAAATCGTTCACACAATTCAATATCCTTTGCATATTGATGATAAAAATCACTTGCCGGATCGGGACTGAATCTACCCTGTTCCTCTAAAAAATCATCCCAAGCAACAGCGCCTTTGCCGCCTTCCTTAGTGGCTCCTTCAACCTGATAGGCTGCTGTGGCTCCACCAAAAATAAAATCTTCTGGTAATTTAAGCATGTACATCTCTCCTCAAATCTATAATCAGTTTCCACACTTTCTAACTGATTGAATTGTAATCGCATCCAAAACATTTGTCAACAAAAACAAACATAAATAATCACAAAAATCGAAAAAAATGATAAAAACCATTGAAATAAACATGTATCACGCAAATAATTGTTTGTTTTTGTTTGAAACAGATTGACTGTTATCCGATTATATGGTAGATTATCCTTAAATTAGAGGTGAAGACGATGCTGAAAAAAGAAAGATTGTTTACTATCGTAGAAATGGTCAATAAAAAAGGAATCCTTACCGTTAATGAAATCATCAATCAATTAGATGTTTCTGATATGACCGTTCGCAGAGATTTAGATGAATTAGAAAAATCGGGCAAGCTGCTACGTGTCCATGGAGGGGCGCAAAGTCTTTCCTACACTTTAGATCAAGAACTTTCTCACACCGAAAAAGCCACTCTGCAGATTCAAGAAAAAAAAGAAATTGCTGCCGCAGCAGCCTCCTCAATTCAAGAAGGCGAAACAATTTTTTTAGGACCAGGTACAACAATCGAACTTTTGGCGACCCATTTACTGAACAAGAAAATTCGGATTATTACAAACAATTACCCGGTTTTTGATATTCTTGCGCAAGCAGATGGACCAGAAATTTTACTAATTGGTGGTGATTTCCGTAAAAATACCGGCGCATTTGTGGGACCAATCACCAACGACAATTTAAGAAGACTAAAGTTTACAAAAGCATTTATCAGTTCAAATGGCGTTCACAACGAAGCAATTTCTACTTACAGTACAGAAGAAGGAGAAGCGCAGCAGATCGCATTAAATAATTCTCGCAAGAAATATCTGCTCGTTGATAACAAAAAGTTCAATCGCGATGATTTTTATGTGTTTTATAATTTACATGATTTCGATTTACTCATTACGGATCGCCAGATCTCGCGAGAGGTTCAAGAGCACTATGCACAATATGTCGATCTGCAAATTGCTGATTCAACCGAAAATACCACTATAGGAGCGTAACTATGAAAGGGATTATTTTTGATTTCAACGGAACAATGTTTTTGGACTCTCATCTACATGAAGCTGCTTGGCTGCACATGATTCATGATCATACAAAAGATGGTTTATCAGATGAGGATATTTTAAAAAATATCCATGGTCGAACGAATACGGAGATTTTAAAACATTTCATTTCAGAACATTTGACCGCCTCTGAGATCGCCGTATTGTCAGAAGAAAAAGAAAGCTATTATCGTATGCTTTGCTTGCAAAATAAGAACGATCTCCAATTGACAAAGGGGCTTGAAGCGACTCTTGATCAGCTGACTGACCAGCAGATTCCATTAACGATCGCCACCGCTACTGTTAAAGAGAATGTTGCTTTTTATTTTGATACTTTCGATTTAGCTCGCTGGTTTGATTGGGATAAGATCGTCTATGACGATGGCTCTTTTCCTGGAAAACCGCAACCGGATATTTTTCTTAAAGCGGCTGGCAAATTGGGCTTAGCTCCTGCAGATTGTCTTGTTATCGAAGATGCTTATTCAGGTTTGCTTGCTGCCAAGCGTGCTGGGATTGGAACAATTATCGCAATTGATCCATTCGGTAAGAATAAATCAGTATTTGAACAGGCACAGCTAAATAAAGATGGAACCATCAAAGATTTTACTGATTTTTGGACAGAGCACCTGTCAAAAGTTTTCGTTAAATCATAATATTCCATACAAAAAGCGGCTCAACCAAGAAATCTTGATTGAGCCACTTTGTTATTATTTGTTTCCATTTTCTAATTCCGACGGTTGTTATTACCGAATAAAATAATCAAACGTAAGAGCTGCAATAAGGTTGCTACGGCAGCTGCGACATACGTCAACGCTGCGGCAAAGAGCACTCTTCTTGCTTGTGGTACTTCATCTTCTGTTAACAAGCCACCATCTGCCAAAATACGGATCGCCCGTTTTGAGGCATCGAACTCGACTGGCAAGGTCACTAATTGGAAAATAAACGCCAATGAGAAAGCCAACAAGCCTAAGTTGATCAGAAACGATCCTCGTAATAGGACCCCAATCAAAATCAATGGGATCGAGATGCTGGTTCCGATATTAGCGATCGGTGCGATCGGTACGATCGCATGACGCAAACGCAAAGGAAAATAACCTTTGGCATCTTGGACTGCGTGTCCACACTCATGGGCCGCAACACCGATTGCTGCTACCGAAGTTGATTGTGCAGTGGATTGCGATAAACTCAGCATTTTGTTGCCAGAATTGTAATTATCCGTCAAATCACCAGCGATCGCTTGCACACCCACATTATTGATTCCTTGGCTTTGCAAGATGTACTGCGCCGCTTTTGTGCCGGTAATATTATTTTTACTTCTGACTTTGTCATATTTGTTAAAGGTACTTTTGACGTACGCTGACGCTACTAGCGAAATCACCATACCGATAATTACAAGAATGAAAGTCGGGTCATAAAAAAAGCCGAACCCGTATCCGCCCATACCATACACGATAAAATTCCCCCTTTTAATCTTTGACCTTATTTTACCATTAAAGTGGTGAAAAAATTATGAAGATGACTGGAAGATTTTGTTTTTAACCTTTTTTTACAAATTCTGATTTTAGTTTCATTGCGCCGAAGCCATCGATCTTGCAATCAATGTTGTGGTCGCCTTCGACTAATTTGATGTTTTTCACTTTCGTTCCTTGTTTGATGGCGCCAGATGCGCCTTTGACTTTCAAGTCTTTGATGACCGTTACTGTATCGCCATCGACTAAAATATTGCCGTTGGCATCTTTATATACGGGTGCTTCTTCCATCGCTTGTTGCTCTTGCCATTCGTTTCCGCATTCAGGACAAACAAACAGCCCACGGTCTTCATAAGCGTATTCAGATTGGCAATTTGGACAGTTAGGAATTTGAGTCATAGTGTTGCTCCTTTAAAATATAATTTTCGCTGTAAAAAAACAACTCACCATCAGCATACCGAAAAACCATTAGAGGTGCAACCAAAAATCAGTGACCTGTAAGTAAAAAAAATCGCTTCTGTAGAGTAATAACAGAAGCGATAACTCAAGTGTATTCGAAAAGGAACTACAAAGCGTTGGATATTATTTTGAGAAATGATTCGCACAAGCATCGCCGACCCACTGGATGATTTGTACCAGAAGAATCACCACAATCAAAATCGCCGTTTCATAGCGATAATAACCATACTGAATTGCTAAATCGCCAATGCCGCCTGCGCCAATTGTTCCCACCATCGCTGAGTAGCCTAAAAGACTGATCAAAGTTAGCACAAATCCACGAATCAAAGCTGGCAGACTTTCTGGTAAAATCACTTCGCGAACGATCTGTCCCGTCGATGCTCCAGAAGCGACGCTGGCTTCAAGGACGCCATAGTCGATTTCGGCAAATGCGGATTCAGCGATTCGGGCGTAAAAAGGAATCGCGGCAATCGATAAAGCAATCGCACCACCCGCTGGGGTATAAGGATCACCGATCAGCATCGCTGATAACGGAATCAGCGTAATCAATAAGATCAAAAATGGCAGCGAACGGATTGCATTGACGACAAAATCGGCCAGATGATGCAAGAAAATATTTTTATGAAAAAGGTTACTGCCGACTAAAAACAGGACTAATCCAATTAATAAGCCGAAAACTACTCCTATAATTGCTGAGGTCCCCACCATAAAGAATGTTTCCCATAGTGCTTGAGGCAGGTTTGTTTTTAAAATCTCAATCGTTTCAGCCATTCTTCTCACCTATCTTTCTTAGAGAAAAGACGTTCGCAGCTAAGTGTTCTTGGGCTTTTGCTGCTTCTTCGGCAGGTCCCGTCAAATAGATATACAAAATACCGATCACATCTTTTTTGATATACTCAATTTTCCCATGGATGATATTGATCGACACATCGTAGGCTTTCGCTACAGTCGAAATCAGCGGTTCTAACGTATACTCACCTTGGTAGCGCAATTCCAGCAAGTCGCCTTGCGTGAAAGATGCTAGAATCTCTTCAGGAAGCGTCAGATCCAAGTAGCGGCCTACCAGTTTTTTCGTAATAGGCTGTTTAGGCTGACTGAACAAGCCATAGGTCGTTTGTTCTTCAACGATGCGCCCCTTTTCCATCACTGCCACCCGATCAAAAAACTTACGGGCAACATCCAATTCATGAGTGATAAAGACGATGGTGATGCCTGTCTGTTCCTTGATTCGGATCAATAATTTCAAAATTTCTTCAGTCGTTTCAACATCTAACGCACTGGTAGCTTCGTCACACAACAAAATCTCAGGTTCGTTGGCAATCGCTCGTGCAATGCCGATTCGTTGCTTTTCTCCCCCAGACAAATTATTCGGATACTCGTGAATTTTGTGAGGCAGATCCACCATTTCCAACAGTTCCTTGATCCTCGCTTCTTGCTGATCTTTCGGATAATCACCAGCGCGCAAAGCAAAGGCTAAATTTTCCTTGATGGTTCGATTATGGATCAGATTGAAATGCTGAAAGATCATCCCGATTTTTTGTCGTACTTCACGCAAGTGTTTGCCTTTGGCTTGCGTGATGTCTTGACCATCAATCAGAATTTGACCGCTAGAGGGCACCTGCAGTAGATTCAACGTACGAACCAAGGTACTTTTCCCAGCCCCGCTCAATCCGACGATCCCGTATACTTCTCCAGCTTGAACGGAAAAATCAACGGAATCCACTGCTTTTTTGATTTGTTTTTTATGAGTGAATGTCACTGATACTTGTTTTACTTCTATTTTTGCCATAAGATATGCCCTTCTTACTCAGTCCAAAATTTCGGTTGATCAAAGTTGCTGAACGGTGATTCGGCAATCGCTTCTTTAAATGCATCACTTTCTAATACTTCCGTAACTGCCTTAGCAAAATCACTGTCTTCTTCTTCGGTGGACACCACAAAGACATTTTTATATTCTTCTTTCAACGACTCCAACGCCAAAGCATCTGCAGGATCAAGAGAAGCTGCCCAAGCGAAGTTTCCTGGTACTAAAGCTAAATCGACTGTATCTAACGAACGAGCCAATTGGGCTGCGTCTAATTCTTTAAATGTCAGATTCTTCGGATTTTCTTCGATATCATTCACCGTTGCCTTCGTTTCGTCGATATTGTCTGCGATGGTGATCAACTCATTGGCAGCTAACAGTTGCAAGGTCCGAGCTAAATTTGAGGCATCATTGGCAATCGAAACAGTCGCCCCGTCTGCTAACTCATCCAAGCTGGACAGTTGCTTCGAATAGATGCCCATTCCCAATGTTGGCACTTTTTGTAATGCCGTAAGAGATAACTGGTTATCTGCCGAAAATTTTTCTAGATAGGCCGTATGCTGAAACAAATTGGCATCGATTTGGCCATTCGCCAAGGCATTGTTCGGCTGAATATAATCATTAAACACTTTGGTCGTTAGTTGATACCCTTTTTCTTCCAGTAATGGAGAGATCATCTCTGTCACCATATCGCCATATGGTCCTGGTGCCACTCCAACGACTTTTTCTTCCACTGCATCTACACTGTTTTCAGCAGACTGTGTATCCTCTGTGCTGCTAGTATTGCCACAAGCTGCCAATGTAATTAAGACAGCAGCAGCAACTAACCCAACGATTCCCTTTTTCAACTGTTTCATTTTTTAGTTCCCCCTTTTTATAATAAAAAAACGTCCTTTCTCCATCATAGAGAAAGGACGAAACAACCATGTTCGTGGTACCACCTTTAATTCATTGGCACAAGCTGCCAACCTTATCAGTTTATCAACTGCTTTGCTGTAACGGGCAATCCCGCTGCACGCTTGCTTTTGCTCACGTCCAAACGCTCCAAGGCCATCTTCAGTCAAACGGCTGTGCTCTTTCTCACCAATCCGAGCTCTCTGATCCAATCGAAACTGACTTACTCTTCTTATCATCGCGTGTTTTTAAGTTGTGTTTAACTATACGATAGCCTCAAATGAATGTCAATTCTTTTTTTCACGAAAATATCATCTTTTTGCAATAATTTTCACAGTGTTTACAGAGCCAAATTCTCATCTAAAATCAAGCCTTCAGATACCATAACCGCATCGCCGATCAATTCTAATGCGACCTGATCAACATCAACTTCTACCGTTAACTCGCCACCCAACACGTGCAGCAAGACATTCGCTGCCGATTGCTGGTGACGTTTGGTCACGACATACGCAGTGGCACCAGAACCTGTGCCGCACGCATAGGTAAAACCTTCCACCCCTCGTTCATACGTGCGAACGATCAGATCACCCTTGTCATCTTCTTCATAGAAATTGACATTCGCCCCTTTGGGAAAAACCTCCCAATAGCGTATCTCTTTGGCAAGTTCAGCCAGCTGTTCCAACTCAGTTTCTGCCAGACCAGGATAGTGAACCACCGCATGAGGGATTCCTGGATCACCCAATTCCACATAGTCCACGAATGAAACCATTGGATTCGGGTACGCTTGATCAAATGTAGTCACGGTGGGTGGATTCAAGGTTACTTTGTAGTGTTTTGCCGACAAGCGCCATGCGGGGACATCGCCAGCAACTGTTTCGATGGTCATCTGCTCGCCAGCAATTCCCTTCTCAAAGGCATAACGGGCAATACAGCGAGCGCCGTTGCCGCACATTTCTGCTTCGGTCCCATCAGCATTGTAAAACCGCATCCGAAAATCAGCGGTTCCTGTGGGAAAATCCACAGCCATGACTGCATCCGCGCCAACAGAAAATTTCCGATGGCAAACCTGAGCAGCAAATTGCGACAGTTGTTCATGGGAGAATTTCAATGTGCGGTTATCGATTACGATAAAATCATTTCCTGCACCTTGCATTTTTGTATAAGGAATCGTCATGTTGTCACCTGCTTTTCAAAATTTTACTTGCTGGAAGCTCCCTCTTTTAGAAACGAAGGAACCACTTCATTTTGCAGCATTTGCTCGTAGGACTGGCGTTTAACGGCTAATTCCGCTTGGCCGTTTTCCACAAAGACGACTGCAGGAATCTGTAAATTATTGTAGCTGCTGGCCATCGAATAGCCATAAGCTCCTGTTGCGAACGTAGCAAACAGATCCCCAGTTTCAACGGGCGGTAATGCAAGGTCTTTTACTAAGATGTCCGTGCTCTCACAAGCTTTGCCAGAAATGGTGATCTTTTGTGTCGCAGCTTCGGAAGCGCGGTTGGCTAAGATCCCAGTGTAAGTTGCCTGATAAAGACCCGGACGAATATTGTCTGTCATGCCACCGTCAATGCTGGCGTATGTTCTGATTCCCGGCAATGTCTTGATACTGCCGATGGTGTGCAAACTGATACCTGCTTCTGCGACGATACTGCGCCCAGGTTCAATAACGATGGTCGGACGTTCGCTCTGGTGCTGCGCATAAAAGGCGTCGATTTTTTCCATCACAGGATCTAAAAAGTAGCTGTAGGGTTGGCGAATATCTGCATCTGTGTATCGAACGCCAAAGCCGCCGCCAACATTTAGTTCTTTGATCCAATAATCAAAGCGTTCATGAATGGTTTGGACAAGGGCCAAAGCCGCATCAACTGCCGCTAGATGTGAGCGATTGTCCGACAATTGACTGCCGACATGAAAATGCAGGCCATAGAAATCCAATTCAGGTGCTTGAATCACTTCTTCCACTAACGGAAATAAGATTTCTTCATCTAAAGGAATCCCGAATTTCGAATCTTTTTGTCCGGTCGAGATAAATTGATGGGTGCTGACCGAAACCTCGGGTGTGATGCGCAACAAAATTTTAGCAACGACTTGCTTTTCTTGACATAGCGCGCGGATCAAGCCGACTTCTTGAATGCCATCAACGATGATCCGTCCTACGCCATAATCAAGGGCGGCTGCTAATTCTTCAATCGATTTATTATTGCCGTTAAACTCGATGTGTTCTGCTGGAAAATCAGCTTGGATCGCTGTATACAGTTCTCCACCGCTAACCACGTCTAATGAGAGTCCTTCTGACTTGATCACTTGCAGCATTGCTGTGGTGCAGAAAGCTTTAGCGGCATAGGCTGCCCGTGTCTTGCTGTAGCGCGTCAAAAACTGCGCCTGAATCTTTTGGCATTCTTCGCGAATTTCCGAAACGGAATACACGTAAAGGGGGGTTCCGAAGGTTTTTGCCAGCTCAACGGTATCACAACCGTCAATGTATAAGTGATTGTTCTTGATTTCTTTTGCCATCGCTTTACTCCTTGTCTGTTGGCTCGTTCAACGCCTCGATCAAACGAACGTAGCATTCGATGCCTTGCAATAGATTTTTTTCGTCAAAATTCATTTTGCTGCTGTGTAAAGGGTGGACATAGCCTTTTTCTTCATTTCGGGTACCCACAAAGAAAAAGACACCTGGGATCTCCTTTTGGTACATCGAAAAATCCTCTGCCAACATATATGGTGGTGTTTCTCGGTAGCTCTCCCCGACCACTTTTTCCAACACTTCCACCATCTCAGGATCATTGTCCACGACACGATAAAGATGTTCGAATTCGACATCCGCCGTGCAATCATATCCTTTGGCGATTTCTTGTGCGACGGTGGTGATTCTGCGCGTCATCGTTTCATAGACTTCATCTTCAAACGCCCGCATCGTTCCTTTTAAAACGACCTTACCGGGAATGATATTTTCCGCATCTCCCCCATGGATCTTCCCAAAAGTGATGACCCCAGCAGAAAGCGGGCTGATATTGCGTGAAATGATCGAATGCAATCCTTGAATAATCGCAGCCGCGGCTAAAATGGCATCATGTCCTTGATGAGGCTGGGCACCATGGGCACTCGTGCCGTTGATCGTTAGATTGATCTCGCCGTTACGGGCCATCATCGGACCTTTCCGGCTCGCAATGACTCCTTCGGGAAAGTCTGGGAAGACATGCAGCCCCACGATTTTTTCCACGCCAAAATCTCGTAAGATGCCTTCATCGATCATCAATTGAGCGCCACCGGGGCTTTCCTCGGCTGGTTGGAAAATCAAAACGATCGTTCCACGAATCACTTCAGGATGTGTTGCCAAATATTTAGCGAACCCTAGCATCGTTGCCATATGGCCGTCATGACCGCAGGCATGCATTTTCCCTTCATGTTTGGAAACAAAGGAAACACCTGTCTCTTCTTTGATCGGTAGTGCATCGATATCCGTTCGAAAGGCCAGCGTCTTTCCTGGGCGATCGCTGCGAAAGACCGCAATCAAGCCGGTTTCAATCACTGGATAGATTTCTTTGATCCCAAAGGATTGCAACTGACGCAGCAAGTATTCCTTTGTTTTGAACTCAGTTAACCCTAATTCAGGGATTGTATGTAATTCACGACGAAAACGAACCACGTCTTCGGTTAATTCTTTGACTGCTTGCGATACTTGCATGTTAAAACACCTTTCTATTCATTCCTTTTAAAAATATCCATAAAAACCAACGAATATTCAGTTTTTCATTGATATTGTTTAATATTATAGTATATAATTCGAATAATCTATAGTATAAATTGTCGAAATGTTTCGATTTTTATTGAAAAATTTACCCCTCGTTTTGGTACACTTATACGTAGAGTTACGAAAAATAAATTGGTTGAAAGGATGTGTCGTAGTTTGACAATATTCAAAGGTTCTGGCGTTGCGTTGATCACCCCTATGCTTCAAGATGGTTCGGTGGATTTCGATAAGCTGAAGGAGTTAGCGGAGTGGCATGTGCAGCAAGGAACGAATGCAATCATTGCATGCGGTACGACCGGTGAAGCATCCACGTTAGACGATGAAGAACATATCGCAGTGATCGAAGCGGTGGTAAAACAAGTTGCTGGTCGAATCCCCGTCATCGGCGGAACAGGCTCCAACAACACCCAACATGGGATCCATCTTTCAAAAGAAGCACAGCGCGTTGGTGCTGACGCATTATTGGTTGTAACACCCTATTACAACAAAGCGACCAAGAAAAGTTTAGTCGCTCACTATGAAGCAATCTGTCAAAGCGTTGAGCTGCCAGTGATCTTATACTCCGTCAGCTCAAGAACCGGCTTAAATTTAACACCTGAAGCTGTGGCAGAACTGAAAAAAATCCCTAATATCAAAGGCATCAAAGAAGCCAGCGGCGACATTTCGCAAATCGCAGAAATCGCTCGTCTTGCGGATGATGACTTTGCGATCTATTCAGGAAATGACGATCAAGTAACCCCAATTCTAGCTTTAGGTGGCTCTGGCGTGATTTCAACGATCGGCAATATCGCTCCGAAACAAACGGCACAACTCGTTGCTGATTTCTTAAATGGTGATGTAAAAGCCGCCATCAAAGAGCAATTGCGACAAAAACCGTTGATCGATGCGATTTTCAGTGAAGTAAATCCTGTGCCGATCAAAGCAGCGGTCTCCTTGCTAGGCAAATGCGAATTGCATTATCGTTTGCCTTTGGGTGTCCCAGAAGATGCGACCCTCGTTCATTTAGAAGAAGAAATGACCAATTACGGATTGCTGTAAGGAGGAGTTTTTGGTGAAACAGATTTTATTAAGCGGTGCAAACGGTCGTATGGGCAAAGTGTTGCAAAGCCTGATCGCAAAGCACCCTCAGTTAGAAGTGGCCGCCGGATTGGATCGTACCGAGCAATTAGATGGTCCCTTTCCAATCTATGATCGTCCAGAAAAAATCACGCAGCCGATCGATTTGGTGATTGATTTTTCTCATTATAGCAATGTCCCTGCCTTATTGAACTATTGTGTCGAACAGCAGCTGCCTATCGTGGTTGCTACAACTGGTTTGACGGAAGACACGCAGATGATGCTGCCGTTGGCTGCTAAAGTGATCCCAGTTTTCTATTCTGCCAATATGTCGTTGGGGATCAATGTACTGATCAAAGCACTACAAAGTATCACCCCCGCATTAGAAGCTGACTTTGACATTGAGATCATCGAAAAGCATCATAATCAAAAACTCGATGCACCAAGTGGTACAGCTTTGCTGTTGGCAGATAGTATCAATGACAGCTGCGAAACGAAAAAAGAGTATCTCTACGGGCGTGAAGGCAGTGATCTAGTAAATGACCGCAAGCAGATGGGCATCCATGCCGTTCGCGGCGGAACGATTCCTGGAGAACACATTGTCATCTACGCTGGGCAGGATGAAATCATTGAATTGAAACACACAGCGCTCTCCCGCGAAATCTTCGCCAATGGTGCGCTAAAAGCAGCGGAATTTTTAGCCAACCAACCAGCTGGTTTTTATTCCATGCAAAATCTAATCGACAAGTAAAGGTGGTCTCTCATGACAGAATTACAATTTTCCGATCCTTATCAATTAGCAAAATACATCAAAGAAGCAAATAAACAAACACCTGTAAAAGTCTATATCAATGGAGATCTTAGTAACGTCCAAGCAGATGGCATCCAATTGTTTGGTAACGGCACCTTCTATTTCGTGGTTGGTGACAGTCAAAAAGTGGCTGAGTTTTTAACCGCGCACCAAGACAAAATCACCGATCACTATCTGGAAAATGATCGCCGCAACTCAGCGATCCCTTTATTGGACTTGACGAAAGTCGATGCCCGTATCGAACCAGGTGCCTTTATCCGTGACCAAGCCATCATTGAAAAAAATGCCGTTATCATGATGGGGGCAGTGATCAACATTGGTGCCGTGGTTGGTGAAGAAACCATGATCGACATGGGTGCGATTTTAGGCGCCCGAGCAACCGTTGGAAAAAAAGCCCATATTGGCGCTGGTGCTGTCTTGGCTGGCGTTCTTGAGCCACCTTCAGCAAGCCCAGTCATCATTGAAGACAATGTTTTGATCGGTGCAAATGCCGTCGTCCTTGAAGGCGTCCGTGTCGGCGAAGGTGCAGTCGTCGCTGCAGGTTCTGTGGTGACGGAAGATGTCCCTGCTGGAGCAGTCGTTGCTGGCTCACCAGCCAAAGTCATCAAAATGAAAGACGAGAAAACGAAAAGCAAAACCGAATTTTTAGACGATCTACGGGGCTAAGCCGCGCTTTTCTCAAAAATAAACAAAAAAACGCAGTGCGGGTTCAGTGATGAGCCTGCGCTGCGTTTTGTCTAAAAAAGGGCGTGCCGAAAGCTTTTGGCACGCCCTTTTTCTATTGGTAAATGTTCTTGTAAAAGTGTTTATTCTGCTTGAAATTCTTTGATCGCTGCTTGGATCTCTTGATAGATCACGGCAACTTCTTCAAGGTCTTTTGCGTTTGCTCCACTGGCAAGGGGATGTCCGCCGCCATGATGGCGTTTGGCGATCTCATTGATCACTGGACCTTTCGAACGCATCCGCACCCGATAATAGCCTTCTGGTTGTTCGACAAAGATCGCCCAAGCCATCACTTCGTCGATTTTCCCTGGTAAGGAAACGACTGCTGAGGTTTCCGAATCCACTACGCCAAAACGCTGCTGCAATTCTTGTGATAGGATCACTTTGCCAGCACCAATCTCATCGATCTCGATGTTTTCGTAGACATACCCTGAAAGGCGAGCAACACTGCGAGAGACTTGATCCAATTGCCGATTGATCTTCGGTGCATCAAAACCGTAATCCAATAGTTCAGCCGCTAAGCGCAGCGTTGTCGCTGTCGTTGCCGGATATAAAAACCGTCCAGTATCACCAACAATGCCTGCATATAGCAGACGAGCCGCTTCTTGCGTCATCGTCAGCTCGTTTTGAAACATTTGCCAAAACGAAACGATCATCTCACTACAGCTGCTGGCATTCGTATTGACCCAGACCAGCTCTCCGTAAGGCTCATCATTAGGGTGATGATCGATTTTGATCAATTTCGCCCCTTGATCATAGCGTTGGTCACTGACCCGTGGTGCATTGGCCGTATCTGTAACGATCACCAACGCTCCTTTATACAAATCATCAGGGATCGTCTGCATCAGCGCCAAGTAATCCAATCCTTCAACAGGTCCGCCGACTTGATAGATTTCTTTTTTGGGAAAACTAGCTCGTAAAATTTCTGCCAAGCCCACTTGTGATCCTAATGCATCTGGATCAGGGCGCTGGTGCCGATGGATAATGATTCGGTCGAATGCTTTGATTGTTGCAAGTATTTCTTCTTGTACCTTCATGAATGGTCTCAACTTTCTCTCTAAAATTTTTCCATAAGTGCCGTTTTCGATGATTTATGGGCGTTCCATTACTTGGCATACCACGATCGCTTTTGCCACTAAGGAATTTTCGATCGATACTTCGATATCGATTTTCGCCGAACGTCGCCCCAGTTCTAGAATCTTCGGTTGAATGATGATCTCGCTTTCTAATTGGATCAAACGGAAGTAATGCAGATTGACTTGCTCGATCCAACTATTGCGCCGTTGATTCAACTGCATCGTTCGTTTCGCCGTATTAGCGATCACTTCACTCAAGACACCAAAAGAGATCGTTCCGACTTCATTGACCATTTGAGGCGTCACCGCAAAGCTGAAATGCGGCTGCAGCAATTTGTTCCCTTCAAAATCTTGTTCGATGACTTGCATCTGTCCCGAGATTTGGTCTGAAATCGTATCTGAAATTTGTGTTTGTCGTTGGACCATCTGCATCGCTTTCATGATGTCTTGGCGTGTAACGATCCCAATCAAAGAAAGGTCATCTGCTACGACGGGCATCACTTCTAAGCCATCCCAAATCATCTGATGGCTGGCAGAGGCCACACTCATCTCTTTTTTTACGACCCGTGGTTCCCGGGTCATGATTCGTTCGATGATCTGCGTGTCAGGCTTTTCTAGGACATCTTTGGCTGTGATGATCCCAACGACCCGCATATTCTTGTTGACAACTGGATAGCGGGAGTGATTGGTAGACTCCGAAAGCAGTTTGTAATCCTTGACCGTATCGAAGGTGTGCAGATACTTGGTTTTTTCCAATGGCATATAAATGTCACTCACCAGCATGATGTCCTTTTTGATCAGCTGGTCGCTCAAGGCACGGTTGATCATCGTTGCCACGGTAAAGGTGTCATAGGTCGTTTGTAAAATCGGCAGCTCCAATTCGTCTGCTAAGCGACAGATTTCCTCTGAGGTTTCAAAGCCCCCCGTGATCAAGACGGCTGCGCCATCTTCCAGTGCCAACTTGTGGACTTCATTACGGTTTCCGACGATCACTAAGGAACCAGGCGTGATGTAGCGTTCCATTGCCGATTCCTTCATGGCGCCGATAACAAATTTGTTCAAGTCTTTGTCTAAACCGGCTGCGCCGCCCAAAACATCGCCTTCAATGATTTGGACGACTTCGCCGAAAGTTAGTTTTTCAATGTGTTTCTTTAGTTTCCGTTCAATCCGAATGGTTCCCACACGTTGGATCGTTGAAACCAAGCCGATATTTTCCGCATCTTTGATCGCCCGATAGGCTGTTCCTTCACTGACATTCAAGTCTTTTGCGATTCCCCGCACCGAGATGCGATCGCCTACAGGCAGATTCTCGATATGCGCTAAAATCAAGTCGTGTTTTGTCGCCATAATTATCCCCTATTCCTACTACAAATCTTCCTGTTGCTTAAACTTCTAATGTCTCACCGACTGCAAGGATCTGGCCCACACCTGCCGGCAATAAATTCACGAAGGTTTGCGGATCTTGCTTGATCATTGGAAACGTATTGTAATGGATCGGTACTACTTTGCTCGCGTTTAAAAGCGCCGCTGCTGTTGCAGCATCTTGAACGCCCATCGTAAAATTATCCCCGATCGGTAAAAACGCCACATCGATGTCGAAACGTTCACCGATCATCGCCATATCGCTAAAGAGGGCAGTATCGCCAGCGTGGTAGATGGTTTTGCCTTCTGCTTCTAAAATGATCCCCACTGGATTGCCCATATAGATCATCGTTCCGTCTTCTTCAAGACCAGAGCTGTGTTTCGCTTCCACCATTGAGATTTTGCCAAACGGGAACTCAAAAGAGCCTCCCATATTCATGCCATGCGTCTCAGCAACGCCTTTGCGGGCTGCATAGCGGCAAATTTCAACGACACTGATCACTGGTGCTTCATTTCTTTTGGCGATCGGCACCATGTCCCCAATATGATCGCTATGACCATGCGTGATCAAAAGCCAATCGGTTTCCACTGTGTCTGCATCCAAATCAGTCAGAGCATTTCCAGTAATAAAAGGGTCAAACAACAATTTTTGGCCATCCGCTAATTGGATAGCAAGCACCGAGTGTCCGTGATACGTAAGTTTCATACAACATTCCCCTTTCCATCTAAGTAATACAGTCTAATATTTTTCATTATAACAGATAACGCCAGAAATCCAAAAGCACAAATTCTGGCAGCTTTATTACATCCGTCCTTTTTCTGGTTCTTGTCAAGAAAAATAAAAAAACTGTTCTACCCTTTCTGAATAAGGAATAGAACAGTTCGACCTGATGACTTCAAGCGATCATAGCGTTTTCTTACGTCCGCCTTGTTTATAGATGCGCCAGACTGTTAAGAATAACGCCGTGATACAAAGAAGGAACGCCCCAAAGAAGGTGATTTTCATGCCATAGGCAAAAATATCTGCCCGACCTGCGATATAGGTCGTCACATGCTTCCCATAGGCTTGACTCATTGCGGCATAAAGAATCGTCGTTGCTAAGGATATCCCTAAGACCATGCCCAAGTTACGGGCAAAGGAATTTAGACTACCTGCCACCCCAAGATTTTCTTTGGTGACGCTGCTCATCACCATCGTATTGTTGGGGGATTGGAACAACGAATTGCCTAACCCCATGATGGCAGTAGCGACGACATAGTACCAAATCGGCGTATGCTGATTCATAAACATATACATCAGCTGAGTGATGGACAGCAACGCTAAGCCAGCTAAGACCAAGATCTCCGGTCCTACACGGTCCGTCAAATAGCCGCTAAGTGGTGAACCGATGACCATCATCAAAGGAAAGACCATCATCAGCATTCCTGCCACACTCGGCGTTAAGCCTCGGGCACTTTGCAAGTAAAAGGGAATCACGACATTGACAAAAAAGTTTGCAGAAAAGATCAGCAACGCCGTGATCAGGCTCATGGTGAAAATTTTATTACGAAAGATCCCAAAGGTAATCAGCGGTTTGCTCACACGCGCTTCTACTCGCAAAAAGACGATGAATGCCACTAAGGCGATCCCCACCAACAGCAGCGGCAACCACGTTAGAAAGCCACGCTCTTGTCCAAGAAAAATGCCGCCGAAGAAGCTGATAATTGCAATTGAAAACAGCACAAACCCGGTTTTATCGATGGAATCATGACTCATGGTGATATCTTTTGGCAACACCTTTTCTCCAGCAATCATCGTCAGAATACCGACTGGAACATTGATCCAAAAAATAAACGGCCAAGAAAAATGCGCCAAAATCACTCCGCCTAATCCAGGACCGGCGATGGATCCTAACGAAACAAAGGCACCAATCATCCCTAAGGCACGTCCTCGTTCACTCATAGGAAAAACTTCAGTAATGATTCCGGTATTTGTCGCCATCGTCATGCTGGCACCGATCGCTTGCACGACTCGGGCAAATAGCAGAAATGCTAAGGAATGATTAAACCCGCATAACAGCGAACCGATAATAAAAATTAGCATCCCCAAGCGGAATACTTTGATCTTGCCCCAACTATCCCCTACCTTACCGAATAACAAAAGGCAGGCACAAACGATCATCAAGTAGACGGATACGACCCACTCCGCTTGATTCATAGGGACACCCATATCTGCCGAGATCGTGGGCAAAGCGATATTTACGATACTCCCATCCAGTGTTGACATAAAGGTAAACATCGAAACAGCAATGAGAATCCACCACTTTCTCTGTTGTACTACGGGATTTTCTTGATAACTATTCACAAATCGACCATCCTCTCTTTGCTTGTTTTGTTCCTCTAGTCTTAGGGGGACAACTTTGTATTATTGATCGAAATCCATTCGCCGTCAATCCTTATCTGCTCATCACGACCAAAATAAGGGTCATTTTGTAAAAAAAACGCCACCTGTTTTCTTACATAAAAAAAGACAAAAGCTTCGGTGAAAAGAAATCGGCCGTCAAACGGCTATTCTTTCACCTGCTTTTGTCAGTAGGTCAAAACGAATTATTTACGGTTGCGATTTCTTTGGCTTGATTCCATGATGACCGGCAAGATGACTGGACGGCGTTTGGTTTGTTCAAACAAGAAACGACTCAAACGATCACGGATATCTTGTTTCAATTTGCTCCATTCAAACTCTTCATCATGAAGGTGTTTTTCTACGATTTCTTCCACGATCTCGCCACTTTCACGAATCAGATCGCGGCTGGCTTTCACATAGACAAACCCGCGAGAAGTGATTTGTGGTGCAGAAATAATTTTCTTTTCGCGACGATTGATCGTCACTACCGCAACGAAGATTCCGTCTTCAGATAAGACTTTGCGGTCTCGCAGGACGATATTCCCAATGTCACCGACACCGATCCCATCGATCATGACGTTTTCAGCTGGAACCGCACCTGCGGCAAGCATTTCGCCTTTTTTGTACTCTAACACATCTCCACGAGCAGTAATGAAGATATTTTTCATCGGAATCCCGACTTCTTGCGCCAAGTCCACATGGGCGGCTAATTGGCGGTACTCGCCTTGAATAGGGATAAAGTACTTCGGTTTCATCATATTCAACATCAGCTGCAGATCATTCGGGTTGGCATGACCAGAAACACGGAAATTATCCGAGATCTGTTTCACGGTACCGCCAGCGCGATAGATGATATCTTCCGTTTTCGCAACCACAGTTTCCATTGCCGTTGTCGGCGTCGTTGTGATGTAAACAAGATCTCCTTCTTTGATGCGCAGCGTCCGGTGAGAGCCGTTGGCCATTTTTTGCAACGCTTTGATTGGTTCACCCATACGACCTGTTTCTAAAATCAGCAACTGTTCGTCTGAGTATTTTTTCATTTCTTTTTGGGTGATCAGTAAGTCTTCGGCAGGTAATTTTAATTTCCCTAACTTCATGGCCGTTTTGATGATCCGACCAAAATCTTGCCCGGTCAAAACGACTTTGCGATCAGAACGAAACGCCGCATCTAATACTTGTTGCACCCGTTGCAAATTGCTGGCAACACTAGCGACGATGATCCGACCTTCCCAGTAACGGATATTGTCATAAACTTCATCTTGGATCGTCAATTCAGAAGCGATCGGCGTTGGATTTTCGGCATTTGAAGACGTGCTTAGCAATGCTAAGACGCCTTCTTTTCCAATTTCCGCTAAGCGGCCAAAATCGGTTTGATACATAGGGATCGCTGTTTGGTCAAACTTGAAATCTCCTGTATAAACGATATTGCCAGCTTCTGTTTTGACGCTGATCCCAACAGAATCAGGGATGGAGTGGGTCGTACGGAAAAAGCTGATGGTCGCATGACCAAAGTCGATCTCCGAATGTTCATCGATCACATGAAAATCTTTGAAGCGCTTGGTAGCTTCATTTTTATTCACGGTCAATTTTGCTAGTTCGATCGTTAACTCGGTCCCAAAGACCGGTACTTGGATATTCTCCAAGAAATAAGGCAATGCACCAATCGCATCTGCATGCCCATGGGTCAAGAAGACACCCGCCACACGGTCGGCATTTTCTTCTAAATATGTGAAGTCTGGAATCACTGTATCGATCCCTAATAATTCATTTTCTGGATAACGGACACCGCAATCCAGCACAAATATATCCTCGCCAACTTCAGCAATGTACATGTTCTTTCCGTTTTCGCGTACACCGCCAAGAGGAATGATTTTTATCGTTTCCACTTTTATTCACCTCTTAATTTTTTTCTACTGTATTATTTCCCAAGCATAAGCCGTCCCTATTATTATACAACAAAAAAAAGAAAAGCGTGGCATTCACCACACTTTTCTGAAAAACTTATGGTTTACACATGAACTAATCCTTGCTGATGCAGGCTTTCGGCGATTTGAACGGAGTTCCATGCCGCCCCTTTCAGCAAATTATCAGAAACGACCCATAAATGCAAGCCGTTTTCGACATCCAAATCTTTGCGAATCCGACCAACAAAGGTTTCTGTTTTGTCCACACTGGTCAAAGCTTGCGGGTACACTTGTTGACTCGGATCATCTTGCAAGACAGCTCCTGGCGCTTCGCTGATCCACTGTCTGACTTCCTCAACACTAGCATGGTCTTTGGTCTCGATATAAATCGACTCTGAATGACCGCTAAACACAGGGATCCGCACACACGTAGCTGCTACTTTGATCTGCGTATCTTCCATGATCTTCTTCGTTTCATTGATCATTTTCCACTCTTCGTAAGTATAATCCTCTTCGGCGAAAACATCGATTTGCGGCAAGGCATTAAACGCGATCGGGTAGTGCTTCTTGTCGCTGCCTGCTGGTAAAATCTCAGGGTTTAGTTCATCAGCGGCTTTGCCAGCTAATAATTCTTGAGATTCACGAGTCAATTCAGCCAAGGCTTGGGCGCCAGCACCTGAAACTGCTTGATACGTCGAAACCAAGACCCTCGATAAACCGACTTTTTGACGAATCGGTTCTAACGCCACCATCATTTGAATCGTTGAACAATTCGGATTGGCAATGATTCCTTTATGTTGCGCTAATGCATGAGGATTCACCTCAGGAACGACTAGAGGAACATTCGGGTCCATCCGAAAATGACTGGTATTGTCGATCACGACTGCACCGTGTTTGACTGCTTCTGGAGCAAATTGTTTTGAAATGCCGCCACCGGCACTGAACAATGCAATATCGACGCCTGCAAAGGAATCTGTGGTCAGCTCTTGAATAACGAGCGGTTCATTTTTGAACACAAGGGTCTTCCCAGCAGAACGTTTGGATGCCAACAACGTTATTTTTTTGATCGGCAACGTGGTCTTCTCCAACATCTCAATCATTTTTGTTCCTACTGCGCCGGTAGCCCCGACAACTGCTACGTGATACCCTGTACTCATCAAATCACTCCTCGAATAAAAATACATTTTTACTAGTTTATCATATCTTGTAAAAAAGAAAAGACCTTTCGTGGAAAGAAGCACAAAAAGAAGGCAATACTGTCTAAATTTTCAATCTTTTCCCCCTTTACAGAAAAAATCTACCTATATTTAAGGGTTATCATTTGTCACATTCAGGTGTTATAGGATATAATACCGACAGAAGGAATTTTGGGGAAGATTCTTTCCAACGTGCATGGGGAAATTAAAAATACCCAAAACATTGAATGAGGCAAGAATTGCATATGCAATTCTTGCCTCATTTTTATGCTTCATTCGATTCTTCGTTGTTTACTTTCACGATAGCAAAGCCTTTGTTATCAATAATCATCGTTTCATCTTCCAATTGGACAAACTGTTCCATCAGGATCGAATCAGGACGAGAAAGGGTGATTTGGTCATCGCCCGTATTGAAAATACCGATGATCCGCTGTGCCCCTAACTCTCGTTCGAAAATGATCAGTCCATCCTCTTCCGAAACCCAGTTCCAACTCAAGGAACCTTCTGATAAGACTTTCTGGTTGTCTTTGCGAATGCTGATCAATGAGCGAGTGAAATGCAGGAGATCACGATCTTGCTTTTCTTCTTCCCAAATCATACATTTACGGCAATCCGGGTCCATATCGCCGGTCAAACCGATCTCATCACCGTAATACAGGCAAGGAACGCCTTGTTGCAGATACGTAAAGGCCATCACTTGGCGCATCAAGTCTTTGTCTCCTCGAGCCAAAGTTAACAAGCGCGGGGTATCATGAGAATCCAAGATATTGAACTGCACTTGATTGGTTTGCTCCCGATACAACATCAGCTGGTTATTTAATTCCGAGACCATTTTCGTCATAGAGATCTCGTCTTTGACAAAATATTCAATGATTGCATCCGTAAAGGCGTAATTCATTACTGCATGAAACTCGTCGCCTTGTAACCACCGTTGAGAAGAGTGCCAAATTTCCCCAAGGATATAAAAATCATCTTTGGCATCATCACACACTTGGCGGAATTTTTTCCAGAAGTGGTGACTGACTTCATTGGCAACGTCCAAGCGCCAAGCATCGATATCAAACTCTTCGATCCAATAACGAGCGATCTTCAACAAATAATCTTGCACATCGGGATTTTCTGTATTGAGTTTTGGCATATGCGGCGTAAAGGCAAACACATCATAGGTGATGTCATAAGCATCTTCAAAGTTTTCCCCTTCTTTGTAGTTGACAGGAAACTCATTGATGTGGAACCAATCAGCAAAGGGCGAATCTTTGCCGTTTTTGATGACATCTAGCCATTGATGCGAAGTATCCCCCATATGATTGAACACAGCATCTAGCATGACTTTGATACCGCGTTTGTGGCATTCCTCCACTAAGCGTTTAAAGGTGTCGTTATCCCCAAACGCTGGATCGATGGCTAAATAATCGATGGTATCATACTTGTGATTCGAATAGGCCTCAAAAATCGGACAGAAGTAGATTCCATTGATTCCTAGATCAACGAGGTAATCCAAATGATCGATGACCCCTTGCAGATCCCCGCCGAAAAAGTCTTGGCGATCGGGATTTTTTGAACCCCATGGCAATACACCTTCTGGATCATTTGATGGGTCCCCATTTGCAAAGCGTTCAGGGAAGATTTGATACCAAACGGTTTCTTTTGCCCACTCGGGAATTTTGAAACGATCGGCTTCTTGGAAGTAAGGCATCCGAAAATAATTGTTGTTCATTTCTAAATATTGCTGCTCAAAAGGATAGACCCCGTGGTCTCCATAAAAGACATGCAACCCATCGTAACTTTCGATGGAAAAGCCGTAAGACAAACGGCGGAATTCTGCTCCGACCGATACTTGCCAATAATCATGCAAGTCCGTGGAAAGAATTTTTTTCATTTCAATTCTTTGCTGGTACCAAGCTTCTTTATACAGTGTGTAAGGATCACCGCAAAGCAGCTGGACATGGCGGACGTCTTGACGGGCGGTACGCAAACGGATATGCATTTTATCCTTCTCGTACAAATACGCAAATTCACTTTCGGGACGATGATAAATGGCAGTAGTATTCATAGCAGACTCCTTTGACTTGTTTGATATACTCATTGTCGCACAAATCAGAAGTCAAAACAAGAGAAAAACGCAATCGGTTGCTTTATCTAAAAAATCGATAATATAAGTTAATATGAAATTAATCCAGTAATTAAAAAGCAAACGATTGCTTCGCCTTTTTTTAATCAAACGGCGTATTTTGCTCACATTGATTGCCAGTCCGTAAAATGTCATATTTCCGCAAGATCCCCACTGCTTCCGTCAACGACTGACTCAACTGCTGGATATCTTCTGCAGCCATTTGAGCGGTTTTGGCATTCAAGCGGTCTTCCACTTGTTTTTTCTTTTGGACAAACAACTGCTTCCCAGCTTCTTCCAAATAAACATTGACGTTGCGGCGATTGACGTCGTTGGTTTTGCGGACCACAAAGCCAGCCTTTTCTAACCCCGAGATCGAACGACTGATTTGGACTTTTGACGTACCGATTTGCTGGGCCAACTCGGACATCGTGATTCCTTCATTACTAGAGATCACCACGAGTTCCAAGATTTCCATTTTGGTCAATTTTAAATCTTCCAGACCGATTTCTTCAAACAATATGTTTCCCATCAGCGAAAAGATCTCCGCAAATACCGCCATATTGAATGTTCCTAACGCTTTTTCCATACTCTCCCTCTTTTCTGTCTTTAGTTTAGTATAAATTATTTGTTTAAACAATGATAATCGTTGATTTTTGTTAACCATTATGATAGCGTGGTTACATAATGAAAATAATCGTGAAAACGGCAAGAAAAGAGTGACAGCATGTTAGAATTAAAAGATATCAAGAAGTATTATACGGTTGGCGCCAGTACTACAAAAGCCCTCGATGGTGTCTCCGTCGCCTTTCGTAAACAAGAGTTTGTTGCCATTTTAGGGCCAAGCGGCTCTGGGAAAACAACCATGTTGAACGTGATCGGCGGCTTAGATAATTACGATTCTGGTGATATGATCATCAACGGTAAATCAACGAAATCCTTTAAAGATCGTGACTGGGATGCGTATCGGAACAATTCGATCGGCTTTGTCTTCCAAAGCTACAATTTGATCAGTCATTTAGGCATCATCGACAACGTCGAGCTTGGGATGACCTTGAGCGGTGTGTCAAAAGAAGAAAAACGCGCCAAAGCAACCGATGCTTTGACGCGTGTGGGCTTAGCTGAGCATATGCACAAAAAACCAAATCAGCTTTCTGGTGGTCAAATGCAGCGGGTAGCGATCGCTCGTGCCTTAGCAAATGATCCTGATATCCTTCTTTGTGATGAACCAACGGGTGCCTTGGATTCAGAGACCAGTGTCCAAATCATGGAACTGATCCAAGAACTATCAAAAGAAAAATTGGTCATCATGGTTACTCATAATCCTGATTTGGCGCACAAATACGCTGGACGGATCATTGAGTTCAAAGACGGACGAATCATAAAAGATTCAAACCCTCATGTCGAAGGACAAAAGAAAGACCAATTCGAATTAAAGCACACAAAAATGAGTTTCATGACTGCCTTACGTTTGTCGTTTAACAATATCCGCACCAAAAAAGGGCGCACCTTCTTGACAGCCTTTGCTTCTAGTATCGGGATCATCGGAATCGCCATTGTTTTGTCCCTGTCAACGGGATTCCAAAAACAAATCGACAATACCCAGTCAGAAACATTAGCTCGTTTTCCGATCACGATCTCGCAAGTAGCCACTGAACAAGATCCATCGGCCATGGGGACGCGGGATAAATCGGAAGATTTCCCTTCAGATAAAGAGGTCACTGCCAAATTAAGTGATGCGGATCGCGCAACCCATATCAACAAAATCGATCAAGAGTTTCTCGATTACATCAACGACATTGATCCTGAATTAAGCAACAATATCGGCTACACTCGTTCCACTTCCTTGAACCTTTTCCGTAAGATCGACGATACTGTGGAACAAGTCAGCTTCTCCAATGCATCGCCTGACAATGAACAGACCAATGCCATGATGTCTGCCATGAGTGCCTCCACCGGGATTGGGGTTTCGACTTTCCCCGAGCAGTTATCAGAGGATAACGGCAATTTCTTAAAAGACAACTACGACCTTTTAGAAGGCAGCTACCCAAGTGCCAGCACAGATGTCGTTTTGATCGTCGATGAAAACAACGTAACGAATGTCAATGCATTGATCAATCTCGGTTTTGACATTGAAGATGGCGACAAGGTGTCCTTCGACGATATCGTGGGAACAAAAATCACATTGGCGTCTAATGATGCCTTTTACACCGAATTACCAACTGGAAACTTCATTCCAAATCAAGATTTAAATGACGTTTTCGATAACAGTAACAACAAAGAATTAACGATCAGCGGAATCTTACGTATCAAGCAAAACTCTACGATGAACTTGCTGTCAACTGGCATTGCCTACAGTGATGCCCTCGCGCAAGAAGTCATCAAAGAAAACCAAGACTCAGCGATCGTCCAAGCCCAAAAAGACAGCGACACCAACGTGATGACGAATGAACCCGTTGACGAAAGTGCCAAAGATTCATTGATCGCTTATCTTGGCGGCAGTGATTCACCAAACAGCATTATGATCTATCCGAATGATTTCAGTGCCAAAGAAAAAATCCTTGATTACTTGGATGACTTCAACAAAGGCAAAGACAAAGAAGACCAAATCGTTTATTCCGATTTAGCGGGTACGATGACTCAATTGACTGGTGGCTTGATGGATGCCATCACCTACGTCTTGATCGCTTTTGCAGGAATCTCCTTGGTAACTAGCATGATCATGATCGGTATCATCACCTACACCTCTGTGCTAGAACGTACGAAAGAAATTGGGGTCTTAAAAGCATTAGGTGCTCGTAAAAAAGACATCACCCGCGTCTTTGATGCCGAAACCTGTATTTTAGGGATCGCTTCAGGAGCTTTAGGTGTCCTGATTGCTTGGTTAGCCACATTCCCGATCAACGCGATCTTATATAGTATGACTGATCTGGAAAATGTTGCTCAATTAAATCCGGTCCACGGCCTGATCTTGATTGCTGTCAGCACCGTCCTAACGATGATCGGCGGCCACATACCAGCTCGAATGGCAGCGAAAAAAGATGCAGCGATCGCTTTACGCGCCGACTAATTTTATAAGAAAACCCAACAGACAGCAGCCATTCCTTTGGCTGCTGTTTTTTTGTCCTTCCTTCTGACTTCCAAAAGGTTTCTCTTGAAAAATTCATAAATGAGGAATACAATAGATTTGTTTTTAGGTATACCTAAAAAGATAGGACGTGAAACGATGAATGATGAAAAAAAATTGATCCAAGCGGCCAACGGTCCTAGCTTGGAAGAAATAAATAATACAGTTGCCATTCCAAAAAACGGCAGCTTTTGGCGCAATCTCTTAGCGTTTTCTGGTCCTGGGGCATTGGTAGCCGTGGGCTATATGGACCCAGGAAACTGGATCACCTCGATCGGTGGCGGTGCTGAATATGGCTATCTCTTACTTTCTGTGATCTTGATTTCCAGTTTGATTGCTATGCTGCTGCAATACATGGCAGCCAAGCTAGGGATCGTGACCCAGATGGACCTTGCGCAAGCAACTCGTAAACACACCAGCAAAGGCTTAGGCTTTGTCTTGTGGATCGTCACCGAATTGGCTATCATGGCAACGGATATCGCGGAAGTGATCGGAGGAGCGATCGCTCTCAATCTACTATTCGGCTTACCTTTATTAGTTGGGGTCATCTTAACGATTTTCGATGTACTGCTTCTGCTCTTTTTAATGAAATTGGGTTTCCGAAAAATCGAAGCGATCGTCATGACACTGATTTTGGTCATTATGCTGGTCTTTTGTTACGAAGTCATTATTGCTCAACCAAATTTGCCTGCTGTCTTGCAAGGCTTTATTCCCCAAAAGCAAGTCTTGAACCATGGACAGCTGACAATGGCGTTGGGGATCGTTGGTGCGACTGTGATGCCGCATAATCTCTATCTGCATTCTTCGATCTCCCAATCACGAAAAATCGATCGCAGCGATACCCAAGAAGTGGCAACGGCCGTGCGGTTCGCTACTTGGGATTCCAACATCCAGTTATCCGCTGCGTTTTTGGTCAATTGCCTGCTTTTGATCTTAGGAAGTGCCTTGTTCTTTGGTCATAGTGAAGAAGTCGGCACCTTCTCCGCGCTGTTCGATGCATTGCAAGATTCCTCCATTGCTGGTGCTGTCGCCAGTCCAGTTTTGAGCGTTCTGTTTGCCGTGGCGCTCTTGGCATCTGGTCAAAATTCAACGATCACTGGGACACTGACAGGGCAAGTCGTGATGGAAGGATTTATCCATATGAAGATCCCTACTTGGGCGCGACGTCTGATCACCCGTGGCTTATCGGTGATCCCCGTCTTGCTTTGTACGATTTACTTTGGCGGCAACGAACAAGCCTTGGACGATCTGCTGATTTATTCGCAAGTCTTTTTAAGCATCGCCTTACCCGTTTCGATGATTCCGTTGGTTCTTTTTACCAGCTCAAAAAAAATCATGGGGGAACGCTTCAAGAATCCGCTATGGGTCTCTACCTTAGGCTGGATCTGTGCCATTGCACTGACGGTCTTGAATGTCCGCTTGATCATCGAAACACTCGGCAGCTTCTAATAGAAAAAAAGCTTACGAGGTAGCCTCGTAAGCTTTTTTTGGTTAATTCGTTTCTAAATCATGTAAAAACAGACCGCTCAACAGTTTTGGTTCAAACCAAGTTGATTTTGGCGGCATAATTTCTCCCGCATCAGCTACTGCCAAAAGATCGGCCATTTGCGTTGGATACATGGAAAAGGCCAATGTCCATTCTCCGCTATCCACCAAACGTTCCAATTCTTCTGGACCACGAATTCCGCCGACAAAATCAATGCGTTTGTCTGTCCGCACATCTTGGATCGCGAAAATATCAGCCAGCACGTATTGTTGTAAAAGCGACACATCCAGCTGTCCTACCGCATCTTGCGGCACAGCTTCCGGCTTGATGGTCAACTCCCACCACGCATGGTTTAGGTACAGATGAATCGAACCACGTTGCGCTGGTTTCTTCCTTGTAGTTTCTCGAATCGTAAAATGCTGGGCTGCCTGCTCAAAAAAGTTTTCTGGCACTGGTACCCGCAAAACCCGATTGTATTCCCAAATCGCTAATTCATTTTCTGGGAATAAAATCGCTAAAAAGCGGTCGCTTTCTTGACTGCTTTGGCCATCGGCTCGCTTTTGCAAGCCGACTTTGACTGCTGACTCTGTGCGGTGATGCCCATCCGCAATATAAAGGGCATCTACAGCTTGAAACTGCTGGGCAAAAGAGGCGACTAGCGCTGGATCATCGATCAGCCAAACACGATGTTGCACCTCATGATAGCTGACAAAATCATAGATTGGCGCATGCTCTGCTTGCCACGCATCGATCGCTTCTTTGACTGCTGCTGGTTGGCGATAGCTCAAGAAAATCGGACTTGTATTGGCATCACATGCCAGAATATGATTGATCCGATCGATTTCTTTTTCTGGACGGGTAAACTCGTGTTTCTTGATTTTCCCAGCGACATAATCATCGATCGAGGTACAGGCGACAAGCCCAGTTTGGCTTCTACCAGCCATCGTCAATTCATACAAATAATATGCGGGCGCCGTTTCTTGAATCAACCAGCCTTCTTCTTGAAAAGATGCAAGATTTTCCGCCGCTTTTTGATACACCTGTGGATCATAAGGATCGATTCCTGGCAAGTCGATCTCCGAACGGTCGATGTGGAAATAGCTGTAAGGATTGCCTTGCGCAAACGCTGCGGCTTCTTGTGAATTGACCACGTCATACGGTAGCTCGGCCACTTTTTCTGCCAATGAGGCTTCTGGACGAATGGCTTTAAACGGAAATACTTGAACCATTAATACCCAACCTCCTGATTCTTGATGACCCGTACACGAACGATGTTTTCGTTCTCCCGCAGTTTATCTGCTAATTGATTCAATAAGGCTTCATCTTCAGAAGCGACATCGGCTAGGGTGTAAGCAAAGTCTTCCCGTCCACGATTCAGCATATTGTCGATATTGATTCCAGATTCCGCAATGATCGATGAAATCTGACCTAACATATTCGGTACATTGCGATTGATGATCGTCAGACGATAAGGCGAATGAAAAGCCATCTCAACAGTTGGAAAATTCACTGAGCGCTTGATGGTTCCAAATTCCAAGAATTTTTTCAATGTTCGGGCTGCCATTTTGGCACAGTTGACTTCGGCTTCTTCTGTTGATGCACCTAAATGCGGCAAGACGAGGACTTTTTCATTGTGCAGCAATTGTTCATCCGCAAAATCAGTCGTATAGCCCGCTAAACGGTCGGCTTTTAACGCACGTAAAACGGCATCTGTATCGACGATTTCTTTACGAGAAAAGTTGAATAGCTTCGTTGTTGGTTTCATTTTCGCAAGTTCGGCTTCCCCGACGAGATGATGCGTGTTTTCCATTAGCGGCACATGAACCGTAATAAAATCACAGGTTGAAAAGACTTCCGCAATATCATTGGCACGCTTGACCCGACGAGAGATCGTCCAAGCAGTATCCACTGACACGTAAGGATCATAACCGACTACTTCCATCCCTAGACGATAAGCATCGTTGGCGACCATCGCTCCAATAGAACCAAGGCCGATGATTCCTAACTTTTTGCCTTCTAACTCTGTTCCAGCAAATTGACTTTTTTGCGCTTCTGCTTGTTCTTCCACATTATCACCGCTCAAGGTTTGGACCCATTGGGCACCTCGTAAAATCGGACGGACACTTAAGAGCAGACTAGCGATCACTAATTCTTTGACCGCATTGGCATTGGCGCCTGGCGTATTAAAGACGACGATCCCTTTTTCAGTACATGCTTTGACGGGAATGTTGTTGGTCCCAGCCCCTGCACGGGCAATACCTAAGACACTTTCAGGAAAAGCGTAATCGTGCAATTTCTGGCTGCGCAGCAAAATCCCTTGCGGTTGGTCGCTTTCGTTGATGGCATACTTTTCTTTTTCTAAACGCTGTAATCCTTCTGGTGCGATCGCATTGAATGTTTTAATTTGGAACATTTATTTGACCTCCGCTTCAAATGATTTCATAAAGTCGACTAACGCTTGAACGCCAGCTAATGGAAAGGCATTGTACAAGCTTGCTCGCATTCCTCCAACGGAACGATGCCCTTTCAAGTTCTCAAAGCCAGCTTTGACAGCTTCTTCATTGAAGCGCTGATCTAATGCTTTATCCCCTGTCACAAAAGGAATATTCGTTAGTGAGCGGCTGTCAACAGCCACAGGACTACTGTAAAGAGCAGAGGCTTCGATCGTTTCGTATAAAAGCGCCGCTTTTTGGCGGTCTTGTTCTAAAATGACAGGAATGCCGCCTAATTCTTCCAACCATTCAAACACCAATTTAGCAATATAGATAGCATACGTTGGTGGTGTATTGTACAATGAGTCATTTTTAGCCTGTAGACGATAATCCAGCATTGGAGCGAAGACAGCATCATCATTGAGTAAATCTTCTCGGATGATCACTACAGTCAACCCTGCAGGACCAATATTCTTTTGGGCCCCAGCATAAATCACACCGAAGTCTTCTACGCGATAGTCATTGGCTAAAATATTTGAGGACATATCCGCTACGATCGGCACGTTGCCAGCCTGCGGAATCGTTTGAAAGGCCGTCCCTTCAATGGTATTGTTCGTGGTGATATGCAAATAAGCCGCTTCTTGATCGATCGCATCTTCTGAAATTTCTGGAATATAGGTAAAGTTTTGATCCTCACTAGAGGCAACAACTTCCACCGTCACGTTTCCAAGCGCTTTTGCTGCTTCAATAGCTTTCTTCGACCAAGAACCGGTATTTACGTATAAGGCTTTTTTGTTTTGTGCAAGATTTAAAGGGATCATACTGAATTGGAGACTCGCGCCGCCTTGTAAAAACAGTACCTGATAGTTTTCAGGAATTCCCATCAATTTTCGTAAAAGTGCTTCTGCATCTTTAATGATCGCTTCAAACAAGGAGGACCGATGACTCAGCTCCATAACGGACATCCCACTTCCGCGGTAATTCAAAAGTTCGGATTGTGCTTTCTCCAATACGGGACGGGGCAATACGGCAGGACCAGCTGAAAAGTTATAAACTGTCATACAAAAAATCTCTCCTTTATGTTAGATGTGAAAATCATTATAACAGATAGCAGAAAATGAAAAAAGCCTTAAAAGAGAAAATAATTTTGAATTTTCAGAAAAGACTACCAATTTCTTAACGTTCGTCATTTCGGCATTTTTTCAAACAGCCAGCGAGAAATTTCATTGTAAACGATCTCGCGGTTGCGCTCATTCAAAATCTCATGACGTCCCTGCTCAAGCAAATACATCGTCACGTCAGCATTTTGCTTCAGCTGCTGAGCCAATTGGCGGACGCTTTTGCCATAGTGCCCCACAGGATCATCTGCACCTGAAATCAAGAGCAGCGGCAATTCTGGATCAATCCTGCGCAGTTGATCCGGATCACTGGCAGCTTGCGTCAATGTAAAGAGATCCTTGTAAGCCGCTAAGGAAAAATGAAATTGCGTGTAAGGGTCCTTCAAGTAGCGATCCACTTGTTGCGGATCACTGGTCAACCAATCCTTGGCGGTCCGATTGGGACGAAAACGCCGGTTGTGCTGGCCAAAAACCAGCTGTTCCATTACGTGATAAGGCCATTGCTGAGCGGCAAACGGGCGCAACAAGCTCGTAACGAGTTTGCCTCCTTGCATCAGCACGGCTTTTTCCATCGTGGTGCCCATGATGATCGCTCCTGACAATGGATGTGGCTGACTAAACAAATAATTCCGTAACACCAGCGACCCCATACTGTGCCCTAAGATAAAGTATGGTCGGTCTGGGTAGCAAGCAGCTGCGTACTGATGGACCACTCCCACATCTGCCACTAAATAGTTGGCGCCCTCTTTTTCACCAAAATGCCCATAGGCCTGTGTTTCTTTCACGGATTGCCCATGCCCTAAGTGATCATGACCGACCACCGCATAGCCTTGCGCAGTCAAACATTCCGCAAACTCGTGGTAACGTTCAATGTGTTCGATCATTCCGTGAACGATTTGCACGACTGCTTTCGGCTGTTCTTCTGGCAGCCACGTTTTGACAAAAAGCTGATCCTTCCCATTTGATGAAGTCAGCTTTTCTTGATTCATCCTCATAGTTCGCACCTCTTTTGCTTTTTCTTTTCCCTTCGCCAAATAAAACGGTCGTTTTCTTTATTATACATGGAATTTTAGGCTATGGCGGTAGGTGTTGGGAATTTTCAAGGATAAAAAAATCCTGCCACATTGTCTAAAGACAAAGTAGCAGGAGTCAAACGATCATCACCCATGGCTTGGATTTAAAAAACTTCCTCATTATTCTTTATTGGAATTTGACGATTTCTAAACGATCAATACTTAGCGTGTCAACCCCAATCTCAGACGAAAGGGTGATTTCCTGCGATCCTTTCGGTAACTTCATGCGGACTTGTAGCGGTTGATAATATTCGGAAGGATAGACATCCACCACGTGACTTGCTTGTTTCGTTTCAATCTTGACCTGAATTGGGTCATTTAAGGAGAGATAATCAGTGGTTTTGACATAGGCAATCACCAGAAATTCATCTGATTCTTCAATCTGCGGGGTAAAGATAATTTTGTCAGTCGTTGATTCAAAGCCTTGGACGACTTTCTTAGAGAGTGCTGCCTCATCTTCGACAAGCGCTAAATCGCCTTCCAACAAAGCACGGCTAGCAGTTAACCGCAGTCGATTCGGCTCAGCTTTTGGCAACGCTTGAACATGCCACTCATCCAAAGGAGCTTCCAGTAGGACTTTATCCTCTTGATCCCAAACAAACTTTTGCAAGCGGATCGAACGGTCCCAGCCCGAATGATCCCACCGAGCAGCGTGATAAATCAACCAGTCTTCAGAACCATCTTTTGATTTGGCAAATCCATTATGACCAGGTCCATAGACAGTGTTTGTCTGTTGGAAAATCGGCTCTGGTTCCTTTTGCCAATTCGCTCTTTCTAGCGGATCATCAGCTACATCTAGGGTCATAAGACCAAGAGCGTAATCATTGTCCCAGCTTCCACTGGCAGAGTATACCAAATTGACTGTTTCGTCTTTGATAATCACTTGAGGGGCTTCATTGATCAATGGTGTTTGCCGCATTTCCCATTCATATTCTGGTTCTGAGATAAGCCGTTTCTCCCTAATCACTTCCGTAGGGGAGACCATTTCCGCTAAATAAAGATTTTGCGCAACATTTTCATACCCTTCCCAGCCCGACCAAAGGAAATAGCGTTTGTCATTGATCTCTAAAACTGTTCCATCAATCGCAAATTTATCATCCATCCCTTTGATCTCTTCCAATTGCCACTCACCCATGTAAGGATCTTTTTGATGATTGACCAATGCGTACATACGGTGCGTTTCTGAAGGACGATTAGCCGCGAAATACATCACCCAGCGATCATCTAAGTAATGAAGCTCGGGTGCCCAGATACTTTCAAATTCTGCTGGCATTTCCCAGACGACCTTTTTTTCACCAGCAGCAACGTGAGAGAGGTTTTCAGCACGCCAGAGCGTTAAATTATTCCCAGTCGTTTTGGTATAATAAAAGAACGCTTCCGTTTGCAAGATCCAAGGATCTGCCCCATCATTATCGATAATTGAAGTAAAATCGGACACTTCTTCCCCTGGATCAGTTCCAGTGCTACAACCGGTTATCATAAGCGCAGCAATCAAGATACTTACTCCACTGAGCCAAGCTGCTGATTTCCCCATCGGACATCGCCCCTTTCCTTACCAATCATTTTATTCTATCTGTGGTGGATGAAACTGCTCATTGATCTCTTTAATCGCTGCCAAATCAACTTTTGCTTGGCGGTCATAGGTCAGTAATCCATTGATTTCTTGTTCAACATCTGTCAACTGAGTGTAGCAATAGCCCCAGAGTCCGACAGAATCATAAACAGCTGTCATGATTCGCTGATAATCCTTCAAGAAATCTTGTTGATTTTCCACTGAGGTATAGCCCCAACCGAGTTGCCCCGAAACATCGAAGCCAATACCGCCAAACTCGGTCAATAAAATAGGCTGATCCTGATAAGAAAATCCTCCAGCGAAAATCGGCCATGGGGTCGATACTCGATTCACCAATTTTTCTCTCGTGCTGAGACTGTCTTTGAAGTATAGATATTTTTGCCGCTCAGATTCTTGCCCATGCGCATAATTATGAATCGCACAAATATCTGTCTCCGTCATCGCCCAACCATCATTTGAAATAACCAACCGTTGCTGGTCTAGCGAATGGATAAAGTGATACATTGCTTGAGAAAAATGCTGTTGCTGACGATCAAATGATATTTTTGGCACACCCCAGCTCTCATTGATTGGTACCCAAGTAACGATCGAAGGGTGACTATAGTCCCGAGTGATGATCTCTGCCCACTCTTGCATCAAACGCATCACAGAACGATCGGTATAGATTGCCGGCGCCGCACACTCTCCCCAAACAAGAAATCCTAATTTATCTGCCCAGTATAAAAAGCGTGGGTCTTCTGTTTTTTGGTGTTTTCGGCAACCATTAAATCCCATTTCTTTGGCCAATAAGATGTCTTGTTTAAAGTCCTCATCTGTTGGTGCAGTTAACAAGCCGCTCGGCCAATAGCCTTGATCGAGAACCAACTTCTGGTAGTAAGGCTTGTTATTTAAGTAAATCATACCGTTTTCTGTATGTATTTTACGCATACCAAAATAACTTTTTAGCTGATCGATGGCATTCCCTGCTTCTCTAAGCGTCAATTCAACATCAAATAATTGCGGCTTTTCAGGTGTCCAAGACCAGCCTTCGTGGTGAAAATTCGTCCGAAAAATTTCTTGCTGGAAAATATCAACTGCAAAACTCAACTTAGAAGTGATAAAGTCTGCCTTTCCGCTGGTAACTAAAGCATCTTTAAAATAGATTTGATATTCTAAGACTACTTGCGGCTGTAACTGGTTCAGTTCTACATCAATCTTCACGGCACCAGCATCAAAATCACTCGTAAATTTCACCTGTTGCAGATGGGTTTCAGCAACTACTTCAAGCCAGACTGGCTGCCAGATCCCTGTTGAGTTTGTGTACCAGATTCCTGCTGATTCTTCTTCCCAAAATTGTTTCCCCCGTGGAATGCTTTCATCAAAATGCGGGTCAAATGCTCGCACACTTAGTATTTGCTCTTGTCCAGATACTAGAGCATCCGTGATGTCTATAGCAAACGAGGTATGCCCTCCGCAATGATTTTTCACATGATTTCCATTGACAAACACATCTGCTTCATAGTCCACCGCCCCAAAATGCAAAAGGACACGACTTTTTTCAGGGACTTGCACATCGAAGGTCCGATAATACCATACAACGTCGTGCACTTCTCGATGATCAATGCCGCTCAATGCACTTTGATAGACAAAGGGAACATTGATCTTGTACGGATAGTTTGCTTCGTTTGTGTACCACTTTTCTTTTAAACCAAGATTTTGGTCATCAAAGGCAAATTGCCATTCACCATTTAAACTTAACCAATTTTCTCTCTCAAATTGCGGTCTCGGGTATTCTTCTCTACTCATATTTCCTCCAAAAACAAATTATTTTATGCCACTTTGCAACGACATTGACGCCATAAAGCTTTTTTGCGCCACCAAATACAATAAAAAGGTAGGGATCAAAGCCAAGATTGCTCCGGCAGTTCCAATTCCCGGATAGGTCATGTATTGCCCTTGTAGCAATTGCAGCCCCGGTGTAATCGGCAATTTATCAATATCGTTTATCACGATCGATGGCCACAAGAAGTCATTCCATGAGCCAGTAAAACTAAATAACGCAACCACCGTCAATACAGGTTTGATCAACGGTAAAATGATATGATAAAAGATTTGAAACTCGTTGGCCCCATCGATCACAGCCGATTCATCCAATTCTTTAGGAATCCCTAAAATGAACTGCCGAACGAGAAAAATGTTATAAACACCTGCTGCTCCAGGAACGATGACTGCCAGAAATGTATTGGTCCAACCTAACGTATCAACGATTTTAAAATTCGGGATCAAATTGACCACCCCGGGAAACATCATCGTTCCTAACAATAAGGCAAAAATCAAATCTCTCCCCTTAAAGGTGAGTCGTGTATAGCCATAAGCCGCAAACGAGACGATCACCATAACTAACAGCGTATGTGAAGTTGAAATAATCATTGAATTCACAAACCAGCGGAACACAGGAGAAGAATCATTGCCTTGTAACAAGCCCAAAAAGTTAGCCAGCGTCCAATCTTGCGGAATCAAACTGAACCCAACCTTTTGAATCTCTGCCTCCAATTTAAACGAGGTAAAAATTGCCCATATCAAAGGAAAGATCCAAATCACACAGACGATCGCTAGTAAAATAAAGGCAATTCTTTTCCCTAGTTTGTTTTCTCGCATCTTCATCCCTCCTATCTTTCCATTTTTTTGATGACCATAAATTGCACAATCGAAACTGCCATGATTACAAAACCTAGTAGAATGGCCATCGCTGAAGAAATTCCTGCAACCGAGGTACTACTACCAAAGGCATTTTCTTGGATGTACATCATCAACACGCGAGTAGAATTGTTGGGTCCGCCTCCCGTCAGCATTAGTGGCTGACCATAAATATTAAACTGAGCGATGGTCGTCATGACCGTGGTAAAAACAAGCTGGTTGCGAATACTCGGCAAAGAAATACGGAAAAATTTCGTGATACTATTCGCACCATCTAATTCTGCTGCTTCTAACTGCTCTTTGGAGACGCCATTTAATGCAGCAACATAAATAATTAGATTCCCACCTAATGTCCACCAAATCGTCACGATCAAAATAGCGATCCATGCCCATGGTTGCGTGCCTACAAAATTGATGTCGATACCGAATACTTCTTTGATCGGTCCAAAAGATTTGCTCAAAAGGAACCCCCAAATAATCATGACGGCAGAGATTGCAAATAATGTTGGCAGGTAGAGAATCGATTGAAAAAAACGCATCATTTTTGGTTTAGCAGATAATGCAACCGCTAGCAACAAGGGAATTACAATACATAACGGAACGGAGATTGCCGCAAAAAACAGCGTATTTTTCATTCCATTAAAAAATTGCGTATGATACAACGAGTCTTGATCAAACAAAATCGTTTTAAAATTATCAAACCCGACAAAAATCGGCGTACTGAACAGATCCCATTCAGTAAAAGAAACATAGATCCCAATCACTGCAGGAACTAAAAAGAATAAAAGAAAAAGGAGCATATGCGGACCAATAAAAACGATTGGCCAGCCATTTAACCTTTTTTTCATCAATACCCATCCTTCCTTGTATTTCTAGTGCAGCTCTCAACAAGAAACGACTGTGACAGCCCTTTAAGCCTCCCCATCAGAATTCCTACCCTATCAAAAAATGGACTGAATTCTTTTATGGTCGCTCTTCCTTCTGCCACAGCCTCCACGTGAGAAGATTATTTCATCTTTTCTTCTACAACTTTTTGGATCTCACCAAAAGTCGTTTGAATATCTGCTTTTCCTGTGATCATGTCCCATGAACGATTATCATATTCACCAAAGATATACGATAAGCCATCAACTGCGTTAACAGAAATTGCCGCTTGTCCTTTTTCTGTCTTCAATAAGAAGGATTGTGGCATCTCAACATATTCTTCATTGTCTAGCATTGCTAAGGAAGTAGGATTTGCACCTGATTTGACCCACTCTAATTGGTTTGCTTGTAACCAAGTCAGAAAGTCGACCATGCCACTTTTCTTTTCATCGGAACGTTCCTCGTTCGTTTTGAACATCGCAAACTGATCGACGCCTGAACCCTGAATGATATGTTCCGCATTCCATTGAGGAGTAAATGTTTGACCCCAAGTGAAGTCACTGATTTCTTCCATATTACTTAGCATCCATGTTCCTTCTGGAAGAAAAATCAGCTGCTGGTTTGCAAAAAGTTTATTTGCATCTTCACCATCTGGGACCATGTAGCCGGCATCGTATAGATCCTTAAACTCTTGAACGGCATTGTAAGAAAACTCATTATCGATATTGATGTTTCCTTGTGCATCTTGCCATTCCCCACCCATTTGTTGGTAGAGATTCGAATAATTCTGCATGCCCCATGTATAGCCAAAACTATAGATACCATCTGCTTTTGCTTTTTCCCCAGCTTGTCTGATTTCTTCGTACGTCACTACGCCATCATCCAACGCTCCTGGAACATATTTATCCACCAAATCTTGGTTGTAATACATCACCCACGAACCCATGGTTGCCGGAATCCCATATTGACTATCATCCACTACACCAGTGTCCCAAGCAGCTTCTACGTAGTTTTCCCGTGCCAATTCTGTCCCATCGATCATGTCATCCCAAGTTTCAAGCATGTCTTGGTGTTTATACGTAGGCAAAGCTTCTGAGGCGATCAAAGCCAAATCAGGGACACCTTTCCCTGATTTCCCCGCAGTCGTCAACTTTGAAGTAAAGGTGTCACCTTGCATGCTTACTAACTTCACTTTAAAGTCTGGGTCTGTTTCATTGTATTGATCAATCGTTTTTTTGATTTTTTCACCGTCCGGTCCTGTTGTCGAAGACCAAAGCAAAATTTCTGAATTATTACTTGAGCTACCACTTCCGCCACAAGCAGCTAACAACACTGTGCATAATAAGCTTGTCCCTACTAAAACAATTGATTTACTTACTTTCATTTTTTACACTCCTTTTAATTTAACTAAAAAGTAAAATGACATCCAGTTATCAATAAACATAATCGTTAGACTATCGTCGAATAATGTTTACACCGTAAAGTTACTATAAATATAAAGCGCTGTCAACATTATTTTGACAAGGGATATCCAAAAAAATATCATTTTACTATTTTGTAAATTCACAAGGTTGTGTTATAATTAAACCATCTTTTCATTAAACATTTTAGTATAACGAGGTGATCGCTATGGAATTGGATCTAACGAACGCATCTTTACCGATCTACGAAGCACTGGCAAATGAAACTCGCTTAGCGATTTTAAGAGAATTAGGCGATAAGAAGAAAAGCATCAGTGAAATTGGACAAAAATTAGCAATCAGCAATGCTTTGATGACCAAACATATCCGTAAACTCGAAGAAGCTCAGTTGATCAAAACAGAAAAAGGATCGGGGCAAGACTGGAAGAAAAAATATTTATCTCTAAAAACTGATTTCATCAATATCAATTTCCCAGCAAAAGTGTTTCCAGAAATGAATCTAACCTCCCAATCCGTGAAAATTGGCCACTTCACCGATTTTAAAGCTGAGCCTTCTTGTGGAATGGCGACCAAAGACCGCTTGATTGGCGCCTTAGATGATCCAAAATCTTTTCTGGATCAAGAACGTGTTGATGCAAGTATCATCTGGCTAAATAACGGTTTTTTAGAATACAAAATCCCAAATCCTTTGAAAAATGGCGAAAAAATCGAATTACTAGAAATTAGTATGGAGATCGCTTCAGAGTTCCCAATTTCGAATAACTATTGGCCCAGCGATCTTTCCTTTTACTTAAACAATCACTGCATCGGTAGCTATACCGTACCAGGAAACTTTTCGGATGTCAGAGGTTCTCTGACTCCGCAATGGTGGATCGATGAGTTCAGTCAATATGGATTACTTAAGCATTTACGCATCAATCGCTATGATACTTCCCTCGATGGAGAAAAATTAACAGATCACAACCTGAATGAAATCGACTTAGACCACAGTGATTTTTTCACCTTTAAAATTGCTGCACCTGCAACTGCCGAAAATGCTGGTGGTTTGACCATCTTCGGCGATCGATGGGGAAATTATCCTCAAGATTTATTGTTCAATTTTTACGTATCGGAATAACTGTTATCGTTTCATTACACAAAAAAAGCACGTAGCGAAAAGAGATCACTCCCTCAGCTAGTGCTTTTTTCTATTCTCTTACGCTGTGGCAAAAATGCGTTCGATCAACTGCATCACTGCTCGGACTTCTTCGTTTTTAACGATAGGTTCGGCACCGTTGCGTACAACGTTGTAAAAATTCTTGTAGAAAGGTTCAAAATCCGCTTCGGCTTTCGGGAAAGGAATTTCTTTGGCTGCCAATTCCGATGGGGGTGCCATCGTTTTCGTCAAGCCGACGCCTGCTTGGACTGGTTTTGGTGCTGCCACATCTTCGCGACCTGTTGCTTGCACCATTTCCCCATTTAAATCCCAATCGGTGATGGTGGCTGTTCCTTCTGTTCCTTTGATGTACCAGCGAGGCAATTGCGTGTAATTGGAGGTTCCAACTTCCACGATTGCTTTGACCCCATTTTCAAAGGTAATCAAAGCGAAGAACCCATCATCGACTTCTTCCCCCAACACAAAGCTAAGATCCGCTTTAACATCTTTCACTGGACTGTCGATCAGCCATAGCATTTGATCCAGCAAGTGAACGCCCCAGTCTAAAAGCATTCCCCCACCTTGTTTTTTCACATGGCGCCAGTCTCCTGGGATGCCGTTTGCCCCTTGGACCCGTGACTCTAATTGGAACAAATCACCGATCTGTCCATTACGGTACAGTTCGCGTACAAGTAGAAAATCAGGATCCCAACGGCGGTTTTGGTGAACCATAAAGGTATTGCCAGTTTCTTGGGCAACCGCCACGATCTCATCTAGTTCCGCAGTATTCAGCGCAACAGGCTTCTCGCAAACAACATGTTTGCCGGCTTTCAACGCAGCGATCGATAACTCTTTGTGCAAGTCATTAGGTGTGGCGATCAATACTGCTTCGATCGTCTCATCGGCTAAGACTTCATCATAGCTTTTAAAGATCTTATGGCCTTTTTCTTGGGAGATCGCTTGACGTTCTTCATTGATATCGTAAGTTCCTACGATGTGGATTCGTTCGTTTTCATTTGGTAAGATATTGTGGACATGGTACGCACCCATGCCGCCATATCCGATTACTGCAAAATTGATTGCACTCATGTCTGACACTCCTCGGTTTTCTTCTTATGCCCACCACATGGATGAAGCTTCTTCACGGATCATAATCGTCTTCAAGTTACTGATGGCACGAGTCAGTCCTTCATCAATGGACATGATTGGATCTTCATGTTCAATACTCAAGACATAATCATACCCATAAATCCTAAGCGCAGAAATAATATCTGACCAGACTTGTAAGCTGTGGCCGCAACCGACTGAACGGAAGGTCCAAGCTCGGGTTTTGACATTGCTATATGGTTGCATGTCCGTCAAGCCATGCATGTTGATATTGTCTTGGTCCAAATACGTATCTTTGGCATGGAAGTGATGGATTGCATCGGCTTCCCCTAAGATTTTGACCGCTGCCACTGGGTCGATCCCTTGCCACCATAAATGGCTTGGATCCAAGTTACAGCCGATGGCTTTCCCCGCAGCATCCCGCAGTTTCAACATCGTATAAGGGGTATGTGCCAAAAAGCCACCATGAAGTTCGATTCCGATTTTAACACCAGCCGCTTCCGCTTCCGTGTTGATGCCTTTCCAATAAGGAATCAGTTTTTGTTCCCATTGATAATTATAATTGTCATCGTATTCCGTTGGCCATGGCAATACTGGCCAGTTGACTTGTGTATCTGTTGCATTTCCGCCTGAAACGCCTGAAAATCCATTCACAACAGGTACATTCATTAAGCTGGCTAATTTGATGGTTTTGCGCAAAAGTTCATCGGCTTCTTGCGCTTCTGCTTTTAATGGAGAGATTGGGTTGTTGTGACAGCTCAAAGCTGAGATTTCCAATCCTTTATCAGCTAATTTCGCTAAGTATTCTTTTCGCTCTGCTTCACTTGCTAGTAAACGGTCAATGTCTAAGTGGGCATTGCCTGGAGAACCACCGGTACCGATCTCGACGGTTTGCAGCCCTTTTTTCGCTACTTCATCGATCATTTCTTCAAAGCTAAGTTGATTGAATAACGGGGTAAAAACACCTAATTTCATTTTCTTTCCTCCTCAATTGCTTGAAAATGCCCATATGTTGGGTAACGATTTTCTGTTGGTGCACACCAGCGAGCCGCATTTTGGATCACTTTTTGCACTTTGGGATTGTAATAGCTTGGGAATGTCTCATGACCAGGCTGGAAATAGAAAATCTTGCCATTCCCACGGCGGAATGTACAGCCGCTACGGAAAACTTCACCACCAGGGAACCAGCTGACAAAGAGCAATTCATCCGGCGCTGGAATATCAAAGTGCTCGCCATACATTTCCTCTTGCTCTAGTTCGATCCATTCGCCGACTCCTTCAACGATTGGATGGCTTGGATTGACATTCCAGATCCGCGCATGCTGATCGTCTACTCGCCATTTTAAATCGCACGACGTTCCCATCAACGTTTTAAAGATTTTCGAAAAGTGGCCAGAATGCAAGACGATCAGTCCCATTCCTTCCCATACACGCTGCTGCACACGAGCAACGATAGCATCATCGACTTCTTCGTGCGCCATATGGCCCCACCAAACCAACACATCCGTGTCAGCCAATACTTGCTCCGTCAACCCGTGTTCTGGTTCATCAAGGGTCGCCGTTCGCACTTGGAAATCATCCTCTTCTAAAAACTTGGCAATTTGACCATGGATTCCTTCTGGATACATTTTTTGGACGGCCTCATTCGTTTTTTCATGACGAAACTCGTTCCATACCGTAACATGGATCATTGGTAGACCTCCTCTACGATGTTTTTTAATTGCAGATAATCAATCCCGCTGGCTTCTAAAGGAGCGAATTTTTGAAACGCTTCCTGCTCGACGATCAGCCATGGTAGTTCTAATGCTTTAGCTGCTTCTACATATGACTTGATTGGTAAAATCCCATTGCCGATCTCGGTGCTTTCCTGCGGCTGCTCTTGCATATCTTTGATATGAACCAAGCCGACCTTCGTTTCGCGTTCCTTTAGCCAAGGTAAAACAGCCACGTTTGCAAAGGCTAACCAGTAAAGGTCGGCTTCCAAACGCAGTTGCGGATTGTCTTTGATCAGTTCATCGATCATAGATTCTCCAGCAACTTCAGTAAATTCATGGGCATGGTTGTGGTAGTAGCAAGTCAGCCCTTCTGCTTGCAACTTTTGGGTGATCTGGGTCAGCTCCGCAGCAAAGGCTTGCCATTTTTCCAAAGAATCAAAGCTGGCATACGGAATCACGATCCGTTGATTGCCAATCGTTTTTTCAAAAGCGACGGTTTCTTCAAAACGATCTTGCAATGCTTCAAACGGGATATGGGAAGCCGCGACCGCCAAATCCAACTGCTCCAGCATTTCTTTGATCTGAGCAGCACTGTGTCCATGATAACCGGCAAATTCAACACCGTCATAGCCGTTTTGTTTTACTGTTTTCAACGCTTCAAAAAGGTCTGTCTTGCAGTCCTCTTGAATACTCCAAAGCTGTAAAGCGATTTTCGGTTTTGTCATTTACGCTCGCTCCTTTTCTTCCAGCAGTTCTTATAGGTAGACTGGCTCACCGGTTTGTGATGATTTGTAGATCGCTTCTAAAATCTCCGTCACGACCATTGCTTCTTCAGGTTTGACCACTGGTTCGGTATCGTTGATGATCGCATGGATCCACGATTGTGCTTCTAAAATTTCTGGCGTCTCGCCGTTTCCTTCATAAAAATCAACGCCGCCTGTTTCAAGTTCGATATTTTTTTCATACAGCAGGCTGTGGTCTTCTCCGTTGATGGTCAAACCGTTGTTCATATCCGCACCCGCTTTGCTGCCCATCAGTGTCGTTTTGGCTTCTTTCACATCCAAGCTGTTGAGCGCCCAGCTAGCTTCTAAGAAAATCGTTGCCCCATCTTCCATGACCACAAAACCAAAGGCCGAATCTTCTACTGAGAATTTCTCTGGATCCCAAGGGCCCCAAGCATTAGCGGCATTTTTGGTTTGCGACAACTCATGATACGCTTTTCCGACAACAAATTTTGGTTTGTAATTGTTCATCATCCATAAGGTCAGATCCAATGCGTGGGTACCGATATCGATCAACGGACCGCCGCCTTGCGCTTCTTCATCAAGGAAAACACCCCAAGTTGGCACAGCCCGACGACGGATCGCATGAGCTTTCCCAAAATAAATGTTTCCTAATTGTCCTTCGGCGCACACTTCATGAAGATAACGAGAATCTTTTCTAAAACGGTTTTGGTAGCCGATCGTGAGTTTTTTCCCTGTTCGGTTAGCTGCTTCGATCATTGCTTTGGCTTCTGCCGCTGTTTTTGCCATTGGTTTTTCACACATGACATGACAATCCGCTTCTAGTGCGGCAATCGTCAACTCAGCATGTGAGGCGTTTGGTGTACACACATGGATCACATCTAGATCAGCTTGTGCCAACATTTCTTGATAATCGCTGAATACTTGGGCATCTTCGGTCCCAAATGCTGATTTCGCTTCAACTGCACGTTCAACCAGCAGATCACAAAAGGCAACCATTTCTACTTCTTCTACTTGAGACAAGGCAGGCATGTGCTTGCCGTTTGCGATCCCACCGCACCCAATGATTCCAACTTTAACTGTCATATCTTTCCTCCTGAAAACGCTTATTATTTTCTACCCCCTCATTATAGCGAAACATCGAAAGCAGTTCTTCCCAGTTTCCATTGAAAAAATTCCCGAAAATTATCTTATGAAACTTTAACAAAAAGAACCACTCCACAATTTATGCAAAGCGCTTAAAAAACACTATCGAGAAAAAAATAGTGCCAAATTGACAAAAAAACAGTCGACAAGCAAAGGCTCATCGGCTGTTTCTATCAATTTTGATTCAGTTGTTTCTGGTACTGCAACGGTGATTGACCAACGGCTTCCTTAAAGACATGGTGAAATGTTTTGACACTGGCAAAACCTGCTTTTTCAGCGACTTCTGCCATGGGGATCTTTTCATTGGCCAAGATAAATTTGGCTTGATTGATGCGGTATTCCGTCAAAAACTGCATGAAGGTCTTGCCAGTATTGGTTTTAAAGAAACGCGTGAAATAATGGGGACTAAACCCTACATGTCTTGCGGTGTCCTCCATCGTCAAGACTTCTTGGTAATGAGATTCGATGTACTCAAAGACATCATTCAGACGCTGCAAGGTTTCTTTGTATTGTGCGGCCGTTCGTTTTAGCGGATTGACGGCTTGTTTGCGCTTTGGCAAACTTTGATAGCACTCCCCAATCAACTGGTAAAGCAGCCCGAGAGTCAAATAACGCTTCCCAACAACATTTTCCTCTTCCAACTGATACAACTCGATCAAGAGACCTGTTATTTTTTCCGTAAAACTCGTTGGCCAATTTTTGCTGTGGGGCTCCCCTTCTTCAAAGAGTGTCATCAAGGATACTTCATTTTCTCGAAGCAACGGCTCTTCAAAAAGCTTCATATCAAATTGATAGACATAGCGTTCACTCTCAGGCGATGCTAGAAAATAGTGGGGTTGCCCGCTGGAAAAAAGATACAGATCCCCTTCCTCCAACTCAATGATCGTATCGTCAACACCAATATTGACCGTGCCGCGCTTAGCGTAAATGATCTCGATTTCTTTATGGACATGGGGGTAAACGATGGTCAACCCATCATTTAGAAACGTTCGAAAACGAAATTCACTTTCAAATTCAGGAATTTCAAGGTACATACTCATGGCTGACCGACTCCTTCGCTCTATTCTTATTTATTATAAGCGAAAAATTGTCCAAGAGAAAACCTTTTCTCAGCCAATCATAGTTTCTTCTGCTTTTTTGTGGTATCGTATTCAAGAAAAGGAGTCTTGTTTATGAATTATTATGATCAACATCTGCATACATTTTTGTCTTTTGATTCAGATGAACAGTTTGAGAATTATCTTGCTTACCAGCCTGCCTACTTCGTTGCGACAGATCATTTCGATTTGAAGAACCCCTATTCGGGATTCCGTGATGATATTCCTGACTATGAATTACTAGTAAATACCCACCAGAAGCTGCAAGAGACCACAGCGACGAAACTCTTAAAAGGCATTGAGATTGGTGTCGTGCCTGGTCAAGAACAAGAAATCTTGCGCTATCTTGAAAGCCATCCCTATGACTTGAAATTGATCAGTATCCATCAAAACGGTACCTTTGATTATATGGACGATGCCGTGTTGAACAAGGACAAATTTGCAGTCGCCAAACAATACTTTGACCAAATGGCCCACGTGTTGGACTCGTTTTCTGACGGGCACATCGTGACCCACTTTGATTATGGCTTGCGTCGTTTCCAATTTACAGCTGAGGAATTGGCCGCCCATTTTGAAACAGAGTTAACGACGATCTTCAAAAAAATCGTTGCCCGTGACTTAGCGATGGAAATCAACGCGAAGAGCTTTGGCCCCTATCAAAATGCCCACCTTTATCAATATGCAATCCCGCTGTATCAAAGTGTCGGTGGTAAATTGTTCACCCTCGGCTCTGATGCCCATAAAGCCAGTGACTATCGGTTAGATTTTGCAGCGATGAGCGATCTATTGCGTTCCTTTGGTGTCAATCAATTAGCGGTCTTTCAAGGTAGCGAACGGTTTATGGCGGATCTGCCGACAGAATAAGCTTATTCTTTGACTATCATGCAAAAAAATTAAAAATGACCAGCCAAGGAAAGGAGGATTCCAGCTTCATTAGCAGTTATCCTTTCCTAGGTTGGTCATTTTAGTTGTGCGTATTATTTGATGGTTTTCAATTCTTGCACATTCAGGTCACGAAAATCAATAATCGTTTGATCCGCTGGCAGACCTTGCACAGGGAATGCTGGATTCGCAAAACCAATACAGTACATACCCGCAGCTTTGGCAGCTTTACAGCCATTGATCGTATCTTCAATGACGATACATTGCTGAGGGTTCGCGCTCAACAACGACGCTGCTTTCAAGAATACGTCAGGAAAAGGCTTCGAGCGTGCTACCTCTTCACTACTGACGATCTCAGTAAAATAGTTTCGCAACTGCAATTGATCCAGGTTCTCCTCAATCTCTTTTTTAGGAGAAGAGGAAGCAACACCAAGCTGAAAGTTCGCTTCTACTAACTGCCGAATCAATGTTTGCACATGAGGAATCGCTTTGACGCCATCACGTTTGATCAACGCTTTTCTTCTGCGATTCATTTCTTCAATGTACGCTGAAACAGATTTTTGTAACTGTAATTCTTCCTTCATTTTTTCCCACATAAATTCTGCAGTGGTCCCCATGAACTGATAGTGATATGACTCATCTACAAGGTGTCCTTCACTATGAAGCATCGCTGTTTTTGATTCTAAAAACGTATACTCAGAATCTACGATAACCCCATCCATATCAAAAATTACCGTTGTCGTCATTGGCATAACCCCTGAATCGATGGCGACTTAAACGTCTCGACCCAGTCATTGTGAAAGTCCGTTACTGCTTTTTGAATGGAAGGCATGGCTAATCCTTGTCGATAGATGTCTGGATCAGCAGTGAGCGCATGTGCCCCTGCACGAATCGCGCGATTCATTTGCGTAGTGTTCTTAAAGCTTGCGGCAAGGATCTTACTTTGTGCTTGAGTGGTACGAATCGCTTGTGCCAATGATTCAATGACTGTTGGTGCATCAACATTGATATTTTCCATACGGTTATAGTATGGCGCCAAATAATCGACTCCAGCACCAATCGCTAAGAACCCCTGCAATTCGGTATAAATGGCTGTAGCTGTTAAGTTGAATTCACGCTCTTTTAAGCGTTTGATGGCTTCTAACCCATTTTCATTGACAGGGATTTTGATATAGACTTCTTTTCCCAGCTTATTGATAATCGTTTCTGCATCTAGGATCATCTCATCGACGGTTTCCCCAACCACTTGAACATGTAAGGATGCTTCTCCGATTCGTTCTTTCACTGCTTGCAAATGAGTAAAAAAGTCGATGTTCCCCGCAGCTTTCAAAATCGTGGGGTTCGAGGTTACTCCTGCCAGCGGGAGTACCTTTTGATAGTGGGTGATTTCCTCAAGATTTACTGTATCCAAAAAGAATTCCATTGCTTACACTCCTTCAATCTTACGTTTTACTAGACAGTTTCCTTACTTAATGCTGATTTTCGTTCCTTTTTCAATCACAGGGATCGTTTTTGCTTCTACATAAAGTGTGCCTGGTAATTCAGAGGTCGAACTGCCGTCAAATTTAATCGTGATGTGTCCTAATTCTTGTAAATTTCTTGATACCACATCGCCTACCGAGGTAATTTGATAGCTTTGATCATCGATCCATAATTTTTGTTCAGATGTAATCGTGCCATTCATCGGCTGTACTTCAATATTGTAACAATAGTCAGCTAACGCTGCCGGTGCATCTTTGCCAAAAAGAATGATCATATTTTCTTCGCGAAATAATTCCGCCTCCACACCGATTGAAAGAACTGTCGTAGTAAAAACTGCCATTTCTGCTTCCTCCTATACTGATTTAACTATAAAGTCCAAAACTTGCAAGCCATGCTACGAAGACCCGTGGTACACCATTTAAGAAACGAGAATAAAGAACAGAAGGTACCCCAACCTCAACCGTTTCCGCTTCTGCCTCTTCTAATCCTAACCCAACTGGAATAAAATCACAGGCATTTTGAGTATTGATCGCAAATAATGCAGGTAGAGCAAGTTGTGGTGGAATCGTTCCTTTGCCGATCTCGACCCCAATCAGTGTCCCGATCACTTGACTGATCACTGCCCCTGGTCCAAGTAACGGGGAGAGAAATGGCAAGGAACAAATAAAGCCGATGATCATCAATCCCCAAATATTGCCAGCCAATGGCGCCATCACATTCGCAAAGAAATTTCCAACGCCTGACCCTTGAATGATCCCAATCAACAGGGAAACAAATGCCATGAAGGGAATGACGGTATTGATCATCGTCTGAACCCCGTCTCGTGCAGATTGGTTAAAGGTCGCAACGACTTTCCCGGCGCCCATCCCGATCTTGGCAATAAAATTTTGCTGCTCGGCTTTTTGCTCTGTGATTTTTTTCGAAGTATCGTAGGTGAATTCCCGCTTAGGAGCTGTTGCTTCATTGGCGACGGTGGTTGCTTCTTGCTCTTCACTTAATGAAATTTGGTCGACCCCAACCGCCGAAACATAGATCTGTTCATTGATATATTGTGCTAATGGCCCACTTTTCCCCGTTGCGACGACATTGATCGTCGGAATCCCTTTTTTGGGATAAATACCGCAACGTAGTGTACCACCACAGTCAATGATCGCCAATGCAATTTCATCATCGGGAATCGATGTTTTAAAGCCATTGACTGCTTCCATTCCCGTTAATTCAACAATTTTATCAACGATTGCAGGTCGCTCACCACCACCAGTAATGTAAATAAATTTATGTCTTTCTTCTGTCGGCGTGATCACTAAGGGACCGCCATAACCGCCGCTGCCTTTGACTACTCGTATACTTTTGTACGTCATCTTGATTCCTCCTTATTCTGCCGCTAGTTTGACTGTTTTACTCAAAGTGATGCCTTGCTGCTTACACACGTAAGCAGTCGTAAAGTCGGTGACCCAACCGCCAATAAAGTTCATGATCATACCGACCAATAGGTAACGAATCGCCAGCTCCATCGAGTTTAAGCCTAATGTTGTGATTCCTTGGGCAATACCCAACCATACAAAGAGTTCTCCCGGATTGATATGAGGAAATACCCCATTACTGGTGTGACAAAATTGCGCTTGTGAAGCATAATAGCTAGGCTTATAATATTCAGGTAAAAAGCGAGCCATAGTAAACGACATTGGGTTTCCTAACATAAAGGCAGATAGGAAAGGTAAAAGCAAATAGCGAGTGAAAGGATTTTTTGAAGATAAACGTGCCACTTTGGTCACGCGTTCTTCTCCTAAGAAAGCAATCAACGTATTCATGGCGACCATCAGCATTAGCACCACTGGAACGATACCTGTCATCCATGAGATAAAGGTCTCTGCTCCGGTTTGAAAAAGGCTCATAAAACCTTCAGCAAATTTTGTAATATACTCCATTATTTTGCACTCCTTTTTTCTTTCATATATATTTTTTCTTTCCATGTTTGTATTTGTATTTTCATCAGTGTTACAGGCGACACTCCCTGACTTTCGGTATAGTTCCCGGCTTCTGTGCGCAAATAGATTTCTCTGGCATTTTCCATCGCTTGAATCGTCAACTTGTTTTCTTTCTGCACTTTGGGATGGTACTTATCGATATAATGAATATCTTCTCCTAGATAGACCGGCAGCTCTTTAAACTTCGCCAACACGGTTACCCCTTGCATCTTTCTGGCATCAAGAATGATTCCTGCTGGATCGACCGCAAGTAAAACGATCGTTCCTGCTTTTATTTTTCCAGCTCTGCGTCCAATCGCTACCTTGCCTTTTTTGCGCAGTTGCTGATAGTTTTGATTAAAGTGTTTGATCTGTTTCAACCCAAAAAGAATTTGTAACAAATAGGCGCCTAAGGCAAAAATACCAAATAGATAAACAAAACTCATATAATCAACTCCTTCTGATAAAGCCATTCTTTCAATGCCAATAGATTTTCTTGGGCACTGATTTCTTCTCTGAAATCCGCATTGCCAGCAATCGCAAATAATTCATCATAAATGCGCAACAAGTCTTGTTCGTTTTTCCCTGTCAATTCACTTGGAATACCTAACAAAAAAATCAGTTTGATATTACCCTCAGGAGTAACCAATTTCCTTTTGAACACACCTATCGACAGAACGATTTTATCTGTTTGATCATTGATCGCATGGGGAAAGCCAATCTCAGAATCAAAAATCGTGGCATGTTTTTCCTCTCTTTGTCTGATTCGTTCCAAAAAGCACTCATCTACTATATGCTCCTTTGTTAATTCGGCGATCATTGACTCGACATTCTTTTGATAGGTCAAGTCAGGATCTAAGTGGTTAAAGTGTAAGAGGATCGACTGCTTCCCTACTGACTGCAAGCGTTCGGCTTTTTCCCACTCATTGCGCAACCAATGATCGTCAAATAAGTTGGTCAATTTAATGATTGGACTTTTCACTTGCTCTAAATGTTTTAATGGGATCGTCGTAAAAATGGCGAAGTAATCGGTCAGATTTTCCTGATGATAGGCTTCCTCTGATAAATGGGTGATGCGAATATCATTGCCTAAGACTCGTTCCAATTGACGACGTATGATCATCGCCGTACCTCTGCCACTGTGACAAACTACAGCAATTTGCTTTTTGGCTGGTTCGTTTTGTTGGCTTTTCAAAGCAAGTTCAAAATAAAGTGCTAGATAACTGATTTCGACTGTGGGTATGGTTCGACCAACCATTTCTTCAATCTCTTGTAGACCGACTTTGGCTAATTCATAGGCAAAGGGATATTGTCGCTCGATTTCGCCGTAAAACAAATCGCTTAATTTTGCTTGGACCACGATTCGGTTGATCATATACTTTAAGTGTTCTTTCATTTCTAAAAACAAAACTTTCTCATTGATATCCAAAACGAGCGTGCGATGGATTCGCTTTAGCATCGCTTTAAAGTACTGTTCGACTGCTGTCGGGACAACCGTACGCTCAATTAAGGAATTTGCAGATAAATTTAACGGGAACCAGAGAAAGTCCTGTTCTGTTTGACTTAAAGTCACTCGGTATTTGGTCTCTAGATGATAGATCAACTGCTCGATTTGTTCTTCTTCTTTGATGAAATTTGTATAACAATTCGGTATCGTCTCTAAATAATTCCCTTCAATGATCCTTTTCATGGAAATAGAAATCACTTTATACAGTAAACGACCATAATACTGCGGAATCCCTGAGAGAGAAATGATTTTTTGGATCATTGCTCGTGTATCGTTTTCTAAATAATTTTCATAAAAATAATCTTGTACATAATAGATGTAAAGCAAACGCAGATTAAATTCACTTCCTTTAATCTGAATCCCTCTATTTGGCGTTCCAACTACTTCTGTATCAAAAGGCTTGAGTAGCTTTTTTAGCATCCGAAAATCATTATAGACAGTACTCCTACTGATCCCTAGCGCTTCAGACAGATCGTCAATTAAAATAAATGACTTTTCCTCGATCAATTGTTTTAGGATAAATGCTACCCGCTTACTTGCTGAGTTAAAATCGGTTTCTTTTTTCAACTTTCCAGCCAAAATGAGTTCAAATTCTTCAGCATCTTCTACCTCAATCGAATAGCTCTTTTTCCTTTGCACGATTTTCGCAATACCAATTAGTTCTTCATTAAGCAGATCAATACTACTCTTTACTGTTTTTGAACTACTGCTCAACTTTTTCTGTAAATCAATGATTGAAATATCCTTATGGGTTATTAACAAGTCTAAGATTTGATACCATCGATTTACGAATGCCATTTTATCCCCCTATTTCTATCCCCTAGTTTTTCCTCCCGCTACATTTGTTGTCACTCCTGTAATATAACTGGATCGGTCAGACAGGTAATAGCAGACCAAGTCAGCTACTTCTGTCAATTTGCCACTCCGACCTAGAGGAATTGTACTCGTTTTTGTGTATCCTTCTCGCAGTTTTTCAACTGTCGTCCCTCTTGTGTAAGCCAGTGCCTCCTCATAGGCAGACGTTCTCAAGCCCGTTTCTTCCATGATGCCCGGTGCAATACCCACCACTCGAACATTTGATTTTCCTAATTCTTTTGCCCAGGATCTTGTATAGCTATTGAGTGCCGCTTTGGTAGCAGCATATGCACTTTGCCCTTCAGATCCTTCAAGCCCTGATTCTGATGACATATTGATGATGACTCCAGATTTTTTATTGACCAATTCTCGGGCTACTGTTTGCGTCATTAGGAAAACGCCCTTTTGATTGATTGCACTCATCTTGTCAAAAATAGGATCTGATAATTCATATTTCCCATGAGGGTCTTTCTTATCTACTAAAAGACGTGGAATATTGATCCCTGCATTGTTCACTAAACCATCGACAGTTCCAAACCGCTCAATGACTTTTTCTACACCTGACTCCACCTCTTCCCTTACTGAAATATCCGTTTCAACAAACAACAAATTGTCATGTTGTTGCGTAGCTTCTGTAAGGTCAAAATTTGCCACATTCACCCCTTGCTCTAATAAACTTTCAACGATCCTCTTTCCGATTCCTGAAGAACCCCCTGTTACGATCACGGTTTTTCCAGCTATATTTAACCAGTCTTTCATACGTTCCCTCCTACAATTTGATTACGCTTTCAGTATAAGCGTTGACCAATAATAATTAAGACAGGATTTTTTCAAAGATCTGGAAAAAAAGTGTACGAATTTCACTGAATAATCTTCAGATCGTTTGCCTTAAAAAACAATGCAATTTTATTTTGCAACCGAAAGAATCATGTTGAAGCGACTTCTATTCTATCCTATCTTCTCCTTAGATGGAGTCATCCGCTCTTTTTTTAAAGGACGGTTTGTGAATGCGACTTAATTAATTGCTCTCGATGTTTCCACAACAAAGCCACTCCAATAACATGCAGTCAAAGAAAGAAAAACTCCCACCTTTTTCTTCCACAAAAAAAGCTTAGGAAAGATTCCCTAAGCTTTTTGAAACGATTAAATTAGAGTGTATTAAAAAGGCGGCGATTGGTTGGTACGCTCCTTAAGAATGACCCAACTCGTTGACTTTTCCAAATAAAGACTTCGGCGAAAGTCAATCTCAGATATCCGTTTAACCGTCTGGAAGCCAGCACATGTTGACACCTTATTTCCCTAAGTTCAGATATTCCCATTGAAAGAAATCATTCAGTTGTTGCCTGACAAGAAGAAGCTGTTTCCATTAGCACCTCATTCAATGTTTCGATGTTTTTTCTACCGTCTGTTTGCATCCATTGTCTTGCAGCAGCTTCTCCTTTAGTGGCAAATACCTTAACACCATCTGCCCAAGTTGCTCGCCCGCATAATACACCATTGAAGGTTGAACCAGCTGCTTTGGCAAAGCAGAGGGTTTCTTGAAAAAGCTCCGCACTGACGCCCCCGCTAAGAAAAATAAATGGACAAGTAGCCATCTGGCTTTGTTCTTTAAAGAATGCTGCAGCCTCTTTTTGTGTATAGACAACCTCATTCCCGAACCCTTCAACAAACTTCATATTGACAGGAACTTCTACTTTCAAAACAGCTACGTTATAGCGCGACTCTGCAAAAATCTTAATCATTTGATTGACTTTATGTGGTTTGACCGTTGCGTATTCTTTCGATGTGTTATCCGGAATGGTCGCATCATAGGAGACTAGCTCTAAGAAAAAGGGCAGCCCTTCCGCCAGACATTCAGAACCGATTCTTTCTATATAAGCTTTCTTTTGATCGTTGATCGCATCGCTTTCGTCTACATCATAGTAGAGTAAAAACTTACAGGCATCTGCTCCTGCCTCTTTGAGCTTCTTGACTGACCAATAATTTAAGGAGTCTGGGAGTCTCCCTGGCGTCGTTGCGTCATACCCCGTTTTTTCATAAGCCATCAATAGACCGGTTTGCTGAGCACGTTGTTTTGCTGCCGGAAGGCCGTATTCTGGATCCAATAAAATAGCCGATGCATATGGTGTTAGTTCTTCAGAGACGATGGTTTTAAATTGCTCGATCGCTGCGTCCGACACTTCTTTTTTATATTGACTTAGCATTCGCTTTAATGCGCCTCTTTGATCGATCGCCAATGCACTGATGATTCCTTTTGAATTACAAAGTTTTGTTACTGTTATCGGTTGCTTCATTGTCGTAGTCATTTTTTCAATTCCCTTCTAGATACTGATTCATTGCTTGTAGTACAGCTGTTTTAGAAGTAGCTGCTTGGATCGCTTTTTTAAACTCTTCTTTCATCAGCATCCTTGCCACTTGAGACAAAATCGTAAGGTGGGTGGTCCCAGCTTCGTTCTCTGGTATAAACATAGCGATGATCGTATGGATTTTTTGTCCGTCTAAACTGTCCCAATCGATTGCTTCTCTAAGTTTGATTACACTAATAAATGGTCGTCTAATAACACTGCTCTTCGCATGAGGAATGGCAAAGCCATCCATCATGCCTGTAGAGCCTTGTTCTTCTCGAAGGATAAATGCTGCTTCCACTTCTGAAACATTCGTAGCATCGCCTTGCCTCTTACTTTCTTTTGCTAGAAAAGATAGCGCTTCCGCTTTATTCTTTAGGAGGGAATCGACAAAAATATATTCTTCCGTAATCATGCTTTCACGTCCATTCTCTGTTTGGCAACTTTTCTTTTTTGAACCAATCCTAGCAACAACCCACCTGCGATCGATCCTGCCAAAATCGCACTTACCCATAAAAGACCATGAGTAACAACGGGTAATACCAGAAAGCCACCATGGGGTGCAGGCACTTGCACTTTGAAGAGATAGGTCAGTACAGCAGCAATCGAAGAACCAAACATCATGATCGGTAACACTCTCAGCGGGTCTTTTGCCGCAAAAGGTATCGCGCCTTCTGTAATATGTGTTGAGCCTAAGATAAAGTTGACTAATCCAGCATTTTTTTCATTTGCATCAAAATACTTCCCAAAGAATAAAACGGCAAAACCTGTGATCAACGGTGGCGCAATGCACGCTGCGGATACTCCTGCCATGAAACTAGTATTTCCTTGTGCCAATAAAGCAGTACCTGTTACATAAGCTGCTTTATTGATTGGTCCTCCCATATCGAATGCACACATACAGCCAACAATAATGCCTAATACAAAAGGACTAGAGTTTTCGAAACCAGCTAAGAAGGACATCATTGCTTCGTTGATCGTTGCCATCGGTCCTGACACAAAGTCCATAATCAGTCCTGTAATCAAGACTCCTAAAACAGGATAAAGAAAAATTGCTTTCAAACCATCTAATGATTTAGGTAAAAGAACCAATGCCTTCATCAGCCCTAGCACAACATAACCGGCTAAGAAACCTGAAACGATCCCACCTAAGAAGCCAGTTCCGCCATCTGCCGCGATCAAGCCCCCAACAAACCCAACCACTAGTCCTGGTCGTTTCGCGATACTCTCAGCAATAAATGCTGATAGGATCGGGACCATCATACTCATAGCAAAACCACCGATTCCATTGAGTCGTGCAGCAAATTCGTTGTACTGAGCGTTAGTTGGATCCGCCGAATAAATCCCCCAAAGAAATGAAATAGCAATCAAGACTCCCCCACTGACCACAAACGGTAACATATGAGAGACACCATTCATTAAGTTTTTGTAAATCGTATGTCCAATCCCACTGACGGCTACTTCTTCTTTATCAGTCGGAACAGATTGCTTCGACTGTTTGATTTTCCCTGCACCATCTAAGGCATCAGCGATCAATTGATCCGCATTTCGAATTCCTGAGGCTACTGGAACATCAATGATTTTTTTGCCTACAAAACGTTCGGCTTGAACATCTTTATCAGCCGCGATAATGACTGCGTCGGCAGCTTCGATCTCTTCAGCAGTCAACGCATTTTCGATCCCAATCTGTCCATGAGTTTCTACTTTGATCGTAATGCCTCGCTTCTTAGCGGCTTGCTCTAATGCTTCTTGTGCCATATACGTATGCGCGATCCCCGTCGGACATCCCGTCGCAGCTACTATCTGAAATTTTGTCATTTATGGACTTCCTTTCTATGAACATGTATTTGCGCTTCCAATTCAAGGATATCTAAAAAGTCAGTCAATCCCTTTTTAAAAGCAGTTGAACTTCCCGCAGCAATACTTCTTTTCAATGTATGAGAAACCTCCTCCTCGCGAACCATCCCGGCAATAAAGGTCCCTAATAAGCTATCTCCCGCACAGGCTGTATTAACCACTTTGCCTTTTGGGGCATTAGCGATCAGACAAGTTGCTTCATTAAAAAAAATCCCCCCCTCACTTCCTAAAGACAGCAACACATTTTGCGCTCCTTCTGCAATTAACATTTGACCGTATTTCTGATAATCTTCGGGTGCGATCGTGGCGACATCAAACAGTGTCGCTAACTCATCTTCATTTGGTTTGATCAAGTAAGGACGATACTGCAAACACTCCCGAACTTCCTTATAACTACTATCAATAATCAGCTTGACTTCTCGTTCCTGACAGATTTTACTGATCTCAATCAAAACCGTCGGCTGAACACCTTTTGGTAAACTCCCAGAAACACAAAGAAAATCACCTGGAACAAGAGTCTTGATTTTTGCTAACAATCGCTCCACATTTTCTGGACTGATCGCTGGCCCTTGATTGACCAATTTATATTCTTTGTTTTCTTCGTTGACTTGTGTAAAGACATTTATTCTGGTCATTCCATTAACCGCTACAAAATCGGTCTTGATGTGCTTTTCGCTTAAAAAATCTTCAATATATTTTCCTGTAAAGCCACCGCTAAATCCTAAAGCAGTGCTGGGAATGCCTAGCATCTTCAAAATAAGAGAAACGTTCACCCCTTTGCCATTGGCTTGGATCTCATCATCTAGTGTACGATTGACAACTTGAGGCAAAAGCTGTTCTGTTTCGATAAATAAGTCAATCGCTAAATTCATCGTGCATGTGTAAATCGTTCCCATAATTGTTCCTCCTTGCTGTACCTTAAGTATGCACTGTTTCTGAATGTACATGTTTTCTAAAACGATCCATTCTGTTGAAAACATTTTCAATCTTGTTTGATTCCATTTGATTTTCAGATACAATCACACTAAAATAGCGATAAGAGGTGGCAAGATGGACAACAAATTAAGTGAAGCAGAACTATTTTTATGGAATTACATTACGCAAAACCTTTCAGAAATTCCGAGCCTTTCGATTATCAAACTAAGTGAACTGGCAAATGTTTCAACGACAACGATCGTCCGAACCATGAAGAAAAAGGGCTATGAGGGCTACACCTCTTTTAAACATCATTTAAAAGAGCAATCGAATATGACCTTGAATTTTTCAAACGTGGAAATGGTGGATGAAGAGATCCGTCGCTCCATTATTAAAAATGAACAAGAAGTCATTCGTACCTTAAATATGCTGGATACGGGCACTATTGAAGATGCGATCCAAAAAATATACAACGCGAAACGAATCGTTATTTTTGCACGGGGCTTTTCAGAATTGATTGGGGAAGAAATGAAAACAAAATTTCAGCTGGTGGATAAATATTGTGAGTTGTACACTGATCCCAATATTATCACTACGATCAGTAAGCGTTTACGCAAAGAAGATACCGTGATTTTTGTTTCGTTAAATGGGGAGACCGAAGAATTAGTCATTGCGGCTCAAAATTGTTACGATAAAGAAATCGGATCGCTTTTGATCACCGCCTCAAAAGAAAGCCGCTTGCTGGAATTAGTCGAGCTTTCTTTGATTGGCTTCAAATCAGAAATTTCCTTTTTCCCTGATTATGAAGTCCGCTCACGACTGCCCTTATCGGTCATTGCTCGAATCTTGCTGGATTCTTATGCGATACGCATCAAGAAAAAATAAGCAGACTCACTCGAAATCAATAAAAAAAGTCTTTTCGCCCTCATAGTGTTTCTTCTATGAGTGAGCGAAAAGACTTTTTTGCTGAATGATTTGGATGCAGTCTCTTGATATCGCTACTGACTGCTAGCGATTTTACGAGTTATTACCTTCGCAGAAGTGTTATTCTGCTGCTAAAATATCTTCCTTAGCATGGATCATTTGAGTCAAAAAGTCGCAATAAGGCGTTGGCACTTGGTACTTGCGGCCTTTTCGCGAGATTGCGCCATTGATATAATCGATCTCGGTTTTGCGATGATTATTGATCAAATCTTGATACATGGATGGATAGTGCATTCCGATGCCTTCTGGATCATAGGTTTCTTCAATATGGTGGACTACTTCGGATACATCCAGTTCAACAGATTCACGGGCAGCAACTGCCGCAAATTCTTCCACGATCGTTTGGACCATCGCACGCGCCGTTGAGGTTTGTCCGAATTGGGCAATATTCACATTTAAAATCGAACACAAGCCATTTAGGGTGCCGTTGACACAGGCTTTGCGATAGATGGAGTAACGGATGTTCTCAGAATAAGACGCATTCAACCCAGCATCAGCCAAGACTGCCGCCAATTGACGGGCATCTTCTTCTTTCCCCGGTTCGATGTTTTGCAGTTCTACAGAACCAGCCCCAAACAAGCGAACATTACCAGGACCAATCAAGTCCGCCGTCCAAATGGTATTTCCTAAAAAGATTTTATCCGTGCTGACATATTTTTCAATCGTGTCCTCATGACCGATCCCGTTTAATAAGCATAAGACTTTCGTTTGCTCTCCGATCATCGGTTTGATCGTTTGCATCATTTGATCCAGTTGCATCGCTTTAGTAAAGACCAGGATCAAGTCTGCTTGTACAGTCGTTGGGATCTCATTTTGCGAATAGATCGAAAAAGGGACTGCGATCTCTTCACCGTTTAAGTTCGCTCGTAATCCGTGTTCACGGATCGCTTCGATATGCGCAGGCCAGCCGTCGATTAACGTGACGTCATTTCCGCCTCTTTTTAGCATAATAGCAAAACGGCTGCCCATAGCACCTGCACCAGCAATAACAATTTTCATCTGAATTCCTCTTTCCTCTTCCACAATTAGGTATAGTTTACTCTAAAATCGTGAAATATGCGAGAGCCTTGCGTTTTTTCTCGATAGGAAAGAAAAAAGAACAATTGGAATAGTTAGATTTTTCAGATAATTAAAAAACAATCGTTTCCAATTCTGTCCATTCAAAAAAGCCGCACGGAAGGTGGAAAAACTGACCAAGCTAAGCCAGTTTTCGGACTCACGTGCGACTCTTTTAATCCTTCATTTCCTGTGAAACAGTTGTCAGTCTAGGCAGTGACTGTTTCATTTTTTGTTGCAAAGTTTTTTAACCGTTCAGCTTTTTCTGTTTCTGTGATCCCATGTTGCTCCACGTAACGGTTGTGTTCGTGGATGGCACAATCATAGCTGCAGGCACCTAAATGGGCAGCCTGATTTTCCTCAGAAGTTAAGAATTGGCGATTGCATTCTGGGTTGGCACAGTTTACATAGCGCTCGCAAGGTGTCCCATCAAACCAGTCGCGGCCGATGACTTTTTTATCTACATGATTGATTTCCACACTGATGCGTTCATCAAAGACGTACATTTTCCCATCCCAAAGCTCGCCTTGAACTTCTGGGTCATTCCCATAAGCAAAGATACCGCCATGGAGTTGGGCCACATCATCAAAGCCTTCGCGCAGCAACCAGCCTGAGAATTTTTCACAACGGATACCACCAGTACAATAAGTAACGACTTTTTTATCCATAAATTTTTCTTTATTATCGATGATCCATTGCGGCAACTCACGGAAGCTGCGGATATCGGGACGAACGGCTCCCCGGAAATGGCCTAAGTCATATTCATAATCGTTACGGGCATCGATCACCACGGTATCTTCATCTAACAACGCTTCTTTGAACGCTTTAGGATCTAAATATTTTCCAGTCATTTCTAATGGATCGATGTCGTCTTCAAGGTTCAATGAAACCAATTCTTTGCGCGGACGAACGAATAGCTTTTTAAACGCATGTTCTTCTACTTCGTCAATCTTATAAAAAATCCCTTTAAAACGGGGATCAGCTTCCATTTTTTCCATATAGCGATCCGTTGCTTCAACCGTTCCAGAAAGTGTGCCATTGATCCCTTCGTTGGCTACTAAAATACGGCCCTTGATGCCAATTTCTTTTCCAAATGCTAAATGCTCCTTGGCGAAGCTTTCCGGATCTTCAATTGTTGTGTATTTATAAAATAATAAAACGCGGTATGTCAAACCAATTCCTCCTTTTTTTGCACCCTACAGTATAGGTTATCACGTGACAAAAAACGAGTTTTATGCTTGTACCTTTTCACACAATCTTTTTCCTTGCGCAAACAGTGTCATGGATTGGTTTTATTGAGCTCTGCCACGAAAAAAGCTGTGACTTGATCCATCGTTTCTCCACGAACCAGATGGCGTTCTTCTCGCGAGATAAACTGCAAATTTGCTTCTGGATTTTCTGCCACAAAGGCTTCCACATCACCATAAGGAATTTTCTCGTCTTGGGTACCATGCCAAAACAAAAGAGGACGCTGTCCTAATTTCTCTGGTTGAGAAGACAGGTCGTAAGCATCCATCCAGCTTAAAAGCTGACCATAATCCTCGGGTACAAAGAACCCAGCAGCGCCAGCGTGCATTTGGATGCGGTCACGGTATTTCAACATGGAAGGAGAACCCATGATACAAGCTGCCGCTGTAATTTCTGGATGCTGGCACAATAAACCGCACGTGGTCATCCCTCCCATGGAGACTCCGCCAACTGCGATCTGACCGTTGACCAAACCAAGGTTTTCAAAAAAATCGACTAAGTAAGAAAACTCAAATAGATTGGTTTGGATACTTTGCCAAAAAGTTAAAGAAGGAATCTCCGATAGCTGGGTCTTGCGCTCCCCATGATTGGCTGCATCTGGCAAGACCACCCGAAAACCTTCTCTAGCTAACTTTCTGCCTTGTGTCAACACTAATTCTTTACTCGTCTGCCAGCCATGATAGTAAATAATCAATGGCAGCGGCTCATAAATCATTTCTTCTGGTACGACTTCTAAGACCGGAATATTCCCGATTTTTCTTTTTCGAACAGCTAATTTCATTCTTTTCCACCTCAGCTTAAGTATACAAAAAGTCGCCAAAAGCGCCACTGATACGCTGCAAAAAAAGATCATACCCGAAGAGTATGATCTTTTTTTTATTTATGAATGTAAGACCGCTTCTCGAGCCAATGCCAAACAACCGAGGGTTCCAGCGTTGTCTTCCAATGCTGGGGTCACGATATATTTGCTTAACTCAGGTGTTTCGACATAGCCATTGACCAATTTTGCAAATGCGTCGTGGACGTTTTGCAGCATATGGCGTTGTTTCATCACACCACCGCCAAAAATGATCACATCTGGAGAAAACATCAAGGTTGTATTGTAGGCACATTGAGCAATATAGGAGGCTTCAATTTCCCAATAAGGATCATCTTCTGCAACCTCTTGCCCTTTTTTCCCTAAGCGTTTTTCGATGGCGGGTCCAGCGGCCATCCCTTCTAAACAGTTGCCATGAAATGGACAGCTGCCAGCAAAGTCATCTTCTGGATGAGGGACGACCAGCATATGCCCCATTTCTGGATGACTAAACCCTTCGATAAAGCGCCCTTCTTGTAAGGCACCGCCACCAACACCTGTACCGATCGTGTAGTAAACGACACTGCTCAATCCTTTGCCACTGCCGAAGACATACTCACCATAGGCAGCCGCATTGACATCTGTTGTCCAAGAAATCGGGATCGGAAATTCTTTTTTCATGGTACCGATGAAATCAAAATTTTGCCATGCCAATTTCGGGGTCGAGGTAATGTACCCATAAGTGGCAGAATCGCGATGGATATCGATGGGCCCAAATGAGCCAATCCCAATCCCTGCTAAATCTGCTTGGTATTGTTTGAAGAAATCAATGACTAAAGGCATTGTTTCCTCAGGTGTCGTTGTCGGAAAGCTCACTCTTTCCTTGATCGTCATTTCTTCATCGCCAATGGCACACACAAATTTTGTGCCGCCTGCTTCAATCGAACCGTATAACATGCACATCGCTCCTTTTTTTCTAACTACTTGCTGAACTTGACGCTGCGGCATCATCTGCTTTGACGCGATCGATGGCTACCACTAATGCAATGATCAGGTCATCTAGATCTTCTTCATAGATCACAACTTCATAGGTATCCCCCCAAGAGATCCATTTTTTGTGGATCTCTGCGATCCGTTTGCCGTTGCGGTTGACCACAAAATCCATATCCCACCAATTGCCGTCCACATCGATGCCTTCTGCACTGATGGAATAGCGGGCTTAAAAAAATGTGAAATGTTTTTCTAAAACGATCGCTTCTTGGCCGTGGACTTCCACAAAAAATTTCGGTAATAAACTGAACACTTTTTTGGTGATCTCCGCAATCGGTCGCTGCTGCTCATTGAAGATCGTAAAACTTTTCGGGATCTTAAAAAAACTGCCTTCGACATAATAGCGAGGGTTTTGTAAATCATCAGTGACGGTAAATTTTTCACCGATGCTGAAAACCTTCTGTTTGATGTAAAGTTTCTTCAAATGCTACACTCCTTTCTCTTTGACATCGCCCGTATTGATCACCGGCTGCGTGCCTTTATCGGTAATGATCGACACCAATAAATTATTGATCAGTTGGACTTTGCGGTCATCTGTGAAATTGATGTCCTGTCCGTCTTCGATTTGTTCTAACGCCATTTGTGTCATGGAGACGGCCCCTTCAACAATGATTTGCCGTGCTGATAAAATTGCTTTAGCTTGTTGGCGCTGCAGCATCGCACTAGCGATCTCAGTCGCATACGCCAAATGGTTTAAGCGAGTCTCCAAGACTTCGACCCCAGCAACAGCCAATCGTTCTTGCAATTCTTTTGCCAGCTCCTCCGAGACTTCACTTGTATTGCCTCGCAACGTCAGATCATCGTCATTGAACGTGTCATAGGGGTATTGCGTCGCAATATGACGAATCGCTGTTTCACTTTGGATCTCAATGAAATCTTGGTAATAATCGACATCAAACAATGCTTTTGCCGTATCTACGACTTTAAAAACCACCACCGCCGAGATCTCGATCGGGTTTCCATCTGAATCATTGACCTTCAACAGCGAACTGTTAAAGTTGCGGACTTTCAATGAAACATTGATTTTTTGGGTTAATGGGGTTGTCACGAACAAGCCGTTGTCTTTAATGGTTCCTAAGTACTGCCCAAAAAAGAGGATCGCTTTGGCTTGGTTGGGCTGTACGATCGTTAACGAACTAAGGAAAAGAAACGAAACGATCCATAAAAGAATGCTGAGAACGATTTCGAGAACGCTCTCATTTACGAACCCATGATAAAACAAATAACCGCCGCCAACTAATAACCCGATCAGCACAACCAGTGCTAAATACCCATTCACATGAAATGTCTGTTTTTCTGTCATTTTTATTCCTTCCCTTCTTGCTCTTATCTTACCTTGGTTAAAGCCGCTGTGCAAATGTTCTTGCGCATATCAGGGACGATTCCCAATCAAGCTATTTTGTTTTCTGCAACTTTCCCGTTACAATTAAGGTAGGACAAAATTTTTCTCAAAAAAGGGGTAATTCTTATGGCACAAAAAATTGACTTAGAAACGAGTAAATGGTCGTTGGAATCGATCATTAAAACGGTCGGCACCGATCTATCCTCTGTTGTAGAGGTACAAAACAAAGATGGCATTGACGTTGTAGTGATCTCGAAAGACGAGTGGCAACATCTTTTGGAATTACTCGATGCACGTCATGCAGAAGGCTATCGGTTGGAACAAGAGCTTCCTGAAGAAATTTTAGTTGACGTTGCCGATACCGACAACCAATACACCGAAGAAGGCGAGTTAGAAATGGAGCTGCCTGAGCGTGTGCATCCAGCACCTGATTTTGAACTGGATTCAGAAGAAATCGTTGAAAGTGATGACGTACTAGATTAAACAAAAAAGCAAAACGGCCACAGGCACGTTTTGCTTTTTTTATAGCTCTTTTTCCTGCTTTTTGGTAATGACCGCTTGCAATCGTTCGATAGCAGGTTGCAATTCTTGCTGTGCTTCTTCTTCGGGTTCTAACTCTGCACACCGTTGCAGTCGCTCTAACCACATCTCTGGTTCTTTGACGCCCAACTGTCCAATGGCCCAATAAGCCGTTCCTCGAATCACTGGCCGCACGTCTTCTGTCGCACAGCGCCAAATCGCTGGCAAGGCACTGCGGTCTCCCACATTGGCTAAGGCGATGATGGCATTACGCTGCAGCGGTTTTTTCCCCCGCCAAGAGCCAGATAGATGGCCAAATTGTTCTTTGAAGGCTTTGTTTGATAAAGATAACATCGGTTGCAGTTTTGGATAAACGGTATCGACTTCAGGCTCCATCTCTTGATGAAAATGGAAGTCCTTCCCCCGATTATAAGGGCAGACCAACTGACAAATATCGCAACCGTAAATCACGTTATGCATCTTTTTGCGGTACTCTTCTGGCATCATGCCCTTCGTCTGGGTTTGATAGGACAAACAACGCTGGGCATTCATCCGACCATCGCCCAATAACGCTTTAGTGGGGCAAGCCGTCACACAACGCATGCAATCCCCACAACCAAACGGGACTTCTTCATCTGGTTCAAGAGAGATATTGGTGACGATCTCCCCGAGATAAACAAACGAACCAAATTCTTCTGTGATCAGCAAGCCATTACGACCGATAAAGCCAAGACCCGCCCGCTGCGCTGCCGCCACATCCACCAATTCCCCTGTATCGACTTGCGGTGCGAAACGCCATTCGACTTGTTCTTCCATCGTTTGCGCTTGTTCTTTGATAAAGGCGATCAAGCGATCCAACCGTTCTCGCAAAATATCATGGTAATCGATGCCCCACGAGGCACGGGCAAACATGCCACGTTTTTCATCCCGCGGGACTTTCTCTTTGATTTTTGTCGGATAAGCTAAAGCGATCGCAATGATCGTTTGCGGATTTTCAAATGTCCGTTCAGGATAGATACGCTCTTCGATCACGGGATGCTCAAAACCAGAGGTATGGCCTTTGGCTTTTTGTTCCCGCAAGGAAGGCTCCAATGCCAAAAACGGCTCCGCTGAAGCAAACCCGATCTTGTCGATGCCAAGCCGCTTGCTTTCTGCAATAATTTTTTCTTTTAAAGACATGCTCGCTACCCTCTTTTGTCCGCTAAGCATCTGCTTCTCGGCTTTTTCTCTTCCCCTATTATACGTAAGCACCAGAAAAAAGTCGATGGTGCGGTTTGTTCCCCCAGTTTTTTTCTTTCTTTAAAAGAACACGTGTTGATTGTTTAAGATTTTAATTAATTTTATCATTATTTTCCTCGCAACGATTGCATTGAATTTTTCGAATGCTAGACTAGATAAAGGAATCAGAAAGAAATGAACAAATGAAATGGAGATGCTTATGACTCAATTACCCACCGGCTTGACTGCAGCAGAAGTCGCCAAGAAAACCCAAGAGGGGCTGCACAATGATTATGAAACAAAAACCAGTAAATCAACTGCTGCGATCATCAAGGACAATTTACTGACGTTATTCAATTTTCTCAACCTATTGATTGGCGTTTTTTTATTTGCCGTAGGCGCCTATTCCAACATGTTCTACTTCGCGATTATTTTTGTGAATATCACCATTGGGATCAGCCAAGAATTGCACGCACGTAATTTAGTAAAAAAACTCTCACTTGTTTCACCGCAAACGGTACGAGTGATTCGAGATGGTCAAACCCATGAGATTTCAGCCAAAGAATTGGTCTTAGAAGACTCAGTCATTCTTGGTGCTGGGGACCAAATCCCCGCTGATATGACGGTGCTTTCTGGACTAGTCGAAGTCAATGAAGCGATGCTGACTGGTGAAGCCGATCTGGTTGTCAAAGAAGCAGGTGCTTCCTTACTCTCAGGAAGTTTCATCGTCAGCGGTGAAGTGACAGGAAAAGTCATTCATGTCGGTGCAGAAAACTACGCAGCGAAACTAAGCAATGAGGCGAAGGTCCACAAACCGATCCGCTCTGAGCTGCTTGCTTCGATCCGTAGTGTATCCAAATTCACTAGCTATGTGATCGTTCCTTTAGGGGTGATTTTGTTCTTCCAAGCCTTTATGATGCGAGATGCTGGGATCAAGGAATCCGTCGTCGTTTCTGCCGCTGCCTTATTAGGAATGTTACCAAAAGGACTTGTCCTGCTGATCAGTATCGCCTTGACGACAGGTGTCATTAAATTGGCCAAAAAACGGATTTTGGTCCAAGACATGTATGCCGTTGAAACCTTGGCGCATGTCGATACCCTTTGTCTGGATAAGACGGGGACGTTGACGGAAGGCCATATGGTTCTCGAATCGATCGTTCCTCTCCAAGCTGGCAGCGACCCTAACATGCTCTTAGGGAATTATTTGGCAGCCAGCACAGATAACAATTTGACGATGCAAGCATTGCGTCAAGGCTGCCCTGAGCTAACGGATCATCAGCCGATCGAAGTCGCTGCCTTTTCTTCACAGCGCAAATGGGGTGCTGTAGCTTTTGAACATCTAGGAAATGTCTATCTTGGCGCACCTGAAAAAGTCGCTGGCTCTGCTGCCTTGCCGCAAGTCAAAGAAGCGCAAGAAGCAGGTCTGCGGGTGTTGATTTTAGCCGTAGAGACCGATCCAAAAGCGCCAGCATCCTTTGACCCAACCAATGCACAAGCGGTGGCTATCTTGATTTTATCTGATATCATCCGCCAAAACGCTGAAGAAACCTTGGCTTACTTAGCCGATCAAGGCATCGATCTAAAGGTGATCTCTGGCGATAATCCAATAGCTGTCGCTGCGATCGCCCATCGTGCAGGTCTTGCGAATGCCGATCAAGCCATCGATCTTTCTACCTTAACGACCGAAGCAGAAGTCCGAGAAGCTGCGACACGCTATACGGTCTTTGGTCGTGTGACTCCTGAACAAAAGAAACTACTCGTTCAAGAATTAAAAGCCAATCAACGGACCGTTGCCATGACGGGTGATGGCGTCAACGATGTGTTGGCACTACGGGAAGCCGACGTCAGCATTGCAATGGCTGCTGGCGACAGTGCGGCTCGTCAAATCGCTAACTTTGTCTTATTGGATTCTGACTTTACTACGTTGCCAGATGTTTTATTTGAAGGACGCCGCGTCGTCAATAACGTGACCAAAGCGTCGGGAATCTTCTTTATCAAGACGATTTACAGCTTCTTGCTCTCTTTGGTTTGTATCCTGACATCCAGCGCCTTTCCGTTCTTGCCGATCCAAATCACATTGATCGACTTAGCAATTGAAGGTTATCCATCTTTCTTCCTTTCCTTTGAAGAAAACAAAGCACCGATCAAAGGTCGTTACTTGCCGACAGTCTTGCTCAATGCGTTGCCAAATGCCTTGTTGGTGTTAGTCAATTACTTTGCGATCCGCTTTTTACAAACCGACTACGGTTGGTCGCAATTTGATACGACGACCTTGTTGTACTATTTGTTGATCGGGATCAGCTGTATCGCTGTGATTCGCGCTTGCTTGCCATTAAATCCATTGCGATTGTTCTTAGCGATTACCACTACCGTGGGGATCTATGTCGCAGCAATGCTTTTCCACGGATTGCTGGAAGTCGGTTTCTTGACCGCCGTAACATTGCCTTACTTCCTTGGCATGATGGCATTGAACATCTGCCTGTACGTGGGGCTTTCTTTCCTAACGAAGCGCTTTTCAGCCAAAATGCTTGTTAAACAATCCTAACCAATTCTGCCGCATCGTCTTTCTTTATCCAGAAAGACGATGCTGTTTTTTTGTCCTCTCCATAGGTGCAACCATACAAGAAGAAAGAAATTTGGTATACTGAACCTGTAGGCGGTTTCAACAAGGACGGTGTTTCTTTGGAAAAGGCAACCCCCTTGTCAAACAGCCAAATTTAATCAGAAAGTGTTGGTGAAATTGGATGAAAAAAAGTATTTTACTCGTTTCTCACAGTCAGCAACTCACCGAAGGATTAAAACAGATGATCGAAGAAATGGCTGATGGCGAGTCAGTCACGATCTATTCTTTAGGCGGGACAGCAGAAGGAGAGCTGGGTTCTGACGCCACGAAAATCGTGGATGCCGTCAACGAATCCGCAGACGCTGAACTGATCTTAGTCTTTGCCGATCTAGGCAGTGCCGTTTTGAATGCCGAACTTGCATACGACATGCTGGAACCTCAGCAACAAGAACGCTATCACCTGATCGACGCGCCGCTGGTGGAAGGTGCATTTGCTGCAGCGATCACCGCTGGTTTCAGTGATGATTTGGCGCAAATCGTTGCAGAAGCAAAAAAAGCAGCCGAGAAAGGATGGCATGAAGCATGAAAAAAATCATTAATGATCCCTCAATGATCGTAGAAGAAATGTTGGCCGGTATCGTAGGCAGTTATCCTGAACTGGTCCATCAAGTCGCCGACTCACGGGTGATCGCTAAAAATAATCAAAAAGAACAAGTCGGTCTTGTTTCTGGCGGTGGGAGTGGACATGAGCCGGCCCATGCTGGCTTTGTCGGTGATGGGATGCTTAGCGCCGCCGTTTTAGGCGATGTCTTCACCTCCCCGACCCCCGACCAGATTTTGACGGCTATCCAAGATTCTGATCAAGGACAAGGCGTCTTGCTGATCGTCAAAAACTATACTGGCGATATCTTGAACTTTGAGATGGCCAAAGATATGGCAGAAATGGAAGAGATCACGACGGAGATCGTGGTCGTGGATGATGATATCGCTGTTGAAAATAGCACCTATACTGCTGGCAAACGAGGAGTTGCCGGTACGGTCTTAGTCCACAAGATTTTAGGCGCAGCTGCTCGTAATGGTGCCAGCTTAAGCGAATTAAAAACATTGGGCGATGCCTTGGTTGCATCGATCAAAACCATTGGGGTCGCATTAAAAGCGGCAACAGTTCCTGAAGTTGGGAAACCAGGTTTTGACTTAGCCGATGATGAGATCGAGTATGGCGTGGGCATCCACGGCGAACCTGGTTACCGTCGAGAAAAACTGAAACCCTCACGTGAACTAGCACAAGAGTTGGTGGAAAAAATCTTAGCGGATTATGAAAAGACCCCAGAAAAAGTCGGTGTCTTGATCAACGGTATGGGTGGTACGCCGCAAATGGAGTTGTTCGTTTTTGCCAATGATGTCGCGAAATTACTCGCAGAAAAAGACATCCCTGTCTCCTTCCATAAAGTCGGCAATTTCATGACTTCCATCGATATGCAGGGACTTTCACTGACCATGATCGATTTCAGCGAAACGGATCACACCGATGCGTTAAATGAAGACGTCACAACAATAGCCTGGTAAAGGAGCGAATAGAGATGCAATTGACAACAGAAACGGTGCAAGCATGGTTAGATACCTTCACGAAAGAAATCGAAGCAAACAAGGCCTATTTAAGCGATTTAGATACACCGATCGGCGACGGGGACCATGGCAACAATATGGCACGCGGCGTAGCTGCTTATCAAGAAGCCTATGCCAAACAACAGCCAACGACGATCAGTGATACCTTTAAAGTCTTCTCAATGGCAATGATCTCAAAAGTCGGCGGCGCTTCGGGTCCCCTTTATGGTTCGGCGTTTATGAATATGACCAAAGCAACGAAGGAACTAGAAACAATCGACTCCTTTGAACAATTAGGTACGATCGTTGAAGAAGGCTTGACCGGCATCAAAATGCGGGGAAAAGCTGAGTTTGAAGACAAAACGATGGTCGATGTCTGGCAACCTGTCGCAGAAGCCTTGAAAAAAGGGGATTTGACCAAGGACACGATCGAAGCAGCGAAAGAACATACCAAAGAACTTGTTGCTAAAAAAGGCCGTGCCTCTTATGTTGGTGAACGTGCCATCGGTCATATCGATCCCGGATCAGCTTCTAGTGCGATTTTGTTTGACTCACTGTTAACGGTGATAGAAAAAGATTAAAAAACGATGCTCTTTCAAAGCACCGTTTAAGACAAAAGACAAACCTTATGATTGCGTAAGGTTTGTCTTTTTCTTGCTTATTCCTCTTGTAAAATCGTTTGGGCAACTAGCTTCACGTATTGATCCATGCCATCTGGATTTGGATGGACCCGATCTTCATAGAACCATGACTCTTGGTCATTACTCAAATCATACCAATCGATCAAGGTCATATTGTCGTATTTTTCCGCCATGCGCTCCAACATCCGATTGACTTCATTTTGCCAACGCTGTGTCGGCACCCGCACATTGATCCAGTAGACTTTGCGATCACCGATCTCATTCATAAAGCTATCAAATTGGGCTTCTGTAAAGGAACCATTCGTTCCAAGCCCCACAAGGACGGTATCCCGCAAAAGATTTTTTTCTTTCAAGTCTTTGATCAATTCAGGGCTCGCATACAGCTGGCGCCCAACATCCCCATCAACTACCGCTTGGGTAAAGACTTCTTTCAAGTCAGCCGTTGCATCCAGCATCACAGAATCACCAAAAGCCGTGATTTCAAGAGATTCCGCTTTTTTCACTTGGGCTGCTGTTAGATCATATTTTTCCATGATATTTTTTTCATCTTCACTCGTGTTCGCCTCATCGTCTGCTTCATTGCCTTCAGCATTCGCATTCTTTTGCGATTGCTCAGCCGCTTTTTTATTGGCCGCAATGTTGTCTTTCAACTGCTGCTGTTGGGCATCGACATAATTCGTCGGTGCAGTCACGACGCCAAACAAAGCAACGAGGGTAATGAGTAAGCTGGGCACTAACCACGGTTTTTTCCAACTAAAAATTGGTTTACTGAACCAACCGCGGACCGTTCTGAATGTATCTTTGTACTGGAATTTACGCATTGGGTTTTCGATAAACCGATAGGACAATTCACTGATAAACAAGATCAAGAATAGTTCCACTAACGTGTGCATCAGCACGTTCTCACCGATATTTCCCACTTTTGCTTCGTAAAATATCATCACTGGAAATTGATACAAATAGATCCCATAACTGCGCTTGCCGATATAACTGAAAATCGGATTACTCAATACCCGATTCAAACTGGCTCCGGGATGAGCGGTGACTGCCACAAGAATCGTGCATAGGATACTGATCAAGAACATGCCGCCATAATAGACAAAGGTCAAATGATCATCTAAGAAAAAGAACGCTGCGATCAGACCAGCCAAGGAAGCAAAACCAGAGATATTTAAGACCCGTTTGGCTTTTTGCGGTATCTCTTTCTTCAAGTGGGTACTTGGCCAAATGAATGCTAAGGCACTCCCCATCCAGATCGAAAAGAGTCGCGTATCTGTTCCATAATAGACCCGTGTCGGATCGGCGCCTGGTGTGTAAAGGACCGCTAACAGAACTGCCGATAAAATCGTGACTGCGGCAGTAAATTTAAAGGCGCGATGCCTCTGCTTGCCGATTTTCATCAACAAAATAAACACTAAAGGCCAAATCAGATAGTTCTGTCCCTCCACAGCCAGTGACCACAGATGGGTAAAGGGGGATTCATTGCCGAACCGATCAAAATAGGATAACCCATGATTGATCTGCCACCAGTTGTTGTAATACAGCAGCGAGCTAACAAAAACCCCGCGCAAATTATTCAGCAGGTTTCGCTGGAACAAAGTGATATACGCTGCTGAGATAAGCAGCATCACCACCATTCCTGGATAGAGCCGTTTCATCCGCCGAACATAAAAATCTTTGACTTTGATTTTGCCGTTTTGATCCCACTCTTGCCTCAGCAAGTCAGTGATTAAATAACCTGATACGACAAAGAATACTGGAACTCCTAAATACCCGCCTCGCATATGAGTAGGTAGTAAATGATATAAAATAACGCCGATGACTGCCAAGGTTCGAATGCCGTCAAACCCGGTAATATAGCGGCTTGTGCTTAAACGTTTATTCATTTTTCAACCACTTTTCTCTAATTGATCCAATTGTTTCATAAAAAAACAATTTCAGCATGAACGCTATTGATTCCATACTCTCATAATTTACCAGAAATCCCCCATATAAAGCTAGCAACATCTGCTATATTTCAAAAAAATTAATTTTTGGCGAAAAAAAAGTACTTCTATAAAGAAATACTTTTTTCAACTCCTTTTTCACAGTTCTTCTTCATAAAAGCGACCCAAAATCTGGACATTTTCTGCAATACTGACAAAGGCTTTTGGATCAGCTTCTTTCATGGCACTGCGCAGCATCGGCAGTTCAAAGCGTGTCACTACCGTCAGCAAAACCGTTTGTTTGTCATGCTTGTACGCCCCTTCGGCTTCATTGATGATGGTAATCCCTCGCCGCATATGTTTTTGGATCGTTTGAATGACTTCTTCTGGGTTGCGGGTGATGATCGTCACCTGCATTTTCTTTTGCTTCGTAAAGACCGCATCCGTCACTTTTCCACTGACAAAAATCGCGATCGCACTATACAACGCATATTGCCAGCCAAACAAGATCCCTGCGGCGAACAAAATAACAATGTTAAAGAAAATCGATATTGAGCCGATCGTCTTCCCTGTCCGTTTGCGGATGGCAATGCTGACAAAATCCAGCCCTCCAGAAGAAAGACCATTCTTCAAGGCATAGCCGATCCCCACTCCATTGATGGCACCACCGAAAATCGCACAGATCATCGGGTCCGTCGTAACGGTTTCTTCGGGTAAAATTTGCACGAATAAGGAGGTGAGTAAAACAGTAATTCCAGTAAAAATCGTAAACTTGTGGCCGATCTTAAACCAACCCAGGAAAAATAATGGCACATTCAACAATAAAAGCGCAAGGGATAAGGGGATATAAAACCCGAGCCCTTCTCTTGAGATCGTGGTGATGATCTGAGCGACACCGGTAATGCCGCTGGAATAAATATTACCTGGTTGATAGAAGAAATTGACCGCAATCGATGCCAGCAGCGCATAGACGATCGAAAACGAAAGTTTGTTGGCGTATTCTGGATGAGGGAGCCATTTAAACAGAGGAGTCATTGCATTTCATAGCCTCACTTTTTTGATTTGCCTTTATTATACTTCAGCTCATAAAAAAAGAAACGAGCAATGAAAGAAATGGGTGAATTCTCATGAACTTTTTTCATTCATTCACCAATTTCTATTTCATCACTCATTTCATCATGGTTTAACGCTTATTCGTTTTCTTCAACCGTTGTTACATCGATGTTCAAGTCAAACAATTGCATTGGCGAAACGGTACTTGGCGCTTGAGACATTGGATCAGCTGCTTTCCCATTTTTAGGGAAAGCAATGACTTCGCGAATGTTTTCTTCACCAGCCAAGAGCATGACTAACCGGTCTAACCCAAGGGCGATGCCGCCATGTGGTGGGAACCCATAATCCAAAGCATCCAATAAGAAGCCAAATTGATTTTGCATCTCGCGACGTGAGAAGCCTAGCGCTTCAAACATATGCTCTTGCACTTCCCGTGTATGGATACGCAATGATCCGCCACCTAGCTCGTAACCGTTTAGCACGATATCGTAGGCTTGCGCATAGACTTTTGAAGGGTCTGTCGTTAACAACGGCAGATCGCTTTCTTTTGGCAATGTGAATGGATGGTGAGCAGAAACGTAGCGGCCTGCTTCTTCATCGTATTCAAATTGCGGCCAATCAGTGACCCATAGGAAGTTGAATTTGCTCTCGTCGATCAAGCCTAATTCTTTTCCTAATTTATTACGGATCGCCCCCAATGTTGCTGAAACGATCGCAAAAGAATCGGCACCAAACATCAGAATATCGCCAACTTCCGCATTAGCTGCTGCAATGATCGCGTCGGTCGCTTCCGTCAAGAATTTAGCGATCGGTCCTTTCAATCCATCTTCTTCAACTTTGACCCATGCCAATCCTTTGGCACCAAATTGGCCAGCGTAATGACCTAGATTGTCCATGTCTTTTCTGGAGTATTTGTCTGCAGCCCCTTTGGCGTTCAAGACTTTCACAACGCCGCCTTTTTCAAGAGCCATTTGGAAGACTTTAAAATCAACGTCTTTCACAACTTCTGATAAGTCGATAAGCTCCATGTCAAACCGTGTATCTGGTTTGTCACTGCCGTAGCGTCCCATTGCCTCATCATAGGTCATCCGTGGGAATGGCAAGGTAACTTCGATGCCTTTGACTTCTCGCATCACTTTTGCCAACAGCTCTTCCGTATAGGTTTGGATTTCTTCTGCCGTCAAGAAAGAGGTTTCGATATCGACTTGGGTAAATTCTGGTTGACGGTCGCCCCGCAAATCTTCGTCACGGAAGCAACGTACGATTTGATAGTAGCGATCGAAGCCAGCACCCATCAATAACTGTTTAAAAATTTGTGGTGATTGCGGCAACGCATAGAAATGACCTGGATAGATCCGTGAAGGAACCAAATAATCCCGCGCACCCTCTGGTGTTGATTTTCCTAGATAAGGTGTTTCGATATCCAAGAAGTCGTTCGTATCTAAGAAATTGCGGATCGCTTGCGTCGTTTTCGCCCGCATCACGATGTTGTTCGTCATTTTTGGACGACGCAAGTCTAAATAACGGTATTTCATGCGAATCTCATCGCCAACGGTTTGATCATCTTCAATCAAGAAGGCTGGTGTTTTTGCAGTGTTTAAAATCGTGATTTCGCTGATCATCACTTCATAGGCACCTGTCACCATTTTCGGATTGATGGCTTCTGGTGCACGATTGATGACTTGACCTGTTACTTCTAACACATATTCACTGCGGCATTTGTCCGCGATTTCCCAGGCTTCTTTCGAAACCTCAGGATTGAAGACGATTTGCACGATCCCTTCTCGGTCGCGCAAGTCAATAAAGATCACGCCCCCTAAGTCACGGCGCTTTTGCACCCAGCCTTTTAGAGTCACTGTCTGGTTTAAATGGGTCTCATTTACTAACCCGCAATATACTGTACGTTTTGTCATTCTTTTTCTCCTCACTCAAACATTTTGGTTGTCATTTCATCGTAGATCTCATCGAAGCGGGCATAAAGATCCGCTAACGGAAATTGTTTTTCTTCACGGCTTGCCATGGATTTGATATTGATCACTTGTTCTGCTAATTCTGTTTCGCCTAGAGTCAGAACCAACCGTGCCCCTTGCTTATCAGCAGATTTGAACTGGGCTTTGGCTTTACGATCCATGAAATCACGATCGGCAGAAAAACCGAAATTACGAATCGCTTGCACGACTTTCAGCGCTTCTAAATTGGTTTCTTGTCCCAAACCAACCACATACGCATCTAACTCATTCAAAGCAGGAATCACAACTTCTTCAGCTTCCATAGTGATCAATAAACGTTCGATCCCCAAAGCAAAACCAAAACCAGGTGTTTCTGGTCCGCCTAGCTCTTCCACTAAATGATTGTAACGACCGCCGGCACAGATGGTGGCTTGCGCCCCCATTTTTGGTGCCTCACTCATGATCTCAAAAATCGTGTGAGTATAATAATCCAGACCGCGCACCATATTTGAATCGATCTCATAAGGGATCTCCAACGCATCCAGCATACTCGTTACGGTTTCAAAATGTGCCTTGGCATCTGGTGTTAAGTAGTCTAGGATCGATGGTGCATCCGCCACGAATTTTTGGTCACGCTTATCTTTACTGTCAAGGACCCGCAAAGGATTTTCATGCAAGCGGCGTTTTGAATCCTCACTAAGCTCCGCTTCATGGGGCGCTAGATAATCGATCAACGCTTGCCGATAGTTTTGGCGTGTTTCTTTGTCGCCTAATGAATTGATGACCAAGCGCAATTGACTCAGTCCTAATTGACGATAAAAATCCATTGCCATCGCCATTGTCTCAACATCGGTCGCTGGATTTGCTGAACCGAAAACTTCGACACCGATTTGGTGGAATTGACGCAAACGGCCTTTTTGCGGACGTTCATAACGGAACATTGGTCCCATGTAAAACACTTTATAAGGCTTCGTATGTTCTGGTCCGAATAGTTTGTTTTCGACATAAGAACGAGCGATCGGTGCGGTGCCTTCTGGACGCAACGTCACATGACGCTCTCCTTTATCGTAGAAATCATACATTTCTTTTGAAACGATATCCGTTGTGTCCCCGACACTGCGGGCGATCACTTCAAAGTGCTCAAAAATCGGTGTCCGAATTTCGTTGAATTGATAATCGCGAAACACTAAGCGTGCTGTTTCTTCCACAAATTGCCATTTTTCGGATTCTCCTGGCAAAATATCGTTGGTTCCTTTTGGACGTTGGTAACTCATCGTATGCATCCTCCTATTTGTTTCATGGTTGCCCATGTTCTTTGCTTTCATTGCTTGTTTGCTTATTCACCTATTGCTTGTTGCTCATTGATGTGGGTGGGTTGTTCTCGTGTTTGACTTTTGGGTTATTGCGCTCTTTGCCGTTAGTTGCTGGTCATCATTTCGTTGGCTTCGACTGCAATTGAACGAAGCAAAAAATGCCAAGTACAGCTTTCATGTCTCACTTCTTACGCCAGTCATAGTGATTCCTAGTTCGGTTACTACGCTCCCTACGTCGCCTAGTACTGTTCATCATCTATTCTGTCTTGCTCCGCAAGCCAATCCCAGTGATTCCTAGTTTGGTTATTACGCTCCCTACGGTCGCCTAGTACTCTTCATCATCTATTCTGTCTTGCTCCGCAAGCCAATCATAGTGATTCCTAGTTCGGTTACTACGCTCCCTACACTCGCCTAGTACTGTTCATCATCTGCTCTGTTCCGCTTTGCGGACCAGTCGCAGTGATTCACAGCAAAAAACTCGCCCTTGTTTTTTTATACAAGGGCGAGTTTTGATTACACGCGGTACCACCTAAATTCGAGAAATGTTCTTCTCCTTCGCTCGATTAACGCTCGGTCACGGAACAGCTTTTCTTCTGTTCATCTCCAGATTGTCTTTCCTTTACACGTCCTAAACTGCTTTCAGCCGGGGCAGTTTTCTCTTTTAAGGAGTAGAATAAAGTACTCGATCCTTCACTGATTTTTGATATTATCTATAAACTACAAGAAAGCTATGAAAAAGTCAAGGTGTTTCACTGTCTTTTTCACTCCGCTGATCTCTAGTAGCATTTTCTCTAGTGGCCAACGCAAAGAAGCTCTCCTTCTGTTTGCTTTTCTTCCTTTTTGCGTTATGCTGAATAACGAAGGTTTTGTTTCTATGAAAGGAGCTGTTTTTATGTCTTTATATTCAGGCTATATCCGTCAACCACACTACTATGAGACCGATCAAATGGCGATCATCCATCACGCCAATTATATCCGCTGGTTTGAAGAAGCCCGCGTGGAATTACTCGCGTTTTTGGATTTACCATATCATACCATCGAAGAAGCGGGCTTGATCGTTCCCGTGCTGGAAGTCAGTGCGCAATACAAAACGATGATTCGCTACGAAGATGAGGTGCGAATCGATGTTTTGGTCGACAAATATACTGGCACGCGTTTGGATTTTCGCTATGAGATCTACAAAACTAGTGATGGTCAGTTGGCAACGACGGGGACTTCAAAGCATTGTTTTTTAGCAAAAGAGACCAATCGCATCGTGCATCTGAAGCGTAGTTTTCCTGAAATCCATCAACGATTTGCTGATTATGCTGCCCTGTCAGGGGAATAATCAATTCTGATCACTCATTTAAGTCAAAATCCTTGCTTTTTGAAACGGCTTTCGTATAATCAAAAGTAATTTCAGGGAAGGATGATGGCGATGTACGTGATTAAAGTTTTGCATGGTTACATTGGCAAAGATGGTCGTCGCACTCGTGAAAAAATTCCAGACAAGTTATGGGTCTTTGAAGATCGGAAGCAGTCCGAAGCATTTGCAGATAAAATTGGTGGTCGCGTCAAACCGTTAACTGAAGTCAAACAGCATACGTAAAGAAATAAGCCGTTATCGTCTTTTGCGCATAGACGATAGCGGCTTATCTTTTTTACTGCAAAACAGGATTAGTCATCCAATTCGGTTTCTAGTACTTCACCTGTTTGGGCATTGATTTTCACATCTGTTTGTTTGTTGCCATCTTCTACCTTGACTTCCCAATAGGTTACATTCATTTCTTTGTCTAATGACCAATCTGTTGCTTGACCACCGCCAGCTTCTTTCACGGCGATATCAGAAATTTCTTCCAATGAAAGCAAGTTGGTTAGGTCCAATTGATCGGCATCTTTTTTGACACCGTTTTGTTCATCGGCATCCAATTTTTCCGTTCTTTCTTCAGAAGTTTCTTTGGTTTCTGCATCGATCTTTAATTCAAACTCATTCGTGTCATCCACGCCTTCTACTTGGTAGAAGTAATTGCCAAAAGAAGTATCCAAATCAATCGAAGTGATCGCTGCATCTGGGTATTTGTCTTGGAATATTTGGATCGCTTCTTCTACGGTCACCGTAGGTAAGCCGCCATTGGCGATCGCTGCACTGCTTGAAGAGCTGTCTGTTGCTTGTGACGACGTTGTTTCACTCGATGAGGCAACTGTTGTGCTTGAGCTGCTGTTTTGCACAGGTTCTGAATTTCCCGTGTTGTTTTGTGTACATCCTGCCAATAATCCTAATGCGGCAATTCCGAATAAAATAGTTGTTTTTTTCATGTTTCATTCCTCCAATTGTTTGTGTATTCCTTTTTTCTATATATTTAGAATAACAAGTTCCTCATGAAAAAGAATCAAAAATGCTTGAAGAAAATCTAAAAAAATCTTCATCTTTCTCTTTCATTTGGAAAGGCAAGTTTAAAGATACTGCCTTGCGGTTGATTGTCTGTCACGGTAATTTTGGCATGATACTTGTCTGCCAGCTGTTTTACCAATGAAAGCCCGATGCCTGAACCAGCAATCTGACTGGAACGAGAATCTTCTACTCGATAGAACCGTTCGAAAATCAAGGTTTTCTTATCATCGGGAATCCCAATGCCAAAATCGGCGACGGTCAAAGACATCTGTGTCTGCTCTTGCGTCAAGGTCACATGAATCGGCTGATCGGCAGGTGAATACTTCGCGGCATTTTCTAACAGGTTTTGGATGATTTGCTGGAAGTCACGTTTATGCCCACGTTTCATACATTGGTTCTCCACAAAATATTCAATCGATTGCGGAACGATCGTCGCTTGTTTTTCACACTCTTCTCGGACGATCTGGGAAATATCAACGAGGGTCATTTCATCTTGGGATTGATTTTTTTCTAGGTCCAACAATTGATTGCTCAATGTTTCCAAACGCTTCGACTCTTTGTCGATAAACGCCATTGAGGAAGGAATGACTTCGGGATGTTTGGTTCCACGCCGCTGGATCAATTGGACATGTCCGCGAATCGCAGCTAAAGGTGTTCGCAGCTCATGGGAAGCATCGGCAACGAACCGTTTTTCCCGTTCGATCGTCTCTCGCTGTTCTTTCAATAATTTATTAAAGGCCAATGCCACTGAACGAATCTCGATGGGCTCTTCAGAAACCGTCAGTTCTCCTGTTCGACTTTGTTCAATCGCAGCAATTTCTTGCGCCATACCCGTAAGCTTCTGACTCCATTTCCCGACACTCCAATAAATCAGCAGACTGCCCACGACAACAGCGATCAGATTCAAGAAACTGCTGATCATAAAGAGTCCATAGGCTAATTCCACACTATCCTCCCCATTGATAGCGATCGTCACCTGATCCCCATCGACTTCTTGGGTTTTCGTGTAATAGATGCCCTCCTCTGTAAAAACGATGTCTTCGAGAAAAGGAATCACTCGCCCTTGATTGATATCGGCAAAAATCTCTTCCGCATCTTCTGATGAAACGACACTGCCATCGGCTAAGATCACTTGCAGGGCGTCTTCTTCATCTGCCGAGACATAGGCATTGACGAGAAAGTCCCAGGCATCCCCTGATGCCTCACCTTTTTCGATGGCTTCAAGGATGTTGCTGGCACGATTTTCGATATGTTCAAACAAATAACCTACGGATAATAAAATAAACAGCAGATTGAAGAGAATCAGCAGACCAAAGAGAATCAAGGAAAAGCGGCTCGTCAATTGAAATTGGGCTGTTTTTCTACGTTGGTTGGCTGGCTTATTCTTCATGATCGGTCCTCAAGACATAGCCTAATCCACGAACGGTTGCGATCATTTTGCCTTTGCCGCAAACATCCAGCTTGTTCCGCAGTGTGCGGATATAGACATCTACAACATTCGTTTGGCCGTCGTATTCATAGCCCCAAATCTCATTCAATAGGTCATCTCTCGTTTTGACGACCTCGGGTTCTTTCATCAATTCATATAAAATCCCAAACTCTTTGGGCGTCAACTCAATGGTTTCACCGGCAACCTGAACCAAGTGCTTGGCGATGTCCATCATCAGCTCCCCCGCCACTAATTGGTTTTGCTGGTTCTTTTGTTGTTTGGCTTCTCGTTGCAACCGCCGCTCGATCACCCGAATTCTGGCAAACAGTTCTTCGATTTCAAAAGGTTTCGTTAAATAATCATCTAATCCGACATCCAGCCCCGTCACCACATCGGCGGTTTGATTTCTGGCGGTCATCATCAAAATCGGGATGTCGCTTTCTTTGCGTATCCGCCGCGCCACTGTGATGCCGTCATAGATTGGCAGCATCCAATCCAATAAAATCAGATCAAAGGCATTTGCTTGCTGATTGAACAAGGTCAATGCCTCTTGCCCATCTTTGGCCCAGACCGTGTCATATCCCTCAAAAGTCAATTCGGTCTGAATAAAACTGGCTAAACTTTCTTCGTCTTCTACTAGCAAGATCTTCAAGGCCATATGCGCTCCTCCTCCTGTTTTGCTTCTATCATAACGGATTTTTTCAAAACTTCCTAACTGATTGAAAGAAAAAAATCATGAAGATTTTTTCATGTTCAACCAAAAAAGACGGCATGAACCCAGGTCCACTCCGTCTTTCATTTATTCCATATTTTTTGCTAGCTGATACGTGCCAACGAGTTCCCCTTGTTGGAGTTGAAGCACGTAAGGACATGTTTCAGCTAAAAACTCACGATCATGACTGATCACCGCTAACAGATCAACTTCTTTAGCGACTGTTCGCAACAGTTTTACGACTTCTTCCATTTGCTGCAAATCTAACCCACTCGTTGGTTCATCGAAAAACAACAAGCGTTTACCAGAAAGCAGGGCACTGCCGATGGCAACTCGTTGTTTTTCCCCACCTGACAAGGTTTGCGGATGTCGGGCAAGGAGTGGTGTTAAGTGCAACAATGAAACAATTTCTTCAAAACGCGCTGGGTTTTGGGCTTTGATCAGCAGCTCTTTTTCCACTGTTTCAAAAAACAGCTGCAAGTTAACATCCTGCATCACAAGAAAGCTTTCCTGCAGCAGCTGCTTTTGGGTCCGCTTTTGTCCATTGATGGTAAATACTGCTTCTGGGCATTTTTTTAATCCTGACAGGACTTGCACCAACGTACTTTTGCCAGCACCATTTGGTCCAACGATCCCCACCGCTTGCTTCGTCGGCAATTGTAGTTCAGGCAAGTTGAGCGCCCAATTTCTGCTGTTTGCTGAGCGTTTCGATTGCTTGATCTGCAGATGCGTTGCCCTTAATCCAGTCTTTTCTGGCAAAGATTCTCGGCAGTGCTGAGTTTCCAATGCCGCCTCGCCTACTTTTCGCAATCCCAACTCGTGAATTGCCTCCTCGGGCAGTGACAAAAGCTGAGCTGCTGGATAAGACGCCCGCAATCGTCCTGCTTCTAATAGACAGAAGCGATCTGCCAGTGGCGCCAAATACGCCAAGCGGTGTTCGGCGATCACAATGGTTTTCCCTTGTTGTTTTAAAGAAGCCAATCCTTGAGTCAACTTTTGGATCGCTTCTTGATCCAAATTACTGGAAGGCTCATCCAATAAGAACACATCATGGGGCAACATCGTGGCTGCAGCGAGAGCAATCAGCTGCTTCTCCCCACCAGATAGGTCAAAGACACTAGCATCAAGCAACGGGGTCAGGGAAAACTGCTGTGCTACTTCGGTGATTCGCTGCCGAATATTTTCTGGTGCGACGCCCGCATTTTCCATCGAAAAAGCTAACTCCGAATAGACATCCGTGGTGAAAAATTGCGTCTTGGGGTTTTGAAAGACGACGCCAATCGTCTGGGCATAATGGGAGAAATCGGCAACTGGCAAGTCTGTTTCTCCGACACGGATCTTTCCTTGCACTTCGGCGGGATACAGCTCAGGGATCAAGCCATTCAAAACATTGAGCAAGGTCGATTTTCCGCTGCCGCTAGCGCCGCACAAAACGATGACTTCCCCAGCTGCGACCGTCAAAGAGAGCTCAGATAATACGGTTCGATTTTCTCGTTTCACTGACACTTGTTCTAATGTGATCATCCAAGCCACATCCTTTTCACGATAAAGCCGCATAATGCTAAAAAGACCAAGCCATCCCACCAGCGCAGCTTCAGTTCGTGGACGGTGGTATGGGGAGTTTCTGATGCTAGCCCGCGAACCAGCGCCGTAGCCGACAGTTCGGTTGCGGTCTTTTCAGCCGACATCAGTAATGGGATCAAAAAATACTCCGCACTTTGCAGCGGATGAAGCAAGATAGAACCTGCCGACAGCGAGATGCCGCGAAAGCGCATCGCTTGGCGAATACTTTTGAAATCTTGTACCAATGTGGGAAAAAAACGAAATAAGACTGCCAAAGGAACTAACAATACGTTGGGCACGTGCATTTTTTGCAGCGCAGCCATCCACTCACTGTTTTTCGTCCCGCTAATGGCAAAAGCCGCCGCCATGATCGTTGGTAATAAGCGGCGATAACCGACGGAAAAGAAATCCAGCAACACGATCAATGCGTGGTTGCCTTGGCGAAACAAGAAACTATCTGCCATTGTCAGCAAAACAAACACGCCATAGAGCAGCAAGCCTTTTTTCCAAAAGCCGCTGACTATAAATAGTAGCAGTAAGAAAGTGACAAAGGCAAACTCATCGATCCAGCTGATGGTCACCATCATAGTAAAACTAGCAAAGAGAATCACCGCTAATTTGCTGCGGGGATCAAACCTTGTTTTCGACACATTCCTCACCCTTTATGCGATTGGATCGTTGGTTGAAAATGTTTTTCCATCAAGCGACTGCCGATACCTAAACCAGCCACCGCACCAATCAAAACCGCCAGTGCACAAAGTCCTAACATCAAATTGGAGGTATGAGCAAACACGCCGGCAATGTAGGTTTCATCTTTTCCACGAGCCACTAATGAATCGATGTAGGCATTTTTCATAAACCACAGGGGTAAGATCGGACCCATCAAGCCAAAACTAAAGACGATATAACTCGCCAGTACGCGAACGTTCTCTTTGAGCTTTGTTTTGTATTGGATCAAATCAGCTGCTAAGGCACAAATCATATTGGGCAAAAAGGCCAATGGAAAATGTCCTGAAATCAAAAAAAAGAGCCCTACCACGGTACCCATAATGGTGATTGCGCCAAATTTCGGTACTTTATTCAATAAAATCAGATAGATAATGCCAGAAAACAAAGCGGTGACTGCTGGAATAAATAAATTATGAAAACCTGGGATCACAAAACGCAAAATCAATAGACAGACGCTCATTAAAAGAAAATAGATCGCTGTATAGATCCCTACTGCAATTAAATCTTGAACCTTTAGTTTTTTCACTGCGTATTCGCTCCTTCTTGCAAGCAATCAATGAAAAAATCGTTGCTGCTTGCTTGTACAAACTTATTTTTACAAAGCCTCAGTATAGCACAAAGCAGACGTTTTTATGGGGAGATATGCTTACCAACAGTCGATTTTCTTCTAAAACAGAACCAACAAATAGAGGTGTCTTCTGAATGGCTCCATTTCAACACACAGGTACCTTTAAAGAATCACTAATGGAAAAATGAATCTTTCACACGCTTAGTTGTTTTCTCCTCTTCCCATCTTTGCGAAATTAATGAATAATAGACAAGGACAAACACTTAAAATCAGCAAAGACTCGCCATCTTTTTTCTTTTTTTTAGAAACCAGCAGGTATGTCTAAAAAAAAACAATAACCAAGTTGACCGTCGCTTGTTAACGGAAGAAAATCAACGCTGTACCGCTATGTAAACACCCCAAACCCAACTGTAAAAACATTTTGACACTTGATTTCAAGGTATTGTCAAAGACATTTGATCGTTAGAATGCAGACATTGGCCTAAACTAATGGTAGAAGGAGCGGATAAAATGAACTTAAGCAAACAAATAAAAAAACATCGGGAACGATTAAGTCTCTCTCAGGAAGGGCTGGCAGAAAAACTCTATGTCTCCCGACAAACGATCTCCAATTGGGAGAATGAAAAAAGCTATCCTGATGTTCACAATTTATTATTGCTCAGTGTTCTATTTGATGTTTCTTTAGATGAATTAGTCAAAGGGGATGTTGAACAAATGAAAGAAACGATTGAGAAAACAGAAATGGATCGTTACACAAAAATGATGCTGCTTTTTATACTATTGACCGCACTCTCTGTTGGGCCTGCTCTTTATTTACCCGGATACTGGTGGATTGTCCCGCCTCTATGTTTTTGGCTCGTCTCCATGTATGCCGCATTAAAGATCGAAAAAATCAAGAAAACCCAAAATATCAAAACGTATAAAGAGATCGTTGCCTTCATGGAAAATCAAGACCTCGATGCCATTAGGATAAAGCGCGACGTCAAAAAAGATTTCCTTTCAACAGCAGTCATCGTCGTGGTCTTTACCTTGATCGTCGGTATCATCGCATGCCTTAGTACACTGCCGCATTTACTGATGCGCTGATCAAAACACAGGTTGAAGCTGCTTTTATGATGAAGCCGCTTCAACCTGTGTTTTTTTCAATTCAATGATCTCATCCGCATAAATCAAATTTTGCGGGCGATGGGTGATCATAATGACTAGTTTATTTTTCAATTGGTCTTTGATCGCTGCAAAAAGCTTTTCTTCTGTTGTTTCGTCTAAAGCAGATGTGGCTTCATCAAGGACAATGACTTCTGCGTTTGTGAAAAACAATCGGGCAAAAGCGATCCGCTGTTTTTCCCCACCAGAAAGGTTGGCTCCTTTTTCTCCAATTTCAGCAGACAGTCCTCCCTTGAGTGCCTGATAGAATGCGCCTAATTGACATTTTTCTAATACCGCTATGATTTCCTCGTCTGCGATTTCCTTATCAAAAATAATATTCTCTTTCAGCGTTCCTTGGAAGATTGGGGCATCTTGCGATAGATAAAAGATATGCTCATAGAAATCATTTAAGTTGTAAGCAGCTAAATTTTTGTGATTGATCAGGATCGCACCGGTCGTCGGCTGATACAAGCCTAAAATCGTTTTGACCAGCGTTGATTTTCCTGCGCCGCTTTCTCCTACTAACCCATAAATCGCTCCCCGCTTCAGCTCCAGTGTGCTATTGGTTAAGATTTGCTTTTCTTGAAGTGTGACGGATAGATCCTTAACTGTGATGCAGTTGATGGTCTCAGACAATGCATCGCCTTGTGTTAATGCTTTGTCCTCTGGCAGATAGAAAAATTCGTTTAACCGTGCAAAGGCAACTTTATCTAAGTTGTATTGAACAAAAATCACGTTAAATATTGCAACAGGCGTGTAGATTCGATCCACATAAATAATCAGTGCTGCTAAACCGCCCAAACTGACCGTAATCTGATTTGTAAATGCCAGTACCACAATTGCGACTTTGATCAATGCGACTAAAACTGCAAAAAAACCAAAGAAAAACTCATGGATCATCGTCATTTTTGTCAAACGTTCTGTTGTGTCAGCAGACATGTTTTTATATTGTGCGATCTCTTTTTCAAACCGTTTATTGATCCGAAACGTGACCATTTCCGTTAGTCCGCGAATAAAGGTGCTATTCATGGTTTCTTCTGAAACTAGCGCACGTTCTTTAAGAGAGCGTAAAACTTTCAAAAGCAGATTGGTCACGATAAACACCACTAGATAGCCTATAAGGATCGCTGGAATCAATCTTTTATCGATCATAGCAATAAAAGCTAAGTTAAACAGTGTTTCGGGAAGCAATTCTTTAAACAAGCGTCCGTAAAAATTCAAATGGATATTTCTGCCTGCCGTTGCTCCCGCTTCGGTTTTCTGTAAGAGTGCTCCAGAGCCGATCTGTAAGTATTCGGAATAGGCAATCTTGCTGATTTTTACTAAAGCTTGTTCTTTGAGATAGAAATACATGCTGTTGTACAATGTTGTTTTTGGTTTCTGCTCGAGATAGGACAAAAGTGGTACCAGTACTAGCGTTAACCCATAGATAAAAACAACTGGCCAATCAAGTGTCTTGCCAAATGAATCGAGTAGTTTTTGAAAATAAAAAACATTCGCGGCACTCAAAAATGAGACCGCAATTCCAATCCCAACATATACCGTCAATCCTTTTTTAAAATGCCGCCATAAATCAATTGCCATCGTATGCTCCTTTTGCTGCAGTGTTCGTGGAAAAATCGTAAGGTAAATAAAACAAACGCTTTCAAAAGTATAATCTATTTTTCGCTTAATGGAAAGAAACATATGAAAGATAGTGAGAAACCATTCTTCGGTCATCGAGAAAAAACAAAAAAACCCCGCTCAAAGAGCGGGGCTAACGTTGTTGCCAACGATTGATTATTTGTTTAAAGCGTCTTTTGCTTGGTCAGCTAGAAAATAGCTTGAATATGATTTAATACACTTGAATCATGCTGATAAACCAAGCTTTTAGGATGCAATCATTCAGAATAATTTAACTGAATTTAAAATTATTCTGGGTCAAATCTGGGTCAAAAAACATATAGCGTGGGGCGCTTTAAGGGGATGTATTACTAAATAATTTGAGTAATTAATAAGATTTGATAGGCTCTTTCGAGAGCTTTTTTATTTTAAAAAATACCTCGATTAGGGTATTTAACTATTGATATTACCCTAATAAGGGTATATAATAAGATCATAAATAAGAGAGAGGAATGAATCAACATGAGAGCAATCATTAAATTCAACAAAAATACAGATGTGAAAGAAATCGAAAATGTTATCGAGGCTGCTGTTAAGAAATATGTTGTGAAAAACGATCGCTATTCTACTACTGCGAACAGTGCTTTTGAAATCGAAAAAAACGGTAACGAATATAAAGTCGTAGGCAAAAGAATCAATAGTCATTACATCGATTTGCAATTATGTTATGACGAGTTAGCAGATGACGATATTTACGAGCTAACAATCGATACTTACAATATTTTTGAATTCGAAGGTTATGTTGAACGCACTGAATTTTCTGATTTAGTAACTGTTGAAGAAGATAAAGCTCTTGTTGTCGATGACAAAGAATTCACTGAAACAAAACAAAGTATCAAATATGCAGAGCGTTTATATCTTGAAGATGATGCTGCGTCATGGGAAACAGCGCATACAATCATCGATAAAGAACAAAACAAATTAAATGAATTGAAAGAAGCGAATAAGAAAATGATTATCAATACTGAACATGTAGAAGAAATGTTAAAAACTATGACAGCGAGAGAAATTTCGAAAAAAACTGGTGTTTCTGAACGTACAATACAAAAATATAAGTCTGGCGAATTGAGTTGGCTTGGGAAAAATTCTCTTGCACTTGCTGAAGTTGCTGAACAAACAGCACAAATGCAATACTATGTAAATGTCAATGACAATAGAGTTATTGAAGCAACAGAATATATTGATGTGATTATTAGAGAAGCGGTAGAAGTTTGGGAAGAACTTGACGAAGAAGAAAAACAAGACTACGATTTTAAATTCACTAAATTTTATGAAGAATATAGCGAAATTGATAAAGACTTTGTCATGTCAGACAAAAAAGGAAATGTGCTTGATGATGAAAATCAAGCATGGAATGACTACACTATTTCATATCAAGCGGAAAAACTTGCAAAATACGCGAACTAAGAAGGAGAAAATAAATGAATTATCGCTTTCTACAGCTCTATCAAAGAGCTATAGAAAGCGATAATGTGAATGATTTTGTCAAACAAGCCGGTCTAAATTTGATAGATGTTGACAACGTTGAATTGTTATTAACACATATTTACAATCTTGCTAAAAATGAATGAATAGAACTGATAATACACAAAAATACCCACTCCGAAGAGTGGGACCCTTAAAGGGACTTTATGAAAAAATTAAATTGGATAAACAGATTATAAAACATGAAATAAACTTTTTCAATATCGATCTTATCAAAAATCAGCGCTTTCAGTAAAATCAACAAGTAGTCTTTAGGCGATGAAAAATTATTGATTATTTTTTTTACCGATGATATTCTTAATACAATAGAAAGGGGAGAAATAATATGGCCAATACATCTATCAAATGTACAGAAATGGTTTTTACTGACTCTAAAAGCTATAACCGATTTATGGATAGTATTTTTGGCAAAGATAAACAATTTACAAATGAAAATGCAAAAAAAACAGCAAAAAGAGTGAATGCTATTAAAACACTCAATATCGATGGAAAATCTTACAAAATCTAAGAGGTTACTAAAATCATATGTTTATTGATAATGAAGTACAAATTAAGAAGATTTCAAACATTGATGACGAAGAAAAAGCCTTAGTACAGGCTTTTTCTTGTGGAAAACCTCATATTGATGATTACTTGAAAAATGATGCTCTAGAAGATTTACTATTTGGCATTACAAAAACTTTTCTATTTTTTATGGAAATTAAAGGTAACAAACAATTAGTGGGGTATTTCACCTTAACAACTGATAGAGTTCTGGTTACTAATAAGTCAAACATACATAAAAATTTAAAAAAATGGGATAATCCTGTAAAACGACAGTCTATACCAGGGATTCAAATTCATCATTTTGCTGTAAAAAAAGAACTACAAAAACAGAATTATGGTATCAATTTAATGTTTTATATTTTTTCGTTTATAAAATATACAATTTTGCCTCATGTTGGCTCATGCTTAATCACAGTTCAAAGTGAAAAAGATGTCCAGAATTTCTATAAAAAAATAGGATTTGAAAAAACTGGTGAAACTAGAGATTGTAACATTAGTATGGCCTACACAACTAATCAGCTTTTTATCGAAGATTAAAAGATATTCCCTTGAATATCTTTTTTTATTATGTACAAGCCCGCCGAAGCGGGCTTTTTGTTTTACCAAGATAGTTTATTATAGTTAAGCGCTCGTTGCAATGCCTTGACCATATTAGATACAATCTAATTATCAACAGTAAAATATTTTTATACTACCGCTGCATATCTCCGATTACCTGACGCACCAATCCAACTTAGCCAAACATAGCCACCAGCAACCACCTTTGAATCATAATTAACTGTCTCACCTTTAGAATACGATCCTACAATAGCTGATGATGTCGATGCTGCAGCTCGAATATTTGTATTTTCTGTAAACTTGTAAGCACCTCTATTGGGCAGATTAGAACCTTTCAAATTACTCTTACTAGCATTAGAAGATGAAATAGATTCTAAATCTTGTCCCAAAACCCAGCTATTAATTTTATCTAATAAAAATGCATACTGTGAACGTGATTTATTGACAGTTTTTACCTGTTTTACTTTGTACGATGACCCTTTCACAAAATCTGCAATTTTTTCTCCGGTAAAATAGTGTGTCGCACTTTTCTTTACTTTCACAGTAGATCCAACCGCATATTTAGTTTTAACTGTAATCCCAGTATTATTTGCTGATACAGATAGTTTTGAATTAGAAATATTTGTCTGATATCCAAATACTTGTAATGCTGCATTTACTCCTTGTTCCATTTTCGCCATCAATGCTTGCATGTCTTTTTTGTTATCGATAAAGCCCCATTCAATCAAAAGAACTTTCTTTCCCGATCCCGAATTACGTGCAATTCCTAACCATGTACCATCTTTCGCCCCTCGGTCAACCAAACCTAAAGCTTTAGCAATTGCAGCTGATAATTTTGCTGCAGTAGGTTTACTATCTAGCGACCCGTACAATACTTCTACTCCTGTTGCTGATCCATTAAAGGCATTCAAATGATTAGAGATATGCCAACCATCCGCACACTTATTAATATTATTCGCAACATTATTTACGATCGCATTTGCAGTTGTTCCTGTATTGTCAGTGACATCTTTAACGCCTGTTTTCTTTACCATCATAGCTGTGATCGTGCGAGCGACATCTGCTTCTTTATAACCACATCCAATCGCTCCCGGATCTGTCCAAGAGCTTCCATTTTTTCGGCCACCATGTCCAGCATGTACTGATTGAATACTCATTTTTCATTCTCCTTTACATTGTTAATTACAACTGAAAATTCTATTGCCGCTAATTCATTTGCTAATGCTTCAGCTTCTTTCAATAGTTTTAAGTACTTCTCTACTTTTTCTGTTGCTTCTTCAATCCCAATCACATTAGCAGTTACATTAATTGTATTTTTCATGTTTCATCATCCTTTCTTATAAAAAAGAGCAGCCGATTGGCTACTCCTTCTTCTCAGTGAACTCTTGCCCGTCACCATAATCAGACGTTTGTTCCTTTTCGTATTGACCACTTGCAATATTCAGAAAGACACCTGCTAGCGTCGCAACAGCCGTGATCGTTCCAACAATGATTTCTGTTGAGAATCCATATAAACCGCCTAAAGTTACGATAAATGCCGTGATTCCTGGCACCCCAACAGTCAACACTTTTTTGGCTAAATTGTATTGCTTGTTTGTTAACTTCATGTTATTCACCTCTTCCTTTAAACAAAGTCTTCAATTTTTCTTCATGTCGTGCTAGTTCTAGTTCGTGTTCGTCTAATCGTTTGTCATGTTTTTTGATTTCGTCGTACATCAATTTCCGATCTTGTTCAAAGCTGTTTAGTTTTTCACCAAAGCCTTCTAATTGATATAAAATATCCGTTAAAGTTTTATTGATACCGTGAATACCTTTGACAAAAGATACGACGCCACTGCCAATCAATGCGATTAAAAACCACCACTCTTTAACAAATGTAAAAAAATCTACAATCCACATGTTGCTCACCTGCTTTTTGACCAAATAACGTAGAATTACATTTCATTTTTCTCTGTAGACTCTGTCAACAATTCATCTTCAACTTTCCAAACCTCATCTTGAAATGCATCTATATCTTTTCGGCATTCTTCCTTGTTCTGACGATAAACTGCTTGATTTTCAATTGATTGATTAATATTCGTATTTCCAGCCGTATCTGTTGTTACATTCGCTGACAAATACACAATTCGTTGCCCATTTATTACCGATCCGCCTGTAATACTGATTGATTTATTAATATTTAGTGTCATAATAGATTCCTCCAATATTTTTTATTTAAAAAAGGACACTGATTACTCAGCATCCTTTTTTTCAAACTCATCTAATAACCGATCGTAAATCTCGGCATCCTTTCCCGAAAGTATTCCTTCATAACTCCCTAAGATTCGTGGGAGCTCGTCGATATTTTTTGCATACATACCGCCTTCAATCACAATCTCTTCTTCCATTAAAACCCCACGTTCTTTGTTAAAAGCTATCACATCCTGCTTGTTTTGTTCATTTTCAGGTTTAATTTGTCCCTCTTGATCTAACAATCCAAATTTACTTAACAATTTTTTCTCTTCATCAATCAACTCAACAAATGCATTTCTAAGTAAATTAACTAATTTTGTTCGATGTCGGCTATCTCTTGCAGAAAGCTCCATCTTTTCAAGAAATTCAATTGCTAAATGTAATTCTTTATTTTTCACTGTGATCTCCATGATTTCTCTCCTATAAAGTAATATTCTTCCAATTTTGTACAGTGCCATCAGAATTGATTCTTGTAGGAATACTTACAGTTCCTAATCCTTTTAAAGCTCCAGTTACCGTTATAATGTTATTCAGAGAATAGACAGTATTATTCCTTACTAAGTAAAGCTCCGTACTTCCAAAAAACACTCCAACATCTCCACTTTCATTCAGGAGAGCTGGATATTTAGTATTATTATACGTAGTCACGCAAAATTTTACGGACTGATAAGCTCCTGGGGTGCCAATTTCTAGTGTGCCACCTTTACCTTCTATTTTTTCCATCCATGCCGTAACGTCAATGCTTAATCCTGAACTATCTGTAAATTTCCCTTTTGGATCTAACGTCAACATCGCTGTATAGGAAGAACTACTTGCCGTTTCTTTATATCCCCATGTCATAAAATCTCCGGTATCCTCTAAATTCATTGCAATTCCTCGAACATCTGCATTTCCGACTTTACTTGTTGATCCTAAATATCCTATTTTTCTTGTGCCATACCAAAACTCCTGTCCCTGATCTGTGATAGCACTAGTTTTTGTCCCACTTTTCGAAAATGTAATAGACGTTGAAGATAATTGTAAAGAGCTCAAAGAACTGTTCAATCCAACCATGATAGCATTTGCCGCAAGTTTATCCGCAGTAATACTATTTGCTTGAATTCTATCTGAACTTAAATATCCTGTCGTAATATTTGCTGCATTCATATTAATAATTGATACATTACTCGCATTTAACGTACCTGTAGTAACTTTGTTAGCAGATATGCTGCCGATTTTTGCGTTTGTAATTGCTGCATCTGCAATTTTAGCAGTTGATACAGAAAGATCTGCAATTTGTGCAGTTTTGATTACTCCGTTATCAATTGTCGTCTGACCTGTAATACGAATCTTATTACCTGCAATCAAGATATCTTCTGTTGAGATATTGATTTGATTAACCACATCATTTTTCTCTACTCGCAGATTGATAGAATCAGATAACTGTGTGATCTGTGTCTGTTGAGCCTGAGTAATATCTATAATCTCATATCGAGCAAGATACCATTTTAGTGGATTATCTACTGTAGGAGTTTCCCCATTAGTAACATACAAGTGTCCAAATGTACTAAAGGTTCCACCTGTACCACATTCGACTAAATACATATATTCCGTCCAGGTTCCTCTTCCGATACGGTCTGTCAGCCAGGTGACTTTACCTTGGGTTCCCAACGAATTATAACTATGAGCAAAAGACCGACTAGAAGGTAAATTAGCAATAAATCTTACAACAAATTTGGCATTAATCCTTGCGTTCGCAAGCCTTACCACCCCGCCAAAACCAGGTGAAGCCGTCCCTGTCACTGTAATCATCATTCGATAATCAGATGTAGTCGGTTGTGTTCCTCCGCTAGAAGCAGGAACACTTTGTCTTTCTACCACAACGTTACCATTTCCACTATTATTATATGTCGTTATTCCATTATTTCCTTTTCGAAATTCTGGATCATCTGTGATCACTAGCCCCCCTGCTAAACGTGTTTTTACATCCGTTAAGTCTAGTTTACCGCCCAGTGTCGACACATCACTTACCGTAGTTGTAACTTGATTATTTAAGATCGTAAACTGGGCTTGACTTACCTTGTCAGCAACTGTGGCTTGGATAGTTTCTACCGTCTGAGTTAAGTTAGACATCGCCGAAACCGTCGCTAAATCTTCAGGTGCTGGTACCCAATCATTTACAACTGTTCCTTCTGCAATCATCGCATGCCATACGACAAATTTCTGAACATCCGATGCATTAATCCGATGTAAAACAAATTGCATGGCCGCTGTTCCAGCTGTGTGCGCTGACGGCTCGAACACTAATCGAGTTGTTGTCCCAGCAGGTACGTTGATATATTTGCTTAGATTGTTACTAATACGAACGGTGGTCGTTCCTTCATTCTTGATATATATACTATGAATATACTTAACACCAGCTGCGACAAGACGATTTGCACGAAGAGTTCCGGCAGTAGTTCCTCCAGTCCCTCCAGATACTTCGTGACGAACTGCGTTAGTAGCCTTCCACTCGTCAACTGCTACACCTGTTGTATAGGTAATGCTAGAACCTAGGTAAGAGTCAAACTTAGGAGACTCGGAGTTTGGAAGATAGTTTCTTGCACCTACCGATAGATTATCGAGATCGGTTCTTACACTGCTAACCGTACTGCTTAGCCCAGAGTAACTAGATTGTAGACTACCGATTTGAGTAGCGTGTCCATCAGTTTTTGTATTAAGCGCAGTTATTTGACCCGCCTGAGTAGTTAATGTCGATTCAACAGAAGTGACTTTTCCGCTAACTGTCTCCACATCTGTTTTATTAGCTTTAAGTTCAATTTGCCCTGCAATCGTTGTGATTTGACCTTCTGCAGTTGAAACTCTTCCAGTCAAAGTATTAACTGTACTTGAATCAGCTTTTTGAGTGATTGCATTGGTATTCTGAGTGATCTCAGTCGTATGATTTTCTACAGTTCCTTCGAGGATGTTAAATGTATCTTGACTTACTTTTCTTGAAAGTTCACCGTTGATTTCACTCAATTCAACTTTTACTTCACTATCAATTTTTTTAGGCTCTTTAATCCAAATATAATCAGCTGGATTTGTTGATTTTTCGTTGCTAAACCCAACATAAGTTGGATAAGCATTCGCAAAGTCATCAACGGGCCTTGGTGTCCAAATACTTGTATATGATCCATACGCAATCTTAGCATGCCATACAACAAAATTAGCCTCATCTGTTGTGTTTTGTCTATTAAATACAAATTGACGAACTGCGCCGGTAGAATGTGAATAATTCTTAATAACCCATGTTAAACGCTTAGCCTCACCCGGTGCTACAAGAACTGCTGACGTTATATTTCCTGATACTAAAATATTAGTCGTACCTGTATTTTTAACATAGATAGATAAATCGTAGTCATGAGTTTCTCCAACTATCGCATTTGGCATTCCAGAATGAAGTGTACCCAAAATCGTAGCAGTACCTCCGGTAACTTTATAGCCTACGGCATTAGTAGCGCCCCATTCTGGTACAGATACATTATCTGTCTTGATTACAGCTGTACCTGAATACGACTTAAAAGGTGCCGGTGATTCAGAATTAGCAAATCCATTTTCGTTCGGATACTGCGTTGTAAAGCGATCTGTCCCATCTTCCGACCAAGCCCATGCTGGATACATACCTAATTCTTCATATTTATCGATAGCTTCCTGCGCATCATTTTGAGCACTAACTGCTGCGTTCAATGCATTTTGCGCATTGGTTATAGCCAACTGAGCATTTTGTACAGCCGTACTCACATTCGCTATTGCGGATGCCGCATCTGTTTTCGCTTGATTTGCTGCTATATTTGATTGATCAGCTTTTGAACTTGCTTCATTTGCTTTATTTACTGCAATGTTTGCATTGCTTAAAGCGGTTGATGCATCTATTCCTGCTTGATCAGCTGCAGCTTGTGCTTGTTCTCCTGCTTGTTTGGCTTGATCTACTGCTTCTTGTACTTCATCAGGATTAATAAACGGTACCCAATCAAACCCATTCCAATAATTCATAATAGTTTGTTCACCATCTACCTGATACCAAATATCCCCTTTATTTGCGGCAGTTGGTCTATCTGTTCCTTGGAACACTTTATTTTTACCGTCTGCAGATATCCAAGCTAGATTTGCAGTACTTACTGCATCTTTTATCCCCTCTTGAACTTCTTTTCTGTATTTATTTTCTCGACTAATACTCTTTTGGATAATATTCTCAGAGCCACATGATACATCGTGATCAATAATATTCCCTTCAGTATCATAACTAGTGGTATATGACATAATTCGAATTTTTTGTTCAAATCCAAGATCTTTATTAATTGCCATGATATAATCGCCTTCGTGAGGCTGATCATACTCATAGCCAGCTTGAGTCAAATCCTCCATATCAATAGAAACAGCTAAAGTATAAGATTCTTCAACTTCGCTCTTTAATCTCTCAATAAAGTTATTTGCTATACTATAACGTTCATCAATAATTGGATCGCCCTCAAGTACCCCGTATATATCCGCCAGAGGACTTAAATATTCGACCTCTAATCTTCCTTGTGATTCATCTTCCGGATCTATAAAAGCTCCATATCCCTTTAGATATGTGATGAATTCGCTCGAATCTTTCTCAATTCTTAACTGATTCAGATTGAATCCTTTCTTAACAATCGTTGAAAGATTTGTTCCTACTTTTTCCAAGATCCGTACAATTTTTCCACTTACAGAAAATTCTACTCCTGTTGAAGAAATAAAGTCTTTGAATAGATCTAAGCGATTTTTCATACCGAAATTTTCTTTTTCGAAAGCTGGTACAGTAACTTCTAATCTATAATCGTAGTCACTATCTTCAAAAATAAAGTCGAGGTATGATTTTGCGGTATTAGATCCGCTTAATTCACCGTATACGCAAGATTTTTTCATATCGAAAAAAAATTCATGGACAGCATCAAACTCAATAATAATACGATTACCTTCATCAATAGGATTAACATATATCAAACAATATGTATCATCTTCAAATTGAATGCGCCAACCTCGGCCAATCCCTTCTAAAACCTCATTATTTGTGTAGATAGTACCAGATAAAGATTTTTCTCCATTTACACCTTTCGTTTTTTGACACTCTGCAATTGCTACATGTTGCTTTCCAGTCTCATCAATAAAATGAATCACCTTATCACCCCCTTTTTCACTTATAAAGTTCAACAAAATTAAGCAGTTGGATAACTCCCTCAAAATTTGTTGTTACATCAATTTTTTTACTTGTAGACGGGTACAGGATAAAGTGTTCATAATTCGTTTTATCATTAACATTCAATGAATTTAGTGTCGTTTCCACTCCTTTAATCAATAAGATGTCATCGATTTCTATAGGAGTTGTTGTGTGATAAATAAACGTCCTATTTCCAACTGTCACATTGATTTCTTCATCTTGAACCGCAGTTGCTATTAACTTCATCACCCAGGGCCATTCTAATTGACTGCATTTTGCTGTACCTGCATAATCAATTTGCGTTGAAATAGTAATTGTCTTAGGAACTGTCTCCCCGTAAGGGAGTTCTGCTGTTCTCCCCTCAAATGAAAATTTCATTCTTAAGCCTGCAGCCGATAATCCAACAAATGTATATGAAATTTCATTTTCTACAATAATTTTATAGCGATACTTATACGCTTGGTGGGGAATAGTAAGTAAATTTAAATCGCTTGTTTTTTGACCGGGTAATTCAAAATCATACAATCCGGTAGTAGGCAATAATTTGGTGATATAAAAAGGCTCATCATTGCTGATAAGCCCGTTGATTTGATCCTTCTTTTCTTCCAGTTCATATGCATTTTGAACAACAAAAACACCAGAAACAACTATACGTTTTTCTTTATGAACCGCCCCGGAAAAAATATAGCCGCTTCGATTTGTTACCTCTCTTTTATTTACAGTTATAGAAGGGGAACTGTCCTGAAAATCAGTGACAAGCAAACCGATGGAGGAAAGTTTCGTTTCATCTCCATCTTTTGTGATTATAGCATCCATGAATTTCCTCCTTAGTTAAAATAAGCATCCTTATTTTGATCTCTTGCTTCTTTACGTTTAACTGTCGTGTAAATCTTATCTCCAACAATTTCATTGTGGACATAGATTTCATCTTTTTTGAGTTCTGATTCTGCGATATCTCGATCCATTTCATCAGTCAAGGTACTGATATTTTTATTAGTGAAAGTAGTATCACCAACCATAACTGCTTCTGCTTGGTACTGTTGCGCTTTGATTATAGAGCTGAATTCATTAGCTTGCTTGGCTACAAAACCAAACATAGATTGCATCCCTACTCCTAATCCTTTACCGACCATCTCACCGATCCATGTAGTAACTCGTGAAGGCGAATGAACATCTAATGCTTGTTGAAGCGTCCTACGTACATTGTAAGCAATGTTATTCGCTACGCTATAAATATATCCTGATGAACTCGAGAGGCCGCTTGCAAGCCCTGCACCTGCGTAGTAACCGATACTATTCATCTGATATCTAAGACTTGAAAAAGTTGATACAATTCTCGAAGATGTATTGACTGCTATAGGTATAAGCCTATTAATCCCACTGGTAAATGTTGATACCATTTGAGAGACACCACTGCTTATTGATCGAGTTACTTGACTCATTGACTGTGCACTTGCTTTACTTACGCTAGAAAACCCTTTATTGACAACGTTCGAAACATTTTGCATTGCTTTACTAGCTGTTTGCTCCATATTTTGTAACGATTGCCCGACACTTCTAGCCATTGAAGTAATTTCTTTAGATGATCCTTGATTTATATTTGAAGCACTTGCGTTAACATTCGATTGCATAGCACTAGCTGCATCTGTGGCATTTTGGGTCGCACTGTTCATCGCACTAGAAACATCAAAATCAAATCCATCCATGATGTCTGCTGCAGACATGGCCATATCGGAATAACTACCCGTTACATTGTTTTTAGCCGTATCTGCACCGCTAGACAAATCAAAAGAAATAGAACTACTAATTTCGGATGTCTTTTGTTCTAAGCTATCCATCGATAACTTAGCTTCAGAACTCATAACGTCAAAATCAGACGCTACAGAATCCGTAGTATTTTTTGTGTCCGTAGCTAATTCATTGCCTTTTTCTTTCGATTTACCAGTAATTGTATCCCATAAACTACTAAATCCATTCTTTATGCCATCCCAAGCGCCTTGCAAAACATTAGGAATTGCCTTTATTACACCAGACGCTAGTGATTTTATTATTTCCCAACCTGCAGCTAAGATACTTGGTAACATTTGAATGATTGTTGTGATCAAAGAAAAAATAATCTGGATGCCGCTTGAAATAATATTAGGTAGATTATCAACAATTCCAGTAACCAAAGCTTGGATAATTTGCACTGCTGCTTGCAAAATCATCGGAAGATTTTGAACGATAAAGTTACATAAGGAATTAATTATCTGTACCGCTCCATTAAGCAACAACGGAATACTGTCCATCAATCCATTGATCAAAGTTAAAATAGCGTTCAAGGCTACCGGAAGTATTTGAGGCAATAATTGAGTGAGCCCATTAATCAAACTCAATAGAATTTGAATACCAGTCTGGATAATTTGTGGCAGATTAGAAACAATATTCCCCACAAATGCTTGCAGAATCTGTTGTACTGAACTAACAATTTGTGGAATATTTTCTATTACGCCATTGACTAAGCTAAGCAACAATTGCATCCCCATCACAATTAGCTGTGGCAATGCACTAGCCAATGAAACTAAAATAGTCGTAATGATTGTCAATGCCGAGCTAATTAACGATGGCAGGTTTTGACCTACACCACCTACTAATGATCCGATAATGTCGACACCGGCTTGAATAATTACAGGGAACATTGTTGCAAAAGAATTAGCTAACTTAGCAATCAGACTTGCACCACTAGTTATCAATTGTGGAATCTGTGATGTAATCCCAGAAACGAGTTTTGAAATAATTTCAGGTCCTTTGGTAGTCACTGTTTTTAGCAATTGATCAATCTGTGACCCAAATTGATTATTTACTAATCCAAGTCCAGCAACAACAAGTCCTAAGATTGCTGCTGGTCCAACAGCTGCTAAGGCAACTTGCATAATTGTTGCCATGGCGGAAGTCATACCTCCGAGAGCTTGTAGACCAACATTAGAAATTTGCTTAAAACTGGATCCTACTGATCCAATACTAGAAGATAGTCTAGGAAATTTATTTTGAAGATCAATTACTTTTGAACCGATTTTTAAAAATCCAGAATCGGCAGCATCAAACGCTTTACCTAAATCAAGAAATCCTAACTTGAACCCCCCTAGTTTACTTCGAGCTGTTTCAAATCCTTTAGCAAAGTTTGTTATATTGAATTTGCTTCCAATAGCACCAAGAGAAGAACCAAGACTTTTACTAGCGCTACCCAGATTAATAAAACCAGTATTAAGCTTACTCAGTACCGGTAAAGCGCCACTTAAAGTCAACGCTCCTCCCAAAATTCCCGCAATTGGTAAAATACCAGCAATTGCACTTTTCATGCTGTTTAATGCATTACTTGATAGTTCTGTTCCGTTGACAAAATGATCCAAAATCGGAGTTAACTGGCTAAAGAAATTAGCAAATTCCTCAATTCCTTTAGACTGTCCAAGCTTATCCACAACTTTATCAACAGCTTGTACTATTGTTGTTAATAACGGTAGTACTGCTGTTCCTAATTTGATTTGGAGCGTCTCAAACGATCCGCTAAGACCTTCGAGTGCACCTTTCAAGTTATTTAGCTTTTCTTTTGCGACATCGGCAGCTGTAACTTTACTAATGGCCTCCTGCATATTCTCAGCGCCTTGTGCGCCTTCATTCATCGCAATAGTAGCCGCTCGGACTGCATCCGTCCCAAACATCGTTTTCAGCGCAGCTTGCTGCTGTTGTTGAGTAAGACCGGACAATTTATCTTTCAGCAATTGAGAAATATCTGCAAAAGATTTTATTTTCCCGTTTGCATCAAAAAACTGATTTGCCCCGTCTTCGGTAATTAGGCCTAGCTCTTGCATTTTTGCTGTTGCTTTGTCTGTTTGAGGCTGTAGATTTTGGAGCATCGTTTTCAACGAGGTTCCCGCATCTGATCCTTTAAGACCATTTTGCGCAAATACTGCTAAGGCATTAGTCGTATCGTTAAAGCTTAATCCTACTCCCGAAGCAACCGCTGAAACCATTGAAAGTCCATACTTTAACTCCCCGACATCTGTTGCAGACGCATTTGCTGCACCAGCTAATTGATTCGCCGCATCAACCACGGTTAAATTATCATTTCTAAATGCATTAAGTGCTGTTGATGCTATTTCTGCCGCACTCTTAAGATCTAATTCACCTGCTGTCGCCAAATTTAATGCGCCAGTCAACCCACCGTTTAAAATATCCTTAGTCGAAATACCTGCTTTTGACATTTCGGCTATCGCATCAGCTGCTTCACTCGCTGAAAATGCGGTTTCAGCTCCGGCTTTGATTGCTGCATCATTAAACTGTTTCATCGTTGCTGCACTCGAACCTGTGACAGCTTTAATATTGCTCATTTTCTGCTCAAAATCAGCTGCTTTGGATACGGTACTCGAAATACCTTTTTTTACCGCATTTAATGCTGCATACGCAGCACTTACTCCGACAACCTGCTTAATAAGCTTGGCTGTTGTAGAAGTCGCTTTGTCAGTGTTAGAAATAATCCCATTAAGCGCATTTGCTGCTTTTGTTCCTGCTTTATTAAATCCGTTTGAGAGTGAATTCATTATTTTTGTTGCAGTAGATCCTGCCGAGCTCGTTAATTTGTTTAATCCCGTTATTGCTTTACTAACCATCGATGAACTTTTGGAAACAATCATGCTGAACGCTTGACTAAAGTATGGAGGAATCTTATTACTAGCAAGTTGTGCAGAACTCGCTACATTGAGAAACCCTTTATTAGTCAAGCTCCCTAGTTTATCTGCAGTAAATCCGATTGATTGGAATGCTATCGAAAAAGGATTCGGTACTTTTGCAGCTATGTAATTTGCTGTATCTGCTATAGATTGAAAGCCACCACTTACCCTTTGTCCTAATCCGTTTGATGATGTACCGACATAATTTAGCATCTTTGAAAATCCAGAGGATACCTCTGAATATCCCTCTTGTGTAACCATTGCGATCTTTTTGAATGACTTATCAAACGATTCAGGGAGCTTTTCGCCAATTTTAGCAATGATACGTTGAATACCGCCGCCAGCTTTTTCAAACAATGCAGTCGTCTTTGGTACAACTTTAGAAACACTCTTAAGCATTGGCTTAGCCAACTCACTCATGGTTTTCCCAACGCTCGAAACGGTACTATTTGTACTATTGTTTAGTTGGGCCATTGTTGTATTCGTTACGCTAAGCACTTCTTGCATAGCTTTTTTATAATCGCTCGTATCAGCTCCAATCAAAGCTTTAATGGATCCAGTGATACTTCCTGACATATACTTCACCTCCTATTTTTGAAATGTTTTAAAGCATTTAGCGCCTTACCTAGACGGTTGTTTCTTTTTTCGACTTGATATGTGTTCCGTTCAAAAGCTGATCTTATCTTGTTTTCAGCTTTATTTTTATTGATAACTTTCTGCAACTGCGGTTTTTTTGCATTGAGGATATAGCGCAAATTGAATCCAAAAATCGCATTTTGTTCCTGCTTATCCAGTTCACGCAAACTTAATCCTTCTAAAATTGCTTCCAGCTCCCACAAATAACAACTCATGATCAAGTCAATATCCGTTAAACCGTATCTCGCACAAGATACTATGAGATCTCTTTCTTGATTTTTTCCACCAATTTTTTGATCTCGCTTGCTTGCAATTTGCTTTCCTCTGTTTTCCGTGTTGACAGAATCTCGAGAACTTTCTCCATATTCTCTGTGTATTTCCTGATCTTGCTCACGAAAAAACCTGAGTTTAACATCTCTTCTTTGAGATCATCGAAGATTTGATTGTATGCCTGCTCTTCGCTCAAGCCATTTTCAACAAGATTATCCGTGTAATTTTGTACCGCATCTAAAATATCATTTTCTGTAAATCCTTTATCGACAAGCTGTAAAAGATTGATCAATGCATCATCTTCTTTTTCTAGAACTTGTACAAAAAGAACACCCGCACCATCATTTTGTCTATTCCCATCTTTATCCTTAGAACCCAGCTTCTTATTCGCTCTAAAATTTAGCGCATAATTGAATTTAATTTGAACTAATTTATTTTTTACTGTAATATCAAATGACATTTTTATCCCTCCATAAATAAAAAGGGCTAACACACTGGTTAACCCTTACTCTATTTTCTATTACGATGATGGTGCACCAGCAACAAACGTTTGAGATACACGTTGACTTGATCCTGTTGCGTTTACCGCTTCAATACCTAGCGAATATTTAACGCCATCTTCCAAAGATGAGTATGAACCCGTCGTCTCTGTAACAGTTGTCATTGTAGCTGCTGACCATTGCTCTGTAGCTTTCTTGATATAACATTTATATCCTGTTACACCTTCTTGCGTTGCTGTTGATGCAGGAGTAATGACAAAATCACATCCTCCAGCTTTCGGCGTAACCACAAAGCTAATCTTAGTAGGTACACCAGCTTTTAACACAGTGAACGCACTAATATCTACTTTTTCTGATTCTCGTCCATCTTGGACTCTAACAGCTTGATAATCTCCTTCTGCAACAACTGTTTCCGGATCTAATCCAGTAATTGCCAATGGCGATTCTCCTTCTGCCACTTTAGAATTATCTTCTGTCTTATAAATCGCAAATGTATCTGCCATTAGTATTCATCCTTTCTTTTTATGTTAATTCAATTTCCGCACCATCGGCTGTCGGTGTTACTGATCCTAAAACAGGTACAGGAACTTCTTCTAATACAGTAAATCCAGTTACATCTACTTTCGCGGATTCTCGACCATCTCTAATACGTGAAACCTTGTAATCGCCTTGTGCAACTACCGTACCTGGTGCTAACCCTGTCAAGGTTAAAGGTGATTCTCCTTCTGTCACCTTTGAGTTGTCCGATGATTTATATAATGCAAATGTATCTGCTGCCATTTTTATTCCTCTCTCTCTTTATTTTTAAGACAAATTAATGATTGCCCCATCAGCCGTCGGTGTTACGTCATCAACTGATGGGGGATCTACTCCCCCGGGTCTTCTTCCTCCGTTGAAATATTATTATAGTCACCTGTTGTTTCACCCGGATTTTGATAATCATACAATGATTCGATTGCTTGGATATCATCGTCGGTTAATGGGAATTTTCCATCCTTAAGCGAGCCGATAATGTTAAGCGTGTAAGAAACTTCAACAAGTTCGTCGCCGTCTGATATCTCTACTTCGTCAGGCATACCATAACCGAATTCCGCTGGATATAATTTATAATCTTCATCTTCTACTGTTTCAGCAACCGATTCATCGATGATTACTCTCCACACTTTTACGGACTGACCATTCTTTTTAGCGTCTCTAACGACGCTTACGCTATCGTCAGTCGGATCAAAATATTGAGTTAAATCAATAGAATGTTCGTCCGTAGATTTAGTGATTATTCGTCCCATTTTCGTCTGTTCATCTGTATTTTCACCGCCATAGGTCACAGTCCCTTCTGTTTGGAACCCCGGCAATAGAGCTTTAGAACCGACAGGCACTTCAACCGATTGTAAAAAATACCATACTTTTTTACCTGACAGCGCGCTACCAGTTGTTTTTTGCACGCCGTTATTCACTATTTCTGCCATCTATATCACTCCTATTTAATTAATTTGTTGATAGTAAAAATTACGTGATACACTTCACGTCCAATCGAATTATCAATCAAAATTTGATGTGTAATTCTTGTATTTAGTGCTGCTTTCGTAGCGTGTATTGCTTCTTCTATCCCCGTTCTGCTTGAAACAGGATAAAACAAGTCAATTTGTAAGCTTGTATCAACAATAGCTTTACCAAATTTAGCGCTAAGAGAATCATCACCTGTGTGTGTACCAATTACATAAAAAGGCTCCCTAACACTTTCGTCAGGGAGTTTAAACATCACTGGAATATCCGTAGTATTTAACTTATCAGCGACTTCCTTGAGATATCGTGTCATCAGAGAGCACATACCCTCACCCTCTCACAAGTTTTGTTAATCGTTTTTGTAGCAACGGCCAATCTGCATAAACCGAAGGAAAAAGGAAAGGTTGCGCGAACATATAGCGTGTTCCGTATTCTACAAAAATAGAATATTCTACTGGTGAAATCACTTCTGCTTGCATCAAACCAACAACACTGGCATAGATATTATTGGATAACCACCCTGTATCCCACGGAGCAAGTTTCTTTGCTCGTCTTTCAACCCGTAAAGCAGACAATTTAATTTCTTTGTCTATTGCTTGATCTAAAGCAGGACCTTTTCTGCTAACTTCACGCATAAATTTTTTCAAACCTTGAATCTTTACACTTCTACTCATGTAAGGATCACCACGGTAGAATTTCGATGCCATTTTGTTAGATAAACAGAACGTTCAACACCTTTGTACTCAATTCTAGAGAAATCTTTTTGAATCCCTTGAATATACAATTTAAAAGCAGATTGATTATATTTCCCAAAAATTCCAATTTGTTCATTGTTTGATAATCCACACTCACCACAAGGGACGATTTTTTCACATTCTTTTATCGTGTCGTCGTCGAGGTAACCCGGTATTTTTTTTTCAAAGATTAGTTTAACCCGATTACTGTAATTCATCAGATAAACCTCGCTATACTTTTTCTTTTCGTAATATTTTGCTTTGTGTATTCGTCAAATAAATCAAAATACTCACTAAGATAGGATTTTTCCCACGTATACGATCGACCCTCTTCGCTATCAGAAGACGTTCCCTCGCTATTAATACGATTAAATCGTTTGATAGCCACGTCCCGATGAATATACGATAAATCATCTGGAATATCAGCAAATTTTTTCGCTCCATTTTTTATCGCATATTGATTTAAAGTGGATAAAATACGTTCTCTGCTTTCGATGATGATTAAATTCAATAAACGATCTTGGATATAGTCTTCCTCTTCTATTCCTAAGAATACTTTTATTTCATCCAGCATATCTAATCACCCGTTACGATAAAGTAATGATTGCGCCATCAGCTGTCGGTGTTACATCCTCAACCGATGGCGGTGTTACTCCCCCGGCGTAGTCTCCAAAATGTATACTGCATCAGATTGTTCAAACGACGGTAAAGCTAACATAGACACTTTCGTTTCTACATTAACAGGGTCTGGTTTTTTAGTTGTCGTGATTGCTACTCCGGTATCAACCAATGAAACTTTGGCTACATTTTGATCAGCCATAAGATCGGATTCTTCTGGCGTTGTACCAAACCATGTTTTTCCTAACGTTTGTGCAGGCAATAGTACAAATACATCATCAGGAATAAATTTCTTAGTGCCTGATGCATCTGTGTACACCTTATCGTAAACAACAATTTCTAAATTCAATTCTTCCGCAATGTAATCCAACAGTGCTTGTTTAGATAATTTTGCAGCTTGTGCATTTGCATTATTACCCAAAATAGTCGCTTTAATCGTTGTATTTTGTCGCAAATAGCGGAATGTCTTATTGTTAAGAATTGCTCGAGCAGGTTCTACACCATCAGCTTTTAACGCAGCAATCGCAGTTTCGATATCTTCGATTGGATCTGCATCATCAGTATCACTCCAAGCAACAGTAGCTTCGCCTTTATGACTATCCGGGATATCATAATCGATAAAGTATTCCTGTCCACCCTCGGCAATTGTGATTGTTCCTGTTGTCAGCATTTGCATCCGCATAATTTCTCTTCGGACAGCCGCACCTCGCAATAGATCAGTAGTATCGTCAAAAATACGATTGAGGATAATGTCTCGATATTGTGTATTGTTCGTTTGACTAATAAGGTTAAGTTGTTGTCGTAATTCTTCGTCAATGTACTTAGATTCTTTGAAGAAGATCATCTCTCCGATCATTTCTTCAAATCCTTCACGTCCTCGAGGAATCACATCAGCATCTAGCGCAGAAGGGCGCAAAGCGATAGGTGATCCTGTTTTTCCTTTCAACCAAGATAGCTTAGTCCCTAGTTGTTTATCATCAGGAAATAACTCTTCACCAAGAAATGGTTGTTGTTCATTGATTTTTTCTGCCCAATATGTGGCAATATTAGGCGCTTGAACTAAATCAAAAACGTTAAATGCCGCAAAATATTGCAAATTCATTTTCATTAGTGTTTCTTTACGTATATTCACTTTCATGCTATTACCTCCTATTAGTTGTTTCGTTTTACAAAATAGATTTTTCCATCAAGCGCTGTTTTTGCTTGAGTCACGATTGTCAAACCTGTTTCTAATCGCAGTTCATTAACAGTCCCAAAGTACAACAAAGTACCATTTGCTTTTTCTGCTTCTGCCTCAAAAACGACATCGTGCAATAATACACCTTTTGCATTCGCTCCTGTTCCAGCATCATTAGTAACTGTTACGACAGCTTGCTCATCCGCAAAAGGATCATTGCTACCGCCGACTGGTGTACCAGCAGGAATATATTTTTTGCCTTGTGCATTTGTAGCCGTAACACCTGTTACGCCAACAACTACCGATAGAGATTTATAATTATTTACATCCGCTAAGATTTGACGTTTAGAACCAAATACTCGTTTTTCCATCTATCTGTTCCTCCTAATTTTTAAAATATGTGTGTTTGTGCTGTTTTGTTGCTGTTCTTTGTGCTAGTTGTTTGCCAAATTCACCTTGAACAGAACTATTTGTTGTCCCATCCAATGGGATACGACCGCCAAGACGTTTTTCAAAATCCGCTTTGATCGCTTCACGTTCCGCATCAATCGATGCCAAATACGTTTTAACATTGTCTGCTGTGGTTTCAGCATCTTCCGTTACAATCAACTTAAGCATTTCTTTTGTAGGATTAGCGCCTTTATCAGATAACATTTCACTTGCTTGTTCTGACATCTTAAGTAAAACATCTTTACGTTTATACTCCGCTAATTCATCTTCCAACTTCTGTTTTTCGTAATCAGCTTTCTCTTTTTCGTCCATTGTGGCAAGCTTATCAGCTTCATCTTTTTCTTTGCGCCATCTTTTTTCAGCAGCTTTAACAGCTTTCGTTGTTTCAGCAGCAATCATTTTCGCTACTTCGTCACGAGAAAATGTTTTGCCTGTTTCTTCATCCTTTTGCTTATTATCTGGTGGAGTAGTTTGTTCCGCCGGCGATGTACCATTGCCACCATCTGGATTTTCAGCAAAGTATTGTAGGTTCATAGGCATTAATAAACGTTTTTTCTTCATGATTATTCCTCCACGGTTACGCCGCTACCCGATAATTTAACTGGTTACGCCAGTCAGTCGAAACAGCTCAATTTATATAGCCCCGAGCAGTAGAGGGCATAATAAAAAGCCTAGCTACTAACTAGACCTTCATTTCATATTATTCATAACCCAATTCTGAATCATCAGGAACAATCCCCGTCCTACAGTTCACATGATAAGGCGGAGCTGTTATGCCTGGTTTATATTCGGACAATAAATACGACTTATCTTCACTGTCTATTTTCAAACAAATATCAGTCGTTCTATTATCAACATGGACATTATTCTTATATCTTGTCAATCCGAACTCTTCAAAACGTTTAGCCGCGGAAAGATTGATAACATTAGTTCCATCTGTTCTAATAATCGCTTCTGCTCTACTTTTAGCTACGCTGTATTTTTTACGTAATTCACGAGCTATATCCGATGAACCAGATCCGCGTATAAAGCCTTGGGTAAGTACTTTTTTTAAATCCTTTGCAAGATCATCTGTATTCCCCCATATACTGGCAGAGTAATTTTTACCGTTGAAAGGTGTTTTTACAATCTGTTCTAGCGCAGGTTTATTAAGTGTACTTTGCGAATTACCACCTGCTATTTTACGGTAAGCGTATTGTGCTACCTCTTTTAGATACCGATCGAATGATTTATGCAAGGTGCCACTCATAACGCCTAATTGCCATTCAAAATTGAGGTGTAATGCTTCAAGTCTAGTAACTCTTCCAGCTCTATATTGTTCATTCAATCGTTTCAAAAGCTCAGGATCTTTTTCTGCTTGTTTTAAATACTTCTCAGCATTCGCTCGATAGTCTGACAAATCTTCACGCATTAGCCGTTTTTTTGCCTCCTGTACAGAGATTTTATTTTCCTTGGCATATTGTGCGTAAAATTCATAAATCTCTTTCTGCACGCTCTGACGACCTTCTGTGTAAATAGTTTGTAATTCATCGAAAAAATCAAGATCGGTTTGATCTACATAAGCCATAATTTCATCCATGCGACTTGACCAATAATTAGCTGACTTTTCAAGCTTCGGCATCTAATTCATCCTTTTGTTCTATAGTTGCTTTATTTTCTTCGACTTGTTTGTTCTCTTTTTCAGTATCTGTTTGTTCGATTACTTCTTTTTCAGGACGTCTAGCTGATGTTTGTTCATCTTGCTTCTTCAATCGCTTAAGTTCTTCTTCGAACGGAATACCTGTCAATCGCTCAGCCATTTCACATAATGTTTGATCCGATACAATACCGACCATTCCAGAAATAACATTCATGATTTCTTCGTCAGACTGCGGTACATTGGGAGTAAATTGTATTTTTATCTCGTTTACTTTGTTGTATAGCTGCTCTTGTTGCTTTTCATCAGAAACAAAAAAGGCTTTGACTGTACCAATCAAGCCTTGTGGTTTATTCAATTCATCTTTAATGCTCCAAGAGTGGGTAAGTAACCGTAGCCGGCGCATAATAGCTTTTTTGACCATGCGTTCCTTGTTCTTTCGGTCATTATCTGACCCCCAACCTTTGAAACGGAATCCAATGCCCGACTGGTTAGACCCGATGTTCTCGTCAGTAAAATCAATAAGAGATGTAAAGCGCAAGATGTCAGCAACTGTCCGACTGTCATTAGCTTCCATTCCTGCAACGTCATACTCTTTCTTTAGGTAATACGCATCAGGTTCAGCTCCGGCTATATTACCGTCATATATCTTTTTGTCGCCTAAAACAAGCATTCTAGCTTGTATCATATCTTTGAACAATTCCGTCTTGCTATTGTCGCCTTCTTCATCATCTGCAGTATCAGGATTGCCTTTAATCACCAAATATGCTTCCGATGAATCTTGTTGGAAGTTAGCCATCTCAGAACGCGAAAGGTCGTATGCATCAATCGAATCGAGTACACGTTCGAAATCGCCTAAACGTTCCTCGTTGTTTATCCATTCATTGATTTGGACCGAATCGAAATAACTTTCAACAATACCATTCTCTTCGATTTCAGCTTTCTCTAAATCATCATTTTCTGCTATTAAGTAATAGTTTAATCCGCTATTAGTATATAGTTCTATTCGTGTCCACGTTTTATCTAAAAACTCTTCTTTGTAGTAGTGGACACCGCAAATCGAATTACGATCTTTTGTGTTGTCGTATATGATAAATGTTTGTTCTGCATCAAATTTGGCTAATGCCTCTTTTCCATATTCGTCACGACCGATCCACTCATACGCTCGCCCTAGGCCAAACATATCACGCCCCATCAGTTGATTGTGGTAGTCTTCGTTTGATTGACTAGCAAATGTATTGATTTTTTCTGCTATTAACTTGTCTCCACCGTATCTCAACGGATTACCGAGCAAAACCCCAAGCTTAAACGAAACGATAAAATTTGCAAAATCACTTGCAATACGGTTATCCGATCTACCCTCTGTTTTATCCTGACGATATTTAATATTGTTATAACCTAACATGTAGCGTTTCAACTCTTTAAGCCTTGGCACCTGTTTGTCTTGATGGTGCCTGATAAATTTAACAATCATTTCCCAAATGTCTTCATGTTCGAAATCGATTACCTGTTCAACTTCTTCTGTTCGTTGATTTAACATTTCTCGTTTCGGCAATCTATCGACCGGCACTTTATACACTAAGTTCGCTTCATCATCAAACCGTTTACCACTTAATAACTGTATATTACGTTCCATTGGATCACCCCTACAATCCTAGTTTTTTGAATGTGTTAATCGTCTTTTTGACGTTGACTGGTTCTGGTTTCTTTCTCATATCATCGTTAAATGCGTATCGAGTAGCATCAATCGTATGGTTATCCTTGTCTTCTAAACGAGGCTTAGGATTTCCGTCACGATCCGTTTGGTAATCGATATTTTCAAATTCCCTAGCGATATTAGGTGTTCGTAGCGGGTCTATGTAGATAGCATCTAAATCGTCTAGCCACTTTTCCCCATACTCAACGCTGTCCGGTCCTTTGGTAACTTGTCTTATTCTTGATATATCGTGTTCGTTCTTCATCTCAGCGTTTGATTTCGGCTCAACTTCTGCAATGATATCTTGATAATCGTATTTCTTGCTCTTGATCCACTGTGCAGCACGTCTATTGCTACATTTAACTTCATACAATTCATCAATAGCATAGATACTGTTTCGTTTCTTGTCATAATGCCAGCGAACAAATGCAAGAGGATCAGTGGCATAGCCATAATCAAGCCCTTGCCGGACATTATCAAAATTGGCAACCATTTCATCTGTGATGCTTCCCGCCACAACTTTCAGATTATCAAATGGCACAACTCCAGAACCGATTGCTTTGCCTAGATATTCCCATTCATAACGTCTTTGGTTTCTGTCTCTCGTTGCCTCTGCTTCTTCGATGAAAGCTTTTGCTATATACGGATTATCTAGATACGTAGAATGATGGATAAATGTATTAGCCGGCTGAAAGCTCGTTTCATATTTTTTATTGACCCAACTCTGTTTTCGTTTGGGCGGATTATAGCTGTAAAAAAACTTATAAAAAAGACCATCATCCAGTTCGCCACGTAATAACGAGTTAGTGATAGTTGTAACATCTTCTTCTTTTTTAAATTCTGCTAATTCTTCTATCCACGCTATCGCAAATGGGAATCGACTGTCTTTCAAAGACTTAATTCGTTCTGGATTTTGTGCGCCACGAAAAGCAATATAATTCCCTCTAGGTGCATAAGTAATCTTCATTGGGCTTTTATTGATTCGAAAGTAATTTGATACATTCTGTTCTTCGATTGCCCATTTCAATTGCTCGAAAACCGAAAGTTCAATTGTATTATCTACGAAACGAATAGCAACAGCATTAATCGGGTAGCGCATGATCAATTGAATCAAGATGTGAGCGATATCCGATGATTTTCCAGAACCACGCCCCCCTTTTTCAACAACATGCAAAATATCAGGATTAATCGCAGCTTTCCATGTTTCGTGAAAAGCTTTCGGAAGAAATTCAGATAAATGCTTAACCATCATCTGTATCACCTATATCATCAACAAAAGTCGGCGGCTGTATGGCTGTCACTTCTTGTTTATTTACTGGAGCAAATCCGCCTCTATCTAAAATATCTTTGGCTGCATTAAATCGAACCATTTCAGATTTTGCATTCAGTAAATTTAACATTGTTTTCAATGCTTTCCCTGATGACTTACTCATAATTACCTTCACATAATTGTCATAAGCGCTCGTAAAATCCTCGTCCTTCATCCAATTGTATAACGTTTGTTCACTTATTTTTAGTTCTTGAGCAATTTCTTGTCGCTTCAAAGAACCTTCAAATAGTAATTGTATAGCCATTTCATGCTTCTTAGTCAATTTCAAAAAATCGCCTCCAAACTAAAAAAAACTAAAACAAAAAGACCACTCATCGAGTGATCCTGAATTGATTTTCTATTTTCACATGATATAATAGACATAGAAAAAGGACGTGCTGCAAACACGCCCCATGTAGAACCGTTAAAAAGACGGTGACCATCAATAGTGTTTTAACCATCTACTGACCTGTCAAAGTGTTAGATGGTTATTTTTTTTGGTTTTTATTATCTGTGATCAGCAATACCAATGTCGCAAAAGCAATCATCAGTGATAATGCTTCAAATACAGACATGCCTACTCCCTTCTAGGGATAAAGCTATGAACCATAGGCATCACCCCTTTTTCAAGAGATTAGCCACCATCTTTTCACTTTTCTACAAAATGTATTATATCTAACTTTTCTTCCTTAGACTAGAAAAAATATGCCAAACTGCCTAGCCAATCTGGCACGTATATAACAATACTAGGTTGTTCGCCACTTCCTGTTTCCGCAGTGTGGCTTATGTAACAAGTTTTCGCTGACTGGCAGTCGGGATGACTATAAACCCTAATTACGAGATTGTTTATCCGACAAAAGCCTTGGGATAACTCAAGGGCTGATTGCCACGTGCTTTTGCTCAATCTCAATGTCACTGGAGTGGTGCTGCCCCACTCGGTAATACGGACTGGGAACTCTCTGCTCCGTTAATTACACTCTATATCTCGTGATTACTCACGCCCAGATTGTGCGGATCTTCCGCCACAGCGACAAGTTTAAAAACTCAAAACTTAACAGATTGTGGGCTTTTCTTCCTGCTTCATACACACTCACTGCATTCAGTCACATACTCAAAGAGGCTGAACCATCGGGAGCTACCCAATAGCTTCTCTTTGCTTTTCATGTATGGTCTAGCACGGTGGCTAACAACGTTCACCTAAACATTCAGCTTTTAAAGTATTTATTACATAAACCCATCTGTTATTATAATAATGTCCCTGAAACTGACTTAGGCTACTTGTACCAAGTTCTCTTGTTAAACCTGCATTTCTGCAGTTCTCGTCAAAGGGAGTCTTTCGAGTTTTCTAAGGTCTGCCAAGCTTCTCACACTTCACCTAACTTAGATTCTTCTCCACAGGAGCGTCTATTGTATCCCCCAAGAGTCTTGTACCTTACAATCCATGTGCACTCCACATAGCACTTAACTGATATTAGCTTTTACTAATAGTTCCTCACATGTCACCATACAACATACCTACAATCAAAGACACTATCGCACCTTTGATCATATTCAGATTTATGCCATGCTATCCTAGCACGCTGTTCAAACGTTCTACACTAGGTTCACAATCTATTAAGTTTTCAATCTTCAAATAATATAAAGACGGCAAATGAAGATAAGGAGTGAACTCAACTCCTTTGTAAATATTGCCGTCTTCTGTCCTGTCTTCTGCCAAAGAAGAATAAGCGATAAGGAGATTGCCTCCTTTCGGTTGATGGAATATTGTGAGTAGTCCAATCACCGACCACCTACTCTTTCGACACTATCATAATAACACGGGTGAACGGATAATTTGCGCCAAATCTACGCCAAAAAGGCCAAATTTGCGCCATTTACGCCAAAATTTTCAGCGGTAAGCGACTATACCGAATACATCAGCGAATTCCAATAGAGCTTCCGACTTCATTCGATTTAACGTTCTTGTAGCTACGCCTAAATTATCTGCAATTTCGTCGTTTGTCATGATGTCTCTTACGCAATATGTATAATACAGTACCTGTCTGCTCATCAGTCCTAATCGACTCAATGCATATTCTATCGCTTGAATTTTCTCTTTTGTTTCGATGTGCTGAATCATTGCCTCTTCTGTTTTGTTCCCGTTCTTAGGCGCTTTAGGCATATCATTGATGAATGGCGAACGTATATCAATCGGACTTCTACCTGCCTTACGTTCTAGAGTACGATACTGTCTTAGAATAGATCTCGCATTTTCTTTCGTTTGTTTGATGTCTGCCTCTTTTATCATTTCCAACCACCTCGAAATATGATATACTTAATAAGTTGAGACATTCTTTTATTGATTTTCTTTTTATGTACGAGGCAGCCATCGAACGGCTGCCTTTTTTTATGCTATTTCCCAAAGATCCATTTGAGGATAATAACCTTCTTCTTTCAACAAATTATAAATAAACAATCTTCCTTTTTGGGTCCACTTGGTACTCATCACAATTTTATTCGTTCCATCAGTCTGGACAATTTCGCTTGTATGAGATTTTGTGTACCCGCAATTCATATGCTTCTTATACAGCAGCCATTGACCGCTAACTTTTCTTTGTACACCTAATTGATGCAACAGCTTGTTGAATTGTACAGCAGACATTCCATAGTCCGCTGCAATCTGTGAAATAGTCACTGCATCTTTTGATGCTAGAATCGTGTCAAGATAAGTGATTTTCGGTTCATATTCAGCTATTTGCTGTTCGAGCATCATTTTTTCTTCTTCCAAATCAGCTGCTAAACGCAAAGCATCCGCAAATGAACGAGGAACATTTGTATAACTACCTGTTTTTCTGATTGTTGGTAACACTTCACTTGTAACCCATCGTTTGAACTTTCTTGCATTTGGAAGTTTTGATTTAAGAATTAGGCTGTATAGCCCTGATTCATTGATGATTGTCATATTACGATTTTGACCTGATGCACTAATTCGGTGCGTCAGCTTATCCTCTTCATCAACATGATTTCTGATAGCATTATCAGCTCTTTCATATCCTAAAACCTCTGCCACATCTTTCCCTACAAAATACGGCTCATCATTTACTAAAAACGTTCTTACTTGATTATCTTCAAAACTAAAAATTTGTGGTGTTCCCATCTGCTTTCTTCTCCTTCTTCAAATATTTATCGTTCACAGTCCCGTTCATTTTGGCTTTCTCTAACAACTTACGCTTCTTCTTTTTGATTTTTGATTTCGTCTTCCCCATCATAACGCTCCTTTTTATCTAATCCCTTACAATAATCACGCTTACGGCAAAGATTACCGTAAACGCAACAACTCCTAACACTGCACCTGTCATAATCATCCTCCCGCTTCCATCGCATCCCTGACTAACGGATCATTGATAATTATCTTGTACTTCATCTGGTCATGTTGCAGTTGCTGTTCTAGCTTCACGATCTGCTTTTGCTGGTCAATTATTGTATAGGATAGCCAACTCAAGCCTGCGATCGTTAGCAGTATTGATACAATAGCTAATACTGTATAATGATTAACTTTCATTGGCTGGCTCCAATAGTCCTGGGTTCTCGTAGATGTTACCTAAAATAGTTATATCGCTAGAGGTTAAATTAAAATTGTGCAAGAATATTTCTTCTAAATCTTCCGCATCAGGTAAACTCATGGAAACAGAAATCCCATCAATTTCACTAGGTATAGGCTTGGGAGTGTCGAAGTCGTACTTGGCATCTTTGATTATCCATGCTGTTCCTGTTTCGTCTTTATCAACCACACCGATCATATGATTTTCTTGGTAATAGCCCATGGGCCACTCTTCCCAAAAGATATCAATGATGTCACCTCTATAAACGTCCTTTTCTTCATCGTCTTCGTGTGAATCTGACATATATCCTTTCAAGCCAGTGGATTGCATAAGTACTGCTTGTTTACCAACCTCAAAATTGTCGCACCAGCCATCAACTGTTACGTGAGGTCCTTCAATTCCCAAGAAACTGTGCCCTCTTGTGTCAAACGCTAAAACATTCTTCATCTCTTTTTCATATTTCAACCAAGCCCTATATTTTGGTACCATCTTATCCCTCCTGTTCAATCAAACAAATAGCGGGCCCGCAAGCAACCTCATTGTTAAATCTGTAAATATTTTTCCTTACAGAATCTAGATCTTCTTTGACTTCTTCATTCATTTTGTATGAAAAATTTGCCCAATCATTAAAGGAATCAAGCCAGCCTTGTTCCTCGTTGTCAGTAGTAATGATGTATTTCATCTTATCCCTCCTGTTCGCTATCGCTGACGATTGCGGAATTCGTTGCTTGTCCAACAGCTCATCACAGAAAATCATTCCACCCAAGACCTAAGCTATGCATATAGCAAAATTCGTCACACACAAGGTGCCTTTTATGGTATTCATTCTTAAAACTCAATCTACTTCCACATTCTGAACAATAAAGTACTACTTTTTTATCTGGATAACCGTTTTCGATTAGCCAGTTTTTAAATTGTTTGTTTTTTTGGCGCCTGTTCATCAATCTTCCACCTGTTCCAATGTCCAATTCGCAAATATTTTTAGGACTTGTGCTTGTTCGTCCCTTGTCAATTTTAGCGTAGCGACAATAACTTCAGATCGTGGCGTTTGAGAGAATAAGCAAGCCGTTACTCCAAACGGGTCTGCGTTACCTGTATATCTATTTTTCAACCAATCCAAAACGACCTGCTGATTCTCGTTGAGTTGCGGTTGATCGTGATCTTCAACAATTTCAACAATATCGTCCCAATTTACCCAGTAATCAAAATTCGAGTAATTGAGTACAGCGCTGCTTCCTTGAATACGTTCTTCTTTCAATCTTTTTATTAATTCACTCATAATCATTCCTCGCTTCCTGCGGTTGACATTTTTTCACAAAAAAGGCAAAGTGTTAACATTGCACGTAGTGATAGAGTATTTTTTTGCTTTCGGTTGTGAAATTTCATCGATTATTGTATGAAAGTTGTAAAAAATAGAAATTCCTCTATTTCGTCGGATAGCTGACTGATTCACCATCTACGTTATAGTCATATAATCTCGATATCTATTACATTCTGTTCTCATTTTTTCTTACCCTTTCAAGTTTGCTGGCTATTACTCAGATAATTCGAGCGGAATGAGAATCTTGTTTTCAATCGCTCGTATTGCATTTTTGGTCAAAATTCTTTGCCATCGTTTATTTTTAGGAGACCACCGCATAGCCGCTGATTTCAATAAGCTTCGAAGCTCGTCAGATGGCTTTCCGTTGGTTACGATATAAATTCGGTTATCTTCTAAATCGATGCCATAACCAGCAATTTCTTCGTGTTCAAGTTCGGTATAAAATGCTTGCCAGCCTTCTTCTTGTGCTTTAGCTTTTCGTTTAGCTTCTACATTTTCTCTTTGTTCGATCAAAACTGGATCAAACATTTTTCTTGTATTATCTAAAAATCTTTCATGCTTCCCATCGTTGCCGTATAGTTCCCTTTCCAACTCATGAATGCGATCAAGTTCACGCTTTTTCTTTCTAGCGGGATAGTTAGCACCGCCTGAAATCATTACAGATGGAATTGTCGTTGCTTTCAAAATGTTAGTTCGCAACTCAACTACCAATTTGTTGTATTTAACAAGCCTTTCATCCAAAGATTTTTCATTTTCTGGTGTGACGAATGATCTAAAGTCATTTACAAAGGATTCGATATAACTTTCAATCTCCTTGTTAAAGTCTCTTCCTCGGTAAAAAGAAGTCAATTCTTCGTAACGTTCCCCCACTTCTTTTGGGATTTGATAAACAAGCTCAATTCGTCCATTGAGTACGTTTTCGAATGTTAGCATCTAATGCCCTCCTTCAGTTGGTTATTTTGATGGATAGCTGACTTACACATCATACTCACCAAGAATTTGTTCACCAGTTGCCCCAATCAATCCCCAAGCTTTCGCTTGAATTTCGTAACGGTATTTGTTGTCATACAAATACGCTAGTCTATTTTGAGCTGCCTTTGTCAGCTCTGGAATGTCCAATCCCAGCTCTTTCGCCTTAATTAGCTCACTAGAAATTTCGTTAATCTCGTCTTTATGCGATTGGATAATGTCCATAATGTTTTCTTTGGTAAGCACTGCTATGCCCTCCTTCAGTTGGTTATTTTGATGGATAGCGGAATTACTTTACTATCCATCCTAATTCGTTCAATCTATGCTGATTTTTGATTTTCTTTACATCTTTAAGTGGAAGTTCGGTTACACTAACGCCTTTCAGCTTAGTAATAACATCAATAAAACTATATTTTATTTCTAGCACTTCTGTAGCTAAGTAGATTGCGTTATTCCCCATGTCGCAAACGTCACCCACTTTTACAATCTGACGTTTTTCATGTGAGGAAAGATTATTTACATTCGCCGTTTTAAAAGTACTTGTTATTCCGGTTTCTTTTGGATTTCTGTTGTTCTCATCAAAAGTTCCTACTTTTTGAGCGACTACAATAGCTTCGATCAAGTCATGCTGCCAACCTGACTTTCCACCTAGGTTTACATATCTTGCTTTAATTCGATTTTTGGCGATTGCACGCACTAGCCATGATTCGCCTTCATAATCAAATATATCGTTAAGCTTCAAAGAGTTATTAAAGCCGATTTTTTCTAACTTCATTACTCCTAGCATTGTTACTCCCTTTCCATAATCTCTGTCGTTAGCGGACTACCCATCTTCTTTCAGCAGTACCGAACCATAGCCAATCTGTGTTGATGTTTAGATAGTTGTATACCAGATAAGCTAAATCTAATGTTTCAGCCCCTTCAGCATGACAATATTCTAAGAATTCTCCCATAGCTGGACATAAAAATCTTGGAGCTATCATAGCCCAACAGTTAATGGTGCAAAGAAATTCGTTGAGCTTCTGAACGTTTTCTTCTGTTTTAGGAATTAGAACATACTCTAATTCTTCTCCGCTAGCGGAACATTCCAAAACCTCAAACTGATTAAGAAATGGAATAACTTGGACTTCAAGCCTGAACATTTCATCTTTTTGCTTTTGTATTTGGTTTGCATCAATCATTCTCTGTCCTCCTAGTTGGTAATATCTTCCGATTCTGGAATTATTTCAGGTCACTGGACTTAACAAAAACACCATTGACCATCTTGCCAGTTCGCCCTTTGATTTCGTCATAAGCGCAATTCAAACACTCGTACAAATCCATATCATTTTGCATTGCCAAGATGATCAAGGTCACTACTACATCACCGATACCATCACGCAACGCATCTTGGTTATTTCTTGCTAATGCAGCTGCGACCTCGCCGGTTTCCTCAAAAACCTTCAACATCTGTTTACTAGAATCTGCTTTATTCAATCCTTTGTCTTTTGCCCATTGCTCAACTTGTTCGATTAATTCGTCCATTGTTATTTCTCCTTCAAAAATCAAGTTCATCGTCATCATCTTCGTTATTTTTACCAGTTAAGAGAGCATACGTAGTGTATGCTGCTCCTAACAAAAATAGTAAGAGGATAATCTTAGCTATAAAAAATCCCATGCTATTTCCCTTTCTCATCAGTTACAACAGTATCCGCACCATTTACAGTGACCCATCCATGCTCTTTTCTAGCTTGTGCTTCCTCATAACGGATTAAATTATCTGTGATTGATTCCGCAATTTTACGGTTTGCTTCCGCCTCCGCTTCCGCAGCTTTTGTTTTTTTATACGCTTCACTGTCTGCTTTTGTCTTGGCAGTTTCAGCTTCTAATTTAGCTTTTTCATTTTCCTGTCCTGCTTGAATGATTGCATCAATTGATTTTTGTGTTTCTTTGTCAACATCAGGTACGCCAAGGGTTACATCCTCCACTTCAAAACCTTTGGATTCAACTGATTTAGCAAAATTCGTTAATACTTCGGCTTCCACTTTGGAAGAATCACCCGAAAGAACATCAAGCAGACTATATTTCGCATAAACTTCACGAGCTACTTTTTGAAGTTTAGATTTTAGCCACCCACTCTCAATATCTTCAGAAGTGATATTCCCAAATTCTTTATACATTTTTGCCGCTTTACTCGAATCTACTTTGTAATCATATTTGATATTGATTGATGTCTTTTTCCCATCGCTGGTTGATACAGATACGTTTTTCGCTTGTATCGTTTGAAGTCTGATTGGATACTGAATTACCTGATCGATGCCTACAAACTTCACACCTTGCGTCAATGCTTCGTCCTTAATTCCACCATTCATCGAATAACGTACACCTACATATCCGTTATCAATCTTTTCAAAAAATTTGAATCCACCGACAACACCAATTCCTAAAACAACTAATCCTGATACGCCTAATTTAATTAATTTATTTTCGCTCATTTCACTGTCTCCTCTTCATTTTCTATTCCAAATCGTAATTTAATAAACTCAATTGCAGCTTTGTATTCTTTTGCATAGCGATTATTGCCATGTGTCCTTTCAACTGCTTTTTCAAAATCTCCTAGTGTGCCTATAAAACAGCCTCTATTGACAATGAGCCCACCGCTTTTACTTCTAGAAACAGTTAGCGTGCCTTTTTCCGATCCAACCGGAGTCATCCATAAAACATCCGTACGAGTTCGAACCTGTGCATCGCCGTAGACCTGTGCATCGCCGTAGACCCATGCATCGCCGTAGACCCGTGCATCGCCACTGACCCATGCATTGCCGTAGATCCATGCATTGCCGTAGACCCGTGCATCGCCACTGACCCATGCATTGCCACTGACCCGTGCATCGCCGTAGATCCATGCATTGCCGTAGACCCGTGCATCGCCACTGACCCATGCATCGCCACTGACCCATGCATCGCCTACTTGAGATAGATTGCTCTCTTTTTCTACATAACCGCCTTTTTCCCCAACTTCTACATGTCCGAAACTTTTTAACGCTTTTATGCGATACAATGTTTTTCCAAACAATTCGATCTTTTCATCTGTAAGTTCATACTTCATGATTAAAACACTCCTATTTTTCGATTTAAGACACTTTAACTTTTTTTGATATATTTATATTATTTTCATTTTAAAACGCCGCTATCGCTCTTATATTAGCTGAAAATAACGTTTATTCACTTGGCGCTTTCTCAAATAAAATTGCGTAGTCATCAATATCCAAAGCATCCGCAATTTCTTGTACTTTTTTCAGCGTTACATTCGCTTCTGCTTGTCTAGCTTCCCAGTTCGCAAGAGGGTATTTATTGCACTTCTCGATTTCAAGCACTTTTTCTCAATCTCTTTTTTCACACCTGTAAAAATAACCTCGTCATTGTAAAGTACCTCAATCAAGCGTTTATCTGGATCTGATACAAGATATAATTCCTCTCGTAGTTGCGCCCATTCTTCCTGCACAGCGTGATTAAAATCAAAATCGGGTCTTTCCGCCAATTCCACAATTCGTTGAAGCTTATATCTCTTGCGCTGACGGTCTTTGTCGGCTAGTTGTTTGTTTCGTTTTGAGCCAGTCATGCAGCTTTTGTGCCTCCTCCCACAATTCATCGGTTGTTGCGTCTAAAAATCGTTTCCCGAAATAATAGACAGGTACTTTCTTCTCGGAAAGCAGCCAGTGCCGATACAGAAGCATGAACGTTCTAAACTTGCGCTCCGCTCCTTTGCCTGTTGTATCGTCTGTTTGGGCAACATAGCGAACCACTGATTTATAGCTTGGGCGCATCAGTTCTTGTTGAGATTCTGGCAATAGCTCATAGATTTGCCTTACCAATCGACTAAAGTTCCTCTTCGTCTTCTGTGGCATCTAAAAACCTCCTCATCTCCTCATCTGTGATTTCAGGCTGTTGGCTCGTGTAGTCTGTTGGTTCTTTTGCCCAGTCTGGTAACATTTCTTCTCGGACTGGCGGAATTTTCTTCATGGCGTTGTTTTGATTCCCATGGCGCACATCATCCGCCTTCACATCAGCCATGGTCTTGATATTTTTCCTTGCCCATGTTTGCAAGATACCCTTGGCATAGCCGTATGATTTTTGCTTGAATGCTGCCCGTTTCATTGCCTCACAGACCATTTCCTCGCCTAAATCTTGCACCCAAGACTTGATATCATCCGCCACCAAGCCATTCAGCACACCAAACACCTCTTGGTAAAGCTGATACGGGTTCGGACCAACCGCAGCCGCCGCAGTATCCTCGCGCGCGCCATGCGCACTCTGTGCTGATGCTGTTGCTGATGATGGTGATGGTTCTGTGTTGGTTATGTGTTGTGTTGGTTGCGATATCGTATCCATACCATATCCATACCCTATCGATACGGTATGTTCTTTCGCTTTTTCTGTTTTGATAGGATATCCATACTCTTGACACTTCCTGATGACTGTTTCCGCAAATTCAAGTGTCTTTATCTCCTTTAGCTCTTTATCGATGACAGCCGCAACTTTAGGAGATCTGGCGCTGTTGTATTTGAGCCAGTTGACGATCATCAACTCTTCCGACTTTTCATTAAAGACAATCCGGCCTTCGCTGACGAGGAAGTCAATATTTCTTTTTATCTCATCCTCTGACATATCCAATTCGAATTTGGCATATCTTAGGTTAAATTCATACACACCACACTGCGTGGTGTAATCGTTCGTTAGTAAATACATAAAAAATAGTTTTTGTTCTCTATTCCATTCACCCACTCGTTTATCTTTCCAAAACGTGGTATGGAGTTGTCTATATATAGCCATTCTCTAGTAACTCCTCCTTTTAAGAGAGGGGAAATCCCCCTCGCAAGTATTAGAATGGCAAATCATCATCTGTAATTGTTGTTCCATTGAAACCACCATTCGCAAAGCTTCTGGTATCAGCTAATGGATCGATGCCGGGTAATGTTTCTTGAGCAAAATTATTGCGAGTTACTTTATTTGCCGCCTGATTAATCTCATTTTGCCGATTCTGATTCAATTGCTTTCCGTTTGGTCGTTCTGATCCATTAGGTTTACTTCCTTCTTGGTCAAATTTGCTATACCCTTTAACAGATAAATTCCAGCGATCGTTATATTCACTATGTTTCCAATCCACAGTGATATTCAATGTTTTCCCTTTTAATCCATTAACAAGCTGTTGGATACTATCGATCCTTGTTCCATCAGGAATGCCTACCGCAGCCAAAATTGTGTTAAATCGTTTAATAGACAATTCAACGTCACTGTTATCCCAGACGATATTGTCATAAAGGATTTTTCCGCCTTTATATTTACCATCCATCACTTCATAGTTGAATACAGCCATATCATTCTGCGTTTCTTTTGTTTTCCTATATTCCGAATCATGAAGGATCGTTACATTGTAACTCCCGGCTTCTCTCACTGATTTTCCTAATGTATTTTGTGAATCAACTACAAATAATGTCATATTAAATCCCTTCTTCCTGATTAGTTTTGGTTAACTCATTTGCTTCGATCAGTTTTCGATCGTCTATACGATTTTTCGCATGATTGCCATTTTCAGGGTCAAGATCGATCAAGCGCTTCCCACCCTCGATATAGATACGACCCACTAAATCAAACATAGAGGTAAACGCATTGAATGTCTTTTCATTCATGTCAGGACTGAAACGCCCTTTACCATCTAACCCGCTAGCCCCATTGTCCACTTGATGGGCTGTTGCATAGATCGTTTTATTGCTTTCTTTTAGCAACATTCCTAACTGCCTGAACCATAGTTGTAATTTTTGGTAATTCTGGCGCCCATCTCTTGATGCACCATCAATATTTTCTAATACTAGATTTTGTAATGCAGTGATATTGTCTAAAATGATGACATCATATTCAGTGTTGCTTATCACTTTTCGAATCGCTTTTTCTACTAAACTTTGAATGATAGGAGCATCTTGTTCTTCAATTACAGCTACAGAAGTATCTTTGTCTGTCCGAATAGGATTGGTCGATTTATCAAAGGTAATCATCCATTTATTTCCGTTGAATTGCTTCGTTAATGATGTTTTTCCTGTGCCCCCATCACCGTAAACAAAATACATATTCGCTTGTTCAGGGATGGTACCATTGGGATAGAACTTCATCCTTACACCTCCTTCACGATGACTTTTTCGACTTGTGGAATCACTTTGATTGATTCAATCACTTCACCATCAGGACTGATGACACGGCCATTTTCTAACACTTGAACTGCTTTTTTGAGTTCTGCTTTATTAATTGATTCTTTAATCGTAATAAATTCAGTGAGCCCCAATTCTTTTAGTGTGTTCAATGTATCTCCTTGATATTCCCATGAATCCGGTTGTTTGCGTGTACTCACCGTTCCGTGCGGTGTTTTGATTTTCGCTTTTGGATCACTTTTCCGAAGTTCGTGCAAGTAATCTGCCAATTTACTTTCAAAAAATGCGATACTTTCCTGATTACTGTGTGTTTCTTTATCTTCCCATTCAGAAATACGTTCACGTTCTTTTTCCGCTAGTTGATGAATTTCATCATTCTTTTTCTTCAATACAGCGATTTTCCGCAATGCCCAGTCCGCACTTTCTAAACTATCAATCGTCCAAGGAGAGGCTTCTTCAGAAAAAGTAGTACTTTCCAGTTCTCTTAATTCATAAGTATCTAGAGCATTCAACACGGTTCTCCCTCCTCTTTTAGAGTCGGCTGTCCCCAACCTGGCGTTGTCAAATACTGATCTAATAAGTTCTCAAATGAATCAATCACTTAAACTCACCTCGCAAAATTTTTGAGAGAATATCAGCCGCGTGCTTAAAATGCGATCGTTTAGCTTCTTTTAACGCGCTAATCCCAACTTTACGTATGATTTCAGCTTCAATTGGTGATGATTCATTAATTCCTTTCTCTTGTACTGCTAATAAAAAGCCTATTTCTACTAAATTACCTATTACGGTGTTTCTTGCTTCAGTGCAGTCGCCGATAGTACAAAGTAGCGCCATGTTTTCTTTCTTGCATTCTTCTGCTAGTTCTTGAATTAAATCTTGAATTTTTTCGTTCATTTTGTTATAATCCTCCTTGTCATAATAATTGCTGTGTGCCTACACTAGTGAGAGATGGTGTAGGCTCTTTTTTTATTTTTATTTCTTCATTCCCTTGAGCCAATTCAAAGTCAAACCGTTCTTGTAATCCTCCGTCACTGATACCGCTCAATGGCACATTAATATTTTTTGACATTTTGATTTTCTCCTCTCCGTCGTGATATAATTTCACTAGAAAAACTTCATTTTTTTGAGCTCACACTAGCGGAAACTGGTGTTAGCTCTTTTTTGTTTCCATTTTGTTTACCATCTCCTCACATCAACAAAAGCAAAATAACTAACAAAATAATGTTAAGTCCTATGCTCAAATATCCAATTGCCTGTAACTGTCGTGCTTTATATAACGGGTTATTGTGTAATGTTGCTAACCATTTTTTGTTCACAAAATCATTCCCTTACTCATAGCGCCCCACGCTAAGTAATTATTTTTTATGTTTTTCTAAAAATTCATCTGCATCTTTTTGATCGATTTTTTCGTATCCATCAATGATTATTACTGGCAATTTATTTTTTTTAATCAACACATATTTCAGTGTGTTATAACTTGTGTTCATGTATTTTGCGGCTTGTTTGTAATTCATATATCTAGGCATCGATAACTTCTCTTCCAACGCCTTTATTTGTGCCTCAGCTTCTTTTTTTCCTTCTTCTGCCGCTGCTTTTCGTATGATGTCATGTAATTCAGAACTTAGATCTATTTCATCGATTTTTAGTACAGCCATGGCGTCACCTCCATCAGTTTGTCTTCTTTTTCACCTCTTGATAAAATTAGTATGAAAGTGAGGTGAAACAAATATGGCTAATAAGATAAATTTTTCAAAAGAATCTCACTGAGATTGCTTATCAGAAGTTCGAAGAATTTGAACTTCACTGATTTTTTTACCGTCAAATTCAATATCAATAAGATCGTTCTTATATTGCTCCTTGCTACTCCCGATAGCTTGGAGCAATTTTGCTATTTCCTCTGGCGTTACTTTAATGTTGATTTCCATCTCTCTCACCTCCTACGCTGGTTGTTTTACAATTCACCTCTTGATAAAATCATTTTGAAGGTGAGGTGAAAATTATGGGTCTAACCAACGAGCAACGCGCTCATGATATTGCAATGGGTTACTTTAACGCCTTTATATCTAGAGTGAATCAAGACGAATTTGGAGAATATCTTTCCAGAACGATAGAAACACCCATGGACGAGAAAAATCCATTCCAGTGGATTTATCTTTCTACTTATAAATCTGTTCTGAATGCATTGAATCTTGAACACGATTAAAAACTTCTTCTCCAATAAATTGAGGAGTAGTTCTGGCTACTTCTCTATTTTTAATGGTTTGCATCTCAATCACTTTTTCTATATGGCTCTGATAAACCTTTATTACTTCTTGCAGCGTCCTATTTTCTTCTTCGAGTTTTTTAACTTTCAATTCCAAATATCCCGTGCTTGTCATCTTTTCTTCGTTCATGTCGCACCTCCTACGCTGGTTGTTTGCCAACCAAAAAGTTCAAACACTCTGAACTTTTACTTTAAAAAAATATGCACCTATATCTTTTTCGTTGATATCTAACAATTCAATTGCTTTTTGAAGTTCTGTGCTCTTCCATGAAACTCGATTGTTTAATTTAAGAGAAAGACTTCTTTCTGACAATCCAAGAGCGATTGCAAAATTATATTGGGTTCCATACTTCTCAACAATTCTCCCTAATAATTTAGAATAATCAAAACTCATGACTAACTCACCTCCTAACACGAGTTCAACAAATTTGAACTTTGTGGTTTTATTATATATTTGCTGACTAATAGTGTCAATAAAAAAGTTAAAAACATTTGAACTTTTTTGTTGAACTTATATTCAAGTGATGTATAATAAACATAGAAAGGAGGGATAAAATGAGGCAAACTACTCAACAAAGAATCAATCAACTAATGTCAGAAAGGAATCTAAAACAAGTCGATATTTTGAATATGTCTTTACCTTTACAAAAAGAGACTGGAATAAAAATGTCAAAGAGTCATTTATCACAATATGTAAATGGAAAGTCTTCCCCCGATCAACACAAATTGTACCTATTGTCTAAAACGTTACAAGTTAATGAGGCATGGTTGCTTGGTTACGATGTTCCCAAAAATGATAACTCAGAACATAATACCTCGCCTCCAACACAACTCATCCCACTCGATGAAAAACTCGGAGCAAAGATTACCGAATTAGCGAAAGAAAAAGACATTTCGGATGATGCGATGGCTAAATTCATTGGGATAGGCATGGATGATATTGAAGAGTATAAGGCAGGGAAAAAGCCGTTTTCTGTCAATATGGTATTTAACTTTGCGATGGCTTTGGGTGTCACGTTTGACGATCTATTTCCGGAGGATATTGAGTATGACAAAATCCCAGCAATCACAAAAGTTGATAACGAGCATAACTGTATAATGACTGCCGACGGATCGAAATATCAGCTAACAGATGATGAAATGCAACGAGTAAATAATCTGCTGCTATTTAAAAATAGACAATAAAAAAAGCCCGTGCTGCAAACACGGACCCTTTCCTCATTTCTGAGATTCCACAAAAATATTATATCAGAAATGGGGAAAATAAATATGGGTTTTTTTCAACGTATAAAAGAGTTAACTCACCTAAAAGATGCCATATATGCTGAACAACAAAAATTATATCAATTACAAGCTAATTATTCATATCAATTGGAAATATTAGAAAAAAATAAAGCAAGTAAAGAAAAAGAACTAGAACTACTTGATTCTCAATTAGCAGACAGAAACAAAACTATGCAAAATATCAGAGATATCCTCGAAGCTGAGAATACTATGAAAAGAAATACAATAATACTAGCTGCTGAAGAAGATGCACTAAAAATAAAAGAAGAAGCTTCTGCAAACTTAGAAGCACTTCTTAAATCAATAGACAAATACAATTACGAACTTGAAGATTTAAAAAATGAACACTCAAGCCTACAAAAAGAAATATCAAGATACAAAAATCAAGCTCGAAAATTCAAATCAGAATTAGTTGGCATTAAAGAATTTCATAATGAATATGCTAATTCTATCTCGTGCAATGCAGATTCTTTATCTAGAATAATAGCAGAAGTAGATAACTTTTTAGCTGAAGATGGTTTATTAGATACTATTATTAAACTACCTCTTCATTCTGACAATTCCAAAGAACTACGAAAACTATCGACTGCTACAAAAAAAGAAATAGATACTGTCCTAACAAACTATGCATCACGTTATACCACAAAAAGTAATCAAACTATTTACAAATTAATGATCATCGGTATGCAGGCAGAAATGCAACTCCTTCTTTATCAACTATCATATCAAAAAATAGATGAAACAAAAGAAAATGTGGAACAAATTTTGACAAAATATTTGATTATTGCCAGTGAAGGAAACAAGGCTATTCTACCTACTATCACAAGATTTATTTCTGAGATAAAACCTTTGTATTTAGAGTTAGTTGAGATCGAGTATAGATATTATGTAAAACGTCAACAAGAAAAAGAAGAACAACAAGCTATCAGAGAACAGATGAAACAAGAAGCAGAAGAACGTAAAGCCCTTGAAGCAGAGCGCAAAAAGCTCGAAAAAGAAGAATCAAAATATGTCACTGAGATAGAGCGAAACAGAGAGTTATTGGAATCAGAAACAGACACGAAAAAAATTGCTCAATTAGAAGAAAGACTAGCTGAATTACAAAACCAACTTGAAAAAGTTGAAGAGAAAAAAGAAGAAGTTACAAGTTTGGCTATGGGAAAAGCTGGATATGTATATGTCATTTCTAATTTGGGTTCATTTGGCGAAAATATATTTAAAATTGGGATGACGCGTCGCTTAGAGCCTCAACAACGTGTAGATGAATTGGGAAGTGCATCCGTTCCATTTAAATTTGATGTTCACGCTATGATTTTTAGCGATGATGCAGTAGGCTTAGAAAATACACTGCACAAGAAACTTGCAGCTTCCCGAGTCAATAAAGTGAACTTTAGAAAAGAATTTTTCAAGTCAAATGTTGAGAGCCTAGAAAACTTAGTTGCAGAAATTGATCCAACTGCCGAATTTACAAAAACTATGATCGCAGAAGAGTATCAGCAAACAATAGCGATTGAAAAGAACCAAGAAATATTAGCCGGATAAAAAAACGATTAATCTTGTCGATAGACAATCATTAGCACCGCCTAACCTAACGATGGTTAAGGTGCTGTACATACCTCTTACAAGCGCCCCACGCTAGGTACTGGGAGGGAAAAATATAATGGCAATAAAGCCAAATCCAATTAAAAAGTATACAAAAAAAGACGGTTCAACTGCATACATGTTCAAGAAATATTTAGGAATTGATCCCGTTACTGGTAAACAAAGAGAAACTACGAGAAGGGGCTTTTCATCATTAAAAGAAGCTAAACTTGCTTATTCTAGACTAGATATTGAAATAGCGGAAAATGGTATCAAAGAACGTTCAAAAAATCGAACGTATAAAGAAGTGTTCGATGATTGGTTTAACCTAGTATATAAAACAAAAGTTAAAGAAAGTACTTTTTGGAACACAAAAATCATCTTTGATAAACATATTCTTCCAGCATTCGGTTCATATAAAATTAAAGCTATTACTGTTACTGCTTGTCAAAAACAAGCAAATGCTTGGTGCAAAGAACATCCGAATCGTTTTGAACGTTATATCAATTATACTGGGATGATTTTTAAGTATGCTGAATCAATAGGAGAAATACTATCTAATCCGATAGAGAAAATCATCTTGCCTTCTCCTACTGAAGATTTAGAAGATGCTAAATCGGAAGTGATTAATTTTTATGGTCGAAATGAGTTATTAGAGCTTCTTAATGAGCTTAAAAGCAACTATCCATTTAAACGATTTGTTTTCTTTTCTCTGCTTGCTTATACTGGTTTGCGCAAAGGGGAAGCACTCGCTCTTACTTGGAGAGATATTGATTTTAAGCATCATACACTTACAGTAAATAAAACACTTGCAGTCGGAAAAAACGGTTCTGTTTTGATCCAAAAGCCCAAAACCAAAGCAAGTAATAGAACAATAAGCTTAGATGCTGATACTGTTAGCCTCTTAAAAGAGTGGCGAATCACTCAAATGAAAAATATTGAAGCGTTAGGCTTAATTTCTAACATCGAGCAGCTAATATTTGCAAAAGACGAGGATAACGGCTTGATGAATCCAAGAACACCACAAACATGGCTCGATACCCTTTATCGTAAAAATAAATCTATGCATCAGATAACACCTCACGGATTTCGTCATACTCATGCATCGCTATTATTTGAAGCAGGCGCAAGTATGAAACAAGTGCAAGCACGTCTGGGTCATAGCAATATAAAAACAACGATGAACGTATACACTCATGTAACCAAAGAAGGGAAAGAAGAAACAGCGGATATTTTCGGTGAATTTATGAGGAATGGAAAAAGTCTGGGTCAATCTCTGGGTCAAAAGAAAAACCCCACTGCCTAATGTGGGGTTAAACATTGATATATCAACATTTTTAGTCTTATTTGTTTAAAGCGTCTTTTGCTTGGTCAGCTAATGCAGTAAATGCTGCTGCATCGTTTACAGCCAAGTCAGCTAACATTTTGCGGTTGATGTCGATTTCAGCTAATTTCAAGCCGTGCATCAATTTTGAGTAGCTTAAGCCATTCATACGAGCCGCTGCGTTGATACGAGCGATCCACAATTTGCGGAAGTCGCGTTTCTTTTGACGACGATCGCGGTATGCGTAGTTGTATGAATTCATTACTTGTTCTTTTGCTGTTTTAAATAGAGTGTGTTTAGAACCGTAGTAACCTTTTGCTAATTTAAGCACTTTTTTACGACGTTTACGAGTTACTGTTCCACCTTTAACACGTGCCATGTATAATTCCTCCTAATATGAAAATCGATAATTGTTTGTATACGTGAAGCTTGGGTTACGCACTTATTTCATGCGTGCTAGTTGTTGACGGATACGTTTGTAATCGCCAGCTGAAACCATTGAAGCTTTACGCAATTGACGACGTTGTTTTTTTGTTTTGCCGTGGAAACGGTGACTGGTAAAGGCACGGAAGCGTTTCAATCCGCCGCCGCCAGTGCGTTTTACGCGTTTTGCTAATCCGCGGTGTGTTTTTTGTTTTGGCATAACTAATTTCCTCCTCAAAATCTTTCGTTATCTGACTTTAAACTGAAACTCAGTGAGTCATTATTTATCGTTTTTTGGTGCTAATACTAAGAACATACTGCGGCCATCCATTTTTGGCTTTTGCTCAACAGTTGCCAAATCAGCAGTTTCTTCCGCCAAACGATCTAACACTTTCTGACCAATTTCTTTATGGGTAATGGCACGGCCTTTGAAACGGATCGAAGCTTTCACTTTGTCCCCTTTTTCAAGGAATTTACGTGCATTACGCAATTTTGTGTTGAAATCATTGACGTCGATCGTTGGACTTAAACGAACCTCTTTAATGTTGATTACTTTTTGTTTCTTACGAGCTTCACGGTCTTTTTTCTGTTGCTCAAAGCGGAATTTCCCGTAATCCATAATTCTTGCTACTGGCGGCTTAGCATTTGGTGCCACCAATACCACATCAAGGTTTGCTCGTTCTGCAATTTGCAATGCTTCAGCTTTACTCTTTACACCAAGTTGTTCGCCGTTTTGATCAATCAAACGCAATTCACGTGCACGAATGCCGTCGTTTACCATCATATCCTTTGCTATGGTCATTCACCTCCGAGTTTTTTGAGAGAAAGAAAAGCTTGTCGATTCGAAATCAGACAATAAAAAAACGAGTTCTTCACGAACCCGCACGTACTCCACACAAATAAATGGTAGGAATCCTATTCTGCCCAGCGATATCTTCACTCAGGCGAGAAGCGGGTGCTTCTGCTTTTATTTCTCAACTTTTATAGTATACTGTTTTTTTCTCTTATTGTCAACAGTTTTCATGATTGTTTCAAAAAAAAGCCGGAGCATACGCTCCGACTTTCGTGTTTCTTATTCTGCTTTCAATGCAGCCATCGTGATGTAGTTGTATGGTTGGTTGAAGTGAGGCAAGAAGAAGATATCTAATAGCTTCATCTTGTCGATCGTTACGCCTTCTTCGATCGCTAGTGAGAACATGTGGATGCCCATTGCGATTTCAGATGTACGTGACGCCATTTGTGCACCAACGATGCGGCGTGTTTCTTCTTCATAGACGATGCGGATCTTAACTGTCGCATTTTCTTTCATGAAGCCTGGTTTTTGGGTATCTTCGTAATCAGAGTATTTCACTTTCATGCCATTACGTTCGGCAGCTTCGACTGACAAGCCAGTTGAAACCATGTTGTAGCCGAAGATCGAAATCCCGTTTGATCCTTGAACACCTGTTGATTCTAGAGACGTTCCGCCGATATTATGGGCAGCGACGATCCCTGAACGTACGGCATTCGTTGCTAATGCGATATACGTTGTTTGTTGCAAAGCATTTGAATACACCGTTGCACAGTCACCGACTGCGTAAACATCTGCATCGCTTGTCCGTTGATGGCGGTCCACTAAGTACGCACCGTTAGCAAACAATTCCAAATGATCTTTGCCTAGCTCGTTGTTTGGTAAGAAACCGATCGCGTTGATCACGAGATCAACTGGGTATTCGCCGTTGTCTGTTACAACTGCTTCTACTTTCTCTGTTCCTTTGTATTCACGTGCTAATTCACCGAAATGCAATTCAATGCCATTGTCAGCTAAGTTTTTGTCCATATCTTCTGTAAACCATTTGTCATAGTAGTTTGGCAATGCCCGTGTCGCTGCATCAAAAAGCAACACATTTTTGCCACGGCGTTTTGCTGCTTCAGCAATTTCAACACCGATGTAACCAGCACCGATAACGGCAACGTTTTTCACGTCTTCTGATGCTAACTCTTTATCAACCGTTTGTCCGTCTTGGAATTTTTTCAAGAAATGGATGTTTTTCAAGTCACGTCCAGGTACTTTTGGTGAAATCGGTACCGAACCAGTTGCGATGACAACTTTATCATAAGATTCAACGATCGTTTCACCGTCATTGGTTACAGCGTGCACTTCTTTTTTCTCAAAATCGATATGGTCAACCACTGTTTCCATATGGATTTTTGCACCTTTTGCTTCAAAATCTTCACGTTTTGTATAGAACAAGCCTTCGTATGAATCGATTTGACGTCCAACCCATAAAGCAGTCCCACAACCTAGGTAGCTTAAGTTTGTATTACGGTCGATCATTACGACCTCTTGGTCTTTGTAGTTATCTAATAGTGTATTGGCAGCAGCAATCCCCGCGTGGTTTGCACCAATAATAACTGTTTTTGTCATGGAAAATTTCCTCCTTTTGTTTACATTGTCATTATAGCTTGCTTGTGAATTTGAAAACTATCAACTTTTTCGCGATTTTAAAAATTTATGACAGTTTTTCGTTGATATACGTCACTTTCAGCGAATCAAGTTTCTATATCAAAATTATTTTCGTCTTGCAAGCAAAAAGATTGTGAAAAATTATGTATTTAAACCTAAAGATTTCCCTTGTTATAAAAGCATTCTGCAAACCGATTGAATAAATTTCACAATATTTTACTGCTTTTTCGTACCTATTGCGGCAGCGATTCGCCGTGTTATACTGAAGAGAAAAACAGATAGGATGGGATCTTGATGAAGAAAAAAATCGTATTGCCACTACCGCCCTTATTGTCGGCATTAGAGCCACAGGATTTTTATTTAGAAGAAGAACTGCTTTTCGAAGGTGCTTTCTTCGAAGGCGGTGACTATAGCTATGATGCTTGCAAAAATCTCATCTTGAAGCAATGTCATTTCAAGAAAGTGACGATGCAAAAAACACGCTTGAGTCAATGGGAATGCCAAAACGTTCTTTTTGAGAATTGCGATTTTTCTAATCTGGAATGTTTTGGCGCCAGCTTTCATCGGGTTCACTTTAAACAGTGCAAATTGACTGGCACCAATTTTGCGGAAAGCTATTTCCGTGACTGCACCTTTGAAGATTGCGTGGCAAACTTTGCTTCTTTTAGCAACACCAATTTACGGACGATGCTGTTTCGTCAGTGCCAACTAAACGACAGTGAGTTTTATGAAATGGATTGGAAACACTTGACGCTACAAGAAAACCAGTTGAACAATAGCAACTGGTTTCACACAAAATTAGCAACTTTAGATTTTCGGACCAATCAATTTCAAAAGATCGCGTTGTCCTTTGAACAATTGCGGGGGCTAACGGTCGATCAAGAACAAGCCTTGGTCATCGCCGCCGGTCTAGGTTTGGTGATCGATTAACGAATTCTGCGCCATAAAGCAATCAACATTTAGATGGATAACACTAAACTGATCAATAAGGCAATCCCCCAACCGAAAATACTATTGGTAAAAGGCAGTGGAACATTCATGCCAAAGAAACTGGTGACGATGGAAGGCACAGTCAACAAGAGGGACCAAACGGTCAAAAACTTCATGGTATCATTCAAGTTATTGTTTAACAGATTATTGTAGGTTCCAGATAGTTGCTCTAAAATTTGAAAAGCCAGTAACGTCATTTCCACTGCCTGTTTGGCTTCGATCAGGGCATCATCCAGCTGTTCCCGCTCGTCATCATCCATCAAGCGATAAATGGATAACGCTTTGATCTGCTCCAAGAGGACCGCATTTTGTTTCGTGGCAGACACTAAAAAGACTAAACCGACTTCCAAATCGGACATTTGCAGCAGGTTTTTATTGGTGGTTTTTTCCCGTAGTCGCTGATTCAAGCGAATCCGTTCACTATTGACTTCTTCGACTAGCGGAAAAAACGTGCCTGAAATCAAGAATAAGCTTTGAAACAAAAAGTGCAGCGGTGTTTGCTGCGGCTTTTGCAGGATCAAGCGCTCCATCATCGGAATCACATAGCGGGTATCATGGGAGGCAAAAGTAAAGATCTGCTTCTTTTTTAAAATAAACGTCATTGGGCTGGTCTCAAAGTGATTGTCTCGCTTTTCTTGCTGAGGTACGTTGAAAACCAGCAGCAATGCTTCTTCTTCGGCATCGTATTCGACTCGTGCGCGTTCGTTTTTATCTAGAGAATACGTAAGCATCTCATCCGACAGATGATATTGTTTTTGTAGTGCCATCACGCTTTTTGCGTCTTGCTGGTCGACTTGAATCCATTCATAGTTTCCATCATAAAAGACATGTTTGTTTTCCACAGTCCATCCTCCACTCTTGCTTTCTTCTATTATAAAAGAAAACAGCCAGAAGCCCAATCAAAGGACTTTTCTGGCTGTATCGGCTATTGCTATTTGCGGGCGTCTTTCAAAGCATCTTCCACCATTGTTAAAACGGCCTGTGCCGCTTGCGGGTCTTCGACAAAATTGAATTGATCGCCATCGATCTGGATCTTTGGACTCTCATTGTATTCTTCGTACCATTGATCGTAGCGTTTGTTCAACTCTTTGTAGTAGTCGTATAACGAAGGATCAAAGGTCAACTGCTCATATTCCCGCCCACGTTTTTCAATACGCTCGAGCATCGTTTCAAAAGAAACGCGAATATGCACCAAAAGATCTGGATGCTTTTTGTGGGCTGCATACGGCAGCTCTTCCAACATATTGGCTAACAATTCATCATAGACTTTGACCTCGGTATCGGTTGCTCGCCCAAGGTCCGCATTTAAATGGAACAACAGTGAATCCTCATAAATGGAACGGTCCAAGACGTTATTGTCGTCTTTCATAGCTTGCTTGATACTTTCAAATCGTTTATTTAAGAAATAGATTTGCAGTAAAAACGCATATTTATTTGGATCTGCATAAAATAATGGTAACACTTCATTGTCATCGATCGATTCATAAAAGGCTTGGCTGCCAAAATGATTGGCGATCAATGCGGTCAAACTTGATTTACCGGCACCAATCGTTCCTGCTAATACGATCACGCTCATATCCCCCAACTCACTCATCACTAAATATTGTATGTTGCACTTGCGATATCAACTATACAATACTATATCTTGTGCCGTCAACTGAAACTTTTGAAGCACAGATCAAGAAGTTTTTCAATAAAAGTTTAAAGATTTTTGCTTTTTTTTGAAATCTCATACGGAATGCTTAACGAAAGAGCCTTCTTCTAGTAAAATAGGAAAGGATCTTTAATTAAATTGTGTTTTTGTCAGGAGATAGTTACAATTGACTGACAAACGATAAATGAATCATGTGGGGTAAGCTCCCTAGAGAAATGAGGAAAATAATGTCAATTGGTACTGGCATAGCTACAGGAAAAATCATCTTAATGGGTGAACATTCAGTTGTTTACGGTGAACCAGCAATTGCTTTCCCTTTTGCGGGAGCAAAAGTACAAGTCGAGATCACAGCAAATGAAACAAACACCTTGATTTCAAGTTACTATCACGGTCTGCTTGAAGAAGTCCCCAGCCACTTAAAAAATGTCAAAGACTTGCTGCATCGTCTGCAACAAGATTTCCACACGGGTCCTTTTGCAACCTCCATCGTCAGCACCATCCCTTCTGAACGGGGAATGGGTTCTAGCGCGGCGGTCGCTGTTGCACTGACTCGCGCTTTTTTTGATTGGATCAAAAAAGATGTTACAAAAGAAGAATTGATGACCTATGTCAACTTTTCTGAAAAAATCGCTCACGGCAATCCTAGCGGGATCGATGCTGCAGCAGCTAGCGGGACGGATGCCATTTACTTTATCAAAGGACATCCCATCACTTCGTTTCCCCTCACGATCGACGGTTATTTGCTCGTCGCTGATACTGGTATCAAAGGGCAAACGAGAGAAGCTGTCAAAAGTGTCGCCCATCTTTTTGAAACCAGCAAGCAGCTGGCCAGTCAAGCGATCCAGCGTTTAGGGATTGAAACCAAAAGAGCCAAAGAGGCCATCATAGCCAATCAATTAGAAGTATTAGGTGAAAGCATGAACAACGCCCATCAGGCCCTGCAGCAGCTAGGGGTCAGCAATCAGCAACTGGATCAGTTGGTTTCCTCAGCATTGGCACACGGGGCTTATGGGGCGAAGCTGACCGGCGGGGGCCGAGGCGGCTGTATGATCGCACTAACCAAAACGAAGGAACAGGCTGAGAATATCAGCCGTATTTTATTGTCCGATGGCGCTCGTGCGGCATGGATACAAGGATTAGGAGTTTATGAACATGTATAAGGGAAAGGCTCGTGCCTACACGAATATCGCATTGATCAAGTATTGGGGAAAACAAGACGAAACCTTCATTTTACCGATGAACAATAGTTTGTCCCTGACCCTCGATGCTTTTTACACAGAAACAACGGTGGCTTTTTCACCCGATTATACGCAGGATCGCTTTACATTGGATGGCGTGGTGCAAACAGACGCTGCCACAAAAAAAGTTGCGGACTTTTTGGATCTGGTACGAAAAAAAGCGGACTGCCCGTGGTATGCCACGGTGGAAAGTCAAAACTTCGTCCCAACCGCTGCTGGACTTGCCTCTTCTGCCAGCGGATTAGCGGCCTTGGCGGGTGCCTGTAGTGAAGCACTGGACTTAAACTTGTCGGAGCAAGAATTATCACGTTTGGCCCGTCGCGGTTCTGGTTCGGCGTGTCGGAGTATTTACGGCGGCTTTGCTGAATGGCATCAAGGCACCGATGAGACTTCTTTTGCCACCCAAGTGCCGTCGAATGGCTGGGAAGAAGAATTGAGTATGATCTTTATTTTGATCAACGCACAAGCCAAAGAAGTCTCCAGTCGTGAGGGGATGCGCCGAACCGTTGAAACCTCGAGCTTTTATCCGGGCTGGCTTTCTGCCACTGCGAGCGATCTCGTGAAAATGAAACAAGCGATTGCCGAAAAAGACTTTACTGCTTTAGGTGAAACGACCGAGGCCAACGCCTTGAAAATGCATGGAACGACCTTAGCCGCCGAACCACCTTTTACTTATTGGTCTTCTGAATCTTTACGAGCTATGGAATGTGTCCGAATGCTGCGAAAAAAAGGATTGGCTTGCTATTTCACGATGGATGCTGGTCCCAATGTCAAAGTTTTATGCCAAAAACAAGAAGAACAAACGATTTTACGTGAATTAAGTGCTCACTTTGCCTCAGAACAATTAGTAACTGCTCATGCGGGCAAAGGATTAGCCTTTTTACCGGTGGAAGAATCTTCCGCCATCAACTAAGAAGCCATTAAGAAGCCATCGATTAGGAGTGTCGAAATGATTGAACTATCCGTTCCCGGAAAACTATTTATTGCTGGTGAATATGCGGTTGTCGAACCTGGTCATCCTGCAATCATCGTTGCCGTTGACCAATTTATTACGGTCACTGTGGAAGAGGCCCGTAAAAACGGCAGCATCCAGTCTGCCCAATACAGCGACCTGCCGATTCGCTGGACGCGGCGCAAAGGTGAATTAGTCTTAGACCATCGGGATAACCCTTTCCACTATATTTTGGCAGCCATTCGTCTGACGGAAAAATATGCCCAAGAAAAAGGCATTCCCCTTTCCTTTTACGATTTAAAAGTGACCAGTGAACTGGATAACTCGAATGGTCGCAAATATGGCCTCGGTTCCAGCGGTGCCGTGACTGTTGCCACGGTCAAAGCATTGAATCTGTACTATCAAATGGACATGGATCGGTTGACCCAATTCAAAATTGCGGCTCTTGCCCATCTCGCTGTTCAAGGCAATGGGTCGTGCGGTGATATTGCAGCCTCTTGTTATGGCGGCTGGATCGCTTTTTCAACCTTCGATCACGACTGGGTCTTAGCCAAACAAAAAGACCATACCTTAACAGAATTGATCGCTTTCGATTGGCCAGGATTATCGATCCGTCCCTTGACGGTTCCGAAATCTCTTCGACTGCTGATTGGCTGGACAGGCTCTCCTGCCTCCACCTCTGATTTAGTGGATCAAGTCTATCAATCCAAAGAAGAAAAAGAAAACGCCTATGCCGCCTTTTTAGTAGCCAGCAAAGACTGCGTCAATCGATTGATCGACGGTTTCTTAAATGAAGACAGTCGCACGATCAAAAAAATGATCACGGAAAATCGAAAGCTCCTGCGGGAGTTGTCCGCACTGACTGGTGTGCCGATTGAAACTCCAGCACTTAAAAAGCTTTGTGATCTAGCAGAAAATTATTGTGGTGCAGCCAAATCTTCCGGTGCCGGCGGCGGCGATTGCGGTATCGTGATCGTTGACCAAAAAACCGGTATTTTACCATTGATGAGTGCGTGGGAAAAAGCCGAGATCACCCCCTTGCCGCTGCATGTTTACCATTACCGGGAGGACCTATCATGAATCGAAAAGATGAACATGTTTCCTTAGCAAAAGCGTTCCATAAAGAACACAGCAACGATTTTGATGCAGTTCGCTTGGTTCACCAGTCGTTTCCACAAATTGACGTGGCTGATGTGTCAATTGCGACGACTGTCTTTGACCGCTCATTTTCCAGCCCTTTTTTCATCAATGCCATGACCGGCGGCAGTGAAAAAACCTTAAAAATCAATCAAGAGTTAGCAGAGATCGCACAAGCCTGTGATTTGATGATGGCAACCGGCTCCGTTTCGGCTGCCTTAAAAGACCCAAGTGTCGCCGATTCTTTCCGTATCGTCCGTAAAGCCAATCCTGACGGCTTCTTATTAGCCAATATTGGCGCGGGCAGTCCCATTGAAAATGCACAACGGGCAGTGGAGCTCTTTGGAGCCGATGCCTTGCAGATCCATCTGAATGCACCGCAAGAATTAGTGATGCCAGAAGGCGATCGTCAATTTAGCCAATGGCTGTCCTTATTGGAAAAAACGATGGCTTCTGTTGCCGTTCCGGTTGTCGTAAAAGAGGTCGGCTTTGGGATGTCCCGTGAAACGATCCAGCAGTTACTGGCGATCGGCGTACAAACGATTGATGTTGCTGGCAGCGGCGGCACAAGTTTTACTCAAATCGAAAATGCTCGTCGAAAAAAACGTGAATTGGCGTATTTAGACACCTTTGGTCAATCCACAGTGATTTCCTTGCTGGAAGCAAATGAGATCCAACAGCCCTTTACCCGCATCGCTTCAGGCGGAGTTCGGGATGCTTACGATATCTTCAAAGCACTTTGCCTTGGTGCAAATAGCGTAGGACTATCCGCCACGATCATCGTGCTGCTTTTGTCAAAAGGCAAAGAAGAAACCATCGCCACCTTACAATCATGGAAGGAACAGCTGCAGCTGCTCTACACAATGGCAGGACAGACAAGCACCAAAGACCTTACCAAGGTTCAGCTGATTTTTTCTGGTGCTGTCAAAGAGTGGTGTGAAGCACGTCAGATTCCCTTAGCAACGTATAGTTTGCGTTAAGCGATCCAATCGCTGACTACCACATCGAATAAGCAAAAGCAGTACAATTCGTTTTTTATTGTGCTGCTTTTTTTGTGCGCTTTTCTTTATAATAGAGAATTATCCATTTAACATTTGGATATCGATGTTATTTAATCGCTACTTGATAATCACTTTCATTATCAGGTACGTTGTTTTTTTACCATCTTGTTTTCGAATGTGCTATGCTCAAGTTGAGGGAGGAACAATCGATTATTTCTTGAGAAAAGGATCGGTTTTTCATTCCTAGACTACATTCAAAAGGAGGCGTTTCTTATGAGTAAATCAGAATCGTCGGCTGTTTTTTCAACGATCGCTTGTTTGCTATTGATGGCAACTGGCTTTCTTATGGCATCTTTTTCCATTCCTTATAGCTTTGTCCCTTATCTGTTAGCGATTCTTGCTGGTGGTTGGAAACAAACCTGGGAAGGCACGCAAGAATTGGTGCACGACAAACGGTTGAACGTCGATCTATTGATGGCATTAGCCGCCATTGGTGCCTGTATCATTGGTCATTGGTTTGAAGGGGCGATGTTGACCTTTATCTTTTGTTTGAGCGGTGCCCTTGAGGAATATACGACCAACAAAAGTACGCGAGAAATCAGTTCATTAATGGCACTGCAACCAACGACTGCCTTAAAAATGATTGAAAGTGGCGAGCTCGTCGAAGTACCAGTGGAAGCCCTTCAGTTAAAAGATACGATTATGGTGGCAAAAGGCAGTGCGATCCCAATCGATGGTATCGTGATCCAAGGAAGCAGCAGCGTTGATGAGGCGGCCATCAGTGGCGAATCCATTCCTGTCGAGAAACGTTTAGGCAGTGAAGTCTTTGGCGGAACCATCAACCTCGGACAGCCATTGTACATTGAAGTTACTCAAACGAGTGAAAACACTCGCTTTGCAAAAATCATTCAATTGGTGGAAGAAGCACAGCAAATGCCAAGTCAAACGGCGACCCTGATAGAGAAAATCGAACGGATCTATGTGCCGATCGTCTTGATCGCCGTCCCGCTAATGATCGTTTTGTGTACGTTTTTCACGAATTGGGGGTTCCAAGAAAGCTTTTATCGCGGCATGGTCTTACTGGTGGTGGCATCTCCTTGTGCTTTAGTCGCCTCTGCTACTCCTGCGACCTTAGCAGCCATTTCTCACGCTGCTCGTTTGGGCGTTTTATGCAAAGGCGGACAAGCCTTGGATGCCTTTGCCAATGTTAAAGCGATCGCTTTTGACAAAACCGGAACGCTGACTCGTGGCAAACCTGCTGTCACTGATGTCCATCTGTTGCTGGATGAACCCTTTATTCCCCAACTGATCGTCGGGATGGAAAAACAATCAAATCACCCATTGGCTGAAGCGATCTTGGCGTATTTTCACGATGAAAAGCCATTGGAATTAGCCGTGGAAGAACAAGCGGGGGTCGGTCTAGCCGCCACTTACCAAGCTGCCCATTGGACGATTGGAAAAGAAGTCGATCTAACATCTGTTGCTGCCAGTGAGCAAACTCGCATCCACGAATTGAAAGCAACTGGAAAAACCTTGATTTATATCAATCGTGACCGTGTGTTAGCAGGGTATTTAGCGCTATTGGATCAGCCCCGTCCTGAAGCTCGCGAGAGTCTTGCCTACTTCAATGAGCAGGGGATTCACACGACGATGCTGACGGGTGATCATTTAGGTACTGCTAAAGTGATCGCAGCAGAAATCGGCTTGTCTGACTACGAAAGTGATTGCCTGCCTGATGAGAAAACCACTCGGATCAAAGAAATGAAAGAAACCTACAAAATCAATGCGATGGTCGGTGATGGGATCAATGATGCCCCCGCCTTAGCGACCGCAAGTGTGGGGATCGCGATGGGCGAAGGAACTGACGTCGCAATGGATGTGGCGGACATCGTCTTGATGAAAAATGATTTGCTGCGCTTGGTCGACAGTCACCGTTTGGCTAAAAAATTACAGCGGATCATCAAACAAAACATCGTCTTTTCTATCAGCGTCATCTTGTTGCTGATTGCTTCAAACTTCCTTGAATTTCTCACGCTGCCTCTAGGGGTCGTGGGTCATGAAGGAAGCACGATCTTAGTTATCTTAAACGGGTTGCGTATGCTTTTGCCATTACACAAAGAAACACCCCAGCAAGCCAAACCAACTCGCAAAGATTGTGATGATTGCGTCTTGTATCAACAGTCTTTGCATACGTGATCACTACTTGCATTAGAAAAACGCCCGTTGTTGGCACTTCACTAGAAGTCCATCAACGGGCGTTTTGCTGTTTTTTCCTATTTATGCGTGATTGGCAAGTTGTTCCGTGTAGAGTTTGCCATCGTACATCTTAAAGAATGGATAATAGCAGAGAATGGAAACCCCTAAATTGATCAAAGCGATCAGGATGGCTCGGAAATCACCGCCGGTTCCTAAAAACGCCCCAATTCCGACTGGCGAGATCCAGGGAATGCCAGTAATGACTTTATCGACAAAGCCAAATGAGCTAGCAAAGTAAGCAATCGTGACGTTGATCAAAGGGGTTACGATAAAGGGGATGATCAAATACGGATTGTAGACGATCGGTGCCCCGAAGATCACTGGTTCATTGATATTAAAAAGTCCTGGTAAGATCGCTGCTTTTCCTAAGACTTTGAGCTGTTGTGATTTTGCCACAAACAGCATCAATAAAACCAATCCAAGCGTACTTCCTGCGCCGCCCATAAAAATATACATGTTCACGAAATCCCCAGCAAAAATATTATTGGCACCATCGATATTTTCCGTTAGAGCCACCAACAGGATGGGATTGATGAAACTATTTTTAATAACAGCCGTCCCATGAACCCCCACTGCCCATAAGAGATGGATAAGGAGCATAATCACGATGATTCCTAACCAAGAACCCGTCAACTCTTTCACGAATTCAAAGGGTTTGGACAGCAATCCGTGAAGATCCGTGTGGAAAACCGCCAGTCCCCCGTTGATCGCCACCATCAAAAAGGCGATCAAAATCGCTGGGATCAATGACGCAAATGCTTTGCTGACTCCATCAGGAACTCCTTCAGGCATCTGGATGGTGATCTTTCTTCTTACACAAAAACGATAGACCGACGTAGCAAGCACTGCGGTGATGATCCCAATAAAGATGCCTACCCCGCTAAAGCGTGTGATCCAACCGCCTATGGCGATTCCATTGTAAACAATGGCAGTTTCGCTTTCTGACTGCAGCAATTGAGCTGCCCCGTCGGTAATGTCGACTTGAATGATCGTCATTAAAAAGGCAAACAAACTTAATAACGCCCCTACAAAACTGCTCATAGTCAAATGATCTTCTTTATGATAAATCTCAGTTAAATAATACCCTGTTGCTAAACAATAAAAAACAGCAATCGAGCCGACAGACATCGTGGTCACGACACTATAGAGCGGTGAAAATCGTAAAATCGTTTGTTCGAAAAAGCCAGCCAGTGGTGGAATGATCTGCGGTAAATTATTGATGATCAAAAAGATCGATCCGACGATCGTAAAAGGGACCGTAATGATCCCTGCTTGCATGATTGCGCGAATAAAGCGTAAATTCGCCAACTTATTCAAAGGCGGCATCAAACGCGTTTCTAAAAAGGTAAAAACACTTGTCATCGTTACTCCTCCAACGAAGGGATCGCCCCTTCTTCAATCAGCTTTTGATACCAATAAAAGCTGTCTTTTCTCACTCGTTTTTGTTCTTTTTCCTGTGCATCATTGCGATCCACGTAAATGAAGCCATACCGTTTTCGAATCCCCTCGTGTACACTGATCAAATCAATGGCAGACCACGGACTGTATCCGATCAGATCCACCCCAGCATTGATCGCGGCTAAGCATTGGCTGATATGCTGCGACAAATAATCGATACGGTACGGATCATGAACCGTGCCATCTGCTTCTAGATGATCTTCTGCCCCTAAGCCGTTTTCGGTAATGATGATCGGCAAGTGGTAACGATCATAAAGAGTCTGCAACGTCGTTTTCAGCCCCAAGGGATCGATGGTCCAATTGAAGGCATTTTTCTTCAAGAACGTATTGGTGAACCCTTTGTAAAAACCACGCTCCATAATGTCTTCACTTTGCTGATCGCTGATACCGTTTTTCATATCCCCGGCTTCCGTCGGCTGCTCCACTGTCACTGTGGTGTAGAAGTTCATCGCGACAAAGTCAGGCAGAGCCCGTTTCATCAACGCCTCATCCTCCGGACCAAAGTCAATCGTGAGCCCATTTTGGTTCAAATAATCTTGAAAGACCGTGTTGTAACGACCGAAGCAGGAAAAATCAAGGTAAGCCCAGTTCCGGACACTGTTGAAATACAACGCTGCTTGGTTGTCTTCTGGTCGACTAGTCGCCGCATAAACCAACGAAATATTCGGCACCGGTCCGATTTTGCCATTTGGAACGATTTCATGACACGCTTCGAAGGCATATTTTTCAGCGATCATCAGGTGATGAAATTGCTGGTATTTTTCTGATAATGGAATCTTTTTCCCTAATATTTTTTGATCCACCAGCAGCATGATATTTGGTTCATTGATCGTCAGCCAGTGCGTCACTCGATCCCCATAGGCTGTAAACAGCGTTTTGGCATATGCGGCAAATGCATCAACAGTGCTGCGTTTTGTCCAGCCGCCTTCGTCTTCCAATGCTTGCGGCAAGTCAAAGTGGTTCAACGTCACAAAGGGCTGAATTCCGTGTTTTAGCAATTCATCAATGACATCGCTGTAATGATCCAAGCCTTTTTGATTAATAGTACCGCGCCCTTCTGGAAAAATTCGCGACCAAGCGATCGAAAAGCGGAAAATTTTGATCCCCATTTCTGCTAACAAGGCGATATCCTCTTTGTACTTGTGGTAATGGTCGACAGCCACTGTAAAATCAGCAATCTCATGGTTGTCTCTTGGACGAGTATCTTGGACACTCAGCCCCTTACCGTCGGTTTGATACGCCCCTTCGGTTTGGTGCGCGGAAATCGATGCTCCCCACAAAAAATCGGTTGGAAATGTTTGTTTCATATCGTACTCCTTATCCTAAATAAGATGCGTTTGACATCTTAGAATTATTGCTTGCATGGCAAAGACAATATTCTGAATTATCTCTTATTTTTCGCGGTAACGCAAAAAATAACTCCTGTCAAGTAAGACCCTCTTGAAGAGCAGTTACTTAGACACAAAAAAAGCAAAGTCCAGTTTCCTAGACTTTGCTTATGATTTAGAAGTAGCAGCTTATTTTTTCTCTGCTTTGTCTTCGTTCAATAGTGCTTTTCTTGAAAGGTTCACACGACCTTGTTTGTCGATTTCTGTAACCTTCACTAAGATTTCGTCGCCTTCTTTGACAACGTCTTCCACTTTGTTGACCCGTTCGTTCGCAAGTTGTGAAATATGAACTAAGCCGTCTTTGCCTTTGATCAAGTTGACAAACGCACCAAATTTTTCAATACGGACAACTTTCCCAAGGTACACTTCGCCAACTTTTACTTCTTTCGTCAATTCTTCAATGATCTTGATGGCTTTTTGGATCATTTCTGCATCAGCAGAAGCAATCGAAACTTTTCCGTCTTGATCGATATCGATTTTCACGCCAGTTTCATCAATGATGCCATTGATGGTGTCGCCGCCTTTACCGATTACATCTTTGATCTTCGCAGGATCGATTTGGATCATTTCGATCTTCGGTGCGTATTGGCTTAACTCTTCACGAGGAGCAGCCAATGTTGATGTCAATTCATTTAAGATTTCCATCCGCGCTTTTTTCGCTTGATCTAATGCTTCTGTCAAGATTTGTTCAGTGATTCCTTGGATCTTGATATCCATTTGTAACGCAGTGATCCCATCTTTGGTTCCAGCAACTTTAAAGTCCATATCGCCAAGGTGATCTTCTAAGCCTTGGATATCAGTTAAGATCGTGTAGTTTTCACCATCAGATACAAGTCCCATTGCGATACCTGCAACTGGTGCTTTGATTGGCACCCCTGCATCCATCAACGCTAAGGTTCCTGCACAAATACTTGCTTGAGAAGAAGAACCATTTGATTCTAATACTTCTGCAACTAGACGGATTGTGTAAGGGAAGTCTGTTTCATCAGGAATCACTTGTGCTAAAGCACGTTCGCCTAATGCACCATGACCGATTTCACGACGTCCTGGTGAGCCAGCACGACCAGTCGAACCAACAGAAAATTGAGGGAAGTTGTAATGGTGGATGAATCGTTTTGATTCTTCAACCCCTAATCCATCAATGATTTGGTGTTCACCTAAAGGTGCTAACGTACAAGCAGACAATGCTTGAGTTTGTCCCCGAGTAAATAGACCAGAACCATGAACACGTGGCAATAAGCCAACTTCTGATGCCAATGGACGGATTTCGTCTAATTGACGGCCATCCGGACGAATCTTGTCGATGGTGATCAATTCGCGAACCACATCTTTTTCAAGATCTTCTGCGATTTGTTTCACTTCTTTCAAGAATTGTGCTTCCTCTTCATGTCCAGCAAATTTTTCTGCATATACTTCTTTCACTGTGTCTTTGACTTTATCGATCTCGTCTTCACGAGCCAATTTTTCTTCCGTCATAACAGCAGTTTTCATTGTTTGGTAGTAGCCGTCGAAAATTTCTTTTTTCAAGTCAGCATCTACTTGTAACAATTTGACTTCCATTTTTGGTTTGCCCACAGCTGCGACAACTTCTTCTTGGAAGGCAACCAATTCTTTGATAGCATCAAAACCGAATAATAACGCACCTAACATGTCTTCTTCAGAAACTTCTTTCGCTCCTGATTCAACCATGTTGATGGCTTTTTTCGTTCCAGCTACTGTCAATTCGATATCGGTTTGTTCTGCTTGTTCTACTGTTGGATTCAAGACGTATTCGCCATTGACCCGACCGACATCGACACCAGCGATCGGTCCGTCAAACGGGATATCTGAAATAGATAACGCTAAAGAAGAACCTAACATTGCTGCCATTGCAGGCGTACAATCTTGTTCAACACTCATTACGATGTTTGTAACTTGTACTTCGTTACGGAAGCCTTCCGCAAACATTGGACGGATCGGACGGTCGATCAAGCGGGCAGTCAAGGTTGCTTCCGTACTTGGACGTCCTTCGCGTTTGATAAAGCCACCAGGTACTTTCCCTACGGCATACATTTTTTCTTCGTAATTGATCGTTAATGGGAAAAAGTCGGTATCTTTTGCTTCCTTAGATGCAACCGCTGCACTTAGGACAACCGTATCGCCATAACGAACCAATACAGCTCCGTTTGCTTGCTTGGCTAATTGGCCAACTTCTACTTCTAATGGGCGGCCGCCCCAAGTTGTTTTAAATACTTGTTTTTCTGTCATGTTCTGCTCCTTTTCATCGGATCCCAGCAAGTCACTACTAAACAAATGAAAAAATCGGAATGTCGTTCCGCTGCTTTCATTTGGTTAGTAGGATGCTGCTTACAAGGACCCAAAATTCTTTTTGGCTGCGCTTTTTGATTCACCAGTCAAAAGGCCGCTATTTCGGTGTTTCACTTTTTAGATGGCTCAAGCTTACCTGTCAGACTGCATCAGCTGTTTTAGCCGACAATGCAGTCGCAGTGATTCCGCTGCTTGGTTACTACGCTCGCTGCTCTCGCCTAGTAGGTTTCATCATCTGCTCTGTGCGGCTTGCGCCGCTCAGTCGCAGTGATTCCGCTGCTTGGTCACTACGCTCGCTGCTCTCGCCTAGTACTATTCATCATCTGCTCTGTGCGGCTTGCGCCGCCCAGTCGCAGTGATTCATAGCAAAAAAGTGAGATTCGGGTTGAACCTCACTTTTCTTTGTTTGATTAACGACGTAATCCTAAAGCTTGGATTAATTCGCGGTAACGTTGTACGTCTTTTTGACGTAGGTAAGCTAATAAGTTACGACGATGTCCAACTTTTTTCATCAACCCACGGTATGAATGGTGGTCTTTTTTGTGCATACGTGCATGTTCGTTCAAATGGTTGATTTCTTCTGTTAAAACAGCGATTTGAACTTCTGGAGAACCAGTATCTCCTTCATGACGTGCAAATTTGTTGATGATTTCGTTTTTGCGTTCTTTTGAAATTGCCATGTTTTTCACCTCTTTTTCTTTTTCCCCTGCGACTGAGTAAAACGTTGGTGATTCGTTAAACCAAGTAACAGGTACTGTGCTTTTCACACGTAATTACTTTACTTGATTCTAAGTAAAAAAGCAAGTTTATCTACCTATTCTTTTCGTTTCTTTTGAAAGCTCCTCCAAAACTTATGTTATACTTAGGATACTACTCTATCTAAAGGAAGTGTAAGGATGAGCGTTCTTTCCCGAATCGAGAGCATGAAAAATGAATTATCGCTTTCTGAGAAGAAACTCTTCGCATTCATGGAGGCCAATCCTGAAAAAGTGCCGTCGATGACTGCGAGTCAATTAGCAGAAGCCACTGGGATCAGTGCACCAACCGTTGTACGTTTTGCGAAAAAAACCGGCTTTGCTAGTTTGACAGATTTAAAAATACAATTATCTGCCGAATCCGGCTTGCGCCACAATGCCAATGAGCATTTAGGTTATGCCGATGTTGAATTAAACGAGCCCTTTCATGCCATCACCTCAAAATTGAGCCACAATGCCCAGGTGACCATGAATGAGACGGCCCAATTATTAGAAGAACAGCTGATGTTGGCTGCCGCTGAACTGATCGCGACTCGTGAACGCATTTTTGTCTGCGGAATCGGTGCTTCCTCATTGATCGCACAAGATATCCAACAAAAATGGACTCGTTTAGGCAAGATCGTCGTGTTTGAAAATGACTACAATCTCTTGTTGCCGCAACTTGTCAAAAACGAGAAAAAAAGTCTGGTCTGGGTCATTTCCAACAGTGGACACACGCCTGAGATGGTTCACTTAGCCGAAATCGCTAAAAATCTTGGCGTTCCGATCCTGTCACTCACCCGCTTTGGTAGCAATCCGTTGACGAAGTTGGCGGATGTTCCCCTGCAAGTGTCCCGTTCCAAAGAAGCCAACCAGCGGAGTGCCGCTACCAATTCAATCATCGCCCACCTATTAGCGGTCGATGTCCTTTTCTATGTCTTTTTAAGTAAAAATGAAAAGCTGGCACGCAATATCTACGCGTCACGCCAAGCCATCGCTGATTTTCGTGAGAAGTATTTGTAAAATGTTAGGGAGCTATAGCCTCCTACTCTTTATTAAAGCGATGACTCTACCCATTGATGAAACGTTTTTTACCAATCAAAGACAAGAGGCTGAATGTCATCAGCCTCTATTTTTTATGCTAAGCAATGATCCCCGTTGTAGAATGAACTGGACGTTGCATTCATTCTTACTCTGTCTCGCTAGATAAAATCCGCTCCTGTTTTCTCCTTGCTCGCGACTACTTTCCTCATTGCCCCTCCTCCAAATACGAGACTACCCACGAATCAAATAGTTTTTGATACGCAGCTTTTGGGCGGTCTTTTTCTTGATACACCTTTTGTGCGATGGCCGCTTGGAGCCAAAAAATCGCTTGGATCACTTCACGACTAGTCTGAGCCTCAGGTACATCCGCCCAGACGGATAAAGCGATCGCCTGTGTTTGGGCAAGCTGTTCCTGTGCAACTTGTTGTCCATTGGCAAACGTCGTCAACTGGAATTCATTGCTGATTTTTTCGTAGGTTGGATAAGTATAGCCTGCCGCTTCTCCTAAGACATAATAGAAAAAATTATCATTGTGATTGATCATTGTATAGCCTTTTTCAAAAAAGACATCTGCCGGCGCCATATTCTGGTTCCACCGGGTCCAATAGGAGATTTGGCAATTCTCCGTCAATGTTGTCTGCTCTTGGCGATTCAAGCGGTAAAATCCATCATTCCAGACCCGCACAACAAAGCCGAGACTTTCAACAAAGGCCGCCAGCTCATTGACATAATCAATAAAGACTTCGATTCCACTTGCTTTTTCCCCATAGCGCTCGCGGGCTGCTTCGATCATTTGCGGAAAGTTTTCTAAATGATCAAAATCAATAAACTCATCGGCACCAATATGAAAATAGGTGCTGTCTTCAAACAGTTGCGCATATTCCCGATAAACTTCCTGAATAAAAGCTACCGCTTCTGAATCCAAAATGTTCAGTGCTCGATCATCACGCGTACCATCGGCTGTCGGTAATTGCCACTCGGGTTTTTGAGCCAACACTTGCCGCAAATGACCGGGAGAATCAAAGTCCGGAATGATGGCAATGCGATGTTCGTGGGCATATGCGATCAATTCACGGATCTCTTGTTTGGTCAAATACTCCTCCGAAACGATTTCTGGAAATTGCTCTGATTCAATGCGAAATCCTTCATTTTCGGAAAAGTGTAGCTGTAGATGGGTAAACTGGAAACAAGCCATACTACGAACGACAGCTTTTAAATCCATCAAGGAGTAAAATTTGCGACCAATATCGATCATTAAGCAACGTTCGGGGATAGCCGCCGTATAAGAACCTTCCCGCAACTGATCAGTAAAGAAATCTCGCCAGTATTTCGTTGTAGCAGGATAGACCTTCTCAGGAGTTGAGACAATAATCCGTTGCTTTTCAAAACGGAAATCTGCATCAAGTGATGGCCTGAGAACGATTTGGGGTTGGTGGTCTGGCATTTGCCAGCCCATTGTTGCAAAAATAGCGGTTGCTTTTTTATAATCTACGAATTCATTGTGTGCTTCATTCATCTTCGTTTCTCCCAGTACAATTAATAATTTGTTCCCTTTTATGAAGGTTCCTTTCTATCATAACACCTGATTATAAGAACGTTTTCATTTTGAGAGATTTCTTAATAAGTACTAATCAGAAAAGCCGGTCCTGTGTATGTTGGTTAATTGCCTATTCAAACGATCATCCCAGTAAAGCCAACAATTCTCATGTAGTTGTCGATCGATTCGTTATAACTTTTCTGGAAGGATGTGAATGGGAAAAAGAGCCAGCTTCCCAATGATGATTCTCTCCCCTACACTACTACAAAAGAAAAATCAGCTGAGCTGCAATTGGCCTTTACTATTGAAACAGTCCCTGCTCCAAATAATCCACCAACGGACCCAAGTACTTTTTATCTGTCCAATCACAATCTTGTCCGTTGGCTTCCATGAGCGCCTTCATCTGCGGATCATAGGTGTTAGGCGCTTTCTTAGCCGCAGCTTTTCTTAACATTTTCACTAAGTTTCGATCAAAGAAATTCATTTTGCTTTCCTGCCATTGTCCTCTGCCGTAAAAAAGGGGGATGTCTTTTAGCGGACCCGTGAGATTCTGTTCTCTGAGTTTTTTCACAACATCTTCTTCAGGAGCAGAGGCTCCCGCACAAAAGATAAGTATCTCTTTGTCTTTTAGCTGGTTGGTATTCTTTTTTAAAAAGGACAGTCCAGCAATACCCGAAGCATAGATTCCCCCACAGAAGATAATTGTGTCATAATCCATTACTTCAGCTATTTTCGCTTTTGGGGTTTCTAGGCTGGAAAAACCTGTTGCATCTTGAAGCCAGTGGACATACTTTTTGACAGCGCCGTATTTCGATTGATAAACAATCATGCCGTTTTTCATGGGGGAACTCCTCTCTGCAGTTAGGACTGCACCTTATGGTTTTGTGCCAGCTATTGCTTGTTCTAAAAACGTTTCGTACGCTTTTTCCTGTTGTGCATAGATTTCATCTAGTGGAATACCGGGTGTCGTTACTGAGAAAATCGTACCGATTCCGATCGTGTAAATGAGCATATGCATGTGTAGCTGTTTGGCGGTTTCTATACTGATAGTCAAATCGACGGCAATCCTTTGGGCTACTTGAGGATTCGTCTCCAACTGATACAGATCTTCTAATGACGAAACATTCGCTCTTTTTTGTAAGACAAAAATACTCAAAATATGGGGTTCTTCTTTCGCCAATTGCAAATACGCGTGTCCGGTACTGCGAAACAGATCCTGGGGGTCGCTATGGGCTTCTAGATACGCTTGTAAAAATTGCCGTGCTTTCTGCTCTACTTCTGTTCGCAGGCCCTCCATATTGGTGCAGTAACTATAAATGGGCTGGACTGAACAGCCTAACTTCTCGGCAATGTTCTTGACGATCACTTGCTCCATACCGCCTTTTCGTGCAATCTCAAAGGCGGCATCAACCACCATTTCCTTTGTTATTCGTTGTTTCGGCATTCATTGCCCTCCTTAAGCACAAGTTTCGTTATATAAACTCTTTATATAAATCGATTATATTCTTTAGTTCCTTCGAAGTCAATTGGATCCAAGCCACTATCCCTCGCTCTTTCTATTGAATAAAGAGCTGTCGCTTTCTCACAAATCATCGTTCATAGGGTGTAAATCTTCCGTTACTTTCCAATGATTGCTGGCTCTTTTATCCGCATAAAAAAGGTACAGCCCACAGAAAAAGGCTGTACCGTAGATAATACGTATGGGCTCTTTTACACTCGAAGCTGCTACACTTCTGGGGTGTCCTCTGGTGGCGCTTCGGGGATCGGTTCTTCCTCTTCATACAAGGAGGAAACCCGCGTATACCATTCAAACACATGGGTAATGACCACTTTAGCTGCCGCATACACAGGAATCCCTAAAATGACCCCAACAAGGCCAAACAGTTTTCCTGAAGTCAAGAGGACTAACAGGATCGTGACAGGATGAATCGACAACTCGTTTCCTAGAACTAATGGCGAAATCAAGCGGCCTTCAATGGTCTGCTCAATGACAAAGACGATCAGCACTTGGATCAGTAACACGGGTCCACCGACGATTCCTAAAAAGACCGCAGGGATCATGGCCAAAAAAGATCCTAAATAAGGGATCAAATTTAGAAATCCCGCTGCGATCCCCAGTGTGATGGCATAATCTAAGCCAATGATACTAAACCCGATCATAAACATCACTGCGACCGCAAACGCCACCGTCAATTGTCCCCGAATATAGGAGGATACTTGATCGTTCATCTCTTTTAAGACGACCAGTGATGGCTGGCGCATTTTGGTTGGCAGAAATTTAACAAAATAAGGGGCTAGTTTACGGCCATCTTTCAGTAGGTAGAACAAAATAAATGGCATGGTAATGACCGCTAAAACGATCGTTGCAACGGCGCCGAAGAAACTGCCTAGATTTTGAATCGTGCTGCGGGAAAGGTTTTGGACGATATCCGTCAAAGAAGAAATCAGCTTCTCATTGGAGGCTTCGATCTGCTCTTGGACTTGTGAGAAGATTGGATCAGAGAGGATCTCATTCACCTTATTCTCGATGATCGTCAAGTAGCCTGGCAAATTATCCGCAAAGCTCATGGATTGCTCTTGGATCTTAGGGATGATCACCACCACACCCCAGACGATCAGACCAACCACTAAAATAAAGAGACCAAAAATACTGTAGATTCGTTTGATTCCCTTGCGTTCTAAGTAGTCGACGGTGGGGTTCATCAAGTAATACAAGATCCCCGCCAAAATGATTGGCAATCCGACGATGGCTAAAAATTGCCAGACGGGTTCAAACAAATACGACACTTTCGTAAAGAGCAGCAAAATCAAGAGAATCAATAAAATGACCAGCAAGCTGGTCACTGCTTGATTGTTTAAAAACCATTTCCAAAACCAGGAATGCGGCTTTTTCTGCGTTTCTTTCATGACATTCTTTGCCTCCTAGTCGTACGTCACCTGCATGCCGACTTCTAGTTTCGGCAGAACAGTTGGCGTTAAATAAATCGCACTTGAAAGCTGATCTTCAGCCGGCACTTCGTCAAAGACAAAGGTCACATGCTGGATCGTTTGCAGGATTTGGTTTACGACCGTCCCTACATATTGGACTTGATAGGTCTGATCACCAAAAGTGATCTGGTCCCCTTTTGTGACGACTAACGCTTGCGAATCAGGAATCGTTTGAATGACTGAATATTCTCGCAGTGTGTCGGTCGCTTCTTCCCCAAAAAAGATGATCATTCTTTCTTGCGAATCGATCGCTTGTGGACCGATTTCTTTGATCGTCCCTTTTTTCATATGACAAACTCCCCTTTCTATCTTCTTGTTTATTATAACATAAAGAGTTTTTCTACCCGCCCAAAACCGCATTCTATGGTAGAATTAAATAGGAATGAAACTATTAGGAGGTTTTTTTATGTTGCAAACGATTTATTTAGGTACGTACACTCGTCGCGAAAGTAAAGGGATCTATTCGATCGCTTTAGATACGGAAAAAGGAACACTGACCGATTTGACCTTATGCGCGGAAGAAAAAAGTCCGACTTATCTTGCCCGCAGTAAAAAAGAAGCAGTTTACAGCGTCACAGAAGTAGATGGCAACGGCGGCGCAGCTGCTTATACCCCAGACTTTACCTTGCTGAATACCGCAACGGAAGAAGGCGCACCACTTTGCTATGTAGCAGTTGATGAAACCCGTCAGCTTTTATATGGTGCCAACTACCATAAAGGTGAAGTGAATGTTTATAAAATTCTAGAGGATGGCAGCATCGAAGCAACGGACAGCATCTACCATGATGAACCCGTCGGCTCTCATGAAAACCAAGACAAACCTCATGTCCACTATACTGACTTAACACCAGACCAACGTTTAGCAGTTTGTGACCTTGGAACAGACCGGGTATATACTTATGATATTTCAGAAGATGGCAAACTGACAGAAGTTTCCGTTTACGTGGCAGAAGACGGAACTGGTCCACGTCATTTGGTCTTCCATCCAAATAACCAATACGCTTACTTAGTGGGCGAATTAGACAGCTCATTGACTGTTTTACGCTACAATGAAGCAGATGGCAGTTTTGAGAAAATCCAAAAGGTGCCAACGATCCCTGCGGACTTTACGGATTTCAACAGTGGCGCTGCGGTACGTATCTCGAACGATGGCCGTTTTGTTTACAGCTCAAATCGCGGCCATAATTCAATCGCTGTTTTTGAAGTAACCGATGAAGGCGCTGGCCTGACTTTTGTTCAATCAATCTCGACTGAAGGCGACTTCCCTCGCGATTTCGATTTGGACCCGACAAACGATTATCTCGTTTGTGCCAACCAAAATTCTGATAACCTAACGTTATACAAACGCGATGAAGCCACTGGCAAATTGACTGTCTTAGAAAAAGACATCTACGCACCAGAATGTGTCTGCGTCTTATTCAAAAAATAAAGTTTTGGAGGATTCCCCCATGTTTGATAAAACACCAAAGGAACTTGTGCTCAAAGATTTTTCTAATATCTACAATAAATGTCAATCAACCTTTGAACTAGTGACGAGCCGCAAATACAATGAATCATTGGTCCTATTAACGACTGCAGAAACGTATGCGATCGCTGAAAAAGCCTATATTCGCTGCGATACTGCCAAAGAGCTGCAAACAGCGGAAGTCATTGCTTTCTTTGATGCTTTTGAGATCTATTATTTTGAATTAAAACAAGTCCTTTTTCATGATGACGATGATTTTGTTTCTTTAAAAAATCGTTTAGAAAAAATGAAAGACACTTACGAAGCATTGACAGCCTCATTTCATTTGTTATGATGAAATCAAATCAAATGTGAAAAAGGTGACGTTATGAACCAAGAACAAGTGTTGGATCGTTTACGAGAAGAATTGGCCATGCCGTTTTTCGAAGCAAAACTAGAAGACAAAGAGTATTCCGAAGAAGACTATCAACAAGTCAAAGCGGATTTGGTAAAATACTTTGATGACTATGTACGCAATGTAGAAAATTAAGAAACAGCCTGCGATGATTCCTTCATCGCAGGCTGTTTTACTGTTATAACGTCACTAGAAAGTTTTGATTCGTCGTAGCTTCGATTTGAGGATGCTGTTTTAAATAGTCAGCAATCAGTTCCGTCATATCGACTTGAATCTCACGAACGATTTTTTCGGCAGAAAACATGGCGTAGTTGCCACCACCTACTGCACGGTATTGGTTAATGACGATCTCTAATTCTTGATCCATCGCAATGGCTTTTTCTTCAAAGTCCAAGCGGGTGATTCGCTGACCGACGGGTTGACTAAGATCGATCGTATACTCGATGCCTTCATACATATCGTAGTTATAATATTGCGGTTTTGGCTCAATAAAAGCAGGATTGAAGACGATCTGACCGTCAACAACGGCTAAATAATCCGCCGTTTGTTCTAAAGCGGCTTTTAATTCGGCACCTGTTATTTTGACTACAGCTAACGTATTTGGGTAAATATAATTAGTGATCACATCTCGCATCGTGATGGTTGCGCCAAAGCCTTTGCCTTCATTGTTGAAAAGAGCAGTACCAGAAATTTTGGCGCCGCTGGCAGCCATCTGAACATGATTGATGAATTCAATATAAGGATGCTCTTTCAAGCGTGCCCCCATCGGATCGGTGATTCGCATATCCCCACTGACTTTGCCTAACGGCTGATCTAGCCAGGTTTGTAATTCTTCTTCGATGGGTGCTAACAAAGCCAACGTCTCTTGATCTGGGACAGCATCTGCAACAGGGATCAACGCAGCCGTACTGTTTGTGACATGAACCCCTGTCTGATTTTTTTCAACCGTCAATTCGATGGCGCCGATAAAGCTTCCACGATAACCGGGCTGTACAACGGGGACACCATTGATTTTTGTGGCGATCTCACGGTGCTGGTGTCCTGTGAAGAACGCATCGATTCCTGAGACTTCCTGCAATAATTGATAGCCCTCATTTTCACCAGTCAATAATTCGGTCGGTTCTCCAGTGACTAAATCACGCTCGAAGCCGCCATGGTAGCTGACGACAACGATATCGGCTTGTTCTCTTAAGTAAGGCACATAGTTTTTCGCTGTCTCAACGATGCTGACAAACTGCATCCCGCGAATCGTCGCAGGCTGTTCCCAATGAGGAATATATGGCGTCACCATTCCTAAGATCGCGATCTTTACCCCTTCTTTTTCAATGATGGTATAAGCTTGGCCAAAGAATGGTTCTCCCGCTTCATTTAAAATATTCGCTGCGAGTACTGGTGTTTGGTAGCTGGCGATCGCTTCTTGCAAATAAGGCAGACCGTAGTTGAACTCATGATTGCCTAAGACATGGACATCAACGTCCAGGTGGTTGACGACAGCGGTCAATGCGGCAACGGAGTGCTGGCTTTTGGCGATGTAATAGCTTAAGGGCGAGCCTTGGATAAAGTCGCCATTTTCGATCGTTACGACCGGTCCGGTGGCTGCTTGACGTAGCTCTTTCATTTTGGTAGCAACTTTTGCCACGCCGAATCCTTGTTCCGTGTCATCGGCAAAATTGGTTGGATAGACATAGCCATGCATATCGCTCGTTTCTAAAAACGTGATTTTCATTCAAAAGACTCCTTTTCCCATCAATAGACCAAAAGGGCATGCGCATAAGTCAAAAACCCTCGAAAGCCAGCATTTTCTGCTTCCTTGTGTCTTCAAACCTTATGGCACAAACCCTTTTGTCTTTCATTCTCAGGTGTTTCCCTGATTATACCCTATTTTGACGAAGAAATTCAGAATTATTGGTTCCAAGCATCTTCTAATTGTGGTTTCGCGTTTTCAATCAATTGATCGACATCTTGATCTGTATTAGACAAAATGTTTTCCATGATTGAACGCATTTCATTGTAAGCAGGATCAGCATTTTCAATCACTGGGATCGAGAACAATTCTTTGGTTGCATCTTCTAATTTGGCAGCGACTTTTGTTCCAGGATTGTTTTTGTATTCATCGCTTTCCAAAACAGATTCAACAACTGGCATGTAGCCGGTATCGATCGCCCATGTTTTTTGCGCTTCTGGCGAAGTTAGGTATTTCATGTATTCAAAAGCAGCGGTGCGTTGCTCTGGTGTTGCGCTGTTGAACATATACAAGTCAGTTCCTTGTTGCAAGTTGATTGGTTCTGGACGAGCTGCTACGTCATATTCAAATTTGCCTTCGGTATCTTTTTTAACAAAGCCTTCCCCTGCGATTGAGCCGACATACATTGCGACTTGCTCATTGGCAAATGGTCCAGACAAGTATTGATCAGAACCAGCGATTCGGAAGTAGCCGTCTTTGACACCATCTAGGTAGTAGTTGATGACTTCTTTTGATTCATCGCTGTCTAATTGCAAGTCTTTGTCAAAATCAACGCCTTGATTTTTCATTGCGATGGCATAGTAGTTGTTTAATGAGTCAAAACCAGCACCTACGACTTCACCGTTTGATTTTTCATAGATTTCTTGAGAAGCTTCTTTTAATTCTTCAAGGTTTGTTGGTACGTCAATACCATACTCGTCTAACATGTCTGCATTGTAAAACAGCATTTCTGTAGATTTGTTGAAAGGAATCCCGTATTGCACGCCGTCGATTTGTGCACCATCTAAAAGGGCACTGCGGATCTCTTCTTGGTCACCCCAACCGATAGTATCATCGTTGATGTATTCGCCAAGGTCAACTAGCATGTCATCTTGGGCAGCATTCCATAACCAACCAGGATATGCTTGGGTGATAGTTGGCAGATCTTTTGGTGAAGGCAAGGTTGAATTTACCTTTGCTTGCAGATCAGAGTAGCTTGATTGATTTTGCAATTCGATCTTGATGTTTGGATTTTCGTCCATGAATTGCTCGGTCAATTTCGTCAATGATTCTTCTTGCGCACCATTCATTGCATGCCAAAAGGTGACAGTCGTATCTTCGCTTAGTTCTGTAACGATTTCATCACTTTCGGTAGAACCAGATGAATCGTTGTTGTTTCCACAAGCCCCTAATACCAATGTCGCGGCTGCAGCTGCTGCAAATGCAAGTTTCTTTGTTTTCATTTTTTCCTCTCCTCTATCACGCTAAAATAATTTTTTCACCGCGTTGCGGCAATATTCTTTCACCATACGGATTCACCAGATTCTCTGGTTTCAGCGTATGGATTGGAACCAATCGTTGGGGCTCGATCCATGCAATGATCTGATCTAAATCAGCTGGTTTCGCATGTCCCGAGTTTGGCAAACGGACAAATTCGATCTCCAGTGCTGCCAATTGATCCAAAAAGACTTGATAAGCTGGATCAAAATCGCCTAACGGCTGCGCATCACTGTGAATATACAAACCACCCGTCTGCAAGTTTTCAAAATGCGCGACTGCTTGCCAAAGGTACTGGCTCGTGTCGGCACATAATGCCTGATAAGAAATCGCGAAGGCTGGATCGAGAGTCGCTGGTACTTGATCATCGATCGTATAGAACGGTACATCTTTATTGAAAATTTCTTTCAACAAAGCAGCTTGCGTCGCCTCTAAAACAACCGTCCGCGGCGCGGCTTCAACAAGCGCCATAAAGCGCTCGACATTGGCTGGATAGCCATTGAAAGTAATTTGTCGTTGGGGACTTTCTTTGACCAAACGCACGAAGGTCTCGATCAATTCTGTTTCACTTTCCACTGTGATCGCTTTGGGGTCCGGTTCTCTTTCTGGAAAGCTGATGCTGACCCCTTCCATCATCAATAAATCCGTGTGTTTGGCTAACTGACAGAATTCTTTGGTACGCTCTGGATGATAGCCATGCAAACGCAAATCACCGGTATAAGCGATAAAATGATCTGGCGTGCGAATCAACAAAGCTGCCGCACCGTACGCATCATGATCGACTGGAATGATCTCGACTTCGATTTCCCCGACCCGAATCACATCATGGGGTTCTAAGCCAATCAATTCACGGACAAAGCTTTTTTCTTCATGAGGAACGGGCAGCAAGAAGTCCCCTTTTTGATTCAACACTTCGAGGATCGCTTTGGTTTCCTTCAAGGTGTACATAGGAATATTTGGGTCTAAAAAGTTGATCATCTTGGAATGATCCAGATGGGCGTGGGAAAGAAAAACTGCTGTTTCTTGGTATTCTTTCGTTTCGCTTCCTTGGTACGTGTAATCTAAGCGTGGATCGTAGACATTTTTCAGTTCTGGTATCCAGCGATGCGCAACTAACGTTTGTAATTCTTCATCTGGTAAGGGTGTTTCTGGATGATACTCCGAACCGAAGTCAAAAAAGATATGGGCATCTTTGTACGCAACTTCGATGACGGTCCCTCCAATCGTTAAGATCCCGCTATGAAAGGTAATCGTCGTTTTATCCTTTGATGCCATCTTTAGCCACTCCTTTGATAATTTCTTTTCTAAAGATCAAGTAAATGATCAGAATTGGAATGACGGTCAAGGTCGCTGCCGCCATTTGTAAATGAACGTCACTGCCGCTTTCTGTGGTAAAGGCAGCCAATCCATTATTTAAGAGACGGTATTTTTTCTCATTCGTCACTAACAACGGCCATAAGAAGGAATTCCAGCTAGAGATGAAAGTCAAGATCCCGACTGTCACCAAGGCTGGTTTTGACATGGGGATCAAAATCCGCCGAATGTAAGCCAAATCGCTAGCACCGTCGATTTTGGCCGCTTTGTAAAAGGTATTGGAAATACTTTGCAAATAACCGTTTAAATAATAGATGTAAAAAATACTGGTCAGAAAGGGAATGATCAACGCACTATACGTATTCAATAAGCCCATTCGCGCAATCGTATTGTAATTGGTAAAGATGATGGATTCATATGGAACCATCAGTAAGGAGATCATCAAACCAATCACGAGACGCTTGTATTTGAATTCAAGACTCGTTAATGCAAAAGCAGCTAAAATTGCCGTGATCAGCGTCGCTATGGTAGTGACCGCTGAAACAAAGACCGTATTGAAGAAGTAGCGTAAAAACGGTGCTCGGGTAAAGACTTCCCCGTAGTTGCTCCATTGGAAAGACTCTGACATGATCGTCGGTGGAATACTGGTTGCTTCACTGTAGGTCATTAGACCAGCTAAAATCATATAGACAAAGGGAAACAGCGTGATCACTGCTAAAATTGCTAAAAACAGCATCGAAACAATCGTGACAATTTTTTTCATTCGTTTATTCGCCCACTTTCTTCAAAAGTTTATTTTGGATAAAGGTGACGAGCAAAATAATGATAAACAAGATCACGGTTGCCGCCATTGCAATCCCCGGACGTCCGGCGATATGGAATTTGTCATAAATATAAAAGACTGCCGTGGTTGCACTGCGGGCGATCCCTGGCTGTCCGCCAAACAAGGCATATACTTGAGTATAGACTTTAAAGGCACTGATCAGATTGACCGTTAACAAGAAGGCAAAAGTCGGGATCAACTGCGGAAAGGTGATTTTCCGAAAAATCTCGCCATCGGTGGCGCCAAACATTTTTGCGATTTTGTAGTGTTCTTTGTCGATGTTGCGCATTCCTGCCAACAAGATAATAATGTTGAAGGCGAGGCTCGTCCAAACGCCAAAGATGATCAAGGTCGTCATACTCATATTGACATTATCCAGCCAGTTGACTGGTGGAATGCCGACAAGACTCAACAAATAGTTGATGATCCCGTAAGAGCCATTGAAAAAGTAGCGAAACACGATCCCGATGGCAATCGTACTCGTGACATAAGGCATAAAAAAGATCGTTTCAAAAAAACTTTTGTATTTGACTTTTTCAAAAATGATCCACGCAATCGCTAAAGAAAGGATCAACGCGATCGGTACGACCGCAAAAGCAAAGAGCGCCGTATTTTGCAGTGCTCGAAAGAAGACTGGGTCCGTTAAAACCCTTTGATAGTTCTCAAGCCCAGCATACTGTTGGTTAATCAAGGTTCCTTTTTGGAAACTCATGATGAAGGAACGAAACAGCGGATATACACTGAATAAGAAAATAATGACCAATGAAGGCAGTAAAAACAGCCATGCTTTCGGTTGGTTCTCAGGGTTATAATTTTTTTTGAACATTAGTAGACCCGCTCTCCTTTTTCATCAAAGATAAAGGCTTTTTTGTAATGAAAATCAAATGACACTTGCGCGCCTTCTTCAATGATTTCTTCAATACTAACGATCGATTTCATATGTTTGTCAGCCAGATCAAAGTTCAAGATTCGTTCTCGTCCGATCAGCTCCACACTCTTGACTTCCGTTTGGAACAAACCTGCTTGCAAGGTGGTCAGCACATCTTCTGGACGAATGCCTAACGTGTATTGGCCGTCTGTTAATGGTTTCTTGAAGCGAAGGTCAGTAAAACGGTCAACTGGTACAGTGAAGGCAGGATGGATCATTTGGCCATCTTTGACTTCTACTGGCAAGATGTTGATGATTGGATTACCGATGAATTTCGCTACAAAAAGATTGTTTGGTTCTAAGTAAAGGTTTTGCGGATCATCATTTTGTTGAATGATCCCCTCGTTCATCAAGATGATCTTATCACTGATAGAAAGAGCTTCTTCTTGGTCATGGGTCACGAAGATCGTGGTGATGCCCACTTCTTTGACTAACCGACGGATCTCTTCACGGATCTTCAAGCGCAAACGGGCATCTAAGTTACTTAATGGTTCATCCAGTAGTAAGACTTCTGGACTTTGCACCAAGGCACGCGTGATCGCTACCCGTTGCTGCTGTCCGCCCGAAAGGGTTCCTGGTTTTTTCTGACTTAACTCTTCAATATTGGTCAGTTTCATGAACTTTTCAGCAATTTTCTGCGCTTCGTTTTTCTTGATCTTTTTCTCTCCGACTGTCAGTGGAAACATGACATTTTCTAAAACAGTCATATGGGGATAAAGGGCATAATTCTGAAAAACAAACCCGATATTGCGGTCTTTTGGCTCGGTCTTAACAACGGAAGAACCATTAAAGCGGATATCGCCATCGGTGGGACTCAACAACCCCGCGATCAAATTCAATATCGTCGATTTCCCACAACCACTTGGTCCCAACAAACAAACCAAATCGCCTTTTTCTATTGTAAAATCTACTGCTTTCAAGGCTTCAAACTTATTATCGAAAACCTTCTTCAACCCGACTACTTCTATCAAAACTGCCCCTCCATTTTCTCTTTTTCCTCCGAATAGTTGACTGGCATTTCAAGTCACAAAAAAAACGAACTCTTGATGTTTCGGTCAAACGCTCAAAGAAATTCGGTTTTAATCATAACAAACGAATGTTTTTATTCGATACCATTATTGTAAATGTTTTGTAAAAATCATTGGGAATTATGAAAGAATTTTTAATTAATTTACCTTTTAATGAGAAAACAATGAGCCAAACAACGCAGTTTCTAGCCAGTAAACACGAACATTTTAACGTTTTTAGAAAATTTTCATGAAAAACGGGTAAAAATTATCAATCCTTTAGTATCCATTGATGTTAACACTATTTTTACGCGACTTTTTGTCCAAAAGCACCTTTAGTAATTGTTTACTAAGACCATCAGTATTTCTTCTTTTAAAATAACAAAAAAAGGATGATTATTAAAAAAACAATCATCCTTTTTCATTCTATCCTTCGCCTCAGTCACCCGTCAGCGTCAGCAATTTCGTTGAAACTTGCTCAAGAAAATAACGGTCGTGTTCAATGATTAGCATAGAAGGCTCCACCAAATGGATCACTTCCTCTAATTGCTTCTGATTGAAGACGTCCAAATAATTTAGCGGTTCATCCCAGATAAACAATTCTGCTGGTGTCGCTAATGATTTGGCTAGTTCCACGCGTTTACGCTGCCCCATGCTCATTTGCTGGATCGGCGTTTGAAAGACAGCTCTTTCCAAGCCAAGCTTTTTTAAGTTATTTAGCAGATCTTGATAATTCAAGCCATGCTCTTGGGCAAATTCTGTCAGCATCCCACAGTTGTCCTCGTAGTTTTGTCGGACATAACTGATGGTGATTCCATGGGCTGTTTTGATCGTCCCTGTCTGCTGTCCATCGAAAGTACCTAAAATACTCGCAATCAAACTGGACTTGCCAGATCCGTTGGCCCCTTGAATCCCCAAGCGCTCTTTTTGACGGATCGCAAACGTCAGCGGTTTAAACAAAGGCTTCTCATAGCCGAGCTGAAAATGCTCTGCTTCCAGCAACACATCATGATGGCTAACAAGCGGAGTCATTTTCAGAGGATCAATCCACTCAATGTCTTTTAACAACGCAGACTTGTCTTGAATTTGATCTTCCATCCGTTTAACGATCGCTTTCGAGCGCTTCATGGTCCGTGCCGCTCGGGCACCGATCGCCCCCGTATCATAGATTGCCCCGCTGCCTTTTTTGGTCGGCGACCCTAATTTGTCCCGTTCGCGTCCTCGGGACCACTCCGCTTTCTCGGCTGCCGTCTGCTTCAAACGACCGATTTCTTTTTTCAACTTGCTGTTTTGTTCTTGCTCATACGCATCTTTTTGCTGCTTTTGCAGCTCATAGACTGAATAATTCCCTTTGTACAACACCAAGCGGCTTTTTTCGATCGCCAATACATGATCGACGACTTCATCGACAAACTGTCGATCATGGCTCACAACAATAAACCCGGTTTTTTGCTGCAAATAGCGGGCAACATGTTCGCGAGCAGTCACATCCAAATGGTTGGTTGGTTCATCGATCAAAGGAAAATTCTCTTCATCAACGAACAACCGCGCCAACAGGACTTTCGTTTGCTCTCCGCCAGATAAAGTGGCAAAGGGCCGCCAAAGAACTTCTGGATCAAGCTGCAGCAGGTTCAATTCCCGTTCCAAACGCCACTGCTCAAATTCGCCAGATTCCTGTAAAACAAAAAGCGTCAGTTGCTTATCGTCAGCGACAGGTAAGGGAAAATAAACGAATTGCTGCTCATGGGTGATCGAGCCGCTATAAGGCAATTCATTGAGCAGCAGACGCAGCAAGGTCGTTTTGCCGCGACCATTTCTGCCAATCAACCCTAATTTCCATTGTGTATCAAGGTTCAAGTTGGCATCCTCAAAAAGCAACCGTTCTTGGCTGTCAAAGCCAAAAGTTAAATGATTAATACTGATATTCGACATAAATATACCTCGTCTCTATTCACGGAATAGAGTAGACCTAAAGCTATTTTCAGAATCAGTTTTTAGAGGTACACAAAAAGATCCCCCATCGAAAAAGTCAACCAATCCTGAAAATCTGCAGACTATCCCCTTGGAGGAACAGTTTCATGCAGCTTTCAACAAATTGGTTAATTTTTCAATGGAGGATCCCTCATTTCGTTTAATAGTGCCCTAAGTATAGCATTGATCGGCAAAAAAGCGCAAGTTCAGTACCCCCTGTTGCTTTTCCTTTATATTTTATTCACAAACTAAACCCGTTATCGCTGGAAACGTTTCATTAAAAAACACTTGAAACACAAAAAAACCATCAGGTTGGTTAGTCCTGATGGCAAAAGGAGTAAAATGAAAAATAAAAAGGTTGTTGGTTGTGAATTCATTATACCTCCGATAAAAAAACTTTACATGTGAAAAACATAACAGTTAAATTAAATAACTCTTGTTTAACTTGAATGTTTATCATTTTTTTAACAATAAAGCCGTCATCCGTTGAATGGCAAAAGAAATTTCGTCGGTTGCTTCATCTTGCTTGGCTTCTGCCGCATCAAAGGCTTCTTGGTCGATTTTGTTATCGAGACTCAAAATCATCTCATCACAGCCAGCAACATATTTCATATACGCCCGCTCGAATTTTTTATGGATCCCCATCACATTCGCTGGGGGACGTAATTTGCTGATTTTTTCCAGCATCAAACGGTATTTGTCCGTGCCTTCTTTAAAAATTCTAGTAATCTCTGCTAGCCGCTCAGGTGTTACCTCGGCTTCTTTCTTCTCGTCGATCGCTTTGCGGATCTCTTCATAATTGGGATTCATTTTCTCCCCGATCGCTTCTGTTTCTTTGACAAGATCGTTGATTGTTTGTACATAAAAACCTAAGTTTGGTCGCACAGTGGGTCCCCTACTTTCTTTGTTATTATCTCCTATTTTACCGTTTCTTACTGCAAATGAAAAGGTCAAGTAACAGCCGCAGGGTTTATCGAAAATAAGCCAGCAAAAAAGGCCTGCTGCCCAGGGAGAAGGACAGCAGACCATTGATTGTTTTTCCGTTTATTTTTGGCTTATTTGCGTCCCATTGCTCGTTGGATCGCTTTGACGATCTCAACGACTGGAATGATCGCAAAGGAGGCGCCTAAAACGATGCCCCATTGATACAAGTCAAGGTGTGCAACACGGAAGATATCATTTAATCCTGGCACGATGAAGATCACCAGCATCAACGCAAAGGACAACAGGATCGCCCAGTTGAAGGCTTTGTTTCTAAATGCCCCTACTTTAAAGAGCGACTGATGGATCGATTTGACGTTGAAGGCATGGAACAACTGCATCAATCCTAACGTGGCAAAGGCCATCGTTAAGGCATCGGCATGGATCGCATCGTACGTATTGTGAACGGGCCATTGGATCGCTGACCAATAAACGAACAGCACGGTTGCCGCTTCTAAGATCCCTTGGTAGATGATACTGCTCATCACACCACCAGAGAAGAAGTTGGAACTGCGTCCCCGCGGTGCATGTTTCATTAGATCTTTTTCAGCAGGCTCCATTCCTAAAGCAATTGCTGGGAATGTATCCGTTACTAGGTTGATCCAAAGCAAGTGGATCGGCAATAGCGAGTCCCAACCCCACAAGGTTGCTAAGAACAAGGTCAAAACTTCTCCTAGGTTAGCGGCTAGCAAGTATTGAATCGCTTTTTGAATATTGGAGAAGACTTTTCGTCCTTCTTCCACTGCTACGACGATCGTAGCAAAGTTGTCATCTGCTAGGACCATATCGGAAGCACCTTTAGAAACTTCGGTACCTGTGATCCCCATGCCGACACCAATATCGGCTTGCTTCAGTGATGGTGCATCGTTGACCCCGTCACCAGTCATGGCAACGACTTTGCCTTCTTGTTGCCAAGCTTTGACGATGCGAACTTTATGTTCAGGTGATACCCGTGCATAGACTGAGTAGTTCGCTACCTTTTGGGCAAACTCTTCTTCGCTCATTTTATTGAGTTCAGCGCCAGTCAAGACGGCATCATCATCGCCCGGTTTGATGATCCCTAAACGTCCCGCAATGGCTTCAGCTGTATCGCGGTGGTCTCCGGTGATCATGATTGGACGAATCCCAGCTTCTTTGGCTAAACGTACCGCATCGGCTGCTTCTGCCCGTTCTGGGTCGATCATTCCGACTAAGCCAGCAAAGACCAAATCATTTTCGACGATTTCTGATTCTAAGTTTTCTGGTACTTGGTCTACATATTTGTAGGCCATCCCCAATACCCGCAGTGCTTGTTTTGCCATATCGGTATTGTTGAATAAGATTTTTTCTTTTTCTTCATTGGTCATCGGCAGCTCTTGGCCGTCCAATAGTACTTTTGAGGTTCTGCCTAGCAAGACATCTGGTGCGCCTTTGACAGCAACTAAATAGCGGCCGTCTTCTTGTTGGTGGATCGTACTCATAAGTTTTCGGTCAGAATCAAATGGCAGATCTGCTACCCGTGGTTCTTGATTGACAAGATCTCGCACATGGAATCCTTGATCCATCCCGAATTGCACCAATGCGGTCTCAGTCGGATCACCGATCAAGTTGCCTTCTTCACCAAATTTTGTATCATTGGCAAAGTTCATGACTTTTAATGCCATGTTGTCTAACGGAATATCTTCTGAAGCAGCATGTTGCTTGTCATTGACATACAATTTTTCCACGGTCATTTGATTCAACGTCAACGTACCAGTTTTATCAGAAGCGATAATATCGGTTGCCCCAAGGGTTTCAACCGCTGGCAATTTACGGATCACTGCATTTCGTTTCGCCATTACTTGCGTACCTAAGGCTAAGATGATCGTTACGATCGCTGGCAGCCCTTCTGGGATCGCCGCTACTGCTAATGAGATCGAAGTCAATAGCATGTCGACCCATGACGTATTGTTAAAGATCGTTCCAACAAAGAACATGATCACTGCAATGATAATGATGGCGATCGTCAGGAATTTTCCTAGTTCATTTAAGTTACGCTTCAATGGTGTTTCGGTTTCTTGGGCGCTAGCCAGCATGCCAGCGATTTTCCCAACTTCAGTTCCCATCCCTGTATTGACCACGACCCCTTTGCCGCGGCCATAGGTCACATTACTGTTTGAATATGCCATATTGACGCGATCGCCGATACCGACATCCGTCCCTTCGATGACGGTCAATTCTTTTTCGACTGGTACGGACTCACCGGTCAAAGCAGCTTCTTCAATTTTTAAAGAACTTGCTTCTAAAAGGCGTAAATCTGCCGGTACGACATCTCCAGCTTCTAATAGGACAATATCCCCCGGCACCAATTCATCGCTCTTGATGGTGACGGTATGACCATTACGCAACACATTGGCATTTGGTGTAGACATTTCTCTTAGTGCTTCGATCGCCTGCTCCGCCTTCGCCTCTTGAACGACACCCATGATCGCGTTGATAATGACAACTGCTAAAATAATAATTGAGTCCACGACTTCATGGGAAACGACTGCTGAGATAATCGCCGCCGCTAGCAAAACAATGATCATTAAATCTTTGAATTGTTCAAAGAATTTTTGTACCATCGATTTCTTTTTGCCTTCTTCTAATTCGTTGGGACCGTACTCAGATAAGCGTTTTTGTGCTTCATCGTTCGTTAATCCATTGGCATCTGTTTGCATTTCTTCCAGAACATGCTGCGCTTCTTGCGCATAAAACGCCTGCGATAGCTGTTCCTTTTTGTTTTCTTCTGACATGTTTCTCCTCCTTTTATATTTACTCTTCCTTTATTGTACATGATATGAAAAAAAATAGACTTATGTATGCACTGTCTAAGCATACATAAGTCTCACTGTTTAAGACAGCACCAGAAATTTCTTTCAGGATGGTGATACTGCCGCAGATAAAATCCGCCAATTACTCCCTCATGTTCATGTCAATAACCTACATTATACAAAAACTTTTCAGGTCTGGCAATTTTAATTTTGCTGAAACTAGCAGAAGGATTTCTCCTAAGAATCAGGCGATGATCGAACCGTTTGGCATGCCTTTTGGTGCTTCCACGATTTGCAGACGACCGTCATTGTCTTCTGCTGAAAGGATCATTCCTTGGCTGACTTGTCCCCGCATTTTCCGCGGTTTCAAGTTAGCAACGATCACGACTTTTTTACCGATCAAATCTTGCGGTTCTGGATAAAATTCAGCGATCCCCGATAAAATTTGACGATCTTGATCATCTCCCGCAGCTAAGCGGAATTGCAGCAACTTGTCGGCGCCTTTGACTTTTTGACAGTCAACGACTTCTGCCACTTTTAATTCGATCTTGTCGAAGTCTTCGTATTTGATCTCGGCTTTTTCGGATTGCAATGTGGTTTCTTCTGGATTCCATTTGACTGTTTCTTCTGGACTTTGCGTCCCTTCAGCCATTTTCTTTTGGATGTAGGCTACTTCTGTTTCAAGTTCCAAACGAGGGAAAATCGGTGTGCCTTTGGCAACGACTTTCGTACCGCTTGGAAATTCACCAAAGCGTAAATCTTTCAGATCCATGGCAACAGAAGCCAATCCTAATTGTTGGAAAATATTGGCTGGTGTTTCTGTCATCACCGGTTGCAATAAGATCGCAACGATGCGTAAGCTTTCCGCTAAATGAACCATTACACTGTTTAATTCAGCACGCTTTTCTTCTTCTTTGGCTAATACCCATGGTTGAGTTTCGTCAATGTATTTGTTGGCACGGGAGATCAATGTCCAAACTTCTGACAATGCCGTACTGAATTCCATTTTATCCATGGCTTCATGGTAACGACCAACCACATTGGCCGCAGTCGTTGACAGCTCGCTATCAAAAGGCGTCACTTTTGAGGCATAATCTGGGACTAAGCCATCACAATATTTATTGATCATAGCGATCGTCCGATTCAACAGGTTGCCTAAGTCATTGGCTAGATCGTAGTTCAAACGAGAAACGAAATCTTCTGGTGTAAATACACCATCGCTACCAAAAGGAACCGCCCGTAAGAGGTAATAACGCAACGCATCTAAACTGTAGCGCTCCACTAACATTTCTGGATAAACGACATTGCCTTTAGATTTCGACATCTTGCCGTCTTTCATCATCAACCAGCCATGACCAAAGATTTTTTTCGGCAATGGCAAGTCTAATGCCATCAGCATGATTGGCCAATAGATTGTATGGAAACGCACGATTTCTTTCCCAACCATATGCACGTCAGCTGGCCAATATTTTTGGAACAAGGAATCGTCGTCTGAGCCATAGCCCAATGCCGTAATATAGTTGGATAACGCATCGATCCACACATACACCACGTGTTCAGGGCTAGCAGTGACTGGAATGCCCCATTTAAAGGTCGTTCTGGAAACAGCCAGGTCTTCTAACCCTGGTTTGATGAAATTATTCAGCATTTCATTTTTACGTGATTCTGGTTGAATGAACTCGGGGTGCTCATCATAGTATTCAACCAAACGATCGGCATATTTGCTCATGCGGAAGAAATAAGAAGATTCCTTCACCAATTCTACCTCATGACCGCTTGGCGCTTTACCGCCGATGACTTTGCCTTCTTCATCTCGGTAAACTTCTGCTAATTGCGTTTCAGTAAAGTATTCTTCATCAGAAACGGAATACCACCCTTCATATTCACCAAGATAGATATCTCCTTGATCAAGCAATTGCTGGAAGATTTTTTGAACAGCTTTTTTATGGTAATCATCCGTTGTGCGGATAAATTTATCGTAACTGATGTCTAGTGTGTTCCATAGTTTCTTGACGTCAGCTGCCATTTTGTCGACGTATTCTTGCGGATCTACGCCAAGTTCTTCTGCTTTTTTCTCAATTTTTTGACCGTGCTCATCGACACCCGTCAAATAAAAGACATCAAAGCCCATCAATCGTTTGTATCGTGCTACCGCATCACAAGCGATCGTCGTGTAAGAATTCCCGATATGCAGCTTGCCGCTTGGATAATAAATTGGCGTCGTAATATAGAATGTTTCTTTTTCAGCCATGGACGCAAGTCCTCCTTTTCACTAGTAAAGTGTATACTTAGGTAGTATACAGTTCGCAACCCAAAAATGCTATAATTTTAATCAAAAAAGCGGATAACCTAAGACCTTTTTCCATGGTCTACAAGGAACAAAGGAATCGTTTTGGTCCTTAACACGCAGCAAATAAACCAGCAGATTTGAGCATTTCTCTTCTACTAGTTATCATAGCGCAGATAGCCGTTCACTTCAATGTTCTAGGGGAAGAATCTTGCTTAGATACAAAGGGTGCTAGTGAGGGAGTTGCTTCTTTTTTCTGATCGTTTTGTGTCTTCCAAGCGGCAACTAGCGATTATTCGATCATAAATTCTATCATCAGCGTTTGTGGTCCCTCTTCTTCAATGGTCACTTCTTTGATCAAGCGATAGGTTCCTTTCGACAAGGTGCCAAAATACTCCGACCAATTGATTAATAAAGTTGTTTGACTGTGGGCAGAGGCATAAAGACCGATGTCTTGAAAAACCACGTCTTCTTTAAAAAGGAGTTCCCGCCATTCATCCCCCTCGAAAACATCCACTGCAAAATAGTTGTCGTAGATCACCCTCTGATCGGAATGATTGTACAGTTTGAAGCGTCCGGATGTTGCTGTGCTGATTTCCACTTCCAGACGAAGGGTTGCTTGTTGAGGGAATGGGGGCCCCATAAACGTATCGGCAGGGATTCGATTGACACTTTGCCCAACCATCAAATCCGTCGGCTGCTCTTGCAGCTGACGGAAACGGGTACAGCCACTAATGATCAACAACAGCAATAGAAAAACGAGAAACTTGATTGTCTTCACCTCTTTGTCCCCCCTCTCGAAAGAATTCTCTGCGGCTCACCTTCTTTCCTCTAGTATACCTATTTCGTGCCTTTTCAGCAGCATTTCTAGTCATTTATTGCTTTTTTTGAGAAAAAGGATCTGAAAAAGCTTCTTGCAGACGGTCTTTGATTAACAGGTGCTTCTTTTGCTATAATGAGGAAGACTTCACTTATAGAAAGGAACGCTATGACTCGAAAAAACAAACAGCATTTTTTGCTTTTAACTGTGCTTTCTGTGGGACACTTGCTTTTTTCAACCACAAGTTACCCCTTTTTGTTTGCGTACTTCAATAGCCATGATTATGCTGCGCTCTTTGCAACAGCGATGGCAGTCCTCCGTGTGCTTTTTTTGCTCTGGATCGCTCTTTGGGGCTATTCAGCACTCAAAGAACACCCGCCGTCTTCTTGGCTTTATCTCGCATTATTTTTCCTTAATTTGATCGTTCCTTATTTTTTCCGTTAAGGAAAACCGTCGCGTTCAGCTACTTACTTTATCTAAGGCAGGAGAAACCAATGAAAGAATTTACCTCAAAATCAGCTGAAAAACACTACTATGAAAAAGAAGCGTCAGAAGCAGAGTTTCTTACATGGTATCAGGCGCAAGATCAGCCGAAATACGAGAAACCTTCCGTAACCGTCGATATGGTTTTGATGTGTTACAACAAAGAAGAAGAACAATTAAAAATTGCGCTGATCCAAAGAAAAGGCCACCCTTTCCGTAATTCTTGGGCATTGCCGGGAGGCTTCGTCAATCCCAATGAATCGACGGGGCAAAGTGTGATCCGTGAGACGCAAGAAGAGATCGGGGTCACCATCTCCAAGCAAAACATCGAACAGCTGCATACCTTCAGCACCCCAGATCGCGATCCTCGCGGTTGGGTGATCACCGTCAGCTATTTGGCTTTTATCGGTGAAGAACCCTTAAGTGCCGGTGACGATGCGAACCAAGTACGCTGGTTCTCTTTAGAAAGAAAAGCCAATCAAATTTATTTGACCAGCGGCGAGATCGAGATCATTCTTGACCTAGTGACTGGCGCCTCTGTTGGAAAAGATACGTTGGCTTTTGACCACAGCGCGATCATCCTCAAAGCTTTCAAACGGGTTGCCAACAAGATGGAACACGAGCCACAAGTGCTGCTCGTGTTAGGCAAAGACTTTACGATCACGGAAGCCCGTAAAGTATTCGCCAAGTTTTTAGGGATCGATTTTAAAATGATCGATCATTCCAACTTTAAAAAATCCATGCTCCAATATTTTACGGAAGTTGGCGAAAAGCCCGTCGGCATCGGGCGTCCCTCAAAGATCTATCGCTTAAATGACGCATTTTTAGGTGACAAAATGTAAAAAAATACAACCCCCTGTCAGACCGTAGTTTGGCAGGGGGTTGCTGGTTAATCATAATTAGTGAACGTGGTTCCTAGAAACAAAAATCAGAAAGATTTTTTCTATACCCAAGGCGATCCCTGGCGTTCCTTCCAGTTCAAGCGGCTCAGCTGCTCATTTCGCCTGAGAGCCGTTCTAGCTTCTGTTGGTCCTGCGTATCCAACGTAACAAAACGCAGTTCTTTGCCGTACCACTGCGCTTTGTACTGGATTTTACGAACGAATTGATGCCAATCACTGATGCTGTAATGACCAGCTTTTAAAACCGTATCTTCTGCGATTTGTTCCAAATAGATCGTATCGTACTGTTTTACGAGATGGTAGCTGACTTGATCGATGAATTCCCGCTTTTGACAGCAGTGAAAACGATAAAGGCGAGCGACCTTTCCTTTTAGCTTCTGATAATTTCGCGCCTGGGTCAAAAGGATTTTTTTCCGTTTGACCGCCGTCGCTTTCACCTGAAGCTTGCGTTCTGCTCGCGTCAGCTTTTGCTTCGTTTGGATGGCATGTTCACAGGTGATGGGTATCGGCTGGTTGGCTTTGACCAACTGCTGCGGATCATAAACAACAGCGACAGAGGCTTGCTGCTTCGGCAATGGCGAGATCTCTTCCAAACAAAGGATCGAGATGTAAAACTCTTCGTTGTTTTTTGCTGAGATCGTTGCCGATTTGATCTTCCCTTTGATCGCCCGATGCTTTTTTACGGGAACCAATGTTTTAAGCTTTGGCAGCTTGATTTGATCGTCTTCAAAATAAATGGTGTGCTGCTGATTATTGGTGGTATACGATTGCCAGATACTTTTTTTGGTTTTCATTTTTGGAAAGCCAGCCCGCTTTTGAAAGTAATTTCGAAACGCTCGGTCCAGATTCCGTTGTGCATTCGCCAATGCCAAACTATCGGTCTCCTTCAAAAAAGGATACTCCTTTTTTAGTTTGGCTGGCGTCAACCCTTGCTTTGCTTCATTGTTGGCCAGCTCCTCCATCTTTGCCTCTAGCAGTTGATTGTACGTAAAACGTACACAGCCGAAGGTTTCGATGAAAAACTGTTTTTGCTGTCCATTAGGATAGATCCGAAATTTGTATGCTTTTAAAACACCCAGTTTCATCTCCTCCTAACACTCCCTATACCTTTGACGCTAGTTCCCCTTTTTTTGTGCTAACTTTTCTTGATAGATCTTGGCTTCTTTTTTCGTGGCATAAACGAAATGTCCTGGTGCGATCTCTTCCATTGCTCGTTCTTGGTTATCGTTTGGTTCGCTGACGTATTTGATCCGTTTGCGTTGACGCTCATGGTCAGGATCTGGCAGCGGAATCGCTGATAAAAGACTTTCAGTATACGGATGGACCCCGTAATGATAGATTTCATCGCTGGTGCCTACTTCTAGCAGTTTGCCGTTGTGCATCACGCCGATCCGATCGCTGATGTGTTTGACCATCGATAAATCATGGGCGATAAACAAGTACGTCAATTTATGTTCTTCTTGCAGATCTTGCAGCAAGTTGACGACTTGGGCTTGGATCGAAACATCCAATGCCGAGATCGGTTCATCACAGATGATGAATTTTGGATCGACGGCTAACGCGCGGGCGATCCCGATCCGCTGACGTTGTCCACCTGAAAATTCATGAGGATAACGGGTCCCGTGACTTGGGTTTAGTCCGACGGTTCGCAAAAGTTCATCCACCCGATCATTGCGTTCTTTTTCATTTTTGGCTAGTCCGTTAATATCGATCCCTTCGGCAATAATGTCCCGAACTTTCATCCGTGGATTCAAGGAAGCATAAGGATCTTGGAAGACCATTTGAACTTCTCGACGAAAATCAGCCAGCGGTTTCTTGCCTTTGATTTTCATAACATCTTGTCCATCAAAAAGAACTTCGCCTCCGGTAGGGTTATTCAAACGAATCACCGTCCGTCCAGTCGTCGATTTTCCGCTTCCGGATTCACCGACTAGACCAAAGGTTTCTCCTTCATAGATTTGGAAGGAGATATCATCGACGGCTTTGACTTCGTCTTTGCGGCCAACGTTAAAATATTGTTTGAGATTCTTTACTTCAAGTAAAACTTTTTCCAACCGTTTCTCCTCCTTTAGACAGATGCCTGAGTATTTTTTTCTTGGAATTTTTTCCAGCGAATCAAGATCTCATCCGGCGGAGTCACTTTCGGTGCTTGCGGCGCTAATAGCCAAGTGGCCGCTTTGTGCGTCGGTGAGACGTCAAAGAATGGCGGTTGCTGTTCAGCATCGATCTGCAAGGCAAACTCGTTCCGTGGATAAAAAGCATCGCCTGTTGGCGGATCTAACAAATCTGGAGGTGAACCAGGAATCGCGTACAAGCGATCGCCTGTTCCTTCTAACGTCGGCATCGAACCTAACAAGCCCCAAGTGTATGGATGTTGCGGATTGTAGAAGATCTCTTCTGCGGTCCCCACTTCGACGATTTTCCCACCGTACATCACGGCCACCCGATCCGCCACATTGGCAACGACCCCTAAGTCATGGGTAATGAAGACGATGGACGAATTGATTTTCTTCTGGATATCTTTTAATAACTCTAAGATTTGTGCTTGGATCGTTACATCCAATGCAGTCGTTGGTTCATCTGCAATCAAGATCTGCGGGTAACAGATCAACGCAATCGCAATGACGATCCGCTGCCGCTGACCACCAGAAAATTGATGCGGATAATTTTTCAAGCGTTTCTCAGCATTCGGGATGCCGACAAGGTTCAATAGTTCCAACGCTTGTCGCAAGCCTTCTTTTTTACTGATTTTGTTGTGCTTCATCAATGATTCTGCCACTTGCTTGCCAATCGGCATCGTTGGGTCCAATGAAGTCATTGGATCTTGGAAAATCATGGCGATTTCCTTGCCACGGATTTTTTGCAGTTCTTTTTCGGATTTTTTCAAAATGTCCGTCCCATTGAAGAGGATCTGGCCATTATCGACATTGGCATTGCTGGCTAACAACCCCATGATACTGCGGGTCGTCACGGACTTGCCGCTCCCAGATTCGCCCACGATCGCCAAGGTTTCTCCTTTGTATAGATCGAAACTGACATCGCGGATCGCTTGGACTTTCCCAGCAAAGGTGTCAAAAGAAATTTCTAAGTTTTTCACTTCTAAGACTTTTTTCATAGCAATCACTCTTTCATTTTCGGATCAAAGGCATCACGCAAACCGTCTGCCAGCAAGTTGAACCCAATCATAATCACAGACAAGGTCACAGCTGGTACCCACATTTGGTAAGGCAGGAACAAGAAGGTTTTGTAGCCATCGCTTAGTAACATCCCTAAAGATGCTGAAGGTGGTTTTAATCCTAGCCCAATAAAGCTTAGGAAGGCCTCGAAGAAAATCGCCGAGGGAATACTGAACATCATTTGTACGATGATCACGCTGGAAATATTCGGTAATACGTGTTTCATCGCAATCTTGAGGCGACTTTCCCCCAGCGTCGTTGCGGCTAAAACGAATTCTTGATCTTTTAGTTTCATCGTTTGGGCCCGTACGATCCGCGCCATTGGAATCCAGTTAGTGATCGCCATTGCTGCCACGATCGAGAAGATCCCAGGTTCAAAAACCACCAACATCAAGATCATTACCACCAAGTTGGGAATACCAGATAAGATTTCTAGAAAACGTTGCATCACATTATCGATCCGTCCACCTAAAAGACCAGAGATCAGGCCATAGGTTACACCAAAGATGATGTCAAGCATTGCCGCGATAAACGCGATCAACAAGGAAATACGTGTCCCTACGAATAGACGACTCAATAGGTCACGACCCAAGCCATCCGTTCCTAAAAGGAAATACGTCCCGTCAGGAACATTGGCAGCTGCATACTTATCTACTAGCTCGCCTCCCACCATCGCATAGCCGTTTAAGCCATTGATGTTGATACCAGGAATTTTCGGCGGCAGATTTGTAAAGGTTACATTTTGCGCGGTTGGATCATGCGGCGAGACAAAAATCGTAATGATTGAGATCGCGATAATGATCAGCAACAAAATGATTGAGAAGACCGCGGCTTTGTTCTTTTTCAGACGACGCCATGAATCTTGGAAAAACGTTAATGAAGGGGTTGCGATCGCTTCACGCTCTTCATTGGTATTTTTTTGTAACGGTTGAAATTTGGCTGCATCGATGGCAGCAACATCATTTGCTGTGTAAGGTTTCTCTGCCATTAGCCACGACTCCCTTCTGAAACTCGGATCCGCGGATCAACGATTCCATATAAAATATCAACAACAAGAATAACAAAGACCAACATCGCGGAATAAAGAATTGTTACCGCCATGATCGTTGGATAGTCATTGGTCATGATTGATTTTACGAACTGTTCACCGATACCTGGGATCGCAAAAATATTTTCTACGACAAGAGAACCCGTCATCAAACCGACAGCTAGCGGTCCTAACAGCGTCAATAATGGAATCAAACTATTCCGCAAACCATGCTTGAAGGCAATTTCCCAGCGGCTTAACCCTTTTGCTCGTGCCAACTCGACATAATCACTATGCAGCACTTCCACCATCTCGGTTCGAATAAACCTGGCGGAATCCGCTAACGGCGACATCGCCAAGGCGACGGTCGGTAGGATCGTGCTGGCAAAAGTCTCCCACTTAGCAATCGGTAAGATCCCTAGTTTGATGGCAAAAATGTATTGCAGCAACACGGCAAAGACAAAGTTAGGGATCGAACGTCCTAAGATCGCCACTAAGGTAGACGTTGTATCGATCCAAGTATTTTGCTTCATCGCAGAGATCGTTCCTAAAATGATCCCAAAGAACGTACCAAAGATGATCGCTTGTAGCCCTAGTTGCAGTGAAGGTCCGATTCTTCCTGATAATAAATTCGCTACTGGCTGGTTTTTAAATTGGAAAGAGATCCCAAAGTCACCTTTTAGTAAATTGGTCAAATAAAGCCAATATTGGGTAATGATCGGTTTGTCCAATCCTGCTTGCTCATTTAGCAAGGCAATTTGTTCTGGACTTAATTTTTCAGCATTCGTATATGGTGTTCCTGGCAAAAATTGCATCAAGAAAAAGGTGATCGTGGCAATCAGCCATAATGTTAAGACCATGTAGAACACTCGTTTCAATAAATATTTCAAAAAGCTGTTCACGCAGTTTCCCCCTTAAGTATTTTGACTTCTATTCAATAATTATGTAAATTAACATAGTACGAATCATTAAAAAGGAGTCAGATCATGAAAATAAAAAAAAGTAGTGGGCTCATACCCCTCCTATGCCTCGCAATTTCTGGCGGATGGTTAGCCATAAAAAATGAATTTTCCATAGCAGCTCTTTCAGATGCCCTTTTCTTGTGGGCGCTGTTCTTTTTGATCATTGGCGGTTTTTTATGGGTATTTGCTTCTGGTTTCTTTGACCATTTTCAATACTCCATGAAGAAAGCTTTTTCCAAAAATAAAACAGATTATCTGAAATTATCCCAAGTCGGCAAACAGAGCTACGCCTTTTGGTTATGGCCTGGTGTCTTCTTGTTATTCCTTTCATTGCTCTTTTTAATGATTGCTACTAGTTAATTTCATTCTTATAGTTTTACTCATTGAAATGAGAAGCAAAAGGCTGAGACAAGAAATTGTCCCAGCCTTTTCTTCGGCATTTCAAGTCAACTACTCGTGATTATTCGATTGATGTCCACTTGTAGTCGTATTGTGCGCCCGCTGCGTGAGCAACAACACCTTTGACTTTTGTTGCACGTAAGTGTGCTTCCGCTTTTTGATAAACTGGAATGACACCTTGTTCATTCATAATGATTTTTTCTGCATTGACTAGATCTTCCCAACGTTTGTCAGGGTCATTGGCATTGGTTGTACCCGCTGCTTCAACGGCTGCATCATATTCTTCGTTGCTCCATTGCCCACGGTTGTATGAGTTGCCTGTCGTAAACAAGTCAGTAAAACTACTTGCATCGGCATAGTCAGCACCCCAACCACCCATTACTGTATCAAAATCACCAGCGTTTGAACGATCCAAACGAACAGAGAATGGTACTGGACTTAACGTGACTTTCACACCGTCCAATGTTTTTTCGATCGTATCTTGCAAGTACTCAATGATTTTCTTCGTTGAGTCTGTATCAGAAGCTAAGATATCAAATTCTAATGAATCGATCCCTAATTCTTCTTTGGCTTTTTCCCAATGTTCTTTGGCTTGTTCTTCATTGTATTCAATGACGCTGCCAGCTGCTTCCGTGAAGTCTGTATGATCACCAGGGCTGAAGGTCATGCCTTCTGGTACCAACCCAGTTGAAGCAATCGAACCATCCCCTAAGATCGATGTCACTAAGGCATCACGGTCGATCGCATAAGAGATCGCTTTACGTAAGTTTTCGTTACGGAAAGGTGAATCTTCATCACGTTGGTTCAATTCTAGGTAAGAAGTCGTTGCTTCTGGTTGAGAAACGAAGGCTTCATCGTTAGCCATTTGTTGCGCTAATTCACCTGTTAGGATGACATCATCTGCTTGTCCATCTTGGAAAAGGTTCAAGGCAGTTGAGGATTCCTTCACGACGCTTACGTTGATCGTTTGTAATTTAACAGTATCTTTGTCCCAATATTGGTCGTTCTTTTCATAAGCCCATTCCGTATCCGTTCCTGGTCCATCAAACCCAGTCAAGACAAACGGTCCATTATAGACAGCATTGTCGCTAGTTGACGCATATTGATCGCCATTTTCTTCTACCACTTTTTGATTTTGTGGGAAGAAGGATGGGAATGCTAATAAGTAGTCAAAGTAAGGTGTTGCTTTTGCTAGGGTGATTTCTAATTCATAATCCCCCACTGCTTTGATGCCTAGCTCTGATGGATCCGTATCACCTGCTGTGATGGCATCTGCGTTCTTAACTGGTGAAAATAGATACGCGTATTCTGATGCTGTTTCAGGTTTGACTGTCCGTTGCCAACCATAGACATAATCCGCTGCTGTAACAGGGTCACCATTTGACCATTTCGCATCTTCACGTAATTTGATCTTGTAAGTCAGTCCATCCTCGCTGACTTCAGCTGCTTCAGCTGCACCAGCAGGTTGTGGTGTACTGTCAGCATCCAAACGATACAGTCCTTCATATACATTGTTCAATGCACTGAAGCTGATCGTATCGGTTGCTAATGAGAGATCCGCACTTGGCATTTCTTGTGAAACCACTACGTTAAACACTTGTTCTGCACTGCTGTCGCCGCTTGCTGCTGTGTCATTGCTTGAACTATTTGTTCCGCCCGTTGTACAACCGGCTAACGCCACGCCACACACAGCCACTAAACCATAGGCCCATTTATTCTTCATCCTGTCCTACCCCTTAATTGAATTAATTTTCAGAATAATCATGCGATTTCTGAAGTTAGATAAGATTTTAATTAATAATTATTAAAAAAGCAATCCTTTTTTCGATAAAAAACACCTCTGACAGAAAGTTTTCTTGGTATTTACTTACCTTACTCTCATCAAACATTCGTTAAATGCTATTTTTCCTTTCTTTATTTATAAGAAATAAAGCAAAAAAAATAATAAAAAAACATGGTTAAATGTAACTTACATTCATTTTCTGTCTTTCTTTTTCATTTGATCCGTCAAAATGAGAAATGTCTGATAGAAGGGTAAACATACAGAAATCGCCAATGATTTTTTCAAAATAGTCCAAAAAAAGACCTGATCGCATGCTTGCTGATCAGGTCTTCTCGCCTTAAAGACATTTGTTTCATCCCCGAAAGGATGTACTCTTTAATGATTAATGGATCGCGCCGCCAATTGCTTTTAGATCTTCTTTGTCGGCATAATCAACGATGGCTTCCACCGCTGCAGTCAATCCTTTGGCGATGTCTTCGATGCTCATTGCAGGCTGTCCTGCTTTATCGACGACTTGCTGAGGAATAAACGGCACGTGGATAAAACCACCCTTCATTTCAGGGTATTTTGTATCGATCATGTATTGTACTTGATACATGATGTGGTTGCAGACGAAGGTTCCAGCAGTATTAGAAACGGCTGCCGGTATTCCTGCTTTTTTCATGTTTTCTACCATTGCTTTGATCGGCAGTTGTGTGAAGTAAGCAGGCTTCCCTTCTGTTTGGATCGCTTCATCGACGGGTTGATTGCCTTCGTTATCAGGAATCCGGGCATCATCCACATTGATCGCCACTCGTTCTGGTGAGATGGCAAACCGTCCACCCGCTTGGCCAATGTTTAAAACGACATCTGGGTGGATCTCTTCAATTTTCTCTGCGACGATCGCTGCTGATTTCCCAAATACAGTGGGGATCTCTGCTTTCACGATCTGTGCACCATGAATTGTATCTGGCAGTAATTTCACTGCTTCTAAGGCAGGATTGATTGCTTCTCCGCCAAATGGATCAAATCCAGTAATTAATAGTTTCATTTCCATCATCCTTCCCTCTTTGTTTTACCACTAAAATGCCCAAAAGTACATTAAAGCGATGTGGATCACTAACAACAAGAATGCAATTGGGGCTTGTGCTTTAATGACGCCATTGGGGTCTTTCATCTCTAACAAGGCCACTGGCAGTGCATTGAAATTGGCTGCCATCGGAGTCAGCAATGTGCCACAAAAACCAGCGGTCATTGCCAACGCACCAGCAACGACTGGGTCGCCGCCTTGCTCCATCACAAAAGGTACACCGATGCCTGCAGTAATAACGGTAAATGCCGCAAAACCATTTCCCATAATCATAGTAAAGATCATCATTCCTAAACAGTAAGCCACGACGCCGATAAAACGATTGCCTTCTGGCACGACACCAGAGATTCCTTGAGAAATCACATCACCGACACCAGCAGCGTTAAAAATGACACCTAGTGCTGCTAATAACTGCGGCAAGATACCGGCAGTTCCGACTTGACGAAGCATCCGGTCGGAATCTTCCAGCACTGTTTTCGGTTTAGCGGAAGTTAGCACGACTGCCAACAAGAGCGCTAAGATCGATGCGATCCCGATTCCAACTTGGCCTCCTAATGGTGTATAAGAAATCACCACAGCGATCAATGCTAAGCTGATACATGGCACGAAGATCGTACTACCGATCCGTTTAGCCGATGCTTCTGCTTTTTCATCATCCACGTCCACGATTTTACCAATCTGCACTTGTTTGAAGAAGGTCAAACAGCCCATCAAAACGATCAAAATCCCGTCCACAAGATACGGCAAGAAATTCCCGAAAGCAAAGACGATCCCTAGCAGTAACCAAAAAGCAGAGGTGCCTAATCGGGTGGGATGATCCGCTTCGCGAAAAACCCGTACAGCCGTCATGATCGACAGCAATCCTATCAAGATATAAAAGAATTCCAGTAATCCGTTAACGATTCCTTCCATCTATTTGTCCTCCTTCTTGCCATATTTTTTTGCTAATTTACGATCAAAGAGCAAGTTCGACAACGTAGCAATGACTAAGACGATCAATGCGATCGGCAATGAGGCTTGCGCGATTGAACTAGCTGCCACATCGTAGCCAAGAGATTGCAATGTTCCTACGATCAATAGCACACCAGAAGCAGCCACAAAGGTATTTTGCGCAAAGAAATTCCCGAAGTTTTCGTTAGCGGCAGCCCGAGCTTTGATTTTTTCCTGATCTTTTTCATCCAGTTCCCCAAATTTGTTTTCCCCAGCAGCTTGCGCCATCGGGTTAACGATCGGGCGGATAAATTGTGTATGTCCTTGGATCCGAATAGAGAAAAAGCCAGCAAGTTCTCGAATAAACAAGTACAAGCTCAAGAACTTCCCTGGTGTTAAGCCTTTGATCTTTTCAATCAATATGACTGCCTGCTGCTTCAAGCCAAAACGTTCTGACAAGCCGACCATCGGTAGTGTCAGTAAGAACAGTGTAACGAGTCGATTATTGACAAACGCTTCTCCTAACATTGTTAAAAAATCAACAACAGAAATCCCCGACACAAGCGCGGTGACAAAACCAGCAACGATTACGACAGCAATAGTATCTAGCTTCAGCAAAAAGCCGACTAAAATAACTAGAATACCAATTAATTTAATCCATTCCATCAAATCATCCTTTCACGATATGTTATTTTTAATGGATACCAGCTTTTAGTATAATCTATTTTTTTCTTGTAAAACAATGTTTTTTGAATTTTCTTTCGAGGAATACGCTTTCTTTAATGTGTTTTTTAATTACTTTGATAGTAAATAAAAAAAAGAAGAACTGCGCTTGTGCAGTCCTTCTTTTGCTTTTTACGTTTAAGAAGCGGAGGCTTCTTTTTTCATTTGTTTGCTTCGTAGCTGTCCGCAAGCTGCGTCGATATCTGTCCCGTGTTCTTTACGGATCACGCAATTGATGCCGTTTTTCTTTAAAATGTCATAAAAGGCTAGCACATCGGCTTTTTTACTTCGAGCGTATTGGTCATGCTCACTCACTGGGTTATATGGGATCAAATTGACGTATGACAATTTCTTTTTATCCTTCAATAAAGCAGCCAACTGACGGGCATGTTCTGGCCGGTCATTGACATGATCCAGCATGATGTACTCAAATGTGATCCGACGATTGGTTTTTTCTAAATAATAGTCGACCGCTGCCATCAGCTTTTCAATCGGGAAACTCCGATTGATCCGCATCATGGAGGTTCTGACTTCGTTATTTGGGGCATGCAGCGAAATCGCTAGGTTCACTTGCAAGCCGTTCTCCGCAAACTCTCTAATTTTATGCGCTAAGCCGCTGGTTGACACAGTAATATGCCGCGCGCCGATCGCTAAGCCTTTCGGGTCATTGATGATCTGTAAGAAATGCATCACATTGTCATAGTTATCAAAGGGTTCGCCGATCCCCATGACCACCACGTGAGAGACTCGTTCCCCTTCATTGCGTTCATCAAAATAGTGTTGTACTAACATGATTTGAGCCACGATCTCGCCTGCCGTTAAGTCTCGTTGCTTCTTTAATAACCCACTGGCACAAAACGTACAGCCGATGTTGCAGCCGACTTGGGTCGTCACACAAACGGACATGCCATATTCTTGACGCATCAAGACCGTTTCAATCATGTGATTGTCTGGCAATTGGAATAAATACTTGACGGTTCCGTCACTGGCTTCTTGTACCACCATCTGTTTCAGGGGATTGATCACAAAGGCTGCCGACAGTTTCTCAATCAAAGGTTTCGGTAGATTGGTCATTTCTTCAAAGCTGGTTACTCGTTTTTCATAGAGCCACTCCCACACTTGGTTGGCACGGAATTTCTTTTCATTTTGTTCAGTTATCCACAAAGATAGATCTGATTTGGTAAGTCCATAAATCGATGGGTTCACTTTTTTCCCTCTTTTCAAACTAGTCGCTACATACTATAACTGAATTCTTTGTGAAAAGCAACCGTACATTGCCTGATCTTCAAAGCATTCTAGCCCCACGCTTTTGTGGTATTCCTCTTTTTTGAAGATGCTCTTTCTTCCATTCATTGAATCTTTGGCCATAGGAAACCTCTCACAAAGACCTGCATGAAAAAAACAAGCAGTGACAGAACCTGCTCCGATGTACGAAACAAAGCGGCTCTTTCCTGCTTGTTTTCATGAGGGGGCTGTTTCCTCGTGCGCGTTACTTTCATTACATGATCACATTTCAAAAGAAAGCACTCTGCCTTCTTTGGCGGTCAACATGCCCCGTTGCGGCGGCTGCAGTTGCAAATAAAGTTGTAGCGACATTTCTAGTATCAGCTCTTTGTCTCCCTGCTGAAAAACGCCGTAATAATGTGTCTGTTCCCGCTTTTCTTCATATGTATGACTCACAAGATAATATCCTTGTTCCATGGTTTCGTTGCGCTTTTTTGTTTCTGAAAGAAAACGGCGAATATGTTTATACGTAAAGAAACTCAATAAAATGATAACTGCTATTAATACTACATACCCCATTGACAGATTTACACCTCGATCGTTGATGTGGCAAAAGTCGGCTCAACACCAATACTGATCATCAAGGCAGCATCGACTTCACACATCACTTTATCATCTAAGTGACAAACCTTTTCTTTCAAACGGCTTTTGTCGATCGTGCGAATCTGTTCCATCAAAATGACGGAGTCTTTGCCAATCCCTGTGCAAGAAGCGGAAATCCCAATATGCGTTGGTAATTTCGGCTTCGCCATTTTTGCCGTGATCGCCGCAATGATCACAGTGGGACTGAAGTGATTCCCCAAGTCATTTTGAATGATCAAGACCGGACGTATCCCGCCTTGCTCCGATCCAACCACTGGTGAAAGATCGGCAAAATAAATATCTCCCCTTTTTACCATAGGACCACCCTAACTTTTATATTCTCGCGGAACCCTTGCTGAAAGGGTACACGCTACTTCATAGTGAATCGTTTCTAACTGGTCTGCAACATCCTGCATCGTAATTTGTTCCCCATGATTCTCACCGATCAAGGTGACTGGTGTACCGACAGCAAATGCCCGCGGCAAACGAATCATCAATTGATCCATACACACTCGACCGACGATCTCACAACGCTCGCCTTCTACTAAGATCGAGAAGCCTTGCATTTTTCGTAACCAGCCGTCAGCATAACCGATAGGCACGGTGCCGATCCATTCCTGACGTGGAGTGATATATGTTTCACCATAGCCAATCCCCGCTCCTTTTTCAAGTAATTTCACTTGTATCAGTTCAGAAACGAGCGAAAGCGCAGGTTTTAAGGAAAATGGTTCGCTCAGCGCATGACCTGATGGGTTCAAGCCATACATTGCGATCCCAAAACGGACCATATTTCCCACTGCTTCTTTGTGCCATAAAGAGGTTGCGCTGTTGCCTGTATGTATATATGTCGGCAAATAGGGCAAAACAGTTAAGACTTCTTTAAAACGTTGGTGCTGGGTTTCCCAATAGCTCGTGTCTGCTTGATCCGCTGTGGAGAAATGGGTAAAGATCCCTTCCCACTCAAAAGAGGGGTGATCTTCTAACCAAAGAACGGCTTGGCGCACTTCTTCGGCAGTCAAAAAGCCGATTCTCCCCATACCAGTATCCACCTTGATATGCACTTTAAGCGGCTTATTTAGAGGGTTCTCCTCTAAATAAGCGCCTGCTTCTATCAACCAGTCCATCGAAGCGACTGGAAATGACAAATCATAGGTCGTCAGCAAGGAAATATCACACACGTTCACGACACCTAAGATCAAAATCGGGTCAGTGATCCCTGCTTCTCTCAATTCGATCGCTTCATCGATCGTCGCAACGCAAAAACCATCTGCGCCGCCTTCTTTGGCTGCAAGAGCGGTTTGAACCGCTCCGTGTCCGTAACCATTCGCTTTGACCACCGCAAAAAGAAATGTCTCGCTTGGTAAGTGAGCAATCTCATGTTTGATGTTTTCGGTAATCGCAGTTGTATCAATTATCGCTTTCGTTGGTCTATGGTAAGCAACCACCATTTCCAGTTCCTTCTTTCTACTAGTGCTTGATCAGATGAACAAATTAAGTTGGTTTTATGTAGTCGGCTGTTCGTCCATGAAGTATCAAAGTCTTCTTGACTGACAGACTACTTCAACTTGGTTTATTCACTATCTAGTACTTCTAAAATAATTTGTGCAAAAGCAGTATCATTTGTATGGGTGATACTGACAAACGTTTTTTCTAAAGGATGCGGTGCTTTAGTAACGATCGGTGCACCGAATTCATTGGTCAAGACTTCAATATCATGAAAAGAAACTTTGCCGATCCCTGTCCCCCAAGCTTTCGAGAACGCTTCTTTGCAGGCATAGCGCCCACCAAGGAACTCTACCTGACGTTTCAGAGGCAAACGTGCAAATAATTTTGCTTCCTTCTCTGTTAAAATACGCGTTATAAACTGAGGTTTTTTTTCAATTAATTCTTTCATTCGAGGCAGCTCGACTGCATCGATCCCGATTCCTTTGATCATTCTTTTCTCTACCTTCACCTAAGATAGGGTTTTCCAAATTGGAAATACCCCTTGTTCAGCTAGTTACCATTCTACCAAAAAAATGGCGAATTACCATTCAAATCTGACGAGTTTATACGGAGATTAAGATTTTCAATCGCTCATATTTGTTTTTTATATAAAAAAAGACCTTGCAAGTTTCCTTACAAGGTCCACAAACTTAATTAGTCTTGGTTATTTCTGATTACGAAACCGCGTTTTTTGTCGTTGCTGCGGCGGTTGTTTTTACGGGCACCATCTTTTGAATAGTTGCCACGGGCTTTATTGCCGTTGCCGCCACGGTTCCCACCGTTTTCTTTGCGGTTACGATTGCCGCCATTGCTGTTATTGCTGCGACGTCCGTTTTTATTGAATGATTTTTTTCCTTGAGGTAATGGGCGCTCTGGTGTGATCTTCACTGGTGCTAAATCAGCTGGATCTTTCGCCATTGTTTTTAGAAGCAGTGCTGCTAAATCTTGTGCAGAATAACGTTCCAAAAGATCGTCGGCTGCTTGCAAGTATTTATCCAAACCATTTTCATCCAATTTTGTTTCAACGGCTTCGATTGCGGCACCTAATTGACCTTTAAATGCTTCTTTTTCGGTTGGTGGGCGCATTGGTGTCATCCGTTTTTTCGTTAAGTTTTCAATGACATGCAAGTAGCTCATTTCGTTTGGTGTAACGAAAGTCACTGACATTCCGCCTTTTCCGGCACGACCTGTACGTCCGATCCGGTGAACATAGCTTTCAGGATCTTGAGGGATATCGTAGTTGTAAACGTGTGTAACACCAGAAATATCTAATCCGCGAGCTGCTACGTCTGTGGCAACTAAGATATCTAATTGACCACTCTTAAATGAACGCAAAACGCTCATCCGTTTTTGTTGAGAAAGGTCCCCGTGAATGCCTTCAGCTTTGTAGCCACGGGCTTCTAAACCACGTGCCAATTCATCAACGCGACGTTTCGTACGACCGAAAACGATCGTCAATTCAGGTGATTGCACATCCAACAAACGAGTCATGACATCGAATTTTTCGTAATCTTTTGAGCGAACATAGTATTGATCAATCAAATCAGCGGTCATTTCTTTGGCTTTGATTTGAACATGTTCAGGCTCTTTCATGAATTTCACGCCGATATTTTTGATTGCTGGCGGCATTGTTGCTGAAAATAGCAACGTTTGACGAACATCTGGCACTTGGCTGATGATTTTTTCAATATCTTCCAAGAAGCCCATGTTCAACATTTCGTCTGCTTCATCTAATACAAGCGTTTCAACCGTACCTAATTTTAAGGTGTGGCGGTTGATATGGTCTAACATACGTCCTGGCGTACCAACTACGATATGGGGACGATCTTTTAATTGACGGATTTGACGGCCGATATCGGCTCCACCGTAAACTGCTTGAACGCGAATTTTTTTGTCTTTACCAAGACGATACAATTCTTCTTGGGTTTGGATCGCTAATTCACGGGTTGGGGCAATCACTAATCCTTGTAGTTGATGGTTCGCTGGGTCGATTTTTTCTAACATTGGCAAACCAAATGCGGCGGTTTTACCAGTACCGGTCTGTGCTTGACCGATCACGTCTTTGCCTGCTAAGGCTAATGGAATCGTTGCTTCTTGGATGGGTGTTGCTTCTTCAAAGCCGGCACGCTCAACAGAAGTCAATAATTCGTTGGATAATTCTAGATCTTTAAATTTCAAATGGATCCTCCTAGGCTGGTCATCTTTTCGATGCCTGTTTTTCTATCATCGAAGCGTAGGTTAGTTCTTCAGAAACACAAGAGTAGTCCCATTTACTCTTATCTTTCTCTCGGTACCGAAAAACCGCTTCACGAAGGCATTATAAAAGGCTAAAACAAGTGTTGTTTGTCTCAGCCATCATTTTATCTCAAAACGTCAATGTTTTTTACAGTAATCATTCTGTGCTTCATCTTTCGGCGTTAGATAAGTATAACACGTTTTGAAAGTTTCAGCAAGATTTCAACTCCGCTTTACATTCCTTTTAGTGCATCAACGACTTCGCTCAAGCCCATGCCATTGCTCCCTTTGATTACCAAGCTGTCGGAAGGTTCTAAAGTTTCTATTAAGGAGGCGATCAGTTGTGGTTTTTCATCTGTCGCAAAATAGCGCACCTTCTCAGCCAGTGGTGACTGAGCTAGTCGTTTTTGCAATGCTTGCATTTCTTTGCCATAAAGAAAAACTAGTTGGAACGAGTCATCTAAATGTGCGGCCATCTGCTCGTGCATTTGTGCAGAATCTGGTCCTAATTCAAGCATATCTGCCAATACGGCGATCCGACGTCCTGCTAAGGGCAATTTGCGGAAACTATCCAATACGAGACCCATGGCCGTCGGATTGGCATTGTAAATATCGCTCAAAATCGCTGCTCCATTACCGGCAGTCACCCATTGGGTCCGATTTTTCGTTAATTGAAAATGCGCCAATCCCTCCTTGATGGCTTCATTTGATACACCAAAATGACGTCCTAACCCAATCGCGATCAAGGCATTTTTGACATTATAACCGCCTAATACCGGTAAGGTAAAAGTCGTACTTGCTACCGTAAAAATCGTCTGATCTTGCGATTCCTCCACGATGTCTCCTTGTAGATCTCCCTCAGTTAAACCAAAAGTTTCAATGGTCTGCGTTAAATTGGGAACAAAGGGCTCTAACAATGGTTCATCAGCTGGCATCATAAAGAAGCCGTCTTTTTTCAATCCTGCGGTGATCTCCATTTTGGCTTTGGCGATCCCTTCTCTGGACCCTAAGTTTTCAATGTGGGCTTCGCCTATCAACGTGATAGCGGCAGCGTCAGGTTCTGCTAAGCGCGAAAGGACTTCGATTTCTCCTGCATGATCCATTCCCATTTCTAAAATCAACACTTGGGTATCTTCTGGTGCATGCAAGATAGTCAAAGGCACGCCTAGTTCATTGTTATGGTTACCTTGAGTTTTGTAGGTCTGGTATTTTTGTGCCATAACCGCGTCTACCATATCTTTTGTGGTTGTTTTCCCATTACTTCCGGTAATAGCGATGATTTTTGGCGCAAGTTTTTCTTTGTAGGCTCGTGCTAACTGTTGGAACGCTTTGACAGTATCCGTGACGGGGATCACAAGGATGCCTTGCGGTGGTTGGATGGTGGGATGACTCCACAATGTCGCGATCGCACCATTGTCTTTGGCTTGTTGGGCAAATTCATGTCCGTCACGGGTCCCCGCTAAGGGAACAAAAAGACTGTTTTCTTTGATCAGACGGCTGTCGAATTCCACAGAGGCAAGTGGTGTTTCATTTTTAATTTGCTGACCAAATACGGCAGCGGCTTCTTTTACAGTAAAATTCATCAGGTTCGCTCCTTTTTCCTAAAAAAAGAAAGCACAAGATCGCTTCAAGTATTTTCCTTGAGTTGAGCTGGCTTTCTTCCTGCTATTTATTCTGCTTCGTTTTCTGCTTCTTTTTCTGTTGCTTCTACATTGGTCAAGAACGAACGTCTTTGATTGAAACGATTCATCCCTAATTGGATCAATTCTTCGATCAAATCCCCATAAGGCAAACCGGTCTTCTCCCATAGCAGTGGGTACATGCTGAATTCAGTGAACCCTGGCATCGTGTTCAGCTCATTTAAAAAGAGCTCATTTTTATTGGTCAAAAAGAAATCACAACGGCTCAATCCGCTGCCGCCTAACATCGTATAGGCTTTTTTCGCAAACTCTTGGGCTTTGGCTTGTGTTTCTTCTGGAATTTGTGCAGGAATCTGCATCTCGATTCGGTTGTCAATGTATTTGGAATTGTAATCATAAAAGGCAACATCTTTTACGATTTCTCCCGGCATTGTGGTCCGAACGTCTTCGTTTCCAAGAACGGCTACTTCGATCTCACGGGCTTCGATTCCTTGTTCAACGATCGCTCGGGTATCGTAGCGATACGCTTCTTGTAGCGCATTTTGCAGTTCTTCACGGTTCTCGGCTTTCGAGATACCGACACTTGAGCCCATGTTGGCAGGTTTGACAAACATTGGATAAAGCAGACTGCCTTCACATTGATCGAAAATCTTTTTCGGATTTTCTTTCCACGCATTTTTCAAGACTGGTACATAGGGAACTTGCGGAATCCCCGCAGCTTGCAAGATATACTTGGTCATGATTTTGTCCATCCCACAGGCACTAGTCAAGACACCGGCTCCGACATAAGGCATTCCGATGGTTTCTAAAAACCCTTGGATCGTGCCGTCTTCGCCGTTTGGTCCGTGAAGTAAAGGAAAGACGATCGCGTCTTCTTCGTAGATTGCCCCAGGTGAAATTTCTTCCCCTTTGGTTTCTTCATTGGTCAATGCCAAAGTATCTGGAGACGTTGGCGCCTCAGTCAATAATGGGCCTTTTAACCAGCGTCCTTCTTTGGTGATCATTACTAATTGAACTTGGTAGTAATTATAATATACAGCATTAACAACTGAAAAAGCGGATAACAGTGATACCTCATGTTCTGCACTGCGTCCCCCGTATAATAAAATGATTTTCAAAAGAATTTCCTCCTGTATTCATTGATTCTACCAAACTAAGTCTTCCACATTTTAGCACAAAATCGACCAACCGGCATTAAATCTTGCAGAAATTTCTTTAAGCTTACACAGTCGTTAGTTGAATGTTTTTCATTTTGTCAGTACTATGAATATATCACGGCACGTTTAAAGAGGTGGGACCTATGACAGAACAAACCGCTCCTTCTAGAAAAGGACGATTAAAACAAATCGTTCAAGTCTTTTTGAAATACAAAGTCGTTCAAAATATCAGCAAACAGCAGCACCCCGAAATGGTGCGTCAAGCGTTTGAAGAATTAGGACCAACATTTATCAAAATCGGGCAGATGCTTTCGGTCCGCAATGATCTGCTTTCCAGCACCTTTGTCGATGAATTCAAGCAGCTGCAGGACAATGTCAAAAGCGATCCATTTCCCAAGGTCAAAGCACTGCTGGAAACAGAACTGCAGCAACCGCTAACGGAAGTTTTTTCCGCTTTTGATGAAATTCCAGTCGCCTCAGCTTCCATCGGACAAGCCCATCGAGCAAACTTGATCAGCGGCAAAGAAGTGATCGTCAAAGTGCAGCATCCAGGGATCATTGCGGCAATTCAAGTGGATCTCGATCTTTTTGAAAAAGCCCTGCCGTTGGTTCGCGCAATTCCAGAAGCCAATGTGGTGGATTTAAAAAGCGTGCTAAGCGAAGTCCGACGATCCCTTGCCAATGAAACAAATTTTTTACAAGAGATGAAAAATGCACAGGAATTCTACCGCAACAATCACCAAGACCCGCAGTTGGCATTGCCAAAAGTTTATCCCGAATGGTGTACCCAAAAAGTATTAGTCATGGATTACATGGCAGGTGAAAGCTTGAATTGCTTACTGACCCGCAAAAATCAAGACATCGTTTATGACAATCAGTCCGTTAAAGCAGTGAAAAAACAAGTGGGGACGCTATTAGTCGAAAACTTTATGAAACAAGTCTTTGAAGATGGCTTCTTTCACGCTGATCCACATCCTGGCAATCTTTTCTTGCATGTCTTCACGGATCAAGCCAACCGCCCACAACCATTTCAAGTCAAGCAGCGCGTCGGTGTCCTCGGCGGGGTCGATTATTCGTTGAAATGGCAAGAAGAAGCTGTCATGCCGCCTTACCAAGTGATTTTCTTGGACTTTGGGATGATGGGTCATTTGGATCAGTCTTTACGCAGCCGTTTAGCCGATGCGTTGATTGCTCTTTATACCCAAGACACCCAAGAAGTCGGTAAAGCCGTCTTGCGGTTGTGCAACAGCAGCGGCAGTTCCTTTGACGAAGTCGCCTTCTATCAGGATCTTCAAAAATTTGTTGAAAACTACTATAATATGCCGCTAAAGGATATCGACTTGCAAAAAGTGATGGCGGAAGTCATCACGATCTGCCATGATAACCAACTGCAGATGCATCGAGACATCACCTTGCTGATCAAGGCTTTTGGTACCTTGGAAGGTGTGATCAAAGCCTTAGATCCCGAATTATCAATGATGGAAGTCACTCAGCCTTTTGCACAAAAATATTTCCTACAGCAGCTGAGTATTGAAGACGAGGTGAAAAAAAGCGCCTTGGCAACCGCAAAAAGCTTGCGGGCACTTAGCCATCTTCCCGATCGGACCTTGGCTGTCTTAGACACTTTTGCGACTGGTAAACACCGATTGAATCTAGAGATCCGCGAACAAAAACAGCTATTGGACCGCTTTGATCAGATGGTCAATCGACTGGTGATCGGTATTATTCTAGCTGCGGTCATCCTTGGCTCTTCCTTATTGGTGGTCGCCAGCCCGCAACAAGGAGCCTTCGTCCATCAGATGGGAATCTTCGGATATACCTTAGCATTTTTCGCGATCGTGGCTTTAGTCAGCAAATACTTCTATGATCGTTTTCGCAAGAAATAAATAAGCACCTTCAATTCCCGTGGTTCATGCAGAAGCTGGGTCTTGAGGGTGCTTATTTTGCAAGGGTCTGTCGCAATTCGTTTTCAAAGATTCGTTTGAAGGCTTCCCGATCCTCTTTCGTAAAGGGCTTCGGTCCTTTTGTACGCTTGCCTGCTTTACGCATCTGCGCACCTAAGTAGCGTTGTCCAAGTAAAAAATCGATCGTTTCTGGCAAATACTCTGTGCCGTTATGGTGAAAAACCCGCGCTTTTTTCGGCAAGACCAAAGAGGCTAACCCATAATCTTGGGTAACAAGAAAATCACCGGGCTCTATTTCCTTCACGATTTCATAATCCGCACGATCCGAGCCTTTGTCGACATAGACAAAGTGAACATGGGCAGGATAATCTTTGGTCGTGTAATGATCGACACTGGTGACGATCACCACCGGCAGCTGATATTGCTGAGCCAGCTCAATCACTTCGTTTTTCACTGGCGATCCATCGCCGTCAATAAAAAGTCGCATCTCCACACTCCCCTCACAAGTTTCTTCGTTTACAATTACTTCTATTGTAAGAGGAGCAAGGCGAAGATGCAAGCAGACTTTACAGCCGTTTCCTTGAGGATGTATTTAAAGCCTCAAGAAGAGCAACTGCCTCCGCCCTAATAACTAGCAGTTGCCATAAGTAAAGCTTATCCTTCAATTCTAGAAAATGCTCGTTCTTTTAGCTCATAAACGACATCGCAAGCTTTTGCTACCTCTTGTTCATGGGTCACTAAGATGATACATTTTTTTTGCTCATGGGCAATTTCTTGAAACAGTTTGACGATTTCTTTAGATGTCGTTTCATCCAAATTTCCAGTCGGTTCATCGGCTACGATCAGCTCATGTTCACAGCACAACGCGCGAACGATAGCGACCCGCTGCTGTTGCCCACCCGATAATTGGGTCACTTTTTTCAGTGCCAGCTCTTCCGTGATGCCAACTTTGGCTAAGTTGGCTAAAGCATAGGCCTTTTTATCGGCTTGCTGCGACTTCGCGATCGCCATGGCTGTGATCACATTGTCCAGTGCCGACAGATAAGGCAATAGATTATACGCTTGGAACACGATGGAAACATCTTTGCGGCGGTATTCTCGCAATCCGATTTTTGCTAACGTTTCTTCATTGTAGAAAATTTTTCCTTCTTTCGGTGTATCTAGGCCCGTGATCAGTGACAGGAAAGTTGTTTTCCCCGATCCGCTGGAACCTAAGATCGCATACATCTTGCCAGGTTCAAAGGTCAAATCAACGTCACGAAACAGCGCTTCTGCTTCGCTTTGATACCAATATCCTAATTGTTCTGTTCGTAATGTCATGTCGTTCCTCCTAAGAAACCAAGATTTTTTTCGGATTCAACCGCAAAATGCCCGCGGAAGAGAGTAAGATCGAGCCAAAACTGATCCCTAGACCGAGTAATGCCAATAAACCAATTTGTTGAGGGGAAACGGTGATCTCCAAGGACTCCACTTCTGCTGATTGGGTGAAGGATGGGAAAGAACCACCACGATTTCCGCCCATTTGCGGCATCTCCCCGCCTCCAGGACCAGCGTTTTCAGTGGCTGCTTGATCAGTCGTTGTCTCTGTTTGTTGTGCCAATAATTGCTCTCCGACGGCATTACCGACAAGATTGCCGCTAGCGGCCGCGATCCCTAAAGCAAACACCATACAGACAAAAATCTCTGTGAAAAACTGTAGGATCACTTTAGCCCGTGACTCGCCTAAAGAGAGCAATACACCAATCTCATAGCGACGTTCCCGAATCGACATCATCACGATCAACGTCAAAATAATGATACCGGCAGCAGCAACTAACACAATAATATTTTTTGCAAAGCTAGCGACATTATTCAATGGTGTCAGCATCGACTGATACATTTGATCGTTGGTTTGAATGCTGTAGGTTTCTGTATCGATCAACCCTTCCGCTTCTTCCACGAATGCTGTCATCTCAGACGGATCACTCAAGGTATAGGTTGCTGAATCAATGGTGTCCTCATTGCCGCTCAACGTATTGGCAAGAGTATAAGAGGCAATGATCGTGTTGGCTGGGTTGAGAAAGTTAAACATTTGGCTCATGCTGTTGCCAACTTCACTCGTTTCATAGATTCCCTTGATCGTCACTTCGACTTCATTGTCCTCTGCATCAGTGATCGAAAACGTATCTCCGACCGCCAAATCATTCGCTTCAGCTAGTGAGGATTCGATCAGGACTTGGTTCGTACCTTCATCCTCAGAAGTAATTCCTTCTCCATCCGTGATCGTCGCTGTTCCTTCCGAAAAAGTCGTATACGCCGCACTGCTTGATACACCAGTGATTTGGAAATCACCCGTACTCATATTCCCACCAGGCATTCCTCCTGGCATACCGCCCATTTGCCCCGATTCGCTGCTGTCGGTTGCTTCTGACTCTGTCGATGAGTCACTGCTGGAGATCGGTTCGATCCCGCTGACGGCATCAGCAGAGGTGCTGACTTCAAAACTATATGAGGCAACCCCGTCTAAATCGGCGATCGCTTGGGCATCAGTAATCGCTACTGGTGTCGATTGAAAACTCCCTGGATCTGGTCGGGTGCTTTGGTCATCGCTGTCAGAAGAAGAGCTCCTTTGCTGAAAAGCCTGCTCGCGGTTTGCTTGCAACGTCACAGTTGCGCCAACACTTTTCTGGGCATTTTCAGTCGCTACTAGTGCCGCACTGCGAATCGTCAGACCCGCCAATACAAAAATCAAGATTGCAGAAAATACGGCGATCAGCAACAGGCTCCGGCCTTTTTTCGCCCATAAACTTTGGAGACCTCGTTTCAAAAAATTCATCTTTGTTCCTCCTGAATAGCTATTTATTGTCTTTCGACTATAAGGATCCTAGCTTAAATTGACCTTAAACCGTCTCCTGATTTTTTGAATCATAGAAACAGACCGCAACGGCTGCCTGCGATCTGTTCGATTTATTGATAACCATTTGGTGATGATCGGTGAAACTTCAACTAACGACCAAAACCACCGCCCATCTGATTGGTTGTCGCTGTTGCACCTGATTGGGTCAAGTTAGCGATAGTATCCGTGACGGACAATGTTCCTAACTCTGTCCCATCACTGAGGGTTCCGCCAGCATAATAACCGGAGACTGCTTGTGCATCATTCGTCCCACCACTGACCAACGTATAGCTGCTATCAGTCAAATCTGGGCTGGAAAGAACCACGTGTTGGTAGCTTTTGCTTGGGGCATAGGACAAGATCGTCTGACCTTGACTGTCCTTTAAGGTCACTAGGGTCTCGGCTGATTGGGTTTGATCGAAACTGATTCCGATCGACTGTTGACTACCACCGCTAACGTTCATGGCCATATCGGTCGTGCCTGCCGCTAACAAGACGCCGCCGGTGAGTTCAAATGTGCCGTTATAGTCCAAAGCACCATTGCCACCGGTCGTTGGACCATTTACGATGACGACGCCATCACTCATGGTGACATTGCCATTACTATCCAGGCCATCCCCTTCGGCATCAATGACCAACGTTCCACCAGTGATCGTGATCTGTTTACTGTCATCCGCGGTATCGCCGCCGCCAGGGCCGCCGCCAAAACTGTCTTGACCAAATTGTCCCGTTGTTTCATCCGTATCACTGCCACCACCGGCATTGATCCCATCATCGCTAGCCACGACGTGTGTCGTGCCACCTGCAATCGTGATTACACTTGCTTCTAATCCTTCATAGGATTCTTCGATAGAAATCGTTCCGTCGGAGATCGTCAATTCATTGTCGGCGTGGATCCCATCATCGCCACTGCTGGCAGTGATCGTGCCACCTGCAATGTTGATCGTATCATTGGCATGCAAGCTATCATCCGCACTATCGATCGTAAAGGTGCCGCTGCTGATGGTCATCACACCGCCAGCTTTCAATCCTTTGTAACTTTCATCCGTCACTAGCGACTGACTTTGGGCTCCGTCAGCCGTTTTGATCGTGATATCAGCTGATTGGATGCTTAAATTTGTTTCTGCTTGGATCCCGTCACGACCACTTTGGATCGTAAAGGTACCACCATCAATCGCAACGTAGCCTTTTTCCGCATCTTCCGTATTATTCGCTTGGATGCCATCTCCTTCAGTGGTGTTCAGTGTGTAGTTCCCCGCCAAGATCGACACGGAATCTTTTCCTTTGATGGCATTGTTTTTCGCTGTGATTTCAATCGTCCCCCCTGCTAAAACCAAATCATCTTTGCTGCGCAATCCGTTGCTGTAATTTCCTGTGATCACCAACGTCCCATCGCCGTTGATGGACAAATCTTCTTTACTATAAAAGGCAGCATCTGGTTCTGTCTCGCCTTCAGCCAAGGTGTAGCTGCTGCCATCCGTCAGAGTATTCGTCGTATCACTGGCTAAGGTCGTGATGACTTTTTCTGCTTGTTCGATGACGACGGCCGCCCCGTCTTCATTGGTGATCGTGACACCGGCAAAGATCAGATGGACTTTTTCTTCTTTGTTGACGTTGACAACCAGTTGGCCATTACTTAACGACCCGCTGACGACATAGGTGCCGGCTTGGGTGATCGTCACGGTTTGGTCTTCCACTGAAACGCCATCAACAGCCGTCGTGTCGCTGCCATTCAATTCAAGTTGCGTAGCAGTTGCCTCATCGTAGGAAGCATCAACATCTTCTTCTTCGTAACTACCGTAATAGTCCACAGAATCATCAAGGGTCGTTGAAACGTTGGTCACTGCGGCAGAACCGGAAACTGCTGCTGCGGAACTGGAACTGCTGCTCGTGCTAGTACTATCGGTTTGCCCGCAAGCGCCTAAGAGCAGCGATGAGAGCAAGAGTGGATAAATGAGTTTTTTCATAAAAGGTTCCTCCTTCTACAGCTCATCGCGGTTAGCGGTGAGCTTGCCTAAAACAACGGGTAAATTGCCATTACGAACCCGAACTTCATCAATGATTTGCTTTTCTTGCGCTTGGTCTTTTAACAGCAACTGATAGCGCAATTCATACAAGCTTCCCATCGTCGTTCGAACCGATGTCAGTTTGGCAGAATGCGTATATTTTTCAAAGAGATCATCGAATAATTGCGGATAATCCAAATCTTCCGGAATCGTGACCTTCAGTTCCCGTTCACTCGTGGCTTGTCGATCGCCAAAGGGCATCGTATATAAAAGGGTCAAGAAAAGCGCCACGATAATGGAAAAAATGACAACATAGCCGACATACCCCATCCCAGTTGCCAGACCGATCCCCATCGACCAAAAGACGCTGGTGATCTCTCTAGAACCCCCGGGAACCGAGCGGAAACGAATCAAACTGAAGGCACCTAAGATTGCCACCCCTGTGCCAAGATTGCCGTTGACTAGCATGATCACCGATTGAACGAGAATCGGTAAGACTGCCAAGGTAATGACGAAGTTTTTCGTATAGACATTGCGGATCATATGGATCGCAGCTACCAATATTCCTAAAAGCAATGAGGCGGCAATACAGATCAATAAGCTACGCCATTCAAGGGTGCTCGTATCGCCAGAAAATAGACTAGATAACATGTAACCATTCCTCCTTCTTGAACAAATGCCGTTGATACGTTTGGGCATATTTTGAAAAGCTACCTTTGCGCACGCTGTATTTGTTCAACAGCTCCACAAACCATAATGGATAAGCGCCGAGGGCTTTCACTTCCATCAACACCCCGATTTCAGGTGCTACCAGCGCCCCCTCACTGCCAGAACCGAACATAAGATCATAGGTGCGAAAGCGAATGTTTTGGTCGAATGTCACGCGAAATTCACTATCATCATCAATAAACAGCGACAAGCGATCATAGGCAATCAACACTTTCGGCAGCAAGTCTGGGTTTTGCTTAAATAGCCAGTGAATCTCTGCAGCGATTTGCGGTGCTTCTGCCATTGACGGCAAGACCCCTGTTTGCAACCAGCCGCAATAGTCAGCATAGGGCATCGGGACTCGGCGTTTGTAGACCACGCCATTGACTTTCTTTTTGATCTCTAAAAAAATTAACTGCTGCTCTGTCGGTATGCCATAGCTGCGGACCCGAAATTTTTCTTTGTATTTCGGTTTGTCCATCGAATGACGAATAAAGCGGTAATCGTGGGTATCGTAATACAAGGACATAATCGTGTGCTGCCCATATTCATCGATCGCCATTCTTTGCTGAAGCTCAGCAAGAAATGCAGGAAATTGCTCCTTGGCTATTAAATATTTTGTCTCTTTTCTTTGAAAGACTTTTTTCAATTTCATAAAAATGTTCCTCCCTTGAAATCCATGCACTGAATTTACGGCAGCTATCTTAAATGCAGCTTAAGGCAAAACAGTTTTTTTAAGCATTTTTTATGCTATTCGTGCTATTCTTATCCTTAAAGAGGTGGGAACATGATTAAACTATTAGTGATCGAAGATGACAAAACATTATCTGATAATATGAAAGAAATCGTCAGCGAGATCGGTGACGTCACACAAGCCTATGATGGCAGTGAAGGCTTATACGAGGCAGAAACGGGGATCTATGATTTGATTATTCTCGACTTGATGATGCCAGAGATGAACGGTTATGAGGTGCTTTCTGCCCTAAGAAAAAAAGGACTCCAAACACCCGTCCTGATTTTAACAGCCAAAGACGGCTTAGAAGACAAAGTGACTGGTTTTCAAAAAGGGGCAGATGATTATTTGACCAAGCCTTTTTATCGGGAAGAATTATTGATGCGGATCAAAGCGTTGCTAAAACGCTCCTTAGGTTTGTTCAATGAAAATACACTGGAATATAACGGATTGCTGTGCAACCTTGGCACCAATGAGGTCAGTTACCAAGGGCAGCTTTTGCCGATCCAAGGGAAAGAATTTGAGCTGCTGCTTTATTTTCTACAAAATAGAAACATTATTTTGACCAAGGAACAGATTTTTGATCGCATCTGGGGGTTTGATTCAGAAACGACCTTGACTGTCGTCGAAGTCTATATGAGCAATCTGCGGAAACACTTGCGCCAGACAGGAATCGACAAAGAAATCCGTACGTTGCGAAATGTCGGCTATATTATGCAAGGAGCCTAGTCTATGAATAAAGAACGCTCTAAGAGACAACGGCTGCACTCCTTTCTCCTAAATGTCAGTGCCTTTGCGTTGGTTTTCTTACTTTTAGGAACCATCGTCCTCCAATTGTTCAACCAATCGGCTTATCGGCAAACCGACATTTCTTTGGAACAAGCAGTCAAAGATACCCGCTTGATCCAAGCAGAGATCAGCGCTTCGCAATCCAATCTAGAGGTATTGCCACCAGATAGTGCCATGCCAAAGATCCCTGGGACCAATCGCTTCAATACCCAGTTGATTCTCTGGTCTGAAGACGGTGAGATATTAAACAAGCAGACCTTGGGCGGCCGCTTTTCACAACTGGCGAGTTTATCTTTAGATACAAGCCACTTAGACAGTATCACATCTTTTTCAGTGGTGGATCAGTCCTTGTCAGAGGAAGAAGAGACCCTTTTGTTTCGTTCGATCACCACCAAAGCACCAACAAATGATGCTGGTGTCGGCTATATCCAAGTCTTGGCGAACACTAACCAAATCAAAAATGCCATGAACAATTTCCAAACAATTTTGATTTTATCGATGATCTTTTTCTGGATTCTTTCGATCGGGATCAGCTATTTGCTTTCCAGCTTGAACATGCGCCCCATTTTAGCCTCCTGGAAAAAACAGCAGGAATTTGTCGAAAATGCATCCCATGAGCTGCGCACACCATTGACGATCATTCAAAACAGTCTGGAACGCCTATTTACCAAGCCCAATCATACGATCATTGAAGAATCTGAAAGCATCGCCCAAGCGTTAGCGGAAACTCGGCGGCTGACTGGATTAACTGCGGATTTGCTGACGATCGCCCGCAGTGATTCCAATCAATTGCTTTTGACAAAAGAAACCATCGAGCTAGCTCCTTTTATCGATGACTTAGTCAAACCTTTCAAAGAAATTGCCGAATTGGATCAAAAACACTTTGTTGTCGAAAACTTTGCCAAAACGACCGCTTGCTTTGACCAAAAGAAAATCCATCAAGTCCTCGTGATCCTCCTAGATAATGCCTTAAAATATACCAGCAGTGGTGATAAAATCACCCTCTTATCGGAGATTTCTAACAAGCAATGGCTGATCGAGGTCAAAAACACAGGACCAGCCATTTCCGATGAAGAAAAAGCCCGTATCTTTGACCGCTTCTACCGCGAGGATCGTTCCCGCTCCAAAGAGACCGGCGGCTATGGTTTAGGCTTAGCGATCGCCAAGCAAATCGTTGAAGAGCACAAGGGACAAATCCAGGTCAAAGATTTGCAGCCACGAGGGGTTATTTTTCAGATTCGTTTACCTAAAGAAGGATAAAGGAGAAAAACAAATGCAGGTCATCACCCTTAAAGAACACCCTGACTACTTAGCAGAAGCCATTCGTTACTTCCAAAAACAGTGGGCTGGTCCCGACTCCCTCATGGTTTATGAGGATAGCCTGACCCATAGTTTTTCAGCAAATCCTTTGCCGCAATGGCTGCTGCTGGTCAACGAAGAAATCGCAGCAGACGGACGTTATCAAATCATCGGCTGCGGTGGCTTGATCCCCAACGACTTCATCAGTCGGATGGATTTGACCCCTTGGCTTTGCGCCTTGTATGTGGACCCTTTGTGGCGTGGCCAAGGCGGTGCCCGCCTTTTGATCGAAACAGCCAAGCAACGTGCTGCTGGAGCTGGTTTTGATTCTCTGTATCTATGTACGGATCTTTCTACTTTTTATGAGAAATTTGCTTTTGAACCGATTGGAACAGGCTACCATCCTTGGGGAGAGTCTTCCACCATCTATCGCTGTTCTCTCACCTAAATGAACAAAAAAAAAGCTGTGAACAAAAATGTTCACAGCTTTCTTCACTCACAGTACTATTGCTAGTAGAATACCCTATCTCCACAAAAGGAATATTCCGACACCCTACAAATCCGGTAGGTTGCTTACGCGGTGTGCCTCTGCTATCAATCTGGTCAGCTAATGCTAGACCTTCTCGACTCGTCGCATGAGGATTACTTTACCATAAAACTAGTCGGAATACTACTGTTTTTTATAAAATTAAAACTGCTGATAAGCATTTCTCAAGAAAGAGTGCCTATCAGCAGTTTTCCATGAATCAATTGTTACTTTTCAAATAGAAACATTCCAATTGATGGATAAAAAAACTTAGGATAAGAAGGTCGCTACTTTGGTCGTAATCAAATCGATGGCTACGTGGTTTTCGCCGCCTTCTGGTACGATGACATCGGCATACCGTTTGGTCGGTTCGATGAATTGATGATACATCGGTTTTACCACCGTCAAGTATTGTTCGATCACAGAATCCAATGTCCGGCCACGTTCTTCCATGTCACGTTTGATTCGGCGAATGATTCGAATATCATCGTCTGTATCAACATAAAGTTTAATATCCATTAAATTACGCAATCGCTCATCTTCTAGAATCAAGATCCCTTCCAAGATAATGACTTCTTTGGGTTCTTGAATGATCGTTGCTTCGCTGCGGGTATGCGCGACATAATCATAGACGGGTTTTTCGATCGTTTGATATGCAAGCAGCTGTTGCAAGTGATCGATCAACAAATCAGTATCAAATGCAAAAGGATGGTCATAGTTGGTGTTCAACCGTTCTTCAAAGCTCAGATCACTTTGGTCTTTATAGTAGGAGTCTTGTTCAAGCATCATAATAGAATGATTGGGGAAATGATTAAAGATCGCCCGACTCACGCTTGTTTTTCCACTACCTGATCCACCTGTCACACCAATAATAATGGGCTTGCCATTCGTCATTCAATTAACCTCTTTCATCTTAAAAAATTCACACTGGTTCTATTATAGCGAAAATTCGGCAAATTACTACTGTTTCTGTAGAATCAGTGCTGCAATAAAGGAAGTAATTGCTGCAAACGTTCGATCTCATAAGTAGGCTGAATCTCACCACTGTTTTTTTTCTTTGGATTGAACCAAATCGTATCGATCCCTGCCAGTTGTCCGCCTAAGATATCTGAAGTCAGTGAATCGCCAATGATGACTGTCTCTTGTTTTTTAACGTTTGGTATGCGAGCAAACACATAGTCAAAATATTCTTTCATTGGTTTTTGATACCCTGTATCTTCTGAAACAAAAATATCACGGAAATACGGCTTTAATTTGGCATCTTCCAAGCGGCGATATTGGGTTTCAGAAACCCCGTTCGTCACCACGTATAGGTCAAAATGCTGCGCCAACTCCGCTAAGATCTCATCACTGTTGTCTAACAGTTTATGTCCTTCATTTAGAAATTCCCGATAGGCCAATTCAACTGCTGGACTATCGACCTGAATGCCTTGCGTTTCAAAAAACAAACCGAAACGCTCATTGATGACTTGGTCTCTCGTGATTTTCCCTTGCTCAAACTGCTGCCACAAATCATGATTGATCGTTTGATAGCTTTGTTTGCGCTCTGGGGTCATTTCCAAGCCATGAGCTTCAAATAGTGCTTTTAAGGCTTGATCTTCGGTATCTTGAAAATCGAGGATCGTGTCATCGACATCAAATAATAATGTTTTATACTTCATTTTCTCCCTCTTTCTCAGCGGAAATGCGCCGCCAGTCCTTTTAATTCTTCTTGCGTCAGCGAGCGATAGCTGCCCACTGCTAAATCATCTGGTAGAACTAGCGACCCCATCGCTGTTCGTTTCAGCTGAATGACTTTTTTCCCTCGGGCTAAAAACATCTTTTTCACTTGATGGAACTTGCCTTCAGCAATTTCTAACGAAACAAAGGAACGAGCCGCTCGGGCATCGATGATCGTTAGGGCAGCTGGTTTGCAAGTGACACCACCATGAAAGGTGATCCCTGTGGCAAATGCCGCCACATCTTCAGGAGTCACCAAGTCATTGACCACCACTTCATATCGCTTGGTCACCTTTTTCGTGGGATGCAGCAAGTCATAGCCTAACTGACCATTCGTCGTAACTAATACCAACCCTTCCGTGTCCCGATCCAATCGACCGACGGCATAAAGATCTGGGTGCTGGTCCTTTGGTGCAATCAAATCGATCACTGTCTGGTGCTGTTGATCAACATTCGCTGTAACAACACCATTGGGCTTGTTGACGATATAATAGCGTTCCTGCGTCTCCAACTGCCGACCCGCAACGATGATTTGATGGATGGCGCTATCGACATTGCGCTCAGGTCGCCCTTCAATCCTTTGATCCACGAGGACTTTTCCTTGCTGAAACAACCGTTTCATCTCTTTACGAGAAGTATTCAATTGTTGCTCGATCACTTTATCTAAACGCATAAATTTTTCTCCATAGTGGCTATTATAGCTCAGGATCTAGTGAAAGGAAACTGCCAGGATTTCAAATGATTTGACTTTCTTTGTCTTTTTGCGTAAGGTTAAAGAGTAAAGTAAATATAGTTTCTCATACACAGCGTTATGACCTGGTGGAGAAAAGTTGAACCAAAACTTTCTGGGGCAGTTGTGTACACAACTGCCCTTTTGCGTGTTTTCACTCACGTACCACTTAATGTGCAGAGTTAACAAAATTTGCTTAAAAAATCTCGTTATTAACGAGAAAATTTTAGGAGGAATTGAGTTATGTCAGTATCATTAGAAGTTACGAAAAGAGAAGTTCGCCCACGTTCTTTACGGAACAAGTTGCGCCACGAAGGAAAAGTACCTGCAATTGTCAATGGGTACAAAGTAGAAAGCACACCGATTGCTGTCAATGCAGCAGAATTAGAAAAAATCTTGCGTGAAAATGGATTGAATACCGTAATCACGATCAGTTTAGAAGGCAAAAAAGTCAATACTCTGATCAAAGAGTATCAATCAGATACCTTCACACGCAATTTAACCCACGTTGAATTCCTATCTGTCGATATGAATGAAGAAACAGAAGTAGAAGCAGAAGTAACCTTAATTGGCGAATCTGCTGGTGTCAAAGCTGGTGGTGTTCTAGCACAAAACTTGTATACAGTCGTTGTATCAGCAACACCAGACAAATTGCCTGAACGTGTTGAGATCGATGTAACGTCATTAGAGATCGGCGATTCATTAACAGTGGCTGATCTGCCTAAGAACGACGAGTACACGATCGTGACCGATCCAGAAGAACAAATCGTTGCGGTTACTGAACCACAAGAAATCTCTGAAGATGAAGAAGCTGGCGAAGCTGCTGAACCAGCAGTTATCGGTGAAGACGAAGAATAATCATAGAACATCGTTCTTAAGATCGCGTCTTCAATCAACAGACACTTCTAAGAAATGCAAGACTCTTGAAGGGCTTTTCCTTTAAGAGTCTTTTTCATTCTTACGAAGAGCTAGTGAGCTGCAACTGACTATTTTCCACTGAAAGACGCCATGGGAAAGCTTGGTCCAGCCAACCCAACAAATTTTTAAAAAAATAGTTAAAATGCGTCGCTGACCAAAAAGAAAAGCAGAAGTAGTTGCATTTTTGACGGTTCTTCATTATGATAAATAGACAAATTTGATGTTATTGGCAAGCCTACTTGAAGGAGGGGTTTTTATGTTTGAAACATTTGATGATCACCGCAGCCGCTACGCTTCTGGCGGGATTGTTCAAACACTGCCTGGCGAACTGATCGATAGTATTTGGTTAATCATCGATCTCGATTTAAAAGGGTTTATTCCGTTGACAAATCTGCTCACCTTTGAAGTCCAAAACAATCACGGTCGTGTCACACTGCTTTTTTCTCAAGCACAAAGTCAAATCGAACTCGGCGTTGATCTGCCTTGCCGTTATTCCGACCTCTATCCCCAAAAAGTCTATGTGTATGACGATGGGCAACGGCAAACGATTTTATTGCCTAGCGAGACTCGTTAACAGCGCTTCGTGTTTCTCTTTTTATAACGTTACTTACATAAAAAACCACCCTTTTTATTTTAAAAGGTGGTTTTTTTTGATTCCTTCCTCTCATTTAATTTCATATTATAAAGGGTTCGAGGAAGCAACCAATGAATCCCCCGTTTTTTATTACGTTTTATTGACTATTTTTTGTATGTGAAAATAACGTGTGAAGTTCCCTTATAATAAGGACAGTTGCAAAATTCAGCTGAAAGAGGTGCCTGGTTTTGAAAAATATCCTTGAAAAAGATATTATGCAAATGCTGCGTCTGTCCACGATGCTCTTGAGCGAAAATCCCCTTCCTTTGAATAAAGCTGCTGCCGACCAAAATCTTTCCGTCAAAACGATCCGTCGGCTACTGTCCAGTTGTTTAAACGAGGACCCTTCCTTCCATTATGATGTGCAGCAAGGACACATTCGTGCCTTTCATGATTTGCAGCAGCCCCTAGCCAGCAAAAACTTCCCCCATACAGAAATGCTTGCTGCATTGTTTAATAAAAGTACAAACTATCAGTTGCTCTTGTTACTGTTAAAAATGCCGACCATTTCCTTTGCAGACCTCCACAAGCGGTATTACCTGAGCCCCTCCAGTTTGCATCGGCGCTTTTTGTCCTTTTCCTTTTTTTTGGCACCTTATCGTCTAAGGATCGACCGTCGCAGTTTTCCTTTGATTACTGGCAATGAACGGCAACTGCGCTATGTGATTTTTCGACTCACCCTCTTAGCAAGCCCAACGCTTTCTTCTAATCAAGCGTTTCAAGAACTGAAGCAGATTCATCAGTTGCGCGCAAACGCTTTTTATCCCAACACCCCCGCCACGTTTACTCAGCAAGTTTATCCAACATGTTTTGTGCCGCGTTTTTATTTAGTTGGTGAACGCAGCTATTTATTTTTGTGGCAACAACTGCTAGCACTGGAGCCTTTTTATGTGCCAACAGAAGAAGCCTTCCTTTTGCGACGAATCATCACGCCGATTTTGTCGGAGCATCCGCTCCAGCAGCCATTAGAAGTGCTTTTGTCGAAAATTTTCCAAGCCCATCTTTTGGGCGCCTTACTGGAAGGCAATTTATTTGTCTATCCGCCACTAAATCCTTGTCTATCTGAACGTTCCCAACGCTTGGTCCAGGCTTTTTTGACTCAGCTTCCCCATTACGAAAAACTCTTAAAAAAGCATCCCGAGTTGCCCTTACTCTATGAATGCATTTGGCAAGAGCTCTCTTTTTTCCAACCGATCATTGCCTTTCCGCAAAAAAAGAGCGTCCGCTTAAGTAGCGACACGCTCTTTTGAGGTTCATTTAGTTGGCAGTGAATTATTTTGCGTCAGCATCAACGATTTTCACTGAACCTTGCCATTGTTCTTCCACAAAGTCTTTGATTTCGTCTGAATGCAGCACTTCGATCAATTTCTTGATTTTGTCGCTATCTTCGTCACCACTGCGGACAGCGATCACGTTGACATAAGGCGAATTATCCGCTTCTAATAAAACAGAATCATCCGCTGGGTTCAAATCGATCCCGAATGCGAAGTTCGCATTGATGGCGATTAGGTCTGCTTCGTCGTTTTGATAAGCAGTCGCCAAAAGAGATGGATCGACGTCATGTTTAAATTCTAAGTTTTTCGGATTTTCAGCAATATCATCAAAGGTTGCCGTTTCTGTATCAACGCCGTCTTTTAAAGTGATCAAGTTAGCATCTTGTAAAATCGTTAGGATACGACCCCAGTCAGATTCAGAAGTGGAAGTAAGAACCGTTGCACCATCTTCTAGTTCTGAAATATCAGAGATTCGTTTTGAGTAAAGCCCCATTGGCTCGATATGGATCGCACCAGCATTGACAAAATCATAGCCATTGTCGGCGATTTGTTTGTTCAAGTAAGGAATGTGTTGGAAGTAATTGGCATCGATATCGCCATTTTCCAATGCTTTGTTTGGCAACACATAATCATCGAAGGTTTTGATTTCAAGATCAATGCCTTCTTCTGCTAGTAAAGGTTTGGCTTGTTCTAAAATTTCCGCATGAGGCGTAACTGATGCACCAATCACTAATTTTGTTGATTCTCCCTCAGCCGCAGATGAGTCAGAGCTTCCTGAATTTGAGCCTGTGCCACAAGCAGCTAAAGCGGCAGTTAACAATAAGGTTGTTGCAATACCAAAAATCTTTTTCATATCCATTTCCTCCCATATTTTCCACTTTTTGTTCTTCGTTTCATTTACCGTTTATCGGTGGCTTTCGCAAGGAAATCGCCGATTCCTTGGATAATGAAAACGATAATTAAAATAATCACTGTTGCAACAAGCGTAACAGTGTAATTTCCACGTTGAAATCCTTCTTGCCAAGCCAAAGCGCCTAGCCCGCCGGCACCGATCGCGCCTGCCATGGCAGTATAACCAATCATTGAAATCGTTGTGACCGTCAGTCCTGAAATCAATGCTGGAACACTTTCGGGAATCACGATCTTGTAGATGATCTCCCAGTAACTAGCACCCATCGCTTCCGCTGCTTCAATCACACCAGGATTGACTTCACGAAAAGCAATTTCCACCATCCGAGCATAAAACGGTGCCGCCGATAAAACTAATGCTGGGATCGCTGCTTTTGCCCCTAGGAATGAACCGACTAATAATGTTGTAAACGGAATGATCAAGACCATCAAAATCATGAATGGCGTTGAACGAAAGGCGTTACTGATGATGGAAACCACGTTATAGAAAATGTTGGCTCCCGCTGTTTGTTTACGCCCTAGTGAATAAAGCGCCAATCCTAGAAGTAAACCGATCACAACCACTAAAACCATGGAGAAGAAAGTCATAAACAAGGTGTCTAGGGTTGCTTGCTGCATATTGGCCCAGTCGACCTTTTCAAAATTAAAATAGGTTTCTACAAATGACTTATCCACGTTCAATCACCTCCACGCCTACTTGCTGCTCTTTGAAAAAGGCGATCGCTTTTTCGATCTCACTTGCTTCACCTGTCAATAAAACCGTCAAGCCGCCAAAGGATCCCTCATTGGTTTGTTGGATCTTTCCGTAAACGACATTGACATCGATCTGGAAGCGACGGATCGCTTGTGAAATCACTGGTTCATTGGCGTTGTCTTGTGTGAAAGTCAAAGTCACTAAATGCCCTTGCGGATTTTCTCGTAAGAAGGCTTGCCGTAATTCTTCAGCATCTTCTTCTGGCTCCAAATCTTGCTGAACAAAACGTTTGGTCACTTCCTGCTGTGGGTTACGGAAAACCGATTGCACTGACCCTTCTTCCACGATCTGCCCATGCTCCATCACCGCGACCTTATTGCAGATTTTGCGAATGACGTTCATTTCATGGGTAATCAGGACGATCGTCAAATGCAATTTTTTATTGATGGAAAGCAAGAGATCCAACACTTCTTCTGTTGTTTGTGGATCTAACGCACTCGTTGCTTCATCACACAGCAAAATTTCTGGTTCATTCGCTAGTGCACGAGCAATCCCGACTCTTTGCTTTTGTCCGCCAGACAATTGTGCCGGATAGGCATTCTCCCGTCCTTCCAACCCAACTAATTTAATCAGCTCTTGCGCTCGTTGACGGCGTTTTGCTTTTTCAACGCCAGCCAACTCCAATGGCAATTCAATGTTTTCCGCCACCGTTCGAGACCATAAAAGATTAAAGTGCTGAAAAATCATGCCGATTTTTTTGCGGAAGTTTCTCAATTCTTTGTTTTTCAATGCCAAAATGTTTTGACCGTTAATGACTACATCTCCTGCTGTCGGCAATTCTAAGCCGTTCAACAAACGTACTAATGTACTTTTCCCAGCACCAGAGTAACCGACGATTCCGTAGATATCGCCTTTTTCCACTTGCAGTGAAACATCATTGACGGCGTGGACAGCCGTTTGCTTTTTGCCGAATGACTTTTTTACATGCGACAATTCGATTAATGCCATGTTATTCCCATCTTTCCTCTTTGGTTGGTTAAACACAAAAAAAGCTTTCATCCTCTGTACATTATACTGTTACAAAGGACGAAAGCACAACTTCCGCGTTACCACCTTGATTTACTGTCGATTCGCATCAACAGCCTCGCTCAGTACTTGAATTGCTTCGCATACTGCTGCACTGTAACGGGTGCCTCCCGTGATAGGCTTGTTTCCACTCACCTATCATGCTCAAAGACCATCTTCCATCCTCTCTCCGTTGCCCATTTGCACCAAACAGGGCTCTCTGTGTACGTTAAGAACATGTACTCTTCTTTTCAAAGCATTCATTTATTGAGCAAATTATAGCAACGTCTTATCCGACTGTCAATTCTTTTTGAAAAAATAGTCGTTTTTACAGCTTTGACTTACAAGGCTTCAAATTGACTTGGGTCAACCTCTTTGAAGCTGACCAGCCAAGCGTTCATTTCGTCTTCATCATTTAAGGTATCAATCGATTGATCGATTTTTTCATTTACGGAAGAAATCACGCCCGTCAATGGACTTGGAAATTCACTGACTGCTTTTTCCGCTTCCAGCTCAACAAGGGTCTCTCCTTGTTTTAAAGCAGTTCCTGCTTTTTGAATCGAAGCAAACGTGACCGCACCAAGTTCTTCTTGCGCTTCTTTTGTTAAACCGACACAATATTCTTTCCCGTTAAACAAAACCCACAAATTATCTTTTTTTCTTAAGCATTTCTTTTCCATGATTCTAGTAAGACTCCTTCATATTCATTTTCTTTAAATCCATTAATCAAAAAGCGGTCGCCGCTAACCAGCAGTGGGCGCTTGATCAACATACCATCGGTTGCCAGCACATCGGCTGCGTCTTGGGCAGTCATGGTCGGCACTTTTTCTTTTAATTGCAATTCACGGTATTTCATGCCGCTTGTGTTAAAGAAACGGGTTAACGGTGCTTCGCTTGATTGGATCCAAGCCAGCAATTGTTCCGGTTGAGGCGGTGTAGCTACCATATCGATCGCTTCAAAGGGAATCTCGTGCTCTTCTAACCAACGCTTCGCATTTCGGCATGTACTGCATTTTGGGTACCAATAAAATGTAATCATGTGAACTCCTTAAAGTGTTTTTGGTGCGGTCTCAGCTTGATAGCGCATCGATAAAATCAAACCGATCCCAATCATATTGCTTAATAGGGCAGATCCTCCTTGGCTGATAAACGGCAGTGGAATCCCCGTCAACGGTAAGAGACCGATGTTTGCGCCAATGTTTTCAAACACATGGAAGAGAATCATCATAATGATCCCAGTTGCCAAGTAGGCATAAAATTCATTGTTGGTATCGAAACATACGCGGATCATTCGATAGATCAAAATAAAATACAATAAAATGACAAACGCGCTGCCAATAAACCCAAAATTCTCACCGATCACCGAAAAAATCATATCGGATTCTCGGACTGGTACATACACATCGCTGACATTAAATCCTTTCCCGAACATCCCGCCAGAGGCGATCGCCATCAGAGCATACGCCAATTGGAAGGATTGCCCTTGGGTATCATGAAAAGGATCTAGCCACGAATCGATACGGGCGAATTGGTATTCTTTAAAGATTCCTGTATTGTACAGAAACTCGCGACCAATATCGGTGGTCACTAAGAAAATCGTTCCACCGCCGAGAATCACAAATGCCGCAATCACTGGCACGATGATTCGCCATGAGATTCCTGACATCAAGAAGACCCCACCGAAAATCGCTAGAAAGACCAACATCGTACCAAAGTCGTTTTGTAAGGTGATCAGGATCAGGACTGGGATCGTGACAGCTAACATTTTTGCAATCAGTAACCCATCTGTTTTCAGATCCCGTTCCCGATGCTTGACATTGTGCTGCGTGACGACTAACGCCAACATCATAATATAGGCGATCTTCATCAATTCTGAAGGCTGCAAGGTAAAGGGACCAAAACGGAACCAGTTTTTCGACCCTGTCGATGCTTCCATCGTCCGATCATAAAATTTCAGTAGCGCCAACATAACGGCTAACCCAGCTCCATAAATATAGGGCGTCAATTTCCAGAGCCATTTTGATTTGATCTGCATGATAACGATCACGGCAACAACGCCTAACACATACCATAAAGCTTGAAACCCTAACGTTCGCAGCATACTCGGGTTATTCGGATCGTGTGTCAGCGCCACATACAGGGACGCCAAACCAATCAGACATAATAAAAATACGGGTAGAATCACACCGTAGTCAATTCGATTATCGTTCGTTTTTATTCGTGAATTTTCCATGTCCACACTCTCTTCTGTAGAATCTTTATCCATTATAGTGATAATTGAGGAGAAAAGAAAGGATTGTCCATGAGCATTCACAAAAAATTTAGAAACTTTAATGATTTTCGGGAAAAGAGGGTTAAAAACAATCCAAAATTGTTTAGAATTACAACGAAATAATCGCTGAATTCGTCCATTCTTCTTATTAATCAAATACCTTATTCTATGTATTCTTCTTTATTTTTGATAAATCTTTGCTCTATGTAACAGAATAAAGCAACTTTAACTCCATGATAGATCCCCGCCTAGTTTCCGTTTCAAATAAATAGCAACAAATGACTACTTTTTACAAAATATAAATTGATATACGACAATCGTATTTACCACATTAATGTGGTAATGAAATGTTATTTACGCCACCATATAATTTCACTAGAATACAATTAAGGAAGCGCTTCCGGAGGTGAACCAATGATTTTAAGTAATCGAGAACAGCTACTGTTGCAATTGCTATTAGAACAAAAGGAGTTTCGCCCTGCCTCTTTTTTTCAAAAGCAGTTAAATGTATCCCAAAAAACAGTTTATAACAATTTAACGACTTTAGAAAAGAAACTAAAAGATTCGGGACTAGCTATCAAAAAAGTACCAAGAAAAGGAATCTTTTTATCTGGTTCTGAATCAGCGAAACAGAATGGATATCGATTGTTAGCAAAAAAAGAGACTAAACTCGAACTATTTTCACCTAATTATCGTAAAATCTTTATTTTCGCTAACTATCTGTTTTCAGCAAAGCCAATGCACTATCAGGAATTCTCTGAATATTTTTATATTAGCAACCAGTCAATAAAGAAAGATGTTGATGAAATCGTTGCTTTCTGTCGATTCCATCACGTATCTACAAAAATGACTACAAGCGGACTCAAACTAACCTCAGTTGAATCTGCTACTCAAAACGTATTCAAATCTTTTTTAGAGAAGTATACCGACGCCAAAGCCAGTGAAAATCTTTTGGTCAACAATCTCTTTGACTCTAAGGTACTCGATTTAACGAAGAAATTTGTCTCAGATATGACTCAAACAATCGGCCATCCAGTCAATAATTATTCTATTGAATCCTTGAAGCTTTCATTGCGAATTTTTCTTTCAAGACTTCTTATAGATAAACACATTGAAAAACAAGAGCAGCTAGTATTTGACGAACTTAGACGAATGAAATTCTATATGATCGCGGTTGATTTTTCTGAAATGATCCAACAGCAACTACCTGTTCAATTTAGTGATACAGATATTCAATATGTATGTTCCCTGTTATTAGCACACGGTATCGAACCTTTTGGACAAATGGATGAGCCTCACGAATCTACTATCACAAATTGTACGAAACAAATTATTCAAAAAATGTCACATATGTTAAACGCAGATCTGACACAAGATAAATTATTACTGCAAACATTATTGGCTCATATCGTTCCCATGATCCATCGATCAAAGACAGGCATTTTATTGAAAAACCCACTGATAAAAAGTATCAAAAAACAATACTCAACAATGTATACATTGACCAAATATGCAATTGGAGATTTAGAGGAGCGATTTCAAATCTTATTAACAGAAGACGAAGTTTCTTTTCTGACGATCCATTTTCAGTTAGCCTTTGAAAAGATAAAAATTACTAACCATATACTAATTGTTTGCCAATCAGGTTTTGCTACATCGGAGTTGATTTTTAACCGTATCAAACAGACGATCGCGGCTGATACCGTATTGGAGATCATTCCTTTAAGTAAACTGGCCAGTACATCTCTTGAGACTGTTGATCTGATCATATCAACTATTCCATTGGACATTACAGCACCGCCAGTTATTTATATTTCGCCGCTTCCTACTACCGAAGAAATAGGAAGAATCTCAGCAAAGATATCTAATCTTAATGAGAATGAGAAAAATTTTTACTCAAAAAAATACCAGAAAACGACTTTATTACAAAAATATTTAGATCCTACTTTCCTTTTTGTCAAAAAAAAGTTTCGAACAAAAAAAGATGTACTGGATTTTTTAGCAGATGATTATCTGAAAAAAAAGCTTGTTACAACAAAATTTAAGCATTCTCTATTTGAACGAGAGGAACTAGGAAGCACTGGATTAAAGACGGGAGTAGCCATTCCACATGCTGATCCACATACAGTGAAAGAAACAAAACTTGCTTTTCTCACCCTCGATGCGCCAATTACTTGGGGAGACACAAAAATCCAACTAATTGTTTTGCTTGCGATTGCTGAAGAAAACATGATAGAGGCAAAAGAGTTGATCGCTTCGATTTACGGATTGTTTAACTCAGCCGAAGAAATTCAATGGATCGTTAATAGTCAAACGCAAGAAGAACTGTATCAAAGATTGTTAAGAGGAGGAAATTGATCATGTTTTTTGATCACCAAATCGTGTTACTTGAAAAAGATTCTAAAACAAAAGAGGAAGCTTTTCGACTATTAGCAGACGAACTCATCAAAACTCATTGTGTAAATGATCAGTTCTATCAAAATATCGTACGGCGAGAAGAAACCTTTCCTACAGGTTTAAAAATTAACGGCATTGGGGTAGCGATCCCACACACGGACAGCAAATTTGTTTTACGATCCCAAGTCGCTTTTATGTCACTTGCCTCTCCCCTTTCATTTATTGAAATGGGTTCACAAGAAAAGAAAATCGATGTATCCCTGTTGTTCATGCTTGCACTGAAGGAACCACATGAGCAATTGGGTATGCTGCAAAATCTTATCTCTATGTTTCAAACACCCGGGGTTTTGGAAGCCCTATCCTCAGTAACGACTAAAGAAGCGTATCTTTCGATTATTGAAAAAAATGGACTGCAATAAAAAGGAGGAACAATTATGTTAAATGCATTACAGTGGTTCGTTGATCTAGGTTCAATCGTTGTTTTGCCGATTTTAATTTTTATTTTTGGAATAATTTTGGGGACAAAACCTAGCAAAGCCTTTACTTCAGCCTTAACTGTTGGTGTTGGGTTTGTTGGATTGAATTTGGTGATTGACCTTCTAAGCAGCAGTTTGGGTCCCGCAGCACAGCATATGGTTGAACGTTTAGGATTAAATTTGACAACGATTGATGTCGGATGGCCTGCCGCAGCGGCAATTTCTTACGGGACGATTTTAGGAAGTCTTGCGATTCCGATTGGTGTGGTCCTAAATGTTCTACTCATCATTTTAGGGTTGACTAAAGTATTGAATGTAGATATTTGGAATATTTGGCACGCAGCCTTCATCTCTTCTCTGATTTATGCCCTCACTGGAGATTTTGCAATGGGAATCGCGGCGACCGTCATCTATTTGATGATGATTCTTTTAATGGGAGATATTTTAGGTCCGATCATTAATAAGTTCTACGGATTTCCTAATATTACTTTTCCTCATGGAACCGCCGCACCAGGATTCATCTTTGCACTACCTATGAATTGGCTCTTTGATCGTATTCCAGGACTAAAAGATTGGAAAGCAGATCCAGAAACCATTCAGAAAAAATTTGGTGTCTTTGGCGACTCTACTGTTATGGGCTTTTTGATTGGTCTCATCATGGGAATACTTGCCGGATATGACACAGCAGGGGTCGGCCAATTAGCCGTCCAAACAGGCGCTGTGATGGTTTTGATGCCCAAAATGGTGGCTTTACTGATGGAAGGTCTAACGCCTATTTCTGAATCTGCAAATGAATTCGTCAAAAAACGGTTTCCTGGAAGAGAGCTTTACATCGGTATGGATGCAGCATTATCGGTTGGTCATCCAGCTGTCCTATCTTCCTCATTGCTTTTAGTTCCGATCACTATTTTGTTAGCCGTAGTTCTACCAGGCAATACGACCTTGCCTTTTGGTGATTTAGCAACTATTCCCTTTCTGATTTGCTTGATGGCTGCTGTTTTTGGAGGAAACATTATTCGAACAGTAATTGCTGGAACGATTTATATGGTAAGCATTCTATATATTACTTCGTGGGCAGCACCGCTTGTCACTACTGCTACTCGATCCGCAAACTTTGATCTACAAGGAAACTCTATGATCACTGCTATGGCTGAAGGTGGTTTATGGACCACATTCCTTTATGTCGGCTTAACCAAAATATTAAGCTGGGGCGGTTTAGCCATAATTGGCGTCTCTGTTTTGTTTGGATTGATTTATGTAAATAAAATTCGTCCCAAGAAACAAACATCGAAATAATAGGAGGAAATGATAATGAAAAAATTACTGATTATGTGTGGCACAGGTGTTGCAACTTCAACGATTGTAACAAATAAGGTAAAAGAATGGTTGAAAGAAAAAGGATTAACTGATCAAGTGAAACTGTATCAATCCAAAGTGGCAGATGAGATGAATAAAATTGATAACTATGACATCGTGGTGAGTACAACGGTTGTTCCAGACTCAATCAAAGATCGTGTAATTATGGGGCTACCGCTCTTAACAGGGATTGGTACAGAAGAGATGTACGCGGAAATCGAAAAGAAAATCAAAGAGTAAGGAGAATGCCCTATGTTGGTCACAACAAAAGAACTATTCGCACATGCAGAAAAACACAACTATGCATTACCCGCAGCAAATTTTTTCGACTTAACTAGTGCAAGAACATACGCGGAAACTGCTGAAAGTTTGAACAAACCTTTGATATTGGCCTTCGCTCAATCCCATATGAACATGTTGACTTTAGAAGAGGCTGCCATGATTGGAAAATTTTTAGCAAAAAAAAGCACTACACCTATCGCTCTGCACCTAGATCACGGTACCGATGAAGAGGTCATCAAAAGAGCCATTCATTTAGGTTTTACTTCCGTAATGATCGACGCTTCTGAGGAGTCATTCGAAGAAAATGTCCGTCGGTCAAAGGAGATCGCCGATTACGCTCATAAAAATGGTGTCGTTGTTGAAGCGGAAATCGGGCACGTTGGGTCGGAAAACAGTCTGGAATCAGCCCTAAATAGTCAATCTATTTACACAGAACCTTCTGAGGCTGTTGCATTTGCCAAATTAACCGGTGTTGATTCGTTGGCAGTTTCTATTGGCACCTCTCACGGACATTATCAAGGGATACCCAAAATAAATTTTGACGTTTTAAATGAAATACACCATGCCGTCAATGTTCCTCTTGTTCTGCATGGCGGATCCTCTTCTGGCGATGAAAACCTTGAAAAATGTGCCTTAGAAGGTATCCGTAAAATAAATATTTTTACGGACTTCGTCACTGCTGCTATGAATGAAATTCATAAAAATCAACCAAATGACTATTTCGATCTACTTCACTCAGCAAGCAATGGAATGTCCAAGACACTCGAGCACTATTTTAAAGTCTTTCATACCAAATCTTATCGTGAAGGAGAAAGCTAATGAAAAAAAGAACTTTAAGAACGCCATTCTTTGTCGTCAATCCCAAAGCCTATCTTTATGGAAAACAAGCATTGGCATTGGCAAAAGCTGCTGATGAGTTGTCGTCTTTATATGACATCGACATTCTATTTACTGTGCAGCAAGCAGACGTTTCTCTAATTAAACAAGCAACAACACATTTATTCATCACTGTTCAACATTTAGACGGAATCGAAATCGGTCGAGGAATGGGTTATGTTTTACCCGAAGCAGTGGCAGAAGCCGGTGCTGAAGCTACCTTTTTAAACCATGCTGAACACCCCATGACATTGCAAGAACTGACTAAAGCGATGCAACGCTCAAATGAATTGGGAATTTTAACAATTGTTTGTGCGAATTCATTGACTGAAGCAAGAGCCGCAGCTTCCCTAAAACCCGATGTGATGGTTTGCGAGCCAACAGAACTAATTGGAACAGGACAAACCAGTGATCTTCAATACATGACGGAAACAAATCGTGTTGTTCGTGAAATTGATCCAGAAATCCTAATTCTGCAGGCAGCTGGTATATCTAGTGCTGTCGATGTTGAAAAAGCTTTGTCGTCAGGGGCTGATGGCACTGGTGGGACAAGCGGCATTGTGCAAGCAGAAGATCCAGTTCAAACCCTTACAGAAATGATCAAACAAGCGGTGAAGTATAAAAAGGAGGATTAACACTGTGAAATTTTTAAAAGAGCAACTGACGTTAACTTCTAACGGGAATCGAGTGTCTTACCACAACATCACAGAAGAAGTGAAAACGATGGTTGAAAAAAGTGGAATTTCAAATGGAATCTGTCTCGTACAGTCTCCTCATACGACCTGTTCGGTTATCTTTGAAGAATACATGCATGATACAGACTTTAACGGAGATGAATTTCTTCAAGTTGATTTAAACCGAATTCTCGATAAGATTATTCCTCGTGAGTTATCAGAAAATACCGATTACCGTTATCCTGGACCAAAGCATTTAGAATTTTTGATGAGTCTGGACGATCCAAACTACCCAACAGATCCAGCAACGATTTTAAACGGCGATGCACATATTCGCTCGAGTTTTTTCGGTGCAAGCGAAAGCTTTATTTTAAGTAACGGCAAGCTAGAGATCGGTTCCGTAGGCTATATCTATTTTGTTGATTTCGATCAAAATCGTGTGCGAAATAGGACATGCCATGTAATGCTAATGGGCGAATAAAAACAGTTACCGGGTAAACCAGAAAAAATTGAGATTACTTATCGCATGCAAAAGAAAAACCATGAATCCTCTAAAAGAAGATTCATGGTTTTTTATTTCTTATGCCAGCTGCAGGCAATTATATATATAAATTAGTTAGTTTATGCTTAAAAAATCACGATTTAAAAGTAAATCGCATTGAAACATTGACTTATGTCAGAACATGTTTGAAATTTTTTTGGCACATTTTTTGGCACATTTATTCAGGCCATAGAATCTCTAGTTAGAAAAACAGTTCCTTTATATAGTTTTTTTCTGGTATAATAAAACAAAAAATGAAATGAGGGATTATAATGGGATTATTTGATGGATTAATGGGAAATGCAACACAACTTTCAAGTGAATCTGTGTCAAAAGAATTGCAAGATGTACTGACTGCAGATGAAAGGATTGATTTATCATTTAAATTAGTTCGCGATTTGATAGTCTTTACCAACAAACGCTTAATCATAGTTGATAAACAAGGAGTATCCGGTAAAAAAGTAGAATATAAATCAATTCCTTACAAATCGATTTCCAGATTTTCTGTTGAAACTAGTGGACATTTTGATTTAGATGCTGAATTAAAAATATGGATCTCTAGCGCAGAACTCCCAGCAGAAACACTTCAATTCCGCAAAGATAAAAACATTATTTTTGTACAGCAAGCATTAGCCTCCGCTGTGTTACAGTAATTACACAATAAGTTTTATCAGTAAAATATTGTAGGAATACATTGCAACTAAATAGATAACCCTCCTATTCGATTCTGAGTAAGAGGGTTATTCTATGTACCTTGTAGGACTCGAACCTACGACCGGACGGTTATGAGCCGTCTGCTCTGACCAACTGAGCTAAAGGTACAAAAACACCTATCCTTTGATAAGGATAGGATAAGGTTGTTTGAAAAGAAGATTAAAATTGGATGATTTAATTATAAGTTCGGAAATTATGTTAATCAATGGTGTTTAAGCCTAATTGATGAAATTTACAATATTACTCAGTTTTACTGATAATTGGTACCAGTCAAAACGAAAATTATGATTGAATTTGAAGCAATGAAAAAAGGCTCCCTACTCTGAGTAAGAAGCCTTTTTGGAAACCTAGTTGTTTGTCTATGTTAGATCACTATCTTTTTCTACTTCGCTGTTGTTTATATCTATACTAATCCTTGATGGATAAATTGGAATATCGTAAACTTCTTGAGAAAATAAAGACACGTAGAGATTGAATTTATTGTATATTTTTTCTACTATTTCTCTACCTATTTCTTCTTGAAATTCGCTATTTGTCTCGATATTTTCCAATGTCTCGTTTACCAATATAAATTTACCAGAAAAATCAGCACTCATAACGAATTTTTCATCTTTGTAGTAAGCTGTCGTTTCAGCGGAAATAATTAATCTATCTTTTATCTTCCCCGCTTTTATTTTCAAAGTATTGCTATCTTTAAGAATTGCATTACTATTTGCTTCGAAAATTAGATTTGTAACTTTAAGTGTTTCTTTTTCGAAATCCATACATTCTCTCCTATCATTTAATTAAAGAAGTTTTATTAGGGACAGCCTCTATTATTGTGTTCATTCTTAAAGCAATGACCTCTTTAGCTATCGTTTCTTGATGCTCGTTAGTTGTTTCTAGTTTAGTTTCAAATCTATTGATATTAGTCTCTTGTAGACCTCGCTCTATAAGCATTTGCATAGCTTGATTTAGAGAGACACTATCGTAATCAGCATACTCCACTAAACGTCTGTGCAAGGTTTTTCCTAATCTAGCAGTTACTCTTCCGCTGAACTCTGTGCTGACTGCTAAAGTAGGTTTAGGTATAAATCCAGCTGTCCCTTCTTTAATACAAGTCGCAAAATATTCTTCTTTTGCAAGCTTAAGATCTTCCAAGGTTTCTTCCTCAGTAGTTCCATACACCTCTACAGGTAAATCCGTGTATTTGCCAACAAATCCTTTAAAATACTCATCTTCAAATGGTCGAATTGTATAGCCATAGTTACGTTCTAATAAATGTTCTAATGTCATAAATTTCTCATCCTTTCAATATAACTCAAGGCTCTTTTACCATATGGCGGGATTAAATTCTTAGAGTGTTTGACTATCGTTCTATTATCGAAAGGCCCAAAGAAATTAGGGACGTCACAACTGATAGTAAAATGAGTCGCTTTTCCGCTATTTTGTTCTAACCTAAATCCATGCTTAACTAGTGCCTCTTCAACATCCTTAAATTTCGGATTACCCAAATTTCTTTTCAACTTTTCATACAGTTGATCTTGTTCTTCTGACAAATCATCACCACGACTTCCCCCGGCTTTTTAAGACACTACATACAGTGTCATCAATATCTGCAAATTAAATATATCATTCTAAATCTGCTTAATCAATAGTTACGCTTGATCTTGTTTAATAATTTAATATAATCAAATACTAGTAAACGTATGTATTTATAAAATTTTACATCACATAGACCTTGTTTTGATGCAATAAAAATATTTGACATATAGAAAATTAGATGTAACAATTGTCTTACAAGGAGCTTGACTCCAGTTTAAATTAAGCAAGGGTGCCTGACACCCACTATTATCAAAAACACCGACTGATAAAAAGGCCGGTGTTTTTGATTTTGCATTTACTGACAAAATATTTTCTATTTACCAAGGGAGTTTATTGTTGTTAAGCGCTCGTTGCAATGCCTTAACCATATTAGATACAATCTAATTATCAACAGTAAAATATTTTTATACTACCGCTGCATATCTCCGATTACCTGACGCACCAATCCAACTTAGCCAAACATAGCCACCAGCAACCACCTTTGAATCATAATTAACTGTCTCACCTTTAGAATACGATCCTACAATAGCTGATGATGTCGATGCTGCAGCTCGAATATTTGTATTTTCTGTAAACTTGTAAGCACCTCTATTGGGCAGATTAGAACCTTTCAAATTACTCTTACTAGCATTAGAAGATGAAATAGATTCTAAATCTTGTCCCAAAACCCAGCTATTAATTTTATCTAATAAAAATGCATACTGTGAACGTGATTTATTGACAGTTTTTACCTGTTTTACTTTGTACGATGACCCTTTCACAAAATCTGCAATTTTTTCTCCGGTAAAATAGTGTGTCGCACTTTTCTTTACTTTCACAGTAGATCCAACCGCATATTTAGTTTTAACTGTAATCCCAGTATTATTTGCTGATACAGATAGTTTTGAATTAGAAATATTTGTCTGATATCCAAATACTTGTAATGCTGCATTTACTCCTTGTTCCATTTTCGCCATCAATGCTTGCATGTCTTTCTTATTATCAATAAATCCCCATTCAATAAGTAAAACCTTTTTGCCTACACCAGAATTACGAGCGATTCCTAACCAAGTTCCGTCTTTTGCTCCTCGATCGACTAATCCTAATGCCTTAGCAATCGCCGCTGACAATTTTGCAGCAGTAGGTTTGCTATCTAGCGATCCATAAAGAACCTCTACTCCTGTTGCGGATCCAGTGAAGGCATTCAAATGATTGGAGATTTGCCAACCATCCGCACACTTATTAATATTGTTCGCAACGTTATTTACGATCGCATTTGCAGTTATTCCTGCATTGTCAGTGACATCTTTAACGCCTGTTTTCTTTACCATCATAGCTGTGATCGTGCGAGCGACATCTGCTTCTTTGTAACCAGAACCGATTGCTCCTGGATCTGTCCAAGAGCTTCCATTTTTTCGCCCACCATGTCCAGCGTGTACTGATTGAATGCTCATTTGATTTCATCCTCTCATTGTGACTAAATAAAAAAGCAGCCAATTAACTACTCTTTGTCATTATTCATTACGGTTTCTGTAAATTCTCCCCATAATCAATTGTGTCTTTTTTCGGCTTATCATACGTCATGGCTTGATCGCTATCACCGATCCCCGCAGTCGTTGGATCAGAAACAACTCCGAGAATCGCCAAAAAGGCAAACGCCGCATTGACAATTGCCGCCAACTGCTGATTCAAAACAATAAAATCCCATTTATAACCGAATGGCGCACCAATCGTTTGAATGAGTAAAAAAAGAGCCGGCAACATGGCCAGCCAGAACGTTTTACTTTTAATCCGTACTTTCCAATTAATCTTTTTCATGTTTTCTTCCCCCAATACTTTTAAAAATCGTTTTATTTTGTTCTTCCAACCGTGTCAGACGAATCTCATGATTATCAAAACGCTGTTCTAAACTCGCAATCGTTTTATTCAAATCGTCTACGGCTCGTCGCAAATCCATAAACAGATCATAATATTTCATCAAACCAAAAATGCCACCTGCAAAAAAACTCAGAACAGCTAAAAATTCTGTCACCGTCAATCCAAATATATGCATGTGCTTTTCCTCCCAAAAAAGAGGACACGCTATTGCGCATCCTCTTCGTTCACTTCTTTCTCTTCTTTTAGCCATGTAGAAATCTTTGCTTTGGCAGCTTGATCAACCTGAGTACGATTCATTTCATCAAAATTTCCTTCTGTCACAATCACACGCACATTGAATTGTTCGCCTTGTTCGTATGATTGATATTGTACCTCAATGGCTTCGGTAGTTCCTTCTTCGTTAAATACATAATTCATTTCTTTCATTTTAATTTTCATCTGAATTTTCTCCTTCGCTTAGTATTGGTGATAAGTGTCGAAGCACATTTGCTTGAATCGTGATTGCTTCTAACTCGTCTAGTTGGATCATTGGAAGCTCAACGTCCATCTCTTCCTGATACAATTCGTTTAGCTTTTCCTGTTGTTGGGGATGTTCCAACTTCAAGAGAGGCTGTGCGGTTTCACGAATCGTGTGTGTCACTGGCTCCAAACTAGTGATTGCCCGATTAATTTTTAAACTGGTCGCAATCAGTAACTCCTTGTCACCAATCGCAAACAATCCGGACTCTAAATCTAACAGCTGAAGTACGGTTAATTTCATTCCTTTTCCTCCCACTAAAGAGTAATGTTTGTCCATCGAGTGACTGTCCCATCTTTCGCTATATTTGTCGGTATTGATACCTTTCCTAATCCTTTCAGTGCATAAACCACCTTTTTTATCTCCTCTACAGGAATCACTTGATTATTGTGTAGGAAATATAACCAATTGCCTCCCATAAACATGCCGGTTTTTCCACTTTGATTGAGTAATCCCGAATAAGAATAACTGTTGTATTTTACAGTCGCAAATGTTAAAAATTCTCGTGCATCACTAGCATCAGGTTTCACTCTAGAAAGGTACACATCGGCATCTAAATGAATGCCTGATTTCCCTGTAAATTTTCCTTTCGGATCTAACATAAGCATCGTTGTATACGCATCATCATTTCGAGTTTTTCGATAAGACCATGAGATGTAATCCCCCTCATACTCTAAGTCCATAGATACTCCTCGAACATTCTCATTGCCCTTTTTACCATTCTCTCCCATTTGACCGATTTTCCTTGTCCCGTACCAAAATTCCATCCCTTCACTCGTCAGTTTTCCAGCTAACTGTGTGCCATTGTAAAAATTCAATGAATACGGGTCAATTTTTAGATTTTGACTGTAATTATTGAAGCCCACTTGAATCGCATCCGTTGCTAATTTATCGGCAGTAATGGAGCGAGAACGTAGACGTGCATTATTGATATACCCACTGGTAAGATTCGCTGCATCTAGATTGATTGTACGGACTTTTGAGGCATCTAACGTACCGTATATTGTGGCCGCATCCACGCGCAAATCTTTGATCATTGCCATTGGAATGAATGCTTTCCCACTAAACAAAACGGTCTCTGCATCTAAGAAAATTTTCTTGTTTTGAACAAGGGTTTTCCCAGCTTCCATGTTCAACTGGGCAATAATCTCTCCTTTTTGTACGGTGAGATTGAACCGATCAGCGGTTTGGATCAATTGCGTACGTAAGGGCTTCATCGCTACTTGTGCCTTCGTGGATTGAATGATGGATTCCTCAATCGCTTCGATTGGTCGATTTTTTCGTCCTAACACAAATTTGACATACTTCGCACCATCTGGCGGCGCAAAATAGACCCCATCAGTAACACGCTTGATCACACGCCTTCCCGAATCATAAAAGATCGCTGTCGCTTTCTGCGCTTTCCCTAAAGCATCGACTACATAAAAAGGACTTCCAGAGGTATTGGGAATATACGTTTTCGTACGAACCGTTGTGGAAAAATCAAACGACTCACCTGATGTATTGATCGATCCTACTTCCCATCCAGGATTCAAATCAAACGGTCTGCTACTCACACCACCAATCGTTTCAATGACACGCGTATATTGATCGGATAATTGTGTTTGTGTGGAAGTGATCCCTTTCAATTGATCCGTTACTCGTTGTTGAAACCCTTGTGTATTCTGTTCGGATTCCGTTAATCGTGTCACTAACCCATTGACTTGTTCAGAAAGACTGTTTTGAAAACGAGTGACTGTTTGTTCAGAAACACTCAAACGCGTCGTCACTCCTTGGATCTGTTCCAAAACCTCTGTTTTGAAGCCATCCAATCGCTGCTCAGAATTGGTTAAACGTGTCGTCAAACTGGCTGTTTTTTCCGTCAAAAGTTGTTGGAAACGATCCGCCGTTTGTTTCGCTTCTGAAACTTGTTCTGTTAACTGATCTGCTCTTGCGACAACCGTATCGATTCCTTCTGATAAGTAGCTATACTGTGCTCCTAAGTTCGTAATATTCCCTTCGGCATCTACCACTTGTTTACGAAGTGCATCAACATCCTGAAGAATCGATTGTCCTTTTTTATTTGCTGCTTGTGCTTGAGAAAGAGCATCTGTCGCTTTTTCTTCAACCGTGGTCAATCCCTCTTTAGCAAATCCAGCCTCTTCCACTGCTTGTTCAACCTTGGTCTTCATTTCCGCAATGGCTCGTTTCGATGTTTCTAACTCTGTCTTTTGTTTTTCAAACGCACGTCGTAATTCCTCTAGCTTAGCATCACTTAATGCATCCTCCCAAACTGTGCCATTCCATACATACATTTCTAAATCCGTGCCATTTGGTTTAAACCAAATATCTCCCTTTTTAGAAGCTTGTGGTTGTCCTAAACCATCTGTTCCGAATAGACCATGAAAAATAAAATGCTTGTTATCCGCAGATGTAAGCATCGTCCCAACTTGAGTCACTACTTCTTTTAAAGTTGTCTCTTGTTGTTTTAAAATTGTTCCTAAGTCTGAACGCTTCTCACCAATTTCGATTTCATCATAACAATCAGATAGAACATTCCAAACTGTACGTACGACTTTAGCTACTACATTCACACCTAGTTTAGGATAAATAATTGTGACATCATCACAAAGAGAAACTTCTTCTAGCGGTGCAACAGCCTGATAATCTGCTGTTTTCGATAAATCTAAAAAAGACACCCGAATTGCTGTCTTTGGTTTCCCAATCTCGTTGTTTTTGATGTATTCTTTTGCAAATTTCTCTAACTTCTCACTTGTTGGCACTTCCTCTTGTTCAAACTTAGAACTAAAGTCAACGGGTAATACTTTTCTATTCGGAAAGCTATTCCAATTCTCTGCATCGACAATATAACTTGGAATCGTTATAATGCGATCATTTTGATTCTCTTCATGAACAACCGCAAAAGGATAAATCGACGTATACGTATTCGTAATATTTTTTTCTTGTTCAAAATCCGTAATGTTTCGACCATAAGCAAGCATCGTATTCGCTGTTTTTCCTCGTTTCTTCAAAAGCGAGAGATGATAATTATCAAAAAGATACTCTCCACCCCAAACATCTAAAAGAGACCCTTCTACACCTCCTAATGCTTGACGTGCATGTTGCACTTTATCTACACGCCAATTGGTAGAATGTTGTGTTTCGATATCACTAAATACTTCAAATGGATGGTTTCCAATAATACCATTTTTCCATGTTTCTAATGCTTGTTGACCAGTAAGTGTGTGTAATGCCATTTCTGGCTTTAAAGGCAACTCTGATGTAAGATAACTTACATGCTCCGCATAAATTTCTGCTTTCCCAGAATGCTTCGGAACAATCCGTTTGATTCGAAAACGCTGCTCTTTTAACCGATGCCCAGCATCTGCTTTGATTAATTGATTTTCTTTTATCATTGGAAAAATGGTTTCATCAATAAAAACAACGGCTTCTAAAATGAAACAACCATTTCTTTCTTCAGTAACTCTTGCTTGAAGAGTATTGGTCAACGGACCTAATCCTAGATGAAAAAAATCGGTTTCATCTGCTCGATATAAAATTGGATAACTCATCCAACCAATACCTCCCATCTAGGTATAATGTTGACTTCTGAAATCGCTCCTGTAGTAAGCACAGTTTGTTTTCCTGGATGAATAACTGGCAATGGATAACTTGTCACTTTATCCCATGCTGCTTTTGTTCCAGAAAGATTTGTTGCCGTTTGATACAAACAATCAATAATTACTCCTCCATCGACATTCTTAAGAGAAAGTTTTTCACTCCCAATTTGTACAGTAAGATTCCCAGTGCCTTTTATTATCAGTTTAGGTCGTGCTTTTCGATTGGATGGATTTTTGATTGTTTGTCCCAACACCTGTTCAGATAATCCAGTTTTCAGAAACTTGTATGGCTTAATCACAAACGAAATTTCTGCATAACCAAAATTTTTTAATCGCTGTTCCGTCTCGTAAGATTCGTAAATCTTAGCTTCATAAACATACTCAGGTTCTTCTGAATCCGTCAAAAAATGCCAACCTTTCTCCGACTTCAGCCAATTAGAAAGATTGGTCACACTTTCTTGAATATTCTCTTGATCGATATAAACCGAGTATGTCTTTGTTGTATTTTTAAATCGATTCTTTTCAATAATCAGTTCTCCATCTAACCCATCAACTGTTTGAAACTCAATATCTTCTTCTGGGGAAATCGTATGAACAGGACCTGTCATAATCAAACCAAAATCTCGATAAGACTGTTTCTCTTGCCATTCGAAATAACGATCCATTTTACATCGCCCCTCTCGCATCCATATTTAGAAGAAATGCTGCTTCTTCTAATGTTCTTCTTAAATCTTCTTTTCTGTACCAGTGTGGTTCATTAATCGTTATTTGTGGCGTATGATTAATGATTTTTGTTTGTGTCACTGCTTGATTAGAAATTCGTGTGTCCATTGGAATTTTTGAGTAAAGCCCATCCATACCAGAAGCATATCTTGGCAATGTTCTTTTGATTCTTTCTGTTGCTGCAGCCGTATCAATACGTGTCCCTTTAGGTAAAGGCAACACAACATTCCTTCCTTTTGGAATAAATGAAGGACCATTTGGTAAAGTAATCAATTCTTCATATGTTCTTCCAGGCTGATCATTGACCATAGCTACTTGATCTTTTTGTAATCCAGAACTTCCTTTAGCGAATCCCAAAAAGTCTCCTACTACATTTAACGTCTTAGTAATGACATTTGGTAAACTCCAAAAATCACCCACTTCTCTTGAAGCAGCACTTGCTGGTCCTGAAGCATTATCAATCGCTTCCAGTAATTTTGCAGTTGGATTGTTTCGGCTAAAGTCATTCAATGCTCCTTCACCAGTTGATGCAGCTTGTTGTACATTATAAGAATCACCTAATAATTGTTTTAGTGCAGGATTATTTCTATCGTATTCATTTAACTTGATTTCTCCTGAATTTAATTTGTTGACGATGTCTGTGTTATCTCCTAACATCTGTTTCAAATTATCAGGCAACGCACACCATGCGTTATACATGCTTTCAGAAGAAAACACTTTATTTAATAAATCCTGATTATTCGCTAACATCGTCTTTTGATTTACTGGTAGAGTATTCCATTGATTTAATGTTGTTTCAGAACCTGCAATCTTCACCAAGAAATCTTGATTATTTGCTAATAATTTCTTGTCTTCGGTAGAAAGGCTGTTCCAACGATTAATCTTCGCTTCACTATCTAACAATTTCCACACAGCATCTGCATTATCTACCCCTAGAACTTTCCGATCTGTGGCATACAAATTCCATGCATTTAATTGTTGAATCGTATCAAAAAACTTCAACTTTGCTTCATCGTTTTTAACAATTAATTTTTTATCTTCTACACTCAAACTTTGCCATTTGCCAGCTTCACCAACCGCAATAGCAACTTCTTCACGTGCGTTTGTTTTCAAATTTGCATTTTTCAACATAAATTTCATGTTGTTCCAGCCGTCTTCCGTTTTAACCGTTTCCTTTAAAACGTCTGATAGGTTGGTTTTCACTTCGCCTGTTTTGGAATCAAACACAAGGCCATTCCACTGTTCATTTGCCAGAATCATATCATTCGACATATTTTTTGTAGCATCTGCTAAGAGATCACTCTTTTGTGCAGCTTTCGATGTGCTAGAAGCCATGTTTTTAACCACTTCATCATAATCAATGCCAAATTGTTTAAAAGTATATCTTAAATCTTCTGGCTTTTCTCCCATTTTTGACCACAAACGAATCATTTCTTCCGCATACTGTTGTTGTACAGCCGCATTCGTACTTTTCAATTGTTTCATTTCAGAATTATAAACTTCTTCACTTATTAAGCCTTGTTGATGCGCCTCTTTAATTGTGGATACTTGTTCTTTATATTGGTTTTGTGTTTCTCGCAACGCATTTGTCATGCTACCAAAATAGCTTTCAACTTGGCTTTTACTCATTTTAGCAAGATCGCCATTCATTCCTGCAATAATTGATTTCTTGTCTTTGGCGGAAATATCTAATAGATTTAATTCTGCTTGAATCATCGACTGGCGATTATTCAGCACAATCTGTTTTTCTTCATCAGTGAATTTTGTCACATCATTATTGTGCCGTTCATAAATAGCTGCTACTTGTTTTGTCATATCCCCAGTGGTTGTTACTAACGCTTGGTTCGATTCCTTTTGCTTGGCTAAATTCTCTTTTGCTACTTCTTGTAAATGTTCAGGGAGTTTTTTGATTGTCTCTTCCATTTCTTTATCGACATTTCGAGCAGTTTCAGCAATCGTTTGCTGCATTCCCTCAAACGCTTCAGACACTTTCTTAGCACTACCATCCACACCTGCTTCAAATTCTTTCATCGCAGTAACACTATCATCAGAAAATGTTTTAAATTTCGTCAGCGCTTTGTCTGCTTCTTCACCAATATCAGAGCCCCATTGTTTTACTCTCTGAGAAGAATTCCAGGCTTCTTCACCAAATGTTTTCCATGCAACAGCTCCAATTGCTAAAAGACCACCTGTACCAACAATTAATGGTAGAGCACCTGCTAAACCCCCAGTACCTAATGCACCTGTCATCGCTCCAACTCCAGAAGCTCCAGCCGCAGTATTCGCTGCTCCTCCAAATAATCCTAATCCTTTTGTACCGGTACTTAATAGCGGTAAGCCTAATCGTAATGCACCGCCTATAGAAGAAATGCCTTGAGTGACTTTACCAATAGCAGAAACTGTCGGTCCTGCAACCGCAACGAATCCCCCAATTTTTAAAATTCGTTGGATATCTTCGTCACTCATAGATGATAATTTACCCGAGAAAGTCTCTATCGCTTCACTGATTTCCGGCATATATTTTTCTGCTAAATCTAACAATGTTTCCCCTAATGGTAATAAAGCAGTTTGAGCTTCTCTGAATAATGATTTTGCACGTGTACCAAAAGTTTCATTCTGCTGGTCCTTGACCTTTTCCATAGATCCAGAAACATCATCATAGGTATGATTCACATCATTTAAGGATTCGATAATTTTCATAGCATTATCTTCACCTAATGCAGACCAAACAGTTGAGGCTAACGTAAGTTTTTCTTGTTGATTTTTCGTATTTTCCAAATCATGGATAACTGATTGAAACACATCTTGAGCAGTCTTTTTCCCTTCCTTAAATTCATGAAAAATATTTTGTGTTCCTTCGGAAAAACGACTTAAATTTTCTTCAATACGACCATCATTTAAAGAAATAGTAAACTCTTTAACAAAATCATTCACCTTATCTAAATTATAAGCGCCCGATTTTAATCCATTTTCTAACACCGAGAACATATCTTTTGCGCTAAAACCTGCTTGAGACCACAATTGACCATATTCAGCCAAATTATCGCCTAGCTCTCCAGTCTTATCTAATCCTGACTGTACCCCGGTAACATATAGATCCATCGCATCATCTGCGCTCATACCAAAATTGACCATGAGTGAATTGACACCACGCAAAGACTCATTCATATCTTGCCCTAGTGTATCGCGAAGAACCAATGCATTTTCAGTTACCTTCACAATTTGATCATCTGGAATATTAGAAAGCTGTTGTTTCACCTGAACAATTGAATCCGCAACATCTTCCATATTTTCTCCAAAACCATCAGAATAGATTTTTTCCAAAGCAGTTTTTGTTGCACCGCTTTGTTTCTCGGTTAAGCCAAGAGAACTAACAATTTTTGCATTTGCACTTTCAAAATCACTAGCCGTCTTTACAGATGCTGTTGCAAGCCCTACAAGTGGAACTGTTAGTCCTGCTGTTAAAGCTGTACCTATAGTCGAAAGCTTCTCACCCTTTGTTCCTAACTTCTCCCAAGCTTCCGCATTCTGATTTAATCGTTTTTCTACACGATCAAATGCTTCATCAGCTGTAGACCCATATATTCTCATTTCTTGTTTAGCCATTTTCAGCGTACGACTCATTTTGACACCCATTGTATCTCTAAGTTCCAACGCTCGCTTGGTTGCAGTTTCTATACTTTCAGAATCTAGATCTCCTAATGCACGTTTTGTTTGCATTAAGCCACGAACAACATCGTTGACAGACTTTCCAAAGCCTTCTTTATAAATATTTTGTGCAGACTTTGTTAATTCCTTTGTTTCTGCTTCTGTAGTTTTTAATCCTTTTTGAATCTTCTTTGCAGCAAGATCCCATGCATTAGAAACTTGCTTAGATGCTTGCGCAAATTGTTTTTCTACCTCATTTGCGACAGATTTCCCTTGTTTCTTTACTTGTTCCATGCCTTGCTTAAATGCTTTCTGATCTGCAACAACTGGTGCTTTTAACGTCGCTAGTTCAATATAACCTGCCATTAGAACTCACCTCGATTCTGGTATTCTTTAATTCCTTTTTCGTCAGCTGATGTCTGTTTTAATCGCCAACATGTCGCTAAAAATTTTCGACCAGCTTCTGATTGTTTCATTGTAAAAATCCAAGATTCTTTTAAATACAAACGATATTCACTATATGGAAGATTCAATACCTCTGATAATGGAATGTTGGCATAATCAGATACAGCCTTTAATTCACTGGTAAAACTCAAAAATTCCTGTTCCCATGGTTCCTTAGCAAAATATTTCTCGCTAATTGCTTGAAATACATTAGGATCCTGTGGAACAGGAATTATGAGTTTGGGTCATTTTCAACTTTTTGAGCAAATCCCAATACAGCCATTAAAATAGCTGTTAACTGGGCACGATTCAATTCACTAACTTCTTCTTTTGTAAATGTTCGATCTTCTTTATTATTTTGAATAAACTCCAGAACAAGCTCTTGTGCATTTTCTAATGTGTTTTCCGTACGATCTACTTTATTTACAAAACGAGTAGAGGGTTGCCGAACATGTAACTCTTTTCCATCTATCCATTTAAAATCAATTGTTTCTTCAATCAATGCTTGTAAGTCAATCATGTATTATTTCCTCCTTGTAGTTAGTCAACATTCCTAGCGCACAATAAAAAGGCCAGGAGTTATTCTCCTGGTCTCTGGTCTTTTATTAAGCTCCTACCCCGCCTGGTTTAGGTTCTGCAGGCGTTTTTTCTATTTCTGTTTCAATTTCTGCCAAAAAGTTCTTGATATATTCAATAGCTGATAGCTCCGCATCTACTACTGTTTCTTTACCGCCTTGGAAAGTCATGGTAAATCCATTAGTTGCATTTGCGATCATCGTTAAACGTATTTTCTTTCCGTCATCTTTGGTATGCACGAACCGTACTAATACATTTTTTAATGGAGTGTCAGCACCAAATGTAATCTTTACAAATCCTTTTGCCTTATCCTCTGTAATTGTCGCATTTGTTAACAAACCGATCTTTTGTGGATCAAATGTTAAAATGCCAGATTTAAACGTACACTCCGTTTTAGTAATTTTTCGTTTCACTACTTTTCCATAACTATTTTCTACATCATATACAGTTGGTGTATAAGAAAACTCAGCACCACCTGAAGTATGTCCGACATTGTTCGTCTCGGTTTCGATTGTTGCATGTTCTGGTACTTTATCTCCTGTAAATTCGGATAAATATAATTCACCTGCACCTAAAATAATATCATTTGGACTTAATTGTTTTTCAGCCATTTAAATTCGCTCCTTTGTTTTCAAAATATAAAATGTTGTTAACTCCCACATCTGGATATCATCTCGAAAAGAAAAACCCCCACCAGAGACACTACCTGTAAAAGAAATATCCGATAAAACAATCGCTTGGTTTTTCTTTTCCGTGCTAAAACACTCCATTAATTTTCGTTTATATCCTTCCGCTATATCATAGTCTTTATCAATCACTCGTAATTCAAGCATGTCTTGGCCCACGTATCCACCAACAGATGTATTGATGAAATATACAACAGATAGATCATCTACTTTCGTCGTAAATCCAGGATATACTTTATCTGTTAATTCAGGATAATTTTGCTCAATCCAGGATTTTACTTGATATCCTTGTAACATCTATTCGCCTCCCAGAAGTTTACTGATAGTAACTTGTTCCTGCTCAACAGCATCTTTTAAATATGGATTTGGTTTAGAACCTCGGGTAAATATTTTTTTACCTGTTTTTGGGTCCTCATATATCCACGGTGTTTTTCGACCGTTTCCTTCTATAGCATAAATCCCAGTTCCTTGATGGTGATACGGGGCATATTCTAACGTATTCCCTACATGGCCGACGATTTCATCTCCTTGGATTTCTATTCCCAATGAACGGATATCTGCTCGCAACGCACCAGATTGAACCCCAACTTTTGTTTTGGCTGTGTTTGCTACTTGATCAAGTGCTAGCCCCATGTTTCGAATGAGCAACTCTTGTATGTTTTCCACAGCTTTATCCACACTTGCTTCAAAGTCACCGGTATCAGCCATTTCCCAGCACCTCCAGAAACAGTTGCGCCAAACGTCCTTCGTTATTTACGCCTTTGACTGCAAATTTTACAATGTCGTTTCTAAGCTGATAACGAGCCGCTACAAGCGTTTTGTCAGTGGTGAGCCCTAAGTAATCATACTTCTTGATACGAACGCCAGAACTGCCAAATGTTAGCTGATTCTGCGCACTTTGATCATAAAGACTAACAAAAATCGATTTTTCCAACTTTATCCAGTTATCTTTTATAGATCCAGACGGAGATTTCATTGGTTGATTTTCCCACAGCTCAAATGACTGCCGTTTTCTACGAGGATTCATCATCATCCCCCCACGAGCCGATACGACTATTTGAATAAAGAACAGATTGAAGCGTACTAGGTAAATCTTTCAAATAACTTGTAGATACACCTGAATAACTTTCAGAAGCAATCCCTTCTGTTCCTAATCGATGAACTTTCATCACAACAGAAGCTATTACAACTTTCTTCAATGAACGATTGAGTGCCGTTTGTTGTGTAACTGCAAACACTTCTTCGGTTGCTTCCTCAATAAAATCAGATAGTAATTCATCAGATACCGTTACTTCAGAATCCTGTAGACGTATTTTGATTTTAGATAAAATGGATTTATCCACATTTTCCACAACCTTTTTATCCACAACGCTACGCTACAGGAGCACCAGCAGTAAAGGTGGTATCCACTCTCGGACTTGAACCGTTCGCATTCACTGCTTCTACACCAAACGTATATTTCACGCCATTTTCCATCGTTCCAAATCCTCCAGTTAATTCTGTTACTGTTACTGATTTTGCAGCACTCCATGGCTCAGAAGCTTTCTTCGTATAGATTTTATACCCTGTTACACCTTCTTCTGTCGCAGTTGGAGATGGTGTAATCACAAAGTCCATTCCTTTATCTTTAGGCGTTACTTTGACAGTCGGTTTTGTAGGTAATTTTAGTGTTGTAAATCCTTTAAGATCTACTTTTTTCGATTCTTTTTCTCCTCGAACACGTGTTGCTTGATAATCTCCTTCCGCAACCGTTGTTCCAGAAGCAAGCCCTGTGAGTTTCACAGGTGAAACACTTTCTGCTACTTTTGAGCCATCTGCTTTTTTATACACTCGAAATTGATCTGCCATCTTTTTTCCTCCTTGTCTAATTTCCTAATATTCCTTTTACAAAGGTTGTAATTTTTGTACCGATTAGATTGTATCCATAGTTATTGACATGATATTGATTTTGCCCTGCGGCTACATTATCAACAAACAGTGCCGAACGAGTAATCTTATTAATTCCCGATTCGTTATACAAATCAATATAGGGAATCGCATATAATTTAGCGATCTCTTTCGTTACGTTAATGTATGTTTCTGGCATTGGAACACCTGAACGATTCCAAACCTGATAAGGCAAAATAATCCCTATCTTCATTTTTGGAAACCGTGTAACCACATCTTCAATCATCGATTGATAATTTCCAGCCATCGTTTTTAAATCAAACGTTCCACCAACCTCGGCTATTTGGCCGACAGGAATGTTTCCATTGAAATCATTTACACCTGCATAAAATGTCACCATTTCATACCCAGTAAAATCAAATGCTTTACTACGTGCTGCAATCTGTGCAGTTGTATTTCCTGCAATTCCTTGATTCTCAACAGTCCCCCCAAGGGCATTACGTAAATAGGTTTCATATCCTTGCATCACAACTCCTGCCCATTCTTTTAACACAGTGCTAGGCATTGCGTGACTATCATAATACGTAATCGAATCCCCGAAACAAACCATTTTCTTCCCGACTAATGCTGGTAAACTCACTTTTTCCGACTCCTTTGTTCCTCTTACTCGGCTCACGCTCAACGGACCTAAAAAGCCCATTTGATTGCGTAGACTATTTAAAAATGTCAAAGGGGAATCACCCTCTAATAGCAGCTGTTCCCCTTGATAGATTCTGAATTTATCTGCCATATCAATCACCTGTTAAGACAATTCAATCGTTGCTCCATCTCCCGTTGGAGTGATTGTACCAACTACGGGCACAGGTACTTCGTCTGTTACTCCTTGGCTATCAGAATACGAAACATATATCGCTGGACGAGCTTTTTCTAATACAATCAAATCATAATAGTTTGTTCCTTTAATTGTGTCTCGGTTTCCGTCACGGTCTTGAGAAGCTGGAATCAAGGTCACATTATTGTATTTTTCAATAGGTGCTGCAATACGTATAGGAACCAAAATAAAGTTAATGTGCTTCGTATCATCCACTTGTAGGCGATCCTTGGCCACTTTTAGAATTGGAATATCATTATCCAGCTGTGCTACTTTACGATTAATACCACTGATATTTACTTCATTTGTGGTAAAAGTCTTCGATACTTTCTCATTGTTTTTCAATGCTTTGTAGTATGCACTTGAGACAAATAGAATAAATGGTCCCACCACTTCAGCATCGGTCATATATTCTTCTGCATTATCAAATGCGGATAATGAATTCACCGTTGTAATATCTTCTTTCACCGTTTTCCCTTGATAGCCATCCTCGGATGCTTCAGCAAACGCAGCTTCCAACAAACGTTCAATCGCTGTACGATCTTTTTCTGGCGTAGCTACAAGACGTACATGCTCTTCTAAAACGGTAGAAGGATCATAGGAACCATTTTCCTCTTGATCTAATGCATCTAAGTCATAGGCCATCCAACGTTCTTTTTCAAGTTTTACCGTCTCTTTCGTTACATCGATCTTATTTCGAGCATTGTTTTCGTTGCGTTTATAATCTGTTGCAGTAAAGCCCTTCATCTTGTTCACACGTACTTCTTTCGCCCCTACAAAATCTGCTTCACTAATATCCGCAGCTCCTTCTTTTAGTACTTCCCATACTTGAGATTCTGCCGCAAATTCTTTATCTAATTTTGCTAAATCTTTACTGTCTAAAATAACACCCATGTTATTCACTCTCTTTCACTTTTTTATAGTTTTCGCGTACTTGATCACGCCACGATTTTCCATCGTTTTGAGATTCTTTTGGTTTTGGCGGGGTCTTATCTTTCATAATTTCATTTACAATTGATTCTCGATAGGATTGCATATATTTCGTAAATTTATCAATGTTTTCTGCCTGCATTTCTTCATCAATTGAAACAAGTAGCGCAGGGACAAAATCAATAGGCAAGTTCGCTTCACTTAAAGATGTACGAACATCCGCTTCTGCTTTAAATAGTTTCAACTCTTCTTGTGCTTTAAGAACTTTTTTATTTGCCTCATCCAACAGTTCTTGTTCTGACAATTTACTCTGGCGATCCTGTTCTTCTTTTTCTTTGTAACTCTTCAATGTTTCTTGCGCTTTTGAAAGTTCCTCTTCTAATGCCTTTCTACGTGCAGTCTCAGATCCTAAACGCTTTTGAAGCTTTTCGGCCGATTTTTCCTCATTCATTTCAGGATCTTTCTCTTGAGTATTTTGCAAGTTTTCTTCCGTTTCTTCATTTGATGCAAAATACTGTAGGCGCATTGGCATTTTTAGCTCTATATCTCTCATTTAAATTCCTCCTTCTCGCATTTAACGTTTTGGGAAACGATTCTCGCATTTTATGTCTTGGGAGACAAAATAAAAAAGCCTAATTTTTAGACTTTATTTCACTTCCAATAATGTTTTAAGATGCTGCTTTGCTTGTAAAATCTCATCTGCCGCTTCATCTATCATTGCTTGACTGATAACTGGTACCAGCGTACATCGACAATTTGGATGCGCTGGAATGTCTGGCAAATTATCAATTGAATACTCTTTGCCATTTCGCTTACGACAGATATCGCTAGTTTTGTCATCCATTGTGGCGACCCACCGAAGTTTTATGTATCCATTTAACCGGTACGTTTCAATTTGTCCTTGATTTAATGCATGCATGTACTCAGTACGAACAAGACGCTGTGTCTGGCTACGACCAACTTGCAACCTAGCGTCCATCATGTTGGCTACTTGATAGATTGATTTCCCTTGAATGATTCCACTGGTTAACTCTGATTTCATGCTTGCGATCAATTGAGCTTTATTCTTCCAAACTCGATCAGAATAATGTCCTCCTGCCCATGGATATTTAATGAGCTGATCGATAGCAGACTTGTTTAAAACACCGGTCTGAAGTACGCTACTTACCGTTTGAGACCCCAACTTAGCCGCATGTCGTAAGGCTGATTTTGTGAAATCATCTTCTTTGGCACCGAGCTCAAGAATGGATTGTTCGATCTGTTTCTCAATTTTCTGTAGATGATTATAACGGTAAAAATCAGAGATCAATGGTTTGGGCTTATTGATCTTACTATACGCATGAAACAGCTCTGCTTCGATATCTTTCTTGGCCTGCTCGTAAACTGTAAGCCATGCCCTGGTTGCTTGTTCATTTTCGTTATAAGCTTGATGAAGTGGATTCTGTAGTCTTCTCTGCCAATAAGTCAGAGTTTTCATCATTGTTCACATCCTCGATGATAGGTGCAGGAATAAATCCATTTCCTTCGATACTTTCTTTTTCTTCCACAATCCGATTTAGTTCTGTTTGTACATCTGGTACAATATCTTCACCTAATTGTGTCAACATTGTCGCTCTAGAAGTTATCCCCATTAACTGTTGAACAAATTGAGCAATTTCCTGAGAATTCTGTGGCAAGTTTGCTTTAAAAGTAATACCAATCTCTAAAGGATCAAATGACTCTCCATGAATAGATAAAAAAATACTAATCATTTTTAAACGAGTTAATAAAGCTTTACGCATCCATTTTATTTTCTCAAGCCTTAATTGTTCCAATGCTAGTAGCTTATATCTAATTGCAACACCTGAAGCATTATTCGCAAAATTTTCATCAGACATATCCGGAATGAAAGATAATTTATGGATATCTGCATCCAGCCGATTTTTTATATTTTCGGAATACCCATCATTCACATTTTTTATCAGCCATGAAATATCTCCATCTGGTCCAACTTTAAAACCGCCGACCTCTTTCGCCTCTTGGATATCCTTTTTTGTTGTTGCCATTAAATTTTTAAAAATCATCATAGCATCGGTATTATCCGTTAAGTCATTCACACTATTTGATACAGATAAATTATAGGCATCAACTTGTGTAATTACCGGCTCAAAGTCTCCAATCCCCCAGCGATTATTTTTTATTTGAATAACTGGACATCGTCCCATTAAGTGAGCTGTTTCTTCCTCTTCCACTTCAAAAGAACCTATCGAAGCTTCCGATTTGTTTTGATTAAAGGAACGATCTGATTGAATATAGGAATACACTTTCCTAGAAGTCTGATCATAACAAGTCATCGTTACTTTTACTTTATTTCCTTTCTGATCTTCCTCATCAAAAATAATCGCATCTGTCACTGACTCTCTTAATTTTCCATCTGTGATAACCATAACTGTTTGAGGATCTAATGCTTCAAAACAATATTTCCCTTCCTCATCGATCCATTCAATCTCATATGCTTCTCCGAAAATAGATAAAAATAAAAGCAAGTCACTATTAACAGATGACTCACTGTTGTAATCAAATATTTCCTTTAGTTTTTCATGTTCCTCAATCTTCGAGTAATTGACATTGCCTGTATACCCAGTAGCGATTGTTGAAATATATCTAGGATATCCATGAACTACCTTTGCATCTTTTTTTCCTTTACGGTTTTTCCGGTTTAAAATATCATGCTTTCCTTCGTAATACCTCATCAATCTTTTTAATCTCGGTCTTCGATTCATCACATGACTTTCATATAATTGTCGAGCTTCTTTAAACGTCAGCATTCTTTCAACTCCCTATCTAAATCCTAATGTAGAAATATCGACAGCTTCTATTTGATTTCCTGAATTAATCGTTTCAGCAATGCCAGTAATCGAATCTGGTGCATCGTCATGGGCATTTTTCCCCTCGCGCTGATACGTTGTCATAGCTAAATAAAAATCTGGCCAGCGTGTTGACCAATCCGATGGATAATACACATTATTTTCAACCCATGCACTATTGGATAAAATACGTGATTCTTTATTTGCAGATTGATGAAAATCTTCATAAAATGCAGCATAATATCCTCGCTCCTTTACTAATCGCTCAGAGTTACGTCTAAACCCACGCCCACCGTTATTTCCTTCAACTCGTATGTGGTTTACTTTGTTTCTGATAATCATATTTGCATGAGCATTTTCGGTGATTTCCATTGGTTCTTTGGTATATAGAACATCTAACAGGTATGCCTTATGATCAGATGTTTCAGCCCATACAGGAGATGATAAATAGTCTGCACCTTTATCTGCAGTATCTGTATAGTTCCAAATCTTAATGACGTTGTCTGGCAATTTATCATATGTCTGAAACTTTTGATAAAGCCGCCCTTTTTGGTCAATCGGTTCTTGTTGATAATTCGCATTTGCGATTGCCGTTCCCATTGCCGCACGTTTCTTTTTGAAATCTTCATAAGATAAAATGTCTGGGCAAAGCATTTCATGCGTTTCTTCGTTAAGAAGGGCTTTTTTTATAACAACGCGTAACTTATAACCCATCGCAGGCATTTCATCAATGATACGTCCTGCCAGATCTTTCGAATGCCATCTAGTCATAATGACTATGATTTTTCCGCCTTTTTCAACACGAGAAAGCATTTGTTTTGTGAACCAGTCCCAATGCTTTTGTAGTTCATTTTCGTTAGTTGCTTCTACAATCCCTTTGATTACGTCATCAACTATGAGTAAATCAAAGCCTTTACCAGTTGCGGATCCTCCTGGTGATGTCGCCAGATAGGAAAGCTTGCTTCCTTGTAGCGCCCAACGTTTAGCTGCTGCTGATCCTTGTTTCAATTTTGCTTTCGGAAAGATATCCGTATAAACAATTTGATCATCTATTACTCTTTCTTCAGCGATGTTTTCCCTCACGTCTTTTGAAAAATCGGTCGCCATATCTTCGTTATATGAACCAGTAGCAACTCTTAATTTGGGATTTTTTCCAAGTTCCCACTCAACAAAACGGCCAGCAGTCGTTGATTTTGCATGACGTGGCGGGAGATTGAGCAGCATGATGTCGTCATCAGACTTCATGAATTCCTCAAACTCCTGGCAAAGATCTTTCAAATATTTCCTGTCACTCTTATAGAGGTCCGGTATTCGTAATTGACAATAAGAAAAGAAGTCATCACGCGCTTGGCGTAACAACTTCTCTCGTTTTAATTGCTTCAATTCTTTTAAGTAACGGTATTTTTGTATTTTATCCATCGTCATCACTAGCCGATGCTAATTCCTTTTCAAGCTCGGCAATGCGTTCTTCCAGTTCAGAATCGGTCAATCCGTCTGCGTTGATGTTAACAGTAGATTGGATCTCATGGACATCAACTGCTTTGTAGCCAGCACGATCAAGCAAATCTTTCGCTGCATTAATCCGATCTGCATCTTTGCTTTCCGGATTATTGACAATATCAGATAATACTTTTCGAGCATCTATAGCATCAAAGAAAAACTCACGTTTCAATTCCTTTTCCAACTGCTTTTCTCGTTTTTCAAGATATTCTAAAACTATAGGATTTTGAAGGAGTTGATAAGCTTGTGAGCTTGCAGATGCAGGACTATAGCCAGCTTCAATGGCAGCCTGCGTCTGGTTCTTTTTTCGGTTTTTAAGGTAATTATCTACGAAAAGTTTCTGTTGCCTTGTAGGGCCTCTCACAGCCATTTAAAATCACACTCCTTTGCACAATGTCTCTAAGGTAGATAAAAATTATTCATTTGGATTATTAATAATAAAAAATCGAATAAAATCTCTGCCAAATTTAGATATTTTCAATCTATCTTTCGCTTTTAGTCTAACTTTACTTTTATTTGACAAGGTTTTAATTTTAGCATTTCTCGCACCAGATAACGCTTTTATGATACTCTCCGTAGACCCTCTGATTTCATCAATTGCAACTTGAAGATTATTTATATCTTTAACAAGCTTATCATCATACTCATTTTCCATCAGACCTAATCTATTTAAATTCTCCCTTATTGCAACATATTGATCGTAGTTAATATCAAAAGCTTTAAGTAACTCTTCATAATTGCTATACCCGTCAATATCCTCAAGTGTATTAGCTCTATAAGATAATTTAAGAACCGAAATATCTAAAATAGTCAATTTATCTAGGGTATCAAAGTATAAATAAGCCACATCAAAAGATGGATTATCCAAATTTAAGAATTCTGAATAACCATTGATCATAAACTCAATTTTTTCCGATTGACTGGTAGATTCAATTTTTCTCATAACCATTTCAAAAATTTCATCTAAAATTTGTTTATTCTTCAAAGTTTGTTTTTCGAATTTTTCTTTTAGCTCTTCATCTCTTTTGCTAATAGCTTGAACCATTACCTCTAAATTTTTAATTTTTTTATTTGTTCTAAATTCGGTTATAGCTCCACCTATACCTGGTATCAAACTAGCTCCATAATCAATCAAAATATCACCACCTTGTCTTACAAGTTCGTTTGTTATAAGAGTTACGACATTTTCTTTTAAAATATCTTTTCCTTGTTCAGAAACAACAGATAGAACATTTTCAAATAAAAATCCTTTGATTGCATCAATTTTTTCTCCCATAATCATTAATCTCCTTTATAAATTTATACTTAAAGGATAACCGATTATGGAAATAATAAAAAGACAGCACTAGCGAATTTTGAAAAGAGGAATCACCTCCATCAAATAGTGTGCTGTCTTTTTATATTTTTTGACAATATTAGAATATCACGTATCAATCAAGATGTCGGTCCTATCTTGGTAACTTACGTAAGGTACATTTTTACCGAACATCAAGCTCTGGTACCAATGCACTAGGTTTGATCGTAATTTTGAAGTTGTACTTATTCGTTTCTTGCCACTCCATTTGTTCTACAATATATACCGTCGTGGGCGATAAGCCTAAAAAGTGTTTTTGAAATTTATCCTCTCCAGTCTTTGCTGTAATTTCCAGCTGGTTATCGTCTGTGTCTGCTGAAATAGAAAAGTTTCCTTCAACAGTGTATAACACTTCATCTGACACAGTATTAATAAACGTGACCTTTCGTAATCCTTTAAAATTATCCGCATCTTGACTAAGATTATGAGATGCTACATCTGCATCATTACATGCAGCTAACACAAAAATACCCGTACTCAATACTATAACTAATAACATTCTTTTCATAATTCGTCTTCCTTCTCGTCTATTTTTTTCCCAACAATCACCGCAATGGCCATCATAATCACAAATCCAGAAAATCCTAAAACTATTAATGTCATGATCAACCTCCTGCTTGTTTTTCGTCTTCTACTTGTTCAAACAAAATCGCATAATCATCAATATCTAAAATCTCTGCAATTTCTTGTACTTTCTTCAGAGTGACGTTTGCTGTTTTGTTTTTTACCGTAGTTGTATTTCCGCTCATCAGTTCTGTAAGCGTGACACCTTTATTTTTTTGCATGCCACAGAACGTTGGTCCAAAATATTTCAACTACATTCATGAAGTGATTCCTCCTCTTCGGAACTTATTTTCTATTAAACTTAATGATTCGCATCAGTTCGGCATGCTTATTTTTTATATATTGATAGTTATAGCCAGTTTCTGCAGCAATTGCTTCCAATGTCATACCATCCACATACTTCATTTTTAAAATCCGATGATTTAATCCGGTGAATTTATCTATCAATTGAACGATCTCTTCACGATTTTTTTCTAATTCTTCAATACGACGATTCAATTCACTAATCACTTCCTTTAATTGTGCTTGTTTTCGCAAGGCAGTCAAAAATTTCTGATGCTTTGCAAGGTCGCCATCATCACCATCTAAATAATTTTTCCATCGACTAAGCTCATACTTATTGAGTCTCAAAGATACTTTTAAATCAATTAACTCTTGATCGATGTCAATTATTGTTTTGACCCAGTCATAAATGATGAATCACCTTCTTTACCATTATTTTTATATAAAAAGTGGGGACAGCCCCACTTTGTCCCTACTTTGAAAACCAAAGTGTGGACAGCTCTATCTTTACTGCCACAATGGGTTTAGCTCGAAAGCCCTAGAAGCCCTACTTTTTTAGCCCTTATACTATATATATTATTATTAATATATTCTTTCTTTTTTTTATAAGTAAAAGAAAAAAGTAGGGCTAGTAGGGACAGTAATGTATAAAGCCAATAGTACCAATGGTTTGCATGAGCCCCACTTTTAGAAAAAAAGTAGGGACAAAGTAGGGCTTTTCGAAAAAGTAGGGCTTTTATTCTATTTCGGTTAACTTATAGTAATGATATTTTTTCCCCATCATTCTGCGCTGCACTTTCTCATACCCCACAGACTTCAGTCGCTGCGTAAATTTGGTTTGTGAGTAAGGCTTTGCTCCTGACTCTTCGCAAAAACGAAGATATTCTTCGTACACCGCTTTTGTTGTCATGTTTTCATCGATTGATCCTTGATTGATGAACCCTAAGATCGTATCGCTTTCCACAAAATACTCTTCTGTCACCTTCGCGACGGTTTCGGAGGAGGAAAGCTGACCACCATTATTATTGATGCGTTCCATTGCATTGAGTGCAATATTTAATAGATAGGACTTTGCTTGATCCGAAGATAGTTTTTCATCGATTTTAGGATCTGCTTTTGTTACTTTGTTCTCACAAGGAATCACTACTACCCGACGAGCGATCCCACCAGACTTATCTTTAAACGTCGGCATTTCATTTGCTGTAAAAATTAAAGTTGCTTTATTTTTTAACTTGTAAGGCTTTGAATAGATGGGGCGTACCATGATTGTGTTTCCAGAAGCCAAGGTTTTGAAATTCATTGATTTTTCCATATACCCAGCATCGATATCGTCCCCAACGTTCACCAATTTCCCCTCCAATTCCATCACGGATGTTTGATCGTTAAATTGTTCTAATGCAAGGTTAAGACCTAGATCACCAATGAATGAATTTAACATTTCAAGAAACGTTGACTTTCCATTCGCTCCAGAAGAACCAACCAAGAAAAAAACTTTGTGTGGAAAGCCAACAGTCATTAGAATATGACCAAGCATTTCTTCGATGATGTTTCGTAAGTCTTTTTTATTTGAAGATAAAAAATCTAAGAAGTCATCGACTGTTTTGTCATAAGCATCCGGATCATATTCCACATCTAAGAAATAAGGTGTGAATTCTTTGGTTGCCATCGGAATGATATCTGCCCCATCAAGCATAAAATTGTTCCTAAACTGAATGGGAAAATCATGCGTTTCGATGAGTTCGCCCTTCACTTTGAATAAATCTAGCAGCTGCTTCCAATTGTTTGGCTTTAATTTAATTCGCTTATCAATTTGTCTAAGCAATTTGTTTTGATCATTTATCCAGCAATTATTCTCTTTATGGAAAGTTGAACCGTTGAAAAATTTAATACTGAGGTCTTCCGCAAGAGATTCACTAGTCGCGATCATATCTTTGGGATCCAAATACAGTTGCTCTCGAATTTCTTTCTCACTGACTGAGTTCACTAATCCTGAAATATCCGTATCAGGAAGCGGATCGGCATACACTTCTTTATTGATGAAATGAGCAATCTTTGTCAAGGTGTCATAATCAATTTCATACATTTCCCGCACGGTTAAAAGATGTGCGTATAACGAACTGTTTCGTGATCCTTCCTTCATACCTGTTAAAACAGTTTTTAAACGACTAGGCAATAATTCTAACGGTAAAGTTGGTAGATCATCGAACATGTCCAAGTTGCCATACATTTTTCTTAATTTTCCGTTTTGTTTGATCGTACCAGTGGTATTATTTCCTGTTTTATAATCCACGAGTGCGCCAGAAACGGTTAGTTTCTTGGTCCAATTTCGTAAAAGAACTTTCTTACCATTAATCTGAATCGGTCGTTTATAGTAAAGATGCAATCCACGATTTGTTTCAAAAGCTAACGTTGGATATTTTTCTAATAACTTAAACCCAATCTCTGGATACTCATCAAAATCAACAACGACTGTTTCTGGATTCAACAAGATTGCAGCATCATTCAATTTAGAAAGATCTGTGTAGAAGTCTTCTAGGCTTTTTTGATCAGGCTTCTTTTGCCCTGGTTCAAGTTTTATATATTTAAGCACACTGTTTTCCCACCACCTTTTCTACTTTCTAAAATGAGCTTTTTTCAATTTGTTCAATGTACCATGCTGCATCCAAGTCTTTTTTTGTCGCTTTTTCATAACTTAGAAATTTTGGCGGTGATCCTGGCAGCTTAGAATGAAGATCACCCTTCACTTGAAATACGCCGCCATATTTCTCGTTTGTTGTGGCAATACCGCAAATGGTTTGATTCATTGACACATACTTTCCGGAAACCTGTTGTTCAATTCTTTGAAATTCTTTTTGTAATTTCCCAATGAAATAGAATCCTGAAATATCAAGATTTTTAAAAGAATGCACGACAAATTCTTGTGGTTTTACTCCATTCACCACTGATTCAAAGATGCCGCGAGTGATCACTGGTATTTGTGAGGATTCATACGTCGGTTCAGAAAAAATGCCTCGTTTTACCATCGATCCATCTTTTTTTATAAAGACATAATTGTTCACATCTTTTTGAAAAACTTTATGATAGGAATGGACTGAAACAGTTAAATGCAATTGCTGGCACCACAGATCAAGTAATTCCCGGATGATCGGTTCCATGATTGGATTAATTTTGATCAGAATACCATCAGTGTTGGTTTGTATGAGTTCCTCATAAAAATTTTCAAGTACAAGTATTAAATGGGTAATGATCAATTGACCGCTAATTGTTACTGAAAAATATCTTTGAGGATCAAACATGGCTGAAAACGGATTGTTCATTGAGCCGTTAACGGCATTGATCAGTGTTTTATAGGTCAGATTTTCCGTTTCAACTTTCTTTTGATACAAATAATCAAAAGCTTTTGGATTTTTGATGGCCACACTCAAAAAATTATTGTTCCTTATAATAGACGGAAAGAATTGCTTTACATCAATCAGTAAAAAGGTTCCTTCCCCTCTGTATTTCTCTTTTGCCGCATGAAGTCCACCGAATCCATAGACATGGGTCAAGTTGGCCAACGTCATCTTGAACTTTTCTTTTTTTAGCTTTTCTTCCATTGTGTTTTGATATGTGGTGCGGATTTTGTCATAAAAAGAAAGTAATCGTTCAGGAAGTTCAAACTTTGGTACATAGCGATCATAGCTATACATCAGCACATTCGGTCGCTTGGGCGTCTTTTTCGCCTTTAATATTTCAGCAGCAAGATTGGCTCTCGTTTTCATCACAGAACGAGCTGGCAAATTAAATTCTTTGACAATCTCAAACTTGGTTTCTAGATATTCTTCTCTAAAATCAAAAACTCGTTCTAAAACTGCAATTCGCTTTTGGCAAAATTCATCCTTATTCTTAGCATATATATCCATGTTCAAATTAAAAGCAATTTCTTCAATCGTACAATTTCTGGCTTCCTGCATTAGATCAATTGAAAGATACTCTTGAAGGTACGTGCTTTTTCCGTCTGTCAGTACCTTAGCTAAAAATTTATCGCTCTCTTGATAATTGCCATAGCCCACCAGATAATGAACAGCTGAGAGAGCTTTTTTAAGGCTCTCTCGATTGTTTGCTGATTCAATTTTTTTATCCGTTTTAAACACTGCTAGCCAATTATCGCTATTCTTATTCCTATACAGCCAGTAAAAGGTAAACATTGGCATAGCTCCTTAAAATTTAGAATGGAAGGTCTTCATCTGAAATGTCAATCGATTCTGAACGATCGATTGGCTGATCAGCTGGATCATCATACGCAATAAAATCATAATTTTTATATGGTCGGGATGGGTCCTTTTTATTTTGTGTAGACTTCACTTCTAAAATAAATTGACTACCAATGCCGTCTTTAAATGCAGCCGCCATAGTTGTTTCATCTTCCCAGTCGTCATCGGTCAGTTGTAGTCCAATTACAGAAGCCAATTTGGCCACGATCTTGATATTTTTTTGAAGAACGAATTCTGGAACTTTGGCCGTGTCAAATCCTAAGTTGATAAATTCTTTTTGCCCAGCTGCTTCTCCCACAGTTACTTCATTTTCAAAAGATAATGCTTCCCAACCGCTTTGAAAAACTTTGTGTTCGACATTGGCCAATGTTACATCATATTCACCATCAGCAAGACCTTGGTTGCCGCCTGCGTTTGGATCGTCTGTTTTTGGATCGAATCCTGCTAAAATTTCATTTGCTAAATCTTTTAATCCCATGTTAATTTCCTCTTTTCGTTTTTGTTTTAGATTTGTGGTTTAATTCTTCGTTGTGTTATTGCTTCAGTTGCTGGTTTAACTGCAGATGTCGCTTTATTAACCTGAGCTGATGCTTTTGGTTTTCGCTCAACTTTTTTTGGTTCTGCAGTTTTTTCAGTTGTTTCATCACTGGGCGTATCATCTTGAACTTTCAAAACATCTTCTTGTTCTTCAATTTTTTTAACAATTTCATCCTGGACTTTCTTTGAAGTCTTTGGTGATCGACCAAATACACCAGTGATAGTGTCTAATATCGATAAGATGCTTTTGTCATCCACTTGTTCACGCATATAGTCTTTCCGTCTAGCTTTTGCTACTCGAATATAATTTTTTCCAACTTTCTTACATTGGATTGAAAGGTCGCAATTACCATTCACAATGTTCTGATGTTTTTCCTTCAAAGATGGAATATCAATTTCCGTTTGACCTTCCATTTTAGTCGCATTTCGTGAGATATAAATCACATTCATAGGAAGTGACTTTAATTCAATGACCAACGATTGAAAAATATTGGTAAAAGCTGCATACCCTTTTCCATAAGGAATGTCTCCGAGCGTTTCAACGTCTTCCCGATCACAAATGTATTGTTCAATCATGACCACAATGTCATCGATAACGTCTAGAACAACCGTTTCGTAGGTGTGTTTTTCTGTTTGCAAAGCAGTGATCAGCTTGTCTAATTGATCGATTACTGACCGTTTAATCTTACCGTTAGTATCTTTGATGTTTCTCAATTGAACTGAAGGAACAGTATTTGCTTCGGCATTCCCATCTGTGTTAAAGATTACTGGATTTGGAAATTGTGACGCCAGAAACGATTTACCGCCCATGGTCGGTCCCCAGATAAAATAGTTGCGCGGTGTATCTTTAGGTACTTGTGGTTTGTTTGGCGGTAAAATACTCATGCTAGAAATCCTCCTTCAACTATCTCTTTACTTCGAGCAAACTCTTCTGTAACTTGAGCTTCATAATAATCCCCAAAATCTTTATGATTTTTGGAAACAATATTCTGCTTAATAACGGAACCTTTTGATTTCTCAAGCATCTTAGCGATTTCTGCTTCAGCTTCATCTCTAGTAGTTGCATAAAATTTTGTTGTTTTTTGTAATTGTCGAATCATTTTTCCACGCCCTTTTCTTTAATTCTGATAGAACCTTTTATAGTCGATTCTTTCAAGTATTGCTCATAAATATCTGGTTTTTCTTTTTTCAATCTGGTGCTATCAACAGATAATCGAGTAGTAGGAAGAACTCTTGTGATAACTAAATCATCAGTATCAATTTTCTTAATGTCATTTTCTTCCATCTTCTGATACAACAACTCACGATATTTTTTTGTTGCTCTTTCAGAACTTTCGTTTTCTTTTCAAACACGAGCAGCTCAAGTTCAAAGCGTTCGACACGAGCAACCAGTTTATCGACATCATTTCCAATTGAGTAATATTCAGATTCAGTCATATCTGGTTTTTCTTTTAGATATTCAACGCGGATCCAAAAAGTTTCGATGGCATCAAGTATTTTTTCAATATAGCCAGTATCGCGTTCAATTTCTTTGATTACTAATCTTTCTCTATCAAATTCAAGATCAAAATCAGAAGGGCGATGATACATGGCCAACCATCCATATGAACAACCAGTTTGATGAAAATAAAGCTGCATTTGAGCTTCATACACCTTTTCTGTTGGATTCGCTCCATGGGTTTTGATTTCCAATAAAATTTTATTTTCAAGATCAATACCATCGACATTTGACCGGATCATATTTTCCTTGTCAATAAATGTTTCAGTAATAAAGTTCAAGCTGTTCACAGTGTTGATATATTCTCTAATTTGTGGCTCCATCTTATTCCCGAATTGAATGTATGGATTTGAAATGAATTCAGGCTGAACAATGCCTGCTTTTTCTCGTGCCAACTCATATTGAGTTTTGTATTTGGATAATCCCAGTATTGCCGGAACATCTGATCCACCAACGTACTGAGTTCTTTTTTCAGTTACGTTAGGATCACTTTTTTGTAAACCGAACATATTCTTCCCCCATTCTCGTATTCATATACAACTCTTCTGAAAAATCTTGTTTATTTTCCAAAGCCTGATAAACGGCTTGTTCAATCGTTTGCTGTGTGATGAAACGATAAACAGTTACTTTCTTTTCTTGACCATTACGATAGGCACGCCCTAAGGCTTGAGAATAATCTTGATAGGAATAGGTCGGCGTATAGAAAATGACTGTATTTGCATACTGCAGCTCAATTCCAGCGCTTCCTGCCATGTATTGAACAAACGTCACACTATTCTTCAATTCTTTCCAAGTCTCTTTAGAGGGTAAATGAGACGCCTTTCCGCTAACTTCGAAAAAATGTTTGTTTTTGATTTTTTCTTTCAGCGCATCAACTTCTTTTTGGTAGTAGTAAAAAATAATAATGTTGCTTTCCGTCCCCTCACAAATCATTTGGGCATATTCAAGCTTGTCTTTCTTATTAGCATGGTATCGAAGACCATGGGCCAACTTCGATGGTGTATCAAAGTCTTCTCCATCCAGCACACGCTCTTTAGAAACCTTTTGATAATCTTGACTACGGATAAAATTCACATCTTCAAAAATTAATGGTGGTAGATCCAACGCCTCATCTTTAGAAATAGAAATTGTGAAGCTATTGTATTTATCGTGAAGCTGATCTTCATTTACCCAGCCTTCGATTTTTGGGATCCTACGATTGCCCAGGAACATGGTTCCCCATTTTGCATATCGATCATTCATTTCTTTTTTCGATTTGAAGTAACCAAACATGATGAAGTAATTGTAAGTATCTTCCCATCCATTACTTGCAGGTGTTGCTGTCAAAAGTACAAAGTGACTTGATTGCTTAGCCAATTTAGCAGCAGCTTTACCACGCTGACTGGTAGGGTTTTTGACATAGTGTGCTTCATCAAAAATGACAAACCAACCTTTGTACAGCTTGTACATCTCTGCTAATTTTCCGTAACTCATTTCTGAAAACTGGATCTCAATTTTATAAAAGTCACAGACTGCTTGAATATCGCGACGCCATCCACCTTCTTTTAGTTTTTGAGGTGGCGCAACAATTAAAATAGGTTCTCCTTTGCTATATTTTAGGTATTGATGAATGGCTGTAATTGTTTTACCAGTTCCAGTGTCCATCGCTAGTAAATAATTTGGATCAATTGAATCAATCACTTCTTTTTGAAAGTCATATAACATTTCTTTGTTTGAGCATTGTGGATACATCTTCCACACTTCTTGCAACAATCGCTACACCTCCAGCTGCACTAATTTTTCTTAACTTACTCTTTTGCAATTCGCTTACTACGCCCCCGTTAGGTCTCTTGACTTCTATACCAATGAAACATCCGTTAACACATGCTAGAATGTCAGGTGTTCCAGAAGGCTGATACATGGATCCATGAACTTTCAGATAATACGCTCCGATCGAATCCAAATATTTTTTCACTTGGTTCTCAACTTTCTTTTCAGGACCAGACATGCTACACTCTCCTTAGAATAGATTTTACTTTTGGCTTACTTCGTTGGCGGACGAGGTAGCCTCTTTTTGTATCTCTCCAATTTTGATTTCGTCTGCTGAAAAGTACGTATGTGTCTCTAAACCTGCAAAGATTACAATTGTATGAATCACACGTTCTTCTTTAGATTCAATACTAAGCGATCCAGCAGTCACACTTCTTGATTGCATTGGTTGTTCTGTTTGCATGGAGACTTCCTCCTTCTTCGCATATTGGGCAAATCGTGCATCATTGAATTTCTGCATTTGTTGTTTTGATTTAACGCTTGTTGTTCCGGGTTTTACATTAGTAGTGATTTTGCCTTCTTTTCTCAACCTATTTACCTTTTGAAGCACTTGGGAATATTGCTTTCCGGTCACTCTTGCAAGCTCTGAATAATTTGACACATAACCATTAGCGTCAAATTCAACTTTATCTATAATCAATGCAACTTCTTGGTCAGTCCAGTGTGCTAAACGTTTACTTTTAATTTTCCCTATTGATTGCAGCTTAGAAGCTTTCGTTGAACAAGATGACTCAGATCTTCCTAATGCCTCTGCAATATCAGCATAAGAACAGACTTGCTTATACATAGCAATCAACCGTTTCTCTTCCCCTACCGTCCAAGGTCTGCCTTTACTATCAAAAGCAAGTTCTCGTTTGGTCTTAGGTAACGCACCATCACGACGCAACTCATATATCTTTTTTGAAACTGCAGCAACTGATCTTCCTAATTTTTTTGCCATATCCTCGATATTAATGACCTCATTTGTTTCAGCTAACAGAGCGTTTTTTTGAAAATAAGAAACTTCTTTAGTAATCCAATACTTCATTGTTATCACCTCCTCAATCGTCTCCTATAAGCTATCTCGTCGTACTTTATTAGCCACCACATGATTGATACAGGTAATGCAATGAGTGCCCAATCTGGCAATTGTCGACTACTAAACCATACTCCCAGAAAAAATACTGTGATGATAAATGCTGATCTACGTAATCCCTTCACTTGATCACCTCACTTCTATTTGCCTATTCAATCTATTTTGATAAAGTAGTTCTTACTGCTTAAGTTCCCTACAAGTATTTTCTTTCTGTTGATCGCTCAACATACTTTTCTGGGTATGGATAGTCTGCTGTAAATCACGAATCTTTTCTTTGGAAAGATTACTAATTAATAGCTCTTGTTGTAAGGTGTATCTCATCTGGAACCTCCCAAGTACTTACCTAGTTCCTCATCAATAAATTTGATAAGTCCTTTAGCATTAAACAACCAACGATCACTCTGAGAATTTGGATAGTAAACGAAACCGCCGTTTTCTATATTCAATTTCTTTACTAATTGAGGATTGTTCAAGATGTTATCCTTTAACCATTTACTTGATCGATTACTTCGTTCAGCAAAATCCTTCATAGTAAAGATTTTTCCAGAGAACTCATTCTCTTCTAATTCTTTTAAACGTATCTTGTTTATGAGTATCATTTCTTCCGGTATAGGAATTTTTATTGACAATTCTGCTTCTAATTGTTGCATTGTGACTCCCTCCTATCAGTTCAGTTATCCCAAACCCCATACTTAATCGAGAATTCTTTGACGATAGCGAGATAAATTTCTAATAATCGCTTGTCACTCCCAATAACATCTAATTTGTTTTTCTTCTTAATCTTGGATTTGGAAACTCCTTCTCCAGCCATACGATTTTGCAAGTTGGTTAAGCGAATCTTGAGAGATGAGCCAGCACGACGATCGAGCTCTCGATAAATTTCAGATTGAATTTCCTGATACGCACCGTATCCACCTTGTGTTTTTGCCATTTGATTAATCAAGGATCTAGCATCTTTTCGCCAGTCTGTTGAACCGAGAGCGACGATTTCGGAGATATTGTCTACTTTCGTTTCAAGACGTTTAGTCTTTAGCTCCTGTTTAGCCATAGCTTGAAACAGACCGTTGAACATTTGCAATTCTGGACTAAGTTTCGAAGTATCAAGTAGCTGTTGTTGGTACTCTTTTTCGACTTGAATAAAATACTGTCTAGCCTGCTTCCCTTTCTCTGTTCGCTGAATCATTGAAACTTCTTTCGCCATGTCTAATTTCATCGCATGATCAGTAATTTTCCTTGCTCCTCCAAAAGCTGTATCGTCATAGACATTTTTGACTAACACGGTAAAATCAACATTTTCAGTAAATCCGTATCCCTTCATTCGGTCAAACCATTTAGTATACTGAGTATCAATCTCCAAAAATTCATGTAATTCTCTACCACTTACTAACTGCTCATTGCTTTCGTTTGTTGTAACTTTGATTAGCTCATTCATTTTTATACCTCCTATCTGATTTTGTGATCTCTGATGATTTCTAAAATGAAAGCATTCACAGCAGGACCTTTATCTTTTCCAGATAAAACTCGTTGTACCCATGTACGTGAACGACCATATGCAGTTGCCAAATCACGCTCAGAAATGTCATTCTCTTTCATAAATGATTTGACAGCTTCTCGACCATTTTCAATATTGCTCATTTAATTCCCTCCTTTTTTTAACCGGATAAAAAGGAAATTGGATAGAACTTTACATTTCGGTTGACACAAGATGTAAAGTTTTATATTATTAACACATAGTTAAATAAGCCCACAAAACACCTGAAAATTGCATTCGCTCGCAAAAGTTGTGCTATACAGGTTCGTTTTTAGTTTGCTTTTTTTCTATCCAATTAACTTACACGCTCAGTATAATGTAAAACTTTATGTTTGTAAATAATTAAATGTAAATTTTTACATTTAATAACTGAAAGCAGTGTAAAAAGGAGCTTCCTATGACACTATACGAAAGACTTTCTATACTTGCAAAAAAACAAAAAATTTCCATTCCACAATTGTCAGTCAAGTTAGGGTTTAGCGAACAATATCTTTACAAGTGGAAAACTAATACCCCTAAAGCTGACAATCTTGCTAAAGTTGCTGATTATTTTAAAGTTTCAACTGATTATTTATTGGGAAGAACAGATGATCCTAATCCAAAAAGTTCTGGAGTTGAGCTTGACTGGGATGATACGTTGTTTCTTGATGGAGAGACAGAAAAGAATCCTACTCCCGAATATTTTGCTATTCAACGAAAATCTAAAAAATTAAGTCAAAAAGAACAACAACGATTATTAAAAATCATGGAAGCTACTTTTGACGATTTGGATAACGGGGATTTTGAAGAAGATGAAGACGATGATTTATGATGACTTCGCTATAGATTTGAAACCGGATTATGCATTTGCACAATCTAAAGCTTACGAAGTTATTCAAGATAGTAATCAAACTAAATTACCTTTATCGATAAAAAAAATTATTAAGAGTTATCCAAACCTCCATTTACAAAAATATACGGTTTTTGCTAAGAAAAGACATATCAACTTTGACGAAGTATTTGAAGTTACAAACTCAGAAGAAGGTTGTTTATGGATGCGAAATGACGGCACCTACCTTATTCTTTACAATGATACTTTGGATAATCCTGGAAGAATAAGATTTACATTAGCTCATGAATTAGGACACTACATACTTAAACACAATGAGAAGACTGGAAAAACCATTTTATCGAGATACTCCCTAAGTAGTGAAGAGTATGATCTGTTTGAAAAAGAAGCTAATTACTTTGCTAAGAGATTGCTAGCACCAATCCCTTTAGTAGATCTTTATGTAGCAAACTGGAAAAAAATTACTGCTACTTGTATAGAATTTGCATTTAATACCTCTTATACGGTAGCCAATTATGTTTTAAATGATTTAAACAGAAGACATCGAAACACTAACATTTTAAGAGATGGTCATCCCATAGTTGATAAATTTATTGATTTTATTAACATCGATACTAGGTCACAAATTTGCAAGAACTGTTCTTCCTTGCATGTAAGTAATCATACGTTTTGTACAATTTGTGGAAATAATCTATTTATCAAAGCTCAAGTTGACACTTACCCACACTTTTATTTAGAAAGGAAAAAAGTTATGGCCTACAGTAAACTAAAAACAGATGCCGAGGGTCGGCTCGCAGAAGATTGTCCAATATGTGGAAATGATAATGTAAGAGATAATTTTTGCTCGGTCTGTGGAATACCTATAATAAATAAATGTTCAGGAATGAGAAAAACGGATGATAATTGGAATGGTGGTTACGAAGAAGATCAACCCTGTTCCGAAATATTAAATGGGGCTGATAGATACTGTCCAAAATGTGGAGCTGAGTCAACATTTTACTTTCATCATTTGTTAGAAGATTGGAGTGCGCCAAAAAAAGAGAACACTATCAATGTTGACCTAAATATAGACCCATTTGATAATATACCTAACATCGATATTTCAGATGAAGATTTACCATTCTAAACAAAAAAACACGCCCCACCGACCAAAGCGAGAGCGTGTAATGAAATAAACAATGGGTTTATTTGCTATGCCTATTGTATCAAAGAAAGCGAGTTGGTTCAATCATGGCTAGATATATAAAGAGAGGTAACTCATGGCAATATGAGATTTCTTACAAAGATGAAGATGGAAAATACAAGAAACTTAGAAAAAGCGGCTTCCCCAAAAAGTCAGATGCTATTGCAGCAGCTGCAGATATTGAATCAAAACTTGCCAAAGGGCTAAGAGTAACTTCTAAAGATATTTTACTTTCAGACCATTTCGAACAATGGATGAATGTCTATAAAAAAGGAAAAGTTTCTGATGTTACTTTTAGAAAATATAATAATACACTAATGAATATCAAGAAATATTTTTCAGATGACACAATTAAAAAAATATCCAGAACACACTACCAAAAAAAAATAAATGAATTTTCAAAAGAACATGCTGATGCAACAGTCGAACGTTTCCATACTCAAATAAAGGCTAGTCTGCGCAATACTATCGACGAGGGTGTTATCCCATACGATTTCACTAAAGGCGCTGTAATCAAAGGAGAAGCACCTAGTATAAGCGAACAAGACAAGTTCTTGGATTATTCTGAGTTTGAAAGATTAGTTAACTTGGCGAAAAAACGATTAGATCCTCACTTTGCATCTCGTTTTATGATAGTTGTCGCAGCAGCAACAGGATTAAGATTCGGTGAATTACTTGGATTGACTTGGGATCGTGTGGATTTAAAATGCGGAAAAATATTCGTGGATCGTGCGTGGGATTACACAGAGACTCATACCTTCGTGCCACCAAAGAATGAGCAGTCTATTCGAAAAGTACCGTTAGATACAGAAACAAATGAAATCATGAAGACTTTCAAAAAGAATCAAAGAGAACTATTTAAAAAAATGAAAATCAAACCTAAACATGATTTTGTTTTCTACAATGTGAAAGAAGGATTGATTTCAAATAGTGCAGCAAATAAAAAATTAAGAGAACTACTAAGACAATTAAACATTGACACACCTCTCACTATGCACGGTTTAAGGCACACTCACGCCTCTGTTTTGATTTTCAAGGGTGTTAACATTATGGCAGTCTCAAAGCATCTAGGACACAAGAATTTGGCTGTTACGATGGAAGTATATAGCCATGCAGTAAAAGAACTAGAAGAACGAGAAGATGACCGGATTAAGTCAATCTTCGATGACATTTACAAAAGTTAAATACGATTTGGCACACGATTGGCACAAAAAGAGAGACAAACCTTAATATATAAAGGTTTGTCTCTTAGTTTAAATGCCAGCTGCAGGATTCGAACCTGTGACCTACGCGTTACGAGTGCGTTGCTCTACCAACTGAGCTAAGCTGGCGTTGTATGGCACAAAGAAAATTATATGCAAAAACGGTTGTTTTGTAAAGAGGTCTGCTGAAAAAAATCTACTTACTGAAATTTTCCGAAAATTGTGATATAATAGAAGTATCAAGGAGGTTTTTACATGGCAACATTTGGTAAATTCGAAACAACAATTGTCCCGTCACAAGAAGGTTCAACGTTTGAGGTCGCTACTCCTGTCATGTTCACGTTCCATGGGAAGAAACAAACTGGTACCATCACAAAGCAGTTGAAAAACTCTGCGGTGGTCGAGCTGAACGAAACCCCAGAAAACCAGAAATTAGTTTCGCAAAGTAATGGTGTATTGATCATCAATTACAAACAATTAACCAAACTATAACCCGTTTAATGCAAGGAGAAAATCAGTTGATTTTCTCCTTTTTTCATTGTCTGATTTTATGAAAAGCTAAAAAAAGCCATGGATAACCGATCGAACCGTTTTGGCTGTCGATCTTCTTCCATGGCATCATTGACGAGGCAAAACTTCAGTTGCCTTTGTCTTATTTGTATTGATTTATTTTGTACCGAATAGACGGTCACCGGCATCGCCCAAACCAGGAACGATATAGCCGTGTTCATTTAGGCGTTCATCAAGATTTGCAGTATAGATGTCAACATCTGGATGGGCATCTTGCAATGCTTTCACGCCTTCTGGTGCAGCAACTAAGCAGACGAATTTCATGTTTGAAGCGCCGCGTTTTTTCAGTGCGTCGATCGCCATGATCGCTGAACCGCCCGTAGCTAACATTGGGTCAACGATAAATAATTGACGTTCATCGATGTCTTCAGGTAATTTTACGAAGTATTCGTGTGGTTCTAGCGTTTCTTCATCACGGTACATCCCGATATGACCAACTTTTGCGGCTGGGATCAATTCAAGGATACCATCAACCATGCCTAGACCTGCGCGCAGGATCGGAATGATCGCTACCTTTTTACCAGATAGTGTTTTTTGTGTTGATTCTTCAATTGGTGTTTCAATCACTAGATCTTCAAGCGGCATGTCGCGAGACACTTCATACGCCATCAACATTGCGATTTCATTAACAACTTCACGGAAAACCTTTGTTCCACAGTTCTTGTCGCGGATCATTGTTAATTTGTGTTGGATCAGCGGGTGATCGATTACTTGAAATTTACCCATTTAAAAAAATCTCCTTTGGTTTTTCTCTTATTTTAAAGCAAATCGGCTCTTGTTACAACCATCTGCCACAGGCAATACTGCTTTTCCTCAAAAAAAGGATTGTGTTAGAAGGAAGGAGACAAGACGGCATGAAAAGCGCCTCTGCGTTCATTGTAGCCCCTTTTTCACTTTCGGTGATCAAAGAGCTGTAGCGCAGGAAAAACGCGTGAGACGTCTTGTCTGACCTTAACTTCTGTCACAGTCCCCTTTTATTTATTTTTATAAAGTGGATAGTTGTCCGTCAATTCTTTGACTTGCGCCGTGACTTCTGCCAAAACGGCTTCATCATTTGGTTTTTCTAAAACTTTGACGATCAATTTCGCCACTTCGACACAATCTTCTTCTTTAAAGCCGCGACTAGTGATCGCTGGTGTCCCCACGCGAATTCCACTCGTTTTGAAAGGACTTAATGATTCGAAAGGAATCGAGTTTTTATTGACGGTGATATTGACTTGATCCAGCAAAGCTTCTGCTTCTTTGCCGTTCAAATCAAAGCCGCGCACATCGATCAATAATAGGTGATTGTCTGTTGCACCAGAGACCAAGCGGGCTTGTGGTGCTTGGTTGAAGACTTTCGCCATTGCTTGTGCATTGCGGATGACTTGCTCAGAGTACTCTTTGAACGACTCATCTTGTGCTTCTTTAAAAGCAACAGCTTTCGCTGCGATCACGTGCTCTAATGGGCCGCCTTGGATACCAGGGAAAACGGCACTATTGATTTTTTTCGCTAAGTCTTCATCATTTGTTAAAATCAAGCCGCCTCGAGGGCCGCGTAATGTTTTATGGGTCGTAGAAGTCGTGATGTCCGCATAAGGAACTGGGTTTGGATGAAGACCAGCCGCTACTAAACCAGCGATATGCGCCATATCCACCATCAATTTTGCGCCGACTTCATCAGCGATTTCACGGAACTTCGCAAAATCGATCGTACGTGAGTAAGCACTGGCACCAGCAACGATCAGTTTCGGTTGATGCTTACGCGCCAAAATACGAACGACATTGTAGTCGATGACTTCTGTTGCAGGATCAACACCATAACTAACAAAATTATAGGTCTTGCCGCTGAAATTCACTGGTGAGCCATGAGTCAAATGACCGCCTGCGGAAAGATCCATCCCTAATACTGTATCGCCTGTTTCGATCAACGCTAAATAAGCTGCTGTGTTGGCTTGAGAACCAGAATGCGGTTGAACATTGGCATATGCCGCACCGAAAATACTTTTCGCCCGTTCAATTGCTAAGTTTTCTACCACATCAACAAATTCACAACCGCCATAGTAACGACGACCTGGATAACCCTCAGCGTATTTATTTGTCAAAATACTACCTTGCGCAGCCATTACACCTTCTGAAACGATATTTTCAGACGCAATCAATTCCAAATTGTTTTGTTGACGATTCGTTTCTTTTTCGATCGCTTGCCACAATTCGGGATCAAACGTTTGATAATCCATGCTTACAACACCCCTTTACCTTAATGGTAGCATTGTATCACATTTCTTCATAAGCTACCTATAATGAATTCTGGTTTTTTGCTAATTTTCTTGAAAGAAACTTTGATTTGCAGCTTTTTTCAACCGATTCATATAAGCAACCCCTAAGCCGCTTTCTGGAAACGTGGGTGCAAATAAGACATCTAACTCAGCAATCGATTCATCTAACGCCCGTAAACCAGCAAACAGCCCTTTTGTCGCGGCTTCCACACTGTCATCAAAAAATAAATAGATGGCTGCAGCTTCAAAGCGGACTTGCTCGGCGATCGTTGGTCCAGCTAAAACCCCTACCTTAAACTGCTGTTCTTTTGCCCAAGCCATGGCTGCCGGCCAATCTTGGTCATTGACCATCAGGACATTGGTATTCGGTGCATAGTGCTTGTATTTCATGCCCGGCGCTTTGGGTGCTTCACTTTCTGTTACTAAGTGCTGATCGACGAGGACTTTTGTTTGTAAAACTGCTTCAAGCTGTTCTTTAGAGATCGCACCAGGACGTAAGATGATCGGCGGCGCCGTTGGGTCACTCAAATCTAAGACCGTTGATTCGACACCGATCTGCGTCACCCCATCATCCAAGATGCCAGCGATTTTGCCTGCCAGATCATGCTGAACATGCGCAGCTGATGTTGGGCTTGGTTTACCAGAAGTATTCGCGCTAGGGCCAACCAATGGCTGTTGGGCTTGTTTGATCAACGCTAACGTCTTGGTGTTGTTTGGCATCCGAAAAGCCGCTGTGGATAAGCCGCCAGTAACAATGCTAGGTAAACTGTCTTTTTTGATCGAAAAGATCAAGGTTAAAGGCCCAGGCCAGAAAGTTTCCATCAATTTATCAGCAAAAGGATGCTTGTTATCCACAAACGGTTCCAACTGCTCTGGCTCGGCAATATGAACGATCAAAGGGTTGTCACTAGGTCGCCCTTTGACTTGATATACTTGCGCAACAGCCGTGGGCAAAAGCGCGCTAGCCCCTAGTCCATAGACGGTTTCCGTCGGGAACGCCACCAATCCCCCCTCAGCTAAAATAGCTGCTGCTTCGTTCAACTGTGTTTGATCAAAAATTTTTGTTTCCACAATTTATCCACATCCTTTTTTGAGAAGTTTCCACACTTATCAACATTTTCTCGTTTCTTTTCCACATTTTGTGGATAAGTCGTTTGTCAAGTGTGGATAACCCTGTTTATAACTCGGTTTATTTAGAAGTCGTTCATTTCATAAGGTTTTTGCAATTTTTCTGTAGCAAAAAAAATTTATTTATCCACATCTTGTGGATGACTGACGAACACCATCCGGTCTTGACCCGCAAGATCTTTTACTACAGTGACTTCTTTGTTGGGAAAAGCGGCTGCAAAAAGCTGTTGAACAGCTAATCCTTGCTGAAAGCCGATTTCTAGCGCCATTTGCCCGTTAGGCGTCAAACAATTCGGTGCTTGCTGTGCCAATTGCTTATAGATCGCCAATCCTTGTTCTTGTGCAAAAAGCGCCATTTTAGGCTCTTTTTCTCTTACGCTGATATCCATCAGCGGCCACTCTTCAGCGCTGATATACGGTGGGTTGGAAACGATCAGATCCCATTGCTGATCTGCCACGGGCTCTAAGGTATCTCCTTGGAAAAAGCGAATCTTCGCGCCTAAGGCTGCCGCATTTTCTTTAGCAACGGCTAATGCCTCTGCTGAAAGATCTACGGCACTCACGGCCCACTGGGGACGTGCTAATTTCAAGGCAATGGCGATCGCTCCAGTACCTGTGCCGATGTCTACGACTTGCAGCGGCTGATCTGCTGGTAATTTTGTCAGACAGTTTTCCACCAGCTCTTCGGTTTCTGGACGCGGGATCAAGGTTGCAGGAGTTACTTTTAAGCGATGCCCATAAAATTCTTCATATCCTAATAAATATTGCGGTGGTTCATGCTGCAACAGCTGTTCAAGATCTGCTGCGATCTGTGCCTCATCTTCCCTTAAGATGGGTTGGTCCATCTGCAGCAGCCAATCGAGTTGCTGCCAGTTTTTTCGCTGTAAAAACAGGTATTGGATCGCATACCCGTCCAGCCCTTTCGTTTCTAAAAAAGAAGAAGCCCGTGAAAGGACTTCTCGATAGGTTTTAGCCATTTTGCATCTCATCTAATTTTGATGTTTGATCGTAAACGATCAGTGCATCAACAATTTCATCGAGTTTTCCAGCTAAAATTTGATCCAATTTTTGAATAGTCAACCCGATACGGTGATCTGTTACGCGGTTTTGCGGGAAGTTATAGGTGCGAATCCGTTCAGAACGATCGCCGGTACCCACTGCTGATTTACGGTTTGCATCGTATTCACTTTGTGCTTCTTGCTGCATTTGGTCATAGACCCGCGCCCGCAAGACTTTCATCGCTTTCTCACGGTTTTTCAGCTGTGAACGCTCATCTTGCATCGCAACAGCGATCCCTGTTGGCAAGTGCGTCAGACGAACAGCAGAAGCTGTTTTGTTGACGTGCTGACCACCAGCACCAGAGGCATGGTAAATATCGGTCCGAATATCTTTGTCTGCGATATCGATTTCGACTTCTTCAGCTTCGGGCATAACCACGACCGTTGCCGTAGACGTATGGATTCGGCCTTGTGATTCGGTAGACGGTACCCGCTGCACTCGGTGGGCGCCGCTCTCATATTTCAATTTTGAAAAGACGTTGTCGCCAGTGATCATCATGATGACTTCTTTGTACCCACCGATCCCAGTGACGTTGGCATCCATGACTTCGACTTTCCAGCCTTGGTTTTCCGCATATTTTTGATACATATTGAAAAGATCGCCAGCAAATAAGGCTGCTTCATCGCCGCCTGCTGCACCACGGATCTCCATGATGATGTTTTTGTCATCATTCGGATCTTTTGGCAATAACAAGATTTTGATGCGTTCTTCTAAAACATCTTTTTCTTTTTTCAAGTCAGAGAGTTCTTCTTTGGCCATCTCTGCCATTTCCGCATCAAGGTTTTCCCCAAGCATTTCTTCGGTATCCTTGATTCCCTCAACGACTTCTTTGTAACGACGGTAGACTTCCACCGTTTCCCGTGTATTGGCTTCTTCTTTTGAAAGCTGCATGAAGCGTTTGGTGTCAGAGATCACGGCTGGATCACTAAGTAATTCGCCTAATTCTTCGTAACGGTCTTCGATTGCTTGTAACTGATCGTACATTGATTATTCTCCTTCTTTTTTCATTCCCGGGTGAAAGTAATGTTTGCGGCAAACAGGATAATACGCTTCGTTACCGCCGATTTGTACTTGGTCGCCCTCGTAAACGGGTTTTCCGTCGATATAGTGCAAGTTCATGGTTGCTTTTTTATGACAGAACCAGCAGATGGTTTTCATCTCTTCGATTTTATCTGCGTAAAGCAGCAAGTATTTTGAGCCTTCAAATAATTCATTGCGGAAATCATTTTTCAAACCAAAGGCCATCACAGGGATACCTAGCTCGTCCACGATTTTGGTGAAAGCCAACACGTGATGCTTCTTTAGGAACTGTGCTTCGTCGATCAAAATACAATAAGGTTTGTAACCGAGGTCTTTGATCAAATGGAACAGATCCGTTTCATCAAAAATCGGGATCGCGTCTCGTTCTAAGCCGATGCGGCTCGAAACATTTCCCACACCGCTTCTCGTGTCCAATCCACTTGTCATGATCACGACTGGTTTGTCTTGTTCTTCATAGTTGTGAGCAACTTTCAGTATCTCGATCGTTTTCCCACTATTCATTGCGCCATATTTAAAAAAAAGCTGTGCCATCTCGCCCATCCTTCCTCATACTCCTTTGGTATTATACTTGAAAAAGGAGAATTTTTACAGACTTAAATTCGACACCTGCCGCCTTTTACGCAAGAGTTTTACGAAAAATTAACGGATTTTTGCCGCCGCCATCTCTTACTCGTTTCTGGCTTTTTGAGCAACTTCTGCCAATACTTGACAAGCCAGCGGATATTCTGGATTTTCATTCCCATTGATATCCGTTGCAATGATCACAAATCCGAGCTGCTGATACAGCGTGATTGCTGCATGGCTCCAGGTTTGCGTATGAAGATACATCGGCTCGTTGGCTGCCTCCAACACAGAAACGACTTGCGTGACCAAGCCGCGAGCGATTCCTTGACGTTGAGCTTGCGGCATTACTGCTACCCAATGGACTAGTGGAACCGGTGTGCCGTCTTGCTTGGCTTTTTTCCAAGCGGTAGCCGTACCGACCGGTGTACCTGATTGATCAAGGGCAAAAAACATTCGCTGTCCTAGCTGTGCTTGCTCGGGCATAAATTCCTTTTCAAAATACGCCAATGCCTCGGCCTCATTGTCAAACTCTCCGACGGATGTTTCAATCCGTGCCCAGTGCCTTTCGTCTCCTATTTGGTAGCTGCGTAGCGAATAGTTATCGGATTGAATGGGCTGGATCGGTGTGCTTTTGTGCGCTCGTTTCATCCAGATTTCTGCATATGGAATTGATTTATCTAACATTGGTTGTGCCTCTCTTTCATTGGTTTTTTCCTTGTTCAAAGGTTTATTTGAGAATCAATTTGGAATCAATCATGTAATTTCTTTACTAGAAAAATTTCTGTTAGCTGATTTTGCGTATGGGCGATTCTCCCAATTTCATCATAGCCCATTCGCTGATAAAAATCTGGCGCTTGAAAATCAAAGGTTGCCGTCTGACAATTTTCACAGCTAATGCTTTCAACTGCTGTTCAAGAGCAGTAAGAATCTGCTTACCATACCCTTTCCCCCGCTCGGATGCTTTGACCCACAGAGTGTCAAGATAACCGATGTGATACATCGAGGCATAGGCAATGCCACCAGCAATCACCATCCCCTCTTTTTTGATTACACAACTGAAGCTCTGATAGGTTTCTGTTTGCGTAAATGGTTTTTGGTGCTTTGTATACGCTGTTAACGCTGATTCTAAAGCAGCCAATTCTTGCTCGTTTCCTTGTTCAATGACTAGCGCCACAGTCAATCCCGCCTTCTTATTTCTTCATAGTCAGCCATGATCTGATTAACCGTTTCTGCTATCGTTTGCCCTTCTTTAATCAGCCTTTCCTTTAAGGACTCCTGCGGGAAAAGCAAATCACGCGCAAGCCACCATTCGCGCATGTTCTCCTCGGAAAAATGGTCTCGCTGCATTCGGGTCTGATGCCTTTGACCGTTTCCTCAAAAGAAAGATCAAAATAATAAACGAGATTACTTTCGGGAAAGAGTTGAATCAGAAAGTCGAGAAAGTCTTGGTATTTTTCACGAGAATAAATTCCTTCAACAAGTACCAATGGCACTTTCCCCTTCGCATACAAGACGGCTTCTTTCATCAAACCGATTGCTAAATTATTGGGGCTATCTTTGACACAAAAAATTTCTCTGCGAAAAACATCTTGTGAAATCAACACTGCTTTCTCACCGAAAATATGTTGAACAGCTCTGGCAATAGTGGTTTTGCCGCTGCCAGAATTACCTCGAAGTAAAATCAAAATACTTTCCATGCAAACTTCCTTTCTTCATTGCCCTGTTTTCTAAGCATATCTCTTGTTTTTCTCTACTAGAAGCATACCATAGAAGCAAAGGAGGAATACCTATGAAAGATACGGCAATTTTTGCTGGCGGTTGTTTTTGGTGCATGGTGAAACCTTTTGACTCGCAGCCAGGCATCCTCAAAGTGGTTTCTGGCTTTACTGGCGGCCATGTGCCTAACCCAACCTACCAACAAGTAACGACAGGAACCACCGGTCACACCGAAGCAGTTGAGATCACCTTTGATCCTGAGGTCATCTCTTATGAAGAATTGGTTGCCATCTATTGGCAGCAGACAGACCCCACGGATGCGTTTGGTCAGTTTGCTGACCGTGGTGATTCCTATCGTCCAGTGATTTTTTACAATAGTGAAGAACAAAAAGCGATTGCGGAAAAATCAAAGGCGCAGTTGCAAGCTAGCGGCCGCTTTGACCGTCCGATCGTAACGAAGATCGAACCAGCAGAACCTTTTTATCCTGCAGAAGACTACCATCAAGATTTTTACAAGAAAAATGCAGCCCATTACAATGCTTATAGCGAAGGCTCCGGTCGAGCTGGCTTTATTCGCCAAAACTGGGCCTAACATTTTTGGAGCATGCCTCCCGATTCATCATTAACAGCCGATTTGCTCTCAAGGCAGATCGGCTGTTTTCTGTTTCTTTTGCCAAAAGGAAATTGACAGTCAGGGCATTTTCGCGATACACTGATTAGAAAATTCTGACGATTATAAAGGAGTGTTTGTTTGATGTTAGCCAATGAAGTCCGTCCAGGTCCTAATCGGTATATTACTGGCGATGGGGTCTTAGCTGATTTGCCAGAGTATTTAAGTGAGTTCCAAGAAGTTGCCGTGATCACTGGGGAGCAGTCATTCGATGTGTTTTCAGCCTATTACCCCCATTCATTTGACTACCCGATCTACCGCTACGATGGATCATCGAGTTATGAAAATGCGCAAGCCTTAGCTGAAGCGATCCAGCAAGCGGATGCCGTGGTGGCAATCGGCGGCGGCAAGGTCGCTGATACAGCAAAAATCACCGCCCAAACCCTTGACGCAGAATTGATCGTGATCCCTACATTGGTTTCCAACTGTGCACCCTTCACCCCGGTGATCGTCGCCTATTACCCCGATCACACGATTTGTAAAATCGACTATGCCAAAAAAGGCGCCTACATGACGATCGTCGACACCCGTTTTTTACTAGCTACACCCGTTGATTACTTTATCGCTGGGATCGCTGATACGTTAGCCAAATATTATGAAATGGAAGCCATCGTCCGCAACATGGCAGAAGACGACAAGACTGCCTTAGTACGGCTAGGTTTCCAAAGCGCTCTTTTGATCAAAAACTTGCTGATTGCCGATGCGATCCAAGCCGTCAAAGACCTAGAAGTCGGGCAGCTGACCCCCGCCTTTGCCCGTATCACCGATGCGATCATTGCTTTGGCAGGCGAAGTTGGCGGTTTTGCAGTCGAATTTGGCCGCACGTCTGGTGCGCATGCGCTGCATGACGGCTTGTCTTATTTGAGTGAGACTCATAGCGTCTTGCATGGCAACAAAGTCGCCTACTGCATTTGGGTCCAGCTTGCCTATACCAATGATTTTGATGTGATTGAAGAATTACGGCCATTTTACGAAGCTTTGCACTTGCCAATGAAGCTGAAGGATCTCCACGTGACACGCCTTGATCGAGATTACTTCGCCTCGGTTCTGACCTATGCTGTCAAAGAAGAAGAAACCTTTATTTTGATCGATCCTGCGATCACACCCGAAAAAGTCTATCAGGCGATCGAAGCGGTGGAGGTGCTGTAAACCGTACTCATTGCTAAACAACTTTCTATCAAAAAAACTGTTTCCCTAATACATTTCGGAAACAGTTTTTTTATTTGATCAAACAGACACGCAGTAGCGATCCTGGCTGCGCATATTCTTAGCGGGCGACAGCAACTGGCGCATTGTCCATCACTGCACGACTTCACCCAGCAGCCCGTTTTCTAAGCAGTAATGATAAATGCCTTCCTCGGCTACGTGACCGATCACTTCATCGGCGATTGCTTTTAACTCATCCGAAGCATTATTCATTGCGAGACCCCAGCCGACTGCCTCTAGCATCTCAATGTCATTGTTGCCATCGCCAAAGGCAATGGCTTCAGATTTATCCAAGCCATAGTAAGCCAGCATTTTGGCAATGCCGCTTCCTTTCCCACTGCTGGCTGGAATAATATCGACTGCGCGATCCCACCAGGCGGTGATTTTCGCCTCCGTGGTATTTGCCATCACTTTGGCGTAGTCTTCTTTCCCTGAGCCTAGCATCACTTGAAAAATGTCTTGCTGTTGGATCACCTCATCAAAATCTTCTGCCACGATCACTTCTTGGTGGGCAAAGGAAAAATACTCAACTAAATCAGCATCTTTGCCATTGGCAACCGTTCGGTCCTTCGTAGCGATCGCTACTGGACGCTTGAGTGCCGTCGCATTTTCAATGATTTGCTGAACATCTTTTTTAGGAATGGGGTTTTGGTGGATCCCCTCGGCTTGATTAAAACAATACGATCCGTTAAAGGTCAAAAACGCATCGAAGGTCACGCCTTCAAATTGCGGCAACGCGATGGGACTTCTGCCAGTCGCAATGCACAACAGGATCCCTTGCTTCTTCAAGGCTTTTAATGTGGCTAACATTCTTTCAGAGATTTGCTTTTTGCTCATATCGATCAGTGTGCCATCAACATCGAAAAAAATAATTTTCACGTTCTTCATGATACTCCCCATTTCCGTCTCGATTTTCAAAAAATTTGATGCGCTTTTTTTTGTCCGCTTTCTCGCTATTGTTCCGTGCGGATCGTCGCTGCTATCTTTTTCTTCTTTTATCTTCTCATAAATTGCCAGCGTTTTCTTCTGAAATCGCGAAATCCTTACTGATTTGCTTCGAGTTTTTAAGTTTCTTAAGCAATCAAGCTGCCGCAAGAACCACAGCCTGATCGTTTCCTTTATCCCAACGGCCCTTTCCAAAAGCTTTTCCTTACACAATTTCTGCTGCTCATGAATTCTGTCCTGCTTTCTTTCAAATCTACTTAGTTCTTTGGTATACTGGGGATAGTTTATTTAGTGAGGGGTTTTTTGTAATGAACTTTACCCGCTTTGCCCGCTTGACGCAGCGCAGGAGCAAGACGTTTATTTCCCAGAATGTGTCTTCAATCCAAGTGATTGTTTTTTATTATATCGTGATGACGGTGGTCTCTTTGGGGCTTTTTTCACTCCCCTTCTTTCGAGAACCCGGCTCTCATGTCGCGTTTATCGATCTGTTCTTTATGGCGGTCAGCACGGTCAGTGTCACTGGGCTGACTACTTTTCCGATCAATGACGTGTTTAACGACCACGGGGTCATCTTATTGGAAGTCCTCTTTCAAGTCGGCGGTTTAGGGATCATGATGATCTCGACCTTTTTTGCGATCGTCTCACGGCGCAAAATCAGTTTAAAGCAGCGCCAGTTGATCATGACGGATATGAATCAGCCAAAGCTTAGTGGGATCGTTCGGATGATTCGAACGACGTTTACAATCATCTTGCTTTGTCAGGTGGTAGCAGGCACGATCTTTGCTGTTTATTTTCATCTTTACGGCTATTATGACAATTGGCGAGATGCGATCTTTTATGGATTTTATCAAGCGATCTCTGCTGTGACCAACTCAGGGTTTGATGTGACGGGCAATTCCATCTTGCCGTTTTCTCATGATTATTTCTTCCTGACGTGTATCATGATTTTGATTTTTATCGGGGGGATCGGATTTCCAGTAATTATGGACTTTCGGGAATGGGTCCTTTTTAAAATGAAAAAACAACGCCGCCGCTTGCCGTTTCGCTTTTCATTATTCACAAAAATTGCTGTTTTGGCTTTCGTGATCCTCTTTGTCGGCGGTACATTAGCGATCTTTTTCCTTGAGAAAGATTATTTGTTCAAAGATTACAGCTTTAGCGGTATGTGGATGAACAGCATGTTTTATTCCATGACAACGCGGAATGCTGGCCTACAGATCCATGACTTAGGCAACTTCCAAACCACGACGTTGATCGTTTTCTCCTTGCTGATGTTTATTGGTTGTAGTCCCAGCTCTGTTGGTGGGGGGATTCGGACGACGACCATTGCCATCATTGGGCTGTACCTCTATGCCTTCTTGAAAAGTGAGGACAATATCAATATCTTCGGTCGCCGGATCGATCAAGATGACGTCCGCAAATCAGTGGTGGTCTTCATGCTTTCGATGGGCATGTGCTTCTTTTGTGTCTTATTCTTGACCGCCATCGAGGATATCCCTTTGATCGCCATCATTGTTGAAGTTTCCTCGGCCTTTGGAACCACAGGGCTTTCTTTAGGAATCACGGGCGATTTATCAACCATCGGCAAACTCGTGATTGCTCTTTTGATGTTTATCGGCCGTGTCGGTATGCTGTACACCTTGATGTTATTCGTACCAAAAGAAACACGTGACTTAGGCTACGAGTACCCAACGGAAAAAATCATTATCGGTTAAAGCAGCAGCAAACCTTCTGCCAGGTTTGCTGTTTTGCTTTTCAAGCCTTTGATCATCGCAAGTAAAAGAGCCATTTATCAGAATGGTCTTTGCAGAAATTTAAAGAATCGCAAAAGCAATTTAACCTTTTTCTTGGTATATGGTATGATAAATTGAATTTGCACAATGAAAGCATTCGCTCTAATGGAGGGTTACATTATGGGAATACGAAGTCATCTGGCTGTTTCAGTCGGTAAGACCTCTCAATGGGTATTAAAGAACTTTTTCAAAGGCGGCTCAAGCCTGCCTGGTAAATTAGCATTAAAAGTTGATCCACATATATTAGATCATTTGGCGAAAGATTACCAAGTCGTCGTGATCACAGGCACCAACGGCAAAACATTGACGACTGCCTTGACTGTCAATATTTTGCGCCAAGAATTTGATGAAGTATTGACGAACCCCACCGGCGCCAATATGGTCCAAGGGATCGTTTCAACCTTTCTATCGGCACGCCCTAAAAAAGGTAAAAAATTTGCGGTTTTAGAAATCGATGAAGCCAGTCTCAGCAAAGTAACGAAGTACATCAAACCGGAATTATTCGTTTTCACCAATATTTTCCGCGATCAAATGGACCGTTATGGCGAGATCTATACGACCTATAAAATGATCGTTGAAGGTGCCGCAAACTCACCAGAAGCTACGATCCTCTGCAATGGGGATTCGCCACTGTTCAATTCGGTAGCAACTGTCAATCCGCGGAAATACTATGGATTTGATCATTTGCCAGATGAAGAGCAGATGGCCCATTACAATACGGATGGCGTGTTGTGTCCTGAGTGTCATCACATTTTACACTATAAAATGATCACCTATGCCAATCTTGGAAAATACTACTGCCCAAATTGCGGTTTCCATCGACCAGAATTGGATTATAAACTGACGGAAATGACCGCAATGGACAACACCTCTGCTGACTTTGTGATCGATGGCAACGACTATCGCATCGAAGTTGGTGGGATGTACAATGTCTACAATGCGCTGGCGGCAACTGCGGTTGCGGAATATTATGGCGTAGCACCTGCAAAAATCAAATCTGGTTTGGCCTATGACGAAAAAGTCTTTGGTCGCCAAGAAGTGATCCGCATCGGGGACAAAGAATGTACGTTAGTCTTAGTTAAAAACCCTGTTGGTTTGAACCAAGTCATCGATATGATCGGCCTGTCGCCCTATCCTTTCTCGCTAGTCAGCTTGTTGAATGCCAACTACGCAGATGGGATCGACGTCAGCTGGATTTGGGATGGAGACCATGAAGCGTTTGCCGATATGGGGATTCCTCAAGTGATCGCTGGTGGTGATCGTCACAAAGATATGGCGTTGCGGCTAAAAGTTGCGGGGATCCCTGAAGAAAAAATCATTGAAACCCCTGAACTTGATGACGTCATCAAGCAAATCGCAGACTTACCAACAGAAAAAGTCTATATTTTAGCGACTTACACTGCAGTCTTGCAGCTACGCAAAAAGCTTGCGGAAAAAGGCTATATCAAAGGAGGAATGAGTCGTGACTAAGTATCAACTGAATGTTGCCCACTTGTATGGAAATCTTTTGAATACTTATGGCGACAACGGCAATCTCTTGATGCTGCGCTACGTGGCCGAAAAACTAGGCGTGACCTTCAACGCAGAGGTCGTCAGCATTCACGAGCCCTTCGATCCTGAAAAATATGATCTCGTCTTCTTCGGTGGCGGACAAGATTTTGAACAAGTGATCGTTTCACAAGATATCCAATCAAAAAAAGAAGCTCTGACCAGCTATATCGAAAATGATGGCGTCATGCTGGCGATCTGCGGCGGCTATCAATTGCTGGGTCATTACTACATCGGTGCCAACGGTGAGAAAATCAATGGGATCGGCGCCTTGGATCATTACACCTTAAGCCAAGAAAACAACCGATTCATCGGTGACATCGTGATCCACAATGAAGAATTCGATGAGACCTATTATGGCTTTGAAAACCATAATGGCCGTACTTTTTTAGGTAAAGGGGAAAAACCATTGGGGAAAGTCATCCAAGGACAAGGGAACAATGGCGAAGACCAAACCGAAGGCGTGGTTTACCGCAATGTGTTCGGCTCTTACTTCCACGGACCGCTCCTTGCAAGAAATGAGCATTTGGCAGAGCGCTTGATCCGCACCGCCCTTGCCAATCGTTATGGCAACGTCGAAATTTAAATACACGTACGTAGCAAACAAACCTGTTTTTCGCAGGTTTGTTTTTTTATGGGAAATTTCCCCGCAGTTGCCACTTTTTCTCTTTGTTTGCTTCTACGTTCCTATGCTGCCTCGCTTTATTGTAACCGCTATCTTTCTTTTCTATACTGAGGTTGTAGTAAAAATTGAAAGGAGATGTTAAGAAATTATGATGGAAAAAGTTCAGCGGTTTGGCGGTGCGATGTTTACCCCGGTCCTCTTGTTTTCCTTTTCAGGGATCATGGTCGCGCTGTGTATTATCTTTAAAAATCCGATGCTTGTGGGGAGCATCGCCACTGAAGGCTCTACTTGGTACAACATTTGGACGATCATTGAAAACGGAGCGTGGACGGTCTTCAACCAAATGGAATTATTATTTGTCATTGGATTACCGATCGGTCTCGCAAAAAAAGCCAATGCACGAGCGGCAATGGAAGCCTTTGTCGTCTATATTACTTGTAATTATTTTATTTCTGGCATGATCGAGTACTTTGGTAACTTCTTCGGTGTCAACTTTGCAGCTGATCCCGGCGGTGAGAGTGGTTTGAAAATGATCGCTGGCATCAAAACATTAGATACTGGTATTATCGGAGCAATTTTTATTTCGGCGATCGTCGTCTATCTTCACAACAAGTTTTTCGATACGAAGCTGCCTGATTTTCTCGGAATCTTCCAAGGCTCTTCCTTTGTCGTGATCCTCGGTTTCTTTTTAATGCTGCCAGTTGCTTTCTTGATCGCATTGATTTGGCCGAAAGTCCAAGCTGGCATTGGGTCCATGCAAGGGTTTCTAGCAAGTGCTGGGGTCTTTGGGGTCTGGCTCTATACTTTCTTAGAGCGAATATTGATTCCCACAGGTCTCCATCATTTCGTGTATACCCCCTTTGTTTTTGGTCCCGCTGTCGTCGAAGAAGGAATCTCCAAATACTGGATGGCACATTTACAAGAATTTGCCCAATCCACCAGACCATTGAAAGAGCTTTTCCCTGAAGGGGGCTTTGCTTTACATGGCAATTCTAAGATCTTTGCTGCACCAGGGATCGCTGCTGCTTTTTATTTCACAGCCAAGCCTGAGAACAAAAAGAAGGTCTTAGCGATTTTGATCCCTGCCACTTTAACTGCCGTTTTAGCTGGTATCACTGAGCCATTGGAATTCACCTTCCTCTTTATCTCACCACCCCTCTTTGCGGTGCACGCTGTTTTAGCAGCGACCATGGCGGCAACGATGTTTGCCTTCGGGGTCGTTGGAGATATGGGGGGCGGCTTGATCGATCTGTTGGCGAAGGTCTGGATTCCGCTATTTCAAAATCATCGCAGTATGATCTTCACGCAGCTGGTGATCGGGTTAGCCTTTACTGCCCTTTATTTCCTTGTTTTCCGCTTCTTGATCCTCAAATTTAAGTTAGCCACACCAGGACGGGAAGAAAACAATAGCGAAGTCAAACTATACACCAAAAAAGATTACAAAGAAAAACAAGCCAACACTGGAACGCCAGTGATTGCTGGTGCCAATCGCTACACCGAACAAGCCGCAGTCTACTTAGAAGGGTTTGGCGGTCGCGACAACATTGATAAAGTCACTAATTGTGCCACTCGCCTAAGAATCACCGTCAAAGATCAAGACCAAGTGCTGCCAGATGACATCTTTAAAGGCGCTGGTGCCCATGGTGTCGTTCGCAACGGCAACGCCTTCCAAGTGATCGTTGGCCTGGATGTGCCACAAGTGAGAGAACAATTCGAAAAATTATTAGCTGTATCAGACTAAGGAGGAAACAAAAATGAAAAAATTTTCAATCGTGATCGCCGGAGGCGGCAGTACCTTTACCCCAGGAATCGTCTTGATGCTTTTGGAACACTTGGATCGTTTCCCGATTCGCCAAATCAAGTTTTACGACAATTTGGAAGAACGACAAGAAAAAGTTGCACAAGCTTGCGAGATTTTATTGAAAGAACGCGCACCGGAAATCAGCTTTTTAGCAACCACTGATCCCGAAACCGCATTTCAGGATGTCGATTTTGTGATGGCGCATATCCGAGTTGGCTTGTATGCGATGCGCGAAAAGGATGAAAAAATCCCTTTGAAATATGGTGTGGTCGGCCAAGAAACTTGTGGTCCTGGCGGGATCGCTTATGGGATGCGTTCTATCGGCGGTGTCTTGGAGTTAGTCGATTACATGGAAAAATATTCCCCTGATGCATGGATGTTGAATTATTCCAATCCTGCAGCGATTGTCGCAGAAGCGACTCGTAAATTGCGCCCTGATGCCAAGATCATTAATATTTGTGATATGCCAGTGGGAATCGAAGAACGGATGGCGCAAGCGATCGGTTTAGCTTCTCGCAAAGAGTTGGTGGTTCGCTATTATGGCTTGAATCACTTTGGCTGGTGGACAGATATACGAGACAAAGCTGGCAATGATTTGCTGCCGCAGATCCAGGCGCATGTGGCAAAATACGGCTATTCATTGCCAGAAGAAATCGAAGCGAGCCAACATGCTGATGCCAGCTGGATGCACACCTTTGCCAAAGCAAAAGAAGTGTACGAAGTTGATCCATCCACTTTGCCAAATACCTACTTGAAATATTACTTTTTCCCTCAAGATGAAGTGGCGCACACCAACCCATCTTTTACACGGGCAAATGAAGTCATGGCTGGCCGCGAAAAACACGTCTTTGGTGAATGCCAACGCATCGTAGAAAACCAGACAGCGACTGACACCACGCTTGAAGTGGATGAACACGCCAGCTACATCGTTGACCTTGCACGAGCGATCGCTTATAACACGCAAGAACGGATGCTGTTGATCGTGCCTAACGAAGGAGCGATCGTCAACTTTGATGAACAGGCAATGGTGGAAGTGCCTTGTATCGTCGGCAGTAACGGGGCAGAACCAATCACACAAGGCAAGATCCCTCGCTTCCAAAAAGGATTGATGGAGCAACAAGTCGCCGTAGAAAAATTAGTCGTGGAAGCTTGGGCAGAGGGTTCTTACCAGAAATTATGGCAAGCACTGATTCTTTCAAAAGTGGTCCCAAATGCCCGTGTAGCCAAAGAATTACTCGATGAATTGATTGAAGCAAATCAAGCCTTTTGGCCAGAATTACACTAGCCAGCGTTCTTCGCCTCCCCTCCTGGCTTTTCAGCTATACTTAATCCATAAGGAGGGGTTTTTGTGAAATTACAGTATTTGATTCAACAGCACCAATCAGAGTTAAGTGAACTTGATCGTGGCATTCTAAACTACATTCTTTCCAACGGCGACACCGTTCTATCTATGGGGATCGTCGAGCTATCCGAGCAGGTTCACGTCTCCAAGTCTTCTATTTTACGGTTGACGAAAAAACTTGGTTTTTCTGGCTATTCCGAGTTCAAATATTTTCTACGGCATCAGCAAGAACAGGCAACAACGATTTCGCAACAAAAAACGATTTTTGAAAAGCAACAAGAGGATATTTTCGCCACCCTCAACTATTTAAAAACGGTAGACTTAGCTGCCCTCAACCGCTTGTTTGACCGCAGCAAAACCATCTACTGCTACCCAACTGGGTTTTCCCAAAAGAAAGCACTGGAGGAGTTTTCCAAAATGATGCTTTCTATGGAAAAACGAGTGATCGTATTGCCGAACAAAACGGAATTTGATATGGTCATGCCGATGATCACTGCCGAAGATTGTGTGATCATCGCATCACTGAGCGGCGAAACAGAAAACGTCAAAGAGAATCTGACGACTTTTGCGATTCGTCAGATTCCCGTTTTGACATTGAGTGCGCCAGGAGATAATTATTTTGCTCGCCATTCAACCTTTCACCTGACCTATTATTGCGATTTTTTTCAAATCGGTCGCAAGAAAATCCCTAGCCAGTCTTTGATTGGACTAAGCTGCTTGATTGATTATTTGATCCGTTCCTACGGACTATTCACTTTACAGGAGGGCAACCATGACTAAACGAAAATGGGCGTTTCCATTGATTTTACTGAGTTATTGGGTTTTGATCGCCGGTGCTTACTATCTTTATCTTTCCTTGACTGCCTTCAACCATGGGATGACCTTTGCCCAGTACCTCAACTCGCAACCGTTAGCCGCTTTAGGGGTCTTGTTAAGTAGTCTCCTTTTGCTGCAAGGGGCTTGCCTGTACTTTATTCAACGGTTTTCCATGAGTAAAAAAGGCCTTTTGGGTCAGTATTTATTCCTGATCTTCTTTCAACAGTTGCTAACAGCGAATGTCATCGGCGCAGGACTCGTCTTTTTTACAAGAAGAAGTCTTTCGAGTCAGGAGGAAAACGCAACCTGGGGCGAAAAGAGTTTTACCTATGGGGCATTAGCATTCATTCTTTTATTAAGTTTATTCTTTTTCCTCCTTGTTCGATCAGCGATTTAACTTCCCCAAAAAGAAAAGCAGTGCCAGTTGGCACTGCTTTTTTGCTGTCGCTTCTGCTAGTTTGGCTCTGTTTTTGAAGCAAAAACCACTTTGATTCCAAAGTGATCGCTGACGATCGGAGTACGCGTTCCGTCAAAAACGACTTCATATTCCGTTGCTTGCAGGTCATTGGATGCAAAAACATAATCGATCCGCAATGCTTCTCGATTGTCTTGCCAACCATCAATGGCTTTAACGACAGAGGCTTCACCGATCGTTTCGGCAGCCGTTAAAAAGCTGTCTTGCAGCTGTAAGGAGCTGTCAAGGACGAGTTGATGACCAGAACTGGCCGCATCGTTGTTGAAATCTCCTAGGATCAATAAGGTATCTGCCCGTTCTGCTAAAAATGCTTCTGTCTGTTGCCACTCGTAGGCAAATTTACCGTCTTGCCACCAAGAAAAATGACAGCTAACGACTTGTACGATCTGTCCATCGGCTTCAGTCACGCCACTCAGGTTTTTGCGTGTGGTATGATCCCAGACATCCGTGGCTTGTGAAGCAAGGTATTCTTTGGCAATGATGGGCTGTTTGGACAATAAGGCATTGCCTTCGTGGTAAATGTCATAGCCTACGTGACTGTAGGTCCATGACCAGTAGTAATCACAGTCTAACAGTTGCAGTTCTTCCACTAGGCGTAAAGCAAAATTGTCCTCCTTGATTTCCACCAGCGTATCTGTGGGGCAATATAGCCCATCAGGAACGATGGTTTGAGCAGCGATCGTTTGGTTGACTTCTTGCAAGGCGATGATGTCATAGTCGCCTGTTGCAATCTCTTGTGCGATCATCTTGCATTTTTCTAGCTGATTTTCTTCTAACCAGCTATGGGTGTTCAATGTTAATACCTTCATGAATAAGGCTCCTTCTCTCGGTTTGCTTGTACGATTCCTTAAAAAAATAAAAGAGAGCGGGTCAACAAAAGAGTCGACCCGCTTGTCATTTTATTATAGTTTTACGATTCCAACAACTGTGGCTGCTTGTTGCTTGCCGATTTGGGTCAATTCAAAGGAATCGATTTGATCGCTGTTGGTCAACACTACAACGATGGTGGTGTCTTTACCAGCAGCACTTACTGCAGCGAGATCCATCTCCGCTAACTTGTCACCCACCGCCACTTGTTGTCCTTCAGTGACAGCTACCGTAAAGGGGGCACCGTTTAAGTCAACGGTATCTAAGCCCATGTGAACCAATACTTCGATGCCTTCATCAGAAAGCAAGCCAATCGCATGTTTCGTTGGGAAGATGTTGGTGACTTTCCCGCTGATTGGTGCGACAACTGTCGTCTGCTCTGGGCGCACGCCATAACCGTCACCCATCATTTTTTCCGCAAACACTTGGTCTTTGACAGAGGTGATCGGCATCACTTCTCCAGTGGCAACGGCAGCTAGTTCAGCTGTCACGCCTTGGCTTTGGTGGGTAGTGGTTTCTACTGGTGCTTGACTAGCAGTCGGTTCGGGAATCGTGACACCAGAATCTAAGATATCTTGAATGTCTGATTTTAAGACATCTGCTTTCGGTCCATAGACTGCTTGCACACCGTTGTCTTTTACGATCAAGCCTAAAGCCCCTGCGGCTTTCCATGCTTTTTCATCGCCGACCGCTTCTCGATTTTTCACAGAAACCCGTAAACGGGTCATACATGCATCAACGTCGGCGATATTTTCACGTCCGCCTAATAAATGAATGATTTTCACGACTTGCGAATCTGGGTTCAAATTGCCATCCGCCGAAGCTGTTGCTGGCGCATCGCTGGCTCCTTCTGTTTCGTAGTTGCCGTTTCTACCTGGTGTTGTAAAGTTGAATTTTTTGATCAAGAAGTTGGCCAAGAAATACATCCCAACACCAAAGACGATGGTCACTAACACAAAGTTGATCAAATCTTGTCCTAAGCCGGCATTGATCGCCATTGGGGTACGGGTCAACAACTCGATATTCCCAAAAGAGTGGACCCGTAAGTTGACGATATCCGCCATCGCAAACGCAGCCCCTTGTACGACTGCATAAACGATGTAAAGCGGTACGGCAGCAAACATAAACATGAACTCCAACGGTTCCGTTACCCCTGTCAAGAAGACAGCGATGGCAGCTGATAAATACATAGAGGTATATTTGTGCCGTTTGTCCGCATCGACATTGCGATACATGGCATAAGACAAGCCCATCAAGATCCCAGATGACCCAATCATTTGTCCAACTTTAAAGCGGGCAGAAACAAAGTTTTCCAATAAAAATTGATATTGTGACGTATCGCCAGCATTGCGCATGTTCACTAGATCCGTTGCCCAAGCAAGCCATAATGGGTCTTGTCCAAAGACTTGGGTGCCGGCTTGTGCGCCAGAAAGAATCGTGTAAGTTCCACCTAATTCGGTGTAATTGATCGGGATCGTCAACATGTGATGCAGCCCGAATGGTAAGAGCAGCCGCTCCAAGGTTCCAAACAAGAACGGTGCTAAAACGGGCGCACTTTCTTGTGATTGCGCGATCCATAAACCGAAGTTGTTGATGCCTGCCTGAATGTAGGGCCAAACAATCGATAACACTAATGCGACGACTACTGAACGGGCGATCACTACGAAAGGTACGAAGCGTTTGCCGTTAAAGAAGGAAAGCGCATCCGGTAATTTGCGGAAATTATAGTATTTGTTGTAAGCTGTTGCTCCCACAAAACCGGCGATGATCCCGACAAAGACACCCATGTTCAAAGCAGGTGCTTCTAATACACTAGTAAAGAAGCCGTCGATCATGATCTTCGTCCCAAACAACGTATGGGTAAAGGCGCCTTCTTCGGTTAACATCGCGCTCGTCACGCCAAAGATCGAACCAGTGATTCGGTTGATCAAAATAAAGGCGATCCCAGCAGCAAATGCCCCACCAGCTCGCTCTTTAGCCCAACTACCACCAATAGCTAATGCAAATAATAAATGCAGGTTCCCAATAATTGCCCAACCAATGTTTTCAATGACGCCTCCTGTAGTGATCAAAAATGCCCAGTCGGCATTGATCATTGGGATCGTTTTCCCAATACTGATCATCAAACCAGCGGCTGGCATAACAGCGACAACCACCATTAGCGCTTTTCCGAATTTTTGCCAAAATTCGAAGCTCAATAATTTTTTCATCTTCCTTCTTCCTTCCCTGAATCGATTTACGCAATCGGTTTCTTAATGAGTTCATTCTAACGGAGAAAAAAGATTTTGTAAACCCAGAAATATCAAAAGGGATTCTATTCGCTTTTACACCTTTATATAACTGAATCTCTCTTTCTCGATGTTTCCTTACAGGAAATTCTTTAAACGCAACAACTTTCACTTGACGATGCAATCGTTTGCGCTTATGATAGAGATATCAAAAAGATTCTGGAGGGACTTTCATGAAAAAAATCCAACGATTGTTCGAGATCGATCCATGGAAAATCGCGACATCTACCTTAGATAAAGAAAACCGTCGACTGCAAGAGTCGCTAACAAGTATCGGGAATGGCTACATGGGAATGCGCGGCAACTTTGAAGAACAATACAGCGGCGATCATCACTTAGGTACTTATATCGCTGGTGTCTGGTACCCAGACAAAACCCGTGTCGGCTGGTGGAAAAACGGCTACCCTGACTATTTTGGCAAAGTGATCAACGCGGTCAACTTTATTGCAATGGACCTATTTGTCAATGACCAATTAGTCGACTTAGCAAAAATCAGCCCAAGTGATTTCCGTTTAGAACTAGACATGGAAACCGGGATTTTACGCCGCAACTTTACTGTCACTTTGGCAGGCGCCACAGTAAAATTCTCTTTTGAACGCTTCTTGAGCATCGTAAAACGTGAACTTGCCCTCATTAAGATGGACGCTGAGATCATTGAAGGCGACGCTGAGATCAAAGTCGTTTCTAAACTAGATAACAATGTCCATAACGAAGACAGCAACTACGACGAACGTTTCTGGGAGGAATTGGCTCATGGCCAAACCGAAACCTTCCATTACTTGACCACTCGGACCGTAGAAAATAATTTTGACATTGAACGCTTTACTGTCACTTCTGCTATGCGTCATAGCCAAACACCGATCGATTCCATGAAGAGCGAGCTTTGCGTTGCTGATACCTTTGCCTTTTCTGGAACAGCCGGTGACACCTTCTCATTGATCAAAGAAGTCTTGATCGTTACGAGTCGTGATGTTCCCGCTCATGATCATCCAGCAAAAGTCACCGAATTAGGTACTTTATACAAAGCAGATTACGATGCATTGCGTGCAGAACAAGTCGCTGCTTGGAAAGCCCGCTGGGATTTAGCCGATGTGATCATTGAAGGCGATGCTGCAGCGCAACAAGGGATTCGTTTCAACCTGTTCCAATTGTTCTCAACCTATTATGGCGAAGACGAGCGCTTGAACATTGGACCGAAAGGCTTTACTGGTGAAAAATATGGCGGTGCGACTTACTGGGATACCGAAGCCTATGCAGTTCCATTGTATTTGGCATTAGCAAAACCAGAAGTGACCCGGAACTTGTTGAAATACCGTCACAACCAATTGCCGCAAGCCCATATCAATGCGCAAAAACAAGGCTTAGCAGGTGCCCTTTACCCAATGGTGACCTTCACTGGGATCGAATGCCACAATGAGTGGGAGATCACTTTCGAAGAAATCCACCGAAACGGTGCCATCGCTTATGCCATCTACAACTATACGAATTATACTGGCGATACAAGTTACCTGAAAAAAGAAGGATTAGAAGTGTTAAGCGCGATCTCACGTTTCTGGGCAGATCGTGTCCACTATTCAAAACGCCAGCAAAAATACATGATCCATGGCGTTACAGGACCAAACGAATACGAAAACAATATCAATAACAACTGGTACACCAATAAAATGGCTACTTGGGTCTTAGCTTATACCTTAGCCAGCTATGAAGCCTTCAAAGACGAAGCGACTGTCACGATCTCTGACGAAGAACAAGCCAAATGGCAAGACATCATCGACAATATGTACTTCCCAGAAGACCAAGAGCTTGGTGTGTTCGTCCAGCATGATACCTTCTTAGACAAAGACTTGATGCCCGTTTCCGATCTTGATCCAAAACATTTGCCGTTAAACCAAAATTGGTCGTGGGATCATATCTTGCGCTCTTGCTTTATCAAACAAGCCGATGTTTTGCAAGGAATCTACTTCTTCGGCGATCAATTCAGCAAAGAAGAAAAACAACGGAACTTTGATTTCTATGAGCCGATGACAGTGCATGAATCTTCCCTTTCTCCAAGTATCCATGCGATTTTGGCAGCGGAATTAGGCATGGAAGAAAAAGCGTTGGAAATGTATGAGCGGACTGCTCGTCTTGATTTGGACAATTACAACAATGATACCGATGATGGCTTGCACATCACTTCTATGACCGGCAGCTGGTTAGCGATCGTTCAAGGTTTTGCTCAAATGAAAACTGATCACGATCACTTAGGGTTTGCGCCATTCTTACCTAAAACTTGGAGCCGCTACGCCTTCCACATCAACTATCGTGGACGTCTGCTCTTTGTTTCCGTCAATGAGTCAACGGTGACTTTGAAGAAAATCAGCGGTGAGGCATTGCCAATCAAGTTGTATGGCAAAGATTATGTTTTAGAAGACGAAATCAGTACAGCGATCAACTAAACAAGCCTTCTGAAAGAAGAAATGTCTGCATTTCTTCTTTCTTTTGATTGGCTCTACCCTTGTGCCGACACTTTGTGATACTATAAGCTAAAAAAGGAGGGAAATCAGTGAGCATTACGGTCAAAGATGTCGCCAAAAAGGCTGGCGTCGCTACATCCACGGTTTCTCGTGTCGTAAACGATCATCCCAGCATTTCTGAAGATACCAAGAAGAAAGTGCGCAAAGTAATGGCAGAAATGGGCTATGTCCCCAATCTTGCGGCTCGAAATCTCGGCAAACAGATATCCAGTGCCATCGGCGTGATCTTGCCGCCTCTTGATTCGAAAGAACGACTAGGAAACCCCTTTTATTTAGAAACGATCGAAGCCATCAATGAAGAGGCCCGCCATCATCAAATGACGGTTGCCGTTGCCTCCGCCCGTGACTTTGCTACATTACTAAAAAACGTGGAACGGATGCACCTGCAAAAACAAGTAGATGGCTTTATCTTGGTCTATTCCGATGAAAAAGACCCCATCATCGACTATCTGGTCGAAAAAGAAGTCCCTTTTACCTTGATTGGTCAACCATACAGCAATGAAGACAAAATCGTTTTTGTCGATAATGACAACCAGTTGTTAGGCAAGCAAGCAACCGAGCATCTGATCGCCCAAGGGCATACGAAGATATTATTTGCTACCAATACGACCCATGAAAACCTGTATTTCGAGCGTTTCTTCGGCTACCAAAAAGCCATGATGCTGGCAAATCTCCCCTTTTATCCAGCATTGACCTTTGAAAAAGCGGAAGATTACGTCACGTTTGAAGAAACGATCAAAGAATCCCAAGCAACAGCCATCGTCGTGATCGATGATCTGTTCGCTGTGCGGATCATTCAATTAGCGACGATGTATGGCTACAAAGTCCCCGACGACTTATCCATCATCAGTTTCAACAATTCGATCTTTGCTACTTTGACCCATCCGTATTTGACTAGTATCGATATCAACGTGTTGTCCTTAGGAAAAATCGCTACCGAACGGCTGATGGCGCAATTGAATCACGAAGATTCAAACGGCGTACAGCTGGTCGTACCACATAAGCTGATCAAACGAGAAACGGTCTTAAACCGCAACCAGTTGAACTGATCCGCTGGTCTGATCCACTTCCCCTTACATGCAAAAGCACCCGCTATCCCTAAGGATAGCGGGTGCTTTTCATATTTTTATTTATACTCTTTGCTTTCCAGGCGGAACAATGGACTCATTGGTGTATTTTCGTGAATGCGGCGAACGGCTTCCCCCATCAATTCGGCACAAGAAATGTAGTGCAGTTTTTCTGGATGGCGTTCTTCGCTGGTCCAGCAAGAATCGGTGACACAAATACTTTCAATCGCTGATTGATCCAAAATTTCTTTAGCAGGCGGTGAAAGCAAGGCGTGAGAGACACAAGCATACACTTCGCTGGCACCAGCTTCCTTCAACAAGTCTGCCGCTTTTGCCAATGTATGGCCGGTATTTAAAATGTCATCAACCAAAATACATTTTTTCCCAACGACATCACCGATCACATAGCCGCCATCGGCTTCATCTTGATCGACGATCGCGATCGCTGTATCTAAGTATTCTGCCAAACTACGGGTCCGTTGGACACCGCTGTTTTTTGGTGAAACTACGACATAGTCGTCACCAGTCATTTTTTGTTCGCGATAGTAATGGGCAAACAATGGGATCGTAAAGAGATTATCCACTGGGATATCGAAAAATCCTTGAACTTGGACGGCATGCAGATCAAGCGTCAAGATTCGAGAAGCCCCTGCTTCCACCAGCATATTGGCAATCAATTTTGCAGTGATCGGCTCATGCGGGTTGGCGGTTCGGTCTTGCCGTGCATATGCGTAATAAGGCAAAACGACATTGATGGTCTTCGCACTAGCCCGTTTCATCGCATCGATCATGATCAATAGCTCTAAATAGTGATCATTGACGGGTTCATTCGTCGATTGAATGATATAAATATGGTCGCCCCGCACACTTTCTTCGATATTGATGGCAATCTCTCCATCACTAAACTGTGTCACTTTTGACTTCCCTAGTTCTGTACCGAAAACTTTCGCAATGTTTTCTGCTAATGGTAAATTTCCATTTAAACTAAAAATTTTCAACGAACTATCTTTATAACTTTCGCCCATGATTGCCTCCAATGAATGTGGTTGTTTTCTTCTATTCTAGCACAAAGTGACTGTTTTTTTAACCGTCTCGTTCAAGGAAGTGTGACGGTACCGTTTACCCAACTGGCGGGAATCACTTTTTTGTAGTTGCCCCAGTTGTCATGAACTTTAAAATAGCGTTCTCCGCTGGCGGTTTCAGCGTAGGCGTAAGCCACGACCCAATGATTGCCATATGTGCTGCCTAAAGGCTTCAAAATACCGATGATCACCGGTTTGCCTTCATCGATTCGTTTGCACGCTCGATGCCAGCCGCCAACAACAGTCGCACGTCCGCGGTAAGGCAATTGGAATTGATCGAAAAACCGAGTCAATCCATGACTGACCTGCCAAGCGATCGTCGGCAACCCATGAGGCTGAATCAGCACCCGCAGCATTTCCGTCACTACTGTCAGATCCCGCTGTTTTTTTCTACGAAACGCTTTCGGGATGATCGTTTCATCGATGTAATCTTGATAGTAGGCCAAAAAGACGGCTGCCGCATAGGTGCCGCATAAATACCCTGAAGGAGTGACCCACTGCTTATACGGACGAAACCGCTCTTCGGCGATCCCTTTCCACTCTACTTGTTCCATCTCGTTCACCTGCCTTTTTTCTTATTATACCTTAGATTCTCCTCCTACTTGGATCAAAACCCTTTTTCGTCTAGAAAACTTTTCTTTGCGTCCTTACAGATTTTGTTTCATAATAGTAGAAAGCGAGAGGAGCGAAAGACATGACAACCTTGTTAAAAGATGATTTTTATGACTATGTAAATGGCGAGTGGCTGGAGACCGCTGTTATTCCAGCAGATAAACCCGCTACGGGTGGATTCCAAGATCTCGTTGACGGAATCGATTCCTTAATGATCGCAGAATTTGAAAATATGGCACACGATCCCCATGCTACGCCAAAAGGCCGCATGAAGGATGCTGTGGCTTTTTACCGCTTAGCCAGCGATTTTGCCCAACGAGAGGCAGCTGGCGCTACTGAAGCAAATGCACTATTAGCAAAAATCGAAGCGTTGCCTTCTTACGAGGAATTGAATCAGCAACTGGCAAGTTTCGTTTTAGAGGGCATTGCCTTGCCTTTCCAACTAGATGTCGATGCAGACATGAAAAATGCGCAAATGAATACTTTGTCGGTCTATCCGCCTGCTACTATTTTACCGGATAAAACCTATTACACAGAAAATCCCCAAGCAAGCGAAATGCTGCAAGTCTACTTTGAGATGGCCGTCAACGTTTTAGTTGCTTATGGAAAAGACCAAGCAGAAGCGGAATCGTTGGTAGAGCAAGCGATCGCTTTTGATAAATTGATCGCCCCTCACGTCCGCAGTGCGGAAGAAAGTGCGGATTATAGCAAAAATTACAATCCTCGCTCCTTGGAAGAATTTGCAAAGCAAGCCAGCAAGATCGATTTTAGACAACTCTTGACGGCCCTTTTACCAGGGACACCAGAAGAGCTGATCGTAACGGAACCCGCTTACTTTGAAGCCTTTGACATTATTGTTTCTGATAGCCATTTTGAACTCTTGAAAGGCTGGATGATCGTCAACCAAAGCTTGCGCTATACTAGCTATCTGAGTGAAGAATTGCGTCAGTTAGGCGGAACCTACAGCCGCTACTTATCAGGGATCGATGAAGCGGCTCCCCAACAAAAAGCGGCTTATTACTTAACGATGGGTCATTTTAGTCAAGTGATCGGTGATTATTATGGACGCAAGTACTTTGGGGAAACGGCGAAAAAAGACGTCAAACACATGGTGGAAACAATGATTGCTGTCTACCAAGATCGTTTGCGCAACAACACGTGGTTAAGTGAAGAAACTCGCCAAAAAGCGATCATCAAATTGAATCGTTTAGGCATCCATGTCGGGTACCCTGATCAAGTTCCTGCCATTTATGACCAATTGCATACCGATGAAGAGAAAAGTCTGCTGGCAAATGCCCTGCATTTCAATCGTTTGTTCCGAGAAGATGCCTTCAAAAAATGGCAGCAGCCCGTGGATCGCGAGGAATGGGAAATGTCCGCCGCTACCGTGAATGCCTACTATCACCCATTTAAAAACGTGATCGTTTTCCCAGCGGCAATCTTACAAGCACCTTTTTATAGTTTGGAACAATCCACCAGCGCAAATTATGGGGGGATCGGCGCGGTCATTGCTCATGAGATATCCCACGCCTTTGACAACAACGGGGCAAAATTTGATGAACATGGTAATTTAAACAATTGGTGGACAGAAGAAGATTTGGCCCACTTTGAACGCTTAGCTCAAGCGATGATCGACGAGTTTGATGGCCTGCCCTTTGCCGGCGGTACCGTAAATGGAACGTTGACTGTTTCTGAAAACATCGCCGATGCAGGCGGACTAAGCTGTGCGCTAGAAGCAGCGCAAAAAGAAAGCGATGTTTCTTTAGCAGACTTCTTCACCAATTGGGCGAAGATCTGGCGTACAAAAGCCAAAGAACAATACCAACAGCTCTTACTATCGATCGATGTCCACGGACCAGCGAAACTACGTGCCAATATCCAAGTTCAAAACATCGATGAATTCTATACAACCTTTGATATCAAACCTGGTGACCCTATGTATCGTGCACCAGAAGATCGTGTGCAGATCTGGTAAACAAAAGCGTAAGAAAAAGACAAACCATAGATAGCTAGGGTTTGTCTTTTTGCTATGGATTTTTTAGAAGTGATAGATGAACGAGACAACTAACGAAAGAACCCCCAGGAGAATATGAATGATACCTATGCCTACGAAAAAACAAAGCAAGACATGGTACATCCTGCATTTTCTATCTTCATAATAAAAGGCTTGATAATAGTCGAATGCCAATACACACCGCAGTAAAACATAGAACATCATAAAAAAATGAAGAAAGTAGAGCCGTTCCAGATGGTAGGTGATTTTCTCTAAGGGTATCGTTCGGGATAGTAAACCAATCAAGGGATCGGCAGTGAAAATCAAGATAAAAAAACCAGCCAAGAAGAAGAAAAAGTGCTCAATTCCAGCGAGATGCTTTTTGTATTCAGGAACAAGCTCATGACGGTTTAAACTTGAAGTTGTATTCCAGGCTAGTATCATAATCATTGCACTCACAGCCGTTAACCCAATCTCTCGAATATCTGAAGTTCCAAGAGTTCCAATAGGTCTGATTGGGGGTCTATAAGGCCTGAGTGGGAATCTATGATATTTCTCAAAAATTATTGCGCTCCCAAAGATTACATAATCAATGATGGAATAGATCTTCCCTTTTCGCTGATAACTATCAAGGGGTTGATATCTTTTTTTCAACACATTAAAAACCTCCTCACAATTTAAATAAAGCAATCCTGTAACAAACTTATTCGATTGAAAGACAATCTTTTAATCAGCTGAGTCTTGTCTTTTGCTAATGGATTTTTTAGAAGTGATAAATGAACGAGACAACTAACGAAAGAACCCCTAGAAGAACACGTGTGATAACTATGCCTACGAAAAAACAAAGCAAGACATAATACATCCTGCATTTTCTATCTTCATAATATAAGGCTTGATAATAATCGAATGCCAATACACACCGCAACAAAACATAGAACATCATAAAAAAATGAAGAAAGTAGAGCCGTTCCAGATGATAGGTGATTTTCTCTACCGGTATCGTTCGAGATAGTAAACCAATCAAGGGATCGGCAGTGAAAATCAAGATAAAAAAACCAACCAAGAAGAAGAAAAAGTGCTCAATTCCAGCGATATGCTTTTTGTATTCAGGAACAAGCTCATGACGGTTTAAACTTGAAGTTGTATTCCAGGCTAGCAAAAGTATCATTGCGGTTACAGCTGTCAACCCAATTGCGCGAATATCTGAATTTCCAAGAGTTCTTATAGGTCTAATCGATAATCTACGAGGCCAAATTTGGGAGCTATGATATGCTTCAAGTAATATTGCAGTCCCCATAATTATATGATCAATGATGGAATAGATTTTTCCTTTTCGTTGATCACTATCAAGGGGTTGATATCTTTTTTTCAATACATTAAAAACCTCCTCACAATTTAAATGGAGTAATCCAGTAACAAACTTATTCGATTGAAAGACAATCTTTTAATCAGCTGAGGCTTGTCTTTTGCTAATGGATTCTTTTAGAAGGGGTGAATAAATGAGACAAATTAAGTAAGAGCTGCACGAAGAATACGAATGACACCTACGCCCACGAAAAAACAAAGCAAGACATAATACATCCTGCATTTTTTATCTTCATAATAAAAGGCTTGATAATAATCGAATGCCAATACACACCGCAACAAAACATAGAACATCATAAAAAAATGAAGAAAGTAGAGCCGTTCCAGATGGTAGGTGATTTTCTCTACCGGTATCGTTCGCGATAGTAAACCAATCAAGGGATCGGCAGTGAAAATCAAGATAAAAAAACCAACCAAGAAGAAGAAAAAGTGCTCAATTCCAGCGATATGCTTTTTGTATTCAGGAACAAGCTCATGACGGTTCAAACTTAAAGTTGTCTCCCAAGCTAGCAAAAACACCATTGCGCTCACAGCCGACAACCCAATCCCACGAATATCTGATCTCCCACGAATTATAGGTCTAATTGGGGAGCTATGATATGTTTCAAATAATATTGCAGCCCCCATAATTATATGATCAATGATGGAATAGATTTTTCCTTTTCGCTTGTATAACGTCACTTGATCCGTTTTCCCCAATACAAAGCCCCCTATTCTATTCATAACTGAGTATATTTTTGAAAAAACTTTTCCTATGGCACTGAGGTATGGACGTAAACTCCGAAGACACTATTTGCGAAATAAAAAGTTTATGGACATGATCCACATATAGAAGAGTGCACCTCCTACTAGAAATAAAAGGCTGTATACATAAATATAGCCCATGTAGCATTTTCTTTTTTTGTAATAAAAGGCTTGATAGTAGTCAAAAGCGAATAAACACCGTATCAAAGCGAACAGTAACATACGTAGATTGAGAAAATACAATCGATCTAAGTGATACATAATCTGTTCCAAAGGTAATTGGTTTCGAAAAAGCAAATGATTAATTAAGCTTTCTGATCTGAATAAAAGCAAAATAAAAGAGACGAGTAAACCGAGAAAAAAGCTGATTTCTATACTATGTTTTTTTTCTTTAGGAATGTTTTTATGCGCATTCAACAAATAGGTCTTATAAAGAGAGTAGGACATTAATACGCTAAATAAGCCACCTACCATATACTCGTTCGTCCCCGGAATATGTAAATACTTAGGAATCGTAAGCGGAAAAGAATGATATGCACTAAAACAAAGGGCTGAGGTGATCACTAGATAATCAATCAAAGCATACAATTTTCCTTTAGTTGTATCATCGTCGAATATCTTGAATTTTTTCACTTCCCTCCTCTTTTAGCAAGCAAGGTTATCTGCTTAGGGATACCTTCAAAAATTAAGGCGAAATAACTAATCCTACATTTTTTAAACAAATTAATCAAATTTAAATAAAATAATTCATTTTTGTCTTTTTATATGATAAATTTAACTTGTATAACACGTGTTGTCAAACTTTAATTATGAGGAGGAATTGAAATGAAGCAAAAATATTCAGTTATATTGTTACTTGTCGTTTTACTGAGTGTTTTTTTCTCACCAATCACGGCATATGCTGTCAGTGAGAGTGGCAATTTTGCAGATGTTCCTGATGACCATTACGAAAAAGCGAATCTATTGGTCGCCCTTGAAGAAGAGCTAGTAGAAATCGGTTTATCTTTGGAAATCTTTGCTAATACGAGTATCGATTTTGAAAATTTACAGTACCAGTCACTATTGCCAGCAGAGGAGCGTTCAGAAAGAAATTTACCAGCTGTTACGCCGGTCGTTCCTTTTGAGTTTCCTAAAGTCAAACAATTTGCCACTAGAATTTACGGGAACAATCCCACCAATGATCAACTTATGCACACATTTATGCTTTATTATTTTGATGTGCATGATTATGAGCGCAATGCTGGGCTGGTGGGTGACAGACTTCCCCTTCGTTACTACCCTGAATATTACACCTTCAATGACACCAACGCTTACAATGCCTTTCTTAGAACCACTACGGGAACCAAGTACTTGAATTTTGCGTTATCATCTTATGATACGGTAACTAGTCTCAAAGATTATTTTTCAAATCTAGATATCTATAACCTTAAAAATCATGTATCTAACGTAAAAAAATCCATTGCGGGATATAAGACCTTAGAACATGGAGCCTCTTTTATTGATGCTATTCATAAATATTTCACTGAAGAAAAACCTTCATTAGAATCCATAAACTCCCCAGAAAAATTCATGGAAGAAATTTCCAAGATGATCGATACACAAGAAACCATCGATCAAGCTTCGAAAAAGGCTTTAAAAGGGATGTATGACACCGTTTTAGACTCTGTCTTTCTTCTACTTATGGGTGCAAATCCAATTGGGATAGCGGGAATCGCTACCATGTATGTTACCGCTATGGCGACAATGTACGTATCTATTATTGATCTTGCTGCCATCAATACTTTAGCGGGTACACGAAACAGCCGGCTAAACTTTAGACAGCTTAATAATTGGGGTATGTGGTAGCAAATAAAAAATCAATTTGTTACATAACCCACCAATTAATATATAAAGAAGGAGCCTTCGGAAATCAATTGATTTTCGAAGGCTCCTTCTTCTATCGTTATTTATTTCTGTAAAGCTTTTTTCATCATACTGATCACAGAATCAAATTGAGAATGCTCATTGACGACTTGATCGGCTTTTTGCCGATTGGGGCGGTCTTTTAGAAAGTCGAAGATTTGGTTTTCATTCTGGATGTCTAATTTAGCCATAAACTCATCCAAGTTCTGAAAATCCGTATACTTTTGTAAGAAGTCATTGTTCAACAACGCCTTTACATCAAGATCCCCTTTTTGATACGCTTGATAAAGGCTAGTCAGTTCACTGAAACTGAAATTTGCTTTTAATTGATCCATCCATCCCATTTATGCTTCCTCCTTCGCAGAAATGATTTTCGCGCCCAGGGTATTTTCAAAATGGCGTAGTGCCCATTCATGTCCGACCGCGTCAAAGCTGGCAACGGTATCTGCATCGATCACCAGTTGGTAGCCTAAATTATAGGCATCCACTGCTGTATGCAAGACACAGATGTCGGTACAAACGCCGGTCAGGTACAATTCCGTAATCCCTCTTTCCCGCAGTCGGATGTCCAAGTCGGTACCGCTAAAGGCGGAGTAATGACGCTTGTCGATCCAATAGACATTTGGCGCTTCCTGATAGTTTTCATAAAGCGGGGCTAGACGGCCGTAGAGATGTCGCCCCGTACGGCCCGCAAGATTGTGGGGTGGGAACAAGCGGTTTTCAGGATGATAGTTGTCTGTTTCCTCATGACGATCAATGGCAAAAACGACATACTCACCGGCTTCGATAAAGGCTTGCGTCCGAGCCACTAAGGCAGCTTCAATCGCTTGCCCAGCAGCACCCGTGGTCAATCGTCCCTCATCTGCAACAAAATCAAACGTATAATCAATGGATAGTAATGCTCTCATGCTTCCTTCCTCCTCGTACGGATCGGCTCTCCTGTTTTTTAAGTTACTTTAATGTTTCAACGAATGCCAAGACCATTTCAGCGGAACGCTTGCCAGCTTCTAAGATAAACTCATCAAAAGAGACGGTTGCTGCGTGGTCGGCGGTGTCGCTGATCGCGCGCACGATCAAGAAAGGAATATTGAATTGCTGCGCGGTCTGTGCGATCGCGGCGCCTTCCATCTCACAAGCCAAGGCATCTGGAAAATGTCCTAAAATCTCCTGTACTTTTTGCGGGTCATGAATGAAGCTGTCACCGGTAACGATCAGTCCCTTTTTCACGGTATGATGAGTCGCTTCTGCGGCTTTCGTCATCTCACTGATCAAATAGCGGCTGGCTTCATAATACAAAGGCATCCCGCCAGGCAGCTGGCCATATTCATAACCAAAGCCCGTCACATCGACATCAAAATAGGCCACTTTATCTGAAATCACTAAATCCCCTACTTGTAAGCCGGCACCGATCCCACCAGCTGATCCAGTATTGATCACCATATTGACCCCATATTGTTGGATCAATAAACTAGTGGTGATCGATGCCAGAACTTTGCCAATACCTGAACGAACGACGATCACTTCATGATTGCCGATACTTCCTGAAATAAATAGTGCGCCGCCGCGTTCCCAAGAAAGCGGTGAAATCAACTGTTCCCGCAACGCCTTGATTTCTTCCTCCATTGCACCAATAATACCAATTTTCATGTGTTTGCCTCCTGCTTCTCGTTTATTTTTCATCCTTTAAAATGAAAAACAACAGAAATTCCCACGTATCTACTGACGTGTTTTTCTCCTTTCATGATAAACTAGTTTTGACGAAACGAACAGTTTTTTGTCATTATAAAAGGAGGCACTTATGTCTGAAATTTTCAACGCCATGGCAGCAAAATACGATACCCCTGAACGGATCGCGTTAGCACAATTAGTCACCCAAACCCTTGAACCTTATTTTAAAGACAACCAGCACCAAACTCTGATCGATATCGGCGGCGGTACCGGCCTAGTAAGTCTGCCCTTAGCAGCTTATGTCCAGCACTTAGCCATCTGGGATACTGCCCCTAACATGATCGAGGTTTCTGAAAAAAAAATCAACCAACTGCAGCTGGCCAATGCTTCTGCAACTGTCCACGATCTGCTGCAAGAATCCTTACAAGCAAAAGCAGACGCGGTGCTGCTATCCCTCGTCTTGCTGCATATTCCTGACACAGCCGCTATGATGGAAAAACTATACGCCTTGCTACAGCCAGGAGGAACCCTTTATCTAGTGGATTTCCTCAAAAATCCCGCCGTGTCTCACCCGCTCGTTCATAATGGGTTTGACCCTGCCGCATTGACTCAACTGGCAGAGACGACTGGGTTTACTGCCACTTCCTTTACCGTTTTTCATGAAGCGGATCATTTGTTCATGAATCAGCCAGCTGCCATGTTTTTAGCTATTTTGAAAAAGCCGATATAATAAAAAAGCTATACATACATTTTCTATATGTACAGCTTTTTCATTTTCTTGGAAAGATCCATGCAGACGGATAAGCGATCACTGCTATCTCTTTGCTTTCTTCAGTCCCATTTCTCCTTTATTCTTAATTTTTTTAGAGCTCTGCACCATTCGATGCAATTACTTGTTTGTACCAGTAAAAAGATTTCTTCTTATATCGTTTGTAAGTACCTTTCCCTTCATCATCTGCATCAACATAGATAAATCCATAACGCTTGCTCATCTGATTGGTAGAAGCACTCACTAAGTCAATACACCCCCAAGCTGTATAGCCCATTAAATCAACACCATCCTGAAGAACTGCATCTTTCATTGATTGGATGTGCTGCTTGAAGTAATCTATCCGATAATCATCATTTACTGTCTGTCCATCAAAAACATCATAAGCACCTAATCCATTCTCGACAATAAATAACGGTTTTTGATACCGATCATATAAATCCACCAACGATTTTCTGAGTCCAGCAGGATCAACCGACCAGCCCCAATCGCTTGTTTTTAAATAAGGATTTTTAACACCTGAATAGATATTTCCTCCCCCTTTATTCTCCTTTTCTGGATCAGCACTTGCACAGGATGAAGCATAATAACTGAATGATACAAAGTCACACGTATTTTCCTTTAGAATTGTCTTATCCTCTTTTTCCATCTTTAGTGTGATTCCTTTTCCAGCTAACTGTTCTACAAGAAACCTTGGATAATAACCCCTTACTTGTACATCAGAGAAAGCAAAAACCTCCCTCTCCCTTTGTTGTGCTAACAAGACGTCATTAGGGTGACAGGTGAATGGATAAACCGTACGCTTTGTGATCATACACCCTACCTTCGCCTCTTTTCTCTTTTCGTGAATCATCTTTGTTGCTAATGCACTGGCAAGAAATTGATGATGCATTGATTGATAAATCACCTCAGTCATATCTTGTCCTTCAAAATATTCTTCAATGATGGCACCGGTCGTGAGAGGGTGCCGGCTCATACTGTCAATTTCATTAAAAGTAAGCCAATATTTCACTTGGTCACGAAATCGGCTAGATACGACATCCACAAAATTCATAAAAAATCCGATTGTACGTCTATCATACCAGCCTTTATATTCCAGTGCTAAATGGAGCGGCGGTTCATAATGACTCAAGGTTACTAACGGCTCAATCCCATATTTTTTACATTCTTCAAAAACAGATTCATAAAACTTAAGTCCTTTTTCATTCGGTTCTTTTTCATCTCCTTTAGGAAATATTCTTGTCCAAGCAATTGAGAGGCGCAACACCTTAAACCCCATTTCTGCCATTAGTTTAATATCTTCTTTATAATGCTGATAAAAATTGATGCCTCTTCTTTTGGGATATTTACTTACATCCTCATCCAGCATCGCCTCTTTAATATCTTTTAAGCTATATGAATTATGCTCTTTATATTCAAAATTAGAAAGCTCAGGTTTATAGGTGGCAATATCACAAACAGATAATCCTTTTCCGTCTTCATTATATGCGCCTTCAATCTGATTTGCTGCAGTTGCTCCGCCCCATAAAAAATCCTTTTTAAAATTCTCCATTAAAGTCGATCCTCTCATAATACTTTTTGCTGATCATTTTTTCTACAAAATCTAAATTTTTTACAAACAGTAAAGAATAGATCACATCTAAAACATACTGTTCCGCCATAACAAACTGGGTATTTGAAAATTCTTTTGTTGTATAAGTTGGTACGATATATAGAATTTCATTGCAATATTCTCTGATTTCTTCACTCACCTGACTGCATATCAAAAGATTGGGAATTCGATTTTTTTTAATATATTGAGCAGCCTCTATCACACTCTCGTTTTTTCCACGATGAGACAAAAAGATCGCAAATACTTCTTGGTTTCTCAAAATAAGCGAATCAATCATTTGATAATGAATGGAATCCATTGTTTTACATGGAATACCAAGTTCTTCTAATTTATAGGAAAAAATTTCTCCTACTGCTTTATTGATTCCTGTAGCAAAAATCAATACGTAGGCATTTTGGATCAGTTCTGTTGTACGTTGGAGTACCATCTCATCCATCGCAATTTTTGTATACCCGATTGCTTTCTCATAAACAAAGGGTAATCCATCAAGAATTTCTTGAATACTAGTACTACTGTCGAATGGGGTGGTCTTTTTGCCATTATCTAAGCGCTCAATATCTTTCAATTCTTTGAGAAATGCACTTTTAAAGTCTGTAAATCCATTAAAAGATAGTTTTTTGCATAAGCGCGTAACAGTCGCCATCCCCACATTGCATTGTTTACTCGTTTCTTTAATCGTTGATTGAGCAAAATGTCTAGGATACTTCAGAATAAAATCTCTAACAATAGACTCGCTAAAAGTAAAATTCTTATAATTCTTCAAATACTCCATGATCATTCGCTCTTTCCCCTTTTGTTTTAATTAATGGCTTGCTTTTCTTTCAAGATTCGATGCTCGTTGCCAACTTCAGATATGTCCGCCAGTTCCCGTTGCTCTTCTTTTAAAGCATTGTTATCTAAAATTCTAAAAAATGGATAATAGACACCGATCTGAATAACTAGCGCCAGACAAATCGCTAAGGCAAACATTGTTCCGCCTCGAAGAAATCCTGCTACAGGATATGGAATAACCCAAGCCACTGAAACAGTTGGATTAAAATTATACGAATTGATCCAGCCTAAAGCAACGAATGCCATTCCTACAAATGAACCGATAATTGGTGCAAGGACGCTTGGAATCAAAGTCAGTGGATTAAACATCATGGGAACGCCGAATACCAGCGGCTCATTGATATTAAAAATACCTGGAATCAAAGATAGCTTACTGATTGCTTTAAATCGTGCACTTTTTGCTTTCAGCATGTTGATATTAAAGGCTAAGGTAGAACCTGTCCCACCAATCAAGCCAAAGGAAGTCATAATTGCAAAAGCCAAATACGGTAACTCTTCTCCGGCAATAAATGCGTCAACATTCGCAGCAGTACAGGCAATACTTATTGGGAAAAAGATCGCATTCAACGGACTTGGATGTACACCAAAAAACCAGAACAGCGCACGCATGACGCAATAAATAACTGGTGTCCACATACTTTGTCCAAAAATTGCTAACGCCGGCTTAGTCAGCATTTCAAAAAATAAATCAAATACATTTCCAAAATCCGTAAGGAACAGTCCCCATTTAAATAAGAAAGCGATGCCAAAAATAATCATAGAAGCCACAATTGGATTCATTGCTTCCACCACCATAGGAGGTACTTGCTCCGGCATCTTTATTTTAATATTTTTTCGAATTAAGAAATGATAGAATCCTGCAGTTCCGATGCCGATTAAAATAGCCAAAAAAATACCATTACTTCCTAAATATTCGCTCAACAAAGCATTTACTGTCACATTCTCGATAGTAATCGATTGCGGCATAAGAATGATAAATACAGCAGTTGATAAAATCACTGAAGCTTTCGGATCTTCTTGAAGATTCTTTGCATAACTGTAGGATACCGCAATTACAATATAAATAGCTAGCAGACTCGTCGTTGATAACAATAATTCATTTGCTGGCTCAAGAATTTTGATATTCTCTAGAAATCGTACCCAGGGATCGATTGGCAAATTAATTAAAATTGAAACTACACTTACCCCAATAGTCAGAGAAATGATTCCCAGCATTCCTTGGGAGATCGATTGAATCACTTTATTACTAGACAGCTTTTGTGCAATCGGCTGAAGACTCTTATCTAAAAGAGTTGTTACTTTGGCAAACATCTTTTCCACCTTCTTATTTAGGTTTTTAACTTGATCAAGTTGAGGTCATTGTATCAAGTGCAGAAGATGGTCACAATATAGTTGAGAGGAATAGACAATAATTACCACATTTTCCTATTTAAGCGCTTCATTAACGGAAATAATTACCAGTAATCTTGATTAATTTACAACTTTTCTTCATTTAAACACGCAAAAAACTCTATCAGACAGGCATTTAGCCCATTCTTCTGATAGAGTTCAAGAATCACAACAAAAAGATCGCCAAGCCGACGACGACTAACAATAAAGTGACGATCACAATGGCTTTCATTAAAAAACGGTTCAAATCCCGAGATTTCTGGTTCTCACCGGCACGGGTCTTCGTGATTTCTTTGTTTTTCTTGCGCACTTTGCGGTAGTGGTTATCAATTTGTTTTTCTTTTTGTTTCCATTCTTTCTTGCTTTGCTTTTCTACGATTTGCTGATTGCGTTCAGCTGCTGCTTGTTCTTCTTCGCGTCTGCGTCGAAGCTCACTGCGGGTGATCAATGGTTCTTTAGGCAAGTCCGTTCCTCCGTTTCAATTCCAGCAACTTCCAAAATTGGATCGCAAACACGGTCTTCGCATCACAGATCGTTCCATCAGCGATAGCGGCTTGTGCTTGCTCTAAGGTCAATTCATAGACTTCCAGCACTTCATCTTCGTCTTGCGGTAAGGGATTTGTCACTTTTTCCAGCTCTTTGGCATAATAGACGTGCAAGAGCTCATTAGCAAAGCCTGGTGAAAGGTACATAGAAGAAACGTGCTCCAGCGTTTTTGCACGATAGCCGGTCTCTTCTTCTAATTCCCGGGCGCCAGTCAAATCTGGACGAGCGCCTTCTCCTGGATCGATTTTTCCTGCTGGTATCTCTAAAATCACTCGCTCTAACGGTTTTCTGAATTGGCGAACGAACAGCATTTTGTTCTCACTTGTCAAGGCGATCACGGCAACACCACCAGGGTGAAAGACTAGTTCGCGTTTACTGGTCCCGCCATTTGGCAAGGAGACATCATCAACGACCACATCAATGATCTTGCCATGGAAAATTTCATTCCGTTGGATCGTTTTTTCTTCAAAATCTTTAAATTCTAACATCTATCGACACCTAACTTTCCTCATACGTCTTATCTATCAAACACTTTAGCATAATTTAGAAAAAATATCTTCTTAAGAAATAGCAAGAAAGCTTATGAATTTACTAAAAATCGGAAAATCCACCCCAAGTCTGATATTTTTCTTTTAGTGAACATGCTAAAATAAAGATGTCGAATAACCCAATCTACTTGTCCAAGAGATTTTTAGGAGGAGGAAAAATGAAAAAAAACATCTGGCTGATCGTTGGTGCGATCGTCCTCATCAGTATTATTTTTAACGTAGTAGGCGACTCATTTGCGAGCCTATTATTAATCGTCGGTGCGATTTTAGTCTACGTCGGTATTAGAGGGCGTAAAGTTCCAGCAGCCGATCCACAAGTTTTGCCTTCTTTAACGAGAGAACGAGAAGCCCATTACTTGAAAAGCGGAATGACTGCTCGTGAGATCGAATTGTTCCGTGAAACGATGAATCAGACGAAACACCAAATCGATAAATACCAAAAAAATATCACTAGTAATAACAAGTTAAAAGCCATTGACTTGCGTCACGATGCCTTGCGTGCCTCAAAAGCTCTTTTCAAAGAACTCGTGAAAGAACCGACCAAACTGCCTTTGGCAAGTCATTTCCTTTATACACACTTGCCCAACATGGTCGATTTGACCGATAAGTTCATTGAAATCAATAGCCATGAGATCAAAAGTCGTGAGACCTATGATAAAATCGAGGAAAGCACCCAAATCATCGAGCAAATGGCTTCCTTGATCGCCAAAGACTACTCCCAATTTGTAGCAGACGATCTTGATGACATGGATGTTGAGTTATCCATTGCCAAACAAAGCATAAAACGAGATAATGAATAGGGATAGATTCTGATTGGCAACAAGAAAAGAATCTAAAAAAAAATCTAGCCCAGGCTAGATTTTTTTCGAAAGCAGACAATTATTAGGAGGAGTTATTATGAGTGAAACACCAAATCAAGTAAAACCCGTAACGGATACGCTTGACGATTTATTGAACAACCCATTTTCAACCCCTGTCGACACTTTGACCACCACTCAACAAGCGGAAATCAGTCAGCTGAAAGAACAGCAAACGGCACCGCGTTTGATTGATAAATTACCGCCAGAGCGTCAAGCACAGGCCCAAGAATTAGCCAGCAAAATCGATGCGACCGACCAGCAAGCGGTCATCACCTATGGTGCAGCTGCCCAAACCAAACTTGGAGAGTTTTCCCAATCCATGTTGAACCATGTCCAAGCAGCTGATATCGGCCCTGTGGGCGACTCATTGACGGAGTTGATGTATCGCTTGCAAGAAGCCAATCCAGACGAACTGCGTGCAGGGGAAGGCAACTTATTCAAGCGAATGTTTGGTAAAGTAAAACAATCCATTTTTGAAATCACCGCTAAATACCAAAAAATTGGTGCCCAAATCGACAAGATCGCCGTCAAATTGGATAAAGAAAAAGACGGGTTGCTAAAAGACAACATGATGTTGGAACAGTTGTATCAAAAGAACAAAGATTACTTTGATGCATTGAACATCTACATTGCCGCTGGCGAGTTGAAGATGCAAGAATTGCAAACCAAAATCATTCCTGAAGCCATGAAAAAAGCAGAAGAAACGAATGATCAAATGGACGTACAGATCGCCAACGATTACACGCAATTTCTTGATCGTTTAGACAAACGAACTCATGACTTGCGCTTGGCACGTCAAATCACGATCCAACAGGCACCGCAAATTCGCCTGATCCAAAACACGAACCAAGCGTTAGCAGAAAAAATCCAAGCTTCTGTCAATACAGCGATCCCACTATGGAAAAACCAAGTGGTCATTGCCTTGACTTTATTGCGTCAAAAAGATGCAGTTACGGCACAACGCCAAGTTTCTGAGACCACCAATGATCTATTGAAGAAAAACTCAGAAATGTTGAAAGTTTCTGCTATTGAAACAGCGAAAGAAAACGAGCGCGGCATCGTCGATATCGAAACCTTGCAAAAAACACAAAACGACCTTGTGGAAACGATCCAAGAAACATTACGGATCCAAAAAGAAGGAAAAGAAAAACGTCGTGCTGCCGAAGTGGAATTGGGTCATCTAGAAGAAGACTTGAAAGACCGCTTATTGGATTTAACCAGCAACAAGTAAGCGAAACGCCACACATGAAAGAAAGCCCCTCTTTGGTGACCTAAATGGTCAGCCAAAGAGGGGCTTTCGATGTTGAAAGTAGGAACTGCATTGAGCGTCTACCTATTTTTTCACCAACTCTAATGGTGAATCGATTTGTTCAGCGACTGTTTTTCCTTGGAAATGGTCAAACGCTGCCTGCAATGCAAGGCGGCCCATTTCTTCTGGTTTTTGAGCGATCGTTGCCGTCATTCTACCTTCTTCGATGGCTTTGAGTCCGTCTTCAGTACCGTCAAACCCGACAATCACTACGCCTTCTCGGTTTCCCATCGCTTCGGCTGCCCCTAAAGCCATTTCATCGTTTTGAGCAAAGACGCCTTGAATGTCATTGTTGGCTTGGAGGATATTTTCCATAACCGTTAATCCTTCTGCTCGATTGAAGTTTGCGGATTGCTTTTCAACAACATCCAGTTTGTCTTTAGCATAATCATCAAAGCCTTTTCCTCGCTCTCTGGTTGCAGAAGCGCCAGGGACGCCTTCAAGTTCTACCACTTTTGCGTTTTCCCCTAATTGTTCGAGAATAAATTCTGCTGCCATTTTTCCACCTTCTTCGTTATTGGAGGCAACCGTCGTCAAAAGCGTTCCTCCATCGCTACTACGGTCGATGGCAATAACTGGGATGTTGGCATTATTAGCGGCTTCAACAGCCGGGACGATAGCAGCAGAATCAACGGGATTGATCAAAAGCACATCCACGCCTTGTTGGATCAAATCATCAATATCATTGCTTTGCTTGGCAGTATCATCTTGGGCATCAACAAAGCGTACATCGGTGTCATTTTCCTCAGCCAATTGATTGATCCCCTCTTGCATGGAAACAAAAAACGGATTATTGAGGGTGGAGATCGATACACCAACTGTCAATTCTGAAGCTGCTTTTTCCTCACTTTGTGTCTCACTACTGCCACCGTTGTCCAATGTTGCCGCTCCACATCCAGAAAGTACCAATACGCCTGCTGCCAATAAAAACATTTTTTTCATAATAGATCCTCCTATTTTTTATTTCCTTTTCCGATCCAGTAACACTGCAATTACGATCACGATCCCTTTAACGATTTGTTGATAAAAACTTGAGACACCCAATAGATTTAGACCATTGTTCAACGTACCAATGATCAATGCCCCGATCAACGTGCCAAAAATTCTGCCTCTTCCACCAGATAAGCTCGTACCACCTAAAACGACTGCTGCAATCGCATCCATTTCATAGGCTTGCCCTGCTGTTGGTTGCGCAGAATTCAACCTAGAAGTGATGATCATGCCACTGATTGAAGCCATCAATCCGGAGATCGAATAAATGATCAGTTTTATCTTATCGATTTTCACCCCAGCAATAAAAGCGGCCTTTTCATTGCCACCGATGGCATAGGTTTTTCGTCCGAAGGCGGTGCGATGAAGCAACAAGAACAAAAGAAAGAACACGAGAAACATCAATACGACTGGAAAAGGAATCCCGAAAAGATACCCACGACCAATAAAGCTGAATAGAAAGCTGTCACCTAGTCCAGTGATTGGATTTCCATTGGTGTACACTAAGGTAGCGCCCCGATAGATCGTCATCGTTGCTAAGGTTGCGATAAACGGCGCCATTTTTCCTTTTGAGATCAGTAGTCCATTCAACGCACCAAGGATCGCTCCGCTTAGTAACCCAATCAAAATAGCGACTAAAGGTGACACCCCATTGGCCATCATTCCTGCTGTCAAGGCACTGGAAAGTGCCAAGGTGGACCCTACAGACAAATCAATGCCCCCAGTCAAAATGACAAAGGTCATTCCGAATGCAATAAAGCCATTCGCTGCGACTTGCCGCAAAAGATTCAACAAATTACTGGGTGATAAAAAGCTTGGATTTAAGGCAGTGACAGCAGCCACTAGAGCAATCAAAGCGAGTAAAGGTCCCAATTTACTAATTGATTCCGAGAGTTGTTTTGTTTTCATACCACTTTTTTCCATATTAGTTTCCTCCTGTCGCATACGTCATGATCTTCTCTTGTGTGGCTTCTTGCCGAGAGAGTTCCCCTGATATTTTTCCTTCGTGTAAAACAATGATGCGATCGCTAACACCTAGCACTTCTGGTAGATCACTAGAAACCATCAAAATCGCAATACCACGTTCCGCTAACTCATTCATCAGCTGATAAATCTCTCGTTTGGCACCAACGTCTACTCCGCGTGTCGGTTCATCTAAAATCAATACTTTTGGTCCGACACCGATCCACTTCGCCAAAACCACTTTTTGCTGATTTCCACCAGAAAGCTCGCTGGCTAAATTCTGGGCACTCATCGTTTTGATGCGTAAGCGCTCGATCATTAACGCAACGAAACTGGCTTCAGTCTTGCTATCGACCATGCCTGTTTTGACAAAATTATCAATGCTGGGCAAACTGATATTATCGGTCAGGGAAAAGTCTAAGACCAAGCCTTCCGTTTTCCGATTTTCTGTTAGAAAGCCAAAGCCATTGGCGATTGCCTTTGAAGGCGAAGAATTTTTCACTTCTTGCCCTTCGACGATTAAGGTACCGCTTTCAATTTCATCTAAACCAAATATTCCTCGCATGACTTCTGTGCGTCCAGCACCCATTAAACCTGAGAACCCAAGGATCTCACCTGCTCTGACTTGAAAATTGATGCCTTGGTAAACTTTAGAAGCGGCTGTTAAATTTTTTACTTCAAAAACGACTTCACCGATCTGCGCTTGTTTTTCTGGATAATAATCAGCTAACTCTCTACCGACCATTTTCTTCACGACCTCTTCCATCGTTGTATCCTCCGTCTTTTTCGTATCGATCGATAGACCATCCCGCATCACAGTGATCTTGTCACTTATTTTGAAAATCTCCTCCATTCGGTGAGAGATATAAACGATCGCTACGCCGTTTTCTTTCAAGCGACGAATGATTTGAAACAAATTATTAATTTCCTTATCCGACAAGGCAGCAGTCGGTTCATCCATGATCAACACCTTGGCATCAGTCATCAGCGCTTTCGTGATCTCGATCATTTGCTGTTGCCCGACTGAAAGTTCATCCACTTCTTTTTGAAGGGGGATCTGAATCCCTAACTGTTCAAAGACTGCCTGCGCTTTGCTTGCCATTTTCTTCGTATCTAGTAGCCCAAAGGTGGTTTTCAATTCCCGATTCAAGAATAAGTTATCCAATACAGTCATCTGTTCCCAGTTATTCATTTCTTGATGGATAAAGCTCACACCGGCTTGTTCGGCTTCCTTCGGATCGGCATAGTTCGTTTCTTTACCATCGATCAAAATCGTCCCTGCATCTTTGGCATGTAACCCAGTTAAAATGTTCATCAACGTTGACTTGCCTGCCCCATTTTCTCCCATTAGGGCATGGATTTCTCCAGGGTACAATGTTAGTGAGACATCTCTTAACACTTGATTCTTCCCAAAGGATTTCTCAATATTGCTCATCTCGACTTGCACATGATTTCCTCCTGTCTCTTTAGAAGATAACGGCTGCTTGTAAAATAATGTTTGAATAGGGTGTCGCTTCCCCTGTTCGAATAATGGCTTTGCTTTCCTTTGTTTCTTCTTTGAATGCCTCATGTGGAACAAAACGAATCGGAACATTCGGGAACGTTTTTTGAATCAATTGCCACTGCTCCGCATTCTCCGTTTTTATTTCCTCTGCTAAAACGATCACCTCGACTGCCATCTCTTGTTGCATTACTAATAACACCTCTTCAAAACTCGGACTACCTAGTTTTAATGCCAGATCGATTTTTTTCACCCCTGTGGGTACTGGCAACCCCAAGTCCCCGATCGTAAGCTGATCGGTGTGGCCTAAATCCGCCAATAATTTGTCGATCTCACTATTTAATGCCCCATGCTTCTTCATACAATGGACTCTCCTTCATTTCCTTTAATGTAGGCATTCCGCCTTGAGCACCATATCCTTTGACGGAGATTGCTGCTGCTAAGTTGGCAAAGGCAATGGCGTTTTCTAAGGGAACACCTGCTAAAATCCCTACTGCTAATGCACCATTGAAGGTATCACCAGCTCCCGTAGTATCGACCGCAGCAACTGGAAAGGCAGGAACTAAGACCTCGGACTTCCCGTTGTGGAAAATCGCTCCTTTGGCACCTAGGGTAACGATCAATCGATTAGGGTAGGCTGCTAAAACGTCAGCAAGCTTTTGATTGGGGAAAAGTAACTTAAACTCATGTTCATTAGGGGTCAGATACCCCACCTTAGATAACATACGCGGATTGAGCTTTCTCGCAGGTGCTGGATTATATAAAACAGGGATTTTTGCTTCCCAACACCAGTCGATGATGGCTTCATTGGCTTCTTGGGGAATCTCGTTTTGCAAAATCACTAAATCAGCCTCTGTGATGTTTCCTTTTATTTCGGAAAAGCGAGCTAAATCAAGCGCATTATTGGCGCCAGGTATGACAATGATGCTATTGTCATTTTCATGCAAAATGATATGCGCGGCACCAGATGGAAAATGTGTAACGGGTTCCACATTCTCCGTAGAAACGCCGTTCACGTTTAAGTTTTCGACGATTTCATTTCCGAAGCGATCGGTTCCTACATGGCCTAGCATTGCTACTTCTGCGCCTAAACGGCTAGCGGCGATGGCTTGGTTTGCTCCTTTGCCGCCAAAATTCGTGTCAAATTTTTCCCCAAAAACCGTTTCTCCTTGATTGGGTTTCACCTTCGTAGTGACTACAAAATCTGTTGCCATACTACCAATGACGATGATCTTATTCAATTGGCGTTCCTCCATTTCTTACTGTCTCTCTTTCTTCTAAATGAACAGGAAGGATGATTTTTTTCTGTTCAATAAATTGATCGTTGATCAATGCAAAGAGCATTTCTGCTCCTTTGTAACCTACTTGATAAGCAGGCTGATGGATCGTCGTCAAGCGTGGCACCACCAATTTACTGATGGGAATATCGTCATAGCCGATCACTTGAAGTTGTTCTGGGATCTTTACGCCATGATGATAAGCCTCTTGCATGATGGCAATCGCATGGGTATCACTTGGGGCAATCACACTATCGACAGTGGGATGTTCTAAAAAAACTTGTTTCGCTGTCAAGGTCGCATCCTCTAAGAGAAAGGATGTGGATTTCACTAGTGCATAAGGAACTTGTGCTTTTTTCAATGTGTATTCAACACTCAATAAACGATCCCGAGCACGGGTGACAGATTCAGGCCCAGCAATCACGACTACCTTTTTGGGGTCACCTTTTAAGATCGCTTTAGCAGCAAGTTCGCCGCCTTGAAGGTCATCCGAATAAACCCCATATTCGACATCTTGATCGATCCGATCCAAGACGACCGTCGGAATATTGCTTTGGGTACGATTTTTATTTTCGACAGCGGAAAGAATCCCCGCCACATTGTTTTGCTCAAACGCACGTAAATATTCATTGGCTTTCTCATTGTCTTCTTGAATGTTGCCAAGGATGACTTGATAGCCTTTTTTTTGTAGAAAGTCTTCGACGCCTTTGGCTACTAGCGGAAAAAACGGGTTGGATATATCTGGAAGTAGCAAACCAATCAATTTTGACTTTTTCTGATACAGTGAACGTGCGACTTCATTGGGGGAATAATTCAATTCATTGATCGCCTGATGGATTTTCTCACGGGCTTTTTCGCTCACATAGCCAGTCCCATTCATGGCTCTTGAAACTGTCGCCACGGAAAGTCCAGCTAAATGGGCGACATCTTTAATTGTTGGCATGTTGCTCCCCTCCTGTGTAACCGATTACACACCTATCATAGCCGAACTTTGTGAAAATTGCAAGGAGAAATAAAAAAACTTTTTTCCCTTGGTGTCCCCTTCTCCTAAAAAATGCGTTTTGCTGCATAAATAGCCGCATTTCGAGAAAGCGAGACTTTCTCGAAATGCGGCAAAAGATTTGATGAGCGCAGCGACATATCTTTTATTTCCTAACGGTAAAGCTCATTTTTCAATGAAATGAAACTTCAAAGTGATTGACGCCGTCTTGATCCACCGTCAAACTGATTTGCGCCTGCAGCATTTCTGTGATGGCTTTGGCGATGGCTAAACCTAACCCATAGCCACCGTCTTGATGGTTGCGAGAAGGATCCCCGCGGTAAAAGCGATCAAAGACATAGGGAATTTTTTCTTCAGGGATCGGGCAACCACTGTTAGAGACTTGCAGCACCGTTTTTCGTTGGCGTTCAACGAGTGCCACTGTGACGGTTTCTCCAGTAGGTGTATATTTCAAGGCATTGTCTACCAATATCATGGTCAATTGCCGCAAGGCTTGCTCATTGCTTTCAAGACTCACCTGTTTAGCGATCTGTTCCTGATAGTGGATCCCTTTTTCCAGTGCAATGGCCTCCATGCTTTGATAAACACTTTGCACGACTTGACTGGCATCGATCACCGAACGCACGACTTCTTGCTCGGCACTTTCGAATTTGGTCAGCATCAATAAGCTATTTACTAGCTCATCCATCCGTTCGGAACCTAACTGGATGTTTTCCAGCCATTTCATTTGGCTTTCCAAGGTTTCTTCTGGACTGCCAGCTAATACCTCAGCATTGACTTGAATGATCGCCAGTGGTGTTTTCAACTCATGGGAAGCGTTAGAAACAAACTCTTTTTGTTTGCGCCAAGCCAGCTCAACTGGTCGTAAGGCTCGATTGGCGACATAAAAGCTAGCGATATAAATACTGGCTAAGGCTAAGACCCCGATGAGCAAAAGCGTGGTTCTTAAGTTGCTTAGACTGGTTTTGTAGTCGGTGACATCAAAGAACAGCACTTGATAAAATGGCTCGTAATTATTGATACTGGTGGAATATTCCCCCGTCGAATCATGATTGATCGAATAATGACTAAAGGAAGTCACCAAAAAGAGCGCATACCGCCAATTTCGGCCATTTACCTTCACTTCGTTAGGGATCTCCCCTTGTTTCGCCGCTGCATCGACCAATGCTTCATAAAGCTCGTTTTGATCGACGCTCTCATCAATACTTTGAATCACAACATCCATTTGATCCACGTCGACTAGAGCGATTTCTCTGAACTCACTGGTACTGTTCGTGATGGTCAACATCATTGGATACTCAGGTTCTGTCAGTGATTGCCGTACTTCCTCCTCATCCAACGGTACCGCAGCTAAGGTGTTGGCTTCTTGCGAGATCAATGATTGGATCTCGTTTTCAATTTGGGTGGCATTCAAAATATAGATAAAGGTAAAAGCACCTAAGACAATGATTGAGATCAACACCATATTGAACCACAGCATTTTATTCCGTAATTTTTTTAACATAGCGGCTCCTTGCTCTGCAAAATATACCCCGCATTGCGGATCGTACGAATGCCGATATCCGCTTCTAGCAGCGTCAGTTTTTTTCGCAGCAAAGATACATAGATCTCAACACGGTTTTCTTCCACATCGGGATCAAAGCCCCAAATCTTATTGATGATGGTTTCTTTTGATAAAATCACTTTAGGTCTGGATAAAAATAGCTCCATCAGTTTCATTTCTTTTGGTGACAGCACCACTTGATTGGTCGTTGTAGCCAACTGCAGCTCATTACGCGCCAAGACCACGTTGCCAAAGGCTAACTGGCCTTCTTGATAATCCAAGTCTTTTCTTCTACTTAATGAACGAATCCGTGCCAGCAGCTCTTTCATTTGAAAGGGTTTCGTCAAATAATCATCTGCCCCTGCATCTAAGCCGAGTACTTTGTCATCGACTTCGCTTTTGGCCGTCAACATAATGATCGGCGTGCGAATATTTTGCTTGCGTAACGTCTTTAGCAATGTAATCCCATCGATTTTTGGCAGCATGATATCCAAAACGAGAAGGTCATACACCCCACTTGCTGCGTAATCCAACCCAGTCTCGCCATCATATGCCAAATCAACGGAATAATGCTGTTTTTTCAATAAGCTGGCAACCGCTTCTGCGATCGATGGCTCATCTTCTACGAATAAGATCCGCATCGGTCAGTCCCCCTTTTACACTCATCATTTCTTTTTTCAATCACTTTTCGGTAAGCACAATCATTCCTGTAGGATCGTTCCAATTGTTCTCCAATAAAACGTTCTGTTGAAACGATCCGCACGTGTTCGCTGGATTGATGAATCCACATGTGTAGCAACAATGCTACCATACCGCTTAGTAAAAAGACAAACAGCTTTTTCCTAAGGTCTTGAAAATTCTCTTGATGACGCATGGGTTTCCTCCTTCTTGCAGGTCATCGATAAATCCGCTCGGCTATTCTGGATCAGTAGCCGCTGGGGCTGTCTGATTGCCTAAGCTGATATCGAAGGTGATCGTATCTTCTAACGGTAAAAACTGATTGAACTTGCTCATCCCCACGATTGTCCCGTAGGGTTCTGCTGAATTGACATAACGGACTTGATAGCTGATGTTCGCCCCTTTTGAACGGAATTCATCAAAGAAGAGTTTTTGCAGATCCCCTTCAAGGAGCTCGCTTCGACGGTAATCTTTGATATACGGTTGGCCTGCCGAATAGACAACTTCAATGCCTTTGTCATCTTTGCTGGTTAAGACGGTCCCGGCGGTCTCACTTTGCGAGATCAATTGTCCGTAGGGCAGACTCTGAGTAAACTGCATCCGCATCCGCACAGTGACCCCCTCAACAGCGGCCTGGGCATCATCTGGTAAAATCGTTGAAAAGTCAGGGACGGTGACCCCTTTCCCTAGGGAAATCGTTACTTGAAACGCATCCCGTTTCGCGATTTTTTCTTTTGGTGCCACGCTTTGTTCAATGACTTTGCCTTCTTCCACAGTATCCGAAGCCTGTTCTTTGATTTCAAGCTCCAGCTCATGGGCTTTCCCCCATGTTTCTACCTCTGCACGGGTTTTATCACGAAAGTCTGGTACTTCAATATCTTTTTCAAAGGTTTCTTCGCCTTTGGAATAAAAGACTCGTCCGACATCTCGACGATGATAGTTTTCTTGCGAGACTTCTTTATTGGTAAATTCTACTCGAATCGGTGCTTTTTCCTCGATCTCATCGTGGTATTCATCGACGATCGTCAAATTGCTGGCTTGATTTTTTTCGATCCACTCTGCTGCCTCGTCCCTCGTCATTTCCATAAAGTCTGGCAATGCCAATTTCTCTTCTGGATCTGGGCCTTGGCTCACCGTTAGATGCAGGGTGCTTCTTTTTCTGACTCGACTTCTGGCGGCTTCTTCTTGGGCGATCACTTGATTGGCTGGGGCTTCATCATAGGCAGGCGTCACATCGATCGCAAGATCATGTTCCGCCGCCCATTCCCTGACTTCTGAGATCTCTTTGTCCACAAAGTTATCCAGTCGGACGTACGCCAATTGGAAAAATAAAAAGCCGCTGAGTATAAGTAACCCGAGTAACGCACCCATCCCCAGCAGTCGTTTTTTCCGCCGTTTCTTTTTGAAGGAGGGATCGTATTCGATCCCCTCTTCTAAAGAAGCTGAACCTTTTTCTTTGCGGGAAGCCCGGGAAGAAGGTGCTTTAACTGTAGCTGATTCCTTGTCTGGCTCTTTCGGTTCTTCTTCAAACTTCGATAAAAAATCACTCATAGGCCGTCAACTCACCTTTTTTCAAATAAAATGTCTGATCCGACTGCTTGGCAATTTCAGTCGAATGGGTCACTACGATGATGCACTTGTTGTGTAAAGTAGCTAAATCTTTAAAAATATCCACGATTTCTTGCTCCATGCCTTCATCCAAATTTCCCGTCGGCTCATCAGCTAAAATGATATCAACATTGGTCGCCAAGGCACGAGCGATGGCGACCCGCTGTTGTTCCCCACCGGAGAGCTGATTGACGAAACGATCGGCTTTCGTGGAGGTGATTCCGATATAATCCAGCAAGCGATACGCAATTTGATCGTGTTGATCGGGGAGCTTGTTGTCTGAGATCGCCATCGAAACAAGGACATTTTCTAATGCCGTCAAATAAGGGATCAAGTTGTAACTTTGAAAAATCAAACTGATCTTGTTGCGGCGATACTCTTCATAGCCGATCGTTTTGATATTTTTTCCTTCAAAAAATACTTCCCCATCGGTTGGTTGATCCAATGCACTGATCAAGGAAAGAAAGGTGGTCTTTCCAGAGCCTGATTTCCCTAAAATCGTGTAAAATTTACCTTTTTCAAAGGAGATATTGGTTTTATCTAAAATCTTCCGACGATTCTCACCATCTTGGTAGTAATACGTCATCTCTTTGGTTTCTAAAATTGCCATGTTCTTCGCTCCTTACAGCATGATTTTTTTCGGATTCAAACGTAAAATATACAACAGCGGCACCACTGCCGAAAGCAAGATCGTCAAGATCCCGGTCGCTAAAAAGGCAATGATATAAGACAGGGTGTATTGAACGCGAAACGCTTCGTTGATCGTTGCTTGATCGATTTTCGGTACACCCACAAAGAATTGCTCCACCCCTGCTTGATTTGCCTCTAGCATACTACTGGATAACAAAGATTCAGAAACCATCTTGCCCAGCATATTCCCTGTGACCAAGGAGATCAACATTGCACTGACACCAATCAACAGGAGTTCGAGCACGATCTGTGCAAACACGTATTTCCGTCGTTCTCCTAACGAAAGGTAGATACCTAACTCATATTTACGATCGCGGGTAAACAGCACAATGATCAAGGAGATAATAATCAAGGAAGCAATCACCGCAATCACTACGACATATGATGAAATCTGTGATAAGCGATTCATGCTGGTCCCCACACGGTCATACTCATCCGTAGAGGCATTGACCTTATAGCCATTTGGCAAGAGCGGTGTCACCTCTTGTTTGAATTGCTCTGCATCTTCTGGTTGGTTCAAAATGAATTGTGGAGTGAAGAACTCATCATCAGAACCGAAATCTGTCGCTGGAAACGCCGCTTGCTGTCCCGCACGTTCCTCTTCAACAATCGTTTTCACGGCATCATTCGGCATATAGATACGATTGAAGGGCCGATCATCAAATGCAAACGAGCTGGCCATGCCATCTTGTCCTTGATTATTTGCTTTTTCTAAGCTGGTATTTTTAAATATCCCGACGATTTCGATGGAGTAATCATTGCCTTTTTGCTTTTCAGGGTCCATCCCTGACGAATAATCGACAAACTGACCATCTAAGACCATAGTGTCTCCCACGGTCAAGCCGTTTTCCTGAGCCATCTCTTCCGATATCAAGCCCACACGTTTTCCGGTACGCTGTTCCTCTTCAGTAAAAAAGCGTCCCTGTGTTAAATCCACCGTATCTTCTTCAAAATCCAACGGCTTTAAGAGATTGGTTCCTGTTAAATAAACCCAAGGAGATATTCCTCCGACAATCATGACATTGTCGTCGTCCTCTTCAGGACTAAAACGATAAGGTTTGAAGTTTTCAACAGCAATCGTTGCTTCTCGCAAATAATCGTACTGCTTGACCTCGGAGCGCTCACCGATCTGTTTGATCAGCTCCTCTGGCAACGGCTGAATCTCCTCCATACTTGCACTGCCATCACTATTTGCCATCATCGCTTCATGATCGACTTCAATCGTTGCCAGCGAGCCTAATTGATTTTTGATCTGCTTTTCGACATTTTGAGTCGATTGATTGACCGCAATTGCGCCAGCGATCACATTTCCTAATATCAGAATAACAGCAAACAATATCGCAGATTTCCCTCGCTTTCTCGTCACACTCAGCCATGCTCGTTTCATATAATTCACTTGCCAACATCCTCTCTTTTTTTCTCTAACAAAAGCATACTGGATGAACCTTTAGTGAATCTGTCATTTGCAAATTTTTTCAAAAAAAGCAGAATCTTAGGGAACATTTGATAAAAAAGACTGTTGTTTCAATGATCGACTCAAGCAATCATCGGAATGTGAATGACAAAAGAACATACCTCCCAAAGATTTCTTTGGGAGGCTTTGCTATAGTTAACAAAAAAAGACAAAGACCACATCTGGGTCTTTGTCTTTTCGCTATCTTATTCGTCGATTTTCTCATTTAATTCGCTGTTACGATAGCCATATACAAAATAGATCGCGATTCCGATCACTAAAGAGATCCCAAAAACGATCCAGGTCGCCGTTTTTAGACGGGTCATCAAGAAGAGACAGCTGGCAACGGACAACAAAGGCAATAAAGGTACCAGAGGTACTTTAAATTCACCTTTAGCAGGTGGCCCCATCATCTTCCTCAGCTTGATGATCCCTAAGGACATTAAGATCATATACGACAATGCCGCAATGTTGGTCAATTCTGCCAAGATATTCACCGGGAAAGCTGCCGCAAAGAAGAAAGCAAAAACACCAGCGATGTAGGTCGCTTTCTTTGGTGTTTTATGCTTAGGATCGATGGCTTGCATGGCTTTTGGCAATAACCCATCTTTACTGATGGCATATAACAGACGCGCCAAGGAGTACATCATAGCGATCGTCACTGTTAATAAGGTCAAGATCGCCCCTACGGAAATGATTGATCCGACCACTCCATGACCGACATAACGCATCGCAAAAGCCACCGGATCATTGACTCCTAATTCAGCAAACGGCACGATTCCCGTCATGATCAGTGTGACAATGATATAAAGGACTGTTGCGATCGCAATGGAACCAATGATCCCCCGAGGGACATTTTTCTTTGCATCTTCAACTTCTTCCGCCGCCATTGCGACGGCATCAAAGCCAAGAAAAGCAAAGAAGACTAACGCTGCACCATTAAAGACGCCTGAAAAACCAAAGGGCATAAAGGGCTGCCAGTTGTCTGGTTCCACGAAAAAGGCACCAAAGACGATAAACAAGAGGATCACGCCGAATTTCACCCATACCATGGCATTATTCAAACGCAACGCTTTTTTCGCTTCTTGGCTGACCCATAAGGTTACAAAAATAATGACTAAACCAGCAATCAGATCAATGTAGGTCCCCTTGCTTGGATCATAACCGCCCGTCAAAGCGGTTGGTAAATGGATATCCGCACTGGCCAAGAAGCCTTGCACATAGCCTGACCAGCCAGATGCCACCGAAGAAACGGCCAATAAGAACTCGCAAATCAAAAACCAGCCTGCCAGCCACGCGGTAAACTCACCAAAAACGACATACAGATACGAATAGGCGCCCCCTAAAACAGGGATCCGAGAAGCAAATTCCGCAAAAGAAAGCCCTGATAACACAACAACGATACCAGCTACAACAAAGGAAAGAATCAATGCCGGTCCGGCATACTCAGCAGAAGCAGTCCCTGTAACAACAAAGATACCTGTGCCGATAATGGCGCCGATCCCCAACATAATCAAATCTTTTAACTTCAACTCTTTTTTTAAATTCGTCACACTTTCCCGTTGTATGACTTTTTTTCGAAATAAATCCATAACTCCTCCTCAAAAATATAAGTTTATGTTGCTTTCATATACCCCAGCAAAACACCACCGATAATCACCAGCAGACAACCAATCACCACATAACGCAGTTCTTTCTTGGTTTTCTTTTCGCCGAGAATAAAAATCCCGCCTAGCGTTGAAATGATGATCCCCATCTGCGACAATGAGAAGCCCACCGCGAGTCCGACTTGCTGAACCGTGATCAGCATGCAGACATTTCCGATGCCCCATAACAACCCTGACAAAGTATTTTTCCCTACAAAACGGTCGACCTTCGTCTTCCTTAAAGCAAATAGGCTGGCACCGATCAGCATCCCGACACTTTGTGGCAAAATGATCGCCAAGGGGTCCAATCCTGCCCAAGTAATCAAAATCGTATAGGCGCCGTAACCGATCGTTGATGAGATCAATGCCCGAAATCCTTTAGGAAAATCAAGCATCTTGCTACCAGCTTCTACCGGACTTTCGCCATCTTGACGAGCGGTCAGATACGCCCCGATCACCAACAAGATCAATGCGCTAACACCTAGTGCATAATCGCGGGTCTGTGTCCATTCTGCAAAAAACAATGCACCTGCGACTGTATTTAAAATCAGCTGCATGCCGGTTGAAAGCGGCAGTCCAACAGACACACCTAGATATTTCATGCCATGGAATTGACCGTTTTGACCGACGGACCAAAAAAGACCAGACAAAAGACCGATCAAAATCACCTTTCCATCAATCACTGGCATCGTCACAAAAAATACGACCAGCGAAAAGAAAAAGGCACCAATCGTCATTCCTAGCGTTTGCTGGTTCGCATCCCCGCCAAGTTTGGCACTTACTAAACCAATGCTGCCCCACGCAAACATTGGTACTAATGCAACGAGTATCTCCATTTCATTCATCCTTACCATTCAATTTTAAACACAGGCTTTAGTGTATCAGTGAAAACGTTCTAGGGACAAGTGATTTTTGTCAAAAAACACAAAAAGATACTCGAAAAAAAGCAGATTAGCGTTTTTCCTCATAATAACTCAACAACGGAAAGAACAGCGTCATGGTGGTTCCTTTTCCAACTGTCGACGAAGCCGTTAGCTCGATGCCTAATTCCTTCGCTAAACTTTTCGCTAAAAAGAGCCCCAATCCCGTCGAGTGGGTGTCCGTTTGGCGCCCATTTTCGCCCGTAAAGCCTTTATCAAAGATGCGCCGCATATCTTCTTTAGGAATGCCGATCCCACTATCTTGCAAGTGGAGATAGGTCCCTTGGGCATCTTTTTCGATCCGAATCGTCAGCTGCCCATTTTGTGGTGTGTACTTCACGGCATTGCTGACCAGCTGTCGAAAGATAAAGCCGAGCCATTTTTCATCGGTCAACACTTGCTGATCCTCGCCTTCAACGGCATAGTGCAGGTTCTTTTGGATAAAATAATTGGCCTGACTGCGTAAAACTGGCTGGATGACGGCTTTCAATGAAATTTCTTGGACCAGATAATCTTTTGAAAAGCTGTCTAAGCGGGCGACGTATAAGACTTGCTCGACGTATTCGTTCATGCGGTTCAATTCATTTTCTAGTAAGATGAATTTTTCATCGGGAATATCAAATTCGATCGAATGCAAAAGCAATCGTGATGCAGCTAAAGGGACTTTGATCTCATGGACCCACGAATCGATGTATTCCTTTTGTTCTTCTTGATTGCTGACGACTTGCTGCATCAATTCTTGGTGCTCTCGGATCAACTGATTGATGTAGGATTCGATCCGTTCTTCTTCCGCCGAGCGTGCTCCTTGCAAGTAGTTTTGCAGCAAGCTGTCTCCAGGCTTGGGGGTGATTTTTTGCCAAAAACGCCGCTTAGATAAGTAGCTGACTGCTAAAAAGAACACCATCAAGACACTTTGCATCAAAAAGAGATAGCCGACTGTGCCCCAATCCATCGGGGAATGAGGAGTCAGCCAAAAAACTAAGACCGTCAACACGAAAAAGACTAGCCAACCGATAAACAGCAGCCAACGATCTTTCAAAAAACTGCGCAAAACCCGCCACTTTGTCATGGTACGATGTACCCTTGACCAACCTTGGTCTCAATGTAGCCGTTCATCCCCGCTTGTTCGATTTTTCGTCGCAAACGATTGATATTGACCGTCAAGGTATTGTCGTCTACAAATCGCTCGTCATCCCATAAGGCCCGCAAGAGTTTTTCCCGACTTAAAATCTTGCCGTGATTTTTCATCAAAATATACAGCAGGCGGTATTCGTTTTTGCTAAGATCGATGCTTTCGCCATTGATATACATGCTGCTGTTGTCGATATTGAGGGTCAAACCGTTATGCACTAACGTTTCACTGCTGCTTTCTACATAGTTGTAGGAACGGCGCAGCAGCGCATTGATTTTTGCAATCAGAACGTCGATCTCAAAAGGTTTTGTCACAAAATCGTCCGCTCCCATATTCATGGCCATGATCATATCCATATTGGTATTGCGGCTAGAAATAAAAATGATTGGTACTTTGGAAGCTTCGCGGATTTTTTGACACCAATAGTAGCCATCAAAAACCGGCAAGTTGATATCCAGTAAAATCAGTTGGGGCTCTTGTTCTTCAAAGTCAGTCAACACTTGATGGAAATCCGTCGTGCCAAAGGTCTCAAACTGCCATTTTTCTAGTTCTTCGATAATCAGTTGGCGAATCACCGCTTCATCTTCTACTACCATTATTTTTGCCATATCCGTGAATTCCCTCACTTTGTGTAATTTTCTCCTCTTTACTTTATCAAATATCAAAAACGAATGCGAACATTAATCGCCGTTTTTAGCAAACCCTAAAAAACCTCGCCACTGACGGTAGAGGCCAGTGGCGAGGCAAAGCAAAAATGTCTATTGGGTTATTCGATGATCTCTACCGTCTCGATCAGTAATTTACCGATAAACAATAAGATCCCATCGAAAAAAAGCACACTCATGTTGACACCTAATAACATCGATAACCGTTCAACGACATCGATTTTTGGTCGTTTGTTCAAGTAACGAAACAAGAAAAAATTCACACCATACGTCACTGCCATGATCAGCAGCATCAAGATCACCATTTTAGTTCCCTACTTTTCTTCAAATTTTTGGTTGCTGTGCTAAAAACTGTGTCAGTTTGCTTTGATCGATGGCTTCATACTGCGATAGGAAGCGACCGATCGCTTGAACGACTGCCGGTAGATGACCCGCTTCATCATTTTCGATCTGCAGCACCAGCAGTGGTTCGTGCAGGCTCATTCGCAGCAAGAACCAGCCTTGGCCATAGGGCGCTGTCAAGTTGATGCGAATGCCTTCCTCATTTTCTGGATCGATCTGCCAGCCTGGCAGCAAATGATCGGCTAAATCCGCGATTCCTTGGCGACCATAGACTTGATAGTCAGCTTGTTGGATCGCAAAGCGCAATTCTTGGGTCTCGGCGGGTTGTTGCAACGCCGCGATCAGCTCATCCAGTGTCGTGCCTTGCTGTTGCAATTGAGGCAGCATCATCAAGAGCTTGGCGATCACGTACGCCCCGTCATCTAAAAAGAAATTTTCTTTAAACGCGGCATGCCCGCTGGTTTCGATGGCTAACTGTGTGTCCAGTCCTGCTTCATTCAATTCGATCGCTTTGTTGATCACATTGCGGTAGCCAGAAATATAGCGTACTTGCTGCCCTCCCAGTGCTTCGATAAAGGTTTTTAAATGATTGGAGGTTGGCGAATTGGTGACGATACGTGTGCCAGGGTGTTCCGCTAAGATGATCTTGCTTAATACAGCGATCATATTGTTGCGGTTCAAGGGCTCACCGCTTTTGGTCACGACGGCCGAGCGGTCGACATCGGTATCGAAAATAATGCCTAGATCGGCTTGTTCTCGCAAGACGGCTTCACGGATACTTGCCATTGCCTCTTTATTGTCTGGATTCGGGATATGATTGGGAAAATGCCCATCCGGTTCTAAAAATTGCGAGCCATTCGTATCTGCCCCTAGCGGCAGCAACACTTTTTCAGCAAAAAAGCCGCCGGCGCCATTGCCTGCATCAACAATGATCTTTAATCCAGCCAAAGGTTTTTCCTCATTGGTTCCCATCCCTTGGCGAATTTTTTGCAGTAGATCTTGGGCATAAGGCGTCAGCAGGTCTTTTTGCTGATAGCTTCCTTTTTCCGCTGCCTCATGAACGGTAGTGTGGGTCAAAATATAGTGGATATCCGTTTTTTCGGCACCGCCTTGGCGGCTGAAAATTTTTATTCCATTAAAATAATAAGGCAAATGACTCGCTGTCAGCATCACACCAGCATCACAGTCGAAATCCGCAAACTGTGTACTCATAAACATGGCAGGTGTCGTTGCCAAGCCGCAATCGATCACTGCCACGCCTTCTTGCTGCAGCTGTGCCATCAACACTTCTTGCAGTGCTTCGCCACTCAAGCGACTGTCACGACCGACTGCCATGCGAAAAGGACCGCTGCCCTTTGTTGCCAACCAGTTGCGCAAGCCCGAAGCAACTTGCCGAACCGCTTGCTCTGTCAGTGTCACCTGCTCTTTTTCTGTTGCGATCGCAATTCCTCGAATATCAGAACCATTTTGCAAATCAACGATGTTCATTTCCTCCACCCCTTCTTGTAACCGGAATCAATTTTATTATACCAGAGAAAAAAGGAAATGAAATTGCTTTTTAGTATTTTTTACTATAAATAGTTTGCTTCCCTTACTCTTTAAACGGAATCCCTTCCAGTTGCAGTAGTCGGCGTTTGGTTGCTAACCCGCCCCTGTACCCAGTCAAGCGACCGTTTTTTCCTAACACACGATGACAAGGAACCACGATCATCATCGGGTTACGCCCCACTGCATTTGCGACAGCGCGGACAGCAGTCGGTCGTTGAATGCGTAGCGCCAAGTCACTATACGTAGTGGTTTGCCCATAAGGAATTTGGGTCAGTGCTTGCCAAACGGTTTGTTGAAACGGTGTCCCGACAAAATCAAACGCAAAAGTAAATGTCACTGGTTCCCCTGTAAAATACGCTTGCAGCTGCGCTTCAATTACTGGATCAAGGTCAGCTGTACTACTGATTTCAGCCAATGGAAAGAACTTGAGTAATTCATGATGATCCTGCTGCCGACCAAAATAAACTAACCCTTTTTCCGATTGGACCACTTCATACCACTCATCATCTAAAACGATCTTTGCCAATGCTAGTTTCATGTTTTCACCTCATGGAATCCATTTTTCGCAGCACAACTGCTGACGTGCTGCCGCCGTTGTGCGGCTGTCTCAGTGACAGTATACCATTTTTTCGAGCTGCGCAAAAAAACCGACTGGCTTACTGCCAATCGGTCGTTGCAAACAAGGGAAAAATAGGTAGATCGCCAGTCGCTGCAGCTTCAAGCCGTAGCCATGGCAGGATCAATCCAATTCGATTTTTCCAGTATAGAGCTGATAATAGGTGCCTTTTTCCGCCAATAGCGTTTCATGAGTCCCCCGCTCAATGATACGGCCATGATCCATCACCATGATGGCATCGGAGTTTTGGATCGTAGACAATCGATGAGCAATCACAAACACGGTCCGTCCAGACATCAAACGGTCCATCCCTGATTGGACGATCCGCTCTGTACGGGTATCGATGCTTGAGGTGGCTTCGTCTAAGATCATCACTGGCGGATCAGCGATCGCTGCCCGCGCAATTGCCAACAGCTGACGTTGCCCTTGGGAAAGCCCTTCGCCATCGCCCGTGATCACGGTGTCGTATTTTTCTGGCAAGTGGTTGATAAACATGTCGGCATTGGCTAATTTCGCAGCTGCCAGCACTTCTTCATCACTAGCATCCAGTTTTCCGAAGCGAATATTCTCGCGAATCGTTCCAGTAAACAAATGGGTGTCTTGCAACACGATCCCTAAGGAGCGGCGCAGGGATTCAAGATGGATTTTTTCAATATTGATGCCATCATAACGAATCTTCCCGTCTTGGATGTTGTAGAACCGATTGATCAAATTGGTGATCGTTGTCTTACCAGCACCTGTGGCACCAACAAAAGCAACTTTTTGCCCAGGCTCTGCATACAGATTGATATCATGTAAGACCAGTTGATTGTCGACATAGCCGAAATCAACATCTTCAAATCGCACGTCTCCCGTCACTTCCGTATAGGTAATGGTCCCATCCTCGTGGGGATGTTTCCACGCCCACGTGCCTGTTCGTTCTTTGGTTTCAACTAGCTGACCTTGCGACCATTTGGCATTGACCAGTGTGACGTAGCCATGATCGATTTCTGGCGTTTCATCTAATAGATGGAAGATCCGCTCGGCACCAGCTAACGCCATGATCACAAAATTGATTTGTTGTGACACCTGGCTGATAGGACCATTTAATGAACGGCTCAGCTGCAAGAAAGAAGCGATCATCCCGACCGTTAGGCCAGAAACACCATTGATGGCAAACAGGCCCCCAATGATGGCGATCAAGACATATTGGACATTCAGTAAGTTCATCATGATCGGCATCAAGGTATTGGCATTGACATTGGCTTTAGTGGCACTTTCTTGTAGTTGGTCATTTAAGGCATCAAATTCTTCCATGACGATTTTTTCATGATTGAAGATCTTGACGACTTTTTGCCCGTGCATCATTTCTTCGATATACCCGTTGACAGCGCCTAAATCTCGTTGCTGTGCGCCAAAGAAGCGGCCGCTGCGGCGAGAAATGATACGGATCACATTCAGCATCAAAATAATCGACAGCATCACGAACAAAGTCAATGGGACACTGATGGAGAACATAGCGATAAAGACAGAACAAAAGGTTACCGCCGCCATCATCAAGTTTGGAATACTTTGGGAGATCATTTGGCGCAACGTATCCGTATCGTTGGTAAAGTGACTCATGATGTCGCCATCTGAGCGGGCATCAAAGTAACCGACGGGTAGAGACTGCATATGCGTAAACATTTGGTCACGGATTTTTTTCTGCGTCCCCTCACTGATCTTGACCATCATAAAGTTATAGATCAGTGCGGCCAAGATCCCAATCAGGTAGATGATCGCCATTTGAACGATCGCCCGAAACAAACCGCCAAAATCAGGATTGGCTTGCCCTAAAAGCGGTGTGATATGATCGTCGATCACGACTTGTAAAAACAACGAACCGCGAACGTTGGCAAAGGCACTTAATAAGATCATAACAACGACGAATAGGAGTTGTCCTTTGTAGTCGCCAAACATCGTCCGCAATAAGCGTTTCAATGTGCGCTTGGGATTTGCTGCTTGTCTATTCTTCACCTTCACCAAATCCTTTCTGCTGCGAATGGTACACTTCTTGATAGATGGCATTGTTTGCCAATAATTCTTCATGGGTACCGATGCCGTTGATTTTGCCATCATCCATTACGATGATCCGATCGGCGTCTTCAATCGAATTGATCCGTTGGGAAATAATGATCGTCGTCGTTCCAGGGATTTCTCGTTTCAAGCCTTCACGAATACTGCGGTCGGTTTTGGTATCGACGGCACTGGTAGAATCATCGAGGATCAAGATTTTCGGTTTCTTCAACAAGGCACGAGCAATCGTCAACCGTTGTTTTTGTCCACCAGAAACATTGTTTCCTCCTTGTGAGATCTGCGTTTCATATTTATCAGGAAATTCTTGAATGAAGGGATCGGCTTGTGCGATCGTTGCCACGCGCTGGATCTCTTCATCCGACGCTTCTTCATTGCCCCAACGTAAATTGTCGTTGATGGTGCCGCTGAAAAGGACATTGTTTTGCAAGACCATACTTACTTGGTCCCGCAATGCTTCTAAATCATAGTCGCGAACATCATGACCGCCGACGATGACACGCCCTTCAATCACATCATATAAGTGCGGGATCAGCTGGACGAGGGTGGATTTTCCGCTCCCGGTCCCGCCAATGACTCCAATGACTTCCCCGGATTCGATACGCAGATTTGCATCCGTCAGCGCCAGCTTGTTTTTGTCATTGGCGTAACTAAAGCCGACATTCTCAAAAACGATGGAGCCGTCTTTGATCTCTTTGACTGGATCGGAGGGATTTTTCAAGTCACTTTCTTCATCTAATACTTCTACGACCCGTTCGGCAGACGTTCGTGCGATCAAAATCTGCACGAAAGCCATCGACATCATCATCAAGCTCATCAAAATCTGCATCGTGTAGTTGAACATGCTGACTAACTCCCCAGTGGTCAGGCTGCTTTGTTCCACGATCAGCTGAGCACCAAACCATGACAGGAGCAGCATACACGTATAGACAGAAAATTGCATCAATGGCATGTTGAAAGAGACGATTCGTTGCGCAAGCGTGAAATTCCGATAAACATCGGTGGACACTTCGCCAAACAGTTCTTCTTGCTGTTCTTCCCGAACATACGATTTCACGACGCGAACCCCTTGTAAATTTTCTTGCACCACATTATTCAGGCGGTCATAAATGCGGAATACTTTTAGAAACAGCGGGTGGGCAAAACGTATAACTAAAGCCAGGCCAATCGCTAAGATCGGTAAAACAACCAGATAGATCGTCATAAGTTCTGGACTGATGGTGCTAACCATTGCAAGTGAAAAAATCAGAACTAACGGACTACGGACCAGAATACGAATAATCATTTGGTAAGCATTTTGGACGTTGGTCACGTCAGTGGTCAAGCGGGTGATCAAACTGGAGGAAGAAAAGCGGTCAATGTTTGAAAAGGAAAAATCTTGGATTCGGCGAAACAGATTGTGCCGCAGGTTGCGGGCAAAACCAGCCGAAGCGATCGCTGCCGTTCGTCCGCCAAGCGTTCCTAAAAGTAATGCGATCAAGGAACATAAAAAAAGCAAGCCGCCATCTCTTAGAATCACACCGGCGTCTCCTTTTTCGATCCCTTGGTCGATCATCATGGCCATGATCAGGGGCATAATGACATCTAAGGCAACCTCTCCTGCTACATACACAGGGGTCAGCAAGCTGTCCTTCTTATAGCTGCCAACATTCGCGAGTAATTTTTTTATCATTTGTTTCGTCCCTTCTATAGATGGCACTGCGGAGCCATTTTTTATCGTTACCATCAAGTTTACTTTATCGACCCAGCGATTTCAAGCGGCTCGCTTGTGTTTTTTTACAATTAGTAAGTAAAAAGCACCCTTCCAAAAAGAAGGGTGCTTGCTTTTTTGATGCGGTTTGAAAAAGCACTTAGTAAGGATTATTCGGTAGCGTTTGAACCAGCGGTACTGATCGGTTCATCGACATCGTCACCGCCATCATCTGCCGGCGGTGTTTGGGTACTGCCTTGCAGATTGCCGCGGCTGATCCCGATGGTGATCCACGTTTCTAGGGGAATAAACTCGCCGTAGCGGCTCATTTCAACAACGGTTCCTTTTGGTTCCGCCGAATCGACATAGTAGATTTCATAATAGACGTTGGCGCCTTTTGATTTGTATTCATCAAAGAATAGTTTTGGCAAGTCGCCTTCCGTTGCTTGAAAACGGATGTCTTTTAAATATGGTCGGCCTAATGAGTAGACGACTTTGACGGTTGGCAAAGTATCGCTTTCGCTGTATTCTTTGCCTGCTTCTTCCGACTGGCTCAAGAAACTACCATACGCCACTTGATCGGAATAGACTGTGCTGACTTGCAGCGGGATTTTCGATTCTAGTCCTTGGGCTTCTTCGATCGTGTATTGTGAAAAATCTGGAACGGTCAATGCTTGGCCTTTTGAGACCTTCACCACAAATTCATCTTTTTTCGCGAGTTTGCTGCCTTTGACTGGTTCTTGTGAAACCACCAGATCCAGGGCGACACTGTCAGAAAAGACGGTTTCTTCTTTGTATTTCAAGTCATTCTTTTTCGCCCATTCAGAAGCTTCACTCTTGGCTTTGCCCGTAAAATCAGGTACTTCAATATTCTTTTCAAAGACCTCTTTCCCTTTTGAATAATAGACACTCAAACGGTCTTTGCGTTTGTATTCCGCCAAATCAAGCTCTTTGTTGGCCGCCTCTTGTTTAATAAAGGCTTCTGCTGCTACGTTGTCGTCAAATTGTTCGATCAAAGAGAGGTTCTCGGCTTTATTGCTGGCGATCCATTCTTTTGCTTCGGTCACTTGCATCGCTGAAAAATCTGGCAGCTCTAAGCGTTCTTCAGGATCAGGCCCGAGACTCGCCGTCAGTGTCAATGTGGCACCCTTCTTGATCTTTTTGTCAGGATCAACACTTTGGTCAATCACTTGGTTGACGTCTTTGTCAAAATCATATTCTTGCTCTACTTTGATAGCGACGCCTTCTTCCATGCCCCACGTCCGCGCTTCTGACAGATCTTGGGCAGTGAAATCTGGCACCTTCACATGGGTCATTTGATAGTAGACGATCCCGATCACGGCAACCGCCAAGGCGGTCAGTAGGGCAATCAGCAAGATTTTTTTCTGCTTACGCTTTTTGTAGGTCGGATCAAATTCCGTTTCTTCTTTCCCAAACCGGCTGACTGGTTCCTTTGATGCTACCTTCTCCGTCGAAGAACTCGCCGCTTTTGCTTCAGTCGTCTGTGTTTGTTGACGGGCTGCCGAACGACTCAGTGGCTCACTAGCGCTCGACTCTTCTGATTGGTGAACCGTCGTCGGCTCTGCTGGTTTGCCCGCTTGCTCCGCGCCACTTGCGTTTTGATCTACGACAGGTTCGCTGGTTTTTTTCTCGCGATCGGGCGTGGGTTTCTTTTTGCCATCATAGTTGTCCGGGCTAAAATTTGATAAAAAATCACTCATGTTTGCTCAACACACCTTTACGTAAATACAAGACTTCATCCGCTTGTTGAGCGATCTCGTTGGCGTGGGTCACGACGATCACACATTTGTTGTGGACGTGTGCCAGCTCTTTAAAGATATCGATGATTTCTTGTTCCATTTCTTCATCCAAATTCCCGGTTGGTTCGTCCGCTAAAATGATATCGACATTGGTGGCTAACGCCCGGGCGATCGCTACCCGTTGTTGTTCCCCACCAGATAATTGATTGACGAGACGATCGGCTTTTTCTTTAGTGATGCCTATATAATCCAGCAAATTGTACGCCACTTCTCGTTGATTGTCTGGCAGCTGATTTTTCGTAATCGCCATCGGCACTAAGACATTTTCGACTGCACTCAAATAGGGAATCAGATTATAGCTTTGGAAAATGATACTGATGTCGTCGCGGCGATAATTCTCATGCCCGATTTTTTCGATATCGGTGCCTTCATAAAGTACTTGACCGCTTTTCGGACTATCCAACGCACTGATCAAGGACAAAAACGTCGTTTTTCCCGAACCAGATTGTCCTAAGATGGCATAGAAAGTCCCTTTTTCAAAAGAAACAGAGGTCTCTTTCAGTATATAGCGGCGCTGATCGCCGTCTTGGTAATAGTAATCGACTGCTTTCGTTTCTAATAAAGTCATCGTTGGTTCCTCCTACATCATGATTTTCTTTGGATTCAAGCGTAAAATATACAGTAGCGGTAAAATCGCTGAGAGTAAGACAGTTCCTAGACCTAACGCCAGATACGTGATGATGTAGCCGGCTGAGAAGGACACTTGATAGGCATTCTTGATATCCATGTAATCAATATTAGCTGCCATCAAACCGCCAGAATAAACACCGCCCATCTCATTTTGATTGCTCATCCAATCGTTTTGCATCAAAGTATTTGAAACGGCCCCACCTAATAAGTTCCCGGTCACTAAGGACAATAGCAGTGCGGCTAAACTAACAAGCAAGACTTCAATCACGATCTGACCAATGACTTTCCCACGGCTTTCCCCCAAGGAGAGATAGATGCCTAATTCTTGTTTCCGATCTCGTAAGAAAAGCAAGACCACTAAGGAAATGATAAAGATGGTAGCGATCGATGCAATGATCACGATGTAATTTGCGATCACTCCTAAACGAGTAAAACCACCGGCGATCTGCTCGTATTGATCCGTATTGGCAACGACGCGGTAATATTGGGGCAATAACGCACCGGCTTCTTGTTTAAAGGCTTCGACGTCATCCGTTGAATTTAGGACAAAGATCGGTTGATAATAGGCGTCTGACTCTTCTTCGATCACTTCTTGACCCCAAAGCTTTTCAGACTGCAATTTGTTAAAATCTTGTACTAAATTATTGCTAGCATAAAAGGTGTTGATTTGATCCATCACTTGCCATATCTGATCACTATTTTGAGAATTGCTTTGATCTGATGAACTGCCTTGATTGCTTTGATCCTTTTTAACGACAGAAAAGATTCCTGCAATGGTCACGGGATAATCAAAGGTTGCGACACGATTGCCACTTTCAGCTGTTTCGTCCGTCGCATCCTCACTATCGTCACTCACTCCCTCGCTTGAACCACCTTCCATCATCACTTCTGCCCGAGTATCCCACACCAATTGATCACCGACACTCAGGTTATTCAATTCTGCGATCTCTTTACTGATCAATACAGCGTTCGTCAACTCACTGACATCTTTTTCTGTCAATCCCTCGCCTTCCTCCAAGCGAATCAAGCCTTCTTGCATGTCTAATGGCTCAACCAAATTTCCGCCCTTCAAAGAGAAATAGTTGCCACCCATGCCGACCGAGCCATCCTCCGGCGTATAGGCTTTCAATTTTGTTGTTTCTAACCAAGCTTGATTTTGGTAATCAAAATATTTCACATAGCTTAACTGACCGATTTGCTCATAAACATCCAGCGCTGGTGGTTTCGGATAAAAATCTTCTTGAGACCGCTCTTCGTCCGAAGCATCTGCATGCTCTTTTTCAAAACCTTCCCAATCCATTTCCACCGTAGCTACGTTCCCCATTTTGCGTTTCGTCTCTCGCTCCACGTTGGCAGTGGATTGTTGAATTGCTACAGCACCAGCGATCACATTGCCTAGAATAAATAGAACTAAAAATAAAATAAATGATTTCCCTTTTCTTCTGGTGATACTTTTTAATGCACGCTGCCAAAAGTTCATTGTTTTTTCCTCCAGTGACATTATTTTTTAACAATTATTCCATACTTCTCCCTCAAGAACAATCGCAATAAAGGGTCGTTTTTCGAATTTTAAATATTAAAAAACGAGTACAAACGATATTTCCATTTAAAAACCCTTATAAAAGAACAAGAAAAAGATGTTAAATAACAAATAAAAGAATGGGATTTTTGCTAACAGTTTTGTAAGATTTCCCGATTTCAACTTAAATTTTACTTGGATTCCATCAAAAATGCTTGGCGCTTTCGAGAGTATAAAAAAACGAAGGAATTCTCTCACTCTTTCCCAGCGAGAAAATCCTTCGTTTTGTATCACTTATTTTTCTTTCGTATCGATTACAATCGTCACCGGGCCATCATTGACCAAGGCGACTTGCATATCTGCACCAAATTTTCCAGTAGCAACAGTGATCCCTTCTGCTTTTAAGCCTTCATTAAAAGCTTCGTAAAGCGGGATCGCAATACTTGGCGGTGCCGCTTGAATGAAGCTGGGACGATTGCCTTTCTTGGTCTCCCCATAGAGGGTGAACTGTGAAATACTCAAGACGGCGCCATTTATACTTTCCAGTGACCGATTCATTTTACCTTCTTCGTCTTCAAAAACCCGCAGATTTTTGATTTTTCTTACGAGATAAGCCACATCGTCGCCTGTATCCTCATGGGTGATCCCCAATAAAACCATAAACCCTTGTTGGATCGCACCGACGATATTCTCCTCAATCGACACACTTGCTTGACTGACTCGCTGGATCACTGCCCGCATTCTTTCTCATCCCTTCGTACGTCTGACGCTGTAAACATCTGGAATCTGCTTGATCTTATCAACGATCGATTTCAAATGGGTCAAATTCTGAATCGCCACCGTGATGCGGATCGTTGCCATTTTGTCTTTGTTGGTTTTGGCTTCGACACTCACTAAGCGCTTCGTGACAGTGTTGACTGTCTGTAAGACATCATTGAGCAACCCAGAACGATCATAGCCGTAGATCTCAAGATCGGCATCGTATTCTTTGTTGATGTCGGTGGCATCTTCCCACTCAACATCGATCAAACGGTTCGCGGCGTCTTTGTTTTGAACATTGGGACAATCGCTGCGGTGGATCGAGATTCCTCGGCCTTTGGTAATGTAGCCTACGATCGAATCTCCAGGGACCGGATTGCAGCAGCGGGAGATACGGATCAACAAGTTATCGACCCCTTCAATGACAATGCCGCCTTCGTGGCGAACCTTCATTTTTTCTGGTTCTTTTTTCGTCGGTTGATTGATCATCTCTTGGACTTGCTGCTTTTGCTTCTCGATTTGTTTCTCGCGCCGTTCTTCTTCGGTCAAACGGTTGGCTAAAGTCGTGGGACTAACTTCCCCATAGCCGACAGAGGCAAATAGATCATCTTCTGTTTGGTAGTTGAACCGTTCGCAAGCTTCCGCCATTTTGCTTTTCGTCAAAAATTCTTTCGGCACAAAGCCCATATCTTGTAAGGTACGAACCACTGCCTCATGCCCTTTGATGATGTTTTCATCACGATCTTGGGCTTTAAAAAATCGTTTGATTTTGTTCTTCGCTTTGCTGGTAGCCACTAGTTTGACCCAGTCGCGGCTTGGGCCAAAGGAATTTGGTGAGGTCAAGATCTCGATAATGTCCCCATTTTTTAGCTTGTAGTCCAATTGGACCATCTTGCCGTTGACCTTGGCGCCGGTGGTTTTGTTACCGATGTCGGTATGGATGCTATAGGCAAAATCCAGGGGACTGGAGCCTTGAGGCAACTCCGTCACATCACCTTTTGGCGTAAATACATAGACTTTGTCGCTGAAAATATCGCCTTTGACACCTTCCATAAATTCAGAAGCATCATAGCTTTCATCTTGTAGTTCCAAGATTTCTCGGAACCAGCCAACTTGTTGGGTCATCTTGTCGGCTCTGACTTTTTCGGTCTTGCCTTCTTTATAGGCCCAGTGCGCAGCAACCCCAAATTCAGCGATCTCATGCATTTCATGGGTCCGAATTTGGATCTCGACAGGATTGCCTTTGGGACCAATGACCGTCGTATGCAGCGATTGGTACATGTTGGCTTTTGGCATCGCGATATAATCCTTGAACCGCCCAGGCATTGGTTTCCATTTTGTATGGATCGTTCCCAAAACCGCATAACAATCTTTGATGGAGTCAACGATCACTCGGATCGCCAACAAATCATAGATTTCATTGAACTGTTTCTTTTGGTCTTTCATCTTGCGATAGATCGAGTAAATATGCTTTGGTCGGCCATAGATCTCAGCATAGATATCTAGTTCCTCGGTGGCGATTCGAATCTCTTCTACGGTTTCAGAAACGTAGGATTCCCGTTCTTCTCGCTTTGTCTGCATCAAATGCACGATTCGGTAATATTGCTGTGGATTCAAATAACGCAAAGAAATATCTTCTAATTCCCATTTGATGCGGCTGATCCCTAAACGATGAGCCAATGGGGCATAGATTTCCATCGTTTCTTGGGCGATGCGGCGCTGTTTGTCTTCCCGCAGATGTTTCAACGTACGCATATTATGTAAACGGTCAGCCAGTTTGACCATGATGACCCGTAAATCTTGCGCCATGGCGATCAACATTTTCCGATGATTTTCTGCTAATTGTTCTTCATGAGATTTGTACTTGATCTTACCCAGCTTGGTCACGCCATCCACTAGCATCGCTACATCGGCACCGAATTCTTCTTTCAGATCGGCTAACGTCACATCGGTATCTTCGACGACATCATGCAAAAAACCAGTTGCAACGGTATGAGGATCCATCTGCAATTCTGCCAAGATCCCCGCAACTTGGATTGGATGAATAATGTAAGGCTCGCCGGATTTACGGAATTGTTCTTTATGGGCTTCTGTCGCGTAATCTAATGCTTTTTGGACAAAGGCAACATGCTCTTCACTCATATAATGAGCGACCAATTTGATGACATTGGGCCCGGTCAATATAACTTCTTTTGCCATTCATTCCGCCTCCTGCTTTTCTTTTTTGTGCTATCAAAAAGGCAGACAGAAGTCGCTGTTAACGTTTCGTCACGCACCCAAAGCCTTGCGGACAAACGTTCTAAGCATGGGACTCCTGTCTAACCTGCAGTTCTTATTTAGTAGTATTATTATACAAATTTTTCAGCTATTTTTCAATCGCTGTTGTTCAAAGCACATCGGGCGACGGCTGGTCCTTAAGCAATTCTTCAAAAACATGATACGAGAGTCCGATTTTCTCAGCGCCAGCAGCCTGTAGTGATTGCAGCGCTTGTTCATCGACTGTGTCAGGATTGATCTGGATCGACAGTTGACTGCCACCATCTAAGGAAAACAAGCTCACGTCATGCAATGCTTCCGCTAGTGGTTGTTTTTGCCCTAACACGATCTTTGGCCAAGCTTCTTCTTTCAAGCGTTGTGCTACTTGGATCTTCGTCAATTCATTCATGATCTCGGTTTGCACAGCTAAGCGGATCTCTCCTCCTGTCAAGGTCAAGGAGCGGATCGTTTCAGTCAGCTCCGCAAAGCCACGATCATTTTCCATGAAGGAAGAAGCTGGCAGCCAGACTTCCAAAAAATCGGCGCCTTCCATAAACGCCCGACCAATTTCAAACGCCACCTTTGCCAGTGTTCCTTGGGCAAGGGGGTAATCGATCACTGCGCCGATTTGTAGGGAAGAGCCTTGTGCCAAGATTTTCGCTCGCCGAATGGCACTAGGCAAAACGACGACTTCCTTTAAGGTCGTCTTATATTGATTGATAAAATCCTTCAAGACCCAGTCGGTCAGATCGGCCGTCAACAAACGGACACTGATTGCTTCTTGGTTCTTATTCATCAACTCACATCCTCTTTAATTCCGTTAGCACACTGACAGCACTTAAAAAATAAAACGGTGCTGTTTCTGTTCGTAAAATTCGAGGGCCTAACCCGCATAATTTGGCGTTGTTTTGCTGGGCTTCTTCGATTTCGGAGGGGGTCAGACCGCCTTCTGGACCAAAGATCGCTAAAACTTTGCTGCCAACAGGCAATGCGGTGATCACTTGCAGCAGCATCGCTGCTTCTCCTTGTTTGGCTGATTCTTCATAAGCCACTAGGACCGCATCATACTGACTGAGGCTTTGCCAAAATGCTTTGGCGTTATCCAGTAGCGTGATGGCTGGTGCGATCTGCCGTTGGGATTGCTCCGCCGCTTCTTGGGCGATTTTTTGCAGCCGCTGCTGCTTTTTCTGTAATTTCTTTTGATCCCATTTCACGACCGAAGTTTGCGCAGGAAAACCGATAAAGGCTGCCGCCCCCAGTTCCGTTCCTTTTTGAACGATCAAGTCCAGCTTGTCGCCTTTCGGGTAGCCGCTAGCGATCGTGACCTGCAGCGGCAATTCCTTGTCCTGCTGTTCTTTTTCGACTTCCTCTAAGTACACCGTTTCTTCATCGGCTTCTTTGATCTTGGCAATGATCGCCAAATGATCCTCAAACACTAAACCGACTTTTGCCCCGGGAGTCATGCGCATCACTCGGATCATATGGTGGAAGGGTTCTCCCGAAACGGCAAACACCGCTTTTGCTTCATAAGGCTCCTGTAAAAAATATCGCTGCATCTTACTCTACCTCTGGTTTTTTAAAGGCGATCGCATACCAGTCTTTTTGATTGAACAATTGATCGATCTCAAAGCCTTGTGCGATCATGGCATCGATCACTAATTGTTTTTTCGTCTCAATGATCCCAGAAACGATCAAGGTCCCTTCTTGCTTCAATAGACGCCACGCATCAGGGATCATCAATAGAATGATGTCCGCTAAAATATTGGCAACGATAAGATCAGCAGGGACCGTCACTCCTTGCAAGAGATCATTGGCCTGCACGGTCACATCGTGAGCAATAGGGTTCATCGCCATATTTTCTTGGGCGGACCTCACAGCGACTTCATCTAGATCATAAGCGAACACGTCTTTGGCACCTAAATATTTACTGGCGATACTCAACACGCCTGAGCCCGTCCCGACATCTAAGACGGTTTCACCGCCTCGCAAGTAGACTTCTAGGGCTTGTAATGTCAAGCGTGTCGTAGGATGCGTGCCGGTTCCAAAAGCCATCCCCGGATCAAGGGTGATGATCTTTTCATCTTCTTGCAGCGGTTGATAGTTTTCCCAGCTCGGCACGATCGTCAGATAGCGGGAGATACGGACTGGATGGTAATATTTTTTCCAGGCCGTCGCCCATGCTTCTTCCACGACCTCGCTCGTTGTGATGGTGTTTTTGCCGATCGCCAAACCATATTCTGGCAGACGGTCGATGGCTGCTTTGATCGTCGGCAGCACTTCTGGTAAAAAGATCGTCTCTGGGAAATAGGCACTGACTTGGGCGCCTTCTTCTAAGGTCGTATAGGTTTCTTTATCCAAAATTTCGCCATACGCATCGCTTTTAAAATTTTCGATATCTAAAACGTCCTCGATCGCTACCCCACTTGCTCCGTGTTCCATTAAAATATTGGCGACTGCTTCCACTGCTTCGCTAGCTGTCGCTACGGTTACTTCATTCCATTTCATGTTCGTTCTCCTTAGTAACTAGGGTACGGGATCATGGTTTCCCCAGCTCCCGCTTGATAGTTCGTCATTTTCTCCACAAATTCTTCTTCGTTGAATCGCAATTCAAAGATCGCTTCTTCACTGTCATCGTTCAAGAAATCAAGCAGATCGCTTTGGCCTTCTTCTAAAATTTCTTGAATGTAATCAACCAATCCGTCTAACAAGGCTTTTTGGATCCCTTTTTTCCCTGCATAAGGGATCGTCGCTAAATAATCTTCTTCATCAAACGTTGATTTTTGTGGATCATACAGCAAAATCCCATCTTCAAATTCAATGATCGCTTCTTCTGATGCCACACCTTGCGCATCGTCGATCTGCACGTGGTGAGGATTTTCAGCAAACAAGCGCAGCACCAATTCGATCGTATGATTTTTGGCATCCCAATCGATCGCCACATCATAGTCGGTGATTTTTTTCGTTAATCGCTGATCTAAGTAAGTCAATATCGTTTCTTTCGCCATCACTATTCCTTCTTTCTTAACACCATCCATGGTCTTGCTGAACAGCGGTTTTTCGTATATTTGTCAAATACGGATTGCCAGCCACCGCAAAACGAAGCGGCATCTGGGTCCATTCCCCTTTATTTGGGATACCGATCCGAGGCAATGCCAAAATTTCTTTTGGGGTACGTCGGCGCTCAGGAACCAAATGCAGTGGGCTTGTAAAAATCGATTCTCCATAAAGCTCAGCGGGGATCTGCAGTGCCTGTACCAGTTTCCCGGGGCCGTTGGCTACATCCGGTCCTGTTTTTTGTCGTTGTTGTTCCATCAAGGCGATCCCATCCACCGGTTCTAGCCCGCGAATCATGATTCCTTGCGGGATGCCTTTTGGCTGCGTAATAAAGTTGACGATTCGATGCGTATGCATCGTATATAAATAAATCGTACCTGGTTCCTGATACATCGCCCGAACCCTTGGTGTGTTTCGCATGCCCACACTATGAGCCGCCAGATCATCGGGACCTAGATACGCTTCACAATCCACGATATACCCACCTACTGTTCCTTCTGGGGTCTCATGTTCCAAATACATTCCTAATAAGGCACGTGCGATGGTCGTTGTCGGCTGTGTCGCAAAAAGTGCCATTAATTCATCCATTCTCATCACCCTCTTTATTCTACACAATTCTCGGCGAACTTACTATCTTTGACTACAGAGTTACGACGATCTCAACGATTTCTTTTCAACGAACCTGATTTTTGCTGACTGAGTGGAAAATAAGCGCCCTTTTGTTTCTGTAAAGACACAAATCAGCTTGTTTATGAGAATATACGTTCTTATGTTATACTTACAGGAAAAGGAGAGGATCGTTTTATGCAGCAGCCACTTGCTTATCGAATGCGGCCACGGAACTTAGATGAAGTCGTCGGACAGCAGCATTTGGTTGGCCCGGGGAAAATCATTCGCCGAATGGTCGAAGCCAAAATGCTTTCTTCGATGATCCTATACGGACCGCCGGGAACCGGAAAAACCAGCATTGCCAGTGCGATCGCCGGCTCGACACGCTATGCGTTTCGCATGCTGAACGCCGCCACAGATACAAAAAAAGACCTGCAGATCGTGGCAGAGGAAGCTAAAATGAGCGGTACTGTCATTTTACTGCTTGATGAAGTCCATCGACTAGACAAGACAAAACAAGACTTTTTACTGCCCCATTTAGAAAGCGGCAAGATCATTATGATCGGTGCCACGACGGAAAATCCCTACATTACGATCAATCCAGCGATTCGCAGTCGGACACAGATTTTTGAAGTCAAACCGCTCCAAGAAGAAGATATTTTGACCGCCATTGATCAAGCTTTAGCAGATGAAACTCGCGGACTTGGATCAGAAACCATCGTATTGACCGATGATGCCCGCTTGCATCTCTCGCGAGCGACCAACGGCGATTTACGAAGTGCGCTAAACGGCTTAGAGCTCGCTGCTCGTTCCACCCCAAAAGGACCAGACGGCATTATTCATTTGACCTTAGCGATCATTGAAGAGTGCGTCCAGCGTAAAGCATTGACCCACGATAAAGATGGGGATGCGCACTATGATGTGATCTCTGCTTTTCAAAAATCGATTCGCGGCAGCGATGTGGATGGTGCGCTGCATTACTTAGGTCGTTTAGTAGAGGCAGGCGATCTGGCGATCATTTGTCGGCGCTTGATGGTCATCGGCTATGAAGACATTGGTTTAGCTAACCCAGCAGCCGCTGCTCGAACCGTCAATGCTGTGTTAGCCGCTGAACGTTTGGGCTTGCCAGAAGCTCGGATTCCGTTAGCCGATACAGTGGTCGATCTATGTCTGTCACCAAAATCCAACTCTGCCTACATGGCATTGGATGCAGCGATCGCAGATATTCGCAGCGGTAAAGCTGGCGATGTCCCGGATCATTTACGAGACAGTCATTACAAGGGTGCCCAAAGCTTGAATCGGGGTGTCGGCTATCAATACCCACATAATTTTGATGATGCCTGGGTCGATCAGCAATACTTACCTGATAAGCTGAAAAATACTCATTATTACCAACCAAAAGCCACTGGTAAATATGAGCAAGCCTTAGGTCAACGGTACCAACAATTGCAGCAGCGAAAGAAAAAAAACTAGGTACTTAAAAAAAATAGTGACTTTTTGGTATCGTTTTCAAACAACTTTATTGCACCTTCGTCATTCCTATGCTACTATAAGGGTGGGAATTCTGTGATGTACGAGTTGTCCCTTTTGTGTGTTGACCGAACATTTTTATTGATATCTTGGGATCCGTCTTGTGTCAATGCTGGTAACATGCCTTTTCCTTTGGTAGTTCGAAGCTTAGACCGTGGAACCCACCTGCTAGAATTTGCGGGATCAATACTATGGGAAAAAGAACGGCATCAACGGATATTACCCATTCTTTTTAGAATGTGCCATCTGTTTTTAAGGCTCTTTGTCAATAAGGACTGATGAGTTGTGCAAAATCAAATCTGGGTCAGAATGAACCACATTCTGGCTCAGATTTTTTGTTATCTTACTTTGATTAATTGATTGATCAAAAAGATTCTAATTCTCATGTTCTCGAATGATTTAAATCCGTAGGATACTCGTTTCATTGTCTTTATGTGGGTATTCTTCGCTTCTATTTTTCCATTGGAATAAGGATAGATCATTGCGTTGGTGATGCCTTCTTCATGGGTAAGAAGGTTTTGAAGCTTTTCTCGAAAGCCGTCATCTAACGTTTCGGGAAGTTCTGCCAATAAGGAGAAAAATAAGTCAGGGTCTTTGTCTCGAAAGGCTTCAACTAACTCATGAAAAAAGGGATACGCCTCCTTTAGGGGCGCAGAAAACTTAAGCAATCGATCAATCATCATTGCTTCAGTAAGAAATGGGTATTTTGGCGCTCGGAAACTTTTCCACGTTTTGTATTCATAATGGTTGATGTTTGCACGATTTTTTAGCAAAAAGCGCCAGTTCTTTTTCAGTTTTTCTGCTTGGCTTTTCTGTCCGGCTTTACGAAGTTCATTCATTTCACGGATACGCAACTCATTGAACGCTTGATTCATGTGTTTGACAATATGAAACCGATCAATCACGACTTTCGCATTTGGCAGAACACGTTTGGTGAGCTGGAAGTAGGCGGCGTTCATGTCTGTCACCAAGAATTCTACTTCTTCCGGATTAGTACAACCTGAGAAATAGCTTGTTAATCGGGGTAATTTACGCGTAGGCAAAACATCTATTAATTTTCCTGTTTCGCCATCTGCGCAAATAAAGCTCATTTTATCTTCTATGGAAGCATGCGAACGAAATTCATCAACCATCAATACTCTTGGGAGAATCTTCTTAGATTGTTTTGGCAAATAGCTTTTAAACTCTTTCAATGTACGAATAACGGTGGTCAAAGATACCTGACAGCTTTTCGCAATAAAAGATAAAGATACTTTTTCAGTCAGTAAAGAAGCAATTTTATATCTAACATGATTTGCGATTGAATGTCTGGGTTGGACAAAATAACTTTGAGCCGTCCAATGGGTTCGGCAGTTTTTACAGGTATAGCGCTGCTTTTTTAGGCGCATAACCAAAGGCATATGATTGTATTGTTCAAAACGGACAATCATTTCCTTCTTCCCATTTTTCACTATAATTGCTTTCCCGTTTCCATCTACCACAGTAGAACCACAACTTCTACAAGCACGAGGAGTAGGCGAGAGAACAGCATCGACGACCAACGTCTTTTTCTTCTGAAGGGTCTCGTAAGAGACCTCTGTAATCATCAAATCTTTCTCTATTATTCTCAGCATTTTTTTGATAGAATCATTCATATAGCATATCGTCCTCTCAGTTGTTTATTTTGTGGTGATTTAATCATACTAGAGAACGATATGTTTTTTAATACCTAAAATGAAAATGGGACTGAAGAATCAATTCTGATTCATCAGTCCCATAAATTATAGAGCCGTTTTTAACAGATGGCTTTTTTGCGTTTTCTAACCGATAGCAACAGTGAAACGTCCTTGCCTGACATCAGAGTAAGGGTGGCTTTTGCTATTCTTTCTAGGGTTCGCTATACTAAACTTATCAACTTAGGACAGGATGGCGTATGTTTATGATTCTTCTATTATTTACGATCGTGGCACTCGTATTATTCGGCACCAGTTATTTGCTTTATGCCAAACAAGCGATTTTTTTCACTTTGATCCCTACCACCGAGGCGAATAAGGTCTTCTTAAAAACCTATAGTCTCATTCATTTCCTTTTAGGCGTGGTGGCATTGGTTGTAGGCTTTGTCGATAAGGAGCTGATTGCCTTGTTTTATTTGGCTTTATTGCTGCTCTCTTCCGCATCTTTCAGCATCTTGGTGGCACAAAAAATGAAAAAAAAGAAAGATTAGGTTTTCTTTTTCCAGAAAAAAGCATTACAATAAAAGTAGAAGATAACAGATGGGAGTGTTTCTTATGTTACAACAATATCAACGAATCATGGTAGCCGTCGATGGGTCTAGCGAGTCAGAATTAGCCTTCAAAAAAGCCGTGAACGTGGCACAGCGGAATGATTCTGAATTGGTTTTAGCACATGTGATCGACACTCGTGCCTTTCAAACCGTTTCTTCTTTTGACGGCATGCTTGCTGAACAAGCAACCGAAATGGCCAAACAAACCTTGAAAGACTATGAGGATTATGCCCGCAAGCATCAAGTAACTGCGGTCAAAACGGTGATCGAATACGGCTCGCCAAAACCGATCATTGCCAAACAATTGCCAGAAGATCACGACATCGATTTGATTATGATCGGTGCCACTGGTTTAAATGCCGTGGAACGAATCTTTATCGGTTCCGTTTCTGAATATGTCATTCGCCATGCCGGCTGTGATGTGTTAGTTGTACGGACAGACCTAGAAAACAAAGTCCCAGCAAAAGACCACACGAAAGCTTAATAGTGAGACGACCTGCCGCTGCTTGGCAGGTTTTTTTGTACAAAAAAACCGTGACAAAAGCAAAAGAGGCAACGAGCGCTCAGGTCTCATTGGTCTTTTTGACTTTGGTCACAGCTCTTTGACAAGTCGGTTATCCAAACTTGTACAGCAAAAAATGAAAGCAAAGTAATAGGTACTCCTATCTAACCATGTTTCCGCTTGATTGTAAATAGTTTTTCTGAATTTTCTGAATAAATAGTTAATTTACCCATCCTTAAATAAAAAAAGCAAAGCGTCGCTTCCCTTAGGAAAAACGACGCCAAAATCTATGGTAATAATGGGCTATCCAAAGGACGCTGGTCAAGAGGATCACAAAGAAAACCGGACCATTCAATAACCAAAAATCAACCGAAGTCGCAGCAAAGCCGTAAAGAATGATAACAATGATGGAAAGAAACAGCGTTGCGATCGTTCCAATGGCTAACCCAAGACTCCCCGCCCCTCTCGTAAACAATTGACTGATGTTGGTCCAATCCAAAAGCAGCAGCCGATAATCACGAGCAAAATATTTCAAGCACAAAAGAAAACTGCTCCAAAGTGCCCCGATTAGAAAAGAGACAGCCAAAATCAGCGGCATTTTGAACAGAAGGACTGCTGCCAGCACGATGACTGCCGTTAAGCTCAGCTGCAAAACGACGCCAAAGCGGAATTTTTCCCGCAAGTAGCGCTTCATCGATAGCGGCAAGGAGCGGACAAACAAGAAATTCTCCTGATCCAGTGAGATCAAATTACTGATAAAAGAAGTCGGGTTGACCATCAATGCTGCCAAGGCGATCCCCGCCACAAAAACGACACCGATAAACCGCTCATCCAATTCACTTAACTGAATCGCTCCTGTAAACACAAAGGACACTAAGAAAATAATGGGCATCAGCAACGAAGAAGAAAAGACTTGCATGATCAAATTCGGATCTCGGATCAACTGCGAATTGTAATTAAACAACAGCTGGCCCAAGCCTTGATTGGGTTTATGCTTCCGACGAACACTCCCTTGGTTGGGCGCCGCGGCTGCCACTTGCTCATAAAACTTCGGCAAGATCAATCGATAGAGGGCAAAAAGCAACACGCCTGCTGTGGCGATGATCCCTAGCAAGCTAAGCAAACCAGTCGTTTGAAACGGTGCCACCATCACATAATAAAAGGGCAATAAAAAGCTGATCGCTCCCCGATCTACCACGTCTGTCTCATAAGTATTCACCTGATTCATCATTAAGACCCCGATCACAACAACCAGCATCGTCACGCCTAGCAATAAACTAGTGACCAATTTTTTATGCTTCAAGAAAAACTTGGTGCGGGTCAGGCTGAAGACGATCAAGCTGCAAATGCTGAAGATCAAGACTAAAAACAAGCCGAACAGCAAGAACGCCCATAAGATCGTCAGCAAGAAAAAGACGTTTGCCCGAATCCCTGTCAGGAGAAATAAGACCAACAGAGGAAAAATAAACGGCGCAACGGTGAGAAATACCACCACGATCTTTGCCAGAAAAATTTCACTCTGTCGAAAGGGCAGCGGCAAATACGCTGGCAGATCTTGACTCTCGAAAAAGACATTGTAAATGGACGAAATCCCTTGGGAAAAGCCTAAGATCCCGAACAAAGCGACATAAGCGGTAAAAAAGCCTGGCATCTGACTAAAATCCAATGTGATCATCGTCAACCCATAGACTAGCAGAAACACTACCCCAGAAAGCGCATATTGAAACAACAAATAACTGGTCAAGGTCGAACCAGCCTTGCCTTTTTTGCGGGCTTTGTCTGTCAATTGGGGATTGGCATACCGCAAATTAACGGAGGTCAGAGTCAGAAATTGTTGTTTTCGCATCTACGCTTCCTCCGCTTCTGCAAGAATCGCTTCTTCTTGACTTCTCCCAGTCATTTGCAGATAGATCGTTTCCAAAGAAAGCGACGGATGCTGTGCCAGCAAATCTGCCACTGAGCCATTGTACAGCAGCTCGCCTTTTTTCAAAATCGCCAATTGATCACACAACTGCTGGGCGGTGTCTAAGACGTGGGTGGAAAAAATCACGGTCTTGCCCTTGGCAGCATGCTGTTTCATCATTTCTTTTAAATCATACGCCGCTTGGGGATCTAAGCCTTGTAACGGTTCATCCAAGATCCAAATGTCAGGATCGGGAATCAATGCCCCAATCAGCAGCGTTTTTTGCCGCATTCCATGGGAAAAGCTGGCGATGGTCTCTTCTTCATGAGACAGCATATCAAACAAGCGCCCTAATTTTTGTAAACGCTCGGCCTTTTCCGCTGCTGGCACCTCATACGCGGCGGCAATCAAGTCCCAATACTCCCCTGCCGTTAGCTGTAAAAACAAATCTGGCGTGTCCGGCACATAAGCAATTTGTTTTTTTATCGCTTCGCGATGTTCCACGAGGGATTGGCCATCAAAATAGATTTCCCCACTCGTTGGCTGCAAAATACTCACTAAGCTTTTGATCGTGGTCGACTTCCCTGCTCCGTTGTGTCCCAGAAAGCCAAAGATCTCCCCTTGACGGATCGTCAGGGAAAGATCAGACAACGCTTTTTTTGGTCCATACTGTTTCGTCAGATTCTTGATCTCAATCATTTTCCTGCCTCCTTATTCCATACCTATTGTTATCTTACGCTGAAAAGCAGGAAATGAAAAATGTTTATTGCCATTTTTAACAAATCAATTGACAGGAGCTGTAAAAACAAAGATAATAAGAGCACTTTAGGGGAGTAGCACATGGATCGTTCCATGATCTTAGATCAACAGCAAGCGGGAATCCGCTGGTTTAAGATGTTTCTTGCAAGACCTAAGTGGCAAGGGGCCGCTTAGGTCTTTTTGCAGTTTAAAATGGAGGGAAAACAGTCAATGAGTTCAAGTAAAATGAAAAAAGTGACCGCCGGCGGACTTTTAGTCGCCATGGGGGTGGTCTACGGTGATATCGGTACGAGCCCGCTTTACGTAATGAAAGCCTTGGTGGAGGACAATGGCGGACTACGCACCTTAACACCCGATTTTATCTTAGGCAGCGTCTCGCTCGTCTTTTGGACGCTAACGCTGTTAACGACGATCAAGTACGTCTTGATCGCATTAAATGCGGATAATCATGGAGAAGGCGGGATTTTCTCCCTTTATACCCTAGTTCGTAAAAACAGCCGCTATTTGATTATTCCAGCAATCATCGGGGGCGCAGCCCTGCTAGCAGATGGCGTGTTGACGCCAGCCGTGACGGTGACCACTGCCATCGAAGGATTACGGGGGATTCCAGTCTTTTTTGATCGCTTCGGCAATGATCAATCGATCATCGTCGGCATCACCTTAGCAATCTTATTGGTCCTCTTTGCCCTGCAGCGCTTTGGGACTGAGTTTGTCGGCAAAGCCTTCGGACCGATCATGCTAGGCTGGTTCACCTTCTTAGGCATCGTCGGTGTGATGAACTTTGCTGGTGACCTTTCAGTGATTCGCGCCCTTGATCCCCGTTATGCAATCAATCTGCTCTTTAGTCCCGATAACAGCGCCGGTCTCTTTATTCTCGGCAATATCTTTTTGGCAACGACTGGTGCGGAAGCCCTCTACTCAGACTTAGGTCACGTGGGCAAGAAAAACATTTATGCCAGCTGGCCCTATATCAAAATCTGCTTGATGCTGAATTACTTTGGTCAAGCGGCGTGGTTGCTGCAAGTCTATCAAAACCCGACTTATCAAGAAATCGAAAACTTGAATCCATTCTTCCAAGCGTTGCCGCAAGGGTGGACAGTCTTTGGCGTCAGCTTTGCCACCCTCGCTGCCATCATTGCTTCGCAAGCCCTGCTGTCTGGCTCCTTTACCTTGGTTTCTGAAGCCATCAAGTTGAAACTATTGCCGCGGATGCAAATCATCTATCCGGGGGCGTCTATCGGGCAAATGTACATTCCTGCCTTGAACACCTTGCTGTGGATCGCCTGTTCTGGCGTGGTCTTGTTCTTCCAGACCTCTACTCGGATGGAAGCTGCTTATGGATTGGCCATTACGGTAACGATGTTGATGACCACTATTTTGCTGTATTTCTACTTGCACCAAAACAAGAAGACCCGTTTCTTGGCACCGTTCATCACGCTCTTTTTTGCAGCGATCGAGGGGATTTTCTTTATCTCCAGTGCGACCAAATTTTTCCATGGCGGTTACGTTGCCATCTTATTAGCCAGCGTGATCATCGGCGTGATGCTGATTTGGGAATGGGGCAATCGTATTCAAGAAAATGCTGCCGAAGAAGTTGCACTTTCTACCTACATCCCTCAATTGAAACAGTTGCGGGAAGATGATTCTTTGCCGTTATCTCAGACGAACGTCGTCTTCATGGTTCCTAAGCTGCAAGACGATCAGATCGGTCAGCAGTTCATCTATTCCATTTTAGACAAACGACCGAAGCGTGCCAAAGTGTATTGGTTCGTCAATGTGGAAGTCACCGATGAACCCTATACGAAAAAATATGAAGTTTCGATGGCAGATACCGATTTTATCGTTAAACTAAAGCTTTATCTCGGCTTTCGGGTGCCGCAAGAAGTCAATCTCTACATTCGCCAAATCATTCAAGAATTAATGAAAGATGGTCGCTTGCCGCTGCAGCCGCAACGCTACTCCTTAACGCCTGGACGCAATGTGGGCGATTTCCAATTCGTGATGATCGAAGAAGAGCTGTCGAATGCAACTGCATTAAGCAAATGGCAGAAGCAAGTCATGCAGACGAAGCTTTTTATCAAACGCCATACCATTTCACCTGAACGCTGGTTCGGCTTAGAATACAGCGATGTGGTTCATGAGACCGTTCCATTAGTCATCGGTCAGATGAAAGAAAGCTCTCTGACAGAATTACGCATCGAGGAACGCTAAGAAACCGCCAGTACTGGTTGAACTTTCTAATACTTTCAGGTACACTGAAAAGACAAAGACACAAAGGAGGGGAAACTACCATGATGCGCATGACTAAAATAACAAGTAATGAAAATTACCAACGATACCATATCGCATTTAGCCATGCAATTGGTTTTACAGTTGCTGTTGACGGGACGAGTCTGTCCAAAACAGTGAAATTCACGTAAAATCAATGGCCATCTCAAGGTATTTTTCTCAAGAGAATCTGAGTTTAAATAACACTGGCCATGGATATCCATGGCCTTTTTGAGTGGTCTCAAGGAGAGAGATCATGATCATACAAGCAATTGCTATTAAAAAAACCATCGGCGGGAATCCGTTATTTGAGGAGTTATCCTGCCAAATCGAAGCTGGGGAAAAAATTGCCCTAGTCGGCATCAACGGAACGGGCAAATCAACCTTTTTACAAATCTTGACTGGCAGTGAAGGCGTCGATAGCGGCGTTATCAGCCGCCAAAAAGGCTTGAGGATCGGGACGGTCGAGCAAGAGCTGACAGTTTCTGAAGCAACCGTTACCCACTACCTGCTCCATTCTGCTGCTACCATTCAAGAACTCAAGCAGCAAATGAGCCATTACGAAGCCTTGATGGCAGAACCCGATACTGATTTAGAGAAGTGTCTGATCCGTTATGGCGAGTTGCAGCAGCGCTTTGAAGAGCTGGGCGGCTATGGATTAGAAGACCGAATTTCCGCGATCTTACAAGGCTTAGGAATTCCCCATCGACAGAACGCACGCTTAACAGAGCTTAGCGGCGGTGAACGGGTCAAAGTCGCTTTAGCCAAAGTGTTAGTTGCCGATGCTGACCTGCTGTTACTGGATGAACCAACCAATCACTTGGATCTTTCCAGTATCCGCTGGTTAGAAAATTATTTACAGAACACGAAAAAAGCGGTTCTAGTCGTTTCGCACGATCGGCACTTTCTCGATCAAGTCACCACCAAGACCTGGGAACTGGAAGAAGGCGCCTTGGTTGAGTATCCTGGAAATTACAGCCGATTTCGTGTCTTAAAAGAAGCTCGCTTGGCGGAGCTGACCAAAAATTACGAACTGCAGCAAAAAGAAGTCCAGCGGCTAAAAGTCATGATTCGTCGGTTTCGTCAGTGGGGCCATGAAGGAGACAATGAATCCTTCTTCAAAAAAGCCAAAGAATTGGAACGCCGCCTAGCGAAACTTACGCTGGTCAAACCGCCAGCGCCCCCGAAAAATCGGCTACAAGGCTTGGCAAATGGCGGAAAATCAGGCAAAGAGGTGTTCATCGTTTGCGACTTGCACCAGCAATATGCCGATCAGCTCCTATTCAAAGACAGTAGTTTTGCAATCTACCGTGGGGAGCATCTAGCCATCATTGGCGACAATGGTACTGGAAAATCAACCTTACTCAAATTACTTCTCGGTGAGGAGCTTCCTAGCGGCGGCACTATCAAGCGCGGCAGCAGCTTACAAATTGGCTATTTGCCCCAACAGCTGCAGTTTGCCGATCCTGAGAGTCGCTTGTTGGCCTACGTACAGACGTTGACAGGAAACGAAGAGGCTGCTCGTCGGCAATTGGCCAAAAGTGGGTTTTATCAAAGTGATGTGGCCAAACGAATCAAAGATTTATCTGGTGGTGAAAAAATCCGTTTGGCGTTACTGAAACTCTTTTTAGAAAAAATCAACGTCCTGATTTTGGATGAACCAACCAATCATCCCGACAGCTATGCCCGAGAAGAAATTGAAGAAATGCTGCAAGATTATCAAGGGACCCTGTTGGCGGTCAGCCATGACCGCTACTTTTTACAGCAGCACTTCCAAGAAGCCCTGGTCATTGCACAGCAGCAGATCACGCACCAGCCATTGAGCCCCTTGATTGATTAAGAGATTGATTTGCAACAAAAAAACTTGATTTTCCTACCGTATGCATGGGTTGTTCAATCCATGCATAGGCGGAAAATCAAGTTTTTATTTTTTGATCAATGAATGTTGCCGATCAAGTTGCGGATCGGTTTTCTAGCTAAATACAAGATGATACCGACAACAACGGCTACTCCGCCGACGATGCCATAGTACATCCCTTCTGTTTGCGGTGTGTAGAACCGAGCGATTTGCGCATTGATGGCTTGTGAAGAAGCGTCTGCTAACAACCAAATCGCCAAGGTTTGTGCTTCGAAGGCTTTCGGCGCAAGTTTGGTCGTCACCGACAAGCCCACCGGTGAAAGACACATTTCCCCTGCAATCATGATGAAGAAGCTCAATACCAACCATAATGGGCTGACCCGTTCTTCTACTCCAAACAAGAGGCTTGGCAGCATTAGCAATAGAAAGGACAAACCGGCTAAGACTAAACCGATGGCAAACTTCACTTCTGTCCGTGGCTGACGAGAGCCTAGTTTGGTCCACAACCAGACAAAGACAGGTGTCAATAAGACGACAAAAAGTGGATTTAAGGTTTGATACAAACTTGCTGGAATATTGATGCCGAATAACGTTGATTGCGTACGGTCAGCGGCAAACAATGCCAAGATCGATGAGCCTTGTTCTTCCAATGACCAAAAGACGATCGCTGACAAAAACAGCGGAATGTAGGCCAACACTTTTTTCTTTTCATCTGGTGTGACATCTTTCGAACGGAGCATTTTGGTAAAGTAGTAGATCGGTAAGAAAATACCTAGAACACTGATAAAGTTGATGAAGAAATCCACCGTCAGATGGCCAGTTGCAGCTGCTGCGCCAAACAACACTGCCAATGCGAGAAGAACCAGAACGACTGCTCGGAAGAAGGTTTTCTTTTCGGCTGCCGATAAGGGATTCGTTGGCGCGATCGCTACACTTTTCAACGTGGTTTTTCCTTGCACATAATACTGCACCAAACCGATGAACATCCCGATAGCAGCAATCGAAAAGCCTAAGTGGTAGTTGACCTCTTGTCCTAAGATCCCGACGATGATCGGTGCTAACAAGCCGCCAATATTGATCCCCATGTAGAAAATCGAGAAACCAGCATCCCGACGGATATCGTCTTTGCTGTATAAATGCCCCACCATACCCGACACGTTGGATTTCAAGAGTCCGGTTCCGATGACGATCAGCATCATGGACACAAACAACGCTGGAATCCCTAAAGGTGTTGCCAAAACGATGTGTCCTAACATGATCAAGATCCCACCATAAAAGACGGATTTATTTGATCCTAACAGACGGTCCGAGATCCAGCCGCCAACAATACTTGACATATACACTAAGGAACCGTAAATCGACATGATCGCCACAGCCGTTCCTTTTGGCAACCCTAAGCCGCCGTTGGCAACTGCATCGTACATGAAGTACACCAAAATCGCCCGCATACCATAATAACTGAATCGTTCCCACATTTCCGTGAAGAATAAAGTCGACAGCCCTCGCGGCTGACCTAAGAATGTTTTTTCTTTTTCCATATGTAATGGCCCCTTATAAAAATTAATGAAAATAAAATAGCGGAATTTTTCTGAAAATTCACAAATGCCAGTTTATTCCCATTTGGCAACTTTTACAAGGGTATTTCCCTGAGAACATCTTGTAAAAAAGGAGGGAAATTTAAATTCAAATGAAAGCAAAATGAGAAGCCCTCCACCTAGGTGCAGTATGAGCCAATTCTCATATGTATAATTATTAAATTATCTGTTTAAAAAATTAGAAAATGGTCTTCACCAATTTTTCTCTCTAGCCCCATTTTGCGGACTTTCCTACAAAAAAACACATGCAAGCATTTCTCTTGCATGTGTTTCAGCTTCTATTCTAAGGAAGGTTTTCGCTTAGCCGCGTAAACGTTCCACATCGCGAGCGATCATTAATTCTTCATCTGTTGGGATCAAAAGTACTTTGACTTTTGACTCTTCAGTTGAGATCACTAATTCTTCGCCGCGTTTTGCATTTTGATCGGCATCTAATTCGCAACCAAACCAAGTCATGCCTTTGATAACTTCGCTGCGGACGTGGGCATCATTTTCACCGATACCAGCAGTAAAGACGATCGCATCAACACCGTTCATGGTTGTGACATAGCCACCGATGTATTTACGGATGCGGTCAGTAAAGACGTCATAAGCAACTTTGACTTCTTCTTTGTCGTAGTTTGCTTCTAGATCGCGCATGTCGCTGGAAATACCAGTTAAACCTAATAAACCAGATTTTTTGTTTAAAACATCCACCATTTCATCGATATTCAAATCTAATTTTTCCATTAAGTAAGGCAAAACAGCAGGATCGATGTCACCTGAACGTGTGCCCATCGTTACACCAGCTAATGGCGTGAAGCCCATTGATGTATCTACTGATTTTCCGCCGTCAACCGCAGTGATCGACGCACCGTTCCCTAGATGGCAAGTGATGATTTTTAATTCTTCGATTGGTTTACCTAACATTTCTGCTGCACGCTCAGAAACATAACGGTGGCTTGTACCGTGGAAGCCGTATTTACGTACTTTAAATTCGTTATAGTACTCTAATGGCAAGCTGTATAGGTAATTGTGTTTTGGCATCGTTGCATGGAAAGAAGTATCAAAAACAGCGACACTGATGATTTCTGGCAAGATTTTTTTGAAAGCAGTGATCCCCATCAAGTTTGCTGGGTTGTGTAATGGCGCAAATTCAGCCAATGCTTGGATGCGTTCCATCACTTCGTCTGTGATCACAACTGAATCAGGGAAATCTTCTCCGCCGTGAACGACGCGGTGACCGACGCCAGTGATTTCATCATAGGCACCTAAAATGTTTAATTCGATCAGTTGATCCAATAACATTTTTACAGCTACTTCGTGATCGTTGATGTCGATGATTTGTTCGAATTTTTGATCTTCCCCATATTTGATGGTAAAGATAGAATCTTTCAAACCGATTCGTTCAACGATTCCTTTAGCGACAACTGTTTCCTCTGGCATTTGATATAATTGCCATTTTAAACTTGAACTTCCAGCATTGATTGCGATTGTTTTTGACATGATGATCTCCTTATCCGAATTATATTACAGATTTGCTGCTTTCCAAGCCGCAAATTGTTCAAAAAGTTTTGTGATGTTCTTTGGTTCTTTCAGTGAGGCTAGCTTGACCAGCAAGACTTCGTCTGCTTGTTTGCTTGTCCCTCCATGGTTTTGTAAAAGCAAAATACTTTTACGTGAATGTTCATTTTTAAAGAGTTCTTCAGGAAGCTGAATCATTCCTTGCAAATAAACCTTTTCTTTCAGCCATTTTTTCAAAAATTCACTCTGTTCCGTTTCCAAAAAGTTGCTTGGTACTAAGAACAAACCGTAACCGCCAGCTTTGACATAGTTCATCGCTTGTTCCAGCAACAAATGATGGGCGTAACTGTGCCCTTCTGGAGCCGCCGTAATGAAGCTGCGGGCTTTGTCATCTTGTGGGTAATAGCCCACCGGTAGATCGCTGATCGCCAGATCCATCGGTTCGATCAAAAGCTCTTGCAAGCCATCTTGATGGAACAAATGCAAGGGCGCTTTGGTCCATTCGCCAGTTGCAGCTGCGATCGCCAACAAGGTTTCGTCAATATCCACACCGGTTCCTTCTACTGGACGCTTCGCTAATTGCAGATTCAGCAAGACTGTCAATAAGAGATTCCCCATGCCTACCGATAAATCAAGAAGTTTCACTGGTTGGTCGGCACTACTCAACTGCTCGATCAAATAGACGAATAAAAACCCAAGACTATCTGGTGTCAGTTGGTGATTGGCCTGCAGGCGCTCCGTTTGGCTGCCTTTCAACAAAACCAACTGCGCAAGCTTGCGTTTTTCTTCTGCCGATAGTTCCATTGCTCGAATTTCTTGATAGATGGTTTCTAAACGAGCAGCAGTTGCTTCATCTGGTACCCCATCGATCACGCGAACTTGGTATTGATCAACAAAATTTTCGATCGTCTCTACGTAAGCATCAAAAAAAGACGTTTCCAATGCGTTTTGAAGCAGTTGGATCGCTTCAACGGTCAAATGAAAAGACGTTTCCATTTTTTCTGCGGACATCTTGCACCTCTTTTCAAAACTATAACAACATATATACCTGTTTAATTTTAGCCGATTCATCCAAAATAATCAATCGCTTTCGTTTAGAATAATTTGTGAAGCTGTAAACATTCTTTTTCTATTTCTGTATGAAAAAGGATGGTCGAAACAACCATCCTTTTCCTGTACTATTCTTCTTGGTCATCTGTGTCTATTTCAGGCTCTTCTTCGGGTAACAAAAAGGTAAATGTAAAGCGGCGGCTTTTGACATGGCACTCGATCTGTAAGAGTTGTCCTTGCCGTTCATAGGTTAACTTTCCTACATTATAAAGTCGTGACCCTTGATCTGCCAATTCGTTTTGCAAGAATTCCGTATGAAACAGTTCGCTCATGATGCGGGCTTCATAGGTTTCAATGGTTTTTGTATAAAAAAGGGCTGTTGTGCGGCTGTTTTCTAACACTAGCAATAACATCAAGCTCAACAGCTGCACAAACAACAATGCTGTGAGTAAAATACCGCCTTTATGCCGCCTCTTGTGTGTGAATTTTCCATTGTCCAATTTTCTGCTCTCCATTCTCAAAGGAAACGGTAAAGCGGATCGCTGCGCCAATTTTCTCAAAAGACACATCCGTTACTTCTGTCAATAGTGGTTGATACCCATTGTTGTCCCGCTTTCGCAGCACGCGATTGATGCGATCGATGGTGACCGAATTGTTTTGACTGCTTCTCAAATACAGTGTGGTCTCACTGACCGATAGATAGGTACAGGTACTTAATTCCCGTTCCAGCTGAAACAAAAACACATGCCATTCTTGATCTTTGCGAGCCATGATCTGCTGATTGACGGGTGCGAGGTGCTTAACGATCCCGCTGATCAGCAATAAGCAGATCGCCAATACCCATAAAGACAACAGACACTCCAACAAAGTAAAGCCTTTACTCTTCATACACGATCTCCCAGAGCTGCTCGCAGCTTTGGATGCGTGCTTGTTGATGCTGCGCTGCTTGCCAAAAGCGAACTTGATAGACTGCCTGACGCTGCGTCGTGTAGGTAATGGTTGACGCATCAAAGGAGTGGTTCTGGACTTCTTCATACAGCACCCGCAGCATTTGGGCTTTTTCTTGCAATGCCGCACTTTGCGTCAGTGAAGCGGTCTGCATTGCTAAAAACAGTAACACACAAGTTGCCAAGACCCCAAAGCCAATCAGGCTTTCTGCTAAGATGAACCCACTATTCAACGATTTTTTCATAACGGCCACTCCCAAATAAAAACTTATAGCTGATGGTTTGCTTTTTCTCCTGCCAATAGAAAATGATCCTTCGCAGACTGCTGTTGTTGCCGGATTGACTACTAAAAAGAATATCGGGAAACGCCTGCATCGCTAGTTGAGGAGGAACGTCGATCTTGGTGACTGGCTCAGTTGCAGCGCCGTAAAATGAAACAGTTGGTGTTGGCTCTGCTTGATAGATTGCTCGGGTTTGTGTGTTATCGATGATGGCCGATTGCTGCAAGGTATAGAGTCCTTTTTCTAAGCGAGCACAAAAGCCGAAAACTTCCGCAGATCGTTGATAGTACTCGATAGCCACGACGGGGAAAAAGAGAAAGAGACTACTGACCAAGAGTACCAAGAGACTTTCCATCAAGGTAAACCCAGAAAATCCCCTAGTGCCATTGTTCTCACTTTCTTTGCTCATAAATCGCATATTGTTCCTCAGATACATACCCTTCTGCAATCAATTCTTCTTTCGAAGGCACCCGATCTTCATTTAGACGAAAGAGTTCGATCTGGGTTTCCACTACTTTCACGATCGCCGCATTTCCTTTCTCATCAATGATTCCTCTTTGATTGGCAAGATTTGGGACAAACAACAAAACCAAAATACTGATCACTAATAAAACGACTAGCATTTCAACCAATGTAAAGCCTTTTTTGACACGCCAAATCCCCTGCTTGCGAGGAGATGCTACTTTCTTTTCTATCATTCGATCACTCCTTGGATATTTCCATAGATTGGTAAAAACATAGCGGCATAGATCCCAACGATCATTAAAGCAACCAACAAAAAAATCAGAGGCTGAACCCAGTGAATGGCTTTTTCGATTCGTTGAAACAAGCGTTCCATCAATAATTGACTGTATAAAAAAAGCTCTTCTCCTAACTTTCCTCGTACTTCTCCTTGAAAGACGATCAAAGAAAATTCGGGTGTGAGAAACGAGAAATGACGAAGTTTTTCTGGGAGTTCGCCCCCAAGTGTCAAGGTCACTCGCAGTTCTCGTGCTAATTCTTGGATCAAGGTAGCTTTATTGGTGTGCTCCATACACTCGATGATCTGTTGGATATCTAACCCTTGCTGAAACAACTTGCCCCATTCCAATGCGAAAAAACTCGTGTGATAACTCGTGTACAATGCTCCGAACAATGGCAGGTGGCTGAAAAACACAGCTTTTTGCAAGGCAGTGCGGCGGGCAAACACCCAGCGGCTGATCACAAAAAGCAGCACACTTAACAACAAGAAGAGGATAAGTACTGCTGGTGCCCAAGTGATGGCGCGAATGCCCCAATGACCTTCGTCGATCATGCCAGAGGCTAGCAATTGGGGCAATAAAAAGCGGTGCATCCCAAAAAGCGCAGCTATTAAAAAGACCAGTAACAAAAGCGGATAGGCAGCTACTTTGTACAGCAGCTGTTTTTGCTTGTTGACCAATTTATGGTAGTCGACCATCCGCCGCAAGGTCGCCGTGAGATCCCCATGATTTTCTGCTAAATGAAGCTGACTTTTTTCAGTAGCCGATAACGACAACGGCGCTACCGCTGCTGCAAAGCTTTGCCCTTGGGCGAGATGTACAATTAGCTGTTCGATCACAGGTTCAGAAAACTGGCGGCTGCGCAGCAGCACTTGGAGGCTTTCTTGTAGGGAAAAGCCACTCTCCAATAACACCGTGAAGGTGACTAAGAGGGCTTCAGTTGCACGGCGTGGTAGCTGGGGCTTCTTTTTCATAAACTTCATCGCTGATCCACCCACTTTCTTTCACTTGTTTTAATACCTGCTGCCACTTTTTTTCCACTTGCCCCTCATAAAAGTGATATGCCAGCAATCCATGAGGTTCATTCGCTTCATTTGGCAACAATCGCTGATAAATGATCCCTTGCAGCGCATGTGCCAGACGATCGTCTGGCCCGAGCAATTCCAGCAGCCGCGTCTTGGTTTCTGCTACACCTCGGGCATGGATCGTGGCAAATACTCGGTGACCTGTCAGAGCGGCTCGTACAGCGGCTTGCGCCGTTTCTTTGTTACGAATCTCGCCGATCAAAAGCAGGTCTGGACGATGCCGCAAGGACAAGCGAATCAATTCATCATAGTCTTGTTCGATCTTCAAATTGGTTTGCAGCTGTAAAAAGCGCGGCTCCTCGATCTCCACAGGATCTTCGATGGTAATGATTTGCCCCTTGGTTGCCCGAGCTAATTGATACATGAGGGTCGATTTCCCTGAGCCAGTGGGGCCAGAAAACAAATACAGCCCTCTTTGTTTGGTTGCCTGTTGGATCTGCTGGACGTCTTCTGCAAAAAAATAGCGCAGGTGCTCCTGAGTCAAAGGATAAAGAAACCGCATCACGAGACTTTCACGCCCTTGGTAATCACCGACTGTGGAGATGCGCAGCCGCTGCAGCTGATCGCCTAACGGATAACTGACTGCTCCTAACTGAGCTTTGCGTCGTTCTCCCACCTCCATTCCTCCTAAAAATTTGAAGCGAGTGATCAGCTGCTGGGCTTCTTCGTTGGTCAGTACTTGATAGGTCTTTCTGAGATAGCTTTTACTGAAAATCACCTCCATCTGTGTACCGCTCGGCAAAATGGCCAGATCCTGCATGCGTTCTTGTCTGCCATAGTGAATCAACTCATCTGAGAATGCTTGAATATCCACGACTTATCCCTCCTAAAAAGAAATACGCAAGCCTTTTGAGAATAGAAAAAAAAGACGAAGCAAATTTGCTTCGTCTTTCGTCTCTTCTTTATTCCTGCGGGTCTTTTGCCACAAATTGGGCTTCCACTCGATAGATTCGCTGCCCGCGGCTTGAGAATTTTTCTTCATATTCCGTCATGATATTGTTCTCAAAGGTACTGTTATGCAGGTCCAACCAAACTTGTTTGATGATCATGCCATATTGAGAAAAGCTCGCTAAGGAATACTCAAACAATCCTTGGTTGTCCGTTTTGAAATGGATTTCGCCATTAGGTCGTAAAATTTGCTCGTCCACCGCTAAAAAGGCTTTAGAAGTCAAACGGCGCTTCTCATGCTTCTTCTTAGGCCATGGATCAGAAAAATTCAAATAGATCTGGTCTACTTCATTGTCTTCAAAATAGTTGGTCAAAACCGAACCATCCACATGCAGCAGCTGCAAGTTTGGGATCTCCTGCTCGATCATTTTATCCAGTGCGATCGAAACGACACTGATCTGCATCTCTACCCCAATATAATTGATTTCGGGATGAGCTTTCGCCATTTCCGTAATAAATTGACCTTTTCCCATGCCGATCTCGATGTGTAGCGGATGATCATTGCCAAAGCGTTCATGCCAACGCCCTTTCCATTCGGTAGGCTCTGCAACGACGTATTGTGGATGAGCTTCAATCAGCTCTTTTGCACCTGCACGTTTTCTTACTCTCATGTTTCTTCCTTTCCGAAAAAACAAGATGGAACCAAATTGCCTCGCTCCATCTTCTCTTCATTCACTATAAATTCGTTTTAATTGTAAAATCTCTGCATTCATGGCTTTGTAATCGCCCCGCAGATAATATTTTTTGACCTCTTGCAGCATACTCAACAATGCATACCAATAAATTTTTTCGATCACTTCGCTGCTGCTATGGATACCGTAGCGCACCAGCCAATGGGACCAGCTGGATAGCGGCACATAGTGACCTAAAATAGTCCCGATATCGATTGCTGGATCTGCAAACATCACGGAATCCCAATCGACTAAATACAAATAGTTTTGACAAACCAGCCAATTTCGATAATTGACATCGCCATGGACGACCGCGGCTTTTTGCTCGTCAAAAGCTGGAATATTGGCTTTTAAATACTCGGTGACCAAATGAATAAAACGGTTTTGAGCCACCGCAGAAGGCAGCTGATCTTGATAATCCATCAGCATTTGTTCAGGCGATCTGACTTGTCCGCCGATTTTGCTTAGCATCTGTGCCAGCGTTTTTGAATGATGCAAGTGATACAACACATCAATGACGTCATTTCTTTGGCCGATCTCATCGGGATCTAAGACCCGTCCATCCAGCCATTCTTGTGCGGAGAGCGTATCCCCATTTCCCGTCCGTTTCGTCCAGACGAGTTTGGGTGCAATGCCCTCTTTAGAGAGTGCCGCAAGCATCGGGGTCGTATTTCGTTTGATAAAGACTTTGTCGTTGTCCTTGAGCCCGATATAGGCTTTCCCGGTGTCGCCTTTGATCGGCCGCATACGCCAATCTTGATCCAAGCGAATATCCATCCTAGCTTCTCTCCTTATTTCGCAGTACCTCTTATTCTAGCTTCCTAAAGGGTCGCCGTCAAGCGCATATGCGTTCGCTTTTTGTAAGAGAGGTTTCCTGAGGATCAGGCGTGCATTTTCTTTAATCGCCCTGGCAAGTAGATGCCTAAAAAAAGACCCGCAAAGAGGAAGAAGCCCACAAAAGCGATGCCCCCTTGCCAAACAACGGGCAAGCGCAAGCAACAGATCACGCCGAAAAAAACAGTCGTCACAAGCAAAAGTGACCCGATAATTTTTTTGATTGCTGCGGCTTTTTGTTTTTCTGGCACGGGATACAAATGGGTCAAAACCATGTATTGAAATTCATTGATCAAAGGGATCAGTTGGAAACCGATCAGATAAAGAAACAAGCAGCCGATCAGCAGACTGATCCAAAGCTCATCGACAAAGAATAAGACGAAGCCACCAATCAAGGATAAACGGACATAAAGACCGCCGTATTGCCCACCACGAATCACTCGGCGCAAGTAAAGATAAAGATACGTATTGCTTTGGGCTGGTTTGATCTTTGCCAGCAACCAGTCGAGGTATTTGCGTCGTTTGGCTTCCGTCGTGATTTGGGGAACATCTGTAAACAAGTTGATAAATCGATAAATCCGTAATAAACGCGATTGCTCGGCTTGGATCATATAGTCCCAATCCAAAAGCTGACGATTAGATTTCACGCCAAAGAGGAACCAGATTGCTTGGAGGATGCTGATCACCAACCCTAGCCAAGGTGCTACATAAATACTGGCAAGTGTGGCAGCTAACGCACTGGCGAACCAGATTCCTCGCTGCTGTTTGACTTGCTGCTGTGTTTCTTGATACAACCGAATCCGCTGCAGTGAAAGATCCCCCAGTTTTAACAGCCACATCATTCCTAAAAAGAAGGGAAAGGAAGCAAATGTACTGTTTGCGGTGACCACGACCAAAGGCATCGTTGCTCCTACGGCTAAAAATAAGACCCCAAAGGGCAGCCAGAGGGAATAACGCAGGGCTTGACTGAGGTAACTTCTCATTTGCCCTTCTTTGGCTAACAGAAAAATCAAATCTGCCGGTTTCGTCAGTGTCGCTAAGCGTCCCAGCGGTAAAACGAAGAGCCAAACAGCGACCACGATGATGCCGCCTAATGGAAACGGCCGCGGCAATGTTTTTAGCAATTCTGAATAATACAGCCCCAGACCTCCCACTAAGAAGGTGCTGATCAAAGCAAAATGATCATTGAAGACATAGCGCAAATAGCGTGTCATCTGTTTTTGATGCCGCTGTAAGCGTTGCGAGAAAAACTGCTTCATGCTTGACTCTCCTTTGTCAGTGCGAGGTACAGATCATCAAGGGAGGCTTCTGGCGCTTGAAATTGGCTTCTTAGCTGCGCCAATGTCCCTTGTGCGCGGATCTCACCGTTATGCAGTAGGATGAATTTGTCACAATACTTCTCTGCGGTTGCTAAAATATGGGTGGACATCAAAATTGATGCCCCGGTTTGTTTCATCTCATTCATCAGCTCCAATAACGCATTGATCGCTAAAGGATCTAATCCTAGAAAAGGTTCATCAATGATGTAGACGCTTGGCTCAATCAAAAAGGCACACAGCACCATGACTTTTTGTTTCATCCCTTTTGAGAAGTTTGCTGGGAACCAATCGAGTTTGTTTTCTAAGCGAAAGGTTTTTAACAAACGCTCCGCTCGCTTCATGGCTTCTTCTTGCGGAAGGTCATAGGCCATCGCTGTCACTTCAATGTGCTCTCTTAAGGTCAATTCTTCATATAAAGATGGGGTTTCGGGAATATACCCGATTTGTTTGCGGTATTGCTCTGGGTTCTCCTTCAAGGTCAAGCCGTCGATCGTGATCGTCCCGCTGTGAGGTTGCAGTAACCCGATGATTTCTTTGATCGTCGTACTCTTCCCCGCCCCATTCAAGCCAATCAGACCAACGAGCTCACCATCGCCGATCGTAAAATCAATATTTTTTAAGACTGGCAGCTGGTTATAACCGCCTGTCACATTTGCTACTTGTAAAGTCATTCTTTTCCTCCGATTCGCCTAATTACGGCTTTCTGTCAACGTAGGCTCTTTTTTCAATCCGCTAGCAAAACCGTTGCTTATTTTTCTTTATTCGTGACTTGTAAGATAAATTCGTTTTCTCCCACTGTAATGGTTTCTTGCGGCAATTCTTGGCTGCCAAAGCGTTCTTGCCACAGTTGTGCATCACTCGCTGGAAAAATGACCATTTGGATCGCACCGGCGGCAAGACGGGTAGTAAAGGCTTGGACAGCAGCAGGTTCAGCATAGGAAACCAGACTGATCCTCAACTCTTCTTTTTGATACCCTTGGTCGATCGCCCAGGTCTCAATGGCTGTCTCCAATTCACTCTGCACCGTAGGGTCCATCGCTGTTTCAGTGACGATGGCGGCATTGACTACTTCTTCTTTTGGACGCGTTAGCGAATAGGTGATCGAACCTGCGAACACCACAAAAAGCGTGATCGCAATCAACCATTCTTTATAGGCATAAGCCAAGTAGCGGAGCTTCGCTGAAGTCGTTGTTTTTTTCTGTAAGGTTTCTTTGATGATCGGTTTCATAGGTTCCTTCTTTCCAATTGATTTCTGATATTAAGTCTAGGGTTGTTGGAATCTAAATGCAAGCGTTTCTCGCTCGCTTTTCGCATTTCTTTAAAAAAGCGCCTTTGTTGAAGGAACAGTTGCCTTGTTCCGACTTTTTCAAAGAGGAAACCAGACGAAAAAAAGCAAAATATGGTAAAGTAGAGGTAATAGATCAAGGAGGTTTTTTTACAATGGAAAATTGTATTTTTTGTAAAATCAACAATCGTGAGATCCCTAGCTACAAAGTCTACGAGGATGAGCAAGTTTATGCCTTTTTAGATATTTCCCAAGTCACCCCTGGTCATACATTGGTGATTCCCAAAACCCATGTGACGGATATTTTTGAGTACGATGAAACGTTGGCAGCAGCGGTTTTTGCCCGCATCCCTAAGATTGCTCGGGCGATCGAAAAAGCATTCCCTGAAATCGAAGGCTTAAATATCATCAACAACAATAAAGAATTGGCGTATCAATCGGTCTTCCATTCCCATGTCCATTTGATTCCTCGTTACAGCAAAGACGATGATTTCAAGATCCATTTTGGCAATCACGCAGACAATTACACGGGGGAAGAACTAGCGGCAATCGCCGAAAAAATTGGAAAGCAGGTGGACTAAATGATCGGCAATTTTCTTAAAGGACTATTATTCGGGTCCATCGCCGGCGGCTTAGGCGGTTTGCTTTTTGCACCGAAAAGCGGCAATGAAACCCGTGAAGAATTGATTCGCTATTTAGATGACACGACAGAAGCGACCTTAGAATTCAATGACAGCGTCAAACAGCTAAAAGATGCCGTAATGGTGACCCGCAAAACGATCGACGAAACGATCCCTGTTGTTACGGAGTCTTTCACGAAAGATTTGGAAGCCTTCAAATTCCAAGCCCAACCGCGCCTTGCTCGGATCAAGACCCAAATGGAGCAATTGAATCAACACATTACGACGATTCAAGCCCAAAGCGCAGCGGATGACAAACAAATCGAAAATTTGTAGTTTTTATGAATTTTGTTTGAAACATCCACTGTTTTCTTCCCAACCATTTCTAGAAGTGGTATAGTAGGTGCAGTGATTATTATGAATCTTTTTAGAATTAGGAGTGCTTAAACGAATGAAGAAAAAATTACTTTTAGTAGCAGTCAGTGCAATGAGTCTTTTTGCATTAGCGGCTTGTGGAAACTCAAGTGAGGAAATCGCAACAATGAAGGGCGGTAAAATCACTGTTCAAGATTTTTATGACAAAGCAAAAACAAGTTCAGAAAACCAACAAGCGTTGCGTCAAATGATCGTCTTAAAAGTCTTTAATGAAAAATACGGCGATGACGTGACTGAAGAAATGATCGACGAACAATTCAACAACGTGGCTGAACAATACGGCGGTAGTGATTCCTTTGAATCAACCTTGACTGCTTCTGGTTATACGGTGAAATCTTACCGTGCAGAATTGAAAGAACAGCTTGCGTTACGTGAAGGCTTAAAAGCCAACATGGATATTACTGATGAAGAAATGAAAACTGCTTGGGATTCTTTCCACCCAGAAGTAGAAGCACAAATCATCAAAGTAGCAAGTGAAGATGATGCCAAAGATGTCTTAGAAGAAGCGAAAAAAGATGATGCTGACTTTGGCGAAATCGCTAAAGAAAAATCAACGGATGCAGCAACAAAAGAAGATGGCGGAACGATCAAATTCGATTCTACGTCAACTGCTGTGCCAAACGAAGTGAAAACAGCCGCTTTTGATTTAAAAGATGGTGAAATCTCTGAAGTGATCTCTGCAACCAACACGTCGACTTATACGACGGAATACTATATCGTGAAAATGGTGAAAAACCAAGACAAAGGCAACGATATGGATAAATACAAAGATGAATTGACTGAAATTGCTCAAAACACGTTGTTGAATGATTCAACCTTTATGGCAGCAACGATCGGTCAAGAATTGCAAGCAGCCAATGTGAAAATGAAAGACTCTGACTTAGCAGACTTGCTTTCTGATTACATCACAGCTGCCGAAACAGAAGATTCAACTGCTGACTCTTCTGCAACAGATGCAACAGACAGCTCAGCAGCAGATTCTTCTGCTACTGAGGCAACCGATGATTCTACTGCAACAAGTGAAAGTGCTACAGATTCTTCTGCTGAATAAACGAACAAAGAAGTGCCGTCATAGCGGTGCTTCTTTTTTTGTGCCGATTAGATTTCTATCTACGATTCAACTGTTTTTTCCAGCAGCTAAAAAAGCCACGCTAAGCAAGCCTAGCGTGGTTTTTGTTCTTTCTATCATTCACTTTGATCGATCAAGCTGCAACATCACTGCTACACTTCTTTTGGTACATAAAAACTCCGATTGTCCATGCCAAAAATTCGGTCTGTGTATTGACCAGGTTCTGTCAGGCGGATCGAGGTCAGCATCATTTGCATGGAAGCATCCAAATTATCGATCTGATGGAGGATCTCCGCTTCCATTATGCGGGGCCGAACAGGTGACCCATATTCTAACAAGCCATGGTGGGCTAAGACCATATGCCGCAAAACAACGATGTCTTCTTGTTTGTCATCAAATTTCAAAGCAATACAGGCTTGCGTGATTTCTTCATCCACTAAGACCAAATGCCCTACTAGATTCCCCGCTAAGGTATATTCTGTCGTCATGGGACCTGTCAACTCGATCACTTTTCCTAAATCATGTAAAATAATGCCCGCATACAGCAGTGACGCATTTAATTCAGGGTATTCTTTGACGATCGCTTTTCCTAAACGCAGCATAGTTGTCGTATGATACGCCAATCCACTGGCGAAGGCATGGTGATTGCGCTTCGCAGCTGGAAAATCAAAGAATTCCTTTTTATACTTGTTCAACAAGAAACGGACGATGCGATTCCAGTGAGGATTTGTGATCTCAAACAAGGTTTGACTGATTTCTTCTTCCATCTCTTCTTTTCGCAAGGGCGCTTTTTCCATGTATTGGCTTGGTTCGTGGGGTTCTTCCGGCTTCGCTAAACGCAAATGCATGATTTTGACTTGCGGATTGCCTTGGTAAACTTCTCGTTTCCCATCTAGTAGTACCACTTTCCCGGGTTCAAAACGAGCGATTTCTTCATCTGATGCATCCCAAAACTTTCCATCGATCGTGCCAGATGTATCCTGAAACGTGAAGGCAATAAACTTTTTGCCGTTTTTCGCGATCCGTACATCGGCATTTTTGATCAGTAAGAAAAGTTGAAACGTTTCATCAACAGTTAATTCACGAATTTTTTTCATGGGCTTATTTGGCCGATCAGCCAAATCTTTCACTTCCTTTACTCAGATCCTGGATAGGCTGCTGGTACTTCTGATAATAGCTTACCATTTCTTGGTCAGAAGACAAACAAATTACTTGATAACTTTGTCCAAACTCTTTTAATAGTGCTGCGAAGCGTTCCTTACGAACACTGTCATAATGCAACCAACCATCATCAATAATGATCGGGCACAACGGGTGATTTTTTTGCAGCGCTAGATAACCGAAACGTAACGCCATGATCAACTGATCCTTCGTTCCTGTGGACAAGTCAATGATCGAAAAGGTCTCGCTGGCATTTGCCGCTACTAACAGACCATTTTCCAGAAGAATCTTTTGATAACGTCCGTTTGAAAGCTGTTCAAAATAAGTCGAAGCGGCTGACAATAGCTGCGGCAATTGCTGTTCTGACAATTCAGTCGTGACATCCGTCAAAATTGAAGCCGCCAACTGACGACTGCCCCATGCCACAGCGAGTTCTTCAATGACCGCCTTCAGCTCACTTTCTTCTTGATAAAGCTGATTCAAGGTGCCGTTTTTTTGACTGGCTGCTGCTTCTAATTCCAAGCGTTGTTTGTGTTCCGTCAACTGCTGCATTTGTGCCTGAAGCTGTGTTTGCTGCTGCTTGATCTGGTCTTTTTGCTGCAGCAATTCTGCTTGTGTGACTGGTTTGGGATAGATCGGTGTTAACATCCCCGCCAATTCTTCTGCTCGCTGCTGCGTGCGCTGCGCTGCTTCCCATTGCTTCAACCAGAGGCTGATTTCTGCAGGGTGATCTAACCCTTGCTGCTGCAAGAGCGCACTGGCTTGGGCAAACAGCTGGTCGCGTTCGTTGCGGGTACGGGTCAATTGTTGGGCCAGTAACGTGCTAGGTTGTTGCAACCGCGAAAGCTTGATCGTTTGCATCTCTTCATGAAACTTCTGCAACATCGCCGCTTTTTCTAACAAGGTTTTGTTTTGCAGCGGCAGCCACTCCGCATACGGGCGGAATTGCTCCTCAAAGGGGGCCAATTCTTCCGTGACCGCTTGCCGTTCTTGATAGGCTTGCTTGCGCTGCTGTGAGTAGGCTTGATAGCTAGCAACATCTTCATCATAGGCGAATAGATACGACTGCCAGTTTTCCACCGGCAAATCACCAAAAAAGGGTGTCAACGCTTGGTGGGCACGGCTGATCTGCTGCTGCTTTTGCTGCTGTTCATTTTCCAGCTGTGCCAACTCTTCGCCCAGCAGATCCAGCTGCATGAGGACCGTCTGCCATTCTTGCTTGATGCCTTGCTGCTTGTTTGGTGCTGCTTTCATCAGCGGCAAAATACTGCCGATGATCGCTGCGATCCCCGCACCTAATGCAAGCCAGCGCCAGGGACTTGGCAAAAAGATACCGATCACTGCGACTAGCCCACCGACGATCCCTAGCGGCCATAGTGGGCGAGAAACGGGCTTGCGGCCAATCAATTGAGGATACTGCTGTTCTAAGCGGGCCGCGGTGTCTTGCAAAGGTTGCGCTTTTTCTTCTAAATGCCTCATGCGCTTTTCGAGCTCTTCTAACTGCACACGTTCTTGCAGTAAACGTGTGGTTTGTTCATGGATCGAAGCCGTTACTAGCGGCGGCGATTTTCTGCTCCACTGGCGCTTTTCAATCAAGCGATTCAACTCTGTGATGGCGACTGTTTCTTGTTGATTGGCTGCTGCTTCACGATCTGCCAAACGCGCCATCGTCACTTGCTGCTGCAGCAAGTGATTGATCTGATGCTCGTGATCAAGGTAAAAGAAATACTTGTCTGATTCTTTTCCTTGCTCCAACTGATCTAATTCGGCTTCTTTTTTGCGAATTTCTTCCGTCAGCTGCTGATACTGCTGATAAAACTGTTTGATGGCTTGGACTTGCTGAGGATCGGCTAGCGTATCTGCTGGTGCCATTTGCTGCCACTCTTCATAAAGGCCCCAGTGACTCAGCTGTTGCTGATTTTCCTGATAAGCGTCATTCAATGCTTGATACTGGTGCCGCAAGTCTTGGATCTGTTCTTGCAGCTGGGCGATCTGTTGATACTGCTGTTGGATGCGGCTTTCTTCGCTTTCTTTTTCCGCAATCGTTTTTTGCAGTTTTTCTAATTGTTTTAACGCTTGGTTCAAAGGCAGCTTTTGCCCTCGTGGCTTGTATTGTTGCTGATTGGTGGTTTCATATTGCGCCACTTGCTGCAGCATTTTTTGACTGCCGCTGATCCCTAGAGAAATCAACGCTTGGTGCAGCTCATTTTCTTCTAGCTTATCGATCTGGGTCAATTGCTCTTGCTGAAAAGTAAAGACATCGAAGAACAATGCTCGATTGAGGGGCTGCAGGTGTTGTGCCAGCCATTGCTCATCGACCGTCTGGCCAGCGACATGGACTTTGGCACGACCACGGTCCACTTGCCGATAGCGTTCCACGATCACTTCGCCGAAGGGTTCCAGCGCCAACCATAACTTGCCACCGTAAGCAGCACCGTTTTTGGGGGTATAGTCTTTTTTCTTGGCTGTCTTTTTCGAAAAGCCAAACAAAATGGCGGCAATAAATTGATACAACGTCGATTTTCCGATCTCGTTGTGCCCAAAGAGCAGCTGATTTTTCGGATGAAAGGCAAAGCTTTGTTCATGGTATTTCCCAAAACCGGTAATCTCTGCTTTTAAAATTCTCATGACTGCTCCTCCCATTGAAAGTCGTCTTTCAACAATTGCTTGGCTTGCTGCAAGACTTCTTCTTGAAATGATTCATGGGTGATCCCCCGCTGGATCAGTGGATGCTGCAATAGATCCGACAATCGATCCGCAAACATCTCTGGCGACTCATACATCGCTAAAAACTGCAGCATATAATCTTCTGATACCGCCAATGCGATCTTGTCTTCATTGGCTTGCTCGACTTCAAGGGCATAGATCACTTGCAGCGGCTCTGTTTGTGCCAACCGTTCATTGAGGTAGGTCAGCCATTCATTTTTTTCCGCAGCTGGAAACCAATCTGGCGGCAGCTGCTGCACATCGGTCAACACCAGATGCAGCAAGCGCGAACCAGGACTTTTTAAGCGCTCGATGATCGCTGGCAATACGGCATTCGAGGCAGTCACATCCGCTAAGGCGACCACTTGCTTTTGCCAAGCGATCTCTGCGATCTCCAAGCGCTCGATCGTTGGTCCCTGCGGCGTTAAGTCTGCCAAAATCACCCCAGTCGCCTGTTCTTTCTTGGTCTTTCCTTGAGGTGTACCTGGATAGAGAATCGGTGGCTGCTCTGAGAGCGTCTTAGGTACATGGATGTGCCCCAAGCCCCAATAATCATAGCCTTTTTGCTTCATTTCACTGATTGAAAAGGGGGCATACCGTTCACCAGCTTGGTCCCCATGGTAAAGCCCGATATGGTAATCCACCGCTGCTCTTGCAGGAAATTCTGTTACTTTATTTTCAGTAATCCAAGGATGTTGGTAGCTAAATCCACTGATTGCATAGGTTTCACCGTTTTTCGTTGTTCCTTGAACCGTTTGAACTTCTTCTGATGAAAAGAGAATGACGTTTTCTGGAAAAGCAAACCAGTACCGTTGCGGATCATAATAATCATGGTTGCCGAAAATCATATAGACAGGGATCTGTGCTTCCCCTAGTCGTTGCAGTTGGGCAAAAAAGTCATGCTGCACTTTTAGACTCGGCCGTGCTTGATGGAATGTATCCCCAGCCAGCAAAACAAAATCGACCGCTTTTTCTAAGGCAACATCCACCAAATTACGGATGATTTTTTGATTGATGGCAGGGAGTTGGGTCTTCACTTTTTCAGATAACAAATGAACCCCTTCAAATGACCGGTCGATATGCAGGTCTGCACTATGTAAAAATCGCATTTCTTTCTCCCTCCTTAATGCTTCTATCATAACATTTCTCAGGCATTTCGTCAGCAAAATACGAAAATTTGTTCGCCTTTTTCATAAAAAAAACCAAAGAAGCGATTTTGAAACTTCTTTGGAAAAGGCTCTTGCAGTTGCAGCCGATTGCTCTGAAGATTCACTTGCTTCTTTGGTCTTTGTTTGTTGGCGATTACGCTTCGTATAGATCTCTTACAGGACCCATGATGATGCGGTTCAAGTCATTGGCTACTAAGCTGAAGGCTTGCTCTTTTTGCATCAAGTCAGAAACAATGCCGTCTTGTTGAATTTTTTGCGATAATTCTTGGGCTTTTTGCGCTTCTTCTTCTGTCATTTCTTCGCCAGCCATCATTTTTTGTTGCAGGCTTTGTTGCAACTCTTGAAACTCTTTGAATAACGCATACGCTTCTTCATTTGCTTTCAAGCGGTCGAAAGAACCTTTCAAATCTTGAAACTGTTCTGACTCGCGTAATTCACGTTCTAATTGGTTTGCTGTATCATAAATATTTGCCATTTTGACGCCTCCTCTTTTTTTCTAGTATACCATTCTTCTCAGGTTCTAGACTAGCAGTTGCCTAATTCCTTTAATTTCCGCTGATGGAATTCCACAAGCCGCCAAACAGTTCTTTCGTTCCTTCTTTGATCTTGCTGCCGAATTCCTTCATACCTTCTTTGGCGCTTTCGGCAAAGTCATCGATGGTTTTCTGCCAATCATTGCCATTTTGTGACGTACTGCTCTCAGGATCTGGTACTTCATCGGCTGCCATCAATTTTCCGCCTGTCCAATAAGCGTCTGCGACTTGGAACTGGGTACCTTGACTATAAGGCAGTAAGCTTTCGGCCTCTGCTTTGAATATTTTCCCAACGACTTGCCCACTGGTTCCCGTTAAGTAATGATCTTCACTCACATGCTCAAATCCTAACCAAGTTGAAAGAACCATATCAGGAGTATAGCCGACGATCCATTGGTCATTGACCTTAGAAGCATCAAAGTTGGTCTCTGTCGTACCCGTCTTACCGGCGATCGTAAAGCCGTACGGACTGGCACTAACACCCGTCCCGTTAGAAAAGGTGCCGAGCATCATGCTCGTCATTTTATCAGCGGTCTCTTTAGAAATCACCCGTTTGCCTTGCACAGACGTATTGTCAACGATCACGGCACCAGTTGAATCAACGATTTTGGTGATCAAATGCGGTTTGTAGTAATACCCGCCATTTGCGAAAACGCCATACGCTGCTGCCATCGTCATGGGTGATTCCCCTTTTTCCAAACCACCTAATGCTAAGCCATAATATTTGTCGGATTCGGTCAAGGAAAGTCCAAACTCTTGTGCTTTGCTGTACCCACGATCTAAGCCGATCTCATGCAACAGCCAAACTGCTGGCAGATTCAGGCTTTGGGCGAGGGCTTGATACATGACTGCTTCGCCAGCATAGGTCCCATCAAAGTTTTGAGCATCATAAAAATCGAGGGGCTCGTCTTTCAGGATACTATCGGGTTCAAACCCAGCTTCTAGGGCAGGGGCGAAGACGCTGATCGGTTTGATCGTGGAGCCTGGTGAACGTTTCATTTGCGTGGCAAAATTAAAGCCTCTAAAGACGTGCTCGCCACGACGACCCACCACCGCTTGCACCCCACCGGTATTCGGATCAAGTGCGACAGAGCCTGATTGCACCATCGTGCCATCAGCGGCATTTTCAGGGAACAAGGCATCGTTTTTATAGGCAGCTTCCATTTGCGCTTGGTAGTTTTGATCCAGTGCTGTATAGATCTTGTAGCCGCGATTCATGACATCATCGGCGTCCAACCCATAGGATTCAGCTTCATCGATGACCGCATCGAAATAATAAGGATACTTATAGCCAGATTCTGAATTGCCAAATCCATCATACAGTAAATTGGCTAAGGCAACTTGTGATTCTTGGTCAGCAACGGACTGGTCCAACTTGCCGTTATCCACCATCAAACTCAAGACGGTATCGCGACGGTTCGTGGCGTTTTCCAGATTGTCGATCGGGTTATAGATCGAAGGACCTTTGAGCATCCCCACCAACGTCGCAGCTTCTCCCACGCTTAGTTCAGAAGCATTGACACCGAAATATTTTAGCGAGGCATCTTGAATGCCCCAAACCCCGTTACCAAAATAGGAACTGTTCAAATACATTTCCAAAATCTCATCTTTAGAATATTTCTTCTCGATCTCGATCGCTAAGAAAAGCTCCTTGGCTTTTCGACTAAAGGTTTGATCCAAGGACAGATAGGCATTTTTGGCAAGCTGCTGGGTGATGGTACTTCCCCCACCGCCTTCGGCACTGCGGTTGACCAGCATGCGCAGGGCTGCTCGAGCGATCCCCTTGATATCAAACCCGTGGTGATTATAGAAGTTGCGGTCTTCGGTTGAGATCAAGGCGTTGACCACATCACTGGAAATGGCATCAAGAGAAACGTACGTGCCTTTTTGCGAGTACAACTGCCCTGCTTCATCACCATTGGCATCAAAAATCACCGTCGATTCTTTCAGACCTGACTCTAATTCACTGACTTTCGTATTTTTGGCGATATAAAACAAATACCCGCTCATGATTAAGATAGCAACTAAACTAAGTAAAATAAAAATTTTATTTACGTGGTATTTTTTCCAAACCCGCTTGCGCCATTGATGAAATTGCTGCAAATACGGTTTTAACCAGCGCCAAAAGGTCAGCCAACCGGTCTTTATTTTGTGAAGGATGTGTTTCCAATCCATTACTTCACGCTCCTTTGGTTAAGTGTAGCATAAATGACTTTCTTTGTTATACGGCTCTAGACGTAATTTCATTCGAAAAGAATGCTTTATTATTCTAGCATTGAATGCTCTGTTTTTTATTGTTTTTTTTATAAGAAAAGCTTAAAGATGCTATAATAGTCGATAGCGAACAGCAAAGAAAGGACGTTTTTATGGAATACACCATGACTTTACCCGAAAATCACCCGCCCATGCCGCTTCGCGATTTGTTGGAACGGGAGTGGCTCGTCCCACGAAAAGTGCGTCATTTTCTGCGCACACGGAAAAATGTTACCGTCAATCAGCAGCCCGCGATGTTTCATCAAGAAGTTCGTGGCGGCGATCAAATCACTTTGGTCATTGAAGACAGTGATTACAGCTATCAGCCGATCCAGTTAGGCCAAGCAAACAAAGTCGACGTACTTTTTGAAGATGAACACTTATTGGTGCTGAACAAGCCTGCGGGGGTCAAGACGCACCCCAATCAGCCATTAGAAGCAGATACCCTATTGAATGATGCAGCTGCTTACCTTGCGCCGAAACAGCAGCAGCCTTATGTGGTCCATCGTCTAGACAAAGAAACCAGCGGTGTCGTTTTATTCGCAAAAAATCCTTTGGTGTTGCCGATCTTGGGCCGAATGTTGGAAAACAAACAGATTTTCCGCCGCTATCAAGCCACGGTTTGGGGCAAACTTACGCAAGATCAAACGATCGCCAAAAAAATCGGTCGTGACCGTCACGATCGTCGCAAGCGGATCATTGACCCCCGCAACGGTCAGTCAGCCGTCACCCATGTAACCATCGCCCACACCCAACAAAAGACGACCGATGTGTATTGTGTGTTAGATACGGGGAGGACGCACCAAATTCGCGTCCACCTTGCCAGTATCGGTCATCCCGTCGTCGGTGACCCGCTTTACCAAAACAAACCAGCGCCGCGTTTGCTGCTGCATGGCTATGAATTGCATCTGGAGCATCCCTTTACCAAAGAACAGTTAGTGATTATCGCTCAACCGGGCTTGTGGTAAACAAAAAAAAGCATGACGACTTGAGGAACCCCTCTTGTCAGTCATGCTTTTTGGTTTCAGATGTTTTTTTCAATGTTTCTACTCGGTGCTTCGGCTTATAGCGGTAAGTAAGCTGCTGGATCAACGAAATCCGACCACAACGTCTTACTCAATCCAAAGTGCAAATGGACGCCAGTCGAGTTTCCAGTCGTCCCCATCGTACCTACTTGCTCGCCAACTGCAACGGTTGCCCCCTTCGAGACACTGACAGCTGTTCAGTGAAAATAATACGAGTAAAAGCCGTTATCATGAGCCAAAATCACGTAATTTCCAGTGCTTAGGCCATAGCCAGCATCTTCTACCTGTCCATCACGAGCGGCGACGATCTTCTCCCCCGCTTGACCTGTGAAGTCGATCCCGTCATGCTGCGTCCCTGAAAAACCAGTCGGGTCTGCTCGAGTACCAAAACCGCTGGAGATCGACACGGAGCCCGTGATTGGCAGTGAAAATTCACTGGCTGCTGCTTTCTCTGCTGCTTCTTTGGCTTTTTGTTTTGCTTCTTCAGCGGCTTTTGCTTCTTTGTCCACTTTTTCTTGCAAGTCTTGTACTTGCGCTTGCGTTTGCTGCAGCTGCTCTTGTTGGCTCTGCAATTCTTCTTTTGCTGTTGCTAGTTGTTCTTTACTATGTACTAATTGGGCTTGCGTCAAGGTTTGGTACGAAGTGATTCGTTGCTGTTGGGCTTCTTTTTCCGCCAATTGTTGGTTCACTTCCCGTAAAGCCGCTTGTTGTTCACTAAACTTGCGTAGTTGTTGGATCGTGGCTTGTGGTCCGTCGACTACCAGGCTGCTTGGCGCTTGGCTTTCTTGATGCTGGGCTTTTTGGTCATTCAGAGCAGCGATCTGCGTTTGAACTTCCTGGCTTTCTTGTGCTAATTGGGTTAATTCTTCCTGATAATCCGCTAGTTGACTTTCCAGCGCTGTGACTTTCTGTTGGCTAGTGGTGACTTCCTCTTCATACGTTGCAAGTTCTGCAGTCAAAACCGTCAGTTCCTCAGTGCTCTTCGTTTCAGCAGCATAACTGACAGCTGGCTGGAAAAGCGGCAACGTAAGGGCGAGCAATAAAAAAATCTTTTTCTTCAATGAGGCAACTCCTTCTTTTTTTTAGTAGCTTGGCTACTTTAACATGCTTATTCATGAAAAAAAAGAGGGTTTTTCCAACAGTTTAAAGTCTATTGTTGCAAATTTTCATGTAAATTACCTATAAAACGGGCTTTTTTTACAAATATTGCAGCCGAATAACAACTTTTATAAGAATTTCTTTAGCTCGCCAATCGTCTTATCCTCGCTCTTGCAGCTTCGCCAATTCCTCAGACGTTAATTCCCGATACTCGCCTAATGCCAAATCATCTGGCAAGGACAGCCCGCCCATGCGAATCCGTTTCAAATAAACGACTTCTTTTCCTACTGCATGGACCATCCGTTTGACTTGATGAAACTTGCCTTCATGGAGGATCAGTTTGATCTCGCTGCGCATTTCGTCTTCATCGACGTTGAGGATCTGCAGCTCAGCCGGCAAAGTCCACTCGCCGTCTAATTTGATGCCTTTGGCAAAGATTTTTTGATCCTCCGCTGTCATGATTCCCTCGACTTGGGCATAATATTCTTTTTCCACATGCTTTTTAGGCGACAATAATTGATGCGCCAATCCGCCATCGTTCGTAATCAGCAAAAAGCCTTCGGTGTCTTTATCCAACCGTCCTACTGGAAACAGATCTTCGCGAAATGCTTCTTCAGAAAACAAATCTAAGACCGTCTCTTCATAGGAATCGACGGTTGCCGAAATCACGCCGGCGGGTTTATTCAGCAAATAATAAAACTGGCTTTGATAGACGATGGGTTCCCCCTCAAAACAAACGGTATCTTGTGTTTCTTGTACTTGTGCTTTGTCACTCTTGATGACTTGTCCATTGACGGTCACGAGACCTTTTTTGATCAACTGTTTCACTTCTTTGCGGGAGCCATAACCCATATCCGCTAAAAACTTGTCTAAACGCATCGGTTTCTTCCTTTCATATAAAACAGCCGCCAAGGTCTCGCAAAGGAGGCTCAGCGGCTGCTTCTAGTTTTATTTGATGTGTAATTTCTGGCGTAAACGAACCATTGATGAGCCGAGTAATTTTTCAGCTAAACGCAATTTCAGCGCAATGTAGATGTATACACTGCCGCCGACTCCTGCTACTAGCAGGCTCAAGATAAAGGCTTGGACTTTTCTTTCAGAGCTCAAGACAAGCCCAAAGAGTTGGCGAGCGATCAACGCTGCGATCACCATAATGATCGTCATCGCGCCAATCAATAATGTCCGTCGCAACGTTAAGTTTACATTGAAATGGCCTTTGCGAATCATTTTGCGAATATTCAGCCAGCAGACGATCCCTAAGGCAATCGTGGTAGAAACCAATGGACCGTAGACTTGGAACAAACGAATCGCTGGATACTGCAAGATCACTTTCACCAGTAACCCTACAAAGAAGAAAACAACCGCTTCTTTGTTGTGGTACATCCCTTGCAGCATACTCGAACTAAGCATAAACAAGCCTAAGACCAAACCAGACAGACAGGCAGCGACTAAGACGCTCGCCCCTAACGCATCTGGACGATAAAACAAGGTGTATAGGGGATAAGACAGTACGATCATCCCAAAGGTCGCTGGAAACATTACAAAGGAATACAATTGCAAGTTGTTGCTGATCAATTTAGCTAAGTTCTTTTTGTCTTTTTTGGCGACTGCTTCACTGATCAAAGGCAGGCCCGTTGAAGCCATGGAAGTAGCTAATCCGATAACCACCATTGTCAACTTATCAGGGTTGCTGCCGAAAATCGCCATTAGTTCTAAGAGCTGATCATTTGAAAATTCGGTAAAACTGCTCATCATTCGAACAAAGGTGTACTGATCCACCAATTTTAAAATCGTGATCCCAGAGCCTACGATAATAAAAGGGATCGCTTCTTTGATGGTCGCTAAAACCAACTCTTTGGTTTGCAGCACCGTTTCTTCTTTACTCATATCGACTAAAACATCCATCCGCACCCGCTGCTTTTGGAAGTAATAGCCTAATACCAAAATGCTGGCTAAGACACCGATAAAGGCGGCAAAGGTCGATTGCGTCACGGCTGCCGTGTATTCGCCTTCGATGACCCGCATAATGATGAAGGTCGCTAAAAGCATATAACAGACACGTGCAATTTGTTCCACCACTTGCGAGATCGCAAAAGGTTTCATGTCTTGGTTTCCTTGGAAATACCCTCGCATGACACTCATACAAGGAAAGACCAATAGTGCAATGCTCAATGAGCGCATTGCAGGAATCAATTCTTCCCCGCCACCTGAAGCCGTTGCCAACCATGGGGCTGCCAAATACATGATGCCGGCGGTCACCACGCCAAAGCCTGCCATCAATTGGAAGGCTCTTAAAAAGAGCTTCTGGCTCGTGCGGTATTCTTGGCGAGAATTATAAAAAGAAATCTGTTTGGCAATTGCCGATGGGATCCCCGCAGTGGAGATCATTAAAAATAAGGCGTAAACATTATAGCCCATTCCAAATAACGCATTTGCTTTATCCGCATTTGCGCCCATCCAATAATACCAGGGTAAAATGTAAATGGCGCCAAGCAAGCGTGAGCCGATATTTCCCATCGTCATCCAAGCAGATCCTTGAGCCATTTTTTCTTGTGTAGTTAATTCTTTTGACACTGAACGCATGTGATTATCCATCGCCATTATCTCCAACTTTCTACAAACATATCCCTTCCATTTTAATTCGAAAAAGGGTTGGTCGCAATCTATTTTTGCAACATCTTAAAGTTTCTTCAAAATAAGGAGAAAAAAAAGAAAACTTTTCCCTCCCAAACGGCGGTTTTTAGGAGTTATGCTATAATAAGAGAAATCTTTAGAGGAATGAAGGAGAACAACGATGCAAAAGGAACTCATTACCGTGCCACAGATCCGCAAGCTCTTATTGCAGGAAAACCTATTGAAAGAAATCATCACCCCCACTGATTGGGTTTATACCGTGCCGCAAGAAATGACTGATCTTGCCTTTACCTCATTAAGCTACGACTCGCGAACAGCCGATGCGGCGACGCTTTTTTTCTGTAAAGGGGCTTCTTTTAAAGAAAGCTACCTGGCTGCCGCCATTGACCAAGGGATTCAGTGCTACATTTCAGAAACTCCCTATGACAACTTTGCAACTTATGGAATCATCGTCACCGACATTCGAGAAACGATGGCAGTGATCGCTCAAGCGTTTTATGGCCATCCTCAAGAACAGTTGGTGACCATCGGCATCACGGGAACAAAAGGCAAAACCAGCTGCGCCTATTTTGCTCGGGCGATTTTAGCAGAATCGACGGGTCAAAAAGTAGCATTCTTTTCATCTGAGGAAAACTCAGTCGACGGAAAAACCTTTAATGAAGCAGTGTTGACGACCCCCGAAACACTGGATCTTTATAAGATGATGGCCGAGGCTGTCGCAAACGGCATGACCCATCTTGTGATGGAGGTTTCTTCCCAAGCCTATAAAACCAAACGAGTCGCCGGTATTACCTTTGATATTGGCGCGTTCTTGAATATTTCGCCTGATCACATTGGACCAGTGGAACATCCAACTTATGATGATTACCTTTACTGCAAACGGGAACTGATCCGCAACAGCAAACAAATGATTTTAAATCGTCAAAGCGATCACTACCACTTGCTGCGAGAAACTTGTGAAGTCCATCAAGTTCCTTATATCACCTACGGACGTTCAGACGCCGATTATGTCGTCCAAGAAGGAATGGACCTAAAGAGTTTTGCCCTGACAGCTGCTTCTGATGTCTTGCAAGTCTCTGGTGAATATCAACTGGGGATCTTAGGTTCTTTCAACCATGAGAATGCCGCAGCGGCGATTTTGGCTGCCTGCTTAGCGGGTGCCTCTCGTGAGGACGCTCAGAAAGTCCTGCCGACAGTGATCATCCCTGGACGAATGATCGTTTTAGAAAAAGAAAATGGCGCCGTCATGATCGTTGACTATGCCCACAATTACCTGAGCTTCCAATCATTAAGTGAACTTGCCCGTCAATTACGCCCAGATGGTCGCCTGCTTTTTGTCACTGGCAGTGCTGGCGGCAAAGCCCAATCTCGCCGAGCAGATATGGGACGAGCGCTAGGAGAATATGCGGACAAAGTCTACCTGACCAGCGATGATCCTGATTTTGAAGAAGCAGCTGCGATCGCAAAAGAAATTGCAGATGCTATCACCAATCCTGAAGTTGCCATCATTCATGAGATGGATCGGGCTCAAGCCGTCAAATTGGCGATCGCTGAAGCAGACGGTCGTGATATCGTGATTATTGCGGGCAAAGGCGCCGAACAATACTTGAAAGTCGCTGGAAAAAAAGTCCCTTACATCGGTGACTTGACCTTAGCGCAGCAGCAAGCCAAACACCAATAGCAACAAGTTGCCTCAACAAAAAAACTTTCAGATGATTTAACAGATCATCTGAAAGCTTTTTTTCTGCGTGACTAAGGTTGTTCGTCTTCGTAAGTCTCATAGACATAGGGTGCGCCATCATAACGGAATTCTGTTGAAATGGCGGCGTCAAGGTCTTCGGTAAACATTCGTTTGCTGAAAGGAAACAAAAAGACTTGCCCTTCTTTGGCATCTTCGGCTGCTAAACGGTAAAACAGCTCTTCTTCTGTTAATTGTTGATTCAACTGTTCCAAGACATCGGCAGTGACTGCCTCTTCCTCATAGCCAGGTTTGGCAATCCGTGCATAATCTTCAAAAAAAGCCGACTGGCCTTCAAATGATTGATACTCCATGTAAGTCCCCTCTTTCTTTTCTCTTACTTTATTATACGAGAGTCCGTGAGGATCAGCGAATAATATGATCGGTCTACAGGGGAATTTTTACTCTTCTGGTGCTTAAATATGTCAGAAACATTTCAAGTGTATTACGAATCAATTATTTGACAAAATCAGATTGAACACGCATCCAAATTTTGTATAATGATACATAGAGACTATAAAAGGGGCAAATGTAATGAACAACGCAAAGAAAAAAATTTTCGTCGGTACTGGTGCTGCAATTGGTTTTGTCGCAATCGTTGCTATGATGGCTCAGTTCATGATTTCCAATCATCTATTTGGCGGAAGTGATGCTTCATCAGAAATTTTCACTCGCGCTACGTATCCAAACGGCTTTCTACTAGTGATCTTGATTCCATTGGTCGCAACAGCCGCTTTGTTCTATGGGATCATTCGCAAAAAATAACAAAAAAGTGTTGCTGAGAACTACTCAGTAACACTTTTTTTCTTTGTCGTCACCAAAAAGCTGCCTAACAGACCCTCGATCTGCTAGGCAGCTATTTTTTAGCGTTTAGTTTGCAACGATATTGACCAATTTGTTCGGTACGACGATCACTTTACGGATCGTTTTTCCTTGGAGCTGTTCTTGGACAAGTTCGTTTTCTTGCGCCAATTGTTCAAGCACTGCTTTTTCGGCATCCGCTGGCACCATTGCTTTGGCGCGAACTTTGCCGTTGACTTGAAAGACGACTTCGATCTCGTCTTCCACTAGGGCACTTTCGTCATAGGTTGGCCATGGCACATAAGAGATCCCATGGTCATTCCCGAGGATCGACCATAGCTCTTCCCCGATATGCGGTGCGATCGGAGCCAATAGCTGCACAAATCCTTCGACATATTCGTAAGGCAAGGCATCGGCTTTGTACGCTTCATTGACAAAGACCATCAATTGGGAAATCGCCGTATTGAAATGCAGCTGCTCAAAATCTTCCGTCACTTTCTTAACGGTTTGATGGTAAACTTTCGACAATTTGCCATCGTTGAATGTCGTGATGCGGTCACGCATTTTGCCATTTTCATCGACGATCAAGCGCCACACACGATCCAAGAATTTACGACTGCCTTCAAGACCATTCTCATTCCAAGCGATCGATGCATCCAATGGTCCCATAAACATTTCATATAGACGCAAAGTATCCGCACCGTATTGATTGATGACATCATCTGGATTGACGACGTTGCCGCGGGATTTTGACATTTTTTCATTGTTTTCCCCAAGGATCATCCCTTGGTTGAACAATTTTTCAAATGGTTCTTTCGTTGGCACGACACCGATATCATACAAGAATTTATGCCAGAAGCGAGCATAAAGCAAGTGCAAGACAGCGTGCTCTGCGCCACCGATATAAATATCGACTGGCATCCAGCGTTTCAATTTGTCGTAGTCTGCCAAAACAGACTTATTATGAGGATCGATAAAGCGCAAGAAATACCATGAACTTCCAGCCCATTGCGGCATCGTATTGGTTTCACGACGTCCTTTTTTTCCAGTTTCAGGGTCGGTGACATTGACCCAATCTGTGACATTGGCTAATGGCGATTCACCAGTACCGCTTGGTTTGATATTGTCGGTTTTTGGCAAACGCAACGGCAGCTGATCTTCAGGAAGCGTCGTAGTCGTACCATCTTCCCAATGGATGATTGGGATTGGCTCTCCCCAATACCGTTGGCGAGAGAACAACCAATCGCGAAGACGATAGCTGACTTCTTTTTTCCCAACGTGGTTTTCTTCCAACCATGCGACCATTTTTTCGATGGCTGTCTCTTTGTCTAGCCCATCCAAAAAGTCTGAATTGATATGCAGTCCATCTTCGGTATAGGCAGATTCTTCCACGTTGCCCCCTGCCAATACAGGAATGATCTCTAAGCCAAATGTTTTGGCAAATTCGTGGTCACGTTCGTCATGGGCAGGAACCGCCATGATCGCACCTGTTCCATAAGAAGCCAAAACATAATCGGCGATCCAAATCGGGATCTCTTTACCATTCACGGGATTGATGGCATAGGCACCTGTGAAGACACCAGTTTTTTCTTTGGCCAAATCTGTTCGGTTCAAATCAGATTTTTTCGACGCTTCTTCTACATAGGCATCAATGGCTGCTTTTTGTTCTGGTGTAGTGATTTGGGCCACTAGCTCATGTTCTGGTGCCAATACGGCGTAGGTCGCACCAAACAAGGTATCTGGGCGAGTCGTAAAGACGGTAAAGTCTTTTTCCATCCCTGCCACTTTAAACGTAACGTTGGCTCCGACCGAACGTCCGATCCAATTGCGTTGCATTTCTTTGATGCTTTCTGGCCAATCAACTTCTTCTAAATCGTCCAACAAACGATCAGCATACGCCGTGATTTTCAGCATCCATTGGCGCATCGGTTTGCGGATCACATCGTAGCCGCCCCGTTCGCTTTTGCCGTCAATGACTTCTTCATTGGCGATCACGGTCCCAAGCTCTGGTACCCAGTTTACTGGAACTTCGGCTTCATAAGCTAACCCTTTTTCATAAAGCTTGGTAAAGATCCATTGCGTCCACTTGTAGTACTCGGGATCTGTCGTATTGATTTCACGATTCCAGTCATAGCTGAATCCTAGCGCATTGATTTGACGGCGGAAGGTCTCAATATTTTTCTTCGTGAATTCCGCTGGATCATTTCCAGTGTCTAATGCATATTGTTCGGCAGGCAGACCAAAGGCATCCCAGCCCATTGGGTGCAGTACATTGTACCCTTGGCTGCGTTTGAAGCGGCTCAAGATATCCGTAGCTGTATAGCCTTCTGGATGTCCGACATGTAATCCTTGTCCAGATGGATACGGGAACATATCTAGCGCATAAAATTTTGGTTTGTCCGGCTCATCATGGGTGTTGAATTCATTTTTCTTTGCCCAATATTTTTGCCATTTTTTTTCGATTTCTTTGTGATTGTAATTCACGATGGACTCCTCCTAAAAAATTGGTGTTTTGCTCGTCAAATCAACCAGCAAAACTTAAAAAAAGTCCTATAAAAATCGCTATGATTTTTATAGGACGTTATCAACGTGGTACCACCTAAGTTTATCTGCTCCTCAAAAAAGCAGACCTCGATGTTTTAACGGCCATCGCCGTATCTGCCTAGCCAAATCAGGTTCAGTCAGATATCACTCGAAGACGAGTTCGAAAGGTGTGCTGTGCATTTCCACCAACCATGCACTCTCTAAAAGTCCCACCGTACTTCTACTATTCCTTCTCAAACGTGAAAGTTTCTTTGCACTTATCCTAACAAAAATCATTAGGAATAGCAATCTATTTTACCCTAACTGTTTGTCCTGGGTAAATAAAGTTATTTTGAATATTGTTCCATTGGATAAATTGATCCGTCGTGATGCCGAACTTATCTGCGATCCCCCAAACGGAATCCCCCGATGCGACCTTGTACGTACCATTTGTCGCTGAATTGCTGGTAGTAGCTGCCGTGCCGCCTTGCTTGACGACCACCTTTTGTCCTGGATAGATAAAATCATTTTTGATGTTGTTCCAGCTGCGGAATTGGTCCATCGAAATCCCGTGTTTATTGGCAACTGACCAGACTGAATCACCAGAAGCCACCGTATAGGTGTTGCCTGCAGCACTGCTGCTGGTTTGGCTGCTGACGGTCGTGCTCGTCGTTGTACTTGTACGGGTAGAACTACCGCTGACAACCACCTTTTGACCTGGATAAACATAGTCGTTTTTTATATTGTTCAAGCTGCGGAACTGATCCATCGAGATGCCATGCTTGTTAGCGATCGACCAGACTGAATCGCCAGCTGCCACCGTGTAGGTGCCGCCACTGCTTTGACTAGCCGTTGATGCCGTGCTGACGGTCGTAGTACTGCTGGTATTCGTAGACGAACCACCGCTAACGACAACTTTTTGCCCTGGATAGACAAAATCATTTTTGATGTTGTTCAAACTGCGAAATTGATCCATCGAAATGCCATGCTTATTGGCGATCGACCAAACGGAATCGCCAGAAACTACGGTGTAGGTATTGCCTGATGTAGTTGCTGAAGCATTGCGATTGACGATCGATACCGTTGAAGTTGCCGAAGTACTTTGGGCGCTGCCGTTGACTTTCAAGGTTTGTCCTGGATAAACAAAATCGTTTTTGATATTGTTCAAACTGCGCAGCTGATCCATGGAGATGCCATGTTTGTTGGCGATCGACCAGACTGAGTCCCCCGAAGCGACTGTATAGGTTTGACTACCGCTCGTGCTGACAGCTGATGTCGTGGTCGTCGTACTCGTTGAAGCACTGGCTGTGGCGCCACCACCGGCATTGCCAGAAGCTGGCGTGTCATATTTCGTCAACCCAAATTGCTGGATCACGGCATTCAGTGAAGAGGCATAGTTTGGTGCAGTCGCATAACGGCCTGCTAGCCATGCGGTTGCATCAAGATATGAAGTCGTATTGCTTTTCCAAGCGCCAGAATAATACGCGACGCCGCTTTGTAAAGAAGTTGAGCGTAAAGTACGTGCGTTATCTTCAAATGATTGCGTGTAAGATGGGTAACGCTTAAAGGGTTCATTCATAGTCAACCATTGGTTGTTCAAATATTCTAAGGTACTCATATAAACGGTTTGACCGTTATAGCTGCCTTTGATTCCGAAAAGATTGTAATTCGGTGCTTTTGATAAGCTGCTTCGGCCCCAACCACTTTCTAAAATGGCTTGCGCGATCATCACAGAAGCATATAGATCGTTGGCGTTTGCCACAGGTTGGGCGTACGTTGCGATTTCAGCAATAAATGCGGAAGTATTCGGCGCGGCAAAATTGCTAGTAGAAACTTGGGCGATCGAGGTCTCTACGGCTTCTGCTTGAACCGATGACACCAATGGAGCTACAACAGAGCAAGCAGTCAGTGTTGTTCCTAAAACAACTGCACTTTTTTTGATCACTCGATACTTATCGCCCGATTGGTCTGCTTGACGATGTACTTTTCTTGATTGACTCGTGTTCATGTCCGTTATTCCTCCGTTTTTTCCTTATAGTGAACGTAGGTTTAGTATACAATTTCTTAAGAATTTATAAAAGGTATTTGAGCCGATTTCAGAAACTGTAAACTCTTTGTAATCAAACGAACATTTATTGCAATGAAGCAATTGGCCTGCTCCCGATAAACGTATCGCTTGCTCAGACGAGTAACCCCCTGCTCGTTCCCTGCTTTTTCCGACTTGTGATAAATGCTATAATACCTTCTAGATGTCTCTTTGACTTAATGACAATAATTGACAGAAATTCTCTAGAAACGAGGCTTATCCATGCATAAAAAACTTTATTTTCAATTTGCGGGCAGTTGCTTTTTACTGCTGTTCGTTTTTCTCGGCTATGTCGTGAAATTTTACCCTACTTGGTTGGTCTCCTTTGACGAAACCTTGACTCGCATCATCCGCAGCGGCTACCCGTTTTGGACACCGTTTTTTCTATGGGTCACAAAATTTGCGAATCCTACCACGATCATCTTGCTCTTTCTCGCTGTTTTAGCTGTCTTAGTGATCAACAAGTATTATGCTGAAGCTATATGGCTCAGTATTGGTACCATCGGGATTGCTGGGCTCTTTAATCCATTGATCAAACTGGTCTTTTTACGGGAGCGCCCAACTCTTGAACACTTAGTCACGGAATCAAGTTTCAGTTTCCCCAGTGGACACTCGACGGGCAGTATGATTTTTTATGGAACCTTGCTCTTCTTGGTCCCAGTTTTCTTCAAGCAGCCTTTTTGGCAATGGGGCATCCGCCTTTTGCTGGGCCTTTTGATTGGCTGCATCGGCATCAGCCGTATTTATGTTGGTGTGCATTTCCCCAGTGATGTGTTAGGCGGTTTTTGTGTTGGCCTGTCTTGGCTGCTGTTGACCTATCCGTACTACTTGCAAAAACGCTTTGTCTGGCGCTTCACGCGTAAACAATTATAAAAGAAGGTAAAAAAATGAATCCATTTCCTTATGCAGAAGATAAAAACAAACGATACCATTCGTGGAACTTTGCTTTGCGGCAAGAATTTGGCGAAAAAATCTTTAAAGTCCCCATCGATGCGGGCTTCGACTGCCCCAATCGTGACGGCACCGTTGCCAAAGGCGGCTGTACATTTTGCAGTGTGTCCGGTTCTGGCGATATGATCGTAGCTCCTGAAGCCCCACTGCCAGAGCAGTTTGAAAAAGAGATCGCCATGATGCACAAAAAGTGGCCGCAAGTGGACAAATACATTGTCTATTTTCAAAATTTTACGAACACCCACGCACCGGTGGCAGTGATCCGCGAGCGCTTCGAGCAAGTGCTGACACTACCTGGTGTTGTTGGAATCTCCATCGGGACCCGACCAGACTGCTTACCAGAAGATGTCGTTGACTATCTAGCAGAGCTCAATCAACGCTTTTATTTATGGGTCGAATTAGGACTGCAAACGACGTTTGAAACCACGAGCAATGCCATCAACCGCGCCCATGATTATCAAACTTACTTAGACGGCGTCGCCAGCCTGCGCAAACACAATATTCGTGTCTGTACCCATTTGATCAATGGCCTGCCAGGCGAGACGATCGAGATGATGCAAGAAAATGTCCGCCGCACCATTCAAGATTCTGATATCCAAGGCATCAAACTGCACCTGCTGCATTTGATGCGCAATACTCGGATGCTGCGGGATTATCATGAAGGACGTTTGCAATTGATGCGGCGCGATACCTATGTGTCATTGATCTGCGATCAGTTAGAAATGATCCCCCCAGAGATCATCATTCATCGCTTGACAGGCGATGCACCATGGGATTCTCTGGTAGGTCCAATGTGGAGTTTGAAAAAATGGGAAGTCTTGAATGAGATTGATCAAGAAATGCTGCGCCGCAACTCCTATCAAGGAAAATTCAACGTGCGAAAGGAGCCTGTCAATGCTGCCGACCGCCATGCGCTATAGCCACACCCTTTTAAAAGAAGTTCTGCAGCCGGGACAAACCGCCGTTGATGCCACGATGGGCAACGGCTTCGACACGGAATTACTGGCTTCCTTAGTTGGCCCAACTGGTCAGGTGTTTGCGTTTGATATTCAAGAACAAGCCCTGCAAGCTACCAAAAAGCGGTTGGCTGAAAAAGAGCTGTTGGCGCAAGTCCAGCTGATCCATCAAGGCCATGAGACGTTGGCAGATGTTGTGAGTGGTCCGGTTCACGCCGCCATTTTCAATTTAGGCTACTTGCCGAAAGGGGACAAAGCGATCATCACGCTGCCTGATACAACGAAAACGGCTTTAGAAGCTTTACTGACACGTTTAGCCCCGAAAGGTAGAATCATCCTCGTCTGCTATTATGGACACGCTGGCGGCGAAGCAGAGCTGAAAGAAGTACACTCCTTTTGTCAGCAGCTGCCGCAAGAGGCATTCAATGTCCTTTCCTATCAATTTATCAATCAGCGCAACCAACCGCCGATCTTATTTTGTATCGAACGAAAAAACCATCAGTCCTCGGCACGTTAAGGTGTCGATCGACTGATGGTTTTTTTATTCACTAAAAAGCCATTGCAGGACTCGTTGGATCCATTGATCCCAGAAATTCCAATCATGATCCCCAGTTCCCGATTCAAACGTTACGGCTAGTTTGCGTTTTTGCAGCTTATCCACCGCATATTCACTTGCCGGATACAGCTGATCCTCGGTTCCGCAGCTAATAAAAAAGCGCGGCGCTGTGCTTGGATCGATGGTCTCAATCAGATGGATCAAATCATTTTCTGACCCTTTGAATTGCTCTAATGGTCCAAAAATTCCTTCCCAATAAGCTTGGCTTCGCAGCTGCAGCAAGGAATCCATGCTTTCAGCCAGCGCTAATGCCCCAGACAAAGACGCTACCGCCGCAAACTGGTCAGGCTTTCTCAGCCCGAGTTTTACTGCCCCATAGCCCCCCATCGAAAGCCCAGCCGCAAAAGTTTTTTCTCGTTTTTGCGTCAGCTGAGGAAACAGCTCATGGCAAATCTGTGGTAATTCTTCGGCGATAAAAGTCCAATACTTCATCTCATAGGTCGTATCGGTATACCAACCCAGATCAGTAGACGGCATGATGACCGCTAGTTGATACTCTGCGGCATACCGCTCGATCGACGTCCGTCGCTGCCAGACACTATGATTTCCGTTCATCCCATGCAACAAATAAAGCACCGGGAGATCTGTGCCCGTTGATTGGCTTTGCGTGCCGATTTTTTTCTTGGTACTTTGAGGCAAGATCACATCGATCATTACCTCCATTTCAAGAACATTTGAATAGATATTTGCTTGTAAAAAAGCCATACACTCACCTGCGATCCTTTTTTTATATTGTACCAGATTCTCGCGAAATCGTGCGGGTCAAACCAATCGCTAGCACAATAAGTAAAACACCGATCCCAAAAACCCAGTGTAGACCGCTATAAAGAATCTCCCGTAATTGCCCTAATAATACGGTTGGCAGCTGGCGCGCAGCGGCTGGATCTACTAGCTGATTCATGACACTGCTATCATTGACTTGTGCCTGTGCTAAGCCTACGCTATTACTGGTGTTTAAAACGATACCGAAGACCGCTACCATGATGGTTTGCCCGATCGTTCGCAACAGGGTATTGAAAGAAGTCGCCACGCCGACTTGTGTGGGGCCAACGCTGGTTTGGGCAGTAACCGTACAAACCACCATCGTTGCCCCTAACCCGACGCCAGTAATAGAAGAAATGACCAAGAACAACCAGAATGACGTCTGTGCTGGTGTCAAAAACAGCCACAAAGCACCGGTAGCCGTGATCAACAAGCTAACCGTCAAGACCCAGCTGACACTGTGCTGTGTCAACCAACGGCTGGCTAAGAAGGAACCAATCATCCATAAAATCGACAACGGTGCCAACACAAGCCCGCCAATCCCCGCACTCATGCCTAAGACTCCTTGCATCCACATTGGGATATAAACATCGATCCCCATCAAGAAGCCGCTAGCCAAAGCTGCTACGATATTGACCACCACAAATAATTTTGAGTGAAACAGCTTCAGATCAATAATCGGATCTGCTGCTTTTTTCTCCACCCGAACGAAGCCGATGAACATAAGGACAGAAAAAACGAACAGACTGAGGACAGGCAGACTCACACCATAATCTCCCAGCAACTGGAAGCCTAGCAGGAGCCCTACTAGTGTCAACATCAACAAGAGACTGCCTGCATAATCAATGTTGACTGCAGCAAAGGCCTTTTTTTCTTCATGAAAATAAAACCAAATCAAGGCAATCAGCCCTAATCCAATGGGTACGTTGATAAAAAAGATCCAATGCCACCCGATCGTATCTACGATCAAGCCACCGGCTAAGGGACCAACGACACTGGCGATCCCCCAAGCCGTACTATTGAGCCCTAAGACTTTCGCCCGCTTTTCAACGGGATACAGGTCCGCAATGATCGTTAGGGCAACGGGCATCATGGCACCTGCGCCTAATCCTTGCAACGCTCTGGCAATGATCAACGTCAACATCGTGTTGGCCATCCCACAAAACGCCGACCCGATAATAAACAGCAACGTCCCAAATAAAAAGACTGGTTTGCGGCCGATATTATCGGCAAACTTGCCGTAGATCGGGGTCAACATCGCACTGGTCAAAAGATAGATCGAGAAGACCCAGTTCATGATCTCGATCCCTTTCAATGAACTAACGATGGTAGGCATCGCTGTCGTAATGATCGTTCCTTCGATTGCGGTCATAAACGTTGCGACAAAAACCGCAATGGTGACTAATTTTACATTGGTTCGCATATAACTCCTCCTTTTACTCCAAAAAAAAGAACCTCTATTGATAGTCATCAATAGAGGTCGCCTCTTTTAATCCTTCACACTTGCCAAAAGTGCCGCCACCTTGTCGGTGCGTTCCCATGGCAAATCGATATCTGTACGACCGAAATGTCCGTAAGCGGCAGTCTGACGATAAATCGGACGGCGCAAATCTAACATTTCAATAATTCCTGCTGGTCGCAAATCAAAGTTTTCCCGTACCGCTTGGATCAAGCGCTCGTTGCTGACGGTTCCTGTGCCAAAAGTGTTGATGCTGATCGAAACGGGCTGTGCCACACCGATCGCATAGGCTAATTGTACTTCCACTTTTTTGGCTAGCTTTGCTGCTACGATGTTTTTGGCAATGTAGCGAGCCGCATAGCTGGCTGAACGGTCAACTTTGGTTGCATCTTTTCCAGAAAACGCACCGCCGCCATGACGTGCATAGCCGCCATAAGTATCAACGATGATTTTTCTGCCAGTCAAACCGGCATCCCCTTGAGGACCGCCGATCACAAAACGACCAGTAGGATTGATATAATATTTTGTCTGCTCGTCTAAAAGATCGGCAGGGATCACTTCTTTGATCACTTTTTCGATGACATCACGGTGGATCGTTTCATTATCAGCCGCATCATCATGCTGGGTACTAATAACGACGGTGTCCACTCTTTGTGGTTGATCGTTATCATCATATTCAACGGTTACTTGTGATTTTGCATCTGGACGCAAGTAGCTTAGTTCGTTGTTTTTCCGCAACTCTGCTAAGCGACGTACCAGCCGATGGCTCAACGCGATCGGTAAAGGCATCAATTCAGGTGTTTCATCAACAGCAAAACCAAACATCAAGCCTTGGTCGCCGGCACCGATATCTTCTTTATCCGTTTCTCCACGACTTTCTAAAGCATCGTCAACGCCTTGAGCGATATCTGGTGATTGCTCATCGATCGCTACCAAAACAGCAACCGTATCGCCGTCAAAGCCGAATTTTGCTCGTGTATAGCCGATTTCTTTGATGGTTTCTCGGACGACTTTTTGAATATCTACATAAGCAGAAGTAGAAATTTCTCCAAAGACTAAAACCAATCCGGTAGTAACTGACGTTTCGCAAGCGACCCGTGCCATTGGATCTTCGGCAAGCAACGCATCTAAGATGGCATCACTGATTTGGTCGGCTACTTTGTCTGGGTGTCCTTCTGAAACGGACTCTGATGTAAATAAGTGTTTCTCTGTCATTTTTGTATTCCCCCTAATATATGTTTCGGTTACAAGGCATCTTCGCAGCTGCGAATCCTTTCGGGAACTTGCAACGGACTGATTATAACAAATTTTGACTGCTCATGCTTGAAAAAATGATAAAAAGATCATTTTTGGGCAATAAAAAAACACTCTCAAGAGTGTTTGCATGATCCGTACGGGATTCGAACCCGTGTTACCGCCGTGAAAGGGCGGTGTCTTAACCGCTTGACCAACGGACCAGTTTAAAAATGTAATGGGCCTAAATGGACTCGAACCATCGACCTCACGCTTATCAGGCGTGCGCTCTAACCAGCTGAGCTATAGGCCCCAAATAAAAAATGCAAAGCGGGTGACGAGAATCGAACTCGCGACAACAGCTTGGAAGGCTGTAGTTTTACCACTAAACTACACCCGCATTCCTATGGCGCGGGACAGAATCGAACTGCCGACACATGGAGCTTCAATCCATTGCTCTACCAACTGAGCTACCGAGCCAAAAACAACGGTCTGGACGGGACTCGAACCCGCGACCTCCTGCGTGACAGGCAGGCATTCTAACCAACTGAACTACCAAACCAGAAGCTTTGTATTGCTGCTTTGCCGTTAAACAAAGCAATTGCGGGAGCAGGATTTGAACCTACGACCTTCGGGTTATGAGCCCGACGAGCTACCAGACTGCTCCATCCCGCGATAAGTAATTACTTTACAGTAATTAAAGGACTGTGATTCTTTTGCTCGCAACAAAAGAGACAGTTAAGGAGGATAAGGGATTCGAACCCTTGCACGGTTTTACCCGCCTGACGGTTTTCAAGACCGTTCCCTTCAGCCGGACTTGGGTAATCCTCCAAAAGTAAAAAATGATCCGTACGGGATTCGAACCCGTGTTACCGCCGTGAAAGGGCGGTGTCTTAACCACTTGACCAACGGACCAATAAAAAACGGAGAAGGAGGGATTTGAACCCTCGCGCCGGTTTCCCGACCTACACCCTTAGCAGGGGCGCCTCTTCAGCCACTTGAGTACTTCCCCAAATGTATGACTACATTTTGATGGGCCTAAATGGACTCGAACCATCGACCTCACGCTTATCAGGCGTGCGCTCTAACCAGCTGAGCTATAGGCCCCAAAAAATAAAAGCTAAAGCGGGTGACGAGAATCGAACTCGCGACAACAGCTTGGAAGGCTGTGGTTTTACCACTAAACTACACCCGCATGGCGGTCTGGACGGGACTCGAACCCGCGACCTCCTGCGTGACAGGCAGGCATTCTAACCAACTGAACTACCAAACCATATTTAGCTTTTATTGCGCTTTTGAAAACAAAAGCAATTGCGGGAGCAGGATTTGAACCTACGACCTTCGGGTTATGAGCCCGACGAGCTACCAGACTGCTCCATCCCGCGATAAGTAATTACTTTACAGTAATTAAAAGACTGTGATTCTTTTGCTCGCAACAAAAGAGACAGTTAAGGAGGATAAGGGATTCGAACCCTTGCACGGTTTTACCCGCCTGACGGTTTTCAAGACCGTTCCCTTCAGCCGGACTTGGGTAATCCTCCATAATAAAACAGATACAATGCCACAATGGACCTTGTAGGACTCGAACCTACGACCGGACGGTTATGAGCCGTCTGCTCTAACCAACTGAGCTAAAGGTCCAGGCTCTTAAAAATCGCGGCGGAGGGGATCGAACCCCCGACCTCCCGGGTATGAACCGGACGCTCTAGCCAGCTGAGCTACACCGCGTAAAAAAGAATCATTTATTCAAATGATATGGAGCCTAGCGGGATCGAACCGCTGACCTCCTGCGTGCAAAGCAGGCGCTCTCCCAGCTGAGCTAAGGCCCCTTTTGAAAAAGTATCGGGAAGACAGGATTCGAACCTGCGACCCCTTGGTCCCAAACCAAGTGCTCTACCAAGCTGAGCTACTTCCCGTTATTAAAAAGCGCGCCCAAGAGGAGTCGAACCCCTAACCTTTTGATCCGTAGTCAAACACTCTATCCAATTGAGCTATGGGCGCATATTATGAAATGCCGAGGACCGGAATCGAACCGGTACGGTGATCACTCACCGCAGGATTTTAAGTCCTGTGCGTCTGCCAGTTCCGCCACCCCGGCTGAAAATTGCTAAGGCAAAGCGGAAAACGGGGTTCGAACCCGCGACCCCCACCTTGGCAAGGTGGTGCTCTACCACTGAGCTATTTCCGCGTATTCCTGATGCCGGCTAAAGGACTTGAACCCTCGACCCTCTGATTACAAATCAGATGCTCTACCAACTGAGCTAAGCCGGCAATGAAGTGCGGGTGAAGGGACTTGAACCCCCACGCCCGAAGGCGCTAGATCCTAAATCTAGTGCGTCTGCCAATTCCGCCACACCCGCATAGGTTATTACTATGAGTCGTACAGGGCTCGAACCTGTGACCCTCTGATTAAAAGTCAGATGCTCTACCAACTGAGCTAACGACTCATATGGGGGTTAACGGGATCGAACCGCTGACCCTCTGCTTGTAAGGCAGATGCTCTCCCAGCTGAGCTAAACCCCCATAAGGTAAAAAAAACGCGTGGCGACGTCCTACTCTCACAAAGGGAAACCCTTCACTACAATCGGCGCTAAGAAGCTTAACTTCTGTGTTCGGCATGGTTACAGGTGTATCCTTCTTGCTATCGCCACCACACTATTCAATTGAGTAAGTTTTGCTCACTCAAAACTGGATCGAAGAAATCAAAACTCTACGAGTTTACGTGCTTTTTTCTTTTTGGTTAAGTCCTCGATCGATTAGTATCAGTCCGCTCCAACCATCACTGGCCTTCCACTTCTGACCTATCTACCTGATCATCTCTCAGGGATCT
>NZ_JBIOQM010000001.1:1240000-1495000 GCF_051713745.1 Enterococcus sp. DIV0421
AGACTACCATATCGGAGTCCTACAACCCCAACAAGCAAGCTTGTTGGTTTGGGCTTTTCCCGTTTCGCTCGCCGCTACTCAGGGAATCGAATTTTCTTTCTCTTCCTGCAGGTACTTAGATGTTTCAGTTCTCTGCGTCTACCTCGACTGCGCTATGTATTCACGCAGACGTAACATCCTATAAAAGATGCTGGGTTCCCCCATTCGGAAATCTCTGGATCATAGCTTACTTACAGCTCCCCAAAGCATATCGGTGTTAGTCCCGTCCTTCATCGGCTCCTAGTGCCAAGGCATCCACCGTGCGCCCTTATTCACTTAACCTTTGACCTTACGGTCGGTTTTGAGTACTTCTTCTAGCGATAGAAGGTTGCTCAAGAAAATAAGCGTTGAACTTATTAAAAAACTCTTTTAACATTTCAACTCGGTGTGTGTTACTTGTTTTGATTATTTCTTCGATATCCAGTTTTCAATGAACAAAGCTTAACGACCATTGTCGTTAATGGAGCCTAGCGGGATCGAACCGCTGACCTCCTGCGTGCAAAGCAGGCGCTCTCCCAGCTGAGCTAAGGCCCCGGGTATTTACTTGAGAGTAGACCTCTCAAAACTGAACAAAGGCAAACGATGTGTAGTCTTCCGAAATATTCCTTAGAAAGGAGGTGATCCAGCCGCACCTTCCGATACGGCTACCTTGTTACGACTTCACCCCAATCATCTATCCCACCTTAGGCGGCTGGCTCCAAAAGGTTACCTCACCGACTTCGGGTGTTACAAACTCTCGTGGTGTGACGGGCGGTGTGTACAAGGCCCGGGAACGTATTCACCGCGGCGTGCTGATCCGCGATTACTAGCGATTCCGGCTTCATGTAGGCGAGTTGCAGCCTACAATCCGAACTGAGAGAAGCTTTAAGAGATTAGCTTAGCCTCGCGACTTCGCAACTCGTTGTACTTCCCATTGTAGCACGTGTGTAGCCCAGGTCATAAGGGGCATGATGATTTGACGTCATCCCCACCTTCCTCCGGTTTGTCACCGGCAGTCTCGCTAGAGTGCCCAACTAAATGATGGCAACTAACAATAAGGGTTGCGCTCGTTGCGGGACTTAACCCAACATCTCACGACACGAGCTGACGACAACCATGCACCACCTGTCACTTTGCCCCCGAAGGGGAAGCTCTATCTCTAGAGTGGTCAAAGGATGTCAAGACCTGGTAAGGTTCTTCGCGTTGCTTCGAATTAAACCACATGCTCCACCGCTTGTGCGGGCCCCCGTCAATTCCTTTGAGTTTCAACCTTGCGGTCGTACTCCCCAGGCGGAGTGCTTAATGCGTTTGCTGCAGCACTGAAGGGCGGAAACCCTCCAACACTTAGCACTCATCGTTTACGGCGTGGACTACCAGGGTATCTAATCCTGTTCGCTCCCCACGCTTTCGAGCCTCAGCGTCAGTTACAGACCAGAGAGCCGCCTTCGCCACTGGTGTTCCTCCATATATCTACGCATTTCACCGCTACACATGGAATTCCACTCTCCTCTTCTGCACTCAAGTCTCCCAGTTTCCAATGACCCTCCCCGGTTGAGCCGGGGGCTTTCACATCAGACTTAAGAAACCGCCTGCGCTCGCTTTACGCCCAATAAATCCGGACAACGCTTGCCACCTACGTATTACCGCGGCTGCTGGCACGTAGTTAGCCGTGGCTTTCTGGTTAGATACCGTCAAGGGATGAACGTTTTACTCTCATCCTTATTCTTCTCTAACAACAGAGTTTTACGATCCGAAAACCTTCTTCACTCACGCGGCGTTGCTCGGTCAGACTTTCGTCCATTGCCGAAGATTCCCTACTGCTGCCTCCCGTAGGAGTCTGGGCCGTGTCTCAGTCCCAGTGTGGCCGATCACCCTCTCAGGTCGGCTATGCATCGTTGCCTTGGTGAGCCGTTACCTCACCAACTAGCTAATGCACCGCGGGTCCATCCATCAGTGACGCAAAAGCGCCTTTCAACTTTCTTCCATGCGGAAAATAGTGTTATACGGTATTAGCACCTGTTTCCAAGTGTTATCCCCTTCTGATGGGCAGGTTACCCACGTGTTACTCACCCGTTCGCCACTCTTTTTCTTTCGGTGGAGCAAGCTCCGGTGAAAGAAAAAGCGTTCGACTTGCATGTATTAGGCACGCCGCCAGCGTTCGTCCTGAGCCAGGATCAAACTCTCATAATGATTTGTTTGAATGACCATACGGTCATTAAGCTCATAAAAATTAACTTTGCTAGCTATTGCTTGCATGTATTTGTTTCAATAAATTGAAACGTCCTACACATTGGTTCGTTTGCTTGCTTTGTTCAGTTTTCAAAGGTCTACCGTGCTGTGTTAGCAACTTTTATATCATATCAGAGTGACATTTAATTGTCAACTCTTTTTTTAAAAGTTTTTTTCGCTCGTTGTTTTTCAACTTCGTAGCGGCTGTCTCAGCGACTTAATTAGAATAACAAATGATTTGTTATTTGTCAACAACTTTTTTCAATTAATTTTGTTGATCTATCAACATCAATTAACTATTTTAAAATTGCGACTTCGTTATAATATCATCTGTCGAGCTGTGCGTCAACTACTTTTTTCAATTCTTTTTAGGAATTCATTTAGTCATTTGGCACATGTAATAATATACCAACTAAATCCCTTGCGGTCAATCATTTTCTATGGCTTTTTTCAATTTTTACAAACCCGTCTAATCGCATTGGATCCAGCTTTTATCGTTCGCATTTAATCCGTTTTCTGGCAACTTTCGTGGCGTTTTTCCCTCTAATTCCTCGCTGTTTTTCTCCCTGATCCAGCAGACAAGAAAAAAAGCCGCCCACCTCTTGCGAGTGGACGGAGTTTTTTTATCTCATTGTTGGGAATAATAAAACGTCGCGAATCGATTGCGCATCTGTCAACAGCATCACTAAGCGATCGATCCCGATCCCTAATCCACCAGTTGGCGGCATACCGTATTCAAGTGCTTCTAAGAAATCTTCATCCACCCCATGGGCTTCATCATTTCCTGCTTCGCGCTCTTTTTCTTGCCCTTCAAAACGTTCTCTTTGATCAATTGGATCATTTAGTTCCGTGAAGGCATTCGCAAATTCACGACCAACGATAAATAATTCAAAGCGGTCGGTAAAGCGTTCATCTTCTGGATTCTTTTTCGCTAATGGCGAAACTTCCACTGGATGACCGAAGACAAAGGTTGGCTGCTGTAACGTTTCTTCAACAAATGTCTCAAAGAATTCATTGATGATATGGCCAACAGTCATGGCATCAGTGATTTCAACATGATGTTCTTTCGCTAAGCTGCGGGCTTCTTCAACGGACATTGGTTGCCAGAAATCAACACCTGTTTGATTTTTGATTGCATCGACCATATGGATTCGTGCAAAGTCGCTAGCTAGATCGACTTCTTGTCCATCGTATTGGATCGTTGCTGTATGCAAGACTTTTTCAGCAGCATTACGGATAATGCCTTCGGTCAGATCCATCACATCTTTGAAATCTGTATATGCCGTATACGCTTCTAGCATTGTAAACTCAGGATTATGGGTCGTATCGATCCCTTCATTTCGGAAAACGCGACCGATCTCATAGACTTTTTCCATGCCGCCCACGATCAATCGTTTTAAGTGAAGCTCAAGAGCGATCCGTAAATACAGATCCATGTCTAAGGCATTGTGGTGGGTAATGAAGGGACGAGCCGCTGCACCACCTGCTTGATTATGCAATACTGGCGTTTCGACTTCGATATACCCATGACCGTCAAGGTAACGACGAATTTCGCTGATGATTTGGCTTCGTTTCATGAAACGATCAAAGCTTTCTTTATTACTGATCAAATCCAAGTAACGTTGACGGTAGCGTTGTTCTACGTTCGTCAAGCCATGGTATTTGTCAGGCAATGGACGCAATGCTTTTGATAAGATCACGATTTCTTTGGCTTTGATGGTCACTTCACCGGTATCGGTCTTCATGATTTCACCAGATACGCCGAAGAAATCACCTAAGTCTGCGTGTTTGAATACTTCGTAAGGTTCATCCCCTACTTGGTCTTTACGTACATATATTTGAATACGGCCTTCGCGGTCTTGTAAATGTGCAAAACCAGCCTTACCTTTTCCACGTTTTGTAACGATTCTTCCTGCAATGCTTGCTGAAAGATTCATTTCGGCTAATTCTTCTTTGGTTCTTTGATCAAATAACTCATGTAACTCGGCAGAATTATGGGTGCGTTCGAATCGCTTGCCAAAAGGATCAATGCCTTCTTCCCGTAGTTTTTCCATCTTTTCACGGCGAACCAACATTTGATCATTCAATTCTTCTTGTGTTTGTCGTTCCTCTGTCACGAGTTTTCCTCCATTCTTAACTTGGGTTTCCTTCTTATAATGCCAATGATGACGCAAAAAATCAAGCCGAACTTTCGAATCGACTTGATTTGTTTCTTATTCCTTAAGAGTTGCTAGCGGCTGTTTTTCGGTCTTTTCCACAAATGCATCTAATAAATCAAAAATCGTCTGCTTATCTTCCGCTTGGTTGATAGCTGCCTTCACTTTGGCTGCCCGCGAAATACCTTTTAAGTAGTACGCAGCATGTTGACGGAATTCTCGCGAAGCGATTTTTTCCCCTTTTAGCTCAGCCAAACGTTCTAAATGAAGTTTCGCTGTCGAAATTTTTTCTCGCGGTGTTGGTTCTGGCAATAACTCGCCTGTCTCCAAGTATTGCTTGGTGCGGTGGATCATCCATGGATTGCCTAACGCTGCCCGTCCGATCATCACTGCATCTGCACCGACTTCTTCCAACATTCGCTTGGCATCTTCAGGGGTTTTGACATCGCCGTTGCCCATAAAGGGAATCGTGATACTTTGCTTCACTTGTTTCAACACGTCCCAATCAGCCGATCCTTCATACATCTGTACACGGGTTCTGCCATGCATACCGATCGCTGCGGCACCCGCTGCTTCTGCGGCTTGGGCATTTTCAACCGCAAAGATGTGCTGCTCATCCCAGCCGATCCGCATTTTTACGGTAACGGGCTTGCCGATCGCACTGGAAACAGCATGGACCATTTCATAAACCTTGTCGGGATCTAAAAGCCACTTCGCACCAGCTTCTGCTTTGATGATTTTGTTTACAGGACACCCCATGTTGATATCAATGATATCGGCAGTTGTGTTTTCTGCGACAAATTGCGCTGCTTCTACTAAGGATGCTTTATTCCCACCAAAAATCTGAATACTAAGAGGATGCTCGGTCTCGTCAATAAATAGCATCTCAAGGGTCTTCTTGTTCCGCAGTTGAATCCCTCGATCACTGATCATCTCACAGACGACTAAACCCGCGCCAAATTCTTTGACTGTCACACGAAACGCAGAATTGGTGATCCCTGCCATTGGCGCAACGACGACGCGGTTGGGAATCTCAACCGAGCCGATCTGCCATGTTTGTCTATCTTTCACTTACGCTTCCGCCTCTTTCTTCAATGCCGCCAATTCCGTTTCATCAAAATGATACTTGTTGCCACAAAACGAGCAGACTGCCTCTGCCCCGTGGTCTTCATCGATCATCGCTTGGATCTCATCAGCCCCCAAGGTAATGATCGCCGTCGCAAATTTTTCTTTCGTGCAATCACAATGGAACTGGACTGGCATTTTTTCTAGTACTTCGATCGTCGTGTCTGGCAACAATGTCGCTAAGATCTCTTCTGGTGATTGTCCTTCATCGATCAAGGTTGATACTCGAGGCAATTCTCCCAAACGTTTTTCGATGGCATCAATGATCTCTTCACTGGCACCAGGCATGATCTGCAGCATAAAGCCACCGGCTGCCCGAATTGAATCATCGGTTTCTACTAATACACTCAGACCAACAGCAGAAGGAATCTGTTCTGACACTGCTAAATAATAAGTAAAGTCTTCCCCAAGCTCCCCAGAGACGATCGGTGTTTGTCCAGAGAAGGGTTCTTTTAGCCCTAAGTCTTTGATCACGGTAAAGATCCCTTGGTCACCCACTGCGCCCCGAACGTCCAATTTCCCTTGAGGGTTCAACGGCAGACTGATCTGCGGATTTTTTATGTATCCTTTTACGTCCCCACGGCCATTGCTGTCTACGACGATTGCCCCAGCAGGACCATTTCCTTGAATTTTGACGGTCAATTTGTCTTCCCCTTTTAAGGTACTGCCTAATAACAAACTTCCCACCATCGCTCGCCCTAAAGCAGCGGATGCCGTATTCCATGTTTCATGGCGTCGTTGTGCTTCGGCGATCGTTTCTGTTGCCGATACTGCATATGCTCGGACGAAGCCGTCATATGCTAGTGCTTTTACTAAATAATCCTTCATCTTGATTCTCCTTTTTATTCATTAATGAATCATACTAGGAAGCGCCGCTTTTTTCAACTGAATGTGTTTGAATTTAAGGAAAGTCTTCTTAAATAGAAACAAAAAGGCACCGAGTTTCCTCGGTGCCTTGATACGTCTTGTTTTAGGCGTTATCATCTTTGTTTTCTTGATCAGTCGGTTGACTTTCGCTATTGCGGCGAACGTCTTCCAATTGTTGATCAAAATCGTTTGATGGTGCATCTTCGCTGTGTTTTTCTGCAGCTTGCTTCTCTGCATCTTTTTCTTCCAGCGCACGTTTCGCTTCTTCAAACGTTTGAGCTTTTTCACTAGGATACTCAGAGCTTTCGGTTCCTTCAGGCATTTTGCCTTCTTCAAACAAGGATTTGATTGCTTTGGCATCTAATGTTTCATGTTCAAGCAGTTTTTCAGCGATCAATTTGTGCTGTGCACGGTGTTCTTCAATGATTTCATGGGCTTTTTGATGAGCATCCATTAAAATCTTGCGAACTTCTTGATCGATTTCAAAGGCAACTTGTTCAGAGTAAGCTTTTGTTTGACCATAATCACGACCAACAAAGACTTGATGGTTTCCTTCATATTGAACTGGACCTAACTTGTCACTCATTCCATATTCTGTCACCATGCTTCTTGCAAGCGCAGTTGCTTGTTCAAAGTCATTGGAAGCACCCGTTGATTGTACACCGAAGATGATTTCTTCAGCCGTACGACCACCAAGCAACCCAACGATTTGTTCAAACATATCTTCTTTGGTCATCAAGAATTGATCTTCTTTCGGCAAGGCGATCATGTAACCACCCGCACGTCCCCGAGGAATGATCGTTACTTTGTGTACCACACGGGCACGACTCAAGACTAACCCAACAATGGTATGTCCTGCTTCATGGTAAGCAACCATTTCACGTTCGCGTTTGTTGATGACCCGGTCTTTCTTCGCAGGACCAGCGATCACGCGGTCTTCTGCTTCATCGATATCTGAAGCATCGATTTTTTTCTTGTTACGACGAGCAGCAACTAATGCCGCTTCGTTCAAGACGTTTTCCAGATCCGCACCGGCAAAGCCTGGTGTTTGTTGGGCAACGACTTTCAAATCAACATCATCTGATAAAGGTTTGTTGCGGGCATGGACACGGAGGATCGCTTCACGACCTTTCACGTCTGGACGACCAACCAAAATCTGACGGTCAAAACGACCTGGACGTAGCAACGCTGGATCTAAAACATCCGAACGGTTCGTTGCGGCAATGACGATCACGCCTTCATTCCCATCAAAACCATCCATTTCAACCAACAACTGGTTCAATGTTTGTTCCCGCTCATCATGTCCGCCACCCATACCGGCACCACGTTGGCGACCGACGGCATCGATTTCATCGATAAAGATGATGGCTGGTGCATTTTTCTTCGCTGTTTCAAATAAGTCACGCACCCGGCTTGCACCGACACCGACAAACATTTCAACGAAATCTGAACCAGAGATCGAGTAAAACGGTACGCCAGCTTCACCAGCAACGGCTTTGGCTAGTAATGTTTTCCCGGTTCCTGGAGGCCCCTCAAGTAAGACACCTGCTGGGATACGAGCACCTAATTCAACGAAGCGTCGAGGGTCTTTCAAGAATTCCACGACTTCGACAAGCTCTTGTTTTTCTTCTTCTGCACCGGCTACGTCTGAAAAACGCACGCGGTTGGCTTTTTTATCCGCTTCTTTGGCTTTAGATTTGCCAAAGTTCATCACACGGCCGCCACCGCCACCGCCGCCACCTTGTTGGCTCATCATCATGTAGAAGAAGAAAATGATGATCACAAGTGGTAAGAAGCTAACCAAAAGCGATAACCAAATGCCGCTGTTGGATTCTTCTTCGATCGTGGTTTTGACCCCTTCTGCCGAGGCCAAACTGGTGACTTCGCTTAGTGTGGAATCATTCGGTAAAATGATCGTTGAAAAGCGGGTCGAACTCGCCTGTGTATTACCTAAAACAGACAAGCTGTTGTCATTGCTGACGGTTTGTTCTTCATTGTATTCACCCACGATTCGATACACACCGTTAGCGGGTTGAACAGTAAACTGTTTGATCTTCCCGTCTTTCAGCTGCTCTGTAAACGTGGAGTACTCGATCGTTGGGGTCTGCTGATTGCCATTTCCAAAAATGAAATATACGACCATGACCATCGCCAACAAGACAAGTACATAATATAAGGTATTTTTTACCATACCGTTATTTTTCTTATTCATGCGTACCTCCCTGGCTATTTTGTTTTATCAATCCTGACCATTTAATTGTATCACAATTGATTTAGAACAGTCACTAATTTGACTGATAAACACTAGGTTTTAAGACGCCAACGTAAGGTAAGTTTCGATATTGCTCTGCATAGTCCAGTCCATATCCAACAACAAACTCATTTGGCACATCGAAGCCGACATAATCTGCATCGATCTCAACGACACGACCTTCTGGCTTATCTAATAACGTTACGATTTTCACTGATTTCGCTTTACGGTATTTGAATAGATCCACCAGATAAGCCAATGTGCGACCGCTGTCAATGATGTCTTCAACGATCAAGAGATCACGGCCCTCAACATTTGTATCTAAATCTTTGATGATCTTGACTTCCCCAGATGAAATCATGGCATTGCCATAACTTGAGACATCCATGAAGTCTAACTCCAAGTAACAATCCATCTCACGAACGATGTCTGCCATGAAAGGAACGGCACCTTTCAGCACACCTACGACTAGAGGATTTTTATCCGCATAAGCCGCCGTTAATTCTTGACCAAGTTCCACACAACGATTTTTGATTTCGTCACGGGAAATCAAAATTTTCTCAATATCTTTATCTAGCATAAAGTTCTCCTTCCAACTCTTACTTCTGGTATTTATAAAGAAGTATGTAGTGTATTTTATCAGTTTCTGGCGCAATACTCAAATAGGAAAATGTATGAGGTAGTAAGGCAATCACCTCTTTTTCAAGGTTTGTGACGACCCAACTTTTTTCTCGCGCTTCATTAGGAATTTTTGAATCGATAAAAAAACGACTGATCTTTTTGGTCAGACCACGCGCCAAGCGGATTCGGTCTCCCGGCTGGCGCTTACGCACCACCAGCTCAGAGGAATAGTTTAGCGGTAAATCTTGGGAAAACTCTGACCAATTTGTGATTTTTTTGGGAATATGCTGTTCATTTATCGGAAAATACCCAATCCATTCCTTTTCAGAAAGATAGATCCCCTCCCCTAAAACCAGTCGCTGACTGACTTCTGTCAACGGCGCTGCAGGCTTTTGGGGAACAGTAACAGGTTCCAATAACAATTGGTCATAACTGCGCCGCAGCTGCCACTGTTTGTGCAACGCCAATTGCCATTGCCCTTTCTTTTCATCTAGCAGACGCAATAACTGCGGCAGCTGTTTTTGATTGAGGGGCTGCTTCGTAAAAGCCTCTGCTTGCTGTAAAAAACCCGCATAGAAAAAATAGCGTTGCGCTGGCGAAAATGTCGGCAGCTGCTGCAGATCGATCACTAAGCGAGCAGCTTGCTGTTGAACGAACGCAGACAACCATTGCTGCTGCTCTTGTTGGATCAGCTGATTGGCGAACTGTACTTCTTCAGAAAGCTGTTGAAAATGCGGCAGCAGCTGCGGATTTTCCACTTTTAAGGCTGGCACTACTTGCTGGCGTAGTCGGTTTCGCAAATACAGCGGTTCGTGATTGCTTTCGTCTTCAAAGTAGGGAATCTGCTGTGCTTGCGCATAGTCGTAAATCGCTGCCTTGCTGACAGTAAGCAGTGGACGCAACAAGATCCCTGTGTGAAAAGGCTGCTGCTGTTTCATCCCGCCAGCCGATCGCAAGCGACCTTCTCGCATCATCTTCATCAACATCGTTTCTACTTGGTCATCACTGTGGTGAGCAGTCAGCAAAACATCATAGCCTTCTTGAGACATGACGTCGGAAAAAAATGTATAGCGAAAGTTTCGAGCGCTAGCTTCTACGCCGGTTTCTGGCGGATTTTCCCAGCACCGTTCATAAAAAGGAATACCGCGTTCTTGGCAGTACTGCCGTAAAAAAGCCGCTTCCTTGGCAGATGCTGGACGCAATTGATGGTTCACATGCGCCACACTAAAACATGGCTCTTTTTGCATTTCAGGAAACAACTGACAAAAGATCTGCAACAAGACCATCGAATCGACGCCCGTCGATACCGCCAGCAAAAAGCGGCGTTTTTTTTCAGGATCGATGGCAGTGAGTTGCGCTTGAACGGTTTGAATGACCATCGTTTGACCTCCTTCTCATTTGGTAATCCCACAAGAAAGAAAGCTGAAACAAAACGAACCAACAGTTTTGTTCCAGCTTTTTCCAACTTGCTATTCATGTTTAGTTACGGCGTCCGCCGCGGCCACCGCGTTTTCCTTCTGTATTTCGACGTAATGACGAAAGACGATCATCACTATCTTTTAGAAAAGAACTCATCAATGAATCGAAGTCTTGTTTATTTACATTCGTATTTTGATTGCGTGAAAAAGATTTTTTCGGATTTGGTCGATTGAATTCTTTTTTCGGGTATTCACGTTTTTCTTCCGGTTTATCTTCTGCTTTGCGGATCGATAGGCCGATTTTTCCATCGTTGCCGATTGCCGTAACAAGTACTGTCACTTCATCCCCAACAGACAACACGTCGTGAATGTCTTTGACGAATCCGTTTGATACTTCACTGATATGCACCAAACCAGTTTTCCCTTCACCAAGATCAATGAACGCACCAAAATTTGTAATACCAGACACTTTGCCCTTTAGTTTCGCTCCAACTTCGATTGACATATAAAAAATGTTCCTCCTAATTTTTACCCATTTAAAATAATTCAAACTACTGCGCTGAGTAGGTATGACATTGCTTAATCTTGTGACTCTGTGGATGATGATTCTTGTCCGCTTTGCGAAGAACGCTCATTGGTGTTTTGAGAATCCGTCCCGTCTGGCAAGACTGGATAGATTTTTTCGCCATCTTTTGAGTAGAAGAATCGGCTGCGGGCCAATTTTGCCACATACTCATCGTCTTGCAACAAGGCAACGTCTCGCTCCAGTGAAGCCACCTTTTGTTCTGCCTCTTTTTGTTCGGCGACTGTTTCCGCCTTATATTCCTTTAGCTTTTGCAGGCGCATTTGATCGTTGAACATTTGAATCCCTACGATCGCAAATATCGCTAATGCCGCCACGAAAAACGCCACCAGCCGACGTCGGCGAAACACGACTTGCCGCCGCTCTTTTTCAAACTTGGCAAATTGCTCTTTCGCATAATCGGTCTGCAATAGTTCTATTTTTTTATTTGATTCTTTTGCCACCTGAACTCGCTCCCGTCGCTGTCTTTGTTTTTTACATTATACCAACATCCGCAAAGCTTGTCTAACTGAAAATGCCGTAAAAATCAAGCATTTTCTGAGATTCTTTCCTCTGAAACGATCTCATACATTTTTGCAGCGTCTTCTTTTTTCGTCGATTCATGCAATTCATTGACTTTTACTTCCAAGACCTTATTCCCGAATTGAATGCGCATGGTATCGCCTACTTTGACGTCACTGCTTGACTTGGCTAATTTGCCGTTGATCTGAATGCGTCCCTTGTCTGCCACTTCTTTGGCCACAGAGCGACGCTTGATGATGCGGGAGATTTTAAGAAATTTATCTAATCTCATGTTTTTCACCTCTTCTTAATAGTTTCTTTCCAAATGGAACTAACAGCCATTCGCGAATCGTTAACAATTTGATTTTGATCGCTGCCCCGATAAAGGCTGCACCTCCCAGACCGACACCGCCTAGGCAAAAAAGCAGTGCCTGTAGTCGATGGGTCAAAGGACCGTTCAATAAGATCGCAACGAAGCTATAATATAAGAATAGCACGCTTGCCATGATCCCTAAACAAATAAATAGTTTTTTTCCATAATTTCCTTCATGCCAAAAGTGATTGATGCTGCTTTTTGCTCGACGCTGTTCGGAAACCACAAAACAGCATAAGGTCGCGCCTAACCCCAACAGCGTACTGATACTCGCTCCTGCAGTCCCATAAGAAGCAGTCAGCGGCCACATCGATAGACATTTGATCAAAAGACCGATCCCCGCAGCCAGCAAGCCGAAGGTATAGGTATTACGACTTTGTTGAATGCTTTGATAGGCTTGGATCGTCGCCATCAGAGCGATGGAAAAGACAAACAATACCAGCGCCGCATTGCCAGAACCGTCTTTGAATAAGGCAAAGTTAATATAAGGCAGCAAAATCGCTAAGCCCACGGCGGAAGCCGAAGCAATCCCGATCGTCAGGCGCAAATACATTTTTGCCGACTTTTCAAACAGCTGCTGATTTTTTACCGTCAAATACTTGGTCAACGTTGGCAAAAACGTCGAGCTTAATGCCATCGCCACCACAAGACCTAGTTGGACGAGGGGTTGTCCGCGATCATAGATCCCTTTTGAAATTCGGGCTGCTTGTGCCGTCATCCCCCCCGCTTCTAGCGCATTGGTCAATAAAAACGAATCCGCTAACTGGAACAAGATCAAATAGCCGCTATAAATCGTCAACAGACCGCCTTCTAAGAAGAACCGTTTCTTCAACGAGGCGGATAAACCAGCGGGATTTTCTCCTGTACTGGTGACTGGTTTATGCCATAGCGATAGGCGTTTGCCGTTGATTTGTCGGCTATAATAACTTAAGATCCACCACGCCGCAAGGCCCCCGACTAAGGCACCCATCATGGCGACAGTCCCCGTTTGATAAATCGTCCAGCCCAATTGCTGGAAAGCTGCCGCAGCACCTAAAATCACACCAACTCTAAGCAGCTGCTCTACGACTTGGGAAACTGCTGTCGGCACCATTTGCAAATTTCCTTGAAACATTCCTCGATAAAAGGTCAAAGGCGGGACAAATAAGAAGGTAAAAGAAACGACTCGAATCAAGCCCGCCAGTTGGTGGTCCCCCATCACTTGTGCGATCGGACCAGCAAATAAAAAGGTCACCGCCCATAAACCGATCGCAGACCAAAGCACGAAAGGCGTCAACGCTTGCAGCCGTTCCTTGCTTTTCAAAGGATCGGGTTCTTCAGCGACGATGCGGGAGATAAACTGTGGCAACCCTGACAACGCTAACGTCATCGCCAATCCATAAATCGGATAGACTTGTTGATACACATAAAACCCTTCGTCCCCTACCAGGTTCTGAAAAGGGACCCGATAAACGGCACTTAAGATTTTTGCGATAAAGGAAGCGATCGTTAAAATAAACGCCCCTTCCATCGTACGCTTCAATTGTGATTTCGGCATCCCGCTGGTTCCTTTCTAGCCTTGGCTGGCGTATTTTTGTTCCCGTAACGCTTTGACAAAATCTTGGATTTCTAATAGCCAGGTGCTTTCCTTCATCACTGGCGGAATCTGTAATTTGATGGTCATTTGCTCATGATCGACACCCATCGTGGCTTTTAATTTAGTAGCTTTCAATGCTTCAAACAGCTGCTCCACCGAATAATTTTTCGTGCCGACTTTACTCAAAGTAAACGACACCGTCTGCTGCTGCTTGCGGATAGTTTCTAACAAGGCACGATCGCCGTTCATTTTGATCTCGCCCACCGTTAAGAGATGTGCCACTTCTACAGGGTATTCACCGAAACGGTCTAATAGATCATCTTGAAGTTCATCAACTGCTTCTTGGGATTCCAGCTCACGAATTCGTTTGTAGATCTCGATTTTTTGCCGTTCGTCTTCAATATACGAAGTCGGTAAGTAGGCATCGATCCCCAGATCGATCTCGACGGTCGTTTTTTCTGTTTGGGTATTTTTCCCTTGTTTCCGAGTGACTGCTTCAGACAGCATTTGCGAGTACATGTCAAACCCGACTGCATCGATAAAGCCGTGCTGCTGCGCCCCCAATAGATTTCCCGCTCCACGAATCGAAAGATCTCGCATCGCGATTTTGAAACCTGACCCCAACTCGGTAAAGTCCTTAATGGCTTGCAGCCGTTTTTCACTGACTTCATTCAACACTTTTTGCTGTTCATACATGAAATACGCATAGGCGACCCGATTGCTCCGACCGACACGGCCGCGCAGCTGATACAACGTCGAAAGCCCCATGTAATCGGCATTTTCCACAAACAACGTATTGGCATTGGGAATATCCACACCGGTTTCAATGATCGTCGTCGTCACCAACACATCGTATTGCCCTTCAATAAAGTCAAACAGGGTATTTTCCAATTGAATCTCGGTCATTTGCCCGTGGGCATACGCGATTCGTGCGTCTGGCACTAACGCCTGCAGTTCTTCGACTTTCCGCTCGATCGTATCGACACGATTATAGAGATAAAATACTTGACCTCCCCGTGCCATCTCCCGTTGGATCGCTTCTCGCACTGCTCCTGGATTCATCTCCATCACATAGGTTTGGATCGGGTAACGATTTTCTGGTGGTGTTTCGATCACAGATAGGTCCCGTACCCCCAGCATCGACATATGCAATGTTCGTGGGATCGGCGTTGCCGTCAACGTCAACACATCGACTTGCGAACGCAGTTGTTTCAAGCGCTCTTTGTGTTTGACCCCAAACCGTTGTTCTTCATCGATCACCAACAAGCCCAAATCAGCAAACTCGACATCTTTTGACAATAATCGGTGGGTCCCCACCAAAATATCGACTTGCCCTTTGCGCACTTGCTCGATCGTTTCATTCTGCTGTTTTTTCGTCCGAAAACGACTCAGTACCCCAACATTGACGGGGAATCCTTCAAAACGATCGACCATCGTTTCATAGTGCTGCTGCGCCAAGATCGTTGTCGGTACTAAGAAAGCCACTTGTTTGCTTTCTTTGATCGCTTTAAAAGCAGCCCGCAGCGCCACTTCTGTTTTCCCAAAACCAACATCCCCGACTAACAAACGGTCCATCGGCTTTTCTTTTTCCATATCCCGCTTGATCTCTGCCGTACTGCGCAGCTGATCATCGGTTTCCGAATACGGAAAGGCATCTTCAAATTCTTTTTGATAGGCATCGTCTGGTTGAAAGGCATAGCCTTTTTCTGATTCGCGTTTGGCATACAATAAAATCAAATCATCTGCGATGTCTTCAATTTTTGCCGTCACTTTGCGCTTGGTCTTCGCCCACTCGCTGCCACCTAATTTATTGATTTTCGGTGTTTTCGATTCGGAAGCCACATATTTTTGAATCAAATTCAATTGGGTGACTGGAATAAAGAGCTTGTCTTCGTTTTGGTACAAGATCGTCATGTAATCTTGGTGGACGCCATCGACTTCTAAGGTTTCCATGCCGATGTACTTCCCGATCCCATGATTCGCATGGACGACATAATCGCCCGCTTTTAACTCATTGTAGCTTTTGAGCCGTTCCGCATTGGTGACATTTTGCCTGCGGGCTCTTTTTTTGTTCATCTTTTGGAAAATTTCTTTTTCCGTAACCACCACTAGCTTGTCTTGCGGCATTTCAAAGCCGCTTTGCAAACGTTCCACCACGATTTGGGTGCGTCCTGTAAACAGGCGGTCTTGTTGCGTCTGCACGGCATAGATATCATGATCTCGCAGATCTTGCTCTAACTTCTTGGCCCGCTCTTGGTCACTGACCAGAAAAATCACCGTCTGCTGCTGCTTCTCCCAGCGATCGATTTCAACTTTCAAGAGACCCATTTGGCTGAAAAACTGCTGCATCGGCCGGTATTGGAATTGATGGATCGCTTGGAAGCGAATGTTCCCCATTCCTTTTTGGAATAAAGAAAAGAAGCTGGTCACAAAGGTTTCTTTTTGCAGCAGCTGATGGACATCGATCCCGAATTGCTGTTCAGAAAAGACCCGCAGCTCCGCTAATTTTTGGGTATGCCACTCCGCCTCTTCCCGTTCGATCTCACGATTGGTCTCCATGATCCGAGCATAATCATCGATCATCAAAAAGGCATCTTCAGAAAAATAATCTAAGACACTCGTTTGCTGACGATACAGTAAATCCGTGTAATAACGGGCACTTTCACCAGGAATCCCCGCTTGCCATTGAGAAGCCAACTGGCCAAAATAATCTTCTAAAAAGGCGCGATCGGTTGCTTCTTTGGTGACTGCCAACCGTTTGTTCAATAATTCTTGCAGCTGCTTTTGCCCCGCAGCTAAATCTTCCGCTGAGAAAACCAATTCGGTAGTGGGTAAAATAGCCACTTGCTGCAGCGTTTCCACTGAGCGTTGCGTTTCCACGTTGAAAGAACGCATCGAGTCGATTTCTACATCGAATAACTCGATCCGTACGGGATATTCGGCGTTTAATGGATAAATATCGAGGATGCTCCCACGAATACTGAATTCGCCAGGTTTGCCAATCATTGACTGACGTTCGTAACCCATCAAGATCAATTGTTGCGGCAAACGCTCTAAATCGATCTCATCGCCGATCTGCCATTGAAATTGATTGGCTAACCAGGTTTTCTTTTCAGGCAAATACTTTCGCAAAGCCGCCACCGGCAACACATAGATCCCCGTTTTCCCTTGAGAAACAGCATTCAGCGCTGCCACGCGTTCTTCTCTGGCTTCTGGTGAAGAAAAAGCCATTTCGGCTGACAACACTTCATCCACTGGAAAAACGTAGACATCTTCCGTCACATTGCGCAGATCTTCGGCTAGTTGATTTGTATAATAGAGATTAGGTGTCACGACGATCACTTGTTTTTGAAATGCCTGATACACACCAGTGATCGCTAATGTTTTTGCCGATCCAGCTAGACCGGTCAGTAATTGCCGGGGGGCCTGTTCACGTAAACCTGTATGCCAAGCCGCCACTGTCGGCACTTTATTTATTAATTCAATTAAATCCATCTCGGCCCTCCTTAGTTAAATCGATTCATTGTGGCAAGAAAGTCGCCGTTGGTCAAGTAATCACTACTTGCCTCGACCGCTTTATCAATACTTTGTAAAACGATGGGCAGATCGTCTTTTGCAAAAGGACTCAGGACATGATTGACCACGGTTTGTCCTGGACGTGGACGATCGATCCCGATTTTGATACGGTCAAAGACTGTTGAATCCAAATGAGCGATCAAACTCTTGATCCCATTGTGGCCACCTGCACTGCCTTTTTGGCGCAAACGAATTTTCCCTAACGCTAAATCGAGGTCATCATAGACCACCACTAGTTCTTCTTGGTAGATGCCAAAATAGGTCATCAACGGGCCTACCGCACGACCGGATTCATTCATGAAGGTTTGTGGTTTGACCAAAAGGATTTTTTCACCCTTCAAGAAAAACTCTGCCACCTCTGCTTCAAAAGCCGACTTTTTAAAGGTTGCTTGGTACTTTTGTGCCAACGCATCCACTACCATAAAGCCAACATTATGTTTGGTTTTTTCATATTTTTTGCCAGGATTTCCCAAGCCTACAATCATTTTCATTTTTTATTTACGCTCCATTATTTCTAGTTTCAAGCTGATTCTTCATCTATTTTATCGGTTTTCTTATCCAAACACAAAATACTGGGCACACAAATGCGCCCAGTTCTTTTGCTTAGGTAATTATAACACGAAATGGACTGTTATGGTGGCACCCTCTTGCTCAGTTTTTATCTTTCTTAACGAATCTTAATAAAACCTTGATATATCTTCTTTTTGACGTAATAACAAAGAAAGCATTTACAACTGAAACAGCGATATTTTGTGTAATATTGTTGTGCAAATCACATGACAAACATACTTGAAAATGGTAGGATGATAGCGAGTAAAACAATTATGCGGAAGGAATGATACACAGATGACTGCAAAAACGAACAAAAAAGATCACCAAAAGGTAATTCTTGTTGGAGACGGTGCGGTTGGTTCTAGTTACGCGTTTGCGCTGGTGACCCAAAACATTGCGCAAGAAGTCGGAATCATTGATATAAATACAGCAAAAACAGAAGGCGACGCAATTGACTTGTCCCATGCTTTGGCATTTACTTCCCCTAAAAAAATCTATGCCGCTTCTTATGAAGATGCACATGATGCTGATTTAGTCGTTATTACTGCTGGTGCGCCTCAAAAACCAGGCGAAACCCGTTTAGACTTAGTTCATAAAAACTTGAAAATCAACCGTGAAGTAGTTACCCAAATCGTTGATTCAGGCTTTAACGGAATTTTCTTAGTTGCAGCAAACCCAGTCGATATTTTGACTTATTCTACTTGGAAATTCTCAGGCTTCCCGAAAGAACGCGTTATCGGTTCAGGTACCTCATTAGACTCTGCCCGTTTCCGTCAAGCATTGGCTGAATTGGTCGATGTCGATGCCCGTAATGTCCATGCCTATATCTTAGGGGAACACGGCGATTCAGAATTCCCTGTTTGGTCTCATGCCAACGTAGCTGGCCTACAAATCTATGAATGGGTCAAAAACAACCCAGACATCGATGAAGAAGCAATGGTCAACATTTTCTTCAGTGTTCGTGATGCAGCCTACACCATCATCGAGAAAAAAGGTGCGACCTTCTACGGGATCGCGGTAGCCTTAGCACGGATCACTCGTGCGATCTTAGACGATGAAAATGCTGTTCTCCCATTATCTGTGTACATGAACGGCGAATACGGCTTAAACGACTTGTACATCGGTGCGCCTGCAGTCATCAATGCCCAAGGGATTCAAAAAGTAATTGAGATCCCATTAACAGATGGTGAAAAAGACCGGATGGCCGCTTCGGCAAAACAATTAAAAGATATTCTTGATGAAGCTTTTGCAAAATTAGATGCGGAAGACAATCAATAATTTCTTTTCCCTCGTGTTAAATAGTCAATTTTAGTTAGTCAATTATGCGACTGAACGAATCCTCCAGCTCACTCTTTTTCAGAATCCTTTGATCAAGATGGCTTGCTGCCGATTCGTTCAGTTTTTTTATCGTAAGAAATGCGTTTCTACAGCTTGCCTAAAGATAGTTTAAGAATTTTCTATTTTTCATGGAAGTTTCATTTGCCATATTCGCTTTCCCGTGGGAATATGGTATGATTTAAGCGTTATTATCTATTATGCCATTAGAAAAAAGGAGTAGTTGAATGACTCGTTCAAACAAACATACTGACGCCAAGAATAATACGAAGAAAATTGTTCTGATCGTTGTGGCTGCTTTACTCGTAGTGATCGCTGGCGGCTATACCTACCGAAGTACATATTATGCAAACCGTTTTCTACCAAAGACTGAAATCGATGGGATCGACATCAGCAACAAAACCGTTGCCGAGGCCAACGACCTGCTGCATGATCGCTATTCACAAGAAGACTTTACCATCAAAGATGGTGATAGCGAATGGAAAACAGTCAACCTTGCTCAATTTGGTTTGCAGACGGATTTCACCGATGAGCTGCAATCATTAAAAGATGAACAAAATCAGTGGAGCTGGGGAATGGCTTACGTTTCGGCTGCCGAAGAAAAGAAGCTAGACAATCTCTCAGTAGACCAAGACACCTTGACTAGCGAGACCAACACGATCCAAAAAGAACTCGAAACCTTAAATGAAGATCGTACCAAATCGACTGATGCCACGTTGGAAAAAGGCGAAGACGGCTTTTCTATCAAACCAGAAGTTGACGGCGATGCCATCGATGTTGACAAAGCAGTGGCAGACTTGCAAGAAGCCATCGTCAGCGGCGAAAAGGAATTGAATCTCGTTGATTATGTCACAAAACCAAGTGTGACCGCCGATGATCCAGACTTAACGAAAGAAATGGATTCGTTGAATAAAATCGCCAAAGTAACCGGCAATTATACGATCAACGGAAATACGTTTCAAATCCCAAGAGAAACGATCATGGATTGGCTCTCTTATAAAGACGGCAACACAACGATCGACGAAGACAAAGTAAGAAGCTATGTCACATCGATCGGCGAACAATACAATACTAGCACCAATTCTTCGACCTTCCAAAGTACCAAGCAAGGCGAAGTGACAGTCCCAGCCGGTACTCTTAGCTGGACGATCCAAACCGATGCGGAAACAGAAGCATTGATCGAGGCGTTAAAAGCAGGCGAAGACTTCACCCGCACACCGATCGCTCAAGGAAGCACCGATGCAGGCAGCCCGCTGTTTGGCAACACCTATATCGAAGTTGATCTAAAAAACCAACACATGTGGTATTACAAAGATGGCGAGTTAGTGTTGGATACGAAAATTATCTCTGGGAAACCAGCCACACCAACACCAACTGGCGTCTTCTATGTCTGGAACAAAGAAGAAGATGCAACCTTGACTGGTGAAGATTATGCGTCCCCTGTTGATTACTGGATGCCCATCGATTGGACCGGTGTCGGTATCCATGATTCTGATTGGCAGACGGAATACGGTGGCGATCTTTGGAAAACCCGTGGTTCTCACGGCTGTATCAATACTCCGCCAGGCGTGATGAAAGAATTGTACAGCAAAGCCGAAGTCGGTACACCCGTGATCGTGATTTAATCAAAAAAAGAATCAAACCTTTTTATAGACGAACCAAAAGCCGCAAAAGAAAAATCTTTTGCGGCTTTTTTGTTGTCTCCCAAATGTTCCTATTTACAAAGAACGGTTTAATTAATATACTTAATTAACCAATTTAATTAATAAGGAGAAACATTTTGGAAAAAGTCATTTTTATTGATCGTTCTACTTTGGCTGGAAGTCTGATCAAAATTTTCGCCCGCAACATCCAACTGCTGTCCGAGGATCAAATCAGCGTAACTGTTGTGACACCAGAACGTCTGGCGAATTATCGTTTTTCGCAAGAAAAACTCGTTTTGGTCGATCCCTTGCTTTCTTTAACAGATCCGATGATCAAGCAGGCCATCCCACCACGCATCAACCGCCTTTCGTTTCCCGTCAATCATTACAGCGGGATGAATACTGAAGCCATTCTAGAATTGATCCAACAAGCATAACCTAAAAAGGCGGACGGAAACCAATGGTTTCTGCCGCCTTTTCTCATGCCACTTCCCCTTTGCTAGACTATCGCTTCTTCTTGTTCTAACAAAGTAACTTGCTCTCCTTTGTCTTGCAGTGCAGCAACGTGCATCGTGCCCCATTGGCAAAGTGTATCCAATAAGCCGCCTAAGGTTTCTCCATATTCACTCAAGGAATACTCAACTTTAGGTGGTACTTGATTATATGACTTGCGAGTAACGATGTCAGATTCTTCTAATTCCCGCAATTGCTGGGTCAACATTTTTTGACTGATGCCAGGGATCTTCCGCCGTAAATCACTGGGACGTAATGCCCCATGGCGTAAATTACAAAGAATGATTGGTTTCCACTTCCCGCCGATGACATCCATGGTTGCTTCAACACCGATATTATAAATTTTTTCTGCCATTTTTTTCACCTCATTACGCTTGATACCACACAAAGGTTACCAAAAGGTGGGTATCAAACAAAAAAGTACGTACTATACAGTATTACCACCTCATTATATGATGATACCAGAAAAAAATAAAGGAGATGTTTTTATGATCGAAAAATTATCAGATACCGTCACCCTGAACAACGGCAGTGAAATCCCCGGGTTGGGGTTAGGTGTCTTTCAAATCCCTGAAGCTGACACAGCAGAGGTCGTGAAGCAAGCGATTATCAATGGCTATCGCTTGATTGATACAGCAGCGATTTACGGCAACGAAACAGGAACAGGGGAAGGAGTCAAACAAGGCTTACAAGAAACGGGGTTGGCTCGTGAAGAACTCTTTGTCACTTCCAAACTTTGGAACGATCATTTAACTTATGATGAAACGATCCACGCCTTCAATGAAAGTTTGGCCCGCTTAAACCTTGAGTATCTCGACTTGTACTTGATCCATTGGCCAGGAAATCAAGCATTTCAAGAGTCCTGGCGTGCCTTGGAAGACCTCTATGCGGCAGGAAAAATCAAAGCGATCGGAGTCAGCAACTTCCAGATCCATCATCTGGAGCAATTATTGTCCATTGCTAAGGTCGTTCCTGTTATCAATCAGATCGAGCTGCATCCCAAACTGACGCAGCAAGATCTGCGGGCTTTTTGTGCCGAAAAGGGGATTGCGATCCAAGCCTGGTCACCTTTGATGCAAGGCAAACTGCTGAAAGATGACACCGTCTTGGCGATCGCCGATGCACAGCAAAAATCAGCGGCACAAGTGCTTTTACGCTGGGCTATCCAACAAGGGATCTTAGTCAATGTCAAATCGACACACCCCGAGCGAATGATCGCCAATGCAGCGATTTTTGATTTCCATTTATCAGAAGCTGACATGGCCCGCTTGAACGCATTAAATGAAGACTTACGAGTGGGTCCAGATCCAGACACATTCGATTTTCATTAACCAAACGATATACTAAACAAAACCTTAGGAGGAAGTATAATGACAAACACAAACACAGGCTTTTCAATGGTTAACCACGTGGGAATCACCGTCAGCAATCTCGAACGTTCCATCCAATTTTATGAAGCATTAACGGGAAAGAAAATCGCCAATCAAGATACGATCGGCGGCAAACGCATGGCGCAAACGCAAGGATTAGCAGATACACTGATCAAATATGCCAATCTTCATTTAGACAATCTCAACATCGATCTTTTAGAATACGTCGAACCAAAATCCAACAAAGCCAGTTATTCCAATGAACAAATCAGCGCCATGCATCTTTGTTTTGAAGTCGAAGCGATCGATGAAGCCGTTGCTCGTCTAAAAGCCATTGGCGTTGAGCCTGACGGCACCCCCATCGTTTTTGAAGAACAAGATGGTTTAAAAAGCGGTTTCGGGACAGGTGTTGCCTACTTTACAGATCCAGACGGTACCAATCTTGAATTGATTGCACCAAAAGGCCCTTTTCAACGGGGATAAAAAACCGGATGGCGCTGCAAATCGCCATCCGTTTTTTGGCTAGAAGCACGTATTTTTCGATTGTTCCCCTTCATAGAAGCGTTCATAGCGGATACAATAAGTATGTACTCCTCTTTAGTGGCTTCACTTACTTATCCAACAAATCGCACGTGAAAGGTAGTGATCTCGATCGATATTGGACTTTTGTTGTTGATTTTTACGGGTATTTTTTTCATCGTCTTCTGGTGCTTTTACCGAGAAGAACCCAATTATGTATTCGGCTTTCGCACCAAGCGCAGTACAGCCAGTGTCAGCAATTGGCGTTTTGCCCAGCAGTGGTTCTCCTTGTTAGCGATGCTCTTTCTAGGCGGGGTCGTTTTATTGCAGCGCAACGAGCTGATCGCAGAGGCTTTTTACCAAGTAGCCGTTTTTGGCAGCTATCTTCTAGCAGCGCTACTCGTAGAAACGGCACTGTATCTCAAAGATTCACGCACAAGCACCAAAAAGTAAGACAAAAAAGACATTCCAGCGAATGTCTTTTTTCTATTGTTTATTTTGATGATGGATCGTGATCCCCAACACCAAGGCTAAAATCCCTGAAACCACCCAGATAGTGCGGTGGAATAAGATAATCCCTAGCAAGCTGCTTAAGACTGCACCAAAAAAGAAGCCGCCGATGATCAAGGAAATAGAAATGATCTTGGGTGTCACTGATCGGTCCTTCTTAAACCAGCGCATATACAAATAATCAGCCAGTGAACGTAAGTTGCCGGTGGTCATCGTGGTGGCATAGGGCATCCCTGCCAATCGACGATAGGCGGCATATTGAATCGCTGCAAAAAAAGATAACCCCGAATCGATCATGACATTGGGTAATGATCGAGCAAAAAAGCCCAGAACCAAAATACCGATTGCTTCAAAGATCAATGCGGCATTTTGCCAAACGATCCAGCCCCCTGTCGGAAAATGATGCTGCAGATAATTCGTCACTACGATCCCCACTAAAAACATGAAGATTGGTGGCAGATACCGAAAGGCTTGTTCAAACTGCCCCGTTGAAAGATTGATCCCTAACAAAATGACATTCCCCGACTGCATACTTGCAAACACTTCCCCGTGAAACAAGTAGGTATACGCATCTAAAAAACCGCCCGCCATAGCAAGAAGAATCCCCACTGGTAAACTTTCATGCACGACAAACTCCGATTTTCTTTTGGCACTGCTCAAACTTTTTTCCATTGGTTTCGCCTCTTGTTTTTTATACTTTCTGACAGCTTAACGCTTAAAAACGCCGACAACTCGTTATCTTTTGCGGCGTTTAGGTGACTTTTTCGATAGCTGACAAATCAACCACCCCAAAAGAACGGCGGTCAGTGCTCCAGCTGAATCTAGCATGACATCTTGAAAAAGCGGCGTCCGTCCTCCCGTCAGCATTTGATGGTATTCATCGATCCCAGCGTAGCCGGTGGCTGCCAACCAAGCAAAAAAAGCGGCTAGCCAAAAAGGCTGTTTTCGCAAACTAAGCGTTAAGAACAAACTGCCCCCTAAGACAAAATAAGTGAAGAAATGCGCACCTTTGCGAATGAAAAATTCCACAAATGAGAAATAGCCTTTTTCCGCAATACTGATCTCCGACCCAGCATAGGAAAAAGAGATCGTCTCCAGCCAATCTTTCAATGGTTCATTTTTTAAGATTCGTGAAAGCAACCCGATTTGTGATTGCTGCTCATAGGTTTGTGAAGAGCTGATAAAGAGGATGACCATTACCGCAATTGCGATACAAAAGTAAAAGTTCGGTTCTTTCAGTAATTTTTTCATAGTTTTCACTCCTCATTTTCCTATCTTACCATTTTCATTTGGTGATGCAACTGTTTTTCCCGCAAACCGTGGAGACATTGCACACACAAAAAGAGTGCTTCCATGAAGATTAGAAGCACTCTTTCTTTTTAAAAATAGCCATCGGTATGAAAAGCCGTCACCCGTTTGGTTGTGAGATCTTTGGGCTTGTGGCGTTCAGCTCCTTCAACGATTCTCAGGGCTGTTTTGCGTTTTTTTCTCCAGTAAATAATGACGAACCCATCTCGTAGCCTTCTACATAATGATTCAACCGCTCGACGACCTCTGCTGCCGCTTCTTGTGACGGCGTGATGATCAATAAAATATCAAACCCTGCAATCGTGCCGACAATTTCTGGCAGCTCCATTTCATCAAGATAATTGGCGATTACATCGGCGCCATTTTCAGCCGTATGAACGACAACTAAAAAGTCAATCTGCGTAATCTTTTTTAGGTACTCATACATCGAAAACGCAATTCTGTCTTCTAGATCCTGCTCTTTGGATTCAAAGATCGAATAATACGGTCGGCCATTTTTGGCATAGGTTTTAGCGATGTTCATTTCCCGCATGTCCCTAGAAATCGTGGCTTGGGTAGCTGAAACATTTTCTTTTTTTAATAAATTCATCAATTCTTCTTGAGACTCAATCCGATGTAGGACAAAGAGTTTTTTGATAATTGCTTGTCGCTCTTTTTTTTTCATTTACTTGATCCGCTCCTCTCACGTCGCCTCGCTTATTGAAATAGTTGATTCATCTTGTTCACTTCTTGAAACGCAGCTTACAAGAACAACATCGAGAAGATTAAAATGGCAAGATTGGAAATTCCGATAACCAGTAACGGTTTGCGCATAAAGCGAGTCCAAGTAGAATAGTTGACCCGCGCCAGCTCCAATCCGCCCATCACGACGCCAGAAGTTGGTGTGATCAAATTCACTAATCCACAACCAGCAGTAAAGATCATGACCATGACGTTCGGATTGAGTCCGATGCTTTGCGCCAAAGCACCCATGATAGGGATCGATACATATGCCAGTCCTGAAGTTGATGGAATCAAGAACGATAAGAGCAGATACAAAATATAAGCGCCAATTACGAACAGGACAGGTGATAACCCTTCTAAAAGATGGGAAGCCCGATCCAAAATAAACAGATCCAAGTACGTTGTTTGCATAATGTAGGAAGCCCCCCGTGCCACAACGATGATCAAGACAACGGATAAAATGTCTTTGACCCCATCGATAAAGTTGGTCACGATTTCTTTTTCTGAGAATCCTTGAATCAATGCAATGATGATACTGATGTAGAAGAACCACATAGCCAAATCACCAAAATACCATTCACCGAAGCTATTCCCGGTCAAAAAGGCGGTCCAACCGTCAAACACATGGATATCAAAGTCGCCCCAAGGAATCAAGGAAACCACCATGATCACAAAGGATAAGCCAAAAATCGTCAAAATCAGGCGATGCTTTTGCGTAAACGCCAAGGCTTCGTTCGTGTCTTTGACAAAATGCTCTTCCATTTCTTTTTGCTCTTGCAGCGATAAGATTGTGGAGCCTTTGTCGGCTTTGACTTTTTTGGCATAAGACATCACCACAAAGATACAATACGCGGTCGTGACTAACCAAAGCAATGCGCCAACTACTAGGATCGTGCCATTATTCGGAGCAATATCGATGCTTCGTAAGGCATCCATTGCCACTCCCGTAGCAAAGGGGTTAACGGTGGAGCCGATCACACCAGCACCCAACATGACGGTTCCTGCTGCGACGATCGTATCAAAGCCCGATGCCACCATTGTGATTGCTAATAAGGAATAGAACGGAATCGTTTCTTCCGCCATTCCATAAGTTGAGCCACCAATTGAAAACAACACCATCAAAATCGGGATCAAAATCAACTCGTTGCCTTTGAGTTTTTTGACCAAATGCTGAATACCAGCTTCTAAAGCGCCTGTTCGTGTGACAATATTCAAAAAGCCACCCAAACAAAGAATAAACACACAGATCTCGATCGCATCACGAAATCCGTTAAAAGGCGCCATAAAGAAATCAGAAAACTTGGCACCGACGACTTGGCTGACCATCTCTTCTTGGCCTGCTGGTAATGAAGGTGCAAAGGGCTGACCGGCTAGTAGCCAAGAAGCGACCGTCAACGCAATAATGATCAGAAATAAGATACTGAAAGATGTCAGCGACTTTTTTTCTTTTTGCTTTTTTTTCATCTTCGTTCCTCCTCTATTGAATCAGTCTTAGGTGCAAATTGCCAACAGCTAGTCTGTCTGTGGTCAATTCGCAACATGGGAAAAATAATCTTTGTCATAAATAATGAGTTCTTTGTAACGATAATAAATCTTTCTTTTATGCACGAGCGCCTTGATGGTTTGACTGACCGTCTCTCGGGTCGTTCCACTGTATTTAGCAATATCATTGATAAAAACTGGAAAAGGAATGCGAATCTGCTCTCCTTGTGACTGTCCGTGCTCAATCATCAAGAGACCGATCGTATTGACGACTCTTGTCTGCGCGCTAGAGGTGACACAGTACTCCACTCGGCGTCTTTGCTTCTCCAACTGCTGGCTCATTTGCTGATTCAGCCACAGCAACTGACTTGTAGATGAAACAACCAGCGGTTCAAACAGCGACATCGCTGCAAACTGCACGACAATGTCTGTTGCAGCGAATGCCGATACATCATAGTTGTCTCTTTCAAACAAGCCAATCAAAGGAAATAACTGATCAGGCCCAACAAAATCTACATAACAATAGGAATCAGTTCCGTCGGTTTTTTCGATCCGTACGAGACCTTCGATCACATGGAATATCCGATCTCTTACGTCGCCTTCATAAAAAAGCACTTGGCCTTTTTTGTACGTACGGCAGTAAATATGCTCCTTCAATCGCTGTTGATTTTCTTCTTCCAGCCATTGAAAGCTATTCGCTCTTGTTGATGGATCTTTTATTTGGTAGTCGATCATTTCTCTCACTCCAATGTTTTGGACTTGCTTTGCTACTTCGCTTATTTCCAGGTGATCTGTGTACCAGCGTCTTCAATTTCTGCCAGCTTATCTAAGGAAGTAATCACTGCCCGTTTTTCTGTGCCCATTTTGACAAAATTCAAAGCTGCTTGTACTTTCGGTAACATGCTTCCCGGTGAAAAATGCCCTTCATCGACATAGGTTTCCAATTCAGCGGCGGTCACATGATCCAACCACTGCTCATTTTCCTTGCCAAAGTTCAAAGCGATTTTTTCCACGCCCGTCAAAATGATCAGCTGATCCGCATCGATTAAACGAGCCAATTTTTCAGAAGCAAAATCTTTATCGATCACGGCTTCAACCCCCAGCCCATTATCTAACACGGGAATGCCCCCACCGCCTGCGCAAATAACGATCGTGTTTTGTTCAATCAGCGCCTTGATGCTGGCAACTTCTTGAATCGCTTGTGGTGCTGGACTGGCAACGACTTTCCGCCAACCACGACCAGCATCTTCACGATAGATGGCATCTGTTGCCGCCATGGCTTCTTTGGCAGCTGTTTCCGTTAAGAAAGGACCGATCGGTTTGGTCGGATGGGCAAATGCTGGATCTTGTGCATCGACTGTAATTTCCGTCACCACTGTCACCACCGGCTTAGCCATTTGGGCTTCTTTCAACTGGATTCTCAGCTCATTTTGTAACCAATAGCCAATACTGCCTTGCGTCATTGCCACGCAGGTATCTAAAGGCATCGCTGGGTTTTTGCTAGAATCACTGGCTTGTTGCTGCAAAACCAAATTTCCCACTTGAGGCCCATTCCCATGGGTAATGATCAAATGAACGTCTTTTTGGATTAGGGGAATTAAATACTCGACGGTCTGTTTAAGCCGTTCTTTTTGCCCTTTGGCACTGGCATCATCTGCTAGGATAGCGTTGCCGCCAAGGGCGACAACGATCGTTGGTTTCTTTTCACTCATCTGCTCACTGCTCCTTCTTACACGCTAGGAATAAAGAGATCGCCTAAGGTTACTGCCATGATTGCTTTGATCGAGTGCATTCGGTTTTCAGCCTCTTCAAATTGACGGCCCCATTGACTGCGGAAAATGTCGTCTGTGATCTCCATTTCAGAAATGCCGAATTTTTCTTCGATCATTTTTCCATACGTCGTATTCGTATCATGGAACGCTGGCAAGCAGTGAAGCACGATCAAGCCATCGTCTTGTTTTCCAGTCGCCATTACCATTTCGCGGTTGATTTGGTAATCTTTCAACAGCTTCACCCGTTCTTCAAACTGGTCTTCTTCCCCCATTGAAACCCAAACATCGGTATACAGAACATCGGCATCTTTGACGCCTTTTTGAATATCGTCTGTTACCATCAGCTGACTGCCAGATTCTTTGGCAAATTTGTTGGCATAGTCTGTCACTTCTTCAGCTGGGAAAAGTTCTTTTGGTGCACAGATGCGAACATTGACACCTAAAATCGCCCCCGTCACTAACAAACTATTCGCCATATTGTTTCGGCCATCGCCCACATAGACTAACGTAATGTTTTCTAATGTACCGAAGTTTTCTTTGATCGTCATGAAGTCAGCGATCATTTGGGTTGGATGCCATTCATCGGTCAAGCCATTCCAAACAGGAACGCCAGAGAATTTGGCTAAATCTTCAACGACTTGTTGGCTGAACCCGCGGAACTCAATGCCATCAAACATGCTGCCTAAAACTCTGGCGGTATCTTCAACGGATTCTTTTTTGCCTAGCTGGATATCATTCGCACCTAAAAATTCTGGATGGGCACCAAGATCGATGGCAGCCGTCGTAAATGCCGCCCGTGTCCGAGTCGACGTTTTTTCAAATAAGAGGGCGATGTTCTTGCCTTCCAAATAGCGATGAGAAATATTTTGCTTTTTCAACTGTTTCAAATAGATTGAAAAATCAATCAGGTATTCTAACTCGGCTTTCGTAAAATCTTTTTCTGCTAAGAAGCTTCTTCCTTTAAATACTTGTTTCATTAGTAATTCCTCCTCTAGATTAAATATCTTCTCTAATAAATGGCATGCTCATGCAGCGAGGGCCGCCACGGCCGCGAACCAATTCACTGCCGGAGATTTTATGCAATTTGATGCCGGCTTCAGTTAATTTTTGATTGGTGATCGTGTTGCGGTCATAGACCACGACTTCGCCAGGTGCGATCGTCAAGGTATTGGAACCGTCATTCCATTGTTCCCGAGCTGCAGCGACCAAATCGTTCCCCCCACAGCGAATCAATTCCACTGCATCTAATTCTAAGTAGCGGCACAAAATGTTTTCTAACGTATCTTTTTCTTCTTTGATGGTTACGCCATCCCCGTCACGTGAGATTGAATAAACGGTCAGTTCTCCTTCAATTTCTGGATGGATCGTAAATTTGTCATAATCAACCATTGTAAATACCGTATCTAAATGCATGAATTTGCGTTCTTGACCAATATCAAAAGCTAAGACGTACTCAAAACTTGGTTCATGTTGGAACACATTACGAGCCAACTGTTCAATGGAAGTGGCATCTGTTCGTTGGGAGATCCCGATCGCTAACACTCGTTTTGACAGAACCAATTCATCGCCACCTTCAATTCGTGTTGGCTGATCACGGTCATAAAGCAAGTGCGGTGGCTGTTGTTGGAACATTGGATGATGAGCAAAAATGTATTTGCCATACAACGTTTCACGACGTCTTGTTTCTGAATACATGCGATTCAAGGAAACCCCGTTACCGATCGTCGCAAACGGATCGCGAGTGAAATACAAATTCGGCATTGGATCGATCAAAAACGGATACTGGTCATCCACAGCACCAGCTAGGCTTTGACTATGGGGCAATTTCAATTCATTTTTCGCTAGACCTGCCATCGTTTTATCGATGAATTGACGGTTATCTTCAAAAGATAAGAAATAATCGGTAATTTCAGCAATGATTTCTGGGCTTTGTAACGTTGTTTCTTCTAAATATTCCTTGATAAACTGCTCTTTGATTTCTTGACTAGTTAACGCTTCTGCTGCTAAATCTTCTAAATACAACACCTCCACATTATTATTACGCAATACATCGGCAAATTGATCATGTTCAGCCCTTGCTTGTTCCAAAAAGGGAATATCATCAAATAACAAGCGATTTAAATGATCGGGCACGAGGTTTTCTAATTCTCGACCAGGGCGATGGAGCATGACTTGCTTCAAGCGGCCGATTTCTGAAAAAACATGAATAGCATTTGACATTTCTTTACATCCTCCTTTGTTTTGATTACGCCTACATAGTACAAGAATGTATGCGCTTACCAAGCGACGTATTTCGCCTTCATTATGCAAAGCATTTGTCATTATGCAATAAAGAGTGAATATCTTCTTGCGAGCGTTTTTTTACTCGTTGTTATTTTTTTTTATGTAATATTTATTCAGCAATTTTTAAATAAGAATTTGATGAGAATTAAAATTTGATCGATTTTGTTCTTTTCTTTGATTTTGACGTCCCCGACCAATGCAGGCAAAGTTTACGAAAGAAAAGAACTTTTTCAACCAACAGCTTTCCTTTTTCGATTAAAAAAATCCGATGGTTGCGACTAAATGTGGCTATGCTATACTTAATAAGATCGTAGGAAAAGAAAGGGGTTTGATAGGAATGACCTATTCAATCAATTGGGATCTAGAAACAATTTTTCCAGGAGGCAGTGATTCTGTTCAATTAAAAGAACGCATGAGCCAGCTGGAAGAAGAAATCAAAACTTACCGTGAAAAAGTTGACGCTTGGGCACCAAACGCTACAGACAATGCGACAAAATTAGAGGAATTAATCGAACTTTCTGGCACAATCAATCAGGGATTTTCACAATGTGGCAGCTTTATCAATGCCTTGCTTTCAGCGAATGTCAACGACAGCAAAGCCAAAATCCTGACAGGCGACCTCTACGCAAAACTGCCAGCATTGCAAGCAGCACAAACCGTTTTCTCGAAAAAATTGACAGAAATTTCTGAGGATGATTGGACTGCGTTACTTACCGCGGAAAACTTAGCACCAATCGCCTTTCGTCTAAGCGAGATTCGTCGCGACGGCAAAGAATTGTTATCTGAAGCAGAAGAAACCATCATCAACACGTTAAATTTAGATGGCTTAAATGCTTGGAGCCAACATTACGATACGATCGTTGCCTCGATCGAAATTCCTTTCCTTCAAGAAGACGGCACGACGATCAACTTGTCCGCTGGTCAAGCCTTCAATAAAATGATGGGTGATCCAGATCCAGAAGTTCGTGCACGTTTATTTGACACTTGGGAAAAGACTTGGGCAGAAAAAGAAGACCTCTTTGCAGATACCTTGAACCATTTAGACGGCTTCCGCCTTTCTACCTTCAAGCTTCACGGGGTCACTGATTACTTGAAAGAACCATTAGAATACAATCGTCTGCAAAAAGCGACATTGGATGCTATGTGGGGCACGATCCAAAAGAACAAACAGCCGATCGTTGATTTCTTGACCCGCAAAGCCCAGCTTTTCGGCAAAGAAAAAATGGAATGGCAAGATCAAGATGCGCCGATCATCCTTGGGGACATGGAAGAAAGAACCTACACCTTTGATGAAGCAGCTGACTTTATTTTGACCAACTTCCGTAAGTTCAGTCCGAAAATGGCTGACTTTGCCCAAGTTGCTTTTGAAAAAAGTTGGATCGAAGCAGAAGATCGTCCTGGCAAACGTCCTGGTGGCTATTGCACCAGCTTGCCAGAAACCAAAGAGTCACGTATTTTCATGACCTACAGCAATTCAGTCAACGAAGTAGCGACGCTTGCCCATGAGTTAGGTCACGCGTTTCACAGCAGCGTTCTTTGGGAGCTACCAGAATTAAACCGCAACTATGCCATGAACGTCGCCGAAACAGCAAGTACCTTTGCTGAATTGATCGTTGCTGATGCAACCCTCAAAGAAGCGACAACGAAGGAAGAAAAAATCAATCTATTGGATGCCAAAATGCAAAATGCGATCGCGATGTTCATGAACATCCATGCACGCTTTATTTTTGAAAACAGCTTCTACCAAGCCCGTCAAAACGGCTTAGTTTCAGCGGAGCAAATCACGGAAATGATGACAGCGGCGCAAAAAGAAAGCTATGCGGATGGGTTAGCGACTTATCATCCACATTTCTGGGCAGCCAAATTGCACTTCTTTATTGATGATGTGCCATTCTACAACTTCCCTTACACCTTTGGTTACCTCTTTAGCATGGGGATCTATGCGTATGCCAATGAAAAAGGGTCTAGCTTTGAAGAAGAATACATTGCTTTATTGCAAGATACTGCTTCAATGACGACGGAAGAACTGGCACAAAAGCACCTTGGTGTTGATTTAACAAAACCAGACTTCTGGCAAGCAGGGATCGACATGGTCCTAAAAGATGTTGCCAGCTTTATGGAATTGACTGAAGACTATATCTAAAAGAAAAAACCCTCTTCCAACACGACGCTTGGAAGAGGGTTTTTCTATCAGGCATTCAATAAAGTTAAGCCAATCGTTAAGTAGCCTGCGTACAGACACCAAATCAAATAAGGAATAAACAAGTACATTGCTTTTTTGTCGATGCGAGCAAAGAGGATCATACAAATAATCACTGATAGGACTAACAAGACAATAATGACCGTTCCTGCCCAGTAAGCATTCCAGCCAAAGAAAACGATACTCCACAAGAAGTTTAGTACTTGCTGGATCGCAAAGAAGATATAGGCATTCTTTTTAAGCGCTGGATTGACTTTGGCTACGATCAACAGATACAATGCTGTTCCCATAAAGGCATACAAAATCGTCCAAACGATCCCAATGATCCCACCAGGAGGGGCTAAAAAGGGTTTTTCCATTTGCGCATACGTTCCAGCGATGTCTCCTGCAAACAAACTCGAGATGATTCCTGTTGCTTCGATGCCGATCACACAGACCAGCCAAATCAAAAATTTCATGTTCTCCACTCCTTCTTTTTTTCATGACGCTCTCATTTAATCGTACCATCGAATCGAAAAAAAGCAGAATAGAACGCTTAAAAAAAGAAACGCCCGTGTGGACGTTTCTTTCAAGGTAATTTTGATTATATTCAATGACAGCTACTTTGATTGTTCCTCTTCAAACTTCCGTCGTTCATTTTCCACATACTTGTATAGGGCCCCGTAGCGGCTGCGGTAGCCTTTTTTCCATGGCTTCTCTTTACCGCAAAAATGTAACAAAACGGTATGCTCGATGACCCAATCCAAACTCCATTCCCCTAAACTGATCGTTTCATAGGTACGGTTTTTTCGTACGTCATAGTTGTAGAGCTGATCAGGGATCGCCAGCACCCGATCGCCGTACAACCCATTCAAAATGTCTTGATCTGGCAAAAAGAGGTTCAAATGATTTTTCTCAATGAACGCAGCGATCTCTGTTTCTTTGACCTCTTGCCGCAGCTGGTGCACATTCATCAGCAAAACGCCTGAATTATAGTAGCCTTCCGACTCATAATTGCGCAAACGGACTTTATTGATGACTGTTGTTACTTCTGTCAGCTTAGAATGGCTGGCGGCGGCATACAGAAAATCCCCTAACGTCAGTTCATACAAGGGGCGCAAATCATTGATGCACAAAATATCCGCATCCAGATACAAGATTTTTTCCACCTGCTGCGGCAAGTAATTTTGTGCCAATAATCGATAGTAGATCGACTCAGGGTAGCGATCACTGACTGGCGCGGTTTTAAAAATCGAGCCAGAACCAATAATGATGGGATGATAGGTCATCGCCAGCTTTTGACAAAAAGCCTCCAGCTCTGCAGCATGGCTCAATTCTTTTTCTTGTAAGACATAGACATCAAAGGATGCTACTGTCGTATGACGTTTGATTGAATATAACGTTGTTTTTAATTGTTCACTGAATCGATCATCAATCGCAAAAAGTAGATTCATGCTCTTGTTCACTCCTCTGTTACTGGCAGCGTGCAGGTTTTTGGAAAAAAATCGATTGCTGTTGCACGCAGCTTCTGTTCTTCTAGTATACCCGATTTTTGGTCTTTCTTTCAGTGAAACACCCTTGCCAATCGAACCCTTGCTTGGCAGACGCCAAAAAAGCTGTTCCATCCATGGGATGAAACAGCAAAGGATCGCTTATAAATGATTGTGTCTTAAAAACAGATCAGCGGATCGTTGCAAAAGCTTTTGACCACAACAATAATTCATCTAGCATATCATTGACACCCGCAGCCATGTGCTCACCGGGTTTGAAGGTACTGAAACTTTCAAAATCAGTAAATAAGTTGAAGGCTGGGTTGGTCCGCACGGTGGCAACTTTTTGTTCAGCTAATACGTTGCGCAATTGTTCAGCGGCCCGAATCCCACCGCCAGAACCGTAGCTGACGATCCCAGCAGCTTTATCAAACCATTCTTCCCGAGCAGAATCTACGGCATTTTTCAAGGAAGCTGCAAAACCGTGGTTGTATTCTTGCACGATAAAGATATAGCCATCTAATTCAGAAATTTTTTTGTTCCATGCTAGGTTTGGCTCAGCCGTTCCCATAAACGGTAAATCAAATGCCTTTACATCAACGATCTCGAACTGATGCTCTGACCGTTGATTAGCAATTTCTTGAATATATGCTCCGACTTGCGGACTTACGCGTCCTTCTCTTGTACTGCCTAAAATAATACCAAATTTCATGATAGGTTCCTCCTAAGATTGTTTTCGTTTGTTTTTTTAACGATTGGCAAATGTGTCTGCCCAGTCCAATAATTCCGTCAACATGTCGTTCATTCCTGCAGTCATATGCTCGCCAGGGGTAAAGGTGGCAAAGTTTTCAAAATCAGTAAATAAGTTGAAGGCAGGATTGGTGCGCACCGTGGCTACTTTTTGTTCCGCCAAAATCAAGCGAACTTGCTCAGCGGCACGAATCCCTCCTGCCGAACCATAGCTGACGATCGCTGCTGCTTTGTTGAACCATTCCTCTCGAGCGCTGTCCAACGCATTTTTCAAGGAAGCTGATATGCCATGATTGTATTCTTGTACGATGAAGAGGTAGCCGTCTAACTCAGCGATTTTTTCGTTCCACGCTTGGTTCACTTCACCTGTCCCCATAAATGGCAAGTAATAATCTTTGATATCAATGATTTCAAACGAGCGGTCGCTATGCGCGCGTGCTGTTTGTAAAACATAATTGGCTACTTGCGGACTCACACGGCCTTCTCTCGTACTGCCAACGATGATCCCGATTTTTTGCGCTTTTTTCTTTTCCGGGGTGCGATACACCTCTTTAATTACTTCTTTTTCAATTATTTGTTCTTTTTTCCCAAATCCAAAGACCATTCTTTTGTACTCCTTTTGTTGTGGTTTCTTTAACGATGGACTCAGCATACCAAACTTACTTTTAGTAAGTCAATCATTCTGCTTACTTTTTGTTAGAAAAAAATCTCAGCTGCTTCTTATTGACATTCGTTCGGTACCGAACTATAATCAACTCATCGATATAGTTAGGTACCGAACGATAAACCAAAAGGAGTGTACACCATGAGTACAATGACCGACCACTTAATGAAACAGCTTCGTTTTATCAGCGAAGCCAGCAATGCCTTTATGAGTCAAAACAACCAGCGCCTTTCGGGACAGCAACGTGTCCTGGCCGTATTAAATTTAGAAGACGGCTTGGTGCAAAGTTATCTTGCAGAAGTCTTAGACCTACGGCCAAGCTCTCTAGCGGAACTATTGAAGAAAATGGAAAATAGTGGCGATATTCATCGCAAAGAAGATGCTGCTGACAAACGGATCAAACGAATCTACCTGACAGAAACTGGAAGAAAAAAAGCGGAAAAATTACTAGCACAAAAAGAAGCCACCAGCAGTCAGTCGTTTTTTGCTGGGCTCTCAGAGGAGGATCAAACCGAGTTTGCTCGTCTGCTTGAAAACATCGCCGCTGGGTGGGAGACGGACTTCCAACAGCAGGCACAACGCTTTATTGACCCAATGGATCGTTTGCAAGCCATGCAAGAGATTCGGGAAGAAATGATGAAGCAATGGGGCGGAAATTGGCAGGAAATGACGAATGACGAGCGCCGAAAAATGAGGCAACAAATGAAAGATACTTGGCAAGAAATGGGCGTTGATGAGCGACGCAAAATGAAAAAACAGATCAAGGAAGCCATGCGGCAAATGCCGTTTCCTGGACATCGCGGCATGGTTGGCAATCGACCATTTGAGCCGTTTGGGCCGTTTGGGCCATTTGATAGTAGCGAGGCGAATGATCCACGGTACACATGGGTAAAAGGCAACTTTTTTGATGCCTACGGGTTTAGACAAGACCGCAAAGCAAGACCGACTTCCGCTTCTAAAGACGAAGCAGCCGAGGAGGATTGGCAGGATTTCTAATAACACCTAATTAAAAAGAAAAAGCGGTGAGCCATCTTGCTTGCTGCGGAGAAAAACGAATGGAAACAACGACACCAACAGTGAACAAAAACAAATTTAAAATGAAAGACTTTATCCACCTGATCGTCAGTGTCAATCCTAAGAAAGGCTTGTTTCTTTTAGGGATGCTCTTTAGCCTGATCACAAGTGCCGCCAGTTTGGTCGTGCCGCAGCTGACGAAAACACTGGTCGATGCCAGCGGCACCCCCACGTTCAGCACCTCCATGCTGGTCGTTTTGATCCTAGCCTTTGTGCTGCAATTAGGCGTAGGGACTTTAGGCGGCTTTCTCTTGCGCTATGTGGGAGAAAGTGCTGTGAAAACGTTGCGGGAACGTCTTTGGAAACATCTGCTGCATTTGCCAGTCAGCTATTTTGATGACCACAAGTCGGGGGAAAGCCGTTCGCGACTCGTCAATGATACGTCAGTGATCAAAGAACTAGTCACCTCGCAATTTCCCAGCTTTGTCACTGGCTTGATCCAATTGATCGGTTCGATGATCATCTTGTTTTTGATGGACTGGAAGATGGCTGCGATCATGTTCAGTGCGGTGCCTTTGATCACCTTGATCATGTGGCCAATCGGCAAGATCATGTCAAAACTGGGACGCCAGTTGCAAGCAGCGACCGCCGATTTCAATGCGGATGCCAGCGAAAAGCTCTCAGAGATCCGTTTGATCAAAGCCAGCAACGGAGAAGCCAGTGAACAAGAAAACGGTCGGCGCAACATTGGGGCAATTTTTACCCTCGGGGTCAAGGATGCGAAAGTCAGTGCGATTTTGCAGCCAATCATGACGACGGCCATGCTGGGCTTACTCGTAGGAATCCTCGGTTATGGCGCGATCCGTGTGCAAGCCGGCACCTTGACGAGCGGCGCATTGATCGCTTTTCTACTGTATCTCTTTAATATTATTGCGCCTGTAACGACGTTTGCGATGTTCTTTTCACAAGTCCAAAAAGCGATGGGTGCTACGGAACGGATCCAAGAAATTTTGGATACGCCGCTGGAGCCGATCCAGGCAGCACCCAAAGCCGCCATCGATGGCGCAGTCTTACGAGCAGAACAAATCGATTTCAGTTACGATCCCAAACGGCCGATTTTGCAAAACATTTCTTTTGAAGCCAAACCCAACACCGTGATTGCTTTTGCAGGACCAAGCGGCGGCGGAAAATCCACAATTTTTGCTTTACTGGAACGCTTTTATGAGCCCACCAGCGGGCGCTTGCTGATTGGAGATCAGCCGATAGCTGACATTGATCTGCAAAACTGGCGGGCACAGATCGGCTATGTTTCCCAAGACAGTGCGGTCTTTGCTGGTACGATTCGGGAAAACTTGCAATACGGATTGGGCCGAACGCTGTCAGAGGAGGAATTGTGGCAAGGACTAGCATTGGCTTATGCCGATCAGTTCGTCCAAGAGTTCCCCGAAAAACTAGAAACACAAATCGGCGAACGCGGCGTCAAACTATCTGGCGGGCAAAAACAACGGATCGCTATCGCTCGAGCATTCTTACGGGATCCCAAGCTGCTGATGCTGGATGAAGCGACCGCCAGCCTAGATTCTCAGTCAGAAGAAAAAGTCCAGCGGGCGTTGGATCATCTGATGGAAGGGCGTACGACATTAGTGATCGCCCATCGCTTATCGACCATCGTGGATGCCGACCAAATCTACTTTATAGAAAAAGGCACCATTACCGGTCAAGGTACCCATGCACAATTGATCAACAACCACCCGCTTTATGCTACCTATGTCAATGAACAAATGATCAACTAATCGAAAAAACTGCTTATTGACGGATAAGCAGTTTTTTTCTATTAGCCAACGGCTGAATGTTGCTTCTCTTCACGCGTCCCAGGCATTTGATTTACTCGCTGTAATTCTTTCAGCACCTGATTTTCTGCCCGCAAAAAATCCCGTTCGCTTTGGGCAGTAGCAAGCTTTCCTTGATAAACTAAGACTTCTTCTTGGTAGGTTTTGGCGGTCTTTTGGACTTCTTCTTCTAACTGATCGATTTTATGGGTCAATTCTTGATTGATCTGTTCATATTTTAGGTAAAGCTTCTGGGCATTTTCGATATTCGTTTGTTCCAAATTCGCTTTGCTGGATACTCGGGTAGCCAAATAAGTAAGTACACCAGTAATGAGTGACGGCAAGACAACTGTTACGATCGATGTATCCATGATCCTCCCCCATTCTTTTGATACGATTCATATCATCTGTTTCCAGTATAAAAGATACGATTCGTATCGTCAACTGATGTGATATTTTTTATATCAAATAATACAAAAATAGATACAAATTATATCAAACGTGCTATACTACAAAAAAGGAGGCGATCACTCATGCTTGGCGAACGGCTAAGAACACTCAGACTACGAACCAATCAAACCCAACAGCAGATCGCAGATCAGCTGGGAATCACCCGCGCAGCCTATTCTCATTTCGAAAATGATCGTAACGAACCCGATGGCGAGACCATCGTCAAACTCGCGGAGATTTTTCAAGTATCCACCGATTTTTTATTAGGCAGACAAGTCCCGGCAGGCTTTACGCAGCCCTCTGCAAAAGTTCAAACCGTTGCGGCCCATATTGATGATGACGTCACCGATGAGCAGATGGAAGATATCCTCAGCTATATTGAATTTATAAAACAGCGGCACGCCCAAAAGGAATGATGGAAATGGATAAAGTAGAAGAACTGATGGCCGCCTACCCAGACTTGCACTTTATTTTCGATAAAAATATGCCTGATGGTCAGCAAGGATTGTACATCGATCACCATATTTACTTGAACCCTGACCAATCACAAGAAGACCTCTTGAGCACCATCGGTGAAGAAATCGGTCATTATCTGACCAGTGCTGGCGACATTACCGCCCAAGATACCAACGAAAAGCGCAAACAAGAACGCAAAGCCCGCGACATTGGTTCTGCGATCGTGGTCACGCCCTATGATATCATCGCTTGTTTTGAAGAAGGCTGCAAAACATTGGCGGCATGCGCTGATTTTTTAGGGGTTCCCCCACAAACCTTCAAAGACGCGGTCACCTATTATGCCCGCCGCTTTGACGGTATCAAAACCGAAGAAAATTATACCTTGTTTTTTCATATCGACGGCACGATTGAAGTTGTCAAAACCTTTGGCAATCAAGGCTAAGCCTTTTTCACACAAAAACAGACGTTCCTTTCCTGCTGCTAAAGGCAGCGTTGACGGAACGTCTGTTTTTATCCTTGCATGTTGACCCGCATCAATACACGGTTCGGTCGATAGTTTTCTGAGGATTGATGAACCAATGCACCTTCCTCAAAACGATACAAATTGTATCCATAGCGTTCTTCAAAACGGACCATTCCATCGCCTTCATCTTCCCCGACAAACGACATACTTGCCACAGTATAGTAAGGAATCCCTGCGATCGTTCCCGTAAACGCATGATGGGTATGTCCACTGAGAATACAAGAGATTTGATACTGCTGCAATAATGCCACCAAACGATTGGCACCGGCCCATGCCGGCGTGCTTGCTTGGTCGGGCAACAAATGATGGTGCGTCACAAAAACGATTTTTTTCTCTTTGAGCTGCGCCAGCGTGGCTTGCAGCCATTCAAACTGTCGCTCATCTACGATACCGTCGGCATAGCCATAGCAGGAATTATCGAAAGTCACGATCGCCAATGTCTCCGTTTCATAGACTTGATTAAAAGGTGTATCACTGGCGGTTTCTACTGACTTGCCTTGCCAGCCTTGGCGAAAATGCCGTTTGATATCATGATTACCTAGCGTTACTACGATGGGCACTGAGCCAAAGGCTTTTTCTAAATACTGCTTCAAAGAGGCATAGTCGGCAGGCGCGCCATCTTCGGTCAAATCGCCGCTGATCACCACCAAATCGATCGCTGCTCGCGCCTTGGCATCTTGGATACACTCTTCAAGAGGAATCAAGGGATTTTGCATGGCTGCCAGCATTCCTTGATACCCTTCTTCACAAGGCAGGTAACTTTCTCGAAAGTGGATATCTGATATATGCAATACATTCATAGGTTTATCTCAATTTCTTTCTGATGATTCCAGTCAACTGGTCTAATAAGAAGACGGTCACAACGACGCCCAACAAAATAATACTTACCTTGCTCCAGGTTCTGGTTTGAATAGCAAAAATCAATGGTGCACCGATCCCGCCAGCACCGACTAACCCTAACGTTGCCGCACTGCGGACCGCAATTTCAAAATGATTCAATGCAAAGGAACTATAGATGGGTGCTAAGTAAGGGACCCGCACGAAAAACATCGTCTGCCAAAAATTGGCACCGACGGCTTGCATCTCTTCCGTCAAGCGCTCATCCATGGCTTCCATTTCTTCGGTAAACAACTTGCCTAGCATACCGATCTGGTGGACACCGATCGCCATAACTCCAGCAAAAGGTCCTGGACCTACCACACGGACAAAAATAATCGCATAAACCAGCTCGGGAAATGCCCGTAAGATATTGCAGATCATTTTGCCGATTTTTGCGACCCAGGGTGTCGAGGTCCATAGGTTGGCGGCACTCAGCAAGGTCACTGGAATCGCGCAGACTGTTGCGATCATCGTTCCTAGACAAGCGATCCCGATCGTCAGTAACAACAAGCTCCACAGATCTTCCCCACTGCCGTCATAAAAGAAAGACCAGTCTGGCTGACTCAGCCCTTGCAAGACATCTCTTCCCATCGCTAAGGAAAAGGTGCTTAATCCAGAATAATCCAGCGTCGCAGCAGATAAAACTAGTAAGACAGCAAAGAGCCCCCATAACAGCCAAGTCGTTTTCTTCACTTCTCTGATCATCATAGGAAAGACCTCCTTACCCGCTCACTGAGAAAATCAACGATCGCTACCGTCAGCAAAATCGTCAAGATAATGATCGAGACCCGCTCATAATTCAACAATGCCAATGAGGCGTTCAAGATGACCCCGATCCCGCCGGCACCCACATACCCTAACACCGTCGAAGCTCGAACATTGACTTCAAAGGCATAAAAAGTATAGCTGGCAAACTGGCTGATGACTTGGGGAATGATCGCCCAAACGGTCACTTGAAATTTATTCGCTCCTACCGCCGCTGCTGCTTCAATCGGCGCAAAATCAATGGTTTCGATCGCTTGGAACATCAACTGTGAAACCATACCAAAGGTAAAGACCGCAATGGTCAAAACACCAGTGGCTTCACCGATCCCAAAAATCGCTACGAACAATGCCGCCAACAATAGATTGGGGATCGTCCGCACCAGCCCTAAGAGAAAACGCATCGGCACCGAGACCCCACGGCTTTCTGTCACGACTGTTGTCGCCAACAGACTCACCGGTATCGCTGCGACTACTCCTAAAACGGTGCCTAAAAAGGACATCTGCAATGTCTTGATCAAGGGCATCATCAGTTGCGGTAGATAACTAAAGTCTGGGTGCAAAAAGCGAGCCATGAATGCCGTCATCTGGCTGCGATTCGACCACACTTGTGCAAAATCAGCCCCTGTGATCCAGGCACTACTTTGAAAAAAGAGCAGCAATAAAAGAACCAGCAGCAGGTGTTTGTACCAATTAAAATGAACTGTTTCTTTCAGTTTCATCGATTTCTCCTGCCTTTTCTTCAAAAATTGCTTTGCCATAGATTTGTTCTAAACGCTGATCTGTCAAAGCGGCTGCGTTGCCGTCAAAAACGATCGCACCTGCTTTTAAGGCAATGATCCTTGTCGCATACTGACGAGCCAAGGGAATCGAATGCAGATTGATGACAATCGTTTTTCCCATTTCTTGATTGATCTTCTTCAGATCCTCCATCACTTTCTCTGTCGTGATGGGATCTAGTGATGCCACAGGTTCATCTGCTAAAATCACCGGCGCTTGTTGGACCAAGGCACGGGCGATGGATACCCGCTGCTGTTGCCCCCCACTCAACTGGTCGCTTCTCGTTTGCAGTTTGTCTGACAAGCCGACAGTCGCTAGCGCTTCTTTCGTTCTTTCGTAGTCTTCTTTCGTAAACAACCCTAAAATACTTTTCCAGGTCCCGTAATACCCCAAACGCCCAGACAAAACATTTTTTTGAACGGTACTGCGTTTGACCAAATTGAAGCTTTGCGAGATCAATCCGATTTGTCGACGAATCAAGCGCAATTCTTTTTTATTGGCTTTCGTGACTGATTTGCCGTCTACCCGGATATCTCCTTCAGTGATTGGCACTAAGCGATTGATCGAGCGTAAAAAGGTACTCTTACCAGCACCGCTCAAGCCAATGATGGCCACAAATTCACCTTGCTCAATCGTCACATCTATGTTCTGTAATCCTTTGACCCCATTTGGGTAGACTTTGGATACATTCTCAAAAGTTATCATCTGTTTTCTCCATTATGTAGGGACCGCGGCAAAGTTTCCCCAATCGGTCACGGTCTATTTCACTAAAAAATGCACTGGTACTGCGTATTCCACCTATTCCCCTAGTAAATCGCTGCACATCTCCGTGTCCCGTTATCCTTCTACCGCAATCCCTGATTTTTTACTCTGCTGCTCGTTGTGTATAATCGCGAATGGTATCGTAAGCAGAATCTGCTGCTTCTTCATACCCTTGGTGTCCCCACAAGCTCATTGCTTCGGCACCCTCTTCATCATCTGCCATGTTCAAGAACACTTCTTTGATCTGCTCTTTTAGTTCAGCATCCATTGATGGTTGGACGGCAATGGCGTCATTTGGAATATCCCCTTCAGTCAAGTAAAGGACTTTTAGGTCTTTGAATAAATCGTTGTCTGGAAAGCTTGATGCAAAGACATTTCGTGCCCCTTGGAACACAAAGGCGGCATCCATCTGACCATTCAAGACTGCAGTGATCTCACTTGGAATATCATTCACCGTCGTTAATGTAGCATCCGTCGTTGGATCAACTCCTGCATCTTTCAACTCGGCAACTGGGTAAATATAGCCGCTGGCAGAGTTTGGACTCAATGTGGCGATTTTTTTCCCTTTTAAGTCCGTCAATTCTGTCATGTCGCTATCCGCACGGACCAAGATTTCCCCTTTGAAGGTATTGGTTTTTTCCCCTTCTAATGGCAAGCCCGTCTCTGGATCATAAGCACCTAATTGAGAAGTCAAAATCGCTTCAGCTGCATCCATGTCTTTGGCTTGAACATAAGCGGCTGGCGGCATGATCCCTAAATCAACTTGTCCAGAAGCCATCGCTTCTACGATCGTCGAATAATCCGTTGCTAACGTTACTTCTACTTCACGGTCTAATTTTTTTGATAAATACTCAGCAAACGGTTTTGCTTGGGCTTGCATCGAGCCGTCATTATTGGTCGGTACGAATTGTACCACCAGCTTTTCTTTTTCGGCTGCGGCACTGCTGTCGCTGCTGCTGCTCCCATTCCCACAGCCGGTCAATGCGGCAACTAACGCAATTCCTAACATTCCTTTAACAATTCGTTTCAATGGCATTTTTTCTCCTCCTAATGGTTTGACGCTTTCTTACATTCAAATCATACCAAGTATCCCATCAAAATGAAGTGACACATGTCCTATTTTACCTTATTTTTACATACAATTTACATTAGATTTTATTTATCGTTCGTGTTGAGTCGAAAGGGGAACTAAGCTATACTTAAAGAAAACCATTCAGGAGTGGCTGATTTCCATGAAAAAAATCGATGATACCGTACGCCTCAGTAATTACATTGACACCTTCGATCTGCAATCTTATATGGACAATGATTTGTTAGCGATGGCCACTTTGCATTCCTTTGAAAAAGAAGAGCACCTGATTCGAACGGGTACGCCTTCTGAATACTTGTATTTTCTCGTAGAAGGAACCGTGATGGTCTATTCCTTCTCTTCGGATACCCAAACGATTTGTATTGATTACGCCAAGCCAGCTGCACCTTTAGGAGAAGCTTCCTCTTTATGGGAACTCTTGCCGAAAAGCAGTGTCAAAGCCGCTTCTGCTTGCGTCTGTGTCTGCATCCCTTTGAATCGCTACCGCAACACCTTGCAACAAGACGTCCGCTTTTTGCAAACCATCTGTCAGTTGCTCAGTTCCCGCTTGAATTCGGGGATCAACTTAGCGAATTCATTGACGGAACCTGTAGAGACACGGTTGGCCAAATTTATTCTTGCGCATCAAGAAAATCAACACTTCTCCTTCCAGTTGACCACCTGTGCGGCGATCTTGAATGTCAGCTATCGCCACCTGCTGCGAACCTTTACCAGCTTTCGAGAAGACAAGCTGATTGAAAAACAAAAACAGGGCTATGCAATTCTCGATTTCCCCGCTTTAGAGTCGCTTGCCGAAAATTTAAGCCATGTGTAAGGATCAGTTCCCAAGAATGTTCGGGTTTTCCCTGAGTAGGCATTCCTGATGTTGGTCTTGCTCTTAACTCGCGCTGTGACAAGCGTTTGCCACCGTGTCAGGCAAGCGAGAAGGGCAACTGCGCCTTATTTTCTTACAAAAAACCCGATCCTTGCTGATATTCAGTCGAGGATCGGGTTTCTTTTGCTTATTTCACGATGGCTAAGAAGTCTTCTCCTTGCAAGACATCGGTTTGGTTCATATCCATCACATCTAAATATTGCGGGGTGTTCGTCACAACGATCGGTGTGATCGTGGATAAGCCAGCTGCTTTGATCGTATCTAGATCAAACTTCACTAACAAATCGCCGCGTTTGACTTGATCGTCTTGTTTAACAAAGACCTCAAAGCCTTTGCCGTCTAGTTCCACAGTATCCATACCAATATGCATCAAGACTTCGGCTCCATCCGTGGTGGTCAAACCAACGGCATGGCCAGTAGGAAAGAGCGTCGTGATGGTGCCATCTGCTGGCGCATATAAAGCCCCGACGGTCGGTTCGATAGCGATACCTTTTCCTAATGCACCAGAAGAAAAGACTTGGTCTTTGACTTCTGCTAAGGGAACCACTTTGCCTTCTAACGGACTGCTGAGGATCACTCGTTCTTTAGACGAACTCTCTGTGGGTGCTGCTGGCTCTTTTGCTGGTGCTGCACTGGCATCAGTTGCTGGCTGATCTTCAAAACGTAAGAAGAAGGTCAAGACAAACGCTGCGCCAAAAGCGATAGCCGTGCCGATCGAAGCTGCGATCAGACCACTTAGATCTTTCGTATCTTGTGGGATAAAGGACGGCAGACTTAGTAAGCTGACTAACCCAAAGGTATAGTTTTCGACTTGGCTGAAGCCAATGAAGGCACCACCGAGGGCACCACTGATACACGCGGCGATAAATGGTTTTTTCAATGGCAAAGTCACCCCGTACACCGTCGGTTCTGTGATCCCAAAAATTGAGGTGATTGTTGAAGAAAGGGCCAAGCCTTTCAATTTCACATTTTTTGTCATAAAGAACACTGCTAGCGCTGCACCCCCTTGAGAAAGGACAGCTGGCAATAGCATTGGTACCATGGTATCGACACCAGTTTGGCTGAGATTCAACATGATGATCGGTACAAAGCCCCAGTGCATGCCAAACATCACAAAGACTTGCCATAAACCACCCATGACAGCCCCAGCGATCAGTGGGCTGAAGTGGTAAATGCTGTCATAGGCACTACCTAACAAGTTTCCTAAAATCGTTCCTAGTGGACCGACGACAATAAAGGTCAATGGCGCCATGATCAAGAAGACCGCTAAAGGCACACAGATGATCTGTAAGAAGCTAGGAATGACTTTTTTAAAGAAACGCTCCACATAGCTTTGTAAAAAGACCGCTAATATAATCGGAATGACGGAAGACGTATAAGCACTCGCACCAATAATGACCGGAAGGCCTAAGAAACTCAAGGTTTGCCCAGCTAAAGCGGTGATGTCTGGATGAACCAACGCCATCGCTAAGGAAACCGCTAGAAATTCATTGGTACGAAACTTCTTCGCTGCAGTAAAAGCCAACATCACTGGTAAATAGGTAAATAACCCATCGGCAATCGCATACAATACGGTGTAGACCCCAGAATCAGCCGCTAACCAATTCAAGGTGACTGCCAGCGTCAAGAATCCTTTTAAGACCCCGGCACCTGCCATTGCGCCTAAAAATGGCGTAAAGATCGACGAAATAATATCCACCAGTTGATTCAACAAATTGCCTTTGTCGCCTTTGCTGTCTGCTTCGCCATCAAAGTTCGCTACTCCATTCAATTCACGGTAAACGTCACTGACATGACTGCCGATCACCACTTGGTATTGTCCGCCGCTTTGAACGACTTGGATCACATCGTCGTCTTGATTCAAGCGTGCCGTATCCGCTTTGTGCTCATCTTTTAATTTGAAACGCAAGCGGGTCGCACAATGCACCACGCTGTTGACATTTTCTTTGCCGCCCACCGCATCAAGGACGCGAACGGCAATTTCTTTATTTGAACTCATTTTTTCAACACTCCTTTTTTTTATAAAAAAACCCAGATTGAAAAAACGACCGTCTAACGAGTTTTTTCCTCGCTGACTGTTGTCTTTTCAATCTGGGTATTGCCTGCCTGACAGTAACAATCCGTTAATGATTGAATGTTAATTGGTTTGATCATTGACGACACGTTCGATGTGGATCGTTAAGTAGATCATTTCTGATTCACCGATCGATTTGTCGTAGGTTTTGATCAAGTACTCGTTGATCCGTTGGACCGTTTGAAACGCTTTAGGGTACTTCGATTGCACAAGGGCAAATAAAAACTCATCTTTTTCCCCTGAAAGTTCATCGCTTAAATAACGCTGCGCAAAATACTGCAAATGCGTGGTGATCCGTTGATAATTCAAGGAATCTGGGTTAAAGACTCGTCCATAAAAGCGACTGATGATCGCCAGTACGTCACGTACGATTTCTACCGCTTGCATCGTGGTTTCCATCGTGCCATTGGCTTGTTCGCTATTGACGATATGAAAGGCGATAAAGCCGATCTCCGATTCTGGCAATGTAATCCCGAAGACTTTTTCAAAATAAGCAACGGCATCTGCTGCAACCGCATACTCTTTCGGATAAAACTTGCGGGTCTCAAACAACAATGGATTCGGCAGCTCAATGCCTTCACGTGCCCGAACCAGCGCATAATGGATATGGTCGGTCAGGGTCAAATAAATATTTGGCGACAGCTCGATCCCCAAGGATGCTTCCGCATCATCCACCACTTGCTTGACAGCTTCGACTTCTTCCACAGGAATGTCTGAAAACAATTGCTGAAACTGATTTGCAGTAAAGGTATCCTTTAACACAAATTCTTTTTCGACAAAGGCTTCATCCACTGGATCGCCGACTTTTTTCTTAAACGCAATGCCGCGACCCATATAGATCACTTCCTGACCGGCATCATTGGTCGAGATGACGACATTATTATTTAAAATTTTTCCAATAATCATCGCTTTCCCTCACTCCAAAATAAAAAAACCTAGAATCTCCCCGTTAGCGCGCTGCGGTCAATTCTGGTTTTGCCTGCCGAACAGTAACAATCCTTGTAACTGAAAGAATAATAACACACCCCTGTGGCAGATGCAACCCTTTTCAAGCAGAATTTCTACAACGGGTTTTTCCTTTGTTATACCATTGAAGGGTTCTCCTTGCAACATCCTTCACTACCTAAAATGCTTTGTTTTTTAATAAAAAAAGGAACGGCCCAGCTGCAGCCATTCCTGATGTATCAAAGTTGCTTTCTTTGCTGTCCCATGCGCCGCTCTTTCATCGCCGTTCCTAACGTACCATAGGTGAAGACAGCGATCCCCAGCCAAATAAACGCAAAGGCGGAAAATTGGGCCAGTGAATAGGTTTCGTGAAACAAAAAGATGGCTAACAAAAGCATGATTGTCGGGTTGACGTATTGAATAAACCCAAGCGTAATGTAAGAAACATTTTTCGCGGCTTCCGCAAACAGAAGCAGCGGAATAGCCGTCACGATCCCAGCACCCATCAATAAGAGATTGGTTTGCAAGGGATAATTCATAAAGCCGACGGTTGAAAATCCTAAAATATACACGAGCGCAAAGGGGAAAATCACCATCGTTTCGATCGTTAACCCAGTAACCGAACTAATGGGGATCCTTTTTTTGATCAAGCCATACGTACTAAAGGAAAAGGCCATGATCAGTGAGGCATAAGGAATCGTTCCTGTTTGGATCGATAATAAGATCACCCCGATACTTGCCAGCAGACACGCCAGCATGCCAGTACGACTAAGACGTTCCTTCAAAAAAACGGTCGCTAACAAGACATTGACAAGCGGATTAATATAATAGCCTAAGCTGGCTTGCATCACGTGGCCCGCACTCACCGCGAAGATAAAGGTGAACCAGTTGATGGAGATCAGCACAGAAGCTAAAACGATCAGTCCAGCAAATGCTTTGTTCTTCCACAGCAGACGCGCTTCTTGTAAAAATTGCGTTTTCTTCCCAGAAAGCACGATAAACAACACCATAAAAACAAAGGACCACACGATTCGGTAGCACATCGTTGCTAATGGCGAAACCCCAACGATTATTTTCCAATATAGTGTGACCAAGCCCCACAAGACATAGGCAGACAATCCAAAATAAACGCCTTTATTCTTCATTTTCTCCCTGATTTTTTTCCATTAAAGCAAGCCTTTAATGAAAAAAAATACTCCTCCTAAACCATAAGTTATCTTATTATATCGAATTTTTTGGTTTTTCATAGAGTTTCATGAAATAAATCAAGAAAAGCACCCTTCAAAGAAAGGTGCCCCTCTTTATTCCAGTGGTTCTTCTGCCCCTTCTAGCCAAACGGCTTCTGGCTTCTGATCACGAATCAAGAATAGCCCCGTTGCAAACAGCAGTCCAGAAGCGATCGTCATCAATAAGAAAGAAACATTCATCCCATGAAGCAGTGCACTTGTTCCTGTTAAGGTCGTGCTTTTTTGCGCCACACTATTCATGATCCCGACAAATAGTGCTGTCCCGATGGCGCCTGCCACAGTCCGCAAAGAAGTCAATAACGCTGTTCCATGCGCCGTCAGCTGCGGCGGAATATTTTTATTTCCCCATGTCACGAAGGGCATCAACAAACAACCTGTGGCGGCACAGCGCAGCATGTTCAAAACCACTGCTACCCAAATACCCGTGTGCATATGGATAAAATACATGCCGATGTTGCTCAAGACCAGTGAGCCGCCGCCAAAAAGCGTCAACAAACGGATGCCGACTTTGTCATAGATTCGCCCAGCCACGGGACTTAAGAAAGCCGAGACCAGAGAGCCTGGCAAAACGACTAATCCCGAAATCGTCGCTGATTTGCCTAAAATCGACTGCACGTATAGCGGCATCAGCATCGCCGAACCCATCAAGACCAAGTAAAGCATGATACTGCCAAAGACACTGATGGCATACTCTTTTGTTTTTAAGACCCGCAGATCCAAAAATGGAGTTTCCGCTCTTAACTGACGGAAGACAAAGAAGATCCCTGCTACCAAACCGAGCCCTAAGGTTCCTAAAACGGGTAAGCTGAAAAAGCCATAGCTGCCGATATTGCCAAAACCTAAAGTAATCCCACCAAAGGCGAAGGCACTCAAAACAAAAGAGGTCTGATCAAATTTGCTGTTGCTTACTGGCAACACATCATCAAAAACCTTTATGGCCCAAATCAGTGAAATCAAAACGATCACGGCAACGATATAAAAAATCGCATGCCAGTTCAAGCGGTCCACGATCACCCCAGCAAGAGTCGGTGCGATCACGGGTGCCGCGGTGATCGATAGTCCATACCAGCCCATCACGACACCGATACGATTGATCGGATAGATCGATAAGAGGATCACTTGCGCCATTGCGGTCAAGATTCCATTGCCTACGGCCTGCAAAATACGAGCAAGCATCATGACTAGAAAATTGGGAGCTGCAGCACAAAGCAGCAAGCCCACCAACGCAATTCCTAAGGCAGCGAGATACAGCTTTTTGGTTGCCACACGATTCATAAGATATGCCGTCAAGGGCATAACGATCGCCATCGCCAAGGAATAACCGCTAGTCAGCCATTGTCCCGTAGTGACGGAAATCTGCAGGTCAGTGACGATGGCGGGTAAAGCCGTCGTCAAGGCAGTCGCCAACATGGATACGGCAATACATGTAATCATTAAATTAATAAAAATCAGCGTCCGCTGACGTTCCGTTCGTTGGACTGTTTCACTCAATCAACGTCCGCCTCCTTCTCAAGATAAAACTGTTCGATTTTTGCTAAGGCTTGACCAAAGGCTTGTTTTTCTTCTGCCGTCAAATAGGTCAGCATTTCTTGGTGCGCCTTACTGCGTTTTTCTTTCATTCGCTGTGCCTCTTCCTTGCCTGCTTCCGTCAGCGAAATCAGATGGCTGCGTTTATCTTTCGGATCGACTTCTTTTTGGATCAGCCCTTTTTCAGCCAGTTTTTTTAGTAGCTCGCCAGTGGATGTCGAGCGAATCGCTAAATACGCGGCGAGATCTTTTTGGGTCAACGTCCCTTTTTCGTCCAATACCAGTAGGCAATTGAACTGTCCCCGACCTGGCATAAAACGCCCATATTTTTGTTCCGCATACCGCCGATTTAATTTATACACTTCAAACAATCGTTCCACGATTTCTTGTTCGGAAACCATCGACCTTCAGCTCCTTTCGCCTCTTCACTATTTAGATAGGTACCTAGTTAAAAGTCCGCTCTCCATTTTACATAGGTACCTATCTATTGTCAAGAAAGGATTGACAATGAGAGCGGGTACAGCAACCAAAAACAAAAAAAGCATTGAAACTTACGCTTCAATACTTTCCTCGTGGTTCTTTTTCTCAGCAAACTCTGCCAGCAGTTGCCGAACTTCATCCGTTGATTTAGTATTCATCAATTTTGCCCGCAAATCACTGGCTCCAGGGAAGCCTTTGACATAGATTTTAAAGAAACGATGCAATCCTGCGATCGAGCGTGGCACCATTTTGGCGTAATGGTCCTGCAAGTCTAATTGCAGCTGCAACAAGCCTAATAGCTCTTCTGAGGTATGCTCTTTCGGTTCTTTTTCAAAGGCATAGGGATTCTTGAAAATACCCCGACCGATCATGATTCCGTCTACGCCATATTTTTCTGCTAGCTCTAAACCTTTGGTACGATCAGGGATATCGCCGTTGATCGTCAGCTTCGTTTGTGGGGCGATTCTATCCCGCAAGGCAACCACTTCAGGAATCAATTCCCAATGGGCATCGACCTTGCTCATTTCTTTGCGGGTTCGCAAATGGATCGAAAGGTTGGCGATATCCTGTTGCAGGACATGGGTCAACCAAGCTTCCATCTCCCCTAGTTCGGTATAGCCCAGACGAGTCTTGACACTGACCGGCAGACCGCCAGCTTTGGCTGCTTGGATCAGCTCAGCAGCAACTTCTGGTCGCAAGATCAAGCCGCTACCTTTGCCTCGTCCAGCAACGTTCGGCACTGGACAGCCCATATTTAAGTCGATCCCTTTAAAGCCCATCTCCGCTAAGCCGATACTCATCTCACGGAAATACTCTGGCTTGTCGCCCCAAATGTGGGCCACCATCGGTTGCTCATCTTCGGTGAAGACTAAACGTCCTCGCACACTGTCGCGTCCTTCTGGATGGCAGTAACTATCGGAATTGGTAAATTCCGTAAAGAAAACATCTGGTGCGCCGGCAGCTTGAACGACATGCCGAAAAACGACATCGGTGACATCTTCCATTGGTGCTAGGATAAAAAAAGGCTTCGGCAATTCAGCCCAAAAATTTGTTGTCATGATTTACGCTCCATTTCTTTGTCCAAGGATCTTATCTTATGACCCCACTTGCAAAACAAACCCCATTATACTAAGAATGCGTCAAAGAAGCAAAAGAGCAAGATACGCGTATCAGACCTAGTACGAAATTTCCATTTAAGCTTCCCAGTCATCCTCCCATTCTTCTTCCCAATCTTCCTCTTCTTCATCCCAGTCATCCCAAGCTTCTACTTCTTTCTCCTCAGCGAAATCATCTTCGCTATCCGATACAACGTTCTTCACAAAAAGGGCTACAGAAGTATCGTCAACCATCAAACTGAGTAAAATCTGCCGCATATCTGCTTCATCTAGCTGATCCACCAGCTTCTGATAGACCTCACGGCGTCCTTTACGTTTTGGGGGAGTCAGCGGCTTATTCTTTTCTTTCGCTCTCGTATAGGCGAATAAAACAGCCGCAAGATGTTTGCAATTAAAACCAGCCGCAAAGTGAGGACAATTACAAAATTCCTCCACGACCTTGCCCTGTTTTAGCGCAATTTCTACTTCATAAAGCTCTGTGCCGAATACTTCGGCCAGAATAAGCTGATCATCCGCTCTCAGTCGCGCCACACAACCGCTTAAATAATACTCTTTTCCTCTTTCCAAAATATGGGATTCAAAATAATCTTGCCATTCTAGCATTACTTCTCTCCTCCTCATTCATTAAACTAGAGAACTATGATAGGATTTAATCGATTGCTTATTAATACTGCCGAATAACTGGCGGTTCGTAGGCTTGAATAAAGGCTTCAAGCTCCTTCGTTGTTTGCGCAAAGCCAATTTTTTCGCGATCGGCCTGCGTCAAGAACTCATTTTCCACCATATTGTCATACAAGGCTCTCGTTGCGCGGTAAAAATTGTTCACATCATAAAAAGCACACGGATTCGGGTTCTGACCGATTCTTGACCATGAGATCATCTCCGTGATTTCTTCCAGCGTACCAGGACCGCCTGGTAGTGCGACAAAGGCCTGAGATAATTCGAACATTTTCCGTTTTCTTTCTGACATCGTCTCGACGACATGGAGCTCGGTCAATCTAGGATGTGCTAGTTCCCGATCTTTTAAAAAGATTGGGATCACCCCGATCACCTGACCGCCATTTTCTAAGACAGCATCTGCCAATACGCCCATCAAGCCCGCTTTTCCGCCACCATAAACCAGCGTATTTTTTCGTGAGGCGATCCACTGCCCCAATTCTTGGGCGGCTGTTGCAAAACTAGGTTCATTACCGACACTGGCACCACAATAGACTGCAATTTTCATAAAACTCTCCATCATCCTTCTCAATCATTTTGAAATAGTATATCATGATTCTGATAAAGGTTCTGGGAAAGGATGGAAAAAAATTTATGAACATTGAGGAGTATCAACGATTTATCAGTGACTTCTACAAAGCCCGCAACTGGTATCAGTACGATCCGTTTATTCGGGCGAATTTTTTAGCAGAGGAAGTCGGTGAAGTGAGCCGTGCCATTCGGACATTGGAGATCGGTCGCGACCGTCCCGATGAACAAGAAGGCTTGCCAGAAGAAAAACTGGCAAACCTGACGGAAGAATTGGGTGATGTACTGGATAACTTATTTATTCTCGCCGATAAATATGATATTTCTCTAGAAACGATCATGCAAAAACACAAAGAGAAGCTATTATCTCGCTATCAAATGGACCACGTGACAGAAAAAAACAGCTAACGGGCTACTTGTTGCGGAACGGGCAGCGGCAAAGGTTGCTTTTCCCAAATACAAAAAACCAACGTTTCTGTGGTCGATCGGCCAGTGAAACGTTGGTTTTCTTCTATTATATAAAAAGTTGGTTCTCCTTTTTATGCAGTAGGAGGTGCTTATTGTGCCATTTGCTCTACCAGTTCTTCCAATCCAGTCAAGGCTTGGTAGCCGTAGCCAAAGAGATAATTGTAGTCCATGCTGTAGACTTGTTTGTTTTTGATGGCTTTCATGCTGGAGAGTTTGTCATTTTTGTACAAGCCTTCAATGATTTCTTGACCAGAAACACTGCCTTCGATCGTTGACCAGTCGCCGACGATCAAGACATCGGGATCCGTTTCGATCAAGGTTTCGACACTGACTTCTCCTGAATAGTCTTGAAACACATTGTTCAGTTTGATCATGTCAAAGTTGCTGTTGAAAAAAGACTCATCTTGAGCGGCATAGACACTGACCACACTTGGATCAGACATAAAGAGATGGGCAAAGGTTTGCTCTTCTTTGTCTGCTACTTTTTCTTCCAAGGCACTCTGGCGATCCTTTAATTCTTTTTCAAAAGCAGCGGCTGCCTCAGGGACATTGAAGAGCTTACCAAGGTTTTCAATGTCTTGATAAACGGAATCAAATGTCGCCCCAGTGACAGAGGTTTCTTGGACGTAAGTCGGAATACCCATCTCGTTCAAGGAATCAACGGTGCCGACGCCCCAATCTTGGTTATCGAAAAGTCCCCCGCGACCAAAAATCAAATCTGGATCCACACTTAGCGCCGTTTCTTTACTGATATAGTCACTGCCAAGGTCGTTTAGTTCTGCATAATCAGCAGCAACTTCCTCATCGGCGGCACCAAAGGTTGCACCGACACCCGCAATCTGATCCTTGAGGCCGAGATGCAGCAGCAATTCCGCTGCTGGTCGTGTGTTGGCTACGACTTTTTTTGGTGCCTCATTAAAGGTTTGGTCCTTGGCAGTCCACTGCGTGCCGCCCTCTGCTTTGGTGTAGTTGCTGATGGTTAAGGGATACGTACTTTCTGTCTGTGAGGAAGAAGCCGAAGTTCCTTCATCCTTCGTATTGCCGCAAGCGCTTAATGTAAAGACTGCCAATCCTACCCCAATCATTTTTCCCCATTTATTCATCTGTTTGCTCCTTTTCAAAATAATAATGAAACCCTAATCCGCCTGTGATCGGATGATGGTAAATACTGCATTTCACGCCATAGATTTCTTCGATCAGTTCTTCTGTCAGCAACGTTTCTGGTTCGCCATACCCTACGACCCGACCATCTTTTAAGGCATAGATGATGTCGCAATAGTTAGCTGCTTGTTCCAAATTGTGCAGCGCCGCCAACAAGCCAATCTTCAGATGCTTGACGGTTTCTAAGATCTCCAGTTGATATCGGATATCCAAATGATTGGTCGGCTCATCGAGAATCATAAATTTCGGTTCTTGGGTGATGGCACGAGCAAGGACGACCCGCTGTTTTTCGCCTCCTGATAATGAGAGATAGCTGCGTTTTCTGTAGGCACTTAACCCTGTTTTGGCTAAGGCTTCAGTGACCAGCTCATGATCGGCTTTGGTGTCTTGTTCCAACAAACCCTTGTGGGGCGTGCGGCCTAAAAGCACCATCTGTTCTACTGTTAAATCAAAGCTCAACTCATTGAACTGACTGACGACGCTGACTTGCTGGGCGACTTTTTTTTCGGAACTTTTCAAAATATTCATCTCACCCAAATAAATGTCGCCGCTGTCAGGTTTCAATGTTTTGTAGATAGCTTTTAACAATGTAGATTTGCCGCTGCCGTTGGAACCAATCAAGCCGACAAATTGCCCCTGTGCGGTTTGGACGGAGATGTCTTTTAGTATCTGCTGATCCCCGATCGTCAGATTGAGCTTTTCAACTGCTAATTTCATTCCGTCACCCCCCAAAGTTGTATTGCCGTTTGACAATGATATAGATAAAGATCGGTGCACCGATCAGCGCTGTAATGATCCCGATCGGCAGTTCGACTCCTTGCAGAGTCGAGCGGGCGATCACATCCGCCCAAATCAAAAACAACGCGCCTGTCAAAGCGGTCAAAGGCATCAACAGGCGATGATCCGACCCGCTGACTCCACGTACGATATGAGGAATAATCAAGCCGACAAAGCCGATCATACCAGAATTCGCAACGATGATACTGGTTAATAGCGCTGCTAGCAGCATGTAAAAACGACGATAGAAAGTCAGCTTGACCCCTAAGGTGGAAGCAACTTCATCTCCCAGCAAAAGCGTATTCAAAACACGGTATTGCGTCAGGAAGAACAGCGTGATCAAAGAAACCAGAACCACGATAAAGCCTAATTTGTTCCAAGAAGCCGAGGCTAAGCTGCCCATCGACCAAAACGCCACAGTCTTCATCCCTTCTGCATTGCTAGCCAGATAGATGATCAAGTTTGAAACAGAGCTGCATAAGGCACTGACGATCGTCCCCGACAGCACGAGTTTTGTGGAAGTCATTTTCCCACCGATACTAGCAAGCAGCAGCACCAAAATGGTGGCAATCCCCGCTCCTGCAAAGGCACCAAACGATAAGCCCAGCTGCAAGACTAGCGCCGAGCCGCCAAAACCGACTAAGATGGCGAAGGTCGCCCCTAAGGATGCGCCAGAAGAGATCCCAAGGATATAGGGATCTGCCAGCGGATTTTGGACCACTGCCTGCATCACTGCCCCGCTGATCGCTAACCCCATGCCCACAAAAATAGAGAGCAAGACCCGCGGTGCCCGAACAAACCAGACGATATTGATGTTTGCGTCTGAAATGCCTGAAAGATCACCAACCAATCCATGGCTGATTTTATAGAAGAGAATTTGGTAAACTTCGCCAAGGGTGATATTGGCTTGACCGTTTGCCAAAGCAACTCCTGCAGATAAGAGAATGGCGACAACTAAAACACAGCAAATGATTGTCGAAACCATCCAACGATTTGATTTAATCAACCCTACCGACATGTGATTCTCCTTTATTCAGCACGACCCCCTCCTAATTTCACAGCAAAAACAACCTTGACTGTTGCCTCGCCACCATCATAAAAGAAGCATCTGTGCGTTTTTTCGCTTATAACAGTTCTTCTCATGAAAAGCGCCAAAGCCATGTGCTGCTTTGACATCTATTTGCAAATGAGAATCACTCTCAATTAATAGAGTCATTATAAGGAACCTTTTGTGAAATGTAAATAATTTTCTGAAAATTTCCTTAAATAAGAGTTATTCTAATGTTCGTGATTGATTGGGCGTTTTCCTCTCCATTGACCTATCGAAAATACGGTACCCGTGAAGAAGCGAATCCTTTGGCATAATAATCAAGTGTTTTTTTTATGATGAAAAAAAGACAGACTTCATTTTGTACGAAGTCTGTCTCCAGTCTGATGCCTATGCTCAGGCAGGCTTTTTCTTGCTAGCTTCCCTTTGTTCGAACGTGAAACCTATGCGTTGCCAAGGATTTGCTGATTCAACGAAATCATCTCCAAAAGACCTTGAGCGGCTTCGCTGCCTTTGTTGCCAGCTTTGGTTCCCGCCCGTTCAATGGCTTGTTCAATCGTTTCAGTCGTCAACACACCAAACATGATCGGAATGTCGGCATTCAGACCAATTTGGGCTACGCCTTTCGCCACTTCATTTGAGATCAATTCATAGTGGGTCGTTGCTCCGCGAATCAAGGCACCTAATGTCACGATCCCATCGTATTGCTTGTGGTCAACGATTTTTTTGGTAATATACGGAATCTCATAAGCACCTGGTACCCAATACACGTCGATGTTTTCTGACTTGACTCCATGACGCAACAAATTGTCTTTGGCGCCTTCCACTAACTTGGAAGTGATAAACTCGTTGAATCGTGAGACTACGATCCCTACTTTGACTGCCTCTCCCTGAAACGTTCCTTCAAATACTGTCATCGCTCATTCTCCTTTGGTTGATTAAATAGATAGGTAATGGTGAAACTTTTCTTTCTTCGTTTTCAAATAGCTGCTATTTTCTTTATGCGCAGGCATCTCCAGCGGTACTCGTTCTGCTACCTTAATCCCTAAGCTTTCTAATTCCTTCACTTTGTCAGGGTTGTTGGTCATCAATTGAATCTCCTGCACTTCTAAGGAACGTAAAACATCGGCGGCAAACGTGTAATGACGGGCATCTGCTGCAAACCCTAATGCAATATTTGCTTCATAAGTATCCATGCCTTGTTCCTGCAGCTGATAGGCACGGAGCTTGTTCCGCAAGCCAATACCGCGGCCTTCTTGGCGTAGATACAAAATCGCACCGCGGCCTTTTGCTTCGATCTGCCGCATCGCTTCTTGCAGCTGTTCGCCGCAATCACAGCGATGAGAGCCGAAGACGTCGCCTGTTAAACACTCTGAATGGATCCGTAGTAACAGCGGCTCGGTAGTATGTTGAATCTCGCCTTTGGCTAGTAAAAGGTGTTCATTGCCGAACTCATCTTCAAATAAGGTCAATTGGAACGCCCCATAAGCCGTTGGCAGATCCACCGTGATAGGCGTGGTTCCTCGTAGATATTCCGCCAACTCATCAATGGTCAAAAACGGCAGCTGCCATTTTTCTGCTAATTTTTTCAATTCTGGGACCCGAGCCATCGTGCCATCTTCATTTAAAATCTCACAAATGTAGGCTGCTTCCACGCTGCCAGCAAGCTTTGCTAAATCCACAGCCGCTTCTGTATGTCCTCTGCGTTCCAACACGCCGCCAGGTTGAGCGGTCAATGGGAAGATATGGCCAGGGCGATAAAAATCCGCAGCTTGTGACGCTGGATCAGCCAATTTTTCAATCGTCACTGCCCGGTCTTTCGCAGAAATTCCCGTACTCGTCGTCACGTGATCGACACTGATGGTAAACGCGGTGCCAAAGGCATCCGTATTATTGGCGGTCATCTCAGGCAATGCCAGCTTTTCAGCGATCGCTTGTGAGATGGGTGCACAGATCAAGCCGCGGCCATAAGTCGCCATAAAATTGACAGATTCTGGCGTTGCGTATTCAGCGATCCCAATCAAATCTCCTTCTGATTCCCGATTTTCATCATCGGCGACAATCACTAAGCCGCCTTTTTTTAACCATTCCACTGCTTGTTCTACTTTATGCATCGTCTGCCTTCTTTCATTTTCGTTGGTATTTGACATATTTCCCGATCATATCCGTCTCGATATTGACCCACTCCCCTTGTTTCAACTGCCCCAGCGTCGTCTGGTCTTTGGAATGGGGGATCAAGCTAACGGAAAATGCCTGTGCCGTCGTTTGGGTAACCGTCAAACTGACGCCATTGATCGCAATCGACCCTTGCGGAATGATTTCCCCTTGCACACTGACAGGGTAAGCAAACGTCAAGATCAAGGCATTTTCCAACTGCTTTTTCTGGATCAAACGGGTCGTTACATCAATGTGGCCTGCGACAAAGTGGCCTTCAAAACGCTGCGTTGCTGCCATCGCTCGCTCCAAATTGACTTCGGCACCCACCGAGAGTTGTTTAAAGGTCGTTCGTTGAAAGGTTTCTGGCATGATATCCACCGTAAACGTCGTCGCTTGTTTGGCGATCGCCGTCAAACACGTCCCGTTGATCGCCATACTGTCTCCGATTTGGTAATCCGCCAGTAATCCTTCGGACGCACTGCAAGTTAGCTGGATCGTGCGGCTTTGCTTGCGGATCTCTTTGATGCGGCCTTTTTCCTGAATCAATCCTGTGAACATTCCTCTGGTCTCCTTCCTCGGATGCAAACATCTTCCCCAACTGCAGTCACCGTCACCTCTGTTAGCTGCTGCAGCTGTTTCGGGGTACGCTCACTGGTAAAACTTGCGAGACTATTGCCCCCAAGAAACTTTGGCGCCACATAGGTAATGCTTTCTTGCCACAGTCCGCTGGCTAAAAAGGCATCATGGATCGCAGCGCCTCCTTCTACGTATAGCGATTGGACCTGTCGTGCGGCAAGCTCCTTCAGCAATGCAACAATTGTCAACTCTTCCAGCTGGATCACTGACACATGAGCTGGCAAATCACTGACAGTTGTCTGCTGCGTAAAAATCCACACAGGTGCCGAATCATCGGCAAACATTGCCAAATGGGGTTGCGACAGCGTTCGCCCCCGACGGTCTAACACGATGCGAATCGGCGGAAAGCTGGTTTCAACCGTGGTCAATAACGTGGGATCATCCGTCAACACCGTCTGACTGCCCACTAAGATTCCTTGATAGTCTCCACGTTCTTGATGGACGTTTTGCCAAACCGCTGAACCAGTGATCGCACTGCGGGTTAACGCATCATGAGCGATCCGGCCATCTAAAGTGATCGCTTGCTTCAACGCCACGTAAGGTCGCTGATGCTGATGGTAAAAATTATAGTGTGGATTCAAACGGCGCACCGCTGTTTCTTCGATGCCCACCAACACGTCGATGCCCTGTTCTTCTAAAAAGCGCTTGCCTTGTCCTGCCACGATCGGGTTAGGGTCTAACTGGCCGATGACTACCTTTTTGATGCCGCTGTCGATGATCAGCTGGGTGCAAGGCGGCTGTTTTCCTTGATGGTTGCAAGGTTCTAACGTCACGTATAAAGTCGAATTGATTAGGTCTTCGGAGGAATGGCATTGTTCGATGGCGTTTCGTTCCGCATGGGGCTGCCCATAGACTAAGTGAGCCCCTTTGGCAATGACCCGTTGCTCTTTGACGATCACAGCGCCCACTAGCGGATTGGTAAAGGTTTGGTAACGCCCTTTTTTGGCTTCTGCGATCGCCAAACGCATGTATTCGTTATGCATCTTCCTTCCTCCTTTCAATAAAAAAATGCCTCGTGAGAATCTCACGAGGCATAGACAAACAAGACCGGCAAAAAATCAATTTTAGACGCACTGCGCCCCTTGAAATTTTGTGGTTTCTCTTCTCCCATCCAGACTTTCACTGTCGGTGCCAGATTCACACTGGCTCCACCGCATAGCTATGCGGGTCACGGACTTCAAGCATTGCGCTTGTCACCGTCGGTCGGGAATTACACCCTGCCCCGAAGAATACTATTCAATTCATGTGCATTTTAGCCCGACCATTTTTGTTTGTCAATAGGCCTGATTACAAGCCGATAGGAATTCCTCTTGGCTTTTTCTTTTGGCAACCCAAAAGCAGCGACAGCAGAAACCCCTTGTCGTTCCGCCATTTTACTAAGCTGCAGCAAGGCGATTTTGCCTGTAAAAAAACACAAGAAAACCTAGGTTAAATATTTTTTCTCGAACGAAGCCATTTATCAAACTCCGTCACGAGTAAGACGACCATCCCAGAAGCTGCTGAGATGACCCAGCCGATCAAGGACATGTCCTCCGTATGAAAGGCGCTTTGCATAAATGGAACATAGGTCAATAACAGTTGCAGAACTAGCATCACACCAATGATCACGAACGCTTTTGGATTGGTGAAGGAAGCTTTAGAAAACGCTGGTGCACTGGTACGGATGTTGAATAAATAGAAAATCTTACTTAAGACCACGATATTGACCATCATGGTACTAGCAACGGCTTCGCTGACGCCTTGCAGCAAGAGCCAGTCATGAGCGATCAAACTGATGACTGCCATCAAGATCGACACATACGCCATCTGCCAAATATCGTGGCGATTCAACAATTTATTGCCTGTCTTTCGCGGTTTGCGGCTCATGATCCCAGACTCTGCTGGTTCAAAGATAAACGCAAACTGGATCGTAATAGCAGAAACCATGTTGATCCACAGCAGTTGTGTCGCCTGCAGCGGCAATTCTTTTTGCATCATGATCGTAAAGGCAATGATCAGCCCTTCGGCAAAAGATGTCGGCAACAGAAACAGAATGCTCTTTTTGATGTTGTCATAGATCCTGCGTCCTTCGCGAATCGCTAAGGACATGGTACCGAAATTGTCATCGGTCAAGATCATATCAGCAGAATCTTTGGCTACATCCGTGCCGCTGATCCCCATCGCTACACCGATATCCGCCCGCTTCAACGCAGGGGCATCGTTGACACCGTCCCCTGTCATCGCCGTGACTTTGCCTTTAGCTTGCAGCGCTTTGATAATGTCCAATTTATTTTTCGGCGTGGTTCGTGCAAAGACTTGATTCGTCAAGGCAGCATCTTGAAATTCAGCTTCGCTCATCTGATCCAACTCGGCACCAGTCACGACGTGAATTTCATCCGCTAAGCCAAGCTTTTCCCCAATCGCTTTGGCGGTCAGAGGGTGATCGCCAGTGATCATTTTCACTTGAACACCGGCTTGGTTCATTTCCTTCAGGGAGGCAATCACTTCTTCTCGCGGCGGATCGATGATCCCAGCGATCCCTAGTAATTGCAGCCCTTGCTCAAAAATCGTTTCATCAATGTGATCGATCGAAACTTTCTGATAGCCCACCGCTACCACTCGTTTGCCTTCTGCCGACAAGCGGCGGACATGGCCTGTCCAATAGGCTTCATCAAAAGGCGCCGCTTGTTTTTGCACCATTTCAAACAATTTATCTGGGGAGCCTTTAACAAATAGCAAGCGTTCCCCCGCAGGGTTTGCCACTAGTTTCGCCATGTAGCGGTTGTCCGAATCAAAGGGCAGCATATCCAGCTCTTGGTAAGCAGGTGCTTGCGGATAGGCAAACTGCTTATGATACAGCGTCAAAAAGGAGCCGTCTGTTGGTTCCCCATTGATCGTCCAGTGATTTCCTTCTGGGACCAGTACCGTATCGTTGGCTTCGTAACCAGCTTCCAAAAACAACTGCAAGGTGTCTTGCGCGTGGACCTCCTCCTGCTTTGGACGAATTTCTCCCACCGGCGCATAGCCGTCACCCGTCACTTCATATTCCTGCTCAGCCAATACGATGTCTTTGACCGTCATTTCATTTTTGGTCAGGGTACCTGTTTTATCCGTCGCGATCACATCCACTGAGCCTAGCGTTTCAACCGCTGGCAGCGTTTTGATGATGGTGTGCTTGTTTTTTGCCATGTCGCTGACACCCATCGCCAAAACCACCGAGGTCGTTGCTGGCAATCCTTCTGGGATCGAGCCGACGATCATGGTGACAACGGCTAAGGATAAGACAGAGATCGCATAGGTTTGCTGGAACAAGCTGACGACAAATAGCAAGACCGCCACGCCCATGATCACGTAGGTGATGCCTTTCCCCAGTCCATCGATCTCTTTCATCAATGGCGTTTTTCGTTCTTCCGTTTGATTGACTTCAGCTGAGATTTTCCCAATTTCAGTCTTGACGCCAGTAGCGATCACGATCCCTTTCCCGCTTCCTGACGTCACGGAAGTCGAAGCAAACGCCAAATTCCGTTGTTCCGCTAATGGAGTTGCTTCATCCATTAAGGCATCTGTTATTTTTTCCACCGAATCGGCTTCACCAGTCAAGGCGGATTCTTGGATACGCAAGTTGTCGGCTTCGATGATCCGCAGATCTGCGGGCACATTGTCACCAGCTTCTAGGAATACGACATCCCCTGGAACGACTTCGGCAGCTGGAATATCTTGCCGAATCCCATTCCGATAGACCGTGGCTTCTGCTGATAGCATCTCTTTGATTCGTTCTAACGCATCGGAAGCATTGGCTTCTTGGTAATAACCGATCAACGCATTGACCAGTACGACGATGCCAATGATCACGGCATCAGAGAAATGCCCCATCAGCAGCGTTAAGATGGCGGAGAAAATCAAAATGTAGATGATCGTGTTATGGAATTGTCGCAGCAGCAAACGCCACTTGGCGGTTTTTTTAACCGCTAATTGGTTCAATCCGTAGGTTTCTAACCGCTCGGTTACTTGCGCCTCATCTAATCCTTGATCGATTGACGGCACCTGATACTGTTCGATTGTTTCTGACACTGATAACTGAAACTCTTTTTTATTCATTTTTTTCTTCTTCCTTTTCTTTTTCATTGATGGATAACACAAATAAGCCCCTTATTTAGAAACTGCTCCTAAATAACGCGCTGTTGTTTGTCTCCTATTCAATTAAAAAGTAAGGCAAGTCAAAATAGTGTTTCTGCTCACCGTCACTCGAGTCGCTTGACATTCGTTTACCACCCCCTCTAAAGTTAGCAATAAGCGTAACAAACTATTTTTCCAAAGTCAAGAGTCACCGCTTTCAAAAATGAAAAGTGGCTGGCTTCTTCACAAAAAAAGCCGCACGCCAACGATTCGTCGCCGTGCAGCTCCTTCAGTACATTCTCTTCAAGCCCAAAGGCTCGCCTTAAAGCTGATCCAGTGACTCGCTGATGGGGGTTTCCCCAGCTTGGACTTTGATGACTTTTTGATAAGTTGCTGGACGTTCCAGCATTTCACCTAACAAGACGGCGACATCCTCGATGGGGATCGCACCAGAGGTCGTTTCACTGATCTCGATCAAACTAGATCCTGGTGTTTCTTTCAACGCACCCGGCTGCAAAATCGTATAGTCTAGTGCGGTGTTGTCGATCAGCCAGCGATCAGAGAAAAATTTGGCGATCGTGTAATCCATCAATGACGCCATGCCTTCCCTTTGCCACTGTTCAGGTTCTAAGGCATAGGCTGAGCTAAGGTGGATGTAGCGCTTGATTCCTTTTGCTTCAGCGGCTTGCATCACTTTGACCGCACCATACAGATCAGATTGCAGCAAGTCTTTGCCTCGGGAACCCGCCACGAAGTATACCGCTTCCGCATCTGCGAATTTCGCCGCCATCTCTTCCGGTTCCGTGTGTAAATCAAAGAACACGGGCTTGATCGTCTCCGTTTCTGTGATTTTCTCACTGCTGCGCGCACCAGCATAAACGATGTGTCCTTGTTTTTCTAGAAAGGTGATCAATTTTTGGCCTACTCGTCCAGTAGCACCAACGACAAAAATTTTCATTTTCTTTGCTCCTCTCGTTTCTTTTTCCAACTCTTGCTAGTATCATCGTAGGACAAAAACCAAGATCCAACAACTATTCTGTTTCTAAACGAAGGGGAAAAAAGCACAGCACAAACCAATTCTTGCTGTTTTTCCCCATAGAAACCCATGTTTTTAAAAAAACACCCAAAAAAATGAAAAAAATTTTCTCAAACGATTGACAAAGCGTTGACTCTTTTGTAGACTAGGTAGAAATAATTTAAATATTTAGAAAATTCAAAATAAAGTAAAGGACGGTGGCGTATATGACCCGCACCAATGTTAGCAAACGAATTATTTTATTATTATAGTCGGGACTGTTTGATTTTATACATTCAAAGAGTCCCTATTCACATTGCATCCAAAAAGAAGAACAGCTTCTTGAGATGGAGTGTTTTTTTATACCCATTTTCAAGAAAGCGGCCTTTTGCAAGCTGACACCTTGATGTCAGATAGATCCAAAACGCTCGTTGACCAACTGCTGCCGATTCCCCGCGGTTATGCACTGCACTTATTCTAAAGACCCCTTCTGTTTGGACACTTGATTGGTCAAGCAGAAAAAGGAAGGATGATTTTTTATTATGAAAACCGTCAACACGATCGCTGCTTTTGTAAACAAGTATTTGATCTACATCATGATTTTATTGATGATCGTCTCTTATTTTTTCCCGCAACCCTTCTTATGGATTCCGCCTCGTACAACGATTCTTTTAAGCATCATCATGTTTTGTATGGGGATGACTCTAAACGTTGCTGCGTTTAAAATGGTCGTCTTACAGCCCAAAGCATTCATCTTAGGGGTGCTTTTCCAGTTCACCATCAGTCCTTTGGTGGCTTACGGCTTAGCGCAGCTGTTTGGTCTTTCTTCCGGTTTGATCATCGGTTTTGTCTTACTAGGCTGCGTTTCTGGCGGAACCGCTAGCAATGTCATGACCTTCATCGGCAAAGGCGATGTCGCCCTCACCGTTTCCATGACCACGGTATCGACCTTGTTAGCGACCGTCGTTACACCCTTTTTGGTTTATGTCTTGGCTGGTCAGTACACCGAGATCTCCTTCTGGGAAATGCTCTTGTCTGTCTTGCAGATGGTGCTTTTGCCGATCATTTTAGGGGTGATCGTCCACAAACTCATTGCCAAGCACATCGAGCGATTTCTGCAATCATTTGTGTTGATTTCTTCCGTCAGTATCTTATTGATCGTTGCAGGAACTGTCGCTCGCAACGGTGCCGTCATCGTCCAATCTGGCTTGATCGTGATTTTCTTAGTCTTGCTCCATAACTTGATCGGCTACGGCGCAGGCTATGGTCTGAGCCGTGTGATGGGCGTCAGTGCTACCCAAGCCAAATCCATCATGTTTCAATTAGGAATGAAAAATACTGGCCTAGCGATCTCGTTAGCCAATGCCCACTTTGCCGCCATTGCTGCAGCCGTTACCCCTGCCGCAGTCGGCATGGTGATCCATCAAATTACCGGACCAATTTTAGCCAATCTCGTGGCCAAGAAAGAAGGAGAAAAGTATGAGTCAAAGTATCTTTTTGCCAAACTACACAATCGGGGCGGACGCCTACGAAAAAGTAAATGACATCGTAAAACCATACGGCACCAATGCCGTGATCATCGGCGGAAAAACCGCCCTTGAAAAAGCTGAAGACAAGATTAAAGCCGCTTTAACGTCAGCAGTCCAAGTGACGGATACCTTGTGGTACGGCGGCAACTCGACCTATGAAAACGTCGATCAGCTGTTCGCTACTCCAAGTGTCCAAGCCGCCGATGTTCTATTCGCCGTTGGTGGCGGCCGCGTTTGCGATACCGTCAAAGTGGTTGGGGAAAAAGCTGGCAAACCAGTCTTCACCTTCCCAACGATTGGCTCCAACTGCTCACCAGTCACCGCGGTTTGTGTCATCTATAAAGAAAACGGCGAGATGCAAGGGTTGTTTTTCCCTTCGCAACCGCCGACCCATGCCTTTATCGACAGTGAGATCATCGCCCAAGCCCCCGACAAGTACTTATGGGCAGGAATCGGCGATGCCCTCTCCAAAGAGATCGAATCGACATTTTCAGCGCGGGGCGATCAGTTAGATTACACCGATGGGTTAGGCATCCAAATCGGCAAAATGTGCACGGAACGCTTATTGCAATACGGCACACAAGCCTTGAAAGACAGTGCCGCCAATCAGCCGTCTTATGCCATTGAGCAAGTCGTCTTGGATATCATCGTAACCACCGGCTTAGTTTCCGTCTTAGTCATCAATGATTACAACTCCGCCCTTGCCCATTCCTTTTACTACGGAACGACCGTTTTGGAAAAAATGGAAGACTATTTACACGGCGCATCCGTTAGTTACGGCGTTTTGGCCTTGTTGCAACTCGATCAGCAAGATGCCCTCTTCCAGCGCATCTACGCCTTTATGAAGGAAAACAAACTGCCGGTTTGCCTAGCGGATATGGGCCTTAACGACACCAGCGATCTTGAGGCAATCTTAGACAAAGCAATGACCACCAATGACATCGTCCACGTGCCTTATGAGATCACGCGAGAAATGTTTAAACAGGCAATCCTAGACGTGGAAGCCTATCATGCCAAACAAAACCAAGCAGCATTGGCAGCTGCCAATTAAATGAAACCCTCCAGCAATTCGTTGCTGGAGGGTTTTTGTATGGCCTTTTTTTCGCTTCTTCGTACTTGTCCTCCTTCTTCTTTCTTACATGTTAAAAAACATGCAATCGTTTACTTTGATTTATTTTTAAAAACTTATTACTATTTTAGTATAACAAAGGAGGAGATTGGTTTGGAATTGGTTTATTTATCTGGGTTGTTTTTGGTCATTTTCTTGTTGTATTTTCTGGCAAAGAAAAATAATCGAATCAAACAGCTGTTTTCGAAGATCACGATTGCTTTTCTGCTTATTTACTTGGTTTGGCGTTTGTTTTTCACGATCCCTATGGATAGTTCTGCTTCACTAGTATTTGGGATCATTCTCTATATTGCAGAAGTCATTGGTTTGTTTGTCTATGGCTTTTTTGTTTACCTTTTTTCCAACAAGCTCTCAAAAGAATACCGCTACGAGGGAGATGAAGCAGAAGAATTCTTGCCAAGTGTCGCCGCTTTTATTTGTACTTACAATGAAGACATCAAGCTGGTGATCGCCACCGCACTGGCTGTCAAAGCCTTGAAATACCCCAACAAAAAAATCTATATCTGCGATGATGGCCATCGAGAGGAACTAAAAGAAATGGCCGAGCGAATGAACCTCGGCTATTTGACCCGCGAAGGAAATGCCAATGCTAAAGCTGGGAATATCAACTATGCCTTGTCCCAAACCAGCAGTGACTTGATTTTGCTTCTGGATGCTGACTTTATCGTCAAAAAGAACATTATTTTTGAAGCTGTCGACTATTTCCGCAATCCTAAAGTTGCATTGGTGCAATATCCACAAACATTTTATAACAAAGATCCTTTTCAATTACTGCGCAAATCCATGTACAACGAACAGGAATTATTCATGCGCTTTCTAGAACCCGCACTTTCTCGTGAGAATGCTTTGATCCATATCGGTACCAATGCCATCATTCGTCGCAGTGCCCTTGAAGAGATCGGCGGCGTTCCTACCAGCAGTATCACCGAAGATATGGCGACTGGGATGCTTTTACAAGACGCCGGCTATGAAACGATTTTTATCAATAAAGCCTATGCCTTGGGGATCACTCCTTACACTGCCAAAGAGCTGACCTCACAACGGACTCGGTGGGCGCAAGGAACGAAACAAATTTTTGACCACTTCAAACCGCGCCGCTTAAAAGGATTGTCGTTCATGCAAAAACTTTGTTATTACAACTCCTATTTGTATTGGTTTACCTCTTTCCAAAAAATCATCTTTTTATTGGCACCAACCTTATTTATGGTTTTTGATATCTTTATCGTCAGAAGCAACAATCACCAATTGTTGCTGTTCTTTTTACCGCCTTTCATTATGATTTCCCTGTCGTTTCGGCTGTATGTCCCTAATATCAGGAACCTGACAAGCTCCCACATCTATGATTGCTTTGTCGCTCCTATCCACACTGGGGCATTGATCAAAGAATTTATGAAATCACAGAAAAAATTCAACGTGACCAAAAAAGAGATCGTCGGCAGCAACGCCTTTGATTGGCGGACCGTCTTGCCCCACATCATCCTCTTTACTTGGATTTCCTTTGCCTGTCTGGTGGCTGGGTATCGTTTGTACCGAGGAGAAGGCTATGAATTCGGCTATATCGTGACCTTGGTTTGGTCGCTCTATAACCTCTATGGCTTGTTTTATGCCATTTTGATCGGGAAAAACCGTTTTATCGAAAGTGATAGTGAAGCCTTGAGTATCGCCATCAATCGTCAGCTTTCTTATGATGCGAAGACGTTCGAAATGTATCAAATGAGTTTCAACGGCTTCCGTATCCGTACTCATCCCGAGCAACTATTCGTACCAGGCGAAAGTTATACCTTTTATGATGACAAACACCGCTTCACCATCAATTCGATCTGTCTGGAGGATCATGGCACCTATGTGACTTTTGCCTTCAACAATCTAACACCGCAATCTGCTGAAGAGCTTGCCAGCTACTATAGCGACCAGCTCAACGCTGCCAAACAGTTGGAATTTGATATGGAGGAAGAAGTCGCAGAAATGAATAGTTAGCCCCGCCCCCTTTGTCGCAAGAGACAAAGGGGCTTTATTGATTCCAGAAAGCTCCTTAAAGGGCAGTTCTCCATCTTCTGATGATTCTCTTCCTTTAGATAACACTTAGACGTCTGCTTTATTTTTTTTCAATGATCATTGATTGAAAGAGCCATAACAGAATCTTGATGATGTCTCGATGGCAAATACTTTTTAAGCCTTTAGAAAATATTAAAAAGTCTGCTTTTCCTATGACCTGATTGAGCTGATACGCTTGTCACTGCTCACCTGTTTGTGAATAAAAGCGCATGGAAAAGCAATCCTTGTTATACTTATAAATAACACGAAGTCCTTAGAAAAAGGAGGAAAACACATGACCCGTTACAAACGATTTCGCTTTGTTCATTTAGGCGCTCTTTTGGTGTTGGGCTTACTCCTCACTGGCTGCAGTGCGGATACGGCACCAATTGAAGAACAACCGACTACCAACACCGCCACTTCTTCTGAACCAGCGGTTTCCTATGAAGCCTTTCCATTGCCGCAACCAATCTTAGACGGGGAAACCAGTGTGGCGGAAGCTCTCTTCGAGCGGCGCTCGCAACGGGATTTTCTAGACACTGAGCTAACACAAGAACAGCTGGCACAGCTTTTATGGGCCGCTGCCGGTGTCACTACAGAAGATGGTCGCCGGACAGCGCCTTCGGCTGGTGCCTTGTATCCCTTAGACCTCTATGTCGTAGTCACACAGGTAACGGGGCTTGAGCCAGGGCTGTATCTGTATCAACCTGAGCAGCATACCTTAGCAAAAGTTCTTACCGGCGATTTTCGGACCGCACTGGCGGAAGGTTCGTTGGACCAGCCAGCAATCCAACGGGCACCTGCCACATTGCTTTATACAGTGGTTTATGAACGACTGATCGAGCGCTATGGGGACCGAGGAATCGAACGTTATGCCTATATCGAAGTCGGTCATTCCGCCCAAAATGTCCTTTTACAAGCCCAAGCGTTAGGCTTAGGTGCTGTGCCGATCGGCGCCTTCACGGATCATGAACTTACAGAGCTGCTGCAGCTGCCACCGGAAAATGAACCCCGCTATTTGATTCCTGTAGGCGTTATTGAGTAACACTGCCGACGAACAAAACCCAATTTTCATGGGACTACCGAACTGCCGTTAGAAAACCGCAACTGGCAAGGTTGATTTTCCCAGAAAAACCAGTAGAATCGAAAAACCACCTGCAAAAACAGCAGGTGGTTTTTCGATGGGCTTACAGTTTGTATGCTCGGACTTCTTCGGGTATTTCTTCTAGCGGCAACTCTTTTACCACCGCTTCGGTGCCTGCTGCCATCGCGGTATCGTAGTACCAGCATTTGTATTTGATCGTGTTCATGGTTTCTTGCAAGGCTGCCATTTGCTTTGTGACTTCTTCCAGACGTTCATGAAACAGCTGCTGCCGTTTCTGCAAAGACGCATCGCCTTCCTCGCCCCAATCCAAGAAATTCTTGATGTCTTTGATGGGCATGCCAGTATTCTTCAAACAATCGATCACTTTGATCGTCGCTACTTCTTTTTCTGAAAACACCCGAATGCCGCCATTACTGCGGGCCAGCTTCGGAAACATCCCTTCTCGATCGTAATAACGCAGAGTCGAGATGGGGATATTGGTCGTTTGTGATACTTCGCCAATCGAGTAACTCACTTGCATCGCTCCTAAAAAAAATTTTGTTTATCGCTTGACCTAAACCTAACTTCAAGTTCTACAATTAAAATACACCGCAAGCACTGAACTGTCAATCACCTATCGTCTCATAGGTTCGCCATTGGCAGTAGCAGGATTCGATGAAAAAAATCATTCACTGGAGGAAATACAAATGACAGAAATCAAAGAAAAAGTTATCGTAATTATGGGAGCATCTTCAGGAATTGGGGAAGCAACCGCCGTTAAACTAGCCGAACAAGGGGCAAAAGTAGTGATCGCTGCCCGCCGTGAAGAGCGCATCAAAGCACTGGCTGAAAAATTAGGAGAAAATGTCTTGTATCAAACAGCCGATGTCACCAATCGCGAACAAGTCCAGCAAGTCATTGATTTAGCCATGACCTCCTTTGGTCGGATTGATGTCCTTTTTAATAATGCTGGCATCATGCCTCAAGGAAACTTGGCAGAGTTGAACTATGACAGCTGGCAAAAAATGCTGAATATCAATATCATGGGGGTATTGAACGGGATCGGCGCTGTGCTGCCCATCATGCAAAAACAGCAAGACGGTTTGATCATCGCCACTGACTCAGTTGCCGGACATGTCATTTACCCGGGTTCTGCCGTGTACAACGGGACAAAGTTTGCAGTTCGTGCAATTATGGAAGGCTTGCGCCAAGAAGAACGTGAACATGGCATTCGCTCAACCATCGTCTCTCCGGGAATGGTCTCCACGGAATTGTTTGAAACCGTCGGCAATGCTCAACTAGAAGCAGCCTTGAAAGAAACCTCTCGCGTAGAAGGCAACAGCCTAACGCCAGAAGACGTAGCAAATGCAGTGGTTTATGCCATTCAACAGCCCAAACATGTGGCGATCAGCGAAGTCTTGCTGCGCCCAGCAAAACAAACCGTTTAAGCTATTTCTACTAATCTAAGAAACCTGCGACCGATTCAAGCTGGTCGCAGGTTTTTTTGTCGTCAAAGCCCACCGTTTTCTTGGAAAAATTACTTGATTTTCTTGTAACACCCGCTTGTCCAAAGAATGTAAACCAATGGTTGCTTTATGTAAACGACTAGGTTCTGTTGCTTCGGGGGAAATTTTTTTATACTTAGTACAAAGCTTCCGTATAAACCCGTTTGATCAGAAACAAACCGGACGTTCTCCTCATGAACGATGAATAGCCAAGCAAGCGCGCAGCCCTACCTTCACCGTTGACTTGCAAGTACTGCCTTAGCTGTCCTCTTTTTAGTACTTGCTTTTTATAAAAGAATGGAGTGTGTATATGAATGTAAAACAGCTACTCATTATTGCCGAGCAACGAAGAAACATTACGAATCAAAAATTGAGCTATGCTGAAAATTTCTTGGCTGCCGGCTACTCTGCTGCCGAATTGCTGGCAGACGAAACCTTTCTTGAATTAGAGCGAAGGGAAACCCAACTGATTGCAGAACGCAACGCCATTTTTTACGAAGAAGTCAGCCACAATTAATCCCCCTGTCCAATTGTAGGCGACGAAAAAGCGAAGGCTCAGCAGCACCTTCGCTTTTTTAACCCTCAAAGGCGTCCTTTGCCCTGAGGATCACGCCGCTTGATCGTCCAATAAAACAGCCCTGCAAAGAAACCACCGAGAATCAGGAAATTCATGCCGTATAGACAGTAGAGGAAGAAAAAGTTCAGCTGCCCACTACTCCAAAAGACCATGATTCCCACTAAAACCAGACTGTTGACGCATCCTGTCAACACACAAACCGTGCGACTGCACTCCAAGCTTTGTAATAGGTATTTTGTGATTTCATATAACGGACTGACGAGCATTATCCCCAGCATGATTGGTAGAATAGCTGGCAACAAGTCTAAAACAGCGACATCTGTAGTAAACAACTGAAAAAAAGCAGGACGAAAGACCCAGATCAGACTGGCGATTCCGACATAAGCCACAAAAGAAGAAACGAAGGCACTTTTCCCCACTGCTAAAATCTTCTGACGGTTTTTCTGTCCATTCGCCTCACTAGCAAAGACGGTCACTGCGTTGCCATACATCAAAGCAGGCAACCGTGCGATCATCAATCCTTGGCTGCCGATCGCATAGGCTGCCAGCGTACTGACACCCAATCGTGAGACGAAAGCTTCAAAAGCAATAATAAAGACTAAGCCTTCAAAGCATTCCTGAATCATTAAGGGGACCGCTTTTTTCAATAAAAAGGTGCGTTTTCGTGGTCTTTGTTTCAGCCCCCTGGCTAGACTTTCTCGTAAAAGAACCCCATAAATCCCCAGCAAGCACAAAGTCGCAAGCATATTTGCGATGCCACTGCCTAAGACCCCCATTGCGGGAAAACCGAGATTGCCATTTATCAATAGATAGCTAAGCAACACCTGTACCAACGCACTAATAATGGAAACGCCGAGGATGTAATTCGTTTTCTTTTCAATTTTTAAAAGACTAGTAAAAACAAACGTGACTAACGTAAGTAAAATATAGGGAGACATGATTGCAAGATACAATGTTGCGGTCCTTAGCAGCTCCCCACTAAATCCGTAGACAACCTGCAAAATGCCGTGTCCAAAAAGCAGGAAAATCAGGAAAAAGCTCACGCCGATCGCGACTACTAGAAAAAGAACCGACGACAGATAATCATTTAACTGCGTCTCTTCTCTTTGTCCGACTGCCTTTGCGCCATAAATATTAAAAGCTAGACCAATCGCACCTAAGATACCCGCAAAAGCATAGAGAAACCCGTCGATCAGTGCGATCGCCGCCAATGCTTCCGTGGATCTTCTTGAAATAATCGCTAATGAAACTTGCGCAATAATGATTTGAAACAAATTGGAAGCAATCAAAGGCAATGTAAAAGACTGTATTTTTTTGTTCAAAAAGCTCTCCTCTCTCATTCGTCATAACTGCGCAACACCCACTCGCTTATTGTGATTTTAGTCACAAGAAAAGCGATCGTTGGTCGCTACATATACTCAACGACCCATCGGGCGTTTTGACGTTTCTCCCTCCATTTAACCATACAGCCTTCTCGGTGTATATTCCTTCGTAATTAAAAAACAAAACATACCGACAATCTCCGCTTATTTCCTCTATTGGTGTCGACAAGCAATCACTGATGAAGAGTAAAAAGGTTCAGAAGAACATGCTGCTCTTCTGAACCTTTTCCATAGGATGATAAAAAACGCGACAAACCTTTCAAAAATCCCGTTATTTCTTCACGATCAGCTGAACGGCTTGATCGATTTTCTGCTTTTGGGTTTCCGTGTCGCTGTCTGGATTTTCCAAACAATTTTTCAAATTTTCAGCGACAATGATCCCCATAATACGGTTAACACTGGAACTGACGGCGGACAATTGCGTGATGACATCGACGCATTCTTTCTCGTCTTCGATCATTTTTTGAATCCCCCTCAACTGGCCTTCGGTTCGTTTTAACCGATTCAAGATATCTTTGTTGCATGCGGTCATCGTTTGATTTCTCCTCTCCATGCTGACATGCCGCCGAGGACATTGGTCACTTGAAACCCTTGCTGGCTCAAAAACTCAGATGCCATTTGCGAACGAGCCCCTGAATGACAGATGACATAGTAGTTTTTATCCTTCTCTAAGTCGCTGATTTGTTCTGTCAGCTCGCTCAACGGTAGGTTTTGTGCTGTTTTGATGTGTCCTTGTGCAAACTCATCGACTTCTCTGACATCAAGGATCTCAAGTGGTTCACGTTTTTCTTTTTGGGCAAATTCCTCCATAGATATTGCTTTAATCATGAATAATCATCTCCGGCTTAATAGTATTATACAACGAAAAGGCACCATCGAGGTTTTGACAATTGATGCCCGCTTGTTTTAAGATGCGTTCGGCAATGTAGCTTCTCAATCCGCTATGACACGTAACGACATACGAAACGCTTGGATCCAATTCAGACAACCGATCCCTCAATTCATCTAACGGAATGTGGAGCGCTTGTTGAAAACGTCCATTATTGGCTAATTCCATCTCTGAACGAACATCCAACAACTGCTTACCGTTTTCTAAGGCATCCGTCAATTCGTGCCACTGAATATTCTCACTGATTCCTTCCGCCAGATTGATCGCTGCATAGCCAAGCATATTCACTGGATCTTTGGCTGAGCCAAAAGGCGGTGCATAGGTGAATTCCAGTTCAGGCAAGTCAAAGATCGTTAAGCCGCCTTTGATCGCTGTTGCCAATATATCGATCCGTTTATCGACTCCTTTGGCACCGATGCCTTGCGCACCGTAGATTTTTCCAGTATCCGCATCAAAAATCAGTTTCAAATAAATATCCGTCGCATCCGGATAATACCCTGCATGGTCTTTGCCTGAAAGATGAACCACCTGGGGATTTAGCCCTGCCAGTTTGGCGCTGCGCTCACTCAACCCTGTGGAAGCTGCTGCAAGATCGAATACGCGCACGATCGCAGTCCCGATACTGCCTTTGTTTTTGCGAGCCAGTCCTCCCAACACATCAGCTACTTGCCGACCTTGGCGATTGGCTGGTGAAGCCAGGGAGATCAGCGTGTCTTCGTTGGTGATTTGTTGTTTCACAACGATGGCATCACCCACCGCGTAAATATCTTTCTTGCTGGTTTTGTATTGCTCATCTACTAAGATACCCCCCCGGCGTCCCAATTCAATACCAGCACGTTTCGCCAAATCCGTTTCTGGTTGGACACCAACCGAAAGAATCATGAGATCTGAAGTCAGGACCGTGCCATCTTCCAGAACGATTTCTTGCCCTGCTTTTTCAAAAGCGGTCGCTGACTGCGAGGTCAAAACTTTGACCCCTTGCTTGATCAATTCATTTTTGACATACGCAGCCATTTCTTCGTCCAAAGGTGGCAATACGTGGGGTGCTTTTTCTACGATCGTTACTTCGAGGCCTTTTTTATGTAAATTTTCAGCGACTTCTAACCCAATAAACCCAGCGCCAATGATCGTGGCTTTTTGAGGCTTTTTGTCTTCAAGATGCGCCATGATTTGGTCTAAGTCAGGAACATTGCGCAAAGAAAAGGCGTTGGTTGCTTCTTCTAGCCCTTTGATCGCTGGTACTAGCGGTTTTGCCCCCGGCGATAAAATCAACGCATCATAAGATTCCGTGAAGACATGTTCGCCATGTTTGACCGTCACCGTTTTCTCCTCTGGCTCGATCGACAGCACTTCATGAAAAGGTCGCACATCTAAGTTGAACCGTTTCTTTAATGCTTCAGGTGTTTGGACCAATAGGGCATCTCGCTCTTTGATCTCACCAGAAATGGCATACGGCAACCCGCAATTCGCAAAAGAGACAAAAGGACCTTTTTCAAAAACAATGATCTCCGCTGCTTCTTTAAGCCGACGTAAGCGCGTGGCTGCCGACATTCCCCCTGCTACCCCACCGACAATAACTATTTTTTCCATCATTACTTTCCTCCTTTGGTTGTTCCGCGCCATTGATTCATTCCGCCACGAACGTTGACCACATCAAAACCTTTTTTACTTAGGATTTTGGCTGCTTGTTTGCTTCGCATCCCCGATTGGCAAATGACTGCCAGTTTCTTGTCGCCTTTTTGAGTAAATCCAGCAATCTTATTTAACGGTACATTTTTCGCATAGGCAATGTGCCCGCTGCGGTACTCCGCCGGCGTGCGTACATCCAAAACCGTCCATTCTTTGGCTCCTTCTTTTTGTAAATCTGCTGTTGACATACTTGGTATGCGCTTAAATAGTGAAAACATTTCTTGCTCCTTTCATATACCCCTAGGGGTATATGAAACAAGATGTTTCGCGATTTGTCAACTAAGTGATTTTCTTTAAGAAAAGAACCTTGCTGTTGCGCTGCTCCCCGCTCGATACTCTCGACAGCTGTCGGACAGCTACCGATCAAGCAGCGAAAGGCCTGTATCCCACATTTCCCTCCCCTCGATCACAATGCTATAATAAAAGAAAAGATACATTGTAAAAATAACACACATCAAATCGTTTACTTAGCAGCTGATCGCTTTGATTATTAAAGATGATTGGCTCCCGCCCTAACCAAGAGCGGACAAAAAAGCGACGCAAGCACCACTTTCCCTTGATTTATCAAGCAGCAAGCCCTGCTTTCTTGGAACCAACGAGGGTTTCGACTATGCTTAAGTCACATCAGCGAAAGGAAGAAAAGATGGAATTTGGCGAAAAAATCAAAGAAGTACGTACGAGAAATAACTTGACCCAAGAACAATTTGCCACTCAACTACACGTGACGAGACAAGCCGTTTCGAACTGGGAAAACAATCGCAATCTACCGGATTTAGAAATGCTGATTGCCATCGCCACGATTTTTGAACTCTCGCTTGATGAATTGATTTTAGGAGGAACTCAAGTGAACAAGATCACTGAAAAACTAATCAAAGACGGCAGCGAGACCCGACGCGCCAAACTCAATTTGATCACGACCTTGATCGGAACATTTTTACTACTATTCGGCTTTGCTTGCTTCTTCATCAAAGCAAGCGCCGTGGAATATATCGATCAAACCGGCATTTTACATGAAAATTTCTACCTGATTCCCGTAGGATTCTTGTTTCTATTGGCTAGTTTCGTAGTATTTGCAGGAACCGGGATCAATTATTTTCGAGCTGTTAGGAGAAAATAAATAAGAAGACGGTATAAAGCGACCCTCGAAAAGCAGATCAAAATCTGACTTTGGCGGGTCGCTCCATTTAAATTGCCTTGCTAAATTGTTTGATTCCAGTAAATACTGTACCGATACTTTATCTCCTTACAAAATCCCCTCTATTCTTCTTTCGTTTCACAAATTGATCCCACTGATCATTCCTTAAAGTGTTTAAACTATTTACGACTATTCGTCAAGCAATTATGCTTAAAATAGTATAAAAAACCATTCCAATCATTTTTTTTGACACAAAAAATGTCAGATGATAGCCTTGAAATAGAAGGTTATCACTAACAATGACCTTCTTGCTTTTGGAATAAATAATAAAAAGGAGTGTATGAAATGAAACATCTAAAAGCGTTGGTTGTCAAAGCACTAATGATTTGGGCGATTTTGTGGATTGTGTTGTCAGGGATTTACGATGTCAGTTTTATGGACTCGACGATCGTCGGTGTGATCATTGTGGTGATGATCTATGTGCTAGGCGACTTGGTCATTTTGCGAAAGATCGGTAACATTGCGGCAACGGTTGCAGATGCCGGCGCAGCAGCCCTTATCCTATGGCTGTATCTGACTTATATGGACTATACAAATGACATCTGGATGCTAGTATTGATCCCAGCAGTATTGATTGGTGTGGCAGAATGGTTCTTCCACAAATGGTTGTTAAAAGCAGACATCGTGCCAGATGAACGGAAAATGAAATAATTTTGTTGATTGCTAGAATCGAACGCAGACTCTTGTTCTGTGTTCGATTTTTTTTGTTTACAAGATCGGCTATTGAAAAGCGACGCATCTTCATGTTCCATACGTTTTCTATAGTCACGCACGCTTGCCAAGATTTCTGGTTAGCTAAAGCAATCGCCAAATTTGAATAAATCCCATCTTTCCATTACTATAAACGAAATCCGATCGTTTTTGCACGGTTATACTATCAAGGAGGTTTGTATGGCAATTCATGTGATGTGGTTTAGAAAGGATCTACGCTTAGAGGACAACACGGCACTGACTGAGGCGCTTGCGTCTCTTCAAGAAAACGACCATTTGTTGTGTGTATTTCATCTCAATGACAAGCAGTTTCTCCCCGAGGCGCCAAGCCATGATTACTTTTTTAGCGCAGTTGCTCACTTTATCGAGGCTGCCAAAAAGCAAAATCTGACGATCCACCTATTGACAGGGACTTTGACAGAAGCCTTTGATCAATTGTTCGCTTGCTATCCAGAATGGAGCCAACTGTACTTCAACTTTGATAACCGTGGATTTGGTCGTAAACGCGACCTCTACATAAAAGAATTGGTCGAGAAAAAAGGCATCACTGTCCATTCTTTTGAAGACCATCATCTGCATCAACCAACAGAAGTCACCAAAGAGGATGGGACGTATTACAAAAAATTTACCCCCTACTATAAGAAATGGATTCAATTGCCCAAACCGGTGTATCAAAAGCAGGCCCTCGATTTTGAAAAAGCCGTTCATTTTGATGATGCCCCTCACTTCAAAGCAGGGACAACACTGCTTACTAAGCTGCTAGAAAATAGAAAGACCGATTTTTCAACGATCGTTGGGGAAGACTATGCGCATAAACAATTGCAGGCATTTGTGCAAAAGCGTTTGGCCGCCTATGAAAAAGACCGTGATCTCCCTTCGATCAAAGGAACGAGCCGCCTGTCCCCTTTCTTGTCTTTTGGACAAATCTCCATTCGGAAGGTTTGGGCCGCTTGCCAAAGAATGCCATCCAGCACTGGCAAAGCGACCTTTTTAAAAGAACTGGCTTGGCGAGATTTTTATCATATGATCTACTTCAGCCATCCTGAACAAAAAAACTATGAACTCATTGAGAAATATCGAAACATGGATTGGCGAAAGAATGAAGAGGAGCTAACCAAATGGCAAGCAGGGCAAACCGGCTATCCGATCATTGATGCCGCGATGCGGCAGCTGAATCAAACTGGTTGGATGCATAACCGTCTACGGATGATCGTCGCTTCCTTTCTAACCAAAGATTTACTGATCGATTGGCGGCAAGGAGAAGCCTATTTTGCTCGACAATTGATCGACTACGACGCTGCCAGCAATATCGGCGGCTGGCAGTGGGCAGCTTCGACTGGCACCGATGCGGTTCCTTACTTTCGAATTTTCAACCCCATTACACAAGGGAAAAAATTCGACAAGGATGGGACGTTTATCAAACAATTTGTTCCCGAACTCGCCCAGTTGCCGCTAAAATTCATCCATGAACCCTACTTGATGACTGACGAAGAACAAGCCGACCTAAAAGTAGTTTTAGGCACCGACTATCCGTTGCCTGTAGTTGACCACAACGAAGCCAGAAAAAGAGCCCTCGATTTGTATAGTAAAATCGAACCATAAAAAGCTGCCATGGACTGCTCTCAAGCATTTTCGGTAAAAAAAACCAGCAAAGACGGTCTCTTACGGAGCGCCTTTGCTGGTTTTTTATTAAACTGATGCGCTATTTTTCACCTTTCTATAGTGAAAAAACAAGCGGCATGTCTCATCAAGCTGTCTGCTGCTGGGCATACATAAAAGAAGTATTTTCCATGCTGTGTTTTTTAATTAAGGTCTTGTTGTCTACTTCTCCTCTTATTTCTAGTCGCTCTAAGTACCAATCCCCTGACGATTCATAGATCGAACCCTTTACTAGCGGCGTTCCCTGCTTTTTCACGACTGGCTAGCAATGTTTCTCCTTGCAAAACTGTTCGTCTGATGAAAGGTCATCTATAGAACCATTCTGTTATAATAGCTCCATATTTGAGGATAAGGATGGTTTATATGAAAAAAATAATCGGATTCATCTTAGTCGTACTTTTAGGGTTTGTTGGATACAAAGGATATGAATATTATCAATCCACCTACTCAGGACAAACAGCTTACGCGTATGTCCCGTCTGAGATTCCGCCTAAAGTCCAACACGAAAGTAAGAGCGGCATCGGCGACCAGTCTCCTTGGTATTCTTACGATTACACATTAAACTTTGTAAAAGAAGATGGCAGCACCCAAACCCTTGAGGTTTCATTATCAGAAGATAACGCAAAACCCTTAACACCAAATTCTTATGTAAAAGCGGTGATCAGTGAAAAGCGTACAATAAAAGGCCCGAATGGCGTTGAAAAAGACGCAATTCCCAAAAAGGTTCTAGAGAAATTAGAAAATCAGAACTAACGATGCCAGACTCACATCTCTATGTGGGTCTTTTTTACCTCCTTCCAAAATCAGCATTTTGAATCCCTTCTGTTAGTTTCATTGATGTCTTCTGCTCTGTTGCGATACGTTATACAAGGATACTGGGCACATTTATTTAGCAGAAAGCTGCTTGACTGATCCCTGTTTTCATTCCGTCATCAATGATAAGAGCAATTCAAGCTCCTTTTCCTTTCCCTCCTTCGCAGATAATTGAAAAAGCAGCGAATCACCTATTCGTTGACTCACTGCTTTTTAACTAACAAGTGATGGCTCACACCACAAAAGAATGGTACTTAGAGTAAGCAATTTGATCGACGATCGCAGAAACCTGATTGACATCTAAATCGGCACCGATGGCAGTCACTTGATAAAATTGACCATAATTGTTGCCAAGTTGAGGGACACGGGCGTTTGAAATCAGCAAATCGTATTCTTCCTCATTGTTATAAGGAGAAATAGTCACATTTTGTTTCCCTTTTAGTTCATTTTTTAACAAGTAAATGGAAGCATCTGCCAAAAGACTGGAGCCCATATTTAAGACTCCGATCCGTACTCGATATTCCTCTTTCGGTGATAACAGATAGATTAAAAAGACCAGACGTTTCTTGAGGTAGTTGAGTTTCGTGGGCGTAAACAAGTTGGTTGGTGCAATAATGTGTTGCAGGATGTCTGTAATCACTTGATCTCGCAAGGAATTGTGAAATAGCTTGTGGTAATAATTCAAGGTGACTCTGTCAATGGAGTAATTTACCCCATGAAAGTAATAGACTTGTGCAATCAAGGAGAAGACACTGGCTTTAATATCGATCGTCGTATGCGAGGCTTCAAGACAATAAATGGACTGGATCGCTGCCATCACTTCATCGGTAATCTCAAAAACAGGATTTTTATTGGTATACAACCCTAAGCGAAGCTCCTCGTAAGGAATTCCTCCTACCGTAACGAGAAAAAGACAGATAAAGAAGGGGACGATCTTGGCTTCGTCTACTGAACAGATGCTTTTTTTCGACACATAGGCCTGTCGAATAAAGCGACAAATCGGCATTTCTTGGCAGCGATTGATTTTGATTTGTTCCTCCGGACTTAAGCTTCCCAAGGTTGTGTGAGGCGTGACTTTTTTCATGATCACAAATAGCCAGATCTTCAACTGCTTTTGTTGCGCAATCGAGAGGGTTATTTTTTTCGCTAGCTCCGCCACCAGGTCATCGATCAAAACAGAATCGATCGCTGTTTCCCCCATTTTTAAAAAATTATAGTAAAAATAAATGCGTTGCGTCATCGTTCCCGCTAGCTTTTTGTTCTTTATCTTTAATTCAAAATGCTGCAGCAGCTGATTGCACTCTGCAATCACACGATTCAGTGTCCCCACACTTATTTTTAATTCATCAGCTAATACGAAAGCATCATAGCCTGCATGTTGAAACAAATAATGGATAATTTGATATTTTACAGATTTTTTCAATAACGTGTCGGTCAAATCATCCAATGAGACGCTGTCGTTTACTTGCAAATCAAGGGTATAACGGTTGATTGCAAAAGAGACCTTCTCATTTTTTAGTTGTTGCTGAAGATTTTCTGATAGTTTCGTCAAGGTTGGCATCGTAATCTCTAATTCCCGACAAGCATCACTTTTTTTGATATGACCCGTCGATAAATACAAAAATTTGAGCAAGATATACTCTAATTTCAAGTCCTTATCCAGTAAGTCTTCTTTATACATGACTGTTTTTCCTCCAGTGTAAATCTATATTCATTCAGAATAGTTACAACCAATTTACAGAAAAAGATAGCAGTACGTTACTTATGAAACAAACAAGCGCAGTAAAAACAGGCCCTTTCTACACATACTTTTCCTTCACTTACTCCCCAACAAACCATGACTGACAAACAAAAACCCTCGATGCAAGACGAATTTCCCTAATAATTCCCTCACGACAACGTTCTAAGATTTCCTTTTTGTTTATGTAAAACGTTCTTCTCTAAAAAAATATATTTAGACCATAATAATTAATACTATCACAAGCCAGAAATGTCAATAAATGAAATTATCAAGCACTGTTTTTTTACTTTCTCTTAAAAAACGACACTGTCAAGTGCTTACCCGTTCTTACAAACAAAAAAATCAAAGGCAGTCGATGCAACCGCCTTTGATTTTTCTATAAACCATTGTTCATTCAGTCTTGCAAAAAACGTTTCATAAAGGGTCTTTTTATTCATTGAAAAAAGCAATGAACGGGTTTCTAGCGATACCGTTTCTTAATGTGAAAAGCCATAGGTTTGGTCGGATGAAACATGACGGCTTGGTCGCTTGTTCAATCGCTCGATTCCTTCTTTCATGTCTTGCACCAGATCCATTGCCATTTGCATACTTAAATCTGCCCGGCAGACAAAACGTTGGATATTGATATGTGATAGATTATCAGGTAATGGATAGGTAGGGACTTGCCAGCCTTTCATGGCAAATTCATCCGTCAAATCATACAGATTCCAAGAAATATCGGCATCTTCTTTTAATTTGTAGCAGACGATCGGCAACCGTGACCCATCATTATAAATATCGAAGTAGCCCATGTTTTCAATCTCTTTTGCCAAATATTGGGCAACATCGCTGGTCTTTTTGTGGATCAAGCGGTAGCCTTCAAACCCATTGCGGATAAAGGTGTAATATTGTCCGATGATTTGGCTGGCACTTCTTGAAAAGTTGATGGCCATCGTTGGCATTTCACCGCCAAGATAACTTACTTTGAAGACCAATTCTTCTGGAAGGAAATCTTTTTCTTTCCAAAGCACCCAACCGATACCAGGATAGACTAACCCATATTTATGTCCAGACGTACTGATGGAACGAACGTTTTTCAAACGGAAATCCCATTCAAGCTCTGGTTCCATAAATGGTGTGTACAATCCACCACTAGCCGCATCCACGTGGATGTAGACTTTGTAGTCGGTGTGTTTGTTGTATTCCTCTAATTTCTTATCTAGTGCTTTGATGTCATCGTATCGTCCAGTGTAAGTGATCCCTAAGATGCCGACGACCCCGATCGTATATTCATCTAAATAGTCCGTGACCTTATCGACATTGATGCTGCCATGTTCTTCATCGATAGGGATCGTCCGCATTTCAATGTCCCAGTAGACACAGAATTTTTCCCAAACGACTTGATAGGCAGAAGAAATCACTAAGTTTGGTTTTCGTTTATTGATATCTAAACCAAGTTTTTTTGCCCGATTGCGCCAAGCAAATTTTAAGGCCAATCCACCTAGCATACAGGCTTCACTTGAGCCTACCGTTGATGTACCGATAAAATCAGACGCTTCTGGGGCATGCCATAAATCAGCGATCATGTTGACACAGCGGTTCTCAATTTCTGCTGTCCGTGGGTACTCGGTTTTATCAATGGCGTTTTTATCAAGGGTTTCACTCATGATTTTGACTGCTTCTGGTTCCATGTAGGTTTGACAAAACGTCGCCAAATTTTGTCTTGAGACCCCTTCATCGATCAATTGATCTTTGACTAATTCATAGGCGTCCCGCGGTACCAAGGACTCTTTTGGCAATTTATACATAGGGATCGCCCGATCCATTGCCTCATTCCCATAGATAGGTTCCAAATATTGGGCTTCTTTTCGATTTTTTTTACTAAATAACATGCAGCTCTCCTCCTCATAGGTTGTGCTTTTTATTTTTTATCGCTTGCTTTTTCACCTACGTATTTATAGATGACAAACGGTATCACGACAATTATCAGCCAGCTGATGATCAAGATGGCCAAATAGGTTCCGCCTTTTCCCGATCCAATATCGCTCGGTGGAAAGAAGGAAATAAAGAAAGAAAAAATAGAAACAAGCAAACCAACCATCGCAACACCAATTTTCACATTTTTCCCACCAGGAATATGATACGTTCTTGTTAAGTCGTCTTTTTCCTTGACTAACTTAATATACGAAAGAAACAAGAGAACATAAGCAACCAGATAGATGCAGACCGTCAAAGCCATCGCAACGAAGAAGGATAGATTGGCGCCCCCGCCGCCTAATGTCAAAACAACCGCCCAAATAGAAACAATGATGCCTTGCACCAAAACGATGTTGATTGGGACATTGTGTTGATTGACTTTTGCCATTTGTTTTGGCAGCAAGCCATTTTCAGCTGCTTCAAGCATCGCAGTTGATGGGCCGACTACCCAAGCGGCAATTTCTGCAATGACACCTAAACAGATGACCACGGCAATCAAACGAACCAGCCATTCCCCGCCGCCAAAATGATGGATCAAATAAGAATAGGCTTGAATCACACCAGTATCAAGAGACAATTGATTTTGGGGAATCGTGGCAGCCACCGTTGCTCCGCCGAGCGTATCCAAAAGAATCGTCGCTACGACTAAAATCAAAATGGCTTTCGGGTAATTCTTCCCAGGATTGTCCATGTCTTTTACGTGACTGGCAGAAGATTCAACCCCTGCATAGGCCAAAATAAAGGAAACAAAAACGACCAGCGTATTGATTTTCGTAAAATCAGGAATCCAAGCGCCTGAGCCAAAGGAAACTTTGATGGGATTTCCTTGAGCAATGTAGACAATTCCTAGGATAAAAAGTATGATCCCAGTTGCGACGATCCCCACAAAGAACCCTACTTTGGCAATCTTCGCAGTATTTTTTGTTCCGCCAAATTGCGAGATCGTAATCAACCAAAAGATCACTAAAGTGGCAATCAGCTTCAGCCAAACATTGGTATTAAGAGCCGGCCAATTTAGGGCATAGGAAAGCGCCCCGACAATAAAGTAAATCATCGTAATAAAGCCTACCGTGATTTGGAACCATTGGAAGAAAATGGCAGCAAAGCCCCATTTTCTGCCTAATGTTTTTGAGACCCAGGTATAGAGTCCCCCTTTTTCCCATCCTTTTACAGTAGCCATCTCCGCAGAGCAAAGGGCTACAGGGATAAACCAGAGGAAACCGCCGACGAGTAAATAAAAAACTAGATTCATCTTCGATGTCGCAAAGGTTGGATACTCATATACCGTCATCACCATTGAAGCAGTTATCGCAAAAAAACTCAACAATGATAGTTTTTTCTTGCTAGCATCCATTTTTTTCAACCTCCTATCGTTAGATACTATTTTTCAGCAGCGGAAGAAAGATCAATATGGTACGTATGTGTCAAATCGCCATCTGCTTTAAATTCGATTTCGATTGCTTTGATCGCTGGCAAACTTTGTTCTTGCGCTACTTTAAAGTGAATAAAGCCATCTTTGTGTTTGTCATGGGTCAAAATTTCATCATCTAAATAGTCCACAAATACTTCCGCTTCAATTTTCTTGCCATCATTCAACACCAAATATGCTTTGTCAGGTTTGATTTTTTTGTCTTTCGAATCTTCATTAAACAATTGATATTTCAGTGAAAGCAATGTTTTGTATTCTTTGTCTTTGTGTTTGAACGCTTCTACATTCACAATTTTTACATGGTTCACTAAAAAGCGAATGTGATCCCAACCAGCATTTTCATAATTCGTTTCATACCAAACAACATCTTTGACTTTCGGATCGATTCCCTTGGTTACGATTTCTTCAAAATACCCGTCATCACTCAATTTTTCACTTCCCACGATCACCTCATCTGAAGAATCACTGATCAACGTTTCGGTTCCTGACCCAGAGACCACTTCCCCTGACTCTTCCACTGTTGAGCACGCACCTAGAGTGAACAAAACGCCTACACCTAAAACGAAACCTGCAACTAATGATGTTTTTTTCATTGTAAATCCTGTCCTTTCTTTTATTATTTTTATTCCATCTCAGGTATACCATTTATCTAAAAAAAGCGAATATCTAATTTTTTATTTTAAAAACAAAAAAACGCGAAAATTACTTCGCGTTTCGGTGCTATCATGAAGTGCAGATAAGAACAATGACCATTGAAAAGAAAGGACTGAGTTTTTTGAGAGCGCTTGTGGTCGTCATAACCGCCTTTTTGTTGGGTATCCGCCCACTTTCAGCTGCCTTTTTTCTGGAAAGTACGGACGGACATACTTCTAGCGCAACGATTTCTCGGATAAAAGTTGCCCAAAATGAGTGGTTTCCTTCTGGGTCACAAAGGTTTGTTGGAACGCTGATGCTTCCTGATGCAAAAGACAACGTGCTGACAGCTGACGGGCATTTTCTGAGAAAGCCTTCCAAGCTTGCGACGAATAGACGAGGAGCAATAGCAGCTTGTAGGGTTCAAAAAACACCAAAAACCGCACGGAGCAGCCAACTTACTCAGCGTTGCAGCTTTTCAGCCCTTACGACTTTGCGGTTAGAAAAAGCGTGTCAGGCACGGGCAATCAACCGTCCTTAGTTCTCATCCGAGTATCTGGTGTCGTACACGACGCCTTCATCCACAGGGTTTTCGCAGTGATGGCACATAGGTAAGTCAAAAACAAATGATCCTCAAACGTTTATCCTCACGTGTATCCTAGACAAATCTACTTCCCCATCCTGAACACAAAAAATAGCCACTACCTACTTTCCACTTACTTGTGCCATCCTCTGCTTGATAAAACGATCAACATTTTTTGATTGAAAACAAAAAATTGCCTATTCTGTTTTGATCACTTTTTAGTGATCGATCATTGCTTAGCTAGCTAAGCCCCCCAAACCAAAAGCAGCCTCCGAAAAACAGTTTCGGGGGCTGCTTGGGGTGAGCTTTGCTCACTATTTAGTTTTCTTATAAAAATTTTAATATGAGAAATCATTTATTACAATATGAATGAGAAAATTGAGTTACGCTTTCTATTTTCATAAGTAAGTATAGATTCTATTCACAATGTAACATAGTAACCTTATTTAACTAAGCTATTTTTTTAAGAAGACCTTATCAATCTTCTGAAGCAAAAATATTCCACCAGATTATATTAGTCTTGCCGAAGCCATTTTTATATGCTCTTCAATATTGTACTTATAGCTAACGCACTTCGACTCACCTGTATTCATTCGAATTAACGGACAGCCTCCTAAACACAAAGGTTGAACTTTACAACTTGAACATTTCGCTTTCGAAAAAAATTTGTACTCTGTAAATGTTTTATGCACACTGTTCAATTGTATTCCTGTATAGATATCTCCTACTCGTCCAATCGTTTTACCAATATGAACCCAGCATTTATATAAAAATCCATTAGGGTCGATTACATAGTCGTCTCGATTGATAGCTTCGCAGAACCCAATCGTTGTCCGTGGTATGGCAACAATATTTATCCCTCTTTCCAAAAGACTTTTATAAACCATTATTTCTTCTTTCGAAAACTCTTGGGATGTATAACATGTGGGTGTTTTGTAGGTATCAAAATCCTCTACCGGCGCAAGATAAAAGCCAACTTTCTTAAGTAAATTAAAATTATCCAGCGAGTTCATCAAACGAATAACATCTTCATGATTATTCTCCCTATCTATATTTACTCTTACAGTTACTGGAATATATTTTAGAGTTTTAACTATATTCTGTAATATTCTTGCAAATGTCCCTTTCCCATTTGTTAAACATCTTCTAGAATCATGATTTATCTGATCCCCATCCAGAGTAATTTGAGCATAATTAACGTGATAACTTTTTAAAAGTTGTGCAACTTTTTCTGTTAGCAAATAACCATTGGATACAATTTCTGCGTTGAAACTTTTATATTTTTTTTCGTTTTTCATTATTATTTCACTTATAACTTTAATAGAGTTCAATCCCATCAAAGGCTCTCCTCCATACCAAATTACTTTCAATGACTGATGGGGTAATACATTTTTAAGAATAAACTCGGCTGTTTTCTTAGCAGTTTCAGTAGTCATAGTATGTTGTCTAAACCCTTGCTCGTAACAATAAAAACAGGAGAAATTACAGTTCATCGTAGGGGCAATTGTGAAAGTTACTTGACTAGGATTATATCGTTTTTCATTTGCCACAGACACTAATCTTGCTTCTTCATCAATCTCATCGGAAACAATGATATTTTGATTTTCTAAATAAGAGAATAATTCTGTTTTCTCCAAGTTATCGTTATTAATAAAAGTCTGTAGATCATGGAACTCGCTTTGAGTTAGTAAAACGATAGCAGAGTATACCGAATTGTACAAAAGTATTTCATTATCCACTTCTTCAACAATCGTATATTGCGATAATTTCATAAAATCACTCCTAATTAAATTGGGTAAAAAATTTCCTGTTACCTAGATTTGTATGCTTTACAAAAGAACGTATGAATGTTTCTCTATCAATTGAATAGTTTGGGTTACATGAAGTATCACACTGTACCTTTCCTCGACACACTGCAATTAATTCACATGAATTACACTGATTGTTGCTTTTCGGAAGAACACTCTTTTGGTCATAAAGGCTATATTGAACATCTTCTGCAAAAGAAGATGATTCTGGAAAACTTTTTATTATTCTACGTTCATAAAAATTTGTTGCATTACATAACCCTATAGATCCATCAGAGAAAAACTTTACAGACCAAGGATTATACGCATCGCACTCAAAGCGATACGAAGAAAATGGAGAGATATTCACCAGGAAACCGTTTTCAATTAGGTGATCAATTGCAGTTGAAGATACCCACTTTAGATATTTCTCATAGGATAATGCATTGAAATAATTTTCATTAAACTCATAGTTATTAATGTAATAGCAATTGATATGGGCTTTGATATCACTTTGGCGGATCGTAACGAGAAAAGACTGAAACTCTTCTGTATTTTTATCAGATGTATTATAACCAATATGGATTTTAACACGTCCGCTCTTAGATGCTACCGCTAGATTTTCAAAAATCTTATCATACGTTCTGCTTCCACTCTTAAGAGATCTATTTCTATCATGATCTTTTCTAGATGTTAGTGTAGTATCGACAATTAAAGAATCAAAATGATTTACAAAATCTGGAGTGAGTAGATAGGCGTTTGTTCCTAAACCATAAGAAATTGAGAGTGATTTCTCTGACGCAATTTGATCAATCTTACTTTTAATTGCGAGAATTCTTTTTTTATAAAGAAGTGGCTCGCCCCCGAAAAAATAGATATATAGTCTCCGAACGCCTAGCTGAGCAATGTCTAAAATGTATTGCATTATATTATTTATCGTCTGATCAGTAATAACATTTTTAGAAAGGAAATCATTCTGGTAACAATAAGTACACGAAAAGTTGCAATCTTCTGTAATATTTATAGTGATAGTAACTAAGTCTCTCTTTAAATTAATTGTTTTCTGTTTATAACTTTCCAAATCACCGTGTATAAATCCATTTTCAAATAAATATTTTCGTTCATCTTCACTTATTTCGCTCGAAATCTCCGTTTTACTTTTCATTTTTTTTGAATCAACAGTAACTATTTCTTGCGTTAATGTATTGCAAAGAATAGTCTCGTTACCGTTCTCAATGATATCGACATACCGTGAAAAACGCATCACCTAACCCCCTTTTTCAATAATTATACATTTCACAAAATAATATTTCAATTTTTTTTTAATTTGTGATATAGTTTTTACATAGGAGGGAGAGAATGAAAAAAATATTAAAAAGAAACCGCTCACTTTTCTTTTTGCATGTGATTTTATGCGCAATCGTAGCGCTCATTCAAGTTGGGGTTGCTTTGGTGTATAGACAAATCACTGAGGTTGCTATGTCAGGAGATGTAAAAAGACTTTTATTTATTGGTATATTCGCCTTCTTTTACATCTTATTGAACACGATGAGCGATTTTATTCCAAGAAGAAGTAAATCCATCTTAGTTCAATCAATAATGAATCAACTGAGAGAGAGTCTCTCGCAGAAAATCGTTCGAATGAATCCGGTACTATTTCTTAAAAATGAGAAAAACGAGTATCTCTCAAAGTTGGCAAATGAAATGAAAGTCGTTGAATTAGAATTTTTAAAGCCCGGATTTGGACTGATTTTAAGCATTTTTACCTTTCTATTCTCTCTTTTATTCACACTAAAATTAAACACTTCTTTTTCATTGATTATGCTGCTCTTAGCTTTTAGTCCTTTGCTAGCCCCTTATTTCGCTAAGCGAATCCTTAGTGATCGTCGCAAGTCCGTTGTTCTGGAGCAAGATCGTACACTTAGTTTATTTGACCAACTTCTCTCAGGATACATGACCTTACGTGTCGGCAAAGGTTTTCCAAAATATACGAAAATTTTTACTAACAGTAGTGAACGATTAAAAAAGGAAAGTATCACTTTTGAAACCTTACAAGGACTGACTTATGCAATTTCTTTTGGACTTGGGGATCTTGCTTATTCGGGGACATGGATCGTTGGTGGCTTCTTTGTTGCTGCCAAAATAATCACCATTCCCGATCTTATTGCGATGACTACACTAATGAGTACGATTGCCGGGCCGTTAGAGTATTTCAGTACATCAGTTACAGATATTTTAGCGAGCAAGAAGGTCGCGGACGATCTTATAGCTTTCATTGATGGTACCGATGATGATGAGCCCAATCGCTCACTTGAACTTGCAGAACCAATAACTACTTTATCGATTGAAAATCTGCATTTCCATCATGGAAATCGTTTGATTTTTAATGGTTTTACTCAAACATTTGAGCGTGGAAAAAAATATGCTATCACTGGCGCAAGCGGTAGTGGGAAGTCGACACTATTGAATATTTTAGCGGGAATTTACCCTATCGACGATCATCAAGTATTGGTTGACCAGCAAGAGATGAATCAGCTATCTAGAGACTCCCTTTATGAGAAAGTCGCACTTGTCCAACAAAAAACTGCTATCTTCCAGACGAGTATTGCTTACAACGTTTCTATTTTTAGTGAATACGAACTTGAAAAAATCGTTGATGTTTTAAAACGAAGTGGATTAGATGATCGCTTTGATAACAATGATTTAACCGATACGCAAGATAATACATGGATAAACTTTCTTTCTGGCGGCGAGCTTAGACGGCTTGAGATTGCTCGGGCAATCTTTAAAGATTCCGATGTTATTCTTTTTGACGAACCAACATCTGGTCTAGACAGTATAAACGAGATGATTATCAGTGACTTAATCTGCTCACTTACAGATAAAATAATCATTGTCGTTACTCACTCAACAAATCAGGAATTTCTAGGTTCATTTGATGAGCTAATTCAGTTACATAAATCATGAATTTAGATGATATAGGCCTACCTTATGTCATCTGGAAATATAAAAGAAAGGAGAGGTATACAATGAAAGTAATCTCTGAAGCTTCAAAAGAACAAATCATCACCATGTGTGGAAGTAATCAGCATTCCCATCATCCACCAATCATCTTACCTGAAGAGACTGATACACCATTTTCAAATCAGAAAAAAGAAGAGATAAAAAAAGAAGAGAAAGCTAGTTAAGAGAAAATCATTTGATCCTTACTTTACTTATTAATAAGGATAATAGCAATCAAAGAAGGGGTCGTGACTAGCTATATATGTCTCGACCCCTTCTTACATATTTCCCGCAAACACAAATAATTTTTAACAGCTACTTGTTATCAACTTTCTTCATATACAGAATTGGATAAGGGTTTCCTTGTTCGTCTAACTCGCTTCTTTTGTATACCTCAAATCCCATATGCTCATAAAATCCTTTCGCCTGAGGATTCTGTTCATTTACTCCCAGTTCATTTACAGCATAGTTTTCCATCCCGTAAGCCAAGAGTTTTTTCCCTAGTCCCTTACCTCTTTGTTCATTTGCTATAAAAAGCATTTCAAGATTTCGATCCGAGATCCCCATGAAGCCAGCTGGCTCTTCATTTTCACTTTCTACGATAATCAAATGTGACACATGATGCAATGCCTCTGGAATGTATTGCTTAATGGCTTGGATTTCGGTCTCTGACAAAAAGGTGTGCGTCGCCTTAACAGAACTCTCCCAAACTTCAATTAATTGTTGCTCTAACTTTTGATTCATACTACTTACTTCTTTTATATTCATAGATATTCACACTCTCATTAGCTTATTTTCGTTTTTCATAACAAGAACCGATTGTTTCCTTGATCCAAGTTAAAAATTTTCATCATCATCATAACATGAGATGGATTTATTTAAAATCTATGGATGATAAATGCCTTGCTCATATAGATAACAAAACAATCATCTATGCATGTATTTCTGAATACTAAGAGAGCATGATATGCTTTGAAACACACTAAAAAAGGAGCTTTCAATGCTGATGATTGCTCAAATCAATCTGTTGAAATACAAATGCTTGAAGCTTTTTCTTCCTATATAGTCGTCCTGACGAACAAAATATATTCTTTTAAATAAATAATTTTCAACCACTTGCCCTAGAGTCCACTTCAGGGTTTATGATTACTTATAGAAAAAGATAAGGAGAACCAACGATGAATATAAAAAAAGCAGCGGAAATGTTTGATTTGAGCGTAGACACATTGCGCTATTATGAACGAGTCGGTGTGATTCCACCTGTCCAACGCAATGAGAGTGGCTATCGGGTGTACACAACGAATGATCTAAACTGGATCTATCTAGCAAAACATTTACGAAATGCAGGATTGTCCATCGAATCGCTAATTGAATTTGCTCAATTGGCACAAGTTCGTGAAAGGCAAAATGTCGAAAAAGCCCAAAAACAGATTTTAGCCGATCAACTCGAAGAATTAGAGAAAAAGTTAGCAGAAATGCAGGAAGTACGAGACCTGCTTATTTATAAGATAGAAACGTATGATGAGCATATCGCAAAATTCAAAGCAGGAAATATGACTCCTGATAAAGTGGAAAAATTATGGGAACGAAAGAAATAAAATCTTTTACTTGCTATAGACCTAACTCCAAGGTTTAGGATAGAACATGTAATGAAAATTAGAGGAGGAAACACTATGCAAACAATCATACTCAATAATGGTGTCACCATGCCGCAACTAGGATTTGGCGTTTATCAAATTCCTTTGGAAGAAACAGCTGAAGCTGTTTACCAAGCAATCAAAGCTGGGTATCGCCTGATCGACACTGCTTCTATTTATGGAAATGAAAAAGAAACCGGCGAGGGAATCAAGCGTGCTATCAGTGAAGGTCTAGTCACTCGAGAACAACTTTTTGTTACCTCTAAATTATTTATTCTCCAAGCTTCCGAAGATAAAGCTAAAGAAACGATTGAGCATTCGCTTGAAACAATGGGATTGACTTATCTTGATCTCTACCTTATTCACCAACCATATGGAGATATTTATGGTGCTTGGCGCTCAATGGTTGCTGCTCAAAAAACAGGGAAATTACGTACAATTGGCGTTTCAAATTTCAAATCAGCTAAGATGATCGAGTTTGTCGGCTTGAATGAGGTGAAACCTCAAATCAATCAAATCGAAGTGAACCCTTGGAATCAACGAGTGGAAGATCAGGAATGGCATGAAAAATACGACGTTCAAGTTGAAGCTTGGGCACCTTTTGCAGAAGGACGCCATGACCTATTTACCAATCCGACATTAGCAGAAATTGGCAAGCAATATGGCAAAACGGTTGGTCAAGTTGTGCTTCGCTGGTTGATGCAAAGAGGGATCGTCGCTTTAGCAAAAACAGTTCGTCCAGAACGGATGGCTGAAAACATTGCTATTTTTGACTTTGAGCTTTCCCAGGAAGACATTGAAAAAATAGCCGCTTTAGATAAAAAAGAGTCCGCATTCTTTGACCACGATGCCCCCCAACAAGTGGAATGGTTTATGAATCGAATGTTAGATACTGAAAACTAATAGGGTTTTTATTGAAGGAAACCAATACAAGTCCGCTTCCGTTTCGAAAGGAAGCGGACTTGTATTGGTTCTTACTGAGTTGTATCTTGTCTCTTTTCATGGTAATTCTTACAAAATTTTTGGAAATTCTGCCTTGATCAAGTAACTGAAGAATCCATCGATTAAACTCATTTCTCTGGAGCACTGTGCTTGTAGCTAAAAAACGGACAGTGTTCTGTTACGCTCGCTCTTAAAATCTCTATTGTACGATTTCTATTTACTACTCCCTATTTATCAAAGACAATGATCTTTTTGCCAGTATTTCCGCCTGCTTGGAAATCAAGGTGAGCTTGCTTGATTGCTTCTAATTCAAAGGGATATGTCTTGTCTACAAGGACATCTAGTTTTCCTTGCGCATAAAGATCAATGACTTTTTCCAGCTCTTCAACAGTCATGAACCCCATAGAATACATACCAGTAATTCCTCTACGCTCCGTTTCTTCTTGGTTGATTGGCGCATGAACAGAAGTGACGCGCCCGCCTTTTTTGATTACTTGATAACTGTTCTCCAATGTTTTAGGACCAGTTAAATTAACCACTAAATCGGCATTAGAAACCAATTTTGTGAAATCTTCTGTTTGATAATCGATCGTTTCATCTGCCCCTAACTCCTTCATATAGTCAGCTTGTTCAGCGCTGCCTGTTGCTATGACATACGCCCCGGCATGTTTTGCCAGCTGAACAGCTTTAGACCCGACACCGCCAGCACCGCCATGAATCAGCACTTTTTGTCCAGCTTTTGCTTGACCATCACGAATGGTTGCACCATAAGCTGTGGCTACGCCAAGGAAAAATCCACCTAACGGCACCAAGACCAGCTCCTTCGGTACAGCAGCAACAACTGCTGACTCGTCTAACAAAATGTATTCAGAATATGTACTCATAAACGCCATCCCAACCACATGATCACCTACTGAAAAGCGGGTCACATCATCTCCGACAGCTGTTACGATACCAGAAAAGTCTTGTCCCAAAGAGTGTGGAAGCACAGGTTTCAATTCTTTTGGCATCGTTGGAAATGGTCCATTCGCACGAATAACAATATCAGGATCATTCACGCCGATCGCTGCGGTTTTGATCACAATTTGTTTAGCAGCTGGCTCAGGGATAGCAGTTTCAACCATTTGCATAACATCTACAGAGCCATATTGATTCAGTATCATTTTTTTCATAAAAAAAACCTTCTTTCTTAAGATGATTTCATTATGACCTGTTACCTCAATAATAAAAAGTACCATATTTTTTGATAGGTACTATCGTTTTCAATAGATTTGTGTAATCATACGGATTTCAGGCACAAAAAAAATCCTTGAACGCTTCAAGGATTGACTACTTTTTCGTTTTCTGACTCATAGGTAGAAGCAAATGTTTCTAAGGCATCCAAAACTGGCATGAATTTATGCCCCATTTCGGTCAGTGAGTATTCAACTTTTGGCGGCACTTGCGGATAGACTTCACGATGAATGAGGCCATAGCTTTCAAGCATGCGCAATTCCTTTGTCGAATTTGCTTGGGTCACCATGGGCATTTTACGACTAAGCGCACCGAAACGAAGCGTTTTGTGCCGTAAAAAGGACAAGATGACCATGGACCACTTGCCGCGTACGACCTTCTGGACGCTAGCCACTGGGCATTCTACAAATAATTCAGTTTCTTCTGTTTGCTGCATCACTACTTCCTCCTATTCGCTCACTTTTGCTGCGGTCTTTCATATCAGCAATACTACCGAAATGATGACGACATACGAAAACATGAAGTATAGACATCAGTATATAACGACTGCAAAAAATAGCAAGCCCGTAACGCTTATCTGAACTCTCAAATCGGCTTCAATCAACCTAATTTTAGAGCTTCTAGGCGTACAACCAAGCCATCCTCAATTCCTTTACGCTTATAGGCAGTCACTGCACAGTAATTTTTATATCAAGATGGTTGCTGCCAGCACAACGAAAGAAGAGACGACATGCGCAATAATCGGTTCTCCACTATTATCTCTGCATCAAAGGCTACCCCTTTATTTCAATTAAATGATAGAAAGAGTGATCAAGGCAATCCCAAAAGTGATTCCATCTAGAACAAACCATTCTTTTTTACCTTGAGACGCCTTGGTAGCAATCAAACAACTTACTCCATAAAGAATCAATAGAATTCCTATGTTTAGGGGAAAAGATAACCAAGCTGTTAGGGCATTAACAAATAAGAGAAGCATCAATGGTAAAATATAAAATAATGCATACCACTTTTTTAAATAGTGCGGCAGCTTCTGGTAATTTGAATACATCTATTTATCCTCACAATTCATTTCATATTGGTCATTTATTTCTGATATGAGCAGTAAGTACTTTCGTTATAAAATGAGACAAAACAAAGCTTAGGATGATAATCCCAAAAGTAATAGCAAAAGATAAAATCGTATTCTCAAGTAAATTAGCAAATAAGGGCAGCTTAATATACAAATAACACCCAATTGCCGCAATAATACTACCTGCTAAATAGAAACAAAGCATTTCAGCGACTGTTTTTGAAGAATGAATGTTTCGATCAACTGATGAAAAGTCGCCATTTTGAAAAGGTATTGGTGATCCAGTTTGTGAAGGATCAGATTTTGTATTCATTACGTTAAAGGAATTACTAGATAGATTGCTAATTGAATGTTGTTTTCGATTCTTTTCGTGATTGTTCATAGCTATTCAGACCTGCTTCCCTAAAAAAATTCATTATTTTCAATTCCTTCAAAATAATCTCAATGCCATGATTTCATGCATTTGTGCTATTGCATCTATTCAAAAAACTCTATATTTTCAAAACCAAGTCGAATCAACAGCACGTTGTAGGGTCATCGGTCCATGTTTTGCTTCATATATAAAATCTTTTGACTGTAATCCAGTACGCTCCTTAAAAATTTTCTCAAACATAGAAGAATCGTTAATGGGATCGTCATTGTGTGTCAAAGTCAATATATAGTGTTTCTCTTTTGGTTTACTCCAGACCCCCATATTACTTAAAGAAGCTAAATCAAGCGGTGGAGTATTAGAAGATAAATTAATCGTATACTGGCGTCTATGCAAAACATCATTTATTTTCATAAAGCACTTCCTTAATTAGTTAGTATTTCCTCAAACATTACAGATCCAAACAAACAATAGTTACCTTTTCATTCAAATACAAACGTACATCATATTATATTGCGTTCCTCTTAAGCATTTTTTCAAGATAAGCTTCAGTTCTTCCTATCTCTAAAATAACAAAAAACCAAATAACCACTCGAGCATACTAACAAAGGAAGCCCGACATAGAGCATACCAGTTCCTAATGGATAATTAATAGCAAGATCAAGTTGGATATTCTTAAGTTCTTCTTTGCTGATTGTGTCAAAATCTTGAATAGGGATCAAAATCGTCTGTAAAAAAAAGCCAACGACCGTGATAAAAAGACTGAAACAAAAAACGCCGAGTGCAAATTTTTTCATAAGGGTCCTCTTTTCAGCATACACTTTCTTACTGTATGTTCTTATTATACATACCAACCATTAAAAAAAGAACCTTAAATTATTTTTTAACATTAATTTTACAACAATAAAAAGAAAATGAATCAGGTAAACAAAAAATTGACAAGACTCAATTAGTACTATATAGTTCTATTATGACAAATTATAAACATTCAAATAAAAACCGAGTGATCGAAACAGCCGCCAGCCTTTTTCTCAAAGTCGGCTACACGTATACCAGTATGGATGAGGTCGTGCAGCAAAGCGGTGTGTCAAAATCAAATGTCTATTACCACTTCTCAAGCAAGGAGGAATTATTACTAGCAGTGATTGATTTTTGGATCACTGTATACCGAGAAAAACTAGCAGACATTTTGAAACAGACCAATCTAACTTTGGAAGAAAAAATGCTGACCTTTCTAGAAAGTTTAGCTGAAGAAATTGAAGAGCGGGACTATCAAGGCAGCTGTCCCTTCATTACTTTCATTATGCAAGCACCGAAAAATGATCGGCTGGTCCAAGAAAAAATCAATCATTTTTTTGATTATTTAACGCGTATCTGCGAGGGATTGATTCAAGAAGGAATAAATACTAAAGCATTTCGTGAAGACATCAACGTCAAAGAAACGGCGGAGATTTTTGTGAATAACCTTGAAGGGGCACTCTTTTTAGCAGAAGTAAAAAAAGAGAGTCAGTATCTCACTACTACAGCCAAAAATTTATTTAAATTACTCGTTTAAGAGTAATTTTTTTATATAAAATTAGGACTAAATAGTTCTAAAAAAGGAGAAAATAATGAATATTTTAATTATCGGGGCAACTGGGTTTATTGGCAAAGAAATCGTCAAACAACTCGCAAGGGAAGATGTTTTCTTAACATTACTTGTCAGAAATCCAGCGAAAGCAAGACCATTGCAAGCATTAGCCCCTGAAAAAATAGTGTTGGTAACAGGCGATTTAACAAAAGAGAACTTAGGCTTAAATGCGATCGACCAAGAACGAGTGATGAACTGCAACATGATTCTTCACTGCGGCGGTCCGATGGATATCACCTTATCAGAAGTAGCCGCGAAGCGCTCCTTTTTAGAAGGCAGCAAAAACCTCATGACACTTGCAACAGAAATCAACAAGAGAAACAAATTGAAAAAGATCATCCACGTAGCTGGGTACATGAGCCCATTCACGGATGATTCTTCTGTCTGGGAAACGACGGATGTGTTCAAAGAGGTGCATCCAGCGTTACTTGGAACCCCGCCCTATGAGCAGATGAAGTTTTTATCTGATATTTATATTCGACAAGAAGCGAAAAAGCACCATATTCCTTTAGCAGTAATCAATCCGCCAACCGTCATCGGTGATGAGCAAACAGGCAGCACCGAACAGCTCGAAGGCTTTGGCTTATTTATAAAAATAATCCGAAGTGGAGCCTTACCGGTTATCCCCGGAGGAACCGACTATCGACTGCCGTTGATCAATAAAAATGTACTCGCACAATTTATTGTCAAAACCATATTCAATGAGACAAAAGACGAAATGACGTATCCCCTTGTTGCCGATAAACACGCCGATAAAGAGATCGTTCAACTGATGGGACTGATTTCTGAAAGTCTTAATCGAAACAAACCTCGTCTGACTGTTCCTTTTGGTTTACTCAAGTTCGTTATGGCAGCTGGCGGAAGCAAATTAACGGGGATTCCTGAAAGCAGTTTAAACTTTTTAACCAATAGAACGTTTGACAATCGGCTGACAAAACGCGATTTTGAGCCGAAACTGATTAAAAAAATCGCAGCATCAAACATCCCATTAGCAGTAGCTGACATTGATTTTCGCTTGACCTATGGGGAAGAAAGCCTAACACCCTACACACGCATAGCTGTCAACGAAGCGACGGTCTATCAATTGGAGGGCTCTGCTACTCCTCTCGTGCTTTTGCATGGCTTATTTAGCGATGGCACCGATCTCTTTCAACTGGGACTAGCATTGAATAAACAAACAGGCAGAAAAATTATCATTGCAGACTTACCAGGATTCGGAAGATCTCCGTTTATTAAAAAGCAACAGCTGTTGACACCATATCTTGAGTTGATACGCTCACTAAAGAATATCCTGCCTGATGGCTCTGTCTTTATCGGCCATTCTTTTGGTGCTGCCTTGTTACTAACAGCCGCTGAACAGCGCTTCTTTTCAGAGAACGATCAACTGATTCTTTTACAACCACCTGTCCACAAAACCGATTCGGTCCCTGCAACATGGCTCAGTAAACTAGCTTTAAAGCATGTCTCTGAACGACAACTACTCGCCTATTTTACAAAAAAAGGACTGCTGATAGACGAAGCAGCCTCTTCTAGTGAATATTTAAAAAGAGTGAAGAAGAGTGTTCGTTCTTCACGGATAGTCAACACAACACTTCAACTAAATCGGTTGTTAAAAGAAATGACCCTTCACCAAAGAATAGACCCTTCAATTCCGATCATATGGGGAACCGAGGATAAAAGCTATTTACCGCCAAGAGAAACGACTAAAATAGTCGATCTGCCATTGGGTCATCATTTTCCAATCAGCCATCCGCAAGAAACAGCTGATGTGCTGGTAGAGTTGATCGAAGGGTGATTTTAGAGAGGCATGCGATGATTGATCAATTGCGCTAACCTTACTACCGAAAATTCCTACTTAATATAATTAGTTATTGAAAGGTGACCCTCTCTTTGATGAGAATGGTGTCAGTATCTTCTTAACATCCTTCATGTAAGAAGATATGATTCTCTATGAAATAAATTTACATGAAAAATCTATCCATAGCTCTTCTGGCGGCACGGACATCCACACTTGTTAGCTTTCCAGAAGAAACGATTCTATCAGGAGCCTGCTCTACTATTTTTGATGAAAATAGTATCGGAGTCAAAATTGGTATTATGCCAAGAGACTCTTGGTTATCGTTATAAAAAAATCAGATAAACAAAAAGTTAAGATAAGAAAACTATCTAGGATAAGTAAATAAAATGGTATCTATCCACAATAGCTAAGTAATAAAAAAGAAGCTAATTATAAGAAACGATCCTTTGATTAGCTTCTTTCCATGTTAGAGAGAGTAATAAAGCGAATAAATTATACAAGAAATGTAACAAAATCCAGGGTATTATAGTCTTCATTTTTATGGATAAATAAATGGTCTTATGGTCCCGTACACTGTATCGAATGATTTAAAAAAATTTCATAAAGAAATTCGTAAAAGTCATTTCTTAACAGTAAATTTAATAGATTCATCATCTACTTTCTGTTGCTCGGGAGTTGATTTTATGTGACCTACATGGCCTCTGTGAAGGTTTCTCTCTCTAACCTAGTAAGAAAGAGAAACTTGGCTGAAGTCTTTTTCAAATAAAATAAAGTACCCGGAAATAAATCCCGCATACTTTATTTTTTAGACATTACACTTTCTTCGCTTTTCTTTTTTTCCAAAAGAAAATTACACCTGTCAGAAGCACAATTATGACACCTGCTACTAATTCAACTACTGATTTATTTTCATTTGTTTTAGGAAGTGTTACATGTTTCTTACTATCAGGAGTTGTTTTTTTCTGATTCTCTTTCTCTTGTTCTGGTGTCGCATGCGTTGAATCATCTGCAGGTTTTTCTTGGCTAGGTTTTTCTTTTACTGTGACTGTAGCCGTTACCGTAATTCCATCATAACTATACGATACTTCATAGCTACCTGCTTTGCTCGGATCAACTTGACTGGCGTCTACTGTCAAGTCTTCGTACACGACTTTCTTTCCTGCTTTGTCTAATGCATTGTCAAAATTTTCTTTTGCCGTCCATTTATCTCCCACATAAATCGTGGAATCATGGACATTGATGGCTGTCATTTTCTCTTTAACCGTAATGATCGCTGTACTCGTTACACCATCATACGTATAGGTAACTTTGAAGGTTCCTTCTTTACCCATATCTGCTTTGCTAGCATCGACCGTTAGAGCTGAAAAATCAACATTGTTGCCATCTTTATCTAACGCACTATCGAAGTTATCTTCTGCTTCCCAATTATCTCCCACATAAATCGTAGAATCATGGACGTTGACGGCTATCATTTTTTCTTTAACTGTGACAATCGCTTTACTGGTTACACCATCATACGTGTAGGCAACTTCAAAACTGCCTGCTTTACTCATGTCGGCTTTACTGGCATCGACCGTTAGGGCTGAAAAATCAACATCGTTGCCATCTTTGTCTAATGCACTATCGAAATTATCTTCTGCTTCCCAATTATCTCCTACATAGATCGTAGAATCGTGGACATTAACGGCTGTCATTTTCTCTTTGACTGTCACGATCGCTTTACTGGTTATACCATCGTACGTAAAGGTAACTTCAAAGCTGCCTGCTTTACTTGTATCTGCTTGACTCGCATCAACCGTCAGATCTGAAAGTGCAACGTCGTTGCCATCTTTATCTAACGCACCATCGAAATTATCTTTTGCTTCCCAAGTATCTCCTACATAAATCGTGGAGTCATGGACATTGACAGCAGTTTGTTTTTCTTTGACTGTAACAACCGCTGTACTGGTCACACCATCATACGTATAAGTGACTTTAAAGCTGCCTGCTTTACTTGTATCTGCTTGACTCGCATCGACAATCAGATCTTGGAAATCTACTGAATTCCCATCCTTGTCTAATGCGCTATCGAAATTATCTTTCGCTTCCCAGTTATCTCCCACGTAGATCGTAGAATCATGAACATTAACGGCTGTCATTTTCTCTTTGACCGTGATAGTCGCTGTACTCGTTTCACCATCATACGTATACGTGACTTTAAAGCTGCCTGCTTTACTCGTATCTGCTTGACTAGCATCGACAATCAGATCTTGGAAATCTACTGAATTCCCATCCTTGTCTAATGCGCTATCGAAATTATCTTTCGCTTCCCAGTTATCTCCCACGTAGATCGTAGAATCATGAACATTAACGGCTGTCATTTTCTCTTTGACCGTGATAGTCGCTGTACTCGTTTCACCATCATACGTATACGTGACTTTAAAGCTGCCTGCTTTACTCGTATCTGCTTTACTGGCATCGACCGTCAGATCTGAAAGTGCAACATCGTTGCCATCTTTATCTAACGCACTGTCGAAGTTATCTTCTGCTTCCCAATTATCTCCCACATAAATCGTAGAATCATGGACGTTGACGGCTGTCATTTTTTCTTTAACTGTGACAATCGCTGTACTCGTTACACCATCATACGTATAGGTAACTTTAAAGCTGCCTGCTTTACTCGTGTCGGCTTTACTAGCATCGACCGTTAAAGCTGAAAAATCAACATCGTTGCCATCTTTGTCTAACGCACTATCGAAATTATCTTCTGCTTCCCAGTTATCCCCCACGTAGATCGTGGAATCGTGGACATTGACGGCTGTCATTTTTTCTTTGACTGTAACAATCGCTGTACTCGTTACACCATCATACGTGTACTTGACTTCAAAGGTCCCTGCTTTACTTGTGTCGGCTTTACTAGCATCGACCGTCAGATCTGAAAGTGCAACGTCGTTACCATCTTTATCTAACGCACTATCGAAATTATCTTCTGCTTGCCATGAATCACCCACATAAATCGTGGAATCATGGACGTTGACGGCTGTCATTTTTTCTTTGACCGTAATGATCGCTGTACTCGTTACACCATCGTACGTATAGGTGACTTCAAAAGTACCTGCTTTATTTGTTTCTGCTTTACTAGCATCGACCGTCAGTTCTTGGAAATCTATCGGATTACCATCTTTATCCAACGCACTATCGAAGTTATCCTCTGCTTCCCAGCTATCCCCCACGTAGATCGTTGAATCATGGACGTTCACCGCAGTTTGTTTTTCTTTGACCGTAACAATCGCTGTACTGGTTACACCATCGTACGTATACGTGACGTCAAAACTGCCGGCTTTACTCGTATCTGCTTTACTGGCATCGACCGTTAGGGCTGAAAAATCAACATCGTTGCCATCTTTGTCTAATGCACTCTCAAAATTATCCTCTGCTTCCCATGGATCACCCACATAGATTGTTGAGTCAGAGACATTTATGGCGGTCAGCCGAGGCTTAACAACTATTGTTGCATCCTTGGTTAGATTATTGAGAGTATAACGAACCGTATAAGTACCCGCTGTCTGTGTGTCTACTGTACCAGAGACAATCCCGCCGTTTGCCAAAAATTCCTCATAAGTTAGCTGTTTCCCTTCTTTTGATGAAGCCTCGATAAAGTTATCGATCGGTGACCATGTGTCCTGTGTATGAATAGTACTATCTTTAATCAAAATATCGGTATAATCAATTTGCACTTTCTGATAAACATAGGTAACAGTAAATTCACCACGTTGAAATACTCCAATAGCATTAGAAGGCAACTTACTTGTGTCTAGCTCATATCCTGGAATTTGTGGAATATAGTCGCTAGTTGAAACGTTATAGGGCTGATTTCTACTATCATCAATTCGACGTGAAGGGTAGATTTCATGACCTGATTCATCTACATACTGAATAGTTAAGTGGCTGTTTGTAAAACGGATATTGTATGCAGCTGTAAATAGGTCATTCCCGTTAGCATCTTTGTAAGGAATAACCACAGTAAACCCAAAATATTCATAATCATCAGGGCTCCAACCTTGAGTGAAATTACTCCATGACATTTGTAAAGTGTTCACTCCTATTACTGGATTGCTATGTGATGAACCTGTCATGAAATATTGCTGATCCGATTTGTACTCGTAAAAATTTCCGTCATCTCCACCTAACAGAAGACGAAAATATAGTTCATCCTGTATATATTTTTCAGGAATGGGTAAATCGATTACCAAAGATTTAAACTTAAGAGGATCATATTCGACTGTTAAATCATAAGTGAACGTTTCTGAAGCTTCCATTGGAGCCATAAGCATCTTTGAGTCTTTTTTATGTATTTGATTCTGGTCAGCATTATCTTTCATACTTTCACTCGTATTGGATTCAGATGACTGGCTTTCAGATAGTTCTTTACTGTTATCCGATTGCTCCTCATTCATAGCAGCATCATCTTCTAGACTGCTTGACGTTTCATTCTCCAAAAGGTTTTCATTAGCTTCACTTTCAGAAAATACATCTTTGTTATCAGGCGACGGTTCCTGATTTTCACTTTTTTCAAAGCTGTTCAAAGGTTCCGATAAAAGATTGGCAGCTTCTTGTTCCTGAGCGGGTGCTATTCCGAGCGTATCTGTCAATGCTTGTACTGGATTCATTACAATTGACCCAAACAATAATCCAACTAAAAAAAGGTGCATATGTTTATTTTTCATTTTTTCTCCTCATTTCGATTTAACAAACGGCATCTTAGCATTAAACTACGGCATTTTAATTTATTAAAAAAAAGCACCTAACAACGGTTATTACATAAAATTATTTGCTAAATGCTATGATTTATAATGTCTATATCACAAGTGCGTAACCTACAATTCAAGGGAGGCTTACTATCTATTATTTCTTCATCTTAACCATCTCATCCTTATAATTATATAATCCAAAACTATAAACGTACTTTTTCTATTATCCTTTTTTTTTGTGCATAGGAATTTCTATTTTTTTCATGGAACTAAAATATTAGAACTGCAGACTTTGGATGCTTCTCACTAGAGAACTGACATTTTGGTATAACAGTGTACGAGAATTGTGTTTTAGAAGAAGATATATTCCATATTTTTTCATAAGCTATTGACTGTGTGGTTACCCGACACGATATACTTATCCTCAGGAGGCTACTTATGAAATTACTTACAACAAGTGAACTAGCATCATTGTTTTCTATTTCGAAACACACCATTCGACACTATATTGATATCGAATTGCTCACACCAAAGGAACGGAATGAAAACGGGTATTTTTTCTTTGATGAAGAAAATGTCTACAAACTCTATCAGATTCTCGTTTTTAAAAATATTGGTTACTCGCTTCGTTCCATCAAAACCATTTTGACCCAATCAAACATGGCACCTTTTTTTACTGAAGCCGAACAAACGATCCAAAAAAAGATCGATGAATTGCTGGCTATAAAAAATACCGTACACGCCGTTATCGAAGCCCAAAATTCCTACAAGTTAAACGAAATAAGTTTCTTCGAGAGGTCCGATCGTTATTTTCATTCTTTTCCAGAATCAGTTGTGGAAAATGGCGAGGTGGATTTGATAAAAGCCAATAATATGAATCTATCCTCTCTCGATCAAATTTTTTATGTTCATCGTGAAAATGAAGATATCCCTTGTCTTGAAAGTAAAAAGGAAGAAGGGGAATTTGCTTTTACTAAAGGGACTTATGCAAGTATGAGTTTTATCGTGGAGACGGAAGATTGTATCAAACAAAATATCGACCTTTTTTTAACGGACAAACTGCTGTCTGTCAGAGATATTTCTCAAAATCAACTCTTATTTTTTGAAAACGTCTATTGCTCATTAGCCTATAACAACACCACTATTTTTACTGTAGAAATGAAATTGTGAAAGAAGGAATCTATTATGTATTTAGTAACAACCGAGACCATTGCAGACCAAAAAATCAGTGAAGTAAAAGGAGCTATTTTTAATGAACAAGTGATTTCCGTGAACATCGTAATGGATGCCATAAGTGGGATAAAAGGGATATTTGGTGGAAAATCTACTACCTATTCTGATGAATATTCTAAAGGAAGAAAGTTAGCTCTCGTGGAATTGAAAGAACAAGCGCATCGCTTATCGGCAAACGCCATAGTCAATACGCGTATCAGCTACAATCAATTTGTAAATTCAGATATTATGTTAATTGTGGTGACAGCCAGCGGAACAGCCGTTGTTGTTGAAGACTAGAGAATTCTGTATGTTTCTATAAAAAGCGGTTCAAAATAAAGAAAGCACGGTGCGGATCACCGTGATCTGATTTATTTTCATTGCGCTTAAAAGATCATTTATTTCATTAAAAAAGCGACCGCATAAAAACGGTCACTTCTGAGGTCAAATGAAAAATTCTACTAAGCCTTTTGTTTTTTCCGATTTAAACGATGCTCATTTACTACAAAACCAACTATCCCTAGCAATATAGCTACAACAGAAACGATTAAATCATAGACAGTCAAGTCATGAAATCTAAGAACCGGCGCTACCAAAGTAACGAGGCTAAACAAAAACACCCGTTCACTTTTATGAAGATTTGGTTCATAAGTCATACTTGTCCAAGTGACACCAATAACGTTGTGACGAAGCAAAGACCCCCATAAAATGACCAGTACGAGGAAAGTGAGAATGATCATAAGTATCGCCGTTATGCCATAGTACTTCACTTGTCGTATAAGTGAGGACACTATAGCCAAAAGTAAATAAAGACCCACCAATCCTAACCGCCGCTTCTTTTTGATAGTATTCATAGTCACACCCCCTCTAGACAAGATTTAAATAAATAACCAGAAAAATGACGAAACAAGTGACGGTCAGTTCGATTATATTTTCTGTACGTCTCGTACGGTTCTTTAAAAAAATACCCGGAGCAGTCGAAGAAAATTGGGAGCGATATTTTTGGGGGATAAAAAATCCTACTAATATTCCTACTAGGACCAAGTAGAAGGGCCAGTTCGGTGAGATCCCGCGATTAAGAAAAGCCATGGCGAATGCAATCACGTAAATCACTACCTGAATAACCGTAATACTGTAAACCTTTTTTAAATCTTTCGACATCGTTGTGCCCTCCAGTAGAAGAAAAAAATCTTGATTGTAATAGAAGTGCTACGGCGTAACCGAGTTTTATAAAACTAACTGACCAGATTACAACATCCTTTTCAACCGCATAAGCTGTCAATGAAGCGAATCTGCCTCGCATTTGAAAGGCTGTTGTTGGCTGATCACCTATCCGCTATCTCTCGGTTAACTCATCCCTGAATTTCAGGAATAGCTCTTTCGCTTGTCCTGTGCTCATGTTTGTCAGATCTTTGATTTTCTTGACCATGCCAATATCATTTTCGTTTTTTGAAAGCATTTGTCGTGCCATTTCTTCTTTGATTTCTGCTTCTTCTTCCTTCGTTAAATTTCTGACTTCTTTCTTTTTACCAAATAGTCCCATCCTGCTCTCTCCTTCTTGTAAAATTTATGCGCTTTTCACACCAGCCAGACTGAGTACTCTTTTTTATCTAAAATGCTGTTTTTCTGTCCATGACTTGATTCCTATAATCTAATCTACCATTTCCGTCGAAATCGAGGAAATGGTTCGTTCTCTTTTTTATTTTTAGGGAAGATATAAAAATAAAACACGGAGCCAATGATAATCGCTGGCGGCACAGAGATACTCAATAGTTTTAAAGCGGTGGTTAACAATACACCAAATTTTTCTTGAATAGAAAGATTCATAATCGTGCTGAAGTCTTGATTGAACGAAGTTATGATCATCGTGGCAAAAAAGATCAAGCAAAAACTAATCACCCCATACTTGATACTTACTTTTAAATCATCATTGTCTTTCTTAGTTTCTTCCAAAAGTAATGTTTCTAATGAGATATCCAATTCTTCGGCTATTTTGATCATATTTTTTTTGCTAGGGTACGTAGCACCTAACTCCCATTTTGAGATCGTCTTGTCACTTACTTCTAATAATTCTGCGAGCATACTTTGCGTTAGCTTGTTTTTTTCTCTATATTCTTTCAGCTTCATTGCTAATATCGTTTCTTTCATTCCAACCACTCCTCATCCATTTCTACCCTTCATTTTGACATAAAACCTATCATTTAACAGGAATTCTTGAAAAAGAGAGTAGAATAGAGGGGATTTTATGGCTATTTCTGGCGATTTGCCTGAAACATACTACCGAATCCTTCCTTACAACAATAGTTGCTGTGCATTCTGATATCTTCTAAATACTATCAAGCCAGAAATTATAAGCATCTGTAAATAATTAAAGGAGCAGCAAAAATTTCCGAGTTTTTGCCCTCCCTCATTTCTCAAGAAAATTTGTTAATAGAAGATTTTCTATCTATCATTCTTATTAGAAGAAACCAAAGTATTTTTTCACTTCAATATACACTAAAGGAAAAATGGATAATCCGATTACCCATAGCCAGTCAACTGCACGAAGAGAGACAAAGCCAAAAATGGTTTGCGTGAATGGAATCGTTACTAACAAGATAATGATCAATGCACCTATGAAGGTTGTCATTACTAACAACGGATTGCTCAAAAAACGCAGCTTCAGGATAGATTCTTTACTTCTACAATTAAACATGTGCACAATAGTTGATAATCCCAATACAATAAATGTCATTGTCTGCGAAACCTCTATCGATTCTAGACGTCCAATTAGAATCGCGCCTAATGTGACGACTGTAAAAACAATTGAGATTTCTACAATTTTTACCAATAATCCTTGCGCAAAAATGCTTGTGTATTTAGTGATAGGGGCTTCCTTCATTGCTTTTTTGTCGACTGGTTCAATGCTAAGACTCATTCCTGGGATTCCATCTGCAACTACTTTTATGATTAACAATTGAACCGCTGTAACAGGTGCTCCCCACCCAACGAGCAAGGAAATTAAAACGATCGTCAGTGCAGAAATATTGCAACCAAGCATCGCATATAATGATTTTCTGATATTGCTGTATACCCGTCGTCCTTCTTCAACCGCCTGCACAATCGTCGCAAAATTATCGTCTACTAAAACCATATCAGAGGCTTCCTTTGCTACTTCTGTGCCACCTCCCATTGCGATCCCTACATCAGCTGCTTTTAATGCAGGTGCATCATTGACACCATCGCCAGTCATAGCGACAATCTCATCGTTTTTTTGGAATGCTTTTACGATTCGAATTTTATCTTCTGGGGAAGTACGAGCAAAGACTCGATAGTCATCAATCACACGAGCTAATTTTTCATCGCTCATTTCATGTAAATCCGCTCCGGTCATTGCTTTTTTCCCATCGGTGAGAATTCCTACATCCTCTGCGATTTTCTTTGCTGTCAGTAAGTGATCCCCTGTGATCATTACGGTTTGAATCCCTGCTTGTTTTGCAATAGAAACAGCCGTATAGCTTTCGGGTCGAGCCGGGTCGATAATCCCGACAAATCCTGCAAACTCTAGCTGACTTTCAAGAATTTCTTCAGTAAGACGTGTAGGTTTTTCATCGTATCTTTTATAAGCAACGCCCAAAACACGGTATGCTTGATTGGCCAACTCATCATGCTTGTTCACGTAGGTGGGGTTGTTCGCATCAATGAGATCCAAGCGATCAAAAGCCCCTTTTGTGACAGAAACATACTGGTTGTTTACTTTATATAAGACAGTCATTCTTTTTCGTTTTGAATCAAAGGGAACTTCATGAATCTGTTCAAAGGTTGAAGCGATTTTACCTAGTTCCTCTTTAGTGAAGATCGATGCCAGTTTTTTTCTGATCGCCAACTCTGTTGGATTACTAGTTACTGTTGTATTTTCTTCCATCGAACTAGCAAGATAGAAGAGAAATAAGAGATTTTTTTCCTTCTCTTCTGTTATTTCTAAGCAAGAAGTCAGTTTATCCTTCATCGTGGCAACTTCTTTCACGGTCATCTTATTTTCCGTAATCGTTCCAGTTTTATCTGAGCAGATGATTGAAACACCTCCAACGGTTTCCACTGTTGAAGGAGTCCTAACGATGGTTTTCTTCAGTGCCGTATTCCTCATCCCAACTGCTAGAGAGATTGTTACTACGACTGGCAAAACCTCTGGAATAGCAGCAACAGCCATGGATATTGCGGTCATGATACTGGTCTCTAAAGACAATCCTTTGCTGATTCCTATAGCAATCGCTAGAAAGCCAGAGAGAATAGCGATTAGTCCTAGAACTTTCCCAAGTTTTTGCATTTTTATTTGTAGAGGTGCTACGGTTGTTTCTTCCTTGCTTAATAAGCTCGATATTTTACCAATTTCCGTATTCATTCCTGTCTTTTCAACTCGAACGTTTGCTTTTCCTGTGACGACCAATGAGCCAGAAAAAACCAAGTCTTTTCTGTCCCCTAAAGAATCTTCACTAGAAGAAATATAGGTGGGATCTTTTTCACTTGGTTCACTTTCACCAGTTAGAAACGATTCATCAACAAAGAAATTACTACTCGTTAAAAGCGTAGCATCTGCTGGAATACGGTCCCCTAACGCCAACTGAACAATATCACCAGGAACAATGTTCAAACTTTCAATCTCTTTTAACACCCCATCTCTGAATACTTTACTTACGGGAACACTCATCTTATTTAATTCACTCATTGATTTTTCCGCATTTTTTTGCTGTCGAATCGACAAATATAGATTAAGAATGACAATTGAAAAGATGACTATCGGTTCCGTAAAATCATCCGGATGGTTTTGAAAAGCAACATAACAAGATAAGAGCGTTGCAACGATTAAAATCAAGATGGTAATATCCTTCATCGACTCTTTCAAATAGTCATAAAAGTGCTTCTCATCTTTGCTTTCTATAGAATTAAATCCATATTTTTCTAGCTTCATTTCTGCTTCTTTACTGGAAAGTCCCGACTGGTTAGGGCCCTTTCCGTATTCTTTCAATTGTTCTTTTAACATCTGCCTATACCTCCTAAAACAAAAAAGAAGTCAGACAAACTAACCATAAAAGCCTAAGGTTAGTTTTTCTGACTTCAATAAGATTTATTCCGGCGAACAAATCTAATGTCATTATTTAAATTCCACCTAATTATTGCACATCCGAGTATTTGGGTCAAGATTTTCACGATGACCGAGCAATCAAAATGAGAGAATCGTATGCAAAATCGAGAAAAAGTAGGTGCACAGCCTGATCCAAGAGACAAGAAGCTCGCCTCTACAAAATGATTTCAGGACTTTCTTTACTTAGCACATAATCATCACCTGTTACGTTAAAATATTCTTGAATCAACAGACTTAACTCTTTGATTGCTTCATTTGCACGAGCCCGTTGCGTTTCATTGATCGACTCGATGAATAAAACAGCACGGGTGGTCTCTTCTGTTAGCATCGTACGTTGGGCTTCCCGCCAATTCAAGCATCGACAAATTGCACCTTTCTCATCATAGTAAATGACTTCATTTTCTAAAGCTGGGGAATCAGTATCTGCACCTAAGGGAAAGAAAGATTCGCCACCTTTTGCAACGCCTAAATGAAGGTCGCCAACGATTGTATCGAGGTCTTCTCCGCCTAAAGGGACACCATATTTCAAGGAAATACTATTATAGATATCTACTAAGGGATTGATGGGATAAAATTCTCTCTCTTGATTCACCCGTTTCAACAGTGCTTCGATGGAAGAGCGTACCCCTTTTTTCGTTTTAAATTGCTGAAAAGCACTTCGCCATTCTTGGATCACCTGGTTTTCACTGAAGGTGTCGGTCGTTAAGTAGCGCTTTGCTTGCTCTTTACTACTTTTTAGCAAGTTAGTAAAAAACGTCTCTTGTGCGGCATCGGCAACATTGTTTATATTTTTTACAACAAGGCAGTTGATTTGGGCTTCTGGAAATAGCGCCCAAAATTCTTGATCGATCATTATTTTCTTCACTTTCTCTACACTCCTACTTAGTTTATTTGAACAAATTCATGTCCTTTATTTTTCAGGATATCTGTTTTTTCAGCAGCCATCATCGCTATATCCTTTTTAACAAAATATCATCTACCTGTGCTTCTTTTCCCATGTAGAATGAATGTTGCCCTACTTTGTGAAAGCCCATGTGCTCGTAAAAAGAACGTGCGTTGAAGTTCTTTTCCCACACACCTAACCATATGTATGATTTGTTCCATTTTTTTCCTATAGATTCAGCTAACTGGATGAGGTATTTTCCATATCCGCTTCTTTGGAATTTCGATCGAATGTAAATCCGCTCAACTTCCATAGCGTTCTCTTTCATGCTTTCTGTTTGAGCATTGCCCACGTTTAGCTTTAAATAGCCAATGGTTTCTTCCGATTTTTCTATCAAATAAAAATGGCTTTCATCCTCAGTGATCTCTTCCCTTAACTTTTCTGTTGTATAGCTTGAATTGATGTAGTCCATCAAATTTTCTTCTTTATTTTGATCTTTAAATGTATCCGTAAACGTTTCAATACTTACCTGTTTCAGAATATCAATGTCACGTTCTGTGCATTCAACCAAGTGTAAGCTTTCCATCTGCCTTCTCCCTTCAATAGTCTCTTTTGATCCCATTCTTGACGTTGACCCAATCAACTTCTACCGAAGATTTTATTTTTGCCAGCATTTCCGCAAGATTTTTTCTTTCTAAAGCAGATAACTGTTGAATCGCTACTTTATTTGAATAGTTATTTTCTCTTATGATTAATTGAACTGCCTGTTTTCCTTTGGAAGTTGTGTATAAGTGTTTGATTTTTTTATTTTCTTTATCTGACTCTTTTAGGATAAAACCATTTTCCTCTAACTTTTTTACCGCCCGTGACAAAGTTGTGCGATCAACTTTGATCCGTTCGGCTAATCGTTCAGGAATAATTCCTTCATTTTCAAATATACGAACTAAGTAAATGTATTGCCCTTTACTGAGTTGAAGCTCTTTAAATTCAATATTAGCAATTGATTCCAACATTCTACTGATCGAACCTATCTCACGAAGTATATCCTCCACGAACTATCCCCTCCCTATCTAGCACTATAATAGCCCATTATTGTTGCATATGCAACAATAATGGGCTTGATTTACTTTTTTACTCACTCTTAGAAAATGGGTGCATGGCATAAGCTTGTTGTTTCTGTTCTCAAAAAAAGCAGGAGAATACCGAGAAAAACTTCTCTGTACTCTCCTTTTACAATCATTCCAAGTAGAAATACTATCCGAATTTCTCCTAATTTCAAAACCAAATTCATAAAGACTGATTGCTTAGACCAACAGAGAAAGAAAGGAAGGTTTCCTAGCCTGCGAAATTCGTCTTAACCCCCTATGCCAAATCACTCCCATTTGACGCAATCACCTTTTTATACCAATCAAAGGATTTCTTTTTCTTCCGATCGTAGGTGCCATTTCCTTCATCATCAGCATCAACATAGATAAAGCCATAGCGTTTACTCATTTGCGAAGTCGAGGCACTGACGATATCAATGCAGCCCCATGAGGTATAACCCATCAGTTCAACGCCTTCTTTTAGAGCTAAATTGATTTGTTCAAAGTGGGCTTTGAAATAATCAATGCGATATTGATCATTGATTTCTCCCTTTTCATCGATTTCATCTGCTGCGCCCACGCCGTTTTCTACAATAAACAAAGGGATCCGATAGCGATCATAGAGAGAAAGCAATGAGATTCGGAGTCCGACTGGGTCAATTTGCCAGCCCCATTCTGTCATCGGTAAGTAGGGATTTTTCACCCCTGTCGCAATGTTGCCACTGACTTTTTCTCGCTGTTCGGCATCTTTTGAAACTACTAGGGACATGTAATAACTGAAGGAAAGAAAATCTACTGTGTATTCCTTGATTGTTGCCAAATCCCAGTTTTCCATCGCCACTTCAATGCCTTTTTCCTGCCATTCTCGCAAAAGCCATTTCGGATATTCTCCCCAGACTTGTACATCAGAATACAGATGATTTTCTCGGTTGGCTTTTTCTGCTAAAGCGATATTCTCGGGATGACAATCTTCTGGATAGGTCATGAGCTTGGTAACCATCGCCCCGATTTTTGCTTGTGGGTTTGATAAACGCCCATACTTAGTTGCCAACGAACTTGCCACAAATTGATGATGCAAGGCTTGGTAGATGGCGGCTTCTGCGGCTTGTTTTGTTTCATAACGCTCTTCGACTACGCCCACGGTCGTAAACGGATGACGAAAAACACTATCGATCTCATTGAATGTCAACCAATAGGTCACTAGATCTTTGTATTCGGCAAAAACGACCTTGCAAAATTTGACAAAGAAATCAACGACTTCTCGAGAGACCCACCCTTGATAATCGGTGACTAGATGCAGCGGCATTTCATAGTGAGAAAGCGTCACTAATGGTTCAATACCATTCTCTTTCAGCTCAGTTAAAAGGTCTCGATAGTATGCTAATCCTACTTGATTTGGTTTTGCTTCGTCGCCCCGAGGAAAAATCCGCGTCCATGCGATCGACACTCGCAGTACCTTAAAGCCCATTTCTTTAAACAGTGCGATATCTTCTTTATATCGGTGATAAAAATCAATGCCCCGACGTTTTGCATAATTACCGGTTCCTTTTTCGGCAATCGCTTCAGCAATGGCTTGTTCATCGACATGCCACTGCTTCTTATAGTCTTCTACAGAAACGTCAGGCTTGTATAGTGCTACATCTGCAACTGACATGCCTTTGCCGTCAACATCCCATGCCCCTTCTGCTTGATTGGCTGCGATCGCACCGCCCCATAGAAATCCTTCTGGAAAATAACTTTTTGTCATGAAACTCCTCCTTCGTTCTATTCCCTTGTATTCTTAAACAGACTCATCTTGAGAATCCTCTTACTATTCAGCTAACTCACTTTGGCGATTGCTCAAGAAAATAAATGGTAAATAAATGAACACCCCGACTACAATAATCAGCAATTGTAAAATGACTCCATTGATTCCCCATCCAAGAAAGGCACCGACAATGATCGGTAAGCCGAAAGGTACATCCACAATGTTCGAGCCAATTAGTCCAAACTGATTGGCAGCTAATAACATCGCCGCCGGGAGTCCACTTCCTAGAACAAAGGGAATCGCAAAAATCGGGTTCAATACTAGCGGCAAACCGAACACAACGGGTTCACTGATACCAAATAAAGAAGGAACTAAGCCAATTTTGGCGACGGCTCGCAGGTCATCTTTTTTCGAAAACATCAGTAATCCGATATTGAGAGAAAGAATCAATCCCGCACCGCCGGCTACTAAGAATGTTACCCAAGAGCCCATCGTGATGACTTGATCTGGCGTTTGTCCTGATTCAAAGGCAGCAATATTGGCGGCTAGTGCTGCAATCAAAATTGGGTTTCGAATCGGAGAAATAACGAGTCCGCCATGGATTCCGACTAACCAAAAAACTTGGGAAATAATCACTAAACCAATAATCCCAGCTGGATGCTGCAAAATCCCTTCCAACGGGGCTTGCAAGAAGCGGTACAATGCTTCGTTGATATAGAGACCTGACGCCAATTCAAACAATCTTCCAGCAATAGCGATGACAAACAGCGTGATGAAAATTGGTATCAGCACACTAAAAGACTTACTGATGGCGCTAGGAACACTCGGTGGCATTTTGATTTGCAGACGCTCGATCTTATTCAGCTTGCAAAAGAATTCTACGGTAACCATCGTCAAAATCATACCAATGAACAGTCCGCCAGCATTCAAAGTATCTACTGGCAGACCTGCAGCCATTCCTGCCACTCCATCAACGACCGTTTCAAGCCCTTGGGGTACGACTGAAACATAGGCACTCAAGGAGACCACCGCACACATGATACCGTTCTCATTGTTTCGCTCACCTAAAATCCACCCCAAAATGACGATCACGGCTAATGTCATGGTATTCATCGTCGCAAAGTTGATGGCGGTAAAGGCTGGTTCCATAACGGCTAAAAAGCTTAGGGCAGAAAACTGTGCCAGCCCTGTGGTTTCGCTCGTTAACAATGAATTACCCAATGTTGCAAAAGAGCCTACGATAATGAAGGGCATCAAAACTGTAAAGGTATTTTTTACGACACCTAAATATTTGTTATCATCTACTTTTTCTGCAATGATACTGACCCCGTCAGCGAATTTGTCGAAAGCACTCATCCTTGTCCTCCGTTTACCAACTCTTCCGCATGCTTCAAGACAGCTGCTCCATTGCCCCGACCGTAGTCGACTGCTTTGATGACTGCTACTGGCACTGTATCATTGACGATCTTTTTCACTTTACGCATCGTATGTTGTACTTGTGGTCCTAAAAGCAAGACATCGAAGTTACCTAATTCTCGTTCAATCAAACTTTGATCAATCGCCCAAATTTTGTAGTCTTTTCCTTGTTCTTTTGCGGCTTCCTCCATTTTGGCAACTAAAATACTAGTGGACATTCCCGCTGCACAAGCTAACATAATTCTCATGATGAAACTCCTCCTTGCAATTCAGAAATTTTTTGGTATAAGTAAAGCCATTCTGCTGCTTGTTCTGTGGCAGTCATTGCCATTGCTAAATGATCTTGAGCATGTATCAATATAATAGATAATTCCGTTTTTTCTCCTCTAGCTTCCGCTTGCACCAAATCGGTTTGACATTGATGGGCTTGCTGAAGCTCATTTTTGGCTTCTTCTAATAAACGTTGTGCTTCTTCAAAGGTTCCTTCGCGTGCTGCCTCAATCGCCATCATGGCAGCTGATTTTGCATTTCCCGCGTGTAGAATCAGGGTAAAACTCACTTCGTAGTTATCCATATTCTCTCCTTTAGCTGTTTTGACTTTTTTGTGAGAAGATTGTTCACACTTACGAATAGAAATCAAAAATTTCCTTTTTTATCTAGAATAAAAGGCTGACCCATGAACGCTTATTTTGACCATTATTGGCAATGGTATTTCTTTTTCTCCATTCAACGTCGTTCTTCGCCTAAAGAATCAACTATGACTGCCTATTTTTCTGCCAACTTCTGGTCGTTGTCCTCGTATTAGCTAGATACTTAGACTTAGGGAGCGGAAATGGTACTGCGCAGGTACCATTTTGTGGAACCGATAGTTTTTAGGAATACGCTCCCTTGCGCTCGCCTAGTACTGTTCATCATCTACTCTGTCTCACTCCGTGAGTCAATCGTAGTGATTCACAGCAAAAAGGCATTGGACGGATTTGTCCAATGCCTGTGAGATAGCTAAATAAGCGTTAGGCTTCTTGTGTTTTTATCGAAAAAAATGCATACTCCTACTAGAAATGAAGGCGTTTTTTCGGTACAATAAACACGTTGATGCCTACGGGTATCAACTATGGCAACTTGATTGGTCATCCGTGTAAAGATTGTGACTGATCAGGGCTTCGTATTGGTGCTACCAACACCGATACGAAGTGCCTATTTTTTTGATTTCTATTCGCCTTCTAGTTTATAGAAAGCGGTTTACTTTTGCAAGGGGAACTAAATTATAAATGAATGAATACGCATGAATATCATAATTTTGTATATTAAATCAATAAAATAATCGATAAGATTTATACTTTTTCTTCTTTTGTCATTTTTATGATATAGACGTGCCTCAGGGAGATGAAACTAAGACTCAAGTTGTCTTCTTCAATTTTTGAAAAAACATATTTGAATAGTTTATGTTATGTAAACTAAAAAAAGGAATTACAATCATTTAGCACACATTAGATATGCATGTCTAAACTGTCGTAAAGTCCCTTTTTTAGTTGTGAATTTAGTTAGAAACTAAACTCGATATTGTTACTGACACTATTTTTATGATAGAGTCTGAAATACTTCCCCAAGTAGTCATTCTAGAATCTCTTCAAACATTCATGCACGTTACCTAACACATTATGCTATAAAATGCATTTATGCAAGTGATTCATATAGAAAACAATACGAATTTATCGTGACTTAGGTATTAAAAATCTATAGATTCAGTTCAAATCCTTAGCAATTCTTTATAATTTATGACTGTTTTTTCTGAGGTATCAGTCACTGCTGCAGTCGATATTGGGGATGTTCTTCATTTCCTCTTTTTTTAACACATACGTTCTCACCTCTATCGATTTTGAGAAGGTCTTAGACTACCTTTTGTCAACTTAATTCATTGGTTATAAATAATTTAATGTTTAACAGGTCGTTCTAATAAAACGTTTTATTTTAATTGTATACATCATTTTTATTATTGAAAAACGTATTAATTTTGCTTCAAACACTATTTTCATGACACTTAGTATTTACCTAAAGAAGCAATATCCGTTTTTATCTCACTGTGTAAATTGATTCATCCTCATGATATTGAAATCTCTTTCGTTAATTTAAATTTAGCGTTATACTATAAAAAAAGGAGATTAAACTATGACGAAAATATGTTTTATGCTAACTTCCAATTCTGGTATAGGAACGACTACAATATTTGCTACCCACGCTAAACGTAATATAGATGATTTATTAGCTTATTTTTCTAATTATTATAATGTAACAGCAAATTACCCAGAAGATAAAGATACTGTCGATATACTTGTTATCCCAGATTCCTTTGGCGCATTCATTAATGAACGTAATCTACCTGTTATTAAGGTACCTACAATTTTATTTTTAGAGAGAAACTTTGAGAAAATCAAGGTTTATATTGATAATTATTTTTTGGAAATTTCAAAAAACAAAATTCAGATAGACAAAATATAATTCATTATTTAACAGTAACTCTATTTCATGTCTCAGCATTTTCCATTGTTCACTCAGTTTCTTCATGCGCATGAAAGGTATTTCAAGTACCTGATGGATTAAGAATACCGAGAAAATGGATGGTTAAATTTCGGAACAATGGTGGTACTTAGACCTTTTTTAAGAAAGAAAAGCGATCTTTTTTGCCCTCCACGACTTAGGAGGGCAAAAAATAAGACGTGCAAGGCACGTCTGTAGCGTCAATGTTTGATATCTTACCGAAATCTTGCTATAATTACTATGTAAAGAGGAGTTGCGTCAACAACTCCCCTACAGCACCGTTTAAAACGGTGGCCAGTTTTAATTAATTGTTAAAAAATAATCGTCGCCTGGCCAAAGAGGACGGTTATTTTTTTGCACTCTTTTTTCGTTTCTTCTTGCTTTTACGCTTAGAAGAACGAGTGTTTATAATCGTATCTGCTAGTTTCACACATGCTTCGATTAAACCAATAAAGGCTAATAAAACAGGCGCTATTGCTAACAAAATGCCGATTATATCTACACCTTGCAAAAGACTGCTCCTTTCTTCAGATTTCGATAGTACATTCATAATGCACCACCTCACTTTCAAAAAAAGCGCCACCGTCACAAACTTTACTGTCCTACTATTATACCAAAAATCCACGCTAAAAACCGATATTTATCAAGGTTTTTAGCGTTTTTCATGCGATAAAAAGGGCTAAAATAAATGAAGATTTTTCTCGTTTCATCGTTTAAAGGAACCATTCACTCGTTTTATCTACTTTGAAAGATTTTTCTTACCTCAAGAACACATGCCGACACCATTTTTCTCTGACCTTACCGCCAGAAATCCCCATTCCTCACCCTTCCTCCTCCCAAGACAGCTCATCCAAGATCCTAATCAACTTTTGGACCTCTTGATTCAACAACGCACTCTTTAGATAGGCATATTGAATATAAAAAATTTCCTTATCTTCAGGGACTAGCGGTATTTTCATTAAGCCTTCCATTTCTTGAAACACGGGAAATTCCGTCATCAAGGTAATGCCGATATTGGAACTGACCAGCTGACCAATCGTCTGGACGTCTGAAAAATAAAAGGGGACTTCTGGCTTCTTCTTTGATTTCTCACTTAAATTCTGAAAGGCGCGCATATGGGTATAGCCTTTCTCCAGTAAGATAAAGGGATATTCGGCAGCTTCTTCAAACGAGATTTCCTTTTTTCCTGCCAATGGGTTTTCTTTTGACACAAAGATAAAAAACTCTTGCTGATGCAGCAACTTCACCTGTAGATTCGGGTGGACGAGGGGATTGACGCTGCCCAGCAAGCTAAAATCGATTTTTCCTGATAATAGTTTTGAAAGCAATTCATTGGATCCCCCAGATACTAAGTGAAACTTCGAAATAAAGCGGATGATCTCTTTTTCATCTAAGAGTTTCGAAAAGACTTTGGAACGAATGATTGGCGGCAAACCGATGTGGGTCCGATTGTTTTTAGCATGGTCGATGGCTCGGTCCAAGGTCACAAATTCATCTAAGATATACTGTGCATGAGCCTTCAAAATTTCCCCCTCCGTGGTCAATGAAATGGAGCGATGAGAGGCTTCTCGAGCGATCAAATCACAGCCATAATGCTCTTCCAAGCGTTTGACAGCGTAGCTGACGGTTGGTTGACTGACCGCAAATTTATGCGCCACTTGCGTAAAAGAAAGCATATCTGCCAAAGCGTTAAAGTATTCTAAATCTCGTATATTCATCGTCTGATTCCTCCCTTAACCGGTTTAAACTAGCAGCGGTTTTGTTATAAATAATTTTTATTATACCACCGATAGTTGACTATAATTCTGTCCGAGGATTAAAGTAGCTAATGGAAATGAACGAGTACTCAAAATATATCCATTGGAGGAACATAATGAAAGCACATGACATTTTAAATAACCCATTTTTAAACAAAGGAACCGCGTTTACGCAAGAAGAACGAAAAGAACTAGGGTTGATCGGTTTATTGCCCCCTCACGTACAAACGATCGAAGAACAAGCAGAACAAGCCTATTTACAATATGTCACCAAAGAATCCGACATTGAAAAACGTCACTTTTTAATGGAGATCTTTAATACCAATCGGACATTGTTCTACTATTTGTTCAACCAACATATCGTTGAATTCAATCCGATCGTCTATGATCCAACGATTGCTGACACCATTGAAAATTACAGCCGCCTATTTGTGGATCCTCAATATGCAGCGTACTTAGATATCAATCATCCAGAGAATATCGAAGAAACGTTGAAAAATGCCGCTGGCGATCGGGACATTCGCTTGATCGTAGCCACTGACGCTGAAGGGATTCTTGGGATTGGTGACTGGGGTGTCCAAGGTGTCGATATTTCTGTCGGTAAATTGATGATTTATACAGCTGCTGCTGGGATCGACCCTGCTTCTGTTTTACCAATCGTGATCGATGCCGGTACCAACCGTAAAGAATTGTTAGAGGATCATTTGTATCTAGGCAATCGTCAAGAACGTGTCTACGGTGATGCCTACTACCAATTCATCGATCAATTTGTTCAAACGGCAGAATCATTGTTCCCTAAACTTTACTTGCATTGGGAAGACTTTGGCCGTTCAAATGCTGCAACGATTTTGGACAAATACAAACAAACAATTCCAACTTTTAACGATGACATCCAAGGAACGGGAATCGTTGTGCTGGGCGGTATCTTCGGTGCACTGGATATTACAGGTGAAAAATTAACGGATCAAGTCTACTTATGTTATGGCGGTGGTTCCGCTGGTGCCGGGATTGCCAGCCGTGTCCATGCGGAAATGGTCAGCGAAGGTCTTTCAGAAGAAGAAGCCTACAATCATTTCTTTATGGTTGACAAACAAGGGCTTTTGTTCGATGATATGTCCGATTTGACTCCTGCACAAAAACCATTTGCCAAAAAACGAGCTGACTTTGCCAATGCTGGCGATATGACGCAATTGATCAATGTCATTAAAGTCGCAAAACCAACGATTTTGGTCGGTACTTCAACCAATGCGGGTGCCTTTACCAAAGAAGTTGTGGAAGCGATGTGTGAAAACACTGCTCGTCCAGTGATTTTCCCTATCTCGAATCCAACCAAAAAATTAGAAGCAACGGCTGAACAAGTAATCGAATGGTCTGATGGAAAAGCCTTTGTAGCAACCGGTGTCCCTTCAGGAACGATCCAATACAAAGGGGTCGACTACCAAATCGGTCAAGCAAACAACGCCTTGATCTATCCTGGTCTAGGATTAGGTATGTTGGCTTCAGAAGCCTCTCTCTTGACCGACGAAATGATTGGTGCCGCTGCTCACTCATTAAGTGGTTTGGTTGATTTGAGCCAACCTGGTGCACCAGTTCTTCCACCATTTGAATACGTTGCGGACGTTTCTATCAAAGTGGCTGAAGCAGTTGCCAACAAAGCCAAAGAACAAGGGTTAGCCCAAGCGCAAGAAACCGATATGGCAAAAGCTGTCCAAAATCTTAAATGGTATCCAACATACTAGGAAGGTCTGAAAAATGAATAAATTAAAAACGATGACGATTTCGGGAATTAGTCTTCCCTTGTATCTCTTTTTCATGGTTGTCATATTCAGTGCGATTGCCTTAGACAAATTACCATTAAATATGGTTGGGATCACCATTTTACTGGTTGCCTTAGGACACCTGCTGTATTTCATTGGGGAAAAACTCCCGATCATGAATTCTTATCTTGGCGGCGGGTCAGTTTTTACCCTGCTTGGTGCCACCCTTTTAGCCTCCTTCCATCTCGTACCCACGAAAGTCATTGACGCGGTCAGTGACTTCATGGGGGGCGGTTTTGGCTTTCTTGATTTCTATATTGCCGCTTTGATTTGCGGCTCGATTTTAGGTATGAACCGTAATTTGTTGGTGAAAGCTTCTACGAAATTCATTCCCGTTGCTTTGATCACTATGGTAGTAGGCTTTTTCTCCGTCGGCCTTGTCGGTATGCTGCTAGGCAATGGCTTTGCTGATTCGGTGATGTATGTCTCTCTACCAATGATGTCTGGCGGGATGGGAGCGGGAATCACCCCACTTTCACAAATTTATGCCGATGGCTTGGCAAACGGCAATCAAGCTGCCATCTTTTCTCAATTAGCGCCAGCAGTTACTTTCGGGAATATTCTTGCCATTATTGGTGCTTTATTTATCGCCAAAGCTTTTGCTAAAACCAAATACAATGGCCATGGCACCTTGATCAATGCCACGAAAGAAGAATTAGAAAAACCAAAAATTACGCTTGATGCCCAACAAATCGGGGTCGGGATGCTCTTTTCCTTCTCACTGTTGGTCGTTGGTGCGATTTTAAGTGACTTTTTCCCTAAAATTCACGAGTATGCCTTTATGATCGTGATTGTCTTTATTCTGAAAGCCTTGAACATTGTCCCTAAGAAACTCGAAGATTCTGTGGTGATGTTCAACAATGTTGTGATGACGAATTTGACCCATGCGGTCTTAGCGGGGATTGGTTTGGCATTGATTGATCTGTCAACATTGGCATCTGCCTTTACTTGGCAATTTGTCGTGCTTTGCCTAACCAGTGTCGTATCTATGGGGGCTGCCAGCTGGTTCTTCGGGATGGTATTGGGGATGTACCCCGTTGAAACCGCAATTGGCGCCGGTATGATCAACAACTCCATGGGGGGAACAGGCAATATCGCTGTATTGTCTGCCTCTGATAGAATGGAAATGATTGCTTTTGCCCAAATGGCCAACCGTTTATGTGGTGCGATCGTGCTGATTTTAGGTGGGATCTTGATCCGTTTCTTCTATTCTTGATCTAAAACAAAAAAACAGGTGCTGCTGCGCATGACGCATAGCAGCACTTTTTTGCATTCCTCAAACGAATTCGTCCAATTGGTTGCACGAATCAAACAAAGGTTCAATCATTTCCTCCTCATAAAAGAGTCAAAAAGAGCAGTGCCACCGCACTGCTCTTGCGTTACTGATTCATTCAAGGGTTACAGCTTCTGAAACAAGGTTGGTGCTTGATCAGGAGACCATGTTGTGTCCCCGTAATTTGAGTGGGTGTTGATCACGACATAGTTGCTGCCTTTATGGCTCACGATTTCACCGCTTGTATACACTTCTGGTGCAGAGAAAGTTCCTAGTTTCCACACACGGTATTCTGACTCCCCACCTCCAGGTGTTTCCGTTTCTTCTTTGGCATTGGTTTTCACGCTCAGCTGGTTACTAAAGGCGGATTGTTCGCCCGTTTTACTGATTGCTTTGATTTGGTAATTGTAGGTTGTATCCGCTGCTAGATTCGTGTCTTCATAGGTTGTTCCTTTGGCTGTAGCGATTTTGACGCCATTGCGGTAAACGTCATATCCAGCGATCCCATTTGTATGAGTCGATGCTTGCCACATTAAGGACACGCTGCTGTCTGTCACGCTCATTTGGTGTAGGTTGCCTGGTGTCGAAGGGGTTTCGACTTGATTGTCTGCTGAGGTAGTCACTTTCACTGCAGCACTTTTTTCTGAAACTAACGCCGTAAAGCCGACTGCTTCTACTTGATAGTTATAGGTTGTGTTGGCTTTTAATTGCGTGTCGGTAAAGGTTGGCTCAGTAGTCGTTGCCACTAAGGCACCATCACGATACACGTTGTATTCTTTCGCATCGGTTTGACCGTTCCATGCTAAAGCCACCGTGCTGCTAGTCACTCGTTCTGAGCGGACATTTGCTGGTGCTGCTGGTTTTTCAGGAATGACCGTTGAACCAGAAACGTTAACGTCGATCACGTTATAAAAGGCATTTGGCGTATCGGCAACATCCCAGACCGCTAAAATGACATGGTAACCAAGACGATTTTCTGGAATGGTAATGGTATGGCTTGGACTATTGCTGGCAGCCGAACCATCGTGATTTACAGTGGCGATCAATTCCAAGCTATCTCTTGAAAGTGGCGCGTTTTGATCCCATCCTGGTTTCGTGATATAGTAATGCCATTTTGTGGTCTTATGCGGCGCTGTATAATGCCAGTTGACCCGCAATGGTCCTTGATTGATGTCTTGTTTGGTCCAACGACTGGTTCCTTGTTCATCAAGAACAAAGTCCCCGATTTGTCCGAGTCCACCATCTGCTGAAGCGATACGACCATCTACTGGTCCTGCTTCTGGAAAGCCTTTTTTGGTTTCCAATGATTGTGGGTTTGAAATGACATTGCCATATTTTTCAAACGCAGCGCTCCACCCTAACGTATTGCGATCCAAAGACCCTTGATAGCCCCGACTGACAGGTGATTCCACATAACCATGAGCAAATACTTGTTTTCCCGTGAAGAACAAGGTCCCTCCAAGTAAGATTGCCACCCCGACCGACCATTTTACCAATGCGTTTTTCATACTCTGCCTCCTAAAATTTTTTATCATCGAATAAACCAATCTTATCCGTTTATTCCTTGATTCCGATTCATTGAAAAGCAAACCCTACTGACAAAAACATTTTGTTTATATGTGAATTATAAATTATCAAATCATTATAAGATTATAATGACTAGTTTCCCGTCCTTTCAGTGAGAAATACAAAAAAACTTGAAACGATTCTCCTCCTAATCGCTTAAGAGGATTCGTTCCAAGTTTCTTTCTTTATATACGGTCTTTTTTAGGAAAAAACAGCCGCTTATTTCCCGTTTTCTTTCACATAGTCAGAGGATTGCGCGCCTGCTTGGCGACCAAAGACCATAATGTCGGCTACAGCATTGCCGCCGATTCGATTTTGTCCGTGGATACCGCCGGTCACTTCACCTGCTGCATACAAGCCAGTGATTGGTGTGCCATCTTCTTTCAATACTTGGGTCTTCGTATTGATTTTGACGCCGCCCATTGTGTGGTGGATCCCAGGTGCGATTTGAATCGCATAGAATGGCCCTTCCGTCAGATCATAGTCCATCGCCGTTTCACGACCGAAATCTTTGTCGGCTTTGTCTGCCACTGCTTGGTTCCATGTATCTAAGGTTTTCTTCAAGGTTGCTGGATCGACATCGATTTTTTCAGCTAAGGCTTCGATGGTGTCGGCTTCTACAACTACGCCTTGTTCTTTGTAGTAATCGACTTGTTTGGCTCTGCCTGCTAACGCATTGTCAAAAATCAAATAGGCATAGCTTTCTGGCAGATCCGTGATAGCAGCTGAAACATTGTCGCGGGTTTCTAATTCATTGTAGAAACGTTCCCCTTGTTGGTTCACCAAGATGGCGCCTTCTCCACGAACGGTTTCACTGATCAACATGCCTGTATCTTGAACCACGGTTGGATGGACTTGGATTTGATCCATATCAACCGTTGCGCCGCCTAATTCTTCGATCATCTTGATGCCATCGCCTGTACTTCCTTCAGAAGTCGTGCTGACATAGCCTTTCAGATCTGGACGGTATTTTTCGATCAGTTCTTTGTTGGAGCCAAAACCACCCGTAGTAACAACCACCGCATCACCAGCGATTTCTTTTTCTTCGCCATTGATTTTCACGTTGACGCCAGTGACTTTGCCGTCTGTTTCATTGATTTTTGTCACATCAGCATTTACAAACAAAGGAATTTCTTGCTCATGAATGTTTCTCAACAAACCATCCACCAAGTACGTACCGACTGCTGAACCGTCGTGAGGACGATGGATCCGTTTTACACTGGCACCACCGCTATAGCTGATATTGTCTAAAGTGATCCCCATTGAATCCAACCAATCAATCGCTGAAGCAGAGTTATCTACTAAATAATGCAGCAATTCTTGATCGTTGGTTCCTTTACCGCCTTTTAGGGTATCTTCAAAAAATAGTTCATTGGAATCTTCAATGCCTTGGGCTTCTTGGAACTTGGTTTCTGATGCGTTCATTCCGCCAGAAGATTTCAAGGTATTTCCGCCTGCGATCGGCATTTTTTCTAAAATGACTGGATTCATTCCAGCATCTTTAGCCGACAAGGCTGCTGCCATCCCTGCACCGCCAGCACCAACGATGACGATATCATATTGATCTTTTAACTCTGCTGGATCGGTATACTCTTGTTGGGAAGCACCTGAAGTGACTTCACTTTCTGAAGAAGAGCTTGCCGCACTGCTGCTGGCTTTTGTTCCGCCATCGGCACCACATGCACTAAGCAACAATAATGAGGCTGCCCCAATCACCCATTTTGACCATCCACTTTTTTTCATTTGTTTCCCTCCGTTTTTCTTGCTCTTTTCTCCTCACTGATCCCCGTCATATACGATAAGAAAAGCAGCATTTTTCTTGCGAACTCCGCCCAACTTGTTACTTTATTAACAATGATAAACATCTTGCGATCGGACTATTTTTCTATTCGATAGCGATAAAAACATTGTTTAAGCAACATTCCAACAGCGTTCTATTTTATTTAACCATTGTAACAAAAAAAGAAACTAAGTGTCTCGTAATAATTTGTGTATATTTTAACTATCCATTCTCATCTTATTCTAATTTTTTCGAAAAAAGATAATATATTTTTCTCGCTACTTTCTGCTATTGAAAGCTATCACAAAAGACACGCTCATAGAAGGACCGTTAAGCTTGTGGTCAAAAAGATATGGCCGCGATTGTTCTTTCTCTGTTCTTTTACCTTTGTTCTGCGTCTTCTTTTGTATAATAAAAGAAAAAGCAGAAATGGAGTGGCGAATGGAAAAATTGACCCGAATGTTCGAGCGAGTGATCAGTATTTGCATTGATAGCATGTTGGCGATCTTAGTCGTTGTCGTCTTGATTTTTATGGGAAAAGCGATTTTTATGATCAGCACGACGCTCTTTCCCTTAAGTGAAGCGCCCCACCTGTCCTTTTTGATTGAAGAAATTGCCACGTTATTCATTTTATTAGAAATCATTTTGATGTTGCTGCGGTATATGAAGGACGGACACCATATTCCCGTCCGTTACTTGATTCTGATCAGCATTACTGCGATTTTGCGCGAGTTATTGTTGACGCAAGGTATGGCGAACGATGCCCTATTTTTTGCTTTAGCGATCTTTGTTTTGGTACTCGTCTTGCTAGTCCTGCAAAAAATCAATGCCTTCCAACATACCCAAGAAAAAGACCACTGAAACCACCCCATTGGATCAGTTGGTTTCAGCGGCTTTTTCGGGATCAGTTAGAGGGATACCAATATAGAAGGTGGTTCCTTTAGGCGTACTTGTAACATCAATCAGCCAATCGTTTTTTTCCACGATCGAAGAGACAGTGGAGAGTCCTAGACCAGTACCGCCAGTGGCACTCTTGGTCGTGAAAAAGCGGGTAAAGATTTTTTCTTGGATCGCTTCTGGTATGCCTGGACCGTTGTCGGCGATTTCGATCAAAGCAAACTCCTGTTGCGCGGAGAAAGCTTGCTTACGAAACAGAAAGGTGGCGCTTTCTGTCGAAGTGCGGCTCAATCGAATGCTGCAGTCGGCATTTGCTTGGTATACATTCATCAACAAGTTGTAAATAATGACTTGCAGATCGATCTTCTCGTAGACAGCATATCCTACTTCTTGGATATCATACGTAAGGGAAAAGGCTTTTGGCAACAGTGCGCGCATAGTAGCGATGGCCTCTGTCAAGGTGGCGGCGATCGACTGCACAGTTTTATCGGCACTTTCGAGTTTTGAAAAACGCAGCACATTGCTAGATAACTCTTTGCCTTTTTCTGCTGCTTTGCAGACTTCTTGCAAGTCCTCCATCAAGACTTCATCGTGTTGGTTTTCCTCAATCAGCAATTGCAGATGACCAATCATGGGCGTCAAAAAGTTGTTTAGGTCATGAACGATCGAGGTCGTTAATAAGCCAATGGTTTCCAGTTTTGATTCTTGCAAAATGTTTTTTTCGATTTCGTGCTTTTCTTTTAACAGCCGTTGTCGTTCTTTCAATGCTTGGTTTTCGACATAGGCTTGATTGCGTTTCATGTAGTTTTTGATCAGGACCGTCAATAAAATCATAATGACAAACAACAAACCTAGTAGGCCGATCAAAATCAAGTTGTCTTGTAAAAAGAGACCGCTTTGCTCCAAAAAATCAGCATTGCTGGCGACGATCAGGCGACTGTCGCCGATGGTGATCCATTGATAAGCAGCCAATTTCAGCACTTTTTGCAGTGTTTCTTCGTTCCACCAATAAGAATAATAGACGGAGGTGCCCTCTTCATTGTCGCTTTGTTCTTGCTCCAAGCGCTCAAGATCGGTGAAATCCAGCTCTGGAAATTCTTTTTTGCGGCTTTCAACGATGGAAAAACCAATTTGTTCGTCCGATGGGTGCATAACGATCCGCATCTCGGCGTTTTTGACCATCGTATAGCCGGAGACATTGCGATCGGTGGTAAATTCATGTTGATACATGCGCTGTAGATTCAAAGGCATCACAAGAATCGCTTCTTTGTCGTCAAGGGTTAAGGACTGATACACATTTAGATAGGCCTGCTTGCCATCAAAATAGACTTGCCCATTTTGTACCTGCCGTCCTGCCAATACCTTGTCTAAGGATGGGTCTTTGAATAACAATTCTTGCACCGGCGGGTCTTCTGGTTTATTGACCGCCGTTGCAGTATTTTGAGCGATGACCTGACCTTGTTGGTCGATCAAAAACAATCCGACCATGGCATTGTTCGCAGAATTGATCACTGGTAACGTTAAGGGGCGCTGCAAATCAGCTAAGGCGGCGCCTTCGAGGCGGTCATCGGCATAATTGGTAAGAGCCATGTGGTACGATTCGATACTGCGGCTGATCAGCTTGATCGCCGCTTGATTGACCGTTTCCAACTGCCGCAACCCGACGGTTTCAGCTTGTCTTTGTGCGCTTTTATAACTTGTAAAGGTAAAAATAAGCCCAATCAGTGTAATGAATAAGGTAGCGACCACACTTAAATACAGCCAAAACTTTGATGGCGGTTTCATTGTAAACCCCTTTCATATTTACTATAATACTATTGATACAGGAGGCGGATATTTTGCGAGATGAAAAAATTTTAATCGTTGATGATGACCCTGCCATTCGGCGGCTGATTTGGAAATCTTTACAGTCGACGGGTATTTTGATCTACCAGACCGATTCCGTTGAAAAAACGATTGCGATCAACTCTCGTGTCAGCTTTGATCTTTTTTTACTGGATATCAGTTTAGAGCATGAAAATGACGGCTATCATTTGGCACAACTGATTCGGGAAGAAAACCCCACGGTGCCGATCGTTTTTTTGAGCGGAAAAAGTGACGAAAAAGACATGATCAACGGCTATGAGATTGGCGCCGATCACTACATTACGAAGCCTTTTTCACCGGCACTCTTAAAAGCACAAATCGTTTCGATTCTTGATCGCCGCAACGTGCTGCGAGAAAAAGGGATCGCCAAACCGGAAGGCGATCTGTGCAGCGGCATGTTTCGTTTTGACCAAAAACGCTATCAGTTTTTCAAAAATGATCAGCCCATCAAGTTGTCTTCAAAAGAAATCATGCTAATGCGCTTTTTCATGGAAAATCCAGATCAAGTGTTCTCGAAAGAACAGATTTACAGCAATGTCTGGCAAGATGGCCAATTCGATGCCAATACCGTGATGGTTTTTATCAATCATCTGCGAAACAAAATTGAAGATGAGCCGAAGCACGCCCGCTTTTTAAAAACCGTTTGGGGGATCGGCTATACCTTTTTACCAGAAGGAGACGCCTTCTAGCTGCAAGAAATAAAGCGCCAATGCTAAAAGATCCGCCGATCCGCCGGGACTCAAATGGCGCGCGATCAATACTTGATCATAGATCGTTAATTCACGAAGCAAGTCTGTATCTGACAGATTGGCTTGGTGAATTTTTTGCATCTCCTGCTGCACGGTCTTCATCGCATCGTAACCTCCTCGATGGACGAGGTTGCTGTCTTCGGTTTCACTCATTAGATAGACTAACCCGCGCAACAAGGAAACGGAGGTTTTTTGCGGTTGCTGCCGCAAGTACTCCAGCAGTTTTTTGACCGTTGGATACCCAGCTGCAGCTTCTCCACGAATCCCCATCGTGCCGTAGGTCAAATAATTTTTTTCTCCATAAGACAATTGGTCTTTGTGGGTGATTTGCTGCAGGTCTTGCTTGACCAAATGCTGGCAGATATCAGCGGCAAGCTGCAGGATCTGATTGGTATCTTCAGCCGTCAGCTCCGCCTTGCCATTTTGTTGATAATAGACTCCTGTCGCCCCCAACAAAACTGCAAAGGAAAAATTTGCCCCTTTGTGGGTATTGATGCCTTTGGTTGCCCGAAGCATCGCTTCTTCTGCTTCTTGACCGATCCCTCGTAACTGGTCAAACAGCTGGATCAGCGAGCCTGTATGGGCAAAGCCCGCTTGGCTATAGCGCTGAAAAAAAGGCGCCAAACAAGTGATACTGTTGATAAAGGTAAACACATTCATGTCCTGATGCGCACCAGAGGAGCAAGGATCTACTAAACCAGGCTTGGGTGCTAACGCTACCTCATAATGCAGCGCATTGACTGCATAGCTGCTGGCGGTAAAAAGACGGGAATCAGTCAATTTTTCTTCGCTCCATTTCAGCAAGAATAAATTGCAGGGAGTGATCCAAATGTTCATGAGTCAACAACGTGATCTGTTCCGTGTCATTGGTTCTCATGCCGCGATAAATCAGCCAATGTTCCGCCAATGCCGCATCCCTTCTTCTAGAAGAGCGAATCGCAATGTCACGAAAATACACGAGGTACGCTTGCAGATCTAGCACGATACTTTTTAACCGCAGCATTTGACTTTTTTCGTAAATAAACGCATTGAAGTCCGAAAAGTTTTTCAAGACCCCATCCACATCATCCTCACGATTCAGCTGTTCGCCATGTTCTAACAAGCAGCGCATCTCCTGGAAATCTTCCTCAGTCATCAAGTCCATCGCTTTGATGGTCGCTAACGTATCCAATGATTTGCGGATATCGTAAATCTCATAAGCATCTTTGATACTGATCCCTTTTACGACGATGCCGATTTTTGGCACATGCTCCACCAGTTTTTCAGCCACGAGCTGAGTCATGGCGTAACGAATCGGGGTTCGGCTGATATTTAGCGTATCGGAAAATTCTTTCTCATTGATGCGAGAGCCTGCGGGAATATCTCCTAAAATGATGGTTTTTTTGAATGCTTCATAGATCAGATCTTTTAATGGTTTATTTTTGGTCAGATCCAGATTTTTATTTACTGCATCAATAATTGGATTCATGATTTACTCCTATCATACTAAAAACAAATGAGATTTTTGGGAAAAAATAAGCTTATCGATAAACAAGGAAAACTACCGAGCAAAATGGCAGCCTGCTCGATAGTTTCTGTATGAAATTACTGTGGAATATAAAACGGCATGTGACCTAATAGCACGATCGTAACGACGAAGATCACGAAAATCCCCAGTGCGTATTTCGCAGCTTCTTTTTGCCATTGTCCCATATCTAAGCCCGTCAAGCGCAACAGCAAGTAGATAAAGGCAACCAATGGACTTAGCAAGTGGAACGCTTGGCCCATTAAAGAGGCTAAGGCCATCTGCATATTGGTGAAGCCATACGAACGACCTGCTTCTGCTAAGACTGGCAGGACCCCAAAGTAAAACCCGTCATTGGAAATAAAGAAGGTCCCAGGTGCAGAAATCAGGGCGATGACTAAGCCCCAGAAACCAGCCAATTGTTTAGGGATGATTTGCGTGAAGCTATTCGCCAAAGCCGTTGCCATCCCTGAGCCTTGGAACAAGCCCATGAAGACGCCTGCTGCAAAAACTAAAATTACGACTTGCACAGCGTCGCCGCCGTTGGCACCGATCCGTGACGACTGGTCTTTCAAGATTGGGTAGTTGACCATCAATGCGATACACGTACCTACTAGGAATAACAAGATTGGTGGTAAAGCGATACTAGAGATAAAGGAACTTGCTACTAACCAGCCAATCAAGACGATCGTTAAGATACCGTTGAAGACAAAGTTTTTCGGACGGCGGATCGCTAATGTATCAGGATCAGTCACAGTTGTCATTTCTAAAATCTCATCATTCGTCAGCTCGGTAACTCCTAAACGTTTCCGTTCTTGGATCCCCATTCTGCGAGCTACAAAGAAAACCACATAGAGCAGAGACAAAATCATTCCTGGCAGCAGATAAGAAAGAATATCCGCATCGACTTCCAGCACGGCCATTGCCCGAGCAGTCGGTCCGCCCCATGGCAACAAGTTCATGATGGTGTTTTGCAAAATGATCAAGACACCAAGGTTCATCATTTTCATATTCAACTTCTTATAAATGGGAATAAACGCAGAACAACAGATCAAGGTCGTGGTCGTTCCATCACCGTTCAAAGAGACTGCAGCGGCAACGACTGCCGTTGCCATCAAGACTTTCATCGGATCGCCTTTAGCAAAATAAATCATTTTTTTCGTGATTGGATCAAACAATCCCGCATCCAACATAATGGAAAAGTACAAAATCGCAAACAGCAACATGATCCCTGTGTTGGCTGTGGTGGAGATTCCCTCAAGGACAAAATCACCGATATTGCCTTTTTCTGAAACACCAGCAACCATCGCAACGAGGGTAAATAGTAATGGGATAATTACTAAGGATGTAAAGGGTGACATTTTTTTCTTCATGATGACGAACATGAAGACAATAATCATAGCATAGGATAAAATCGTTAAGAACATTTTCTTCTTCCTTTCATGCATCGAAATGTGTAAGCGTTATCAAAAAACATTTTAAAAAATTACAGGCCCGTAATTTGTTAGCGACAAGCGTCACTAGTTTGTGAATATTTTTCTTTTCTTAAAGGAAATAATGTTATTGAATGCTTTACACGTCTAAGAATAAACAATCAAGAAATAGAAAAAAAGACCCGTTTAAAAAAAGAACAGCAAAAAAACAATTTCTCTTTTCAAATCTTATTTTTCGTTTAAAAAGTTCTTAATAGAATATTAACGCAAGAAAAACCTTGATAAATCAACGTTTACCAAGGTTTTTCGCTCTTTTTTCAAAAAAGGAACACTGAAAAAACAATTTTTAGCCGAAATAAATCTCGCTGATTGAACGGGAATTTCTATAATGAAAGGGAACGAATCATTGAGAAAGGAGAAACCCATGAATCTTATTAAAAGATTGTTCAAAAAAACGCATGATGAACCTGATGCGCCTGTCAGCTCCCCTTTGAAGCCCGAGGAAATGATAACGGATCCACCCGCGTCTGATTGGCAAGAAGTGTTGAGCTATCAGCCAGCGCCTGCAGAAGATTATCCATTAGTCAGTCTGATAGCCGCCGCACTAGGGGCTGAATGTTACCCTGAAAGTCAGTTTATCATTCGAAGAATTGAGAAACGCAATCCTGAATTTAAGCGAGTCGCCCTGATTGCTGCCAGTATTGCCGCAGGAGAGCTGCCTGATTCTCAGTTCACAATCAAAAAAATAGCCAAAAAAAATGAAAACAAGTGAGGGAAAAACATGTTACGTAAATTTAAAATAGCGATCGATGGGCAAGAATACCTTGTCGAAATGGAAGAAATCGGTGCGCCGCAACCTACCGCTCCTGCTCCAGCAGTGCCAACACCGGCTCCCACAGCGGTACCTGCTCAACCAGAGGCAGTCAGCACACCAGAACCAGAAGTAGCACCACAGCCAGCGCCAGCTACGCTTCCTGCTGATGGCGAGCCGATTCATTCTCCGATGCCGGGAACGATTTTACGTCTCTTGGTCAATGTAGGTGATACTGTACAAGAAAACCAGTCGTTGATGATTTTAGAAGCCATGAAGATGGAAAATGAGATCGTGGCACCAAAAGCAGGAACCGTGGTTGCCATTGCAGTCAATGCGGGCGACATGGTCAACCCAGGAGAACTGCTGATTACGATCGGCTAATTTATTGAAAAGGAAGTGACGTAGTGGAAACGTTAATTGAAGGTGTAGTCGGGTTAGGATCGGAGCCGGGACGGATCGTTATGATGTTCATCGGTGGTCTATTGATGTATTTGGGAATCAAGAAAGAATATGAACCGACCTTATTAGTACCCATGGGATTGGGCACGTTGTTAGTGAACTTCCCGAACTCAGGTGTGTTAAGTGCTGGCGGAGAAGCTGGCCCGTTCCAAGTATTGTTTGATATGGGGATCTCAACTGAATTGTTCCCCTTGCTTTTGTTTATCGGGATTGGCGCGATGATCGATTTTGGTCCCTTGCTGCAAAATCCATTTCTTTTGTTGTTTGGCGCTGCTGCGCAATTCGGGATCTTCTTTACGATCATCGTTGCCGTGTTGCTTGGTTTTGATTTAAACGACGCAGCTTCCATCGGGATCATCGGCGCTGCTGACGGTCCGACTTCGATTTTTGTCGCAAATACGCTGAACTCGAAATATATGGGTGCGATCATGGTAGCAGCTTACTCTTACATGGCGCTAGTACCGATCATTCAACCGGTTGCCATCAAAGCAGTGACGACCAAGCATGAACGAAAAATTCGTATGTCGTATCGTGCCGGCGAAGTTTCGCAAACGGCCAAAATTTTGTTCCCGATCGTGATCTCGATCGTAGCAGGGTTAATTGCACCTGTTTCATTGCCACTGGTTGGATTTTTGATGTTTGGAAATCTCTTACGGGAATGTGGTGTCTTGGATCGTTTGTCCATCACTGCTCAAAACGAACTAGTGAATATCATTAGTATCCTCCTAGGTTTATCAATTTCTGTGAAAATGCAATATGAAGAATTCTTACAAGTCGATACATTGATGGTTATTGGTTTAGGGCTGGTTGCCTTCATTATGGACTCGGTCGGCGGCGTGTTGTTTGCGAAAGTGCTGAACTTGTTCCGTAAAGAAAAAATCAATCCAATGATCGGTGCCGCTGGTATCTCTGCGTTTCCAATGTCTAGTCGGGTCATCCAAAAAATGGCGACAGATGAAGATCCGCAAAACTTTATTTTGATGCATGCAGCCGGTGCCAACGTTTCAGGACAGATTGCTTCGGTCATCGCCGGTGGCTTACTGCTGGCACTGATTGCTTAGGTCACTAGAAAGGAGAGGAAAACTATGAGTCAAGATTTACTGACTTCATTTGAATTGTTGTTATTCGGTTGGGGCGGCGTCTTTGTCGTGATCCTGATCATCTACTTCGCATCCTTGCTTTTGTCGAAGCTCTTCCCAGTAAAAAAATAAAGAAGGCATTGTATGTATACCCTAAAAAGAATCTGGCTGCAAAAAGATCCAGAAGTCTTTTTGCAATGGCAAAAATTGATCACCCGTGCTGGCTTAGCCGTCGGTGAAGAAGTAGCCTATACCGTCGGCATTTTTGACCAGCAAACCTTGATTGCTACTGCTTCTTGCTATGCCAATATCATCAAGTATGTGGTGGTCTGTGAAAAAAGACGCTCCGAACAGCTGTTGACGCAATTGATTTCACACCTTAGCGATCATATCAAAGACGAAGGCTTCACCAAGTCCTTCGTCTATACAGCACCGAAAAACCGCCTGTTTTTTGAATCCCTCGGGTTTCGTGAAGTGCTGGCAGCACAAGACATCTTGTTCATGGAACAAGGCGTTCCTTCTTTTGAAAGCTATGCCCAACAGCTGCAACGGCAGCGAATTGGACAAAACAACGGCGCGATCGTCATGAACGCTAATCCTTTTACTAAAGGACATTTGTACTTAGTCGAAACGGCTGCGAGTCAAAAAGAACAGGTTTATGTGTTCGTTTTATCAGAAGACCGCTCGCAATTTTCTGCCAGCGAACGGCTGCAGATGGTGACGGATGGTGTGGCTCATCTGCCAAATGTAACGGTGCTGCCGACCAACAACTATCTCGTCTCTTCGGCGGTCTTTCCCAGTTATTTCTTGAAAGAGCAAGCACCTGAGGCGATCGCCAAAAAACAAGCCGCCTTTGATGCAACCCTCTTCAAAGAAAAAATTGCCCCGCTGTTGGCGATCACTACGCGTTTTGTAGGCTCAGAGCCTTACTCGCCCGTGACCCAACTCTACAACGAGGCCATGGCTGCCGTTTTTTCTCCCGAGCTTGAACTGATCGTGATCGACCGTCTGAAGATCAACCAATCAACCGTTTCGGCTACAAACGTTCGGAAAGCGATTGCAGAAAAAGATTTACTTTCTTTGCAGCAATTTTTACCAGAAACAACGTTCTCATTTTTAATGCAGCATAACTATATTTAGAGGTGATAATAAGTGGAAATCAAAAAAAGTGCGGTTGCTGGCTCTGTTGAATCCAGTGATATCTTGATCGCGATCGAGCCTACCACAACCCAAACCATCGAGCTGACCCTCGATAGCAGTGTCGAAAAACAATTCGGCAAACAAATTCGCGCCGTCATCCTTGAGACGCTGAACCATCTAGGCGTGACACAGGCCAAAATCACCGCCACCGATAAAGGCGCCTTGGACTGTACCATCAAAGCCCGAACTCTGACCGCCGTTCATCGGGCCGCCGAACAAGAACAGTATGCTTGGAAGGAGATCGACACATGGAACGTTTAAGAAGAACGATGATGTTTGTACCAGGAGCCAATGCTGCCATGCTACGGGATGCACCATTGTATGGCGCCGATTCCGTTATGTTTGATTTAGAAGATGCGGTCTCCTTGAATGAAAAAGACTCCGCTCGGACACTGGTGCATTTTGCCTTAAAAACCTTTGACTATTCTGCCATCGAAACCGTCGTACGCATCAACGGCCTCGACACGGTGGGTGCCCTTGATATCGAAGCGATGGTCCTAGCGGGGGTCAACGTCATTCGCCTACCGAAAACCGAAACCGCCCAAGATATCATTGACGTTGCCGCTGTGATCACACAAGTAGAAGAAGAAAACGATCTGCCTGTAGGAACCACCAAAATGATGGCTGCCATCGAGTCTGCCGAAGGCGTTTTAAATGCCCGAGACATCGCTACAGCTTCCGATCGTTTGATCGGGATCGCTTTAGGGGCAGAAGATTATGTCACCAATATGAAGACTCGTCGCTACCCAGATGGGCAAGAATTGTTGTTTGCCCGCAGTATGATCTTGCATGCAGCTAGAGCTGCAGGGATCGCCGCCATCGATACCGTCTTTTCTGATATCAATGACACCGATGGCTTTATCGCTGAAACGACTCGCATCAAGCAGCTTGGTTTTGACGGAAAATCAGTGATCAATCCACGGCAGATTCCCCTAGTCAATGGGATCTATGCGCCTTCAAAAGCCGAGATCCAACAGGCCAAAGAAGTGATCTGGGCCATTCGCGAAGCCGAAAGCAAAGGTTCTGGTGTGATCTCCTTGAATGGCAAAATGGTCGATAAACCAATCGTTGAGCGAGCGGAACGCGTGATCGCCCTTGCCAAAGCAGCGAAATTGATTACCGAGGAGGAAGTGTAATTATGGTGTTAAACAAAGCAGGAAAAGACATCCCTGAATGCTATGCCAACCAATACGGGGTCTTTGAAAATGAAACGGCCAATATCCATGCCTACAAAGAAGCGAGTCGCAAGATCGAGCCAGTCCTGCCAGGCAAAAGCAAGGTCTTAGGCAGCATACGTGAAGCCATTGAAAAAACAGGGCTAACGGACGGCATGACGATCTCCTTCCACCATCATTTTCGCGAAGGGGACTTTATCATGAATCTCGTTTTGGACGAGATCGCAAAAATGGGCATCAAGAATCTTGCGATTGCCCCTAGTTCCATCGCGAATGTCCATGAACCATTGATCGGACATATCAAATCTGGGGTCGTGACCAATATCACCTCCAGCGGTCTGCGGGACAAAGTCGGTGCCGCAATCTCCGAAGGCATTATGGATGCCCCAGTCATTATCCGTTCTCATGGCGGTCGGGCTCGTGCGATTGCCGCCGGCGATATCCACATCGATGTCGCTTTCTTAGGAGCGCCTAGCTCAGATGCGTATGGCAACGCTAATGGCACCGTCGGAAAAGCAACCTGCGGCTCATTGGGCTATGCGATGGTCGATGCAAAATACGCCGACCAAGTCGTGATCATCACCGACACCCTGGTGCCGTTTCCAAATACCCCAATCAGCATTCCCCAAACGGATGTCGATTATGTTGTGGAAGTCGACGCCATCGGTGATCCTGCAGGGATCGCAAAAGGTGCGACCCGCTTTACCAAAAATCCAAAAGAATTGCTGATTGCTGAGTATGCAGCCAAGGTCATCACCAGCTCGCCTTACTACCAACATGGCTTCTCCTTCCAAACTGGAACGGGCGGTGCCGCATTAGCCGTTTCTCGTTTTTTACGCGAAGCAATGATCCAAGATGAGATCAAAGCCAGCTTTGCCCTTGGCGGCATCACCAATGCCATGGTGGAACTGTTAGAAGAAGGATTAGTAGAAAAACTGATCGATGTCCAAGACTTCGATCACCCTTCTGCACAATCGTTAGGAAAAAACGCCAATCATTATGAGATCGATGCCAATATGTATGCCTCACCGTTAAGCAAAGGGGCGTTTATCAATCAATTAGATACCGCCATTCTTTCCGCACTGGAAGTTGATACGAATTTCAACATCAATGTCATCACCGGTTCTGACGGTGTGATCCGCGGTGCTTCTGGCGGCCACTCAGATACCAGTATGGCGTGCAAAATGAGCTTAGTGATCGCTCCTCTCGTGCGGGGACGGATCCCAACGATCGTCGATACCGTCAACACGATCGTCACGCCAGGCGCCAGCATTGATGTCGTCGTCACGGAAATCGGGATCGCCATCAATCCTGCTCGCAAAGACCTGATCAGCCATTTTGAAGCATTGGATATTCCCCAATACACCATTGAAGAATTAAAAGAAAAAGCCTACAGCATTGTCGGTCAACCCGAACCAATCAAGTACGGGGAAAAAACCGTCGCTTTGATCGAATACCGCGATGGCACGATCATTGATGTGGTCAAAAATGTCTGATGCCCTATTTTCAGGAACCCCTGTGACGCTAACCGACATGCTGCAGGCGCGAGAAAATAGAAGCTCCCTTCAACGGGAGCTTCTCGCTGCGGATGAAAAAGCGGCATTACTTGTTGCCACCATGAATATTCCTGGTCCCGTGAAAAATTCTGCCTCATTGACCGCAGTTTTTGAAGAACTCATTACGGAAATCGAAGAGGTCGTCAAGGAACTAATTCCACTGGCAAACCTCTACCGCAGTTTGGAGACCGGACCAGAATATTATCTCGTACTGCCCACAGATCCTTATGAACTAAAACGAATGATGGTTCAGATTGAGACCAATCATCCTTACGGCCGGTTGGTGGATCTTGATGTCTTAACCAAAACCCAAGACCAGCTTTTACCTATCAGCCGCACCGAAATTGGACTGCCTGCAAGAAGCTGCTACGTCTGTGAACAAGAAGCCAAAGTTTGTGGCCGTTCTAGAACTCATAGCGTAGCAGACATGCAGCAGCAGATCCGTAAAATCATTCAGGAAAGAGTGAAAGAATGAAAAAAATCCAATTTACCGAAACCGTCTTGCGGGACGGCCAACAAAGTCTGATCGCCACGCGAATGCCTACCAGCGATATGCTGCCGATTCTAAAAACCATGGACCAAGCAGGCTATCATGCCCTGGAAATGTGGGGCGGCGCGACCTTCGATGCTTGTCTGCGTTTTTTAAATGAAGACCCATGGGAAAGATTGCGGGCGATCCGCAAAGAAGTGAAAAAGACCAAACTGCAAATGCTCTTACGGGGACAAAATCTCTTAGGCTACAAAAACTATGCCGATGACGTCGTCACCGACTTTGTGACCAAATCGGTCGAAAACGGCATCGACATTCTTCGTTTGTTTGATGCTTTAAATGATGTCCGCAATTTAGAAACCGCCATCCGCGCCACAAAAGCAGCCGGTGGACACTGTCAAACGGCAATCTCTTATACTACTAGCCAGATCCATACCGTGGATTACTTCGTTGACCTTGCCAACAAAATGGCAGACCTCGGCGCAGATTCTATCTGTATCAAAGATATGGCAGGCGTTTTGACGCCGCAAACCGGCTACGAGTTGGTCAGCCGAATCAAAGACGCGGTCGATCTGCCGCTGGAAGTCCATACCCATGCCACCAGCGGCATTGCTGAGATGACTTACTTAAAAGTTGCGGAAGCCGGTGCAGACATCATTGATACCGCCATTTCCTCTTTTGCTGGCGGCACCAGTCAGCCAGCAACCGAATCTGTGGCAATCGCCTTAGAAGATTGCGGCTTTGCTACGGGACTTGATTTGCAGAAAGTCGCTGAGATCGCGGAACACTTCAATCCCGTTCGTGATCGTTTCCGCGAAGAAGGACTACTGAACCCGAAAGTCAAAGACATCGAACCCAAAACCTTGATCTATCAAGTACCTGGCGGCATGTTGTCGAACCTACTCAGCCAATTGACGGAACAAGGATTGCAAGACAAGTATGAAGAAGTTCTAGCAGAGGTACCAAAAGTCAGAGCGGACTTGGGCTATCCACCGCTAGTGACCCCATTGTCGCAAATGGTCGGCACTCAAGCCTTGATGAATGTGATTTCAGGAGAACGCTACAAACTTGTCCCAAGTGAGATCAAAGATTACGTCAAAGGATTTTATGGACAATCGCCAGCACCCATCAGCGAAGAAATCAAAGAAACAATTATCGGAGATGCTGAAGTGATCACTGTCAGACCAGCTGATCTACTGGCACCACAACTGCCAGCCTTTCGGGAAGAAATCGCTGAGTATGCCAAAAGCGAAGAAGACGTGCTGATGTACGCCCTCTTCCCTCAGCAAGCCCAAGACTTTTTAGGCCGACGAGAAGATCCCTTTTATGATGTCCCCGTACAGACAGTGTCTGTGAGGATTGCGGTGGATTAACAATGAAGCCAGAAATAGAGAAAACAACTTAAAGTGCCCCTCACAAATTCGCTTGCTTTAGCAAATTTGTGAGGGGTATTACCATCTATAGGTTGTTTCTTCGTTTTTACTAATCTGCAGTGCAAAAATACGTACGCCACAGCCACTCCACCAATAAGCTTGCATTAATCGCTTCTCGCTCACGTATTTTGGGTAGCTGAGAAGCCAGGATTGTGCTTCTTCTCCATCCATTCTATAATCAGCTAAAAGAAGCGTTTTAAAGGAGGGTCTAGCCATGCAACGATACATCGCTTTATTAAGAGGCATCAATGTCGGTGGGAATAACAAAATTTCTATGAAAGAATTGAAAGCCGGTTTTGAAGAACTGGGGTTTAGCAATGTGGTCACTTATTTGAATAGCGGCAATGTGATTTTTTCTAGCGAAGATGATGATCCACAAGCCCTTGCCGAAATGATTAAAGCAATGATCAAACGGTACTTTTCCTTTGATATCGCTATTTATATCATTCGCCAAAGAGACCTGCAGGAACGCTTGACCCATATACCTGACTGGTCAGGAACGGAAGATAAAACCATCTATGACAACCTGATCTTTTTGATGCCTTCACTGACCTACGAGGTGTTATCTGAAAAACTCGGGGCTCCAAATGCCGACCTTGAACAGGTTTTCCCTTACAAAGACGTCGTCTTCTGGTCCTACATCCGCAAAGACTATCAAAAAACCAATTGGTGGAAAAAAACAGCCAGCACCAGCGTCGGCAAACAGATTACGATTCGGACTATCAATACGGTGCGGAAGATTGCGGAGATGTGAGGAATAGCAAGCCTTCTAATAATTATAAAAACCGTCAGGTAGACTCTCCTGACGGTTTTCTTATAACATTCTAATGTCTAATTAGTTCTCGTTACTACTATTCGTGATGCGCTTTAATTGACGTTAAGTTTCTACGCAATCATCCCGACTAGAAGCAATAAACTACCGAGAAGAATAATAGATTTTCACATCGTTTATTTCTATACTGAATATCTATGATAAAACAAAAATCAAGCATTAAGAAGCAATTTGAGTCAACTAGACAATAGTATAGAACGAAAGAAAAAATTCTTATTTGCAACATTCGATTACGCAAAAGATACATATGAACATCTATTATTAGCTATCCTTTTTTCTAGCTCTCATTATAGTTAACCTTTTTTATCTATCCTAACTGTTTTAAAAACTATTACACACGTTCTTTGACATGCTGTTATTGTTCCAACTTCTTTATTGCTAAAGCTAAGCAGCCGATCAATCCTGCATCGTCAGCAAGCATTGGAGTTAGTAGGTATTCTTCGAGAGTAGGGGTATCCACATAGGAACCCATTTTTTCTTTAAACGCTTGGCGAATCAACTCGAGTAGTTGCGGCTGTTTCATTACACCCCCGCCTAAAATTATTACTTCCGGTGCATATAGTAACGTTGTGTTATACACACACTGAGCAAGATAATCTGCCTCAATCGCCCAATAAGGATGATCAAATGAAATGGTTTGGGCTTTTCTTCCAAAGCGCTTTTCAATCGCGGGTCCTGAGGCTAACCCTTCCAAACAATCATGATGAAAAGGACAGATTCCTTCAAATTGATCTTCATTATGACGTTGTAGGAGCATATGTCCCATTTCAGGATGACTGAAACCTGCGACTATTTTCCCACCCACTACAGCTCCACCACCAACACCAGTACCAACGGTGTAATACAGAACACTATTTTTACCTTTTCCATAACCTGCCATATATTCTCCATAACAAGCAGCATTTACATCGGTAGTCCAATAGATGGGAACCGACAAGGCGTTTTCCAAAGCTCCTACAAAATGATAATTTTGCCAAGCTAACTTCGGTGTGTTGGTGATATATCCGTAAGTTCTTGATTCGATTTGAATATCAATAGGACCAAATGCTCCTACACCAATTGATGCGATATTTCCTTTGTACTTATCAAAGAAATCAAACACTTGCTTCATCGTTTCTTCTGGTGTTGTGGTAGGAAAACTTTTCCGTTCTATCACTTGTAATTGTTCATTACCAATCCCACAGACAAACTTTGTTCCACCAGCTTCTATCCCGCCATATAACATTTTATCTACACCTTTCATTCACTCATTTTCAAAAAAAGAAACGTATTTGCACTAAGCAAAATCGTTTCTCACTAAAGGTTTCGTTGTGCCACCTTCGCCAAATTCAATCGGCAATACGGTACGTTTTTCTACTGTCTCTCCATTAATGACAGCAATTAATTTTGCCACTGCCACTTCCGCCATTTGCTTTGTAGGTTGGGCAATCGTTGAGACTAAATAAGGATCTCCTTCTGTCATCTTTTGACCATCAAATCCAATAACTTGGACATCCTCTGGTACGTTTTTCCCTATTTTTTCAAGCATACCAATGACAGCTAATGCCATCGGATCGTTGATCGTAAAAATCCCATCGATATCGGGATTCTCTAACAAAAAATTTGTTACACGTTCTGAGAGATGGTCTAAAGGTTCTAACATATCTAACGCTTTATAGGAAATCCCCAGTTGACGGCACTCGATCTCAAAATATTTTCGACGACTCTTCGTTTCATTCGGTGTTTCTTGGTACCCACCGATATATGCTACATTCTGACATCCTCGGCGATAAAGTTCATTTGCAGCCAAACGTCCACCGGCCGCATTGTCAGCGGTCACATAAATCACCTCTTCAGTGAAATAACGGTCAATACTAACAAAAGGCAGATTACTCGAAATGTATTCATCGATATCTGAATAAGTAATTCCAATGATGCCGTCTACTTTATTTTGGCTGACCATCTGGATATATTCTTGTTCTTTTTCACTATTACCACTGGAGTTACACAAATAAAGCTTGTAGTTTTGTCTTTCTAATGCTGTTTCTACATGGTAGGCAAATTCGCCAAAAAATGGATGCCATACAGTGGGTAGAATCAAAGCAACCGTATTCGTATGCTTCATCTTTAACCCCCGGGCATAAAAATCTGGTTGATAGTTTAACTCTGTCATTGCTGCTTCAACTTTTTCTCTAGTAGAAGCTTTAACAGAACCGTTATTCAATACCCGGGAAACAGTTCCTACTCCGACACCTGCTAATTTTGCGACATCTTTCATTGTTGCTTTCATAGTTGATCCCTCACATTTCTGCACAAGTTTAGTATAATGAATTTTGTCATAAATTACTAATTTTTTCAAAATACTAATAGCAAAGTCATGGGAAATCTAGCTATCTGTTCTTTTCTAAAAATATTATCCTTCAAAACCTATTAAATAATTGATACACCGCCTAAGCAATCAAACATTTATTTCACACTCGCTGTTTCAAAAGCTTGAATACGACTTTCTCCAATCGAATGAAACAAGATATCTCGAGCTTTTTCCAGCTCATAGAAAGTAGCCGTCATAACTTCTAAACCATTAATAAAGACTTCAACTGATGAGGTATCTCTAAAAATCTCAAGAACGAGCTGATTATCAATCAAAGGTACTTCAACTTTTCGGACATTCAGAGATTCTTCTTCCGCCCCTGTAAGCTCTCTTCCTAGTTTCTGACGATCCAATTCAAAAACCTGTTTAGCAGTGTCATAAGTTAGTTTGAGACAATCCGTCTTAGACCGCAGTAATTCAATTGTAAAAACTTCTGCTTTCTCCAAATCTGCGACTAGATGTAAATATGAAGAATCCGACAGTGCGTTTCGAAATACGACTGATGTGTCAGTCACTGCGATATTTTCACTGCCTTGTTGATAAACTAAATGACTATATACAGTTGAGATGGGTTTTTGTACCAATCGATTTTTTTTCACTCTTAACTCTCGGGGCAAACTCATAGAGCCTGCCCAAAGATGGCCTAACTCATGTGTAGGCAATGTACGATCCCACATCTGCATCCAAGCAATCATCACCCGTCCACCATTAGGATCTGTTGTTGTTTGTGGTGCATAAAAATCCATTCCAAAATCCATTTCATGGAAATTATCAACTATCATCTGACCTGTTTCCCAGTCTACCTCACCAATACAAGCCATGGTAGAACTGATATTATGATATTCCAGTCCGTTCTTCTTGATTTGTATCGGTGACATGATTAAGACATCTCGTCCGTCTAAATGGAATAAATCAGGACATTCCCACATTATTCCTTGCTCTGAAGTCCCTTCTAGCAACACAGAGTAAAAGTGCCAAGTATACAAATCTGACGATTGAAACATCACTATTCTACCAGTAGACTGTGTAGATTTAGTAGCTACTACCATATAGTAAGCATCGTTGTGAACAATTACTTTAGGATCACGAAATTCTTGTATCAGCCCATTCTCACCTAGCTGTTTTTCTGCTACCACAGGATTACCACTGTATTTGCTAAAATGAATACCATCTTCAGAGACCGCCAAACATTGATGCTGATGGCTAATACCATCAATTTCTTGACAGCCTGTATAAAATAAATATAGTTTTCCGTCTCTTTCAATTGCACTTCCTGAGAAACACCCGCCGCTGTCATAAGGTTGATCTGGGGCTAACGCTACTGGTAGATCTTCCCAATGGACCAAATCACTACTGCGCGCATGCCCCCAATGCATGGGCCCCCATCGACTATCGTAAGGATAGTATTGATAGAAGAGATGGTAATGCCCTTTGTAATATATAAATCCATTGGGGTCATTTATCCACCCGATGGGTGCGGAAAAATGATAGTTTTGTCGATACTGAGGGTTAACTTTTCCTCGCATCATTTCAATAAATCGATTTGCTTTATCCAAAATCGCCGTTTCTTCTACTAACACTTATTGTGCTCCCTTCAAAAAATTATCATAGCCAGTTTGTTTTATTTGAATCCATTCTTCCAAACCTACACGTTCCAATTCAGCAAGGTATTCTTCCCATTCTTCATCGATTTTACCGCCGGTGATCCACTCTGCTCTTTTGCGATAGATGTAATCCCACATATCTGTTTCAATTTTTGCTAATCGATCTGTTTCTTCTTTTTCTAAAAAGACACGTGGATAGATATTGTCTTCTGTAATATATGGCAAATACGTGTCATGCATCAAATCTAAACGCCACTTCGCATCATCTGGCATTGTCGTGACTGTGCCGTAATAAGAATCAAGAACTGCTAATGGTCCTCCAGCTTCGGTTTTTTGTCTTAGTTCCCCCGGTGCTGTCCCCTCTAAAGGCAAATGTTTTAACATACCATCCTTTAATTCAAAAATATTCGCCTGTGCTTCATCACCGTAGGTTCCCCAGTTATTTTGGACAGACTGTAACGGTTCATACATTTTATCTATCCACCTAGCTGTAAGTTCCAAGTTTTTATTCGCACTAGTAATTACGAAACGATCTCTTGAGAAACCCATGCCATTCGTACGAGTAACGTGTTTCGTTCCATCTGGTCCCGCTAAGACTGGCAAGACGTCATAACTATCATCTGCACCCGTGATATTTGCTTTATCCCAAGTAAAATACACGCCATACTTATGTTCTTTCCCTTTGGCAACATACGTATTCCAATCTTGTTCGAAAGCCTCTTTATCAATAAGACCTTTATTATTCATTTCATTGAAATATTTGATGGCTTCTTTATACCCTTCTTTGTTAGCAGTAAATTGTACCTGGCCATCGTTATCAACGACTAAGTGGTCATCATTATCACCTAGACCGAATGCCCCCATTAAAAATTTTAAGTCTTCGTTTCCTCCATTGTTAATAAAGCTAAAAGGAATTTCATCTGCTTCACCATTACCATTTGGATCTTGCGTCTTGAAAGCCTCCAACACAGTCATCAACTGATCAGTGGTTTGCGGCATTTCAAGACCCAAATTATCCAACCACTCCTTGTTGATCCAAGCCATCCCATTTACTGTATGAATCGACTCTTTTCCTTCGCCTAATTCTTCAATCCAAGGCATAGAGTAAATGTGACCATCAGGTGCAGTAGACATTTGTCGGTATTCGGGGTTTTCATCAAAAATTTTCTTCAGATTTGGCATATAATCTTCGATCAAATCTTCAATCGGTACAATAACGCCACTTTCCGCCCAGTTTAATAAATCATAGTCACCTGCAGCGGCGTTGAAGATGGCATCTGGTAAATCCCCACTAGCGATATCCAAATTTCTTTTTTCGGCAAAATCACTACTGTAGTTTGTCCAATCAATATGGAGATTGGTCTCTTCTTCTAACCGTTGGAAAATCAATTTGTCATTAGGATCATTGGGAGCCAAAGGGGCACTTTGAGACATCATTTTTAAAGATACTTTTTCTTTCAATGGAAAAGAGACATTTTCTAGTTCATAATCAGGGCTTGATGTACTCTTTTCTTTTGAGCCTCCACAAGCCCCCAAAATTAGTACGGAAGTAAAAACGATTGGCAGCATCCATTTTGCTTTCATCTTAAAATCTCCTTTATAATTTTTATTCATACAAATAGTGAACAATACTTATCCTTTAACAGAACCAACTAAAACACCTTTATCAAAATATTTTTGGAAGAAAGGATACATTATGATTAATGGCAGACTAGAAATGACGATCGTTGCGTATTTGATCAACTCAGCAATTTGTTTCATTTCTGCCATGGCTGTATTGGCTCCCACCATGTCTTGTGAGGGTTGGTTTTGGATCAAAATATTTCTTAATACGAGTTGCAACGGCTGTAAGTCGGGATCTTTGATATAGATCATGGCATCAAAATATGAGTTCCATTGCCCAACAAAGGCATATAAAAACAATACGAACATAATTGGTTTAGCTAATGGAAGCATGACTTTGAACAGTATTTGCAAGTCATTGGCGCCATCGATAGTAGCAGCTTCAGAAAGTTCTTTTGGCAAAGCACTAAAATAGGTACGCGCTAAGATAATATTCCACACATTTATAGCACCTGGTATGATAATCGCCCATACACTATCTAACATGCCCAAGTTCTTTACCAATAAATAGGTAGGTATCAAGCCGCCACCAACGAACATTGTAATGACAAAAAAAGTCATAATAATCTTTTTCCCAGCCAAGTTAGGTCGAGATAAAGGATACGCAGTGATCATCGTAATAAATACAGTCAATAAGCTGAAGCTAAAAGAGTAAAACAACGAATTTACAAAACCGCGTAAAATGGAATCATCTGCAAATACCCGTTGATATCCTTGTATTGTCCAATCTTTCGGATTGAAGCTTATACCTTTATTGATCAAAGTAGCTGGGTCCATAAAAGAAGCTACCAGTACATAAATCAGCGGAACAATGGTGATGACGACTAAAAAAGTTACAATCACTCGATTCAACCATAAGATTTGACGGTCGATTTTTGATAAAGCACTATTCATAATTTTCTCCTTTCATTACAAGCCTTGACCATCGTTTAGCCGCTTGGTTATATTGTTGACAATCAGTAATAAAACGACATTAATAATCATATTGAACAGACCAACAGCAGCAGAGTAGGCATAATCACCTGATTGCAAGCCGACTTTGTATACATAAGTGGAAATGATTTCTGAGGCAGGGATGTTCATTGAAGTTTGCATCAAGTAGGCTTTTTCATATCCTACATTCATAATACCGCCGGCGGCCAAGATGAAGCTGATCACCATTACAGGCCTCAATGCCGGCAAATCGATATGCCAAATCTTTTGTAAAATATTTGCCCCATCGATATTTGCTGCCTCATATAAATCGGTACTGACTCCCGCCAGCGTCGCGGTGTAAAGAATGGATGACCAGCCGATTCCTTGCCAAATTCCCGATAAAATATAAATCGTTCTGAAATAAGCTGGATTAGACATGAACATAATTAGTTGCCCCGTAACCTTTTCTACTAACCCATTAATAGGTCCATTTGCGGATAGGAACAAAAACAGCATCCCCACGATAATAACTACTGAGATAAAATTCGGCGCATATAGAATCAACTGGATTTTCTGTTTTATTTTTTTATTGATAATTTGATTCAAGCTCAGTGCTAAAATAATTGGTGGAAAAAAACCTAACAATAAACCATAAATGCTAATTTTTAATGTGTTGCTCAGCAAAAGCGTAAAATTTGGTGAACTGATAAATTCCCTAAAGTGATCTAGTCCTACCCAAGGACTTTCCAAAATTCCTAGCATAGGATTATAGTCTTTAAATGCAATCACAGCACCGTACATTGGCACATACTTAAAGATAAACGTCATGATGATACCTGGTAAGAGCAACAAGTACATCCACTTATCACGCCGCAACTGTTTCTTTAATTTTTTCCACTTCGAGATATTTTTTTTATCCCGTTGTACCGTCCTTATCTCACCACCTGGTCCCAATGTCTTTTCCAATTCAATCTCCTCCCAATACATTTTAGAAACGTTTCCATTTTTGTTTAAAAAAATAAAAATTTAACGAAGATGCTTTTTTGGAAACGTTCCCACTATTTTCGTTTATAGATTACCATAGCCATTTTTTTAAGTCAATATTTTTTTGTAATTATTCTTTCACTCACACTAAGCTTCCTTCAATTCATTTATGGTTTACGAAAATTGTTAAAAATTAAGGATCTCGATTATTTCATTAATCCTATTTTTTCTCTACTTTTCTAGCATTCTTCTTTTATGAGTTTACTTATCACAACTTGCATTCCCTAATCTATTTTCTAACAATCATTCACTGTTTAACCGTTCCAATCGGAAGATTATCTAGTTAATTATTTAAAAATAGCTCGGATTCACATTTATTTTTTGCTTTTTAACTAACTAAAAGCGAAAAGATAAGAGTTAAATTTGTAAATGTATATAAGGTTAAGAGCTGTTAGATGAGCTTTTTAGGGGAATCTCGGAAAACTAAAGATATTCAAAAAAATTGTGAGTTTACTCCAAATCAATACAAAGCTTTTCTTTCAAGTAATCAAGTTTTCTATAGAGACGCTTGCGCTTTCCTCCTATAGCAGTCCCATACTTAGTCAATCTCAACATTCAGCTACGAAATGCTTTTGCATATGAATGATCTGTGATCAGCTACTGATCAAATCTACAATAATCATTGTATTCTCGATGTAAGAGCGTTTAGATCACTACGCAAAAAGCTAGTCAGGGACTGTTCCTAACTAGCTGTGATTACTTTTTCATCTTCCTGTACGTGCCTTTACCTAAGCTAACCGTTAAAGCTAGTTTTATCTTATAGAACTTAGTAAAAAAGAGTTTCTCTTGACTACTATCTCTCTTACTTTTAACTAACTTTAAGCTTCCCTGCAATCAGCCCCACTAGAAGCAATAAACTGCCGGAAAGAACAAACACCCACCGTACATCAAAAACATCTGCTACCTGTCCCATCAACAAGGTGAATAAAGCAAAAACACCGGAATTTAAGATGCCTGAGGCAGCGTAGATGGCAACCAATCGATCGGCTGCTACTTTTTGTTGGATTAATGAGGCTTGTGGAATATTTTTGATCTGGGAAAAGAGCCCGATTAAAACGGATAGTCCTAGAATCAAAAAGCGGTCGCTTGATAGGGCAACGGCAACGGTGATCAGTCCGCCCAAGACAGCGCCCATTACAATCGCTGTTCGTTTGTTTTTATCAAACCGCTCGGAAAATCGCATCACCAGCGCACTTCCTAGCAACGCACCAACAAAATAAGTGGCGTTGATATAGCCCCACCAAGCATCAGGTGCCTGCATCACTTCTCGGACGAATACTAACACAATCGCGGACACCCATGCTGTATTGGCGATACTTTCCAGCATGTCCATACCAACGATCACCCGAACCAGAGGATCTTTCATAATCCAGCGCCAGCCAATAAACAACTGGTGTCCTAATGGCTGCTTTTCGTTTTTTTCTCGAGTCGTTCTAGGCAAAAACGCTAATACTATCGAGGAACTTAGAAACAGAAAGCTGTCTAATAAAACCAACTGATGAACAGAAAATACTAGCAGCAAGGAGGTTCCGATCGCCCAGCTGCCGATGTTGACTGTTTGAAGCATCGAATTGAATATTCCATTGGCTTTGACGAGGCGATGCTTTTCCACATATTTCGGGATCAAGGCACGACTAATTGGTTCTGAACAGCCGTCCAAAAACGAAATCAATGCGACAAGGCAATATAAAACCAATAGATTCATCGTTTCAGCTTTCAGATAGAGATACGCGGTCATAAAAAAGAGTAAGGCTGTTTTGCACATCTGGCTGACCTTCAGCACTTGTTCTAAGCGAAAATAACTCGTGATGACCGGTGAGAGAAAGCCGGAAATGACACCACCTCCTGTTACTAGCACTGGGACAAGCGCCGCTGCCAAAGCAGAGTCCGTCCAGCTAAAAATAGAACTGATAATTGCCACAATATAAATGGTATCCCCGACATTCGCCACTGTTTGGCCAATGATCAATTGAGTAAATCCCTGATTCTTCTTCATTTGTTTTCCACCTTTACTTAGAAATAACGATTGCTCGTTTTTCTAGTTATTGATCGCCATTTGCTAAGTAAAGGATTTTATTTTGTATGATTCATTTGTGGGCCTCCTCTATCTGGTGTTGCCTAGCTGTCTAATAGTTCTACTATACCAGATTGACGGGTAAAATTATCTTATGTACACTATAATCACATTGCTCAAGGAGGTGCCTATGAATAATTTAGGAACCACGTATCGTAAAATCAGAAAAAGCCGTGGCATCACGCAAGCGCAAGTTTGTAAAGACCTGCTTTCAAGAACCACCTTATCTAAATTTGAGAATGAAAAATTAACGCCCTCCGTTACCCTTTTTATCGCACTTTTAGCGCGAATCGATTGCGGTTTTGAGGAATTTTTTTACATCGCCCAAGGATACCGTTTAAATGAAAAACAACAAATCTTGCATCAATTTTTCTCTTTGTTTTCCAACCAGGATCTAAAAGCATTGCTTGCTTTGAAAGAACAATGTTTACTTTTCCAAAGAACATCCGTCAGTAAAACCATTGACTTATTGTTGTATGTAATCGACTCTCTCACAGCGCTCTCAACGAATGCAGAAAAAGAAATTCCTTGCCTGCCCAAAGTTCTTTTGACGGTTCCCTGGGATGCACTTCAAGCTTATTCCGACTGGACCCTTGATGATATTAAGCTGATCAATTGTCTTTTATACCTCTTTCCAGTTGAAATCGCCCACGCCATCGCCCGCCAATTGATCCAACAACTAAAAAAATACGAAGCACTAGAAAACACTATGTCTTTACAGTGTGCGATTCATTTGAATGTCGCCTTGCTTTATCTGCAAGAGCAGCAACACCAAGAGGCGAAAGAAGCCGCGGATCAAGCCCTGCTATTGGCAAAAAAGAGCAAGCGCTATGATTACTACTCGTTAGCCACTGCTCGAAAAAGTTTTGCGATCGGAGATACGGATTTGTTTGAGCAAGCAAGACAGATGGCATCGTTATTTGAAGATAAATGGACTTGTGAGTTGATTGAGAAGGAGGGACGACAGTTTTTGGGTTGATAGCAGGTTTATTGGAGGATTGCATTGTTTATAATGAGGGAATTGGTGATGAAAGTTTGTTTTGAGCTGAGAAAGTGACTAGCCCCTCCATCTTTTTTGGAGGGTGATGTTGTGATGATTCAGTCGATCGTTAATTGAATGCTGTTGATGCTCCATTATTTTAGATTTAGATAAGATCACACGGTTGTTACTAGCGGTCAACAAGTAGCTTTAAATTCCATTATTTTAGATTTGAACTAGGATCTCCCATAAGTTGTTTTGGTATGTCTTCGATTTACATTCCACTCTTTTAGATTTGAACCGCTTTTCTATAAATATCAAAAGCTTGATCTCTTTTATTTACATTCCACTATTTTAGATTTGAACCCCGCATCTACTACACATTGAAATAATAGGCTTTATAGTCCTCTTTCTGTCGATGTCAAAAATTAGGAGTGATTCATCCCCTTAGATAACATTATATATCAAAAGAAGCTTATATTCTAAGTACTTTTCGTCATCTGTCGTAACTAGGGGAAATTTGAGTTATTCGACATCGACAGACGAATCATTTAAAGCATTCTGTCATCAATTTTGGACTAACAATACCACCACACTTGTTTTCGGATCTTTTCCGATTTGTATTAAAAGAAAGATTCGGTCCAAATTTTCTCAGGTCTTCTGTCGAACGGACTTTTTGTGTTGGATCATTTTCTACGCAAAAACAAAAAAGAAGCGAACTAAAAAATCATTTTACAATTTTTTGGTTCGCTTCTTTTAATAGATTCTCGAAATGAATGATGAAAAAGCCGCCACTACATCTTTTTTAATTTGTATCTATGCTTTAATGTAGCCCTACTTCCAGCACCATAACAATAGACTAAAGCCGAACTTTTTCTATTTGTACTCTGGCAAATAACCTGCATGGGCTTCAATTAATTCATCCACTAGGCAAGTAATTGCTTCTAGCGAGAGTTCTGAAGAGAGATGCGGATCTAGGTAAGCTGCTTGATAGATTTTCGACCGGTTCAATGTCAATGCAGCTTCGACTGTTAATTCTTGTACGTTGATGTTTGTTCGATTTAACGCTGCTAACTGGGTAGGCAGTTGACCTACATAGGTTGGTTGAATGCCGTTCTTGTCCACTAAACAGGGGACTTCAACACAGCAGTCTTCAGGAAGATTGGTTATGAGGCCTTTATTCAAAACATTCCCTGCTATAACAGAAGGAGTACCAGTTACAATTGAATCCATAATGTATGACGCATATTCATTACTGCGAGTATGGGTTAATTCCCCATTCATAACAATACTTTCCCTCATCTGATTCCAGTCACTAATTTGATTTTCACAGCGGCGCAAATACTCATCTAGCGGAATATCGAAACTATCGATTAATTCTGGGTACAAATTTTTAATAAAGTAAGGATGATATTCTGCATTGTGTTCACTGGATTCTGTGATGTAATAGCCAAAACGTTTCATCAGTTCAAAACGCACCGAATCTTGATGAGGATGTGGTTTGGCTGCTGCTAGTTCTCTGATTTTTGGATAAAAATCTTTCCCGTCTTTTGTCAATTCCAGTAAAAAAGCCATATGGTTGATCCCGGCGATCTTCCACTGAAATTCATCAGCATTATATTGTTCTGAAATCCCAAGTTGCTTAAACAACTCTGACACACAAACTTGCACACTATGACAGAGTCCAACAGTTTTAATTTTCGTTCCTTTCAAAATCCCCATCGTCAACATCGCCATTGGATTGGTGTAATTTAATAACCAAGCTTGAGGGCAGACTTCCTCCATTTCTCTTGCAAACTCTAGCATCACTGGCAATGTCCGTAGGGTGCGGAAAATCCCACCGATCCCCATGGTATCACCAATGGTTTGTCTTAGACCGTATTTTTTGGGAATCTCAAAATCAATCACTGTAGATGGCTGGTAGCCGCCTACTTGGATTGCATTGATGACAAAATCTGCGTCGGTTAAAGCTTCTTTGCGATTCTGATAGGTTCGGATTTTTGCCCGATCATGATTGGCATTTTTATTGATCGTTCTCAACATTAGCTCCGATTCTCTAAGCCGCTGTTCATTGATATCGTATAATGCAATATCAGCCTCAGATAAACTTGGGGTCAGCATCGCATCCCCCAACACATTTTTTGCAAATATCGTACTTCCTGCACCAATAAATGTAATTTTAACCATGTACTTGCTCCTCTCAATCTCTTCCATATTTTCTCGAAAAATCAATCTTCTATTTTCCTATTGGCAACATTTACTCCATCGATTGTTTGTCTATTTTTATCTGTAGCAAGACATAATTTTTCAACACTAGATACATTGATACACTTCCAGAAAAGAACAACAGAAACATCGGAAAAAGAAACCCTATACACGCTATGAGAATAAGCAAAGCCAAGACCTTAGCTGTTTGAACTGGAAATGCCAGTGCAAAGCATCCTGCTGAAAAAAAGGTCTGATACATCGATCTTCCCCAATAAACACTGATAGGAAACACATAGACAAGCATGGATAAAGTACCAATAATCGCTAATAGTATGGGAATGCGTAAACCGATAAACAGCGGCTCTTCGGAGGTTAAAACTATGTGAAAATTGATCCCTAAGCTGCCGAGAATCAACCAACAGATGCATCCTAATTTATTACTACGAAAAAATACTTTTTTATAGCAAATAAAGAAGTCCTGCGCTGTCCATTCGGTTTCACCATCAACGATGAAGCTCTTTAACAGAATGAAGCTAGTCATCGTAGCTGGAAAAAATCCAAAGAGACCAACCCCTAAAAGGGTAAACCCTAACCAGAGAATGTTGAGGTACGCAAATTTCATTACCCACTCTAGATACTGTGCCAGTTGATTGATTTTCACTTATTAATCATCCTTTTTTATCTATCCCTTGATCCCTGTCAATGTGATTCCTTCGATAATATAGCGTTGGGCAAACAAATAGACCAGAATAATTGGAATTACCGAAATCGTGGCACCTGCCATCATGTAAGACCAATTTGTCACATAGAGTCCTTTAAAGTTATTTAGCAACAAAGGAACCGTGAATTTTTCAGGCGTTGAAAGATAAATCAATGCATCCATGAAGTTATTGTACGTGCCCATAAAGATAAAGATCGTCATGGCTGCAAGCGCCGGTTTGATCAATGGTAATATGACACTCCAATAAATACGCGGGATGCTCGCACCATCCATCACTGCCGCCTCTTCTAATTCTTTGGGGATTCCTCGAATAAATTGTCTCAATAAAAAAACTGCAAAGGCGTTAAATAAAGCACCAGGAATGATCAACGGCAAATGCGTGTTTAACCAGCCGAGCTTGTCCATAATCAAATACAATGGAATCATGGTGACTTGCTTAGGAATCATCATTGTCGCTAAAAATAGCAGAAACAGAGCCTCGGAACCTTTGAATTTCAATTTTGCAAAAGCATAAGCAGCCATCGATCCAGTGAAAAGCTGACTAACAACGACGATGATCGTAATGTAGAAGCTGTTCCAATAGGCGCGACCAAAAGGCATCGCTTGCAATGAATCGAGGTAATTTTGCCAGACAATCGGATTCGGGAACCAAACAGGTGGTATTGCAAAAATCTGTGTCATATTTTTTAAGGAACTGCCGATCGTCCAGAGAAAAGGAAAGACCATCAAAAAAGAACCGATTGCTAGTAATCCGTGTAAGCACAATTTGCCTACGCTAATTTTCTTATTCTTCATAATGAACCCACCTTTTTTGCGCATAAAATTGAATCAATGTAAGAACCAAAATCGCTACAAACAGGATAACCGCGCCTGCTGCACTTGACCCAAAGCGAAAATCAATAAAGGCCTGCTGATAAATGTGATAAACAAGTGTATAACTGGCTTTCCCCGGACCACCTCGAGTAAGAACAAACGCTTGGTCAAACACTTGAAACGAACTAATGATCGCCATAATGGATAGAAAGAATGTCGTTGGTGAAAGCATCGGTAAGGTGATTTTAAAAAATTGCTGCAACTTACTGGCACCATCCATTTCCGCGGCTTCATAATAGGATTTGGAGATATTTTGAATACCTGCTAAAAAAATTACCATGTTGTACCCTAGTTGCCACCAGATGCTTAACATAGCGATAGATAGCATCACGATCCGAGTGTCCGTCAGCCAATTAGGTCCTTGGATACCGATCATCCCCAATACCTGATTCAATATCCCAATATCACCATTTAAAATCCACATCCACATGACGGACACAGAGACTGAGCTTGTCACAACCGGCATGAAAAAGAACAATCGATACACATTTTTTCCAGTACGTTTATTCAAAACGACCGCTAATACCAGCGCCAAACTCAGACCGATCGGAACAGTGAATAAGGTATAGAGCAATGTATTGTATGTTGCTGTCCAAAAATCAGGATTGGCAAATTGATTGATATAATTCTGAATCCCTACAAACGTCCGAGCACCAAATCCATCCCATGACATGAAGCTCAAGCCAATTGCTATTGCCACTGGAATCAGAGAAAAAATGATGAGCCCTACTAATTGTGGCGTTAGAAATAACCAGGCCCATTTTGTTGTGCTTTTCCTCATCCTACCACCTCCTCATCTAATAAGTATTGCTACGGTTGATTGGCTTCGATCAATTCATTGGCTGTTTTTTCCAAGCGTACTACAGCTTCATCAAGCTCTAACTGCCCTAAGAAGAGTAGATCCAGAATACTTTCTAATTGATCACTTAGTCCTGGAACCAATGCCTGTTTGTCTTCTACTTTACCGATATCTCTTGCATCGATTAAATAGTTGGCATGCTCAGGTATCGTGGCATTTTCAATGATGTCATCTGCTGCCGTCACAGAAGGAACAGCATTCCCCTCATCTTCTAACCGATCCCGTTGTCCTTGCTCCGAAGTATAGTAGGATAGAAAGCGCAACGCTTCTTCTTTATTTTTTGAATGATCACCTACTGCTAAATACGCGGTTGCAATAAAGCTAGGCTCGATTTGTTCACCTGTATTAGTAGGATATGGAATGTAATCAAACTCTAATGCCTCATTTTCGCTGAACATTGGTGTAAACCACCGCCCCGCTGACACAAAGGCTGTTTGGTTGGACATAAACATGGCATCCCCACCTTGCCCCTCTGGCAAAGCCCCGGCATAGGTGAAATTCCCGTCAATTACATTTTTCGTCAAATAAGCAAAGGTTTCTATTCCTCGTTCATTTTCAGGTAAAATAAACGAACCATCGTCCCCATACATTTCTCCACCATTTGACCACAACCAACTGAAGTAGTGATGTGCACCATTTTCTAGGACATGACCATATTTTCCATTAGCAGTGACCGTCTCATTTATCTTTTGGAAATTATCCCAAGTCCAATTTCCAGATTCATATAATTTTTGCGGTTCGTTAGGATCAAGTCCTGCTTCTTCTAGCACTTTTTTGTTGTAATACAACAACATTGGATTGGAATCGACAGAAACACCGTAGATTTGCTCCCCTCTTCGAGCAGGTCCCCAGATTCCTGAGGCAAAGTCATCAACTTTGACATAGCTATCCTCTGATTCCAAGAAATCTGTTAATTCAATCAATCGTCCAGTCGCAATCAGTTGCGCCATTTGTACCTCCCCTACATAAAATAAGTCAGGAGCTTGACTTCCTTGCAACTGCGTGAGTAATTGCTGCGCATACGTATCCCCAGGAGCAGGAATAAGTTCGATGGATACGTTTTCATTTTGTTTCATATAGGCATCAATCGCTCGCTGATATACTTCTTGTTCTGCGGGATTTCCCCAGGCTGTCATGGTTAGCGAAACTTTTCCTTCATTGCTGCCAGACTCACTATGATTTGATTCATTGGAACAAGCCGATAGAAACAGGATACTAACAAAACAAACTATCCCTAGCAAACACAATCTTTTTCTCACATAAATTCCTCCTTATAATTGTTTGGTTGAAAATCAACTAAAGCCTAAGCCTTTCTCGCAAACTTTGTCTGGAAATCAAGTGGTAACGTTTATAAAATTCCTCCTTTCTCTTTCACTTACTATGATCGATCAAAGTTTTATCATTGGTGCTGTTAGGAAAGTCTTAGGTGTGTGATGAAACTCTTCTCCAGTTCGTGACTATGAGCATATTCTATTGAACTTTACCTTAATCATGAAGTTCCTTGGTAAGTTTAAAAATTAGTGTTGTATATGGACTTGCATTATCTGATTGATTTGACAACTCATGATAAAAAAGTAACTGGCAACAGCTGATTCCCATGGAAATAGATTGAACGAATGTATTTCCCAGCACATAGTCTCATTTCCATTTTTCAACCTATAACAGTTTTAATTAAAACCGTATCTATTTTGTATACAACTCATCTTATAACAACAAAATAGATATTTAAACAGTAAAATCTATTTTATATACAAAACATACCTATTTTGTATTCTGTGATACGCTTTTATAAAACAGGTATGAGAGGTGCAGAACTTATGTCCCAACAAGAGAACTTATACGAACCCTCAAGAATAGGGGAAAATGTGGTTAATCTCAGAGAAAGTAAAAATTATTCTCAAGCGCATCTAGCAAAGCTAATGAACCTTAATAAAAATGTTCTCGGCAGAATTGAACGAGGCGAGCGACCGTTAAGAGATACCGAGATTTTAAAACTAGCAGAAATATTTCATGTGTCTACAGATTTAATTCTTGATAATCAAACCGAAGCTATCCCTGATTTACAAAAGAATTTCTTAGACTATCGAAATAGCAGTCAAAAAGATATTTCTAAACAAATGGTAAAGTTTCTTGATTTTCTAAAAAAAGAACCTAACTTAACCTTCTCAGGAAAGGTGCTTTCTAGTGAAGAGCGAAAGAACATCACTACGGCGTTTGAAGTGACAAGTCGTTTGATTAGTGAACAGTTATCTCGAAAATAGAATAGTGGTATGGTTGCGTATTTCTAGTTGAAAAGCTGCGAGAGAAGCAAGATATCAATACATAAAAAAGAAGTACTCAAAATAAATCATTTTGTAGTGACCCCAAAAAGTTAGACTTTTATGGAGTGGAGAAATCCACTCCTTTTTTGTACGATAAAATTAACTGTTAAACAGCTGTTTTTACAGCTTCTCGAAACTGAACTGGACTTCGCCAATTTAATTTCTTTTTGATGCGTTTATGGTTGTAATAATAGATATATTGGTCAATTTTTGTTTTCAATTCATCTAAACTCCGATAGACTTCTCCATGAAAAATCTCTTGCTTTAATAAACCAAAGAAGTTTTCCATAGGTGAGTTATCTAAACAATTCCCTTTACGAGACATACTCTGGAAGATTTTATGCTGCTTCAATTTATTCTTATAAGCATTCATTTGATAGGCCCATCCTTGATCTGAATGGAAGGTTCTACGAAATGGACAATCATTTGTCATCTGGATTGCTTCTTCTAATCCTTCCATTATGGCTAGTGCGTTTGGTTTTTCAGAAATCCGATAAGATAGAATTTCACTATTGTAGAAATCCATGAAAGGATCTAAATACAGCTTTTTCTGACGAACGACACCTGTGGTGTCTACTTCATAATACTTAAACTCTGTGGTATCAGTTGTAATTTTTTGGTGACAGATATTTGTATAAAACCGACGATGAATACGATTTTTGGCGACAGTGCCAACCTTCCCACGATAAGAATTGTACCGTCGAGATTTTCGAGTGTAAGACTTTACTTCGATACCTAGTTTTTTTATCAGACGTTGAATCTTCTTTTTATTGACATGAATCCCTTGATTCTCTAATTCTTTTTTTAGTCGCAGACAGCCATAGTCTTTATGCTCCTTGCGAATTTCAATCATTTTTTCTTCAATTTCTTGGTCTGGGTTTGGTCTGTCAAACCGTTTCTGCCAATACATATAGGTTGCTTTAGGAAATTTCAATGTTTCAAGAAGCTCAACTAGTTTGAATGATCCTCGGAGGCTGGCGATGATTCGTGCGATTGATTCTTGCGTCTTTGCTGGGCTTCCTGTTTTCGCAGCTTCCTCAACTCTTTTAAAAAGGCATTCTCAATTTGAAGGGATCGGACTTGCTTTTCTAATGCCTTGATACGATCGCGTTCTTCAGTTGTTGTATTTTCTTTTTTGTTCTCTTTTTTTCTAGCCAAAGTAAGTGGTCGTCCTTTCTCTTTTGAGATCCCCTCAATACCTGCTTCTCTGAAATTACGCATCCAATTGGCAATAAGCGCAGGGTTGTTCATTTCTAAAGTGCTGGCAACTTCTCGATAGGACATCTCACTTGTTTGATATAACTCTATCGCATTTAACTTAAATTGAACAGAATATTTCTGATTTTGATGCTTTCTCAATAGACCTTCCTCTCCGTATTCACGATAGGCATTCACCCAATCACTTACTTGAGACTTGCTTGAAATACCGTATTTATTGGCAAGATGCCGATATCCACCCACACCACTAAGATATTCTTTAACGATTTTTAGTTTTAATTCAAAAGGATATTTTGCCATACAAATAGCGACCCCCAAAAGTTAGATTTTTGGTCTAACTTTTGGGGGTCGCTTCATAAGCCAGATGAGAGTGCTCTTTCGAAAGCTTTGACAAAAGGTCGACCAAAACTGCTGAACAACAGCCGGTGCTTTTCCTTCTATCAGGTCAGTCGCCACTTTTGAGCCCGCAGTAATGGCTGCACCGATCGTGAAGAGCGGCAAACTAAAAAACAAGAGTAGTACATTTAATAGGAGCAACTGGCTGAATTTCCAAGCGATTCGTGCGAAGAAGTTTTCTGAATGAAAAAAGTGTATCATGTGGGTTTACTCCTTTACTGATCCGACAACGATTCCTTGAACGAAATATTTTTGTAGAAGCGGATAAATAATCAATAACGGCACCACTGCCACCACGATCTTCGCTGCATTCAAGTTTCGATCAGAGACCGCTAGTAGACTTTGTAGCTGCTCGGAAGTCAAATTTCCGGCTTGTTGCATTGTTTCAGCAATGTTGACTGATAGTGTTTGGATATAGGTCATTAAAGGATAGTTTTCAGTCTTGGTCATATAGATCAGTCCACTGAAAAAATCATTCCAACTGCCGACAATACTGAATAGAGAAACGGTTGCCAAACAAGGCAATGACATTGGGATATAGATTCGTCCCAAAATCTGCAGCGGGTTGGCACCATCGATCCGAGCAGATTCTTCCAATGATTTGGGGATTCCCCGAAAGAAATTCATCACCAAGATCACACTGCCGATAGGGACTGCACTAGGTAAAATCAGGGACCAAATCGTATTCAATAACCCTAGATTGCGAACGACTAAATACGTTGGGATCATGCCGCCGCTGAATAGCATAGCAAAAACCATCACGCCCATGAATAATTTTCTCGTTCGAAATACTTTTTTTGATTTAGACAGCGGGTAAGCCATCGTTACGATCATCAAGAGGTTCAACAGCAACGAAACGATCACACGAATGACCGAGATCCCAAAGGAACGCCAAAACTGCTGATCGCTCATGATGCGCTCATAAGCCGCTAAGGTCAGATCCACTGGCCATAGCCCCACAGCATTTGCCGCGACCGCACTGCTGCTGCTTAAAGAAAGTGCCACGACATTCAACATCGGTACTAAACAAGAAAGAGCTAAAACAATGACGATCAAATAAATTACTGCATGCCGTATACTAAATTTTTCTTTCATCTCTTTTTTCCTTTCCTTAAAACATCACTCTGTCAGTCTTCTTCTCCGCAATTTTGTTGGAAGACCAAATCAAGAATAGACCGATCACCGATTTGACCAGACCAACGGCAGTCCCTAAGCTGTAGTCTCGACCGATCAGACCGATTCGGTAGACATAGGTATCGATAATATCACCGCTTTGATACACAACCGGAGAATACAGGTTATAAATTTGGTCGAAGCCGGCATTTAAGATATTAGGCAGCGACAAAATCGTCATCAGCAAAATAAAAGGCATCATCCCCGGCAGGGTTACGTGCCAGACTTTTTTTGACCAAGAAGCACCATCCATCGTTGCTGCTTCATATAACCCTGGATCAATCGAGGTAATGGCAGCAAGGTACACGATCGAACTGTAACCGAAACTTTTCCAAACATCGGTCCCGATCAGCAAACGCGGAAATAGCTGATTACTACCCAAAAAGTTTAATGGTTCTACACCAAAGTTTTGTAAAATTTTATTCACCGTTCCATCAAGGCTGAATAAATTGACCACTACTGAAGCCAGTATGACCCATGAAAGAAAATGGGGCAAATAAACGATGGTCTGAATGGAGCGTTTCATCCACTTTACACGTACTTCATTTAATAGAATCGCAAAAAGAATCGGTACGATCGTATTAAAGATAATTTTCCAAAAAGCGATAAAAATCGTGTTTTTAGTCACTAAGAAAATATCCGGTAAACTGAACAAATAGCGAAAGTGCTCGAATCCCACAAATTCAGAACCTAATACACCTTTCGCTGGCACATAATCTTGAAATGCCATCAACAGCCCAAACATAGGACCATAAGAAAAAATCAAAATAAAAATGATGCCTGGTAAAATCATCCCTAAAAAGAAAAGCTGGTCTCGAGAAAACCACTTTTTCTTTTCTTTTTTGCTTTCTTTTTCAACAGAAAGTTCCATTTACTTACTCCTCCATAAAATTTTTGCCTCACCAGCCGCTTGATGAAAAAATTCGAACAAAGAAAAGGCACCTGCAGTCGATTTCCCTGCATACAACCTTGCTTTTCTTTGTTCGAAAGACGAGTGTCAGAACCGCTGGAGTGGCCGCTTAATTATCTGCTCGCTGATCTACTACTTCTTGCATTTCTTCAAGTATGGCTGTTCCACCTTGGCTATTCCAGGTTTCAACATAGTTATCGAAGTTTTCCAGGGGTTCTTCTCCAGTGATAAACTTAATGAAGGTCTCTTCCTCCAGTTTCCCTACTTGTGCCCGTTTCGTTCATTGGCTTTGATCGAATCAAAACGCGGTGGTTTCACTTCATTCAAGCGTCCTTGCTCTCTGATACCGCCCATCACATTATTGACGGCTAAATAGCGGGAAGCATAGCGGGTCCAGTCCACCGGATCGGTTTCTTCAGGGCTATCCAGATATTGCTTGATTTTTTCGGCATTTTCTTTGATGAAGAAGTTAGAGATATCATCGATAGATGTTTCACCAACCGCCGCCTTGGAAGCTTCTACAGCATCATCAATCTCACTATAGGCTTTTAAGAAAACAACATTCCATGGACGAACCGTCCCATCGACATCCACTTTCGCATAGTCATAAATTTCCGGAAACTCGGTTTCAATATCTTCCGAGTTGGCAACTTCACCATAAATCAGATTGATCATCTCCATGATTTTTTCCGGCTCAGAAAAACCTTTGCGTACCACGATGTATTGCCCAGTACCGCGGTTAGCCACGGCATTGACCCCGCCATCGCCGTTAGCATTTTCAAGGGCATAAGGAACAAATTCAGCATTCGGATCATTTTGTTTAGCTTGTACTAACCCCCAGTCAGGCATGTGCCAAGGACCAAAAGCGATGCCCGTTTCCCCATTAACCATCATGGCATGGATATCGTCATACGTCCGGGTACCAAATTGCGGATCCATGAACCCTTCATCTTGCCATTCCTTCAGCAGCGTTAGTGCTTCTTTCATTTCTGGCGTATTGGATCCATAAAACATCTGTCCATTCTCATCTTGGAGATACGATTTTGGGTAGGCTCCAAACGCATTCATAATGGCTGTCCCTGTATATGCCGTGCCGCCATGATTTGGCGAGGACAACCAGAAGGCCAATGGCAAACCAACCGCTTTTCCGGTGTTGGCTAAATCATTTTCTTGAAAAGCAATCGCTGTTTCCTTCAACTCATCCAATGTAATTGAGCGATTGCCATCTTTATCCAGTTCAATACCCAGCTCATCTAGCCAGTCCTGGCGCAACCAGACAAGATTGGGCCCGAAGTCATCGCTAGTAGATGGGATCGCCATCAAGCGATCATCAAACGTAGCTGCTTCTAACTGAATCCCATCAAACGAATCATAGATGTCTTTTAGAAAATCGTCGGCATGCTCCTCAAATACTTCGGTCAAGTCTTCCACTAAATCATTGTTAACTAATTCTTCCAATTCATCTCTTGATCCGACGATCATTGTATCCGGTAGTTCCCCTGAAGCGATCGCTAGCGATACTTGCCGATCGTAATCTTCCCCGTGGGCTTCAAAGGCACTCTCCAGTTCGATGCCCAAGCGTTCTTGAATCAATCGAGTATACGCGTTGTTGCTGTAAGAGTCCCCCTCCGGCAGTTTTGAGTTCGGTGCGGTTTGGCGTCCGATCGTAATCACGGTATCCCCATTTTCATTGGTCTTTGCTTCTTCTGAACTGCATCCTGTCATAATAAGTGCTGAAGCCATGGCTGTTAAAATTGCTGTTCCCCGCCTGAATTTCATTGTTTTCCTCCTCAAACTTTTTTGATATCCTTATTATACGCAATCGCTTCCATAGAAAATATAGCACTTTTTTCAGATTTATAGCACGATTTCCAGAAAATAAAACGTTTACAAATTTGTTCTGTTGCTTTTTTTGTTTATCGCTTACTATAGAAAGAAGAAGCGACTGTGTAATTTTCTCTATACGAAAGGACGGCGAAAACCATGTACCGACTGCTGCTTGCTGATGACAGCTACGATCAAAGAGAAGTGATCAAATACTTCTTGAGTCAGCATGAAAAAGAATGGCGGATCGAAGAAGCCAAAAATGGCCGCGAAGCCTGGCAACTTTTTCAGAAACAGCCCTTTGACTTGATAATTACCGACGTAAAGATGCCCTTTATGGATGGACATGCCCTCGTAGCGAGAATCAAAGAAGCAGTTCCTGAAATTCCTGTGATGTTTATCAGCGGCTTTGAAGATTTTCATTATGTAAAAAAAGCCATACAGTTACAAGCGGTTGACTACCTCTTAAAACCAATCGACCCTGATGATTTTTATGAACAAATAAATAAAATCATTCTTTTTATCGATCAACAAAAGCAGCGCTCTTACACAAAAACAATCGCACAAACCCATTATTTGAAAGAGATTTTGAGTAAACTTTTTTATGGCTATCCTTGGCATTCACTACCGAAGGAAGAGCAATCGGTTGCACAAGATTTTTTTAAGACTCATCCCTCTTTTTTTCTCGTTACTTGGCCGCTGGATTCTTGGAATGCGCCGGATTTCGTCCCTTCACTGTCTGCTGCATTTCCTGAAATGTTCAGTTTATTTTTAGCTCCAGCACAACTGCTCTTTTTTAACGAACCTTTGCCAAAAAGGGAAATCGAGGAGCGAAAAAACAACTTGACTACCTATTTTTCCGAGCAGTTTCAGCAAAAAATAACACTTTTTGACAGCGGACCAGTTCCCCACCATTCAGGAATGTACGGCACCTATCATGACTTACTGAAGACCAGTCAGCGGTCTTTTTATCAGCAAAACAAAGGGAAAATCTGCCAGCTGCTTCCGGGAGATCACTACATCGTCAAGAAAGCTCTTTTTGAAAAAACCATTTCGTATGTGAATCAATACGAAAGTAAAAAAGCACACGCGCTTGTGAAAACAGTTTTCGACTGCTTTGAAACAAATGGACGTGAGGAACCAACCAATACCAAATTTTATTTTGCGACCTTTTATCAAACCATCATCGATCAGTGCACGATCGCCTTTGATGCGGAGCATGGCGCTAATCAGATCGGAAAAATACTGGAAGCGCCAAGTCTACAATTAATTGCGGATATTTTTGATGCCCTCTTCCGTTATATCCATGATGCACTGCTTCAAATCAACGGGAGTCAGTCAAATGACTATGTGCGCCAAGTAAAATCCTATATATTCGCTCATTTTCACCAAGAGTTGAGCTTGGAGCGCTTAGCAAAGGAAGTCAATATCAATCCTAACTACCTAAGCGAATTATTCAGTACTTCTGAAGGCATGGGTATCACCAAATACATCAAGTCTTACCGTATCAAACAGGCTCAGAAGCGTTTAAAGAACTCGAACTGCAGCATTCGAACTATCTCCAAACAAGTTGGCTTTAATCATTATTCCTATTTTTGCAAAACGTTCCGAGAAATTGTCGGAATGACGCCGGATGCCTATAGAAAGAGAGGTCCCTCTTGTTAAGAAAAGTCCACGATTGTTTTAAAAATTTTCGCTTTCAAAAAAAGATCGCCCTTATTTCGATTCTTTCAAGCATTGTTCCTCTGATCGTTTTGACCTTTGTCGGGGTGTCTATCATCCGAGCCTTTATCCAACAGCAGGAAAAAAGTGCTTACTCCGATAATCTCAAAAGTATCAGCTATCAGTTAGAAAGCAAGATCCATACCTATCGGGACAGCCTGCTTTTCTTAGCCAACAATACCGCCTTGACGCAAGAACTTTCTAGTCAACGCTTCTCAAACTTTGATCAATACAATCTCTTTCAAAATACGATCTTGCCTTTGTTTCACAGTGTTCGTTTTCCGCAAGCAGATATCAAAGGCATCACGCTATACACCACGATCGATCTTTATGATCATGGGCAATATGTCAAAAAAATCACTGCTGACACGGCGCTGCCTTTTCTCAAAGAGAAACCCTCGACTGAAATTCGCACGTATTTTGACAAAGAACGGGAGGAACTTTCTTTTTATACCAACCTTTTTTTAAAAGGCCATACCGCAGATTCCCTAAACTACATCGTTTTGACCATCGATCGAGCAGCATTGTTCACGAATCTTGATGCAGTCACTGAGGAACCTTACGATTTGACGATCCAGTCAGAGACCGGGCAGACGCTTTACCGCATTGATTATTTGACGAAGCAGCAGCGTACTCAAAAACAGTGGTTGGTTGGAAGCGCAGTTATTGAAGAAGCCCCTGTACTGCTGGATAATCATTGGCAAATCGTTTTTGTTAAAACCGCACAGTCATTTTTCAGCAGTCTACTGTATCTAGTTGGTGCGGCACTCATTATCTTTGGTTTTGTATTAGTGATATTGGTTTTATCCAGCTGGTGGCTAGCAAAAACAGTGGTACAGCCGATCAATTCTTTGGCCCAGCAAATGGCTTCTTTATCAATGGATCAATTCAAAATCGAGCATAGTTATTCTTCAGAAGATGAAGTTGGACAGTTATACACCAATTTTCAAAAAATGCTAGATAAAATCGCTGAGCTGATCAATGAAGTATATGAAGCCGAACTGAAACAAAAAGAATACGAATTGCGGGTTCTGCAAGCCCAGATCAATCCGCATTTCTTTTATAATTCCTTAGCATTGATCAGCAATACTGCCACACTAAACGGCAATCACGAAATCCGTGAGATGGCTCAGCTGCTGTCTCGATTCTACCGTCTCAGCCTAAACCAAGGATCCAATCGGTTATCTGTCAGCAAAGAACTCGATCTGACGATCACCTATGCTAAAATTCAGCAAAAAATGCATCACCATTCCTTTGATTTAGTCCTCGAAATTGACTCAAATATCGATGAATATCCGATGATCAATCTACTCTTGCAGCCGTTTGTCGAAAATGCCGTCTTTCATGGGCTGGATCATATTGAAGATGACCGCAGAGGTGTATTGACGATCCGCTGCCTCAAAGAAGGACAATGGCTGCGGTTTGAGATTCAAGACAATGGTCCTGGAATTGATCCTGAACAGCTAAAACAACTGGAGCAACCTTCTGATCAACATTATGGTATCAACAATGTACGCCAGCGGCTAGTATTGTACTATGGCACGCAAGCTTCCTTAGCGATTCAATCAGTAAAAGGTGAAAAAACCACAATTGTTCTACTCATACCGCAAGACTTGCCTCCTCAAAAAAAACCGTTAGTGAAGAATGTTTGATCACTAACGGTTTTTTTGTGTCGAAATATTCAGATATTTATTTTAATGCTTGATTTCAAGTACCTATTCTTCTACAGCAAACGCACCAGCCTCTAACAATGCTTGCGGTCCCCGATCACGTGGCGCGCTTTCTGGTTCCTTTAACATTCGTTCCCAATACTCAATGGTATCTTTCATAAAATCATTCTTGCTGTCACTACACCCTTCACGAATAAACAGCAATACCAACCCACTAAAAAAGATCAAGGCTTCTTCATGATATTTTCTCAGATCGCTTTTATGCGCACATTGAAAAACAGCTGATTCAGCAATTGCTTCTTGAAAATAAGCAAAAGAACGCTCTTTTATGTAAGGACCACAGCCAATATCATTTAAAAAAAGTGCGAAAAAGAGGTTACGATTGCGGCTGGCAAATACGTAATAGTCCTGCCAAAAGCTGTATAAGGAATCGAGTGTCTCTTCTGACTCTTTTTTTGTTTCGTGAATGTCGCGAAACACATCATCAACCATCGCCTGTTTATAATTTTGCATGTTTGAAAAATTTAAATAGATCGGTTGGGTCGATGTTCGTGCATATTTAGCAATGTCGCGGACAGTGATTGGTCGATAAAGATATTCCACCAGATATTTTTTTAAGCAATTGATCAAATATTTTTTCGTAATCGTTGCTTTTCTCATAATACCCCTTCCTTTCTGGACGTCACCAATTCTTGCTGATGTTCGTCTCATTCACTTTGACTACTTGCAGCTTTTAGAAGCACAACCAACGCCCATTTTCTTACTGAAAGTAATCTTTATACTTCTACTTTAACAAAAAAGAGCACGTTAACCTATACTTTCCGCCGATTTTCTTAATTTTATTTTTTATTTTTGACCATTTTATTAAAGAAACTCTTGTTGTCTTATGGTGCTCAGACTTAAGGCTGATTTTGACTGGTGCTGCTTGTGGAATGATACTATGTAATGTATAGTATGAGTATGAACAGGAGGAGAGCCTTTGGATGCCCAATTAAAAAAAGGATTATTGGAAATTTGTGTGTTGGCTTATTTGCAGCATGGTGACTCTTATGGCTATGAATTAGTCAAAAACATATCTCCTTTACTGCCAATCTCAGAATCAACGCTCTATCCTATCTTGAAGCGCTTAGAAGCCAGCCGAGCGGTTGAGACTTATAATAAAAGCCATCAAGGACGGACCCGAAAATATTACCGCTTGTCCAAAATCGGAAAACAGCGGATCGACGATTTTTTAACCAACGACTGGCCCCAATTGACATTGATCCAGCGATTTATTAAAGGAGGAACATTAGATGAACAGAGTTGATTTTATCAAGGCATTGGCTGCGGAATTATCTGAAAAAGTCAGACCTAGCGAGATTCATCAGCTGATCAACTATTATGACGAGATGATCGAAGATTTGATGGAAGAAGGATACACCGAAGAAGAAGCCGTGGCACGCCTTGGCTCCCCAAAAGAACTGATCCAAGCAGTTACCGAAACGGAAGAGGTCGTAGTTGAGATTCCCCGCCGCTTTCATCCCTTCTTGCTCTTGATTTTAGTGCTGGGCTTCCCATTGTGGGGCAGCCTCTTGTTAAGTGCCGCTTTGCTGATCCTAAGCTTTTTAATAATCATCTGGTGTGTACCTTTCACCACTGGCATGATTGGTGTCACTACGTTTATCGGTGGGATCGCCAGCGTTGTCTTAAGTCCCATGCTGATGGCGGATGGTTTCTATCTCTTTTTAAGTCAGTTAGGCATGGGGATTTTCTTATTTGGTTTAGGGCTGCTTTGCCTGATCGCCACTTATAGTATGAGCCGACCTTTTTCACGTCTTACCCACTCCCTTGTCGTTTGGCCGAAATCATTTGTTCAAAACTATCGAAAGAAGGCAGTCCTATGATCAAAATCAATAAGCGCTTTTTCGTTTTTCTCAGTCTGTTGTTTATTATTCTCGGACTGGTCATCACCTTTATCGGTTTTTCAATGTCAGGCTACTCACCTGATGCCTACCATATTGAGCATCGTCGCTGGTATCAACTCGTTGGTTTCTATACGGAATGACAGACGGAAAATAATTATAAGTTGATTTTTTCGTCAGAAAAACTAGTAATTTGCATTAATTTCATGTATCGGTGAAAAAATTGAACTTCTCTTTTTGAGTGAACCATATTACTATATAGGTACATCCTGTATCCTATTTCATAGGGTAACCAAAAAAACCCATACCATCCTATGGGTTTTTTTGCTGTCTATAAAAGCAAAAAACGTGCTGCAAGTCCAGGTATCGCCAAGCTAGCTGTTTTAGCTAACCTTGGCAGAACCTGTCTGCAGTACGTTTTTTCTAATGATCGATTATTCCCCTAGTACTGGCTGTTCTTGCACAGTGCCAATAGGAAACAAGGCGCGAAACACTCGGCGAACGATTGGACCTGCAATGAACAATTGCAACGGCAATGCGACGATCACATTTTTCCCAATGTTGCTTAGCCAATTGACGAACACCGAGTGATCAGGGTTTGGGTGCATCAACGCACCAAAGAGTGACATACAGATCACCATGCCGGCGATCATCAATGAAGAAATCAACCCGATTTTTTTCCAAGTAGCTGATTGATGGTCCAAAAATCGAAACGCCAAACCTTTTGCCGGACCAGAAACAATGAACCAATCCAAAATAAAGGCGACACAAAGGGCTAATGGCAATTCATTCCACGCCAATTGGAATGCCAATGCCGAAACACCGACTTGAAACATGAGGTTATAAACACTCATAAAATACACCATGAAAATACACATAAGTGTCGTATAGATCAAACTTTCTTTTTTATTGATGGGCATGTAACAACTTCCTTTCTCTTTTTCGTACTCGACTATTCTAGCAGAAGAAAATTTTTCGTGTAAGTAAAAGTTTGAAAACTTTCAAAAAAGTTTTTTGCTATTTTTTTATCCACTTCTCTTGACACTTTCTTATGAAGTCAGTAGAATAGCGATAGAATAAATCGTACAGATAACAAGCGGGTTCGCTTGTCGAGAGAGAGGCGGTTTCTATGAGAATAGAAACGGTCTCTTTTTTTGCGAATTTTTAGAGGTGAGAATATGGAAAACAACAAAAAACTCGTGGGGGCGATCCTCGCAACCGGATTGATGTCATTTGCAGGTGTGCTGATTGAAACAGCCATGAATGTAACGTTTCCGACATTGATCGATCAATTTACGCTTTCAACATCCGATGTTCAATGGGTGACGACCATCTACTTACTGGTCATCTCCATCATTGTCCCAATATCGACCTACCTTTTGAAACGCTTCTCATTGAGAACCTTGTTTCTAGCTGCCAACGCCTTTTTCCTTGTTGGCTTGGTGATCGACTTTTTATCGCCGACGTTTGCCATTTTGCTGATTGGCCGCTTTTTCCAAGGTGCCAGCACAGGGATCGCACTGCCTTTGATGTTCCACATCATTTTGACTTACTCCCCCTTTGAAAAACGGGGAGCGGCAATCGGCTTAGGGAATTTGACCACTTCCATCGCTCCAGCGATCGGACCGACATATGGGGGCTTATTGACCGCCCATTGGTCTTGGAATGCGATCTTTCTTTTCTTGATCCCAGTCTTGCTGATCTCCCTAGTACTCGGCCTTTACTCGATCCCTAAAACGGCTGGGGCAAAAGACACTTCCCTGGATTTACTGAGTGTATTAGGAATCGTCTTGATGTTCAGCGGCTTCTTATTGTTCTTGAATCAAGTAGGCACCTTAGCGAGTCTACTGCCGCTGCTTTTCGGTTTCATTGGTGCTGGCTTGTTTTATCAACGCTCAAAAGGCCCGAACCCTTTGATTCGTTTGGCTGTTTTGAAAAACCGTAGCTTCAGTTTGTTTCTGTTTGGCTTTCTTGTTTGTCAGTTCCTTTTACTGGGCATTTCCTTTGTCTTGCCGAACTTTGTCCAACTCGTCTTGGGAAAAGATGCCTTTACTGCAGGATTAGTTATGCTTCCTGGGGCGGCGATCGGGGCGATCCTTGCGCCAATCTCTGGTCGGTTGCTGGATAAAGTTGGACCGAAAAAACCGATCCTGTCTGGTTTGACGTTGATTGCCATCGGTTGGCTTGCCTTAGCCCTCGTTTTGCGTTCGCCTTTCATTTGGAGCCTAGTTGCTGGACATGTCTTTTACATGATCGGGATCGGCTTAGCCTACAGCAATATGATGACCACCGGCTTAAACAAGCTGACTCCTGCGTTGTACGCGGACGGTAATGCGATCTTTAATACGCTGCAGCAATTTTCTGGTGCAGTGGCGACGGCTGTGGTGGCGACCATTATAAATTTGGCACAAAATGCGGCGACCGATTACACCCAAGGGACGGTCATCGGCTCTCAAATCGCCTTATTCTTTTTGTGGGCCTTAGTCTTACTGACTTTCCTATTAACGATCAACTACTTCCGCAAAAGCACCGACAAAAAAGCCGTCAGCTAACTGCGGCTTTACCCATTGAAAACCAAGAAAAAGCCGCTCTCCCTTGAGGGCGGCCATAAAAAAATCCGCTTCCGATCCCCCTTCTTAGTCAAAGGGTGCTCTCGGAAACGGATTATTTTTTTAGTTTAATTCAGCGGAACCAACCGCTGTTTTGGCTGTCACTGTGCCTGTGGTCGTCAATGAAAGCTGACGCACTTTTTCGGCATTCGTGATGACTGTTAAAACATCTGTCTGTTTGCCAGCTGCGGTCACTGCATCTAGATCCATCACTGCAATCTTCGTTTCTGGTGTGACCGTGTCACCTTCAGAAACAAGGACCTCAAATGGCGCACCTTTTAATTCCACAGTATCTAAGCCCATATGAACAAGAACTTCCGCGCCACCAGGCGTTAAAATCCCAATTGCATGCTTTGTTTCAAAAATGCTAGAGATCGTACCTGCAACAGGAGCATAAATCGTTCCATTCGTTGGCTGAACAGCAAAGCCGTCACCCATCATTTTTTGAGAAAAGACAGGATCAGAAACTTCAGTGATGGCAACTACTTTCCCATCAGCTGGAGCATAAAGGGTTTCCTCTGAAACTTGTGCCGCTTCTGGGGCTGCAGTTGTCGGTGCAGCCGTCGTTGGTGCAACAGCCGCTGCTGCAGCTGTATCAGCAGCCAATTGCGGTTCTAATTTATTTAAGAAGGTAACTTTTCTAAAGATGATGGTGCAAACAAACGTGATCGCAATCGTCACCGCCATTGAGATGAAGACCATTGGATAGTTTTCAATTTTAAATGATAAGAAGCCAGGTAGTCCCCCTACACCAATACCTAATGCACGGGTATTCGTTGCAGTGATCAGCATACCACCAAAGGCAGAACCTACCATTGCTGCGACAAATGGGTAAACATATTTCAAATTGATCCCGAACATCGCTGGTTCAGTAACCCCCATGTAAGCAGAAATCGTTGCTGGAACAGAGACTTGTTCTTCTTTTTTATTGCCACGGTGAAGGAACCAAATCGCCAATACTGCCGTACCTTGCGCAATATTTGACAGCATGATCATTGGCCAAAGGTTGGTTGTCCCAAAATCCGCTACTAATTGAGAGTCGATCGCTAGCGTTGTATGATGCAATCCGGTAATAACCAAAGGCGCATACAAGCCACCGAAAATGAAACCAAATAACCAGTTTAATGGTGAGGTCAAGCCAGCATTTACGACCCAAGAAATGCCTGATCCGATTTGCCAACCGATTGGACCTAACACCATGTGGGCTGCTAAAATAGTTGGCAGCAATGAGAACAATGGAACGAAGATCATTGAAACCGCTTCTGGAATCCATTTCCGGAAGAATCTTTCAAGATAAACCAATAAGAAACCTGCCAGCATTGCTGGGATCACTTGTGCTTGATACCCAATTTTATCAATAGTGAAGAACCCGAAGTCCCACGTATAATTTTGAGCAATTTCTGCAGCAGAAGTTGAACTTACTGAATAAGCATTTAATAATTGCGGTGAAACCAATGTAATCCCTAAAACAATCCCTAATATTTGCGTGGTTCCCATCTTACGTGTAATACTCCAAGTAATCCCTACTGGTAGAAAGTGAAAGATGGCTTCACAGGGCAGCCATAAAAAGCCGTTGACACCGTTCCAAAAAGTAGAAGCTTGTGTAATGGTTTGTCCACCTAGAGCTTCTAGCGGTACACCTTCTAAGAAATTTCTCAGCCCTAGCATCAAACCACCGACAATAATCGCTGGTAATAACGGGGTAAAGATCTCAGCTAACGTAGCGATCGCTCGTTGCACGATATTTTGATTGTTTTTTGCAATCGCTTTACTTTGTTCTTTAGAAACACCTTCTATTCCTGATACATCGGTAAAATCATTGTAAAACGTTGAGACATCATTGCCGATAATGACTTGGAATTGTCCCGCATTGGTAAACATTCCTTTGACACTTGGAATTTCTTCAATTGCCTTTTCGTTTGCTTTTGACTGATCGTTCAAAACAAAACGCATCCGTGTCGCGCAATGTGTTACTGCGGCGATATTTTCTTTGCCGCCAACATATTCCAGCAGCTTCTCAGCATCATCACGATACTTTCCCATAATTAATAAACCCCTTTCATCTCCACTTGTATATATATGTTTTGATTACGCACTAATCATAACTTGATAATTTTGATATTGCAAGCGTTTCAAACCAACTTTTTTCACTTTTTCTATAAACAATACAAGCAAATAGCAAAGGTACCATATAAAAACCTTGATAAATAAACGTTTTTTAAAATGTTTCATTAATATAAAATAATATTGCCAACAACTTTATTTACTGTTTATTTGACAAAAAAGAATAAAAAAACAGGCTAGATAAATTGAAATAGCTTACAATTTACGTTATAATCATTTTGCATGTATAGACAAGTTTAAAGGAGGACAACTACTGTGAATACGATTATATTGTCTAAGGAACAATGGCTGTTAACGGATCAAACGGGTACGACCTATCCGTTTTCTGGGACTGACAGTGAGCGCGTTGCCGCACTGACCGCGCAGCTGCAGCAAATGGAAGGTGGCGGGGTCGTCTCTGAATCGCTGGTGTTTACAAATGAAGAAGGGACTTTTTCACTAGACCAATGGTTGACAGAAAAATTGAATCGTCCCTTTGTTTGCACTACGAAAGAACAGTATGAAGAAAAAACTGCTGAAATTCCTTGGCGCCTCGAATACTATGGCTACACCCCTGGTAAAGATGAATACTCGGTGGAGTCACTTTTAACCGTCGGTAACGGCTATTTAGGGCTGCGAGGCACAACGCCTGAGATGACCATTTGTGAAGCGAACTATCCAGGACTGTATTTAGCAAGTCTTTACAATACGGTGGAATCGGATGTTTCTGGTCATACCATCAGCAATGAAGACTTCGTCAATGCACCGAATCTGCAAAAAATGTACGTAAAGATCGATGATGAAGTGATCGATATCGCCAACAATCAGCTCCTTTCCTTTAAACGGACATTGGATTTGAAGACCGGCTTGTTCCAATCAGTGGCAGAAATTGAAACCAAAAAACAAAAGCGTCTGCGAATCGAAACGAAGAAGATCGCCAATATGCAAGATGTTCACCAATACAGTTTGGTCTATCAGTTTACCCCGCTGAACTTTTCTGGCGCCCTTACCTTCGTCAGTGAAGCCGACGGATCGGTCTATAACTATAACGTCGCTCGTTACCGTAGTTTAACTAACCAGCATTTGACCGTGAAAGAGGCAGCAGCTGAACAAAACAAAGCGCATTTAGTGGTCACCACTAACCAATCACAGATTACCGTTGTCCAATCCTCTGAACTGTTTTCACAGGACCTACCATTGGCTGAGCTGCAAGCTGAAACAAATGACCAGCTCATCCGTCAGCAAGTAACCCTTGAGGTGACGGAAGGACAAACTTATCGGGTCGAAAAATCAGTCACTGTTGCCGCTTATCGCCAAGAAGAGCCGCAACCGGCATTTACGTTTTCTTCCTTAGCATTACCTGATTTTGCGACGATGTATACCGCCTCAAAACAAGCCTGGGCTGAATTATGGGCGAAAGCGGCCATCGAAGTCACTGGTGACTTGATGTCGCAAAAAATGCTGAATCTGCATACGTATCATCTGCTGGTCTCCGCAGCACCGAATGCTTATCAGGAGTCCTTAGATGCCAGTATCACTGCCCGTGGCCTACATGGTGAAGCCTATCGCGGTCATATTTTCTGGGATGAACTGTTTATCTTACCGTTTTACATTCTACATTTTCCTGACACCGCCAAAGAAATTCTGCTGTATCGCTACCGCCGCTTAGCTGCTGCCAAAAAAGATGCCCAAAAAGCTGGCTACCAAGGCGCCATGTTCCCATGGCAATCAGGATTGGATGGCAGTGAGCAATCCCAAGAACTGCATTTGAACCCTATCAGCGGCGAATGGAAAGAAGATCACAGTCGCTTGCAACGCCATGTCTCCTTAGCGATCGCTTATAACATTTGGCAATACTGGCACAACACGCAAGATCGAGTCTTCATGGAACAATATGGGTTAGAATTGATGTTAGAAGTCGCTCATTTCTGGCAAAGTGCTGCCACCTGGGATGATGCTGCTCAACGTTACTTTATCGATAAAGTCATGGGACCAGATGAATTTCATGAAAGCTACCCAAATAGTGAACAAGGCGGCTTGAAAAACAACGCCTATACCAATATGATGGTAGTATGGTTGTTTGAAGAGATCGAGAACCTTCAACAACAACTTTCAGCAGAGAGCTTCCAAGCGGTATTAGAGAAAACGGCTTTAACCCCTGCAGATATTGCTGCTATGGCAGATATTCGTACCAAGCTGGGCTTAGAGATTGATCCAGAAGGCATCATTGCACAATTTGAAGGGTACTTCCAGCTGGAAGATCTGGATTGGGCTCACTACAAAGAGAAATATGGCAACATCTATCGGATGGACCGCATCTTAAACGCTGAAGGCAAGAGTGCTGACAGCTACAAAGTCGCGAAACAAGCGGATAGTTTGATGATTTTCTACAATTTCTCAAAAGAGCAAGTCAATCAGATTTTGGCAGATCTTTCTTACCAGCTGCCAACAGACTATATTGAAAAAAATCTCCATTATTACTTGGCTCGTACCTCCCACGGCTCGACGTTGTCACGCATCGTTCATGCCCAGTTGGCGGCAATGGTAGATGATCAGGAGTTGGCTTGGTCATTATACCAAGAAGCCCTCTCTTCTGATTACCGTGATATCCAAGGCGGGACTACAGCAGAAGGCATTCACGCCGGTGTCATGGCTGCTACGTTGTTTATTCCATTAACCACTTTTGCTGGGATCGATATTCGAGAAGAGCAGCTGCAGATCACGCCAAACTTGCCGAAAGCTTGGGACAGCTTAGCCTTTCAGCTAGAAGTTCGCGGCACCCGCTTTGCGATGAATGTTACACATGAAACATTGACGATTACCGCTGATCAGCCAGTCATGATCTTAGTGAATGGGCAACAAGTTTCTCTAGAAGCAAAGAAAGAAGCAACGATTACTTACTAAAAGGAGTGTTACACATGAAAAAAGGATTTGTTTTTGATTTAGACGGCGTTATCACGGATACGGCCAAATACCACTACATTGCATGGAAAGAATTAGCTGCGGAGATCGGGATCGAGATCGATTTGAAGTTCAACGAGCAGTTAAAAGGCATCAGCCGCATGGACTCTTTAGAGCGAATCTTAACCCTAGGCAACAAAAATGATGCCTACACAGAAGTCGAAAAAGAAGCGTTAGCGACGAAGAAAAATACCCACTATGTACAATTATTACAAAGCTTGACTCCTGATGATCTATTGCCAGGGGTAAAGACATTCCTTGATGAAGCCAAAGCAAAAAACATTCCTTGTGCGATCGCTTCGGCATCCAAAAATGCACCGTTTATTTTGGACAAACTTGGGGTCATGCAAGACTTTGATACGATCGTTGACCCAGCAACCTTGAAAAAAGGCAAACCAGATCCAGAAATCTTTATCCAAGCAGCGCTGGCACTAGGCATTGAACCGGCAGAAGCAGTTGGCTTTGAAGATGCTCAAGCAGGGATCGACGGTATCAAAGCTGCTGGTATGTATGCGGTAGGCGTTTATTCAGGAGAAGAATTACACGGTGCAGATGTGATCGTTGAAAAATTAACGGACCTAAACATTGACGAACTTTTGGCGAAATAGTCGATTGCATTTCCAAATTGGCCTCGCTATAATAGCCAAAGAGGGGGCAATCCGATGAACAAGTTCAAAGAAATATTTTTAGATTTAGAACAAAAAATTCTAGCAAACGAATACCCTCCGCATTCTTTGCTGCCTAGCGAAAACCAATTGATCAAAACTTATGGTGTCTCCCGCGAGACTGTCCGTAAGGCATTGAATTTATTGCGGGATGCTGGTTATATCCAAAAGAAACAAGGGAAAGGTTCAATCGTTTTAGACTTGAATCGCTTTGATTTCCCGATTTCTGGCTTGACGAGTTTTCGAGAGCTGCAAGATACCCAACGCATTCCTAGTGAAACTAAGGTTGTCGAGATCCGTAAGATCGCCGTTTCGCCAAAGCTGCACGAGACTACTGGTTGGCCTGTCGCCTCTGAGGCATGGAAACTGATCCGTCAGCGGAGAATCGATGGAGAAGTGGTGATTTTGGATAAAGATTACCTTGATGCTTCTATCATCGAAGAGTTGCCAGAAAACCGAGCGAAAGTATCGATTTTTGATTACTTTGAAAATGACCTTGGCCTTGAGATCGCTTATGCACAAAAAGAAATCACTGTTGACCCCGTCAACAAAGAATTGCGGGATCTAATGGATCTGCGTCCTGAAGATCAGCATGTCGTTACGGTTCGCAGCCTCGTGTATCTAGAAGACACGCGCTGTTTTGAATACACCGAATCGATCCACCGACTGGATAAATTCCGCTTTGTGGACTTTGCCCGCCGACGCAAGATTTGATGGACGTATAGACGTGAAACACATGAATCAGACCTGGACTTCCCCGAGAAGTCTGGGTCTGTTTTGTTTTTCAATAGCCCCCCAATCGATAATACTGGATCGATCCTCCCATTTTTCGCCTCTGTCGCTATCGAGCCATCCTTTTGCTTGTTCGTTGTTCTGTTGCCGACGAATAAAAAAGGCACGATCATTTATGGGGCTGATGAAATAGAGTCGATTTTGCACAACTCAGCCGTCCTTATTGACAATCAGCTACACAAAAAAGCAGTACCCTCTGAGAGGATACTGCTTTTGCTTGCTATTTGGCGTAATCCGTTGCGCGGGTCTCGCGAATAACGGTTACTTTGATATGACCTGGGTAATCCAAATCGTCTTCGATCTTCTTGCGGATGTCGCGAACCAATCGTACAGCATCCAAATCAGAAATCTCTTCTGGTTTGACCATTACACGGACTTCACGTCCGGCTTGGACTGCAAAACTGGAATCGACCCCTTTGAAGCCGTTGGCGATATTTTCTAGGTTTTGCAAGCGGCGAATATAATTTTCCAATGATTCGCTGCGGGCACCTGGACGGGCTGCTGACAAGGCATCTGCGGCTGCAACTAAAACAGAGATAACCGATGTTGCTTCAACATCTCCATGGTGAGAAGCAATCGCATTGATCACCACACCATTTTCTTTGTATTTGGCAGCTAACTCAGCCCCGATCTCAACGTGAGAGCCTTCAATTTCATGGTCAAGGGCTTTCCCGATATCATGCAAGAGTCCGGCACGTTTGGCTAACTGGATATCTTCGCCTAATTCTGCGGCAAGAACACCGGTTAGTTTTGCGACTTCGATCGAGTGGTTCAAGACGTTTTGTCCGTAGCTGGTACGGAAACGCAAACGACCTAAAATCTTGATCAAGTCTGGATGAAGGGTGTGGGCGCCGACTTCAAAGGCTGCTTGTTCCCCATATTCACGAATATGCTCATCCATTTCTTTCCGAGATTTTTCGACCATTTCTTCAATTCGAGCTGGATGGATCCGGCCGTCTTGAATCAGTTTTTCAAGGGTCACACGAGCAATTTCACGGCGAATCGGATCAAATCCTGATAAGACGACTGCTTCTGGCGTGTCATCAATGATCAAATCGATCCCTGTCAATGTTTCAAGGGTGCGAATGTTCCGACCTTCTCTTCCGATGATTCGACCTTTCATCTCATCGTTTGGTAATGATACGACCGATACCGTGGTTTCAGACACTTGGTCTGCGGCACAACGTTGGATTGCTAAGGACAAGAGATTTTTTGCTTTTCGATCTGCTTCTTCCTTCGCACGCTGTTCAGATTCTTTGACCATGATCGTTAATTCATGGTTCAATTCCTCTTCCGTTGATTTCATGATCAACTCTTTTGCTTCATCTCTAGACAGCGCAGCGATGCGCTCTAATTCTTTCTGTTGTCCATCGATTAAGTTTTCTACTTCTTTTTCTCGCTCGTCAATTAATTGTTGTTTCTCACTAAGTCTGCCTTCTTTATCTTCAAGTGAGCGTTCTCGTTTTTCCAAAGAATCGTCCTTACGATCAAGAACTTGTTCTCTTTGGAGTAAACGATTTTCTTGTGATTTTAAATCAAGTTTGCTTTCTTTCAACTCACTTTCAATCTCTGACCGATACTTCTGATTTTCTTCCTTAGCTTCTAACAATGCTTCTTTTTTAAGAGTTTCTGCTTCTTTCTTAGCGCTTTCGATAATTCCAGCTGCAGAATTTTGGGCGCCGTTGATTTCTTTCTCATGACGAGATTTCGTCACATAAACTCCTAATCCAAGACCGACAATTAAACCGATGATAGCGAGGAGAATGTAAAGTAGTTCCAATGAATCCACCTCCATACTATCTTTTTAAATATTTTGTAATTTTGATTAACAAAGGATAACAAAATTATCAATTCGCTACTTCTTATGTGGAAATCCACATACGTTTATTCTAATGTTTGAACCCAAGAGTGTCAACTTTAAATAATAAAGTAAACTTTCGCAACCCTTCCTTTTTACGGATGTTTTTTCAACAATGGACGAATCTGGCAAAAACCACAAAAAAGCCAAACAACGAGGTTGTTTGGCTTTTTCAAGACTTAGTCGTCTAATGGTAATTCTTCTTGCGCTTCCTCAAGGGTTACGGTCTCTCCTGTTCCAATCCCGTAAGCATCGCGGACGCGAGCAGAAACTTCTAGCATCATTTCTTGGTGTTCACGCATGTAGTTTTTGGCGTTTTCACGACCTTGACCGATACGATCCCCTTTATAGGCATACCACGCACCGCTTTTATCGACGATGTCTTGTTCCACGGCCATATCCAGCAATTCACCTTCTTGGGAAATCCCTTGACCATACATCATGTCGACTTCTGCTACTTTAAATGGTGGCGCTACTTTGTTTTTGACTACTTTGATCTTCGTGCGGTTCCCGATGATATCTGTACCGGATTTCAATTGCTCAGCACGACGTACTTCCAAACGGATGGTTGAATAGAATTTCAACGCACGGCCACCAGGCGTCGTTTCTGGATTCCCGAACATGATCCCAACTTTTTCCCGAATTTGGTTGATAAAGATCGCGATCGTTTTCGTTTTGTTGATGGAACCAGAAAGTTTCCGTAATGCTTGTGACATCAAACGTGCTTGCAAACCAACGTGGGTATCACCCATTTCACCGTCGATCTCCGCCCGTGGGACTAAAGCTGCTACCGAGTCAATGACCACGATATCAACCGCACCACTTGAAACTAAGGCGTCAGCGATCTCTAATCCTTGTTCTCCTGTATCTGGTTGTGATAACAAAAGATCATCGATATTTACACCTAATTTTTGCGCATATTGAGGATCTAACGCATGTTCGGCATCGATAAATGCTGCTGTTCCGCCATTTTTTTGGACTTCCGCAATGGCATGTAAAGCAACTGTCGTTTTACCAGAACTTTCTGGGCCGTAAACTTCTACGATCCGTCCTCGTGGGTAACCACCTACACCTAATGCAACATCCAAGGCCAATGAACCACTTGGGATCGTTGAAATTTGTTGATCAACTTTTTCGCCAAGCTTCATGATGGCACCTTTACCATAGTTCTTTTCAATCTTCTTTAGTGCAGCATCTAAGGCTGCTTTACGATCATCTGCCAAACGGATAATCCTCCTTATATTCATCACTTTCGTGTGTCGTTCATAAGATAATAATAGTCCTTCTGACGGGAAATTGCAAGAAAAAACGAACAAACATTCGCATTAATTTAATAATTCCTTACGTATTTGATTTAAGCCCGCCATGACGGCACTATGCCGAATATAGGCGCGGTCGCGGTTGAAGTGATACAGCTGGCTCGAGACGCCTTTGTCAGAAGCTAAGGCGATCCAAACGGTGCCTTTAGGCTGACCTTCTAACTCGTCTGGACCAGCAACACCCGTAAACGCCACCGCATAATCAGTCTCGGCTTGTTTGCGGGCATAGACGGCCATTGCTTCTGCACATTCCTGACTAACAGTCCCATAGCTTTCCAAAAGCTCTGGATCGATGCCTAAGAGCTTGCTTTTTGTTGCAGCAGAATATGTCACGAACCCACCGGGAAACACCTCAGAGACGCCAGGAATCCCTCCTAGTGTCGCTTGGAACAAACCAGCGGTCAAACTTTCCGCTGCGGTGACGGTTTTCTTTTTCTCGATCAGTCGCTCGACGACTGTTTCTGCCAGCGAATTTTGTTCCCCATACCCATAGAAATACGCACCGACCCGTGCTTGGACGGTTTCTTCTAACGCATCCAATTGTTTGATCCCTTGCGCCTCGTCTGCGGTTTTGACCGTCAGACGCAGCGTGACCTCATTGGGTTTGGCATAAGGAGCGATGGTGGGATTGACTTGATTCTCGATCAAATCGGCCAATTCTGTGACCAATGCCGATTCCCCAATCCCGTAATAGCGCAGAACGCGAGACAGCAAGACTTCTTCTTGGGGAAACTGCTCTAATAGAAGTGGTTTTGCGTGGGTAAGAAACATCGCCTGTAGTTCACTTGGTGGTCCTGGCAGCAGCAAATAACTGGTAGTGGCTGTCTGATAAAAGATCCCGATCGCTAGTCCATTGGGATTTGGCAAAGACACACCGTCCTTAAAAACGAGGGTCTGCCGCAAATTGTTTTCCGTCATCCTCCGTTGACTGTTTTCAAAGAAGGCTTTCAATTGGTGATAACCTGGTTCATCTCTGACTAACTCTTGTCCCACATGACGGGCAGTGACTTGTTTCGTCAAGTCATCGTCGGTGGGCCCTAAGCCGCCGCACAATACGATCAAGTCGCTGCGTTTGTCGGCGATCGTCAGCAATTCTTCTAAGCGATTGGGGTTGTCCCCGACAACACTATGATAAAAAACATCGATCCCAAGACTTGCCAGTTCTTCTGACAAGAAGGTCGCGTTCGTATTCACCACCTGTCCTAAAAGTAATTCGGTCCCGACTGCAATAATTTCTGCTTTCATTCGTTTACTCCTTCATTTATCAGATACGTAAAAGTCTTTCATATTGACAAAAAAAGTCCAGAAAACTTCTGAACTTTCGTGACTTGTATCCTTGTTTTTATCGCTTCTTTATCTAGATCTAGAAATTTTACATAGAATTTTTAAAAACATTCGTATTTTTTATGAAATAATCGACCCCGGAATAGATCGTGAAGATCAAACATAGATACAACATGATTTGATCGATAGGTAAACCGATCATTGAAAAGGGAATGTTGTTCAAGAACAAGAAAATGATCGCAACCATTTGTGTCGCGGTTTTGATTTTCCCTGGCCACGCAGCAGCCATGACTTCCCCGCTTTGTTCCACTAACAACAAGCGTAAACCTGTCACTGCCAACTCGCGGCAAACGATGATCGAAACTACCCAGCCTGGGGCTTTGTCTAATTCAACCAGCATGATAAAGGCCGTCATGACGAGCATTTTATCTGCTAACGGGTCAGCAAACTTCCCGAAGTTGGTAACAAGGCCTCTGGAACGAGCGATCTTGCCATCTAGCCAGTCTGTAATGCTGGCTGCCGCAAAAAGGATCGCTGCAATAAGGTGCGTGTTTTCTAATTGTGTCGTACCAACGGTCAGCGTGCCAAGATCGATTGGCAAAACCAAGACCAAAATAAAGATGGGGATCATAATGATCCGTAATACAGTTAATTGATTGGGTAAATTCACGAAATAGACTCCTCTCTGCCGACTATTGTACGAAATAACGGCAAATCATGCCACTACTTCTGCTTTTCAATGGTCGGATGCAACAGATAACTTTTTAGCTAATGATACCTCAATAAGGCGCATTTGTCAGATTTATGCCGCATCGTCTTGGTATTCAATCACGAGGCGGACTGTCTTTTGTAACAATTCAAATTGCGGATCAGAAAAGTCCACTTCCTGACCATTGGCAGTGATGGAGATATTTTGGCTTGCGCCCAGGGTCAAAGTCGCATTCGTGGCGCCTTCTGGCAGCGTCATCGATTGCGTTTCTCCCGCTTGAACAGTGTATTGGTACACATAAGCGTTGTCGACTTGTACACCGACCCAACAAGAAGCATCTAGCCCAGTAAATGCTAATTCAATAGGATTTTCCGCATCTTTCATCGTGATCGTGATCGACGATTGCGTCGAATCACTGGCAGTCATCGTCATTTTCGCTTCGCTGGATTCCGTCGTACTTGAGGACTCAGTCGCTTCACTCGAAGTACTGGTTTCTTCCGTACTTGACGTGGTGGAAGCGGTAGACGCTGAATTTTCTACCACAAGAGAAGAGCTTCCTTGGATCATCGGCGTTGTATTCCGGTCCTGCCAAGCCATGTAGCCCACGATACTCACGATCGTAATGGCCACCAGGCCTAATAGAATCATCGGCAAATAGCGGACGACAAATGAGCCGCTTTTTTCTTCTACGTGCTGTGCTTTTCGTGAGCCGCTGACGGTTTCAGGCTGCGGTCTTTTTGGTAAGGGGGCGTCTAACGTATCTTTGCCATCAAAAACGGCTACCAATTTGTCGCCGTCTTCTCCAACCGCTGCTGCATATTGGCGAATAAACGCACGGACATAAAAAGTGCCTGGCAATTGATCAAAACGCTCTGCTTCAATTGCTTCTAAATAGCGTTTTTGGATCTTTGTCATTTGTTGTAATTCAATCAATGAAATGTTTTTATCTAAACGGGCTTGCCGTAATTTTGCTCCAATCGTTGTTTCGTTGGCCACTCGATCATCTACTCCAGTCTTTTATTCATCTTTAAAAAAAGCCCTAAAATCGCTTCGCTGCTTGTCGTAAGGTCAGCAAAGCTGCTCTATCATTTTAAAACAGGGGTTCCCTGTATACGTCAATAAAAAAAACTCCGTCACGCCGATTGCCATCTGAGCGCGCCGTCTACTAAATATAACATTTTTTCCGTGTTTTTTTGTAAAAAAACAAAAAAAGATTTTGCTTCAATAATTAAAGAATACCATAAAAGAAAAAGTCTGAGGATAGCCTAACCACAACTCGCAAACAAATTTTAATACTTTTCGCCAAATTGGCATCAAATTGCAAGAAAAAACCACCCTTTGACGCAAAAAGAAAACACTGAATGACTCAGGAGTTGGCCAGCCCTTGTTCTGTTGGGCGTTCCTCCTTGAATCAGTCAGTGTCGCTTAGATGACAGCTGTTTGACAAAACCAGCCTTCGCTTAGGCTTTTTCCGTTGGATACATGTAAAAACGACTAAACGCTTTGGGATCGATAAAGGAACGAGCCGCTTGCTGGACATCTTCCAAAGTGATCGATTGGATCACCTCTGGCAGATCAAAGAGCGTCGTTTCACCGAATAAACTTTGGGTAAACTGGTTTGCGATAAACTCCAGTGAGTTCAGTGATTGGAAATATTTTCCTAGCATTTTCTTCTTCAATAACGTCAAGTTTTCTTCATTGATCTCTGGATCTTGCTGGAAATTCATTACGATCGCTTCAATTTCTGCCAACATTTTTTCTGGCTCTTCAGAATCCCCCGAGAAGTCGGCAAAGTAAAAGCCGCGATCCAAGTTCACTTCAAACCCAAATGTGTCGTCGATGATGCCTTGATCATACAAACGCAAATAATTGGCGGAAGTATTGCCCAACACCAATTGGCAGAAAAGATTCAACGCATTTTTGAAGCGCAAGAGCTCTCTTCCTGATTTCGGCAGTTTGTTCAAGTCCCCTTTGATCCCTAATACGCCTTTGGCACGTGTTACTGGCATGGTAAGACTTGATTCTGCTTGAATATCGGCAAAGGTTTCTTCAGGAAACTGGCGAATGATCGCCTGCGTTTCTGGAAAGGTCTTGGCCGCTTGATTGGTCCGAATCCACGCCATCGTTTCTTCAGGATCGATATTGCCTACCACAAAAAGCGTCATGTTGCTTGGGTGATAGAAGGTATTGTAGCAAAGATACAAGTCTTCAGCGGTGATCTGCGCAATGCTTTCCACCGTACCAGCGATATCGATATGCAAGGGGTGCTTCGGATACAGATTTTTGATGATACCGAAAAACTGCTGCCAGTTTGGATCGTCATCATACATTTGGATTTCTTGACCAATGATCCCTTTTTCTTTTTCGACGGTTTCTTCTGTGAAATACGGGGCTTGAACGAAATCGATCAACGTTTCAAGGTTCAACTTGATTTGATCGGTTGCCGAAAAAAGGTAGCTGGTTTTCGTGAAACTGGTAAAGGCATTGGCAGAAGCCCCCTGCTGACCAAAGGTTTGAAAGACATCGCCGTCTTCTTTTTCAAACAGTTTGTGCTCTAGAAAATGGGCAATGCCATCAGGGACTTGATGCAATGCTTCGGGTGAAAACCCGAAATGATTGTCGACAGAGCCATAGTTCGTACTGAAAAGTCCGTAAGTTTTATGGAAATCGGCTTTTGGCAGCAAATAAACTTTCAAGCCGTTTGGCAATACTTCTTCATAAAGGGTCTCATTGATTTGCTGATAGACTTTTTTATTCATGGGTCGTCTCCTTATCCAGGAAGAATACAGCTTGCAAGGACACGTTTTGAGCCAATGCTTGGACATCAGCCACGGTCACTTGTGCCAATTTCTGCATAAATTCATCTTCCGTCATTTTCGTATTCGGTACCCACTGATTCAGATAGGCTGTTTCGATCAGTGCTTGTGGGTTATCCAATGAAAGCAAGTACTGGTTTTTCAACATCGCTTTTGTTTGTGCCAGTTCTTCCGCGGTGACTTCGCCACGCTGCAAGCTTTGCAGCTGCTGTTCGATCAATTTGAAGACCTTATCGCGGTTTTTGCCATCGATCCCCGTTTGGACCGACAAATACCCACGAAACGTATCGATACTGCTAGAAGCATAATACGCCAAACTTTCTTTCTCTCGGACATTCATAAACAGTTTTGAATGAGGGAATCCGCCAAACAACCCGTTGAAGACCATAAAGGCGATCCGCTCGGCTTGGTCATAATACACGCCAGTATGATAGCCTAAGTTCAATTTGGCTTGGATGATTGGTTCCCGCAAGATTTTCTCGCGAATGATATTTTCCGCCGCTTGCTGATAAAAGACCGGCATTGCTTGGTCTGGCCGATCGGTAAAGGCCATGTTTTGGAAGAGCGCCGCAACTTCTGCTTCAACCACATCGCCGATCACGAAAAGATCGATTTGATCATTGTCCATCATTGAGCGATAGGTTTGGTAAAGCTCTTTTGCGGTCACAGCTTCTAAGTCTTGGGGACGGCCAAAGCTCGGATACTTCTGATTCTGATCGTTTTCGAAATACAACTCTTGCAGCCCTAAAGAAGCCAATGCTTGCTTATCTTCTGCCACGCTGTTCATATAGGCGATCAAGTTGTGCTTTTCGATGGTGAAGTTCTTTTCTTCAAACTGTTCCTCGTGGGCATTCGGATGGAACAAAACTTCTGCTAAAAAAGCGGCTGCTTGCGGCAATACTGCTTCATCTGACACGTACTTCCCGTTGACAAAGGACATCGCTGCATTGATTTGATGCAGATTGCCCCGTTTGTTAACATTCATACCAAAGCTGGCACCGTAAAGCTCTGCCAGCTGACTGCTAAATGCGGTCTGTGTCGGATAAGCCAAACTAGTCGTTTCTAATAAACTGGTCAATAAGGTCCGTTTGGCGGTCATTTCAGCCTGCAATGGTGCAGTAAACCGAACGAAAAAACGGATCGTTTTATACTTTTTGGTCGGTAGCACCGTTAACCGAACACCTTTTTTTAATTCAATAGACATGTGACACCCCTTCTAGAAGCAAAATTATCTCTTCAATTATAGCATAGCTGACAAACTTTCTCCTCGGCTCACTGATCAAACCTGTTGCAGCGAGCGTTTTTTTTTATAAATCCCGCGTTTTTCGCTATACTGTCAGTAAGATTTAGAAGGGAGGATACAGGATGATTAAAGAATTTAAAGAATTTATTTTACGAGGAAACGTCATTGACTTGGCGATCGGGGTCGTGATCGGGAGTGCCTTCACCGCAATCGTCACTAGTTTAGTTGAAGGATTGCTGACACCATTGGTTTCATGGATCTTATCACTCTTTGGTAACGCAGATGCCTTTTCTGGCTTGGTCTTTGAACCAGCCAAAAATGTGGTCTTTGATTTCGGCCGCGTAATTACTGCCATTATTACGTTCTTGATTACCGCATTTGTCTTGTTCTTGATTGTCAAAGCAGTCAACAAACTACGCAATCTGAAACAACAACCTGAGGAAGAAGAAGTACCAGAAGTCACTGCAGAGGATTATTTAGAAGAGATTCGTGACCTTCTAAAAGCGCAAACGCCTCCTGCCAACACTGTTGATCCACGTCCAACATCATTGGATGATACGATCCGATAAAAAAACGGCTCTTAGTCAATAAGGTCGAAAGAAGCGATTCGGATTCATCCGATCCATCAATCATAGCGCTAAAAGAAGCAAGCACGCGAACCTCTTTAGAGAGTCGCTGTGCTTGCTTCTTTTTTCATCCCGACATGCAGGATCCCGTCTTCATAAAAAGGCGGTGTAATGGTTTTAAAGCCATACTGGCCGTAGAATTTTTCTAAGTGGGCTTGTGCTTCGATCTCAATAGGCAAAGCTGGATAACACTGCTCAATGCGATGCAAAACTTCTTTGATCAGACGATGGCCTTCTTTTTGCCCCCGGTATGCTGGTGCCACAATGACCCGACCAAAATGCACCGTTTGTTCCTGCTGGAAAATACGGGCGTACGAAACGATCTGCCCTTCCTCATCAAGGGCCCATAAATGTTTGGCTTGTGCATCGATCGCATCGATCTCTTGATACGCACACGCTTGTTCCACCACAAAAACCGCTGTACGCAAACGGGCAAGCTGATAAAACTCCACCCCAGTCATTTCCCCTAACTCTTTTAGAAAAAACGCCATCCCATCACTCCTTATCTTATTGAACCAAAAAAGAGTCAACAAAGTGTCAACTCTTCTTGTTTCAAACAGCTTCTGATAAAAATTCAATCTCAACAGTTCTAGTTAAAATATCTGAATAACTATAAGAAACCCGCTCGAATGAATTCTCATTTGGATCCAAATCTACAACAAAAACTGAAGGATAAGTTTCTGTCAAAACGCCGCGACGTTCAGTTTGACGCTTACGTCCAGTCTGAGCAACTAGCATAATCTCACTACCGATACGGCCTTCTAAATCTTTCTTGATCGTAGCTAAAGTTGTTGGCATCGCATTCACCTCGAGCATCATCATACCACGAAAAGCAGAAAATTTCAAGTTTACCATAAAATAATTCTACTTTCAATAAGATTTTTGTTAAACACCCTTGATAAGCGCTATCAACTTTGTCCGACCGCGACTGAAAGCGCTTTTTATTTTTTCATAAGGCAGCTTTTCTTGAGCGGCAATCTGATCAAGTTCTAATCCTTTTAAATAATTCATTATAACCATTCGTTCTAAAGACGATAAACTTTTCGGATACTCTGCCAACGATTCATTAACGAACAAGTAGGTCTCTGCAGTTTCCGCACAGCGATTATGATCGGTCAAAAACCGATTGCCTTCTTGTAAAAGCTTTTCTTCCAGCGAGCAGGCATCGACTTGGGCTTTGCGTTTTTGGGCATGCTGCGCCCGCAACAGGCTGCAGATACGGTTCTCAAAGGAACGCTTAAACAAGATACCGATGGTCGTTCCTTTGTCCTTATCGTAAGTCTTAAGACACTTATTAAAAACGATCCTGCCTTCTTGCAGCCAATCGTCTAAGTCATAATCCCGCAGATAATATTTTTTATGCAAAATCTCAACGATCGGTCGATATTTTCTGAACAACTCTTCAAATCTATCTGAACGGTGCGATACTTGTCTTTCCTTTGTGCGCATCGAGATCACTCCTTTTGTTTTTGCTTCATTTGCTACAAAAGGAGCGTATCATAAATGGCTGGGACATCTTCTAATTTACCAGACCAACTTTGTCCCTAACTAAGGTCTTGCAATTTCTTTTCAAGTTCAGCTAATTGTTCAGGTGACCAAGGGGAATTGCGTCGGAAATTTTCAAACCGCAAGTCGGTTTGATGCTCGTGGATGTCTTTTTCCGTTTTTTCCACGCTTTTGTACAATTCCCGTGCCGAAGTCCGCAAAGCACCTTGAGAGAAGATCACCCACTGTTCGGCTAAATCGCTGGTAGCGACGGTGACTTGCGTCAATCGATTGTTTAATTCACCAGCGATTCGTTCGATGTAGCTGTCGGCGGTCTCTCCTTCTTCGGTAAAAATAACTTCCAGCTGATATTTGGTGTAACTTTGGGTCACACCAGGCACCAGTTGAGCATCAAAAACAACGATGATTTTCAACCCTTCATATTTTGCATAATTCGACAGCCGATTCAGTAAGGCTTCTCGGGCATCTTCTAAACGGTCCTGATTTTTCAAAAGAACCAGCTCCGGCCAAGCGCCAATCATATTGTAGCCATCCACGATCAGCAAAGGGGTTTTCATTGGGACGCCCCATTTCGGCTAGTAAAGGCCTGATACATCAACAAACCTGCCGCCACACTGGCATTTAAGCTCTGCACGTGCCCGGTCATTGGGATCGTCAGCATTTGATCCACTTCTTTTTTCAAACCTTCCCCCATTCCGCGACCTTCGTTGCCGATGATCAAACCGACCGCCCCTTGGGCATTCCATGTGCGGTAATCACTGCCACTCATATCCGTACCGAAGATCCAAAAACCAGCTTTTTTCAGTTGCTGGACTGCTTGGGTCAAGTTGGTCACGCGGGCCACAGGGATATGTTCCACTGCGCCGGTCGACGTTTTCACCACAATTGGCGTGATCCCCACCGCACGGTGTTTTGGAATGATGATCCCGTCTACGCCGCTGGCATCAGCGGTTCGCATGATGGAGCCGAAATTATGGGGATCTTCTAGATTATCTAAAATCAGATACAGCGGCTGTTCTTTCGTTTGGGCCAACAATTCATCCAAGGTCAAATACTGATAAGGGGTGATCGCCAAGATCATGCCTTGATGGACCCCTTGGTCACTCATCGTATCCAGCTTTTGTTTTGGCACCCATTTGACTGGAACTGCTTGTTCCCGCGCCATTTCTTTTAAACGATCGATTTTTTCTCCCCGTGCTTCTTCGGAAAGAAACAGCTTGTTGCCTCGCCCTTCTTTCAAGGCTTCAGCAACCGCATGATAGCCGAAGACAAAATTATCTTCGATGGCTTCTCCAGCGGCTTCTTTGCGGCGATCCGGTTTATTTTCTTGTCTGGCTTCTGATCGGCCAGCTGTTTTTTTATTTGGACGCTTTCTTTGCGGTTTTTCTCGCATCTTCTTCTCCTACTTTCTTTATACACCAGTCTATTAGCTCGTCTAAGCGTTCTTGTTGCTGCGTGAGGTGCAAATACCCGATCAGCGATTCAAAGCCAGTAGCGATACGATACGTCGTGACATCGGCATTTTTGGCGCCCGTATGGCTTTTACTATTGCGGCCGCGGCGGTAAAAATCATGTTCTTCTTCGGTCAGGATCTCTTCATCCAACATCTTTTGGATCAATGCCGCTTGGGCTTTGGCCGACACATAGTGGGTCGCCATATGGTGCAGTTGGTTCGGGCGGGTTTGGCCTTGGGCGACTAAATAATCGCGAATATAGACTTCATAGACCGCATCCCCCACATAGGCCAATGCCAAACCATTCAATTGTTTATAATCTCTCATGCTTCTCGTCTCCATCGGGTTCCTTGCGGGGTATCTTCTAAGATGATCCCTTGTTCTTTCAACTCATCACGGATTTGGTCGCTGCGGGCAAAATCTTTGGCTTTGCGGGCGGCGATCCGTTCATTGATCAGCTGTTCGATTTCTTCATCCAGCAATTCTTCGGATACAAAATAAATCCCGAAAATCGTCAGCCATTCGCTGAATTTGGCTAATCCAGCCGCTAATAAAGCCAAATCTGTTTCTGGGTCTTCGCTAGCTAAGTTCAGCCACTTCGCCAATTCATAGACCACAGTGATCCCGTTAGCCGCATTGAAATCGTCGTCCATTTCTTTGACGAAACGTTCTTCAAATTCTTCCAGAACCGCTGCATTGACTTCCTCATCGCTGGCTTGATAATGACTGCTATTCAAGCGGAATTTGGCATTTTCATAGGTCGTCCGCAATTTTTGCAGGTTGGTTTGTGCTTCATGCAAGGTAGTCTCACTGTATTTGATTGGTCGGCGATATTGGGTCGTTGCCAAAAAGAAACGCAGCACCTGCGGATCAACTTTTTTGACCATCTCATGCACCGTGACGAAGTTGCCCAGTGACTTACTCATTTTTTCTTCGTCTTCACCGATCGTCACATAGCCGTTATGCATCCAATAGTTGGCAAAGGTCTTGCCAGTTTTCGCCTCGCTTTGGGCGATCTCATTTTCATGATGCGGGAAGGTCAAGTCTTGTCCGCCTCCATGAATATCGATGGTCTCGCCTAGGTGTTTGGTCGCCATCACCGAGCATTCGATATGCCAGCCAGGACGACCGGCTCCCCAAGGAGATTCCCAAGCGATCTCATCGCCTTTTGCCGCTTTCCACAAAGCAAAATCCAACGGATCTTCCTTGATTTTTTGTTCTTCACCGGTCCGCTGGCTTGCGCCGACTTCCAGCTCATCGATGGATTGGTCGCTTAATTGCCCATAGTGAGCAAATTTACGGGTACGGTAATAAACATCGCCATTGACTGGATAGGCATAGCCTTTTTCTACAAGAGCAGCAATAAAGGCAATGATGTCTTCGATATGATCCATCACACGAGGGTTCATCGTAGCAGGTTTGACGTTCAGCGCTGCGGTATCTTCATTGAAGGCGTTGATAAAACGCTCTGCCACTTCTGGGGCCGTCGTGCCTAATTCTTTTGCCGCACGAATGATTTTATCATCGACATCGGTAAAATTCATCAAATAGTCCACTGTATAGCCGCGGTATTCAAAATAACGGCGCACGGTATCAAACGACACAGTACTGCGGCCATTCCCGATATGGATGTAGTTATAGACGGTGGGTCCGCAAACATACATTTTTACTTTCTTTTCTTCTAATGGCTGAAACACTTCTTTTTCCCGTGTCAGCGTATTATAGATTTTAATCATCGTGGGTAACCTTCTTTCCTTTGATTCGAACGATCTTTGCTGGGATTCCGACAGCAGTTGCTTCTGCGGGGATATCCTTCAAAACCACTGCATTGGCGCCGATCTTTGCACGCTCACCGATCGTGACAGGGCCTAAGATCTGCGCATGGGCTGAGAGAAACGCACCGGTTTTGACCGTGGGATGACGCTTGCCCCGCTCTTTACCGGTTCCCCCTAAGGTGACCCCGTGAAACAAGACGACATCATCTTCAATGATCGCCGTTTCCCCGATCACGACGCCCATCCCATGATCGATAAAGACCCCTTGGCCGATCTGCGCACCAGGATGAATCTCGATCCCAGTCAAGAAACGCCAAAACTGGGCCGTCAGTTTTGCCAAAAAATACCAGCGATGCTGAAACAAAAAATGCGACCAACGATGCCAAAACAAGGCATGAAATCCTGGGTATGTGATGATGATCTCCAACGTTGATCGTACCGATGGATCATGTTTTTTTGTTGCCGCAATTGCTTTTTTGAACCAAGTCATCTTCTCACCTACTTTATCCAAACTTCTTGATACGAAAAAAGCGTCTTTCAAATAAGTTTCCTTATTCAAAAGACGCTTTTTTGCGTGGTCCCACTTTTGTTCGCAGTTCGGCACTGCCTTCAAGCGGGTAACGTCCGCTGCTTCGTCTTTGACTTGCGCCAAAGCCACTCCTAGGTGCATTTCCTAGCCTTTTTTGACCACTCTCACCTTCCGTGGTCTCTCTGAAAAAAATCGGCTAGTACTTCGTCTATTCGCTGTGTTTATAACACGTTATTCAAATGATCAAGGGCTTTTTCTTTCCCTAATAATTCAACGGTATCTGGTAGTTCTGGTCCGTGGGTTTGGCCTGAGACCGCCACGCGGATCGGCATGAATAAATTCTTGCCTTTGATGCCTGTTTCTTTTTGGATCTCTTTGATGGCTGCTTTGACTGCCGCAGCCTCAACGACTGGCATCGCCTGTAATTTTTCTTTAAAGGCTGTCAAAACCGTCGGTACAGTTTCTCCTGCTAAGACTTCTTTGGCTGCATCATCTAATTCAGGGTGTTCTTCGAAGAACAATTCCGAAAGGTCGACGATTTGTGCCGCAAAACTCATTTGCGGTTGATACAGGGAAACGATTTTTTTCAACCAGGCAGCTTTTTCTTCGGTCAAAGTTTCTTCGATGCGACCGGCTTTTACCAAGTAAGGGACGCACATTGCCGTCAATTCATCCAGATCCATTTGTTTCATGTATTGGTTATTGACCCATTCCAACTTCTTGGCATCGAAGGCAGCTGGTGATTTGCTCAACCGTTCAGGATCAAAGATTTTGATCAATTCTTCTTGAGAGAAGATTTCTTCTTCCCCTACTGGTGACCAGCCTAAAAGTGCAATGAAGTTGAACATAGCGTCTGGTAGATAACCCAACTCACGGTATTGCTCGATGAATTGGAGAATCGATTCGTCCCGTTTGCTTAATTTTTTCCCGGTTTCGCTATTGATGATCAACGTCATATGCCCGAATTCTGGTGCTTGCCAGCCAAATGCTTCATAGATCATCAACTGTTTTGGTGTGTTGGCGATGTGGTCATCTCCACGCAGCACATGGGTGATTTTCATATGATGGTCATCGACTGCTACTGCAAAGTTGTAAGTCGGCATACCGTCACGTTTTTGGATGACAAAATCGCCACCGACATTATCTGATTCAAAAACGATCTCGCCTTTGACCATGTCGTGGAATTTGTATTCAGTATTGCGAGAGACACGGAAACGAATCACTGGTTTCAAGCCTTGTGCTTCTTTTTCGGCTTGCTCTTCTGGTGTTAAGTTGGCACATTTCCCTGCATAATGGGGCATTTCGCCACGAGCTCTTTGGCCTTCACGTTCGGCTTCCAATTCTTCTTCCGTACAATAACACTTATACGCACGATTGCTTGCAAGCAATTGATCGATCAGTGGTTGGTAGATATCGCCGCGTTCTGATTGACGATACGGACCGTATTCTCCTGGATTTTCAGGTGATTCGTCCCAATCCATTCCTAACCATTGCAAGTTTTCAAGCTGGCTTTTTTCACCATCTTCAATGTTTCTTTTTTGATCGGTGTCTTCGATTCGGATAATAAATTCACCGTCATTATGACGAGCAAACAAATAATTGAATAAAGCCGTCCGAGCATTCCCGATGTGTAAATGTCCTGTTGGACTTGGCGCGTAACGTACACGTACTTTTGTCATTGTTTTCCTCTTCCTTCATCTGATTTCCAAGCCAGCCAAGCTGCTTGGGGCTTATTGTTCAGTTTAGTGGGAAAGACCCGCGTAAAAAACAGAACCCTCAAGTTGAATTGTACAATCAATAACCCAATTAGTAAAGGCAGCTGGCATATTTTACGCCAGCTGCCTAGGATTATTTCTCTGATTTCGATCCTTCTTTGTTGTCGATGCCGCGACCAGAATGGGCTGGTTTGGCAAAAATCATCCGCCCAGCTGCCGTTTGCAAGGCGCTGGTGACGATCACTTCGATGTGTTCATTCATGTAATGCTGGCCATCTTCCACCACGACCATCGTCCCGTCATCTAGATAAGCGACCCCTTGCTGGCGCTCCGTGCCAGCTTTCACCACTAAGACGTGCATGCTTTCTCCTGGAATCACCACTGGTTTGACCGCATTGGCTAACGCATTGATATTCAAGACAGGCACATTTTGAAATTCAGAAACTTTGTTTAAATTGTAATCATTGGTCACGACGACACCATCCAGCATCTTCGCTAACTTGATCAGCTTGCTATCGACTTCGGAGATGTCTTCAAAATCGCCTTCATACATCTCAACTGCGATGCCTTCTTCTTTTTGCAAAGCATTCAAAATATCCAAGCCGCGGCGGCCCCGAACCCGTTTCAAACTATCGCCAGAATCTGCGATGTATTGCAATTCATACAAGACAAAATTCGGGATCAGCAAGACGCCTTCTAAAAAGCCCGTTTTAGCAATGTCATAGATCCGACCATCAATGATCACGCTGGTATCCAAAATTTTGTATTTGTGGAAATGGTCCGCGATTTTTCTTTCCAGCATCTGCTGTTCATCTTGCTCTTGGGGCTCTGCCTTTTTGTTTTTCGGGGCAAAGACTTTTTTCCATTCATCGATCCGTGTCGTCCCGATCTGAAAACCGAGATACCCTAACAGGACCATTACTAAGATTGGGGCGATCCCGTTGATAAAAGGAATATCCCAATTGTAAAAAGGAATCGACACGATCACACCGATCATCAGACCGATGATCGAACCAATTGCGCCAAACAAGAGATAGGTTAAGCTCAATTCACTTAGTTTTTCTTCAATTTTGCGAATACCGGCTGCAATATATTTCGCTAATAGTAAAGATAATAAAAAGAAAATAAGGGCTCCAAGCAAACTATTAGTGATGTTATTATTCAGCCATTCATTTTGGGTTTGCCCAATGGCTTGCCATGCGATAGGCATCAGTGAGATCCCCAGACTTGCTCCGGCAAGTACCATTAGTGCGGTAATGACTCGTTTCTGCATACATGTTCCTCCATACTCCAGTAGGTTTCTTTTGTTCAAAAATCCGTGCTGCCAGACAGGCTCCTTCCGCCAGTCAGCGGCTGTCGGTCGGTTGGTTCAAACGAATGAATCAGCAGCGTCAGGGCAAGAGGAGAGGCGATTGCCCCTTGCTCTTGCATTGACTCCACTTTAACGGAAGACTTTCCGCAAGGTTTCGGCTAAGGTAGACACGCCTTCGACTTCGATGCCTTTGGGCGGCTGCCAGCCAGTCAGATTATTTTTCGGCAAATAAACTTTCGTAAAACCTAGTTTTTGCACCTCTTTGACCCGTTGCTCGATCGCGTTGACTCGGCGAATCTCACCCGTCAAGCCAATTTCACCGATAAAACACTCCGTCGGGCTGGTGCCTTTTTCTTTGTAGCTAGACGCGATACTAACAGCGATCGCTAAATCGATCGCAGGTTCATTTAATTTGACCCCGCCGGCTGCTTTTAAGTAGGCATCTTGATTTTGCAGCAGCAAGCCTGCCCGTTTTTCTAAAACCGCCATGATCAGCGAGACGCGGTTGAAGTCTAGCCCCGTCGTCGTGCGTTTGGCATTGCCGAACATCGTTGGCGTGACCAGTGCTTGGATCTCCACCAAGATTGGCCGACTGCCTTCCATTGCTACTACGATCGCCGATCCAGTTGCGCCTTCTAAGCGTTCTTCCAAAAAGACTTGTGACGGATTGGCGACTTCTTTCAACCCGCCTTCTTCCATTTCAAAAATCCCGATCTCATTGGTGGACCCAAAGCGGTTTTTGACGGCCCGCAAAATTCGAAAACTATGGTGCTTTTCGCCTTCGAAATACAAGACGGTATCCACCATATGCTCCAGCATCCGCGGTCCTGCGATCGAGCCTTCCTTCGTCACGTGGCCAACGATAAAGATGGCGATGCCATTGGTTTTGGCGATTTTCAGCAATTCTGCGGTCGTTTCTCGCACTTGGCTGACACTGCCTGCCACGCTGGTGATATCCGGTTGGGTCATGGTTTGGATCGAATCGATGATCACATAATCTGGGCGGATGTTTTCGATCGCTTTACTGATCTCTGACATGTCCGTTTCCCCATAGAGATAAAATTCTGTGTCGATGGCGCCTAAGCGCTGCGCCCGCATTTTGATCTGCTCGGCACTTTCTTCTCCTGACACATACAAGACCGTCCCGCCGATCGCTGCTAATTGCTGGGAAACTTGCAAGAGCAGCGTCGATTTTCCGATCCCTGGATCCCCACCGATCAAAATCAAGGAGCCTGGGACCACGCCGCCACCTAAGACGCGATTCAACTCAGCGAGTTTCGTTTGGACTCGCGGTTCTTTTTTCGGTACGACATCGGCGATTTTCGTCGGCTGCATCTTTTGCCCCGTCAATGTCGTACGCACTCGACGATCGGCGGTTTCTTGGATCACTTCTTCCACCATTGAATTCCAGCTGCCGCAATTGGGGCATTTCCCTAAATATTTAGGGGAACTATACCCACAATTTTGACAGACAAATTGACTTTTTGCTTTTTTTGCCATTGATCTCCTCCACTACTTCTATCAAACAGACCCCCAGGCAGGATTTACTGATTCGAGGAGCCAAAGCCGCCGGTTCGGCTGGCAGTGGTTGTATCTTGATCAGCTTTTAAGAACGGCAAGAAAATTCCTTGGCCGATCCGTTCGCCTTTTTTAATGACGACATCTGTGGGGCCGAAATTGGTAAACTGAAACATGATATGCCCTTCATTATCTGGATTGTCATAGTAATCGCTGTCGATGACGCCGACACCATTCGTCAAGACTAAGAAACGTTTCAAAGGATTGCTGGAACGATTTGTCAGCTGCAAATACTCGTCTTCCCCCATATAGGCTTTGATCCCCGTGGGAATCAAGGTTGGCTTCAACTGTTTTGCGGTCTCTTTCGCAAAAAGCGCTTTGACCCCGTCGATCACGCCCGCTTTCCAAATGCTTGGCACCACGATTTCTTCCGCTGCTTCAAAGTCGTAACCAGCCGCATGATGGGTGGCACGTTGAGGCAAGGTGATGCTTTTTTCTTTATATGCTGTAATAATTTCAAATCCTCGTAATTTCATGGGTTCCTCCAATAATAAAACATATAGCTATTTTAGCATAGGAAGAACTATTTTCTTCATGGAAAACACAATTATCGAAAAGTCTTTACAATTTCTTCGTTTAAAAATAGACCAAAAAGAAAAAAGGACATGACGAAACGCCCGTTTGCGAGTACAATAGAAAAAATATCAAAAAATAGGCGGTGGCATATGCGCGCAGATCTTTCAAACAAAAACCGAATCGTTGTAAAAATCGGCACCAGCTCGTTGATTTATCCCAATGGTGCCATCAATCTAGCTGGCATCGATGAATTAGCCTTTGTCTTAGCAGCTTTGCAAAACCAAGGCAAAGAAATCATCTTAGTTTCTTCTGGTGCGATCGGTGTTGGCATGAACAAGTTGAATTTGAAAGAACGACCCGTGGAGATCCCGCAGCAGCAAGCCGTGGCCGCCGTTGGCCAATCGGAACTGATGACGATCTACAACCAGCGTTTTCAAAGCTATAGCCAGCAGACTGCACAGATCCTGCTGACCAGAGACATCATCGAATTTCCCCAAAGCCGTCAAAACGTTAGCAACACCTTAGAGCAATTACTTACGATGGGGATCATCCCGATCATTAATGAAAACGACACGGTAGCAGTGGATGAATTGGATCATCTCACCAAATTCGGCGACAATGACCAGCTGTCAGCGATCGTCGCTCAGTTGACGAAAGCCGAGCTTTTGATCATGCTTTCTGATATCGACGGCTTTTATTCCGCCAATCCGCTGAATGATCCTGAGGCCGTTTTGTATTCCGAGATCAATGAAATCACCCCAGAACTTTTAGAACAAGCTACGGGAAAAGGCAGTCCTTATGGAACCGGCGGTATGACCAGTAAACTAAAAGCCGCCCAACGTATCTTAGACTTGAACAGTCACATGCTGCTGGCTAACGGCAAGCAGCCGAAAATTATTTTTGACTTGCTCGCAGGGGAACCTGTCGGCACCCACTTTTATCAACGAACGGAGGATGAGCAATGAGCAACTTGCAAACGATCGGTCAACAAGCTCAAGCAAGCGCCCAGACATTAAGCTTACTGAGTGCCAGTGAAAAAAACCACCTACTGGCAGCGATGGCCGATGCTTTAGAAAAAGCTGCCGAGACGATTTTAGCTGCTAATCAACAAGATCTAGCCGCCGCAAAAGCCAAAGGAACCAGCCAGACGATGCTGGATCGACTGTTGCTGACAGAACAACGGATCATCGAGATGGCTAACGGCATCCGAGAAGTCGCCCAATTGCCCGACCCAATCGGTGCCGTGGATAAAATGTGGCGCAATGCTGACGATCTTTTGATTGGTCAACAACGAGTGCCTTTAGGGGTCATCGGCATCATCTACGAAGCCCGCCCTAATGTCACCACTGACGCAGCTAGTCTGTGTTTCAAATCAGGAAATGCCGTGATTTTGCGTGGTGGAAAGGAAGCCTTCCACTCCAATCAAGTCCTCGTGACTATTTTACAAGAGGCTTTAGCTGCCAATGGACACTCCCGCCATGCGATCCAGTTTATCGAAGACACGAGCCACGAAACAGCGGCTGAGCTGATGCGGCTGACAGATTACTTGGATGTTTTGATCCCTCGGGGAGGCGCCGGCTTGATTCGTCGTGTCAAAGAGACCGCCACGGTGCCAGTGATCGAAACCGGCACCGGCAACAATCATATCTACATCGACCAAGCAGCCCAGCTGCCGATGGCACTGGCGATCGTCACGAATGCAAAGACTCAACGCCCTTCTGTCTGCAATGCCATCGAAACGATCCTCGTCCATGAAGCAGTGGCAGCGGAGTTTTTGCCTATGGTAGAAAAGCAGTTTGCCGATCAAGTCGAATTGCGAGGGGATCAAAAAGCATTGGCGTTTTTGAACAATGCACAGCTTGCCACTGAAGAGGACTGGGCAACCGAGTTTTTAGACTATATCTTAGCGATCAAAGTGGTGGCTTCGCTAGAAGAAGCCATTGCTCACATCAATCGCTACAATACGAAGCACTCCGAAGCGATCATCACCGATGATTATTTCGCTTCCCAACGCTTCTTGAAAGAAGTTGATGCGGCGGCGGTTTACGTCAATGCCTCGACCCGTTTCACGGATGGCTTTATGTTTGGCTTTGGTGCCGAGATCGGCATCTCGACGCAAAAACTCCATGCCCGTGGGCCAATGGGGTTAGAAGCACTGACTTCTACCAAATACATTATTTATGGCGAAGGCCAGATCCGTAAGTAACGATACGAAAAAACAGCCACTTGCTGTCATGACTTCCAATAGTTAGACTAAAAAGCTAACTTTAAAAGGTCGGTACATGCGCAAGCGGCTTTTTTCGTCCTCTTATGCTTGTGCAGCCCGCAGAACGAAGGAAATCGGTTCGATGCCAAACAATTCTGTCAGCACTCGATTGGTTGTGGCAAAGACGTCAGCTTCGCAACTCTTTTTCGGACAAGAAATCGTCTGTCCTTTGCTGGAAAACGTATCCTGACGGCTGCCCTCTACGAAAATTACTTCTTGCGTTCCTTTTTGATAGATCAATCCTTCGTCTTCTTCTAATAATAAGCGCGTCTGCCACTGATTGATCTGGGCAATTGGCATCACTAATGCAGCAGCATCCAAGTTTTCTAACGAAAAACTACGACCATCCGGCAGCTGCAGCGTGAAGGTATTGAGTTCATAAGGCAAACAGGCATTGCACCCTCCTTCTGTGATGACTTGGCTCGTGAGAATTTCTGCATTCATTCTTTTTGACTCCTTTCATGATTCATTCATGTTTAGTTTATCACAAACCTATGGCGCACGGCGGAGCAATTATTCCGTCTTAAGTTGGATGTGTTTCTTTTTCTTTCTTGCTATGCTAGGGATAAGAAAAAAAGTCTAGGAGGAGTCACAATGAATACAGAAAGTTTATTAGGAAGAATCGTTACTGTCGTGGCAGTTTTAATCGCAGCATCCCTTGTTTTATCCGTTGTATTAGGCATTATTGGTGGGCTGATCGGATTGGTCTTCCGTTTCGGGATTCCTTTGCTGCTAGCCGTTTTGATCGTTCGCTGGTTAACATCGATTCGCCAAAAGCCAAGAAAATATTATCGTTAATTACAAGTAAATCAAAAACACCTGACGTTTGGAAAGTCAGGTGTTTTTTTATCGATCAGCCTAATGCTACATCTAAAACCATCATTAAGATAAAGCCTAGCATGACGCCAAAGACCGCAAAATGGCGGCGACTCGTCAAGGTTTGCTGCGCTTCTGGAATCAATTCTTCCACCACTACATAGATCATAGCACCCGCTGCAAAAGCCAACGCATACGGCAAGACAGCGGACATACTCGTTACTAGCAAAGCTCCGATCACACCGGCGATCGGTTCTACGATCCCTGACGCTTGCCCGTACATAAAGGCTTTGGTTCGGCTTAACCCTTCTTGGCGCAAGGGGATCGAAACGGCTGCGCCTTCTGGAAAATTTTGGATCCCGATCCCGATCGCTACCGAAAGCGCCGCTAAGATCGCTGCTCGCAGATCATCGGCACTAGCCGCCGCCCCAAACGCTACCCCTACCGCCAAGCCTTCTGGGATATTATGCAGCGTGATGGAAAAGACCAGCAAGATCGTTCGCTTCAAATGACTGGGCAAACCTTCTGTTTCATGATTCGGACCAAAATGCATATGCGGGAGCGTCTTATCTGCTGCATATAGAAACAAACCACCCAAACCAAACCCGATGCTGACCACAAGCCACGGAATGTCGCCATTTTCTTCGGCTCGTGCGATCGCAGGATCTAATAACGACCAGAAACTAGCAGCGATCATCACGCCAGAGGCAAACCCCAGCATCGTATTCAGGACATTTTTATTGATTTCTTTGAAGAAAAAGACTAGCGCTGCCCCAAGCGCCGTCATACCATACGTAAAGATTGTCCCCGCCAACGCTTGCTGCCATGGCGACAATCCAACCAACCAATCCACCATTCGTCTGCTCCTTTGTCTAACTATTCTACCAATACTCTAGCATAGGAAGCCGTCAGGTTCTACTAGGAAGGCAGCAGCAGCCAAAATTTTTCTTTCACCAGCCCTAAGCCTTTCCTGATGAAATCCTCGGCTTTACTTGAAAGTTTCAACATTCATCGCTATAATGCTAGGAGACTCCATGTCAATTTATATAAAGTGAGGAAAAGAATTGATTACAGTAAGTGATGTAAGTTTGCATTTTTCAGACCGCAAACTGTTTGATGATGTTAATATTAAGTTTACGCCTGGTAATTGTTATGGTTTGATTGGTGCAAATGGTGCTGGTAAATCAACTTTTTTAAAAATTTTATCTGGTGAGATCCAACCTTCAACCGGGAATGTGTCTTTAGGTCCTGATGAACGGATGGCTGTCTTGAAGCAGAACCACTATGATTACGAAGAGTTCCCAGTGATCGAAACGGTCATCATGGGCCATAAACGTCTCTACGAAGTGATGAAAGAAAAAGACGCGATTTACATGAAGGAAGACTTTTCTGATGAAGATGGGATTCGTGCCGCCGAACTAGAAGGCGAATTTGCGGAACTTGATGGCTGGGAAGCAGAGCCCGAAGCCGCTGTTCTTTTGCAAGGCTTGAACATTCCCGATGAATTGCATCATGTCTTGATGAAAGATCTAACTGCTGGTCAACGGGTGAAAGTCTTACTGGCACAAGCCCTTTTCGGTAAGCCAGACGTCTTGCTCCTAGATGAGCCTACCAACGGATTGGATATCCAATCTATCAACTGGTTAGAAGAGTTTCTGATCAACTTTGACAACACCGTCATCGTTGTTTCCCATGACCGCCACTTCTTAAATAAAGTTTGTACCCATATGGCCGATCTAGACTTCGGCAAAATCAAATTGTTTGTCGGCAACTATGATTTCTGGTTGGAATCAAGCCAATTAGCTGCGAAATTACAATCCCAATCAAATGCCAAAAAAGAAGAGCAGATCAAAGAACTGCAAGACTTTATCGCACGCTTTAGTGCCAATGCATCAAAATCCAAACAAGCAACATCTCGGAAAAAAATGTTGGATAAAATCACTCTTGATGATATTCAACCATCGTCTCGCCGTTACCCATTTGTCGGTTTTAAACCAGAACGTGAAATCGGGAATGACTTGCTGCAAGTCGACAATGTCAGTGTGACGATCGACGGCAAAAAGATTTTAGACAATATCTCTTTCACCTTGAACAAAGACGACAAAGTCGCTTTTGTTGCCAATAGCGATATCACCACCACAACGCTATTCAAAGTCATCATGGGGGAAATCACTCCTGATACAGGTAGTGTTCGTTGGGGCGTGACCACGCAGCATGCCTACTTGCCAAAAGATACGACCAGCGAATTTGATACGGATACCCCGATCGTTGATTGGTTGCGTCAATACGCAAGCAAAGAAGAAGACGACAATACCTTCTTGCGCAGCTTCCTAGGTCGCATGTTGTTCTCTGGTGACGAAGTATTAAAACCCGTCAATGTTCTTTCCGGGGGCGAAAAAGTTCGCTGCATGTTGTCGAAAATGATGCTTTCAAAAGCCAACGTATTGGTATTGGATGATCCAACCAATCACTTGGACTTAGAATCGATCACCGCATTAAACGATGGCTTGATGGCCTTCACCGGCTCATTGTTGTTTGCTTCTCATGACCACCAATTTATTCAAACCCTTGCGAACCGTATCATTGCGGTCTCTAGCAAAGGCGTGGTGGATCGTGCCGAAACGACCTACGATGAATTCTTAGAAAACAAAGATGTCCAAAAACGCGTAGCAGAAATGAATCAATAAGCTGCTTTTGAAAAAAAGAACGCTCCAGTTGCCCGCCACCAAGGCTGCAACTGGAGCGTTTCTTTTATTTTTCCTAGGTGCTTCGGGTATTTTTGGCAGGTTACGCTTGTTCTAAACGGGCTTTGCCGAATGAAAACAGCGCCAAGCAGCCGTAGCCGGTATGACTGGAGATCGTTGGACCTAATGGATAATGATGAATAATAATGTCAGGAATTTTTTCGGTCAAACGTTTGATGACTTTCTCCGCCGCTTCGGCATCGCCAGCATTGGCAAAATAAACCGTATTGGTTTTTGATTCGTGAAGATTGGCGATGGTTTGATCTACGATTTTTTGGATCGCTTTGTTGCGTCCCCGCACTCGATCAACGCTGCGTAATTTTCCCGCAGTATCGACGGTAATAATTGGTTTCACGTTCAGCAATCCGCCGATCGCTGCCGCTGTTTTAGAGATTCTGCCGCCGCGTTCCAATTGTTTTAAATCGTCGACGGTGACCCATGAATCTAAACGCAGTTTGTTTTCTTCTACCCATTGGCTGACTTCCAGCAACGAACGTCCTTGGGCTTTTTGTTGGGCTGCTTCAGCCACTAAGAAGCCTTCGCCTAAACTCGCAGAGCGCGTATCGATCAAGGTGATCGCAACTTCTTTGTATTCTTCTTTTAGTAAGGCTACGGCTTGGACGGCACTTTGGAATGAGCCGCTCATTCCTGAAGAAAAACCTAAATAAAGGATCGGTGTGCCCGCTTCGACATACGGCCGAAAATACTCCATATAACGTCCGACATTGATTTGAGAAGTTGTCGGCTGCGCATGTTCTTTTAGTTTTCCTAAAAACCATTCCGTATCAAATTCTTTGCCCATATCATCGATATATTCTTTGCCGTCTAATTCGATCAGCATCGGAATATACGCAACATTTAGCTCCGCTAATCTTGCTGCTGGTAAATCACAGCAGGAATCTGTCATGATTTGAAACATGGTTTCACCCCTCTCGTTACCCCCTATTATAGCAAAAAAAGAACAAGACAGAAGAAATTCTCATCAAAAGCAGCCAAACTTATCGTTGACTGCTTTTGACACAGGAGTTCTTCGTCTTGTTCTGAAGCTTTTGCGTCAGATTAGATTTGCGCCCAAACACTTTCTAAGATGTTGGTTTGGCTGCGGTCTGGTCCTACCGAGAAGGTCGAAATGCGGACACCGACTAATTCAGAGATGCGGTGAACGTAATTGCGTGCATTTTCTGGCAAATCTGCTAATGTTTTGCAGCCAGTAATGTCTTCAGACCAGCCAGGAAGTTCTTCGTAGACTGGTTTGCAGCGGTTCAACTCTTTCAAGCTTGCTGGGTAATGATAGATCAATTCGCCGTCTAGTTCATAAGCCGTACAGATCTTCACGGTTTCTAAGCCGCTCAAGACATCGATCGAGTTAAGGGATAGGTTCGTGATCCCTGAAACACGTTTTGAATGGCGCATCACGACGGTATCAAACCAGCCCACACGGCGAGGACGTCCTGTCGTTGTTCCGTATTCACGACCGATCTTACGAATTTGTTCACCTGTTTCATCAAACAGTTCCGTTGGGAAAGGACCATCTCCTACCCGAGAGGTGTAAGCTTTGCAGACACCAACGACTTTGTTGATTTTTGAAGGACCCACACCACTACCAATAGTGACTCCCCCAGCAACGGGGTTGGATGATGTCACGAAAGGATAGGTTCCTTGGTCGATATCCAGCATCACGCCTTGTGCCCCTTCAAATAAAACCCGTTTGCCTTCATCTAAGGCATCGTTAAGGATCACCGAAGTATCCGTCACATATTTTTTGATTTGTTGGCCATATTCGTAATACTCTTCAAAAATGTCTTCAAAAGCGATTGGCTCTGCGTCAAACATTTTCACGAATTGACGATTTTTTTCTTCTAAGTTGATACGCAGACGTTCTTCAAAAATTTCTTTGTCTAAAAGATCAGCGATCCGAATGCCGACTCTGGCAGCTTTATCCATATAGGCTGGTCCGATCCCTTTGATCGTGGTACCGATCTTGTTGTCACCTTTGGCATCTTCTTGCAGCTGATCCAAATGGATATGGTAAGGTAAAATAACATGTGCACGATCAGAAATCTTTAAGTTTTCTGTTATTATATTGTTTTCTTTCAAGTATGCTAATTCTTTAACTAATGATTTCGGGTTCACAACGACCCCGTTTCCAATGACACTGATTTTATCTGCATAAAAGATCCCAGAAGGAATCAAATGCAGTTTATAGGTCACACCGTCAAATTTAATCGTATGGCCGGCATTGTCTCCACCTTGATAACGTGCAATGACTTCCGCGTTTTCACTCAAAAAGTCCGTAATCTTTCCTTTACCTTCATCGCCCCATTGTGTACCTACTACTACTACAGATGACATATAATGACCTCTTTCTTTAATTAGTGCATTCCTTAAGTATTGTAACAAGATTCGCAAGCTCTTTCAATCTAAAATCGAATAATCGTTTTAAATTCTCATTTTTCAGGGGTAAAAAACGAACTATTTTCTTTGGAATAATTATTTATACACGTAAAAACGAATAAAGTCGGCACATAAAAAAAGCCCTACTGCCATCAGCGCAATGCAGACGGCAGCAGGAGCCTTGGTTTCTCACATCGTTGGTGTCTTACCCGAACTCTTCTCGTGGCGAGACCGAGGAGAATTTATTGTATTCTTTGATGAATAGAAGTTCGACGGTCCCTCGGGCACCACTCCGGTTTTTCTCAATAATGACTTCGATCACATTGTTGTTTTGTTGTTCTTCTGGTTCATCGTCATCGTCGCCTTCACTGCGGTAGTAGTCATCCCGATACAAGAAAGCAACGATATCGGCATCCTGCTCGATCGATCCTGATTCCCGGATATCACTTAAAACAGGACGTTTGTCTTGTCGCTGTTCCACACCCCGAGAAAGCTGAGACAATGCGATCACCGGCACTTTCAATTCCTTCGCCAGTTTCTTTAATTGGCGAGAGATCTCAGAGACTTCTTGTTGGCGGTTTTCGCGACCCGTTCCTTCAATCAGCTGCAAGTAGTCGATCAAAATCAAGCCGAGATTGCCTTTTTCTTGCGCCAGTTTCCGACAACGTGCCCGAATCTCAGAGATCTTGATCCCAGGGGTATCATCGATATAGATATTGGCGTTAGAAAGACTGCCCATGGCAACGATCAAATTGCGCCACTCTTCTTCTGAGAGCTGCCCCGTCCGCAAGTGACTGGCCTCAATCGAGCCTTCCGCACACAGCATCCGATTGACCAATGATTCAGCCCCCATTTCCAGACTAAAGATCGCTACGGAACGATCGGTTTTCGTTCCGACATTTTGCGCGATATTCAAGGCAAACGCGGTTTTCCCTACCGCGGGGCGGGCAGCGAGAATAATCAGCTCTTCTTTTTGCAGCCCCGCCGTCATTTTGTCTAAAGCCGCATAACCCGTAGGTAATCCGGTGATTTCTTCATTGTTTTGCGCCAACTGATCGATCGTTTCGATCGTCCGATTCAAGACTTCCGCTATCGATTGGAAGCCATTGCTATTGCGCTTTTCGGATACTTCTAAAATACTTTTTTCTGCTTGATCAATGATCGACTGCACATCTTCATCTTGTTCAAAGCCTTTGGTTACGATGCGGCTCGCTGTTTGGATCAGATTGCGTAACGTGGCTTTGTCGTCAACGATCTTCGCATAATAAGCAATACTTGCTGCTGATGGTGAAGCTTGACTCAATTCAGTCAGATACGTCAGGCCGCCAACATCTTCAAGACTGTTGCTTTTTTCAATTTCTGCTTTCAACGTAATCAAGTCGATCGATTCACTACGGTCGTTCAACTGGATCATTGCTTGAAAAATTATTTGATGGCTGCGGCGATAAAAATCTTCTGGGGCGATTACTTCCATTGCATCGATGATCGCATCGGCATCTAAAAAGACTGCCCCTAGGACCGCTTGTTCCGCTTCAATATCTTGTGGGGGAACTTGATTTTGCCAAACTTCATTCATGCCATTCGCTCCTTCGTCCATTCATTCTACAAGATTCCCATCCAAAGTACAAGATTGCTTGGACGTTTGCCGAAAAAAACCCCAACATGTGACTGTTGGGAGTAATGCTTATTCTTGGATGGTATGAACATTGATCGTTGCCGTTACTTGTGGGTGCAATTTTACAGGTACTTGCGTAAAGCCTAATGCACGGATCGGCTGATCCAATTCGATTTTGCGTTTGTCGATCTTTATTTTGTATTGCTTGTTCAAGGCATCTGCGATTTGTTTTGATGGGATCGAACCGAACAAACGGCCATCTTCCCCTGCTTTGGCATTGATTTTCACAACGGTTTCTTCCTTTTCAAGAAGTGCTTTTAACTCTTTCGCTTCTGCTAAGACTTCTGCGTCTTGTTTTTCTTTGGCTTTTTGTTTGCCTTTTAATTCTGCCATGCTTTCATTGTTGGCAGGTTTGGCTAAGTTGTTTTTGATCAGAAAGTTTTGTGCGTAGCCATTAGGGACTTCCTTGATATCGCCTTTTTTGCCTTTGCCTTTGACATCTTGTAAGAAAATAACTTTCATCTTGGTCACTCCTTGTTATTGTTCATTTTTCGTTAATTCCGCTCGCAGCTGGTTTTCTACATCACCAATGCTGCTGTTCTTTATTTGCGTGGCTGCGTTGGTAAAATGTCCGCCGCCGCCTAATGCCTCCATCAAGGTTTGTACATTGACTTTACCAGTGCTTCTAGCACTGATACCGATCAAATCTCCTGGTTGTTTCGTAATGACAAATGCGGCATGGATCCCATTGATCGATAGCAGAGTATCGGCCGCTTTCGCAACGGTGACACTATCGTACACCCGATCTTCATCCGCTGCAGCAATCACGATATCTTCTCGGAAATGCTGGCTGCGAGAAACCAGTTCACTGATCATCAAATAGGAATCGAGATCCGTACTCAACATGTATTGAACCAATGACGTATCTGCGCCTTGGTTTTTCAAATAACCAGCAATATCAAAGGTCCGACCAGTGGTTCGCACCGTGAAGTTCTTCGTATCCACGTAGATGCCCGCTAATAAAGAAGTCGTAATAAATTTCGGGACTTGCGATCTGCGAGAAGCACGATACTGGATTAATTCTGCTACCAGTTCCGATGCCGAAGACGCGGAAGATTCAATATACGTCAATAGTGGCTTATCGGGAAACTCATCCCCGCGACGATGGTGATCGATCACTGCGATTTTGTCAAATTCATCATAGACCGCTTGCGAGATCGACATCGACGGCTTATGGTAATCTACCATCACTAGCACACTTTCTTCATTTGATAAATTAACTGCTTCTTCCCCAGTGATCACAAATCGTTCCAGCTCGGGGTATTTTTTCAATTCTTCCAATGCCCGTTGAATGTCTGCGGTGATCTCTTTTGGATTTAAAATGATGTAGCATTCTTTGTCGCTCATCATCGCCATGTAAGCCACCCCAAAAGCCGAACCTAAGGCATCCATGTCTGGGTAACGATGACCCATGATAAAGATCCGCTGGTTTTCAGCAAAAATCTTTCTCAACGCCGTACTCATGGCACGAGAACGAACACGCGTTCTCTTGGGTGTGCCGTCTGTATTGCCACCAAAGAATTGCGGTTTTGCTTCTTCTTTGGCTTCTTTTAAAACGACTTGATCACCGCCGCGAACTAACGCAATGTCGAGATTGTTTTGTGCCACTTCCCCGATCTCTTCAAAAGACTCTTCCCCATAGGAGATCCCCATACTGATCGTTAATGGCAGATCATTTTTTTCCGCAACTTGCCGTACTCTAGTCAAAAATTGGAATTTTTCTTCCTTCATCCGCTCAATATCTGAATACTTCGCGACGAAAAGAAACCGCTCGGAATTGATTCGTTTGTAAAAAACATGATTCTCACTTGCCCAATCAGAAATCAATGTCGTGATCAGCGAGTTCAAATAAGAAACTTGTTTGTCGTCTTTTTTCTCAATCAAATCATCGTAATTATCAATTGAAATCAACCCAATTGCTGCCATCTTTTTTACCCCTCAATGTATCATTCCATTTTTTTGAAGCTTTGTTCCTTATTTTACCACAAAACAATCAAATAGGCGATTGATGCAAAAAAGTTCCACGTGAAACTTTTTTGGTGAACCAACTAGGAAAAAATTTCTATCATTCGTTATTCTATCTATATATAAAATAACAAGTTACTCTTCGATGGATAAAAAAATTGACAAGCTTCAAAAGAAACTTGTCAATAAAAATCATTCGATTTATTCTTCGCCTACGAATGGAAGTAATCCCATGATACGCGCACGTTTGATTGCAATGGTAAGTTTGCGTTGGTTTTTCGCACCAGTACCAGTTACACGACGTGGTAAGATTTTACCGCGTTCTGAAATGAAACGTTTTAGTAATTCAATATCTTTATAATCGATATGTTCAATATGGTTTGCAGCAATGTAGTCTACTTTACGACGTTTGCGTCCGCCTCTTCTTTGTTGTGCCATCCTATTTCCCTCCTATCAATTTCTTAGAATGGTAAATCATCGTCTGAAATGTCGATTGATGAGTTTCCGAATGGATCGGAGTTGTCTCGATCAAAATTAGGCATTCCTGATGGTTGAGAGGATTGAGTTTGATTTGAGTTATTGTTACCAAATCCAGAAGAACTGTTTGAGTTATACGTATTGTTACTGCCAGATCCGCTATCAGTTGTGCGTCTTTGCTCGGAAGCATTCCGCGACTCTAATAATTGGAAGTTGTCAGCAACGACTTCTGTTACATAAACACGTTGGCCTTGTTGGTTGTCGTATGAACGGGTTTGAATACGTCCAGTAACCCCTAATAAAGTTCCTTTGCGTGCATAGTTTGCTAATGTTTCCGCTGGTTTTCTCCAAATAACACAGTTGATGAAATCAGCTTCGCGCTCTCCACTTTGGTTGGTAAAATTGCGGTTTACCGCCAAGGTAAAGGTTGCGACACCAGTGCCATTAGAAGTGTAACGTAAATCAGGATCTTTGGTTAGTCTTCCTACTAGTACAACATTATTAATCAAAGTTCATCATCTCCTCATCGCTTTTGTTTCATGTGAAACAATATTATGCTTCTTCTTTGACAATCATGTGACGGATAATGTCATCATTGATTTTCGCAAGACGGTCAAACTCGTTGATTGCACTTGCAGTTGTTGAAGAAGAAACTTTAACGATGTGATAGATACCCTCACGGAATCCATCCATTTCATACGCTAGACGGCGTTTTTGCCAATCTTTTGATTCGATAACTTCAGCGCCGTTATCAGTTAAGATTGAGTCAAAACGAGCGATCAATGCGGCTTTTGCTTCTTCATCAATGTTTGGACGAATGATATATAGAATCTCATATTTCGTGTTTTCCATTGATTTTTCACCTCCCTGTGGACTTTGGCCCCTAGTTTTCTAGGAGCAGAGAGAGTGGTCTAATTAGACTACTCACAAATAATTATTATACACTTTTTTCGTCCTTACTGCAAGCTGTTTTTTTGCGTCCCTGCATCTACCCATCACCGCAAACAATCGCTTACACTGATAAATACGTCAGCTGCTGCCGATTTTTTGAAAAAGAATAGGAAGACAGCAAGCTGCAGGTTCGCAGGTTGCTGTCTTCCTAGAAAAACGTATTGCTTATTCTTGTGTATCCGTGGTGTCTTCCGTTGTTTCTTCCACATCTGGTACGTCTTGTACCGCTGTTTCTTCAGCAGTCGCTAGTTCTTCTTCGACTTCTGGTTCAACCGTTGCCATCGTCACTACTTTGGCATTGTTTTCCATCTTCATCAAACGAACCCCTAAGGTTGCCCGACCAGTTTGGGAAACAGTCGCTACATTGAAACGAATCAAGACGCCTTTATCGGTGATCACCATGATGTCTTCCTCACCGCTGACCGTCGTCAAGCCGGCTAATGGACCGTTTTTCGCCGTAATGTTGGCTGTTTTGATCCCTTTTCCGCCACGACCTTTGATTGGGTATTCAGAGCCTTTGGTACGCTTGCCATAGCCGTTCTCAGTGATGACCAAGACTTCACTGTCTTCTGTGATCACTGCAGCGCCTACCACGTAGTCTCCGTCTCTTAGACGAATGCCTCGCACACCAGCAGCTGTTCGGCCCATATCCCGCACAAGGGCTTCTTTGAAGGTCACAGAGTAGCCATCGTGGGTTCCGATGATCACGACATCTTCGCCGTGGGTTTCAATTACATTGACCAACTCATCATTTTCCCGAAGACCGATCGCAATCAGACCATTGGCACGGATATTTGAAAAGGCCGTCACTGAGGTCCGTTTGACCACACCTAGACGCGTCGTGAAGAACAAGTAGCGTCCTTCTTGAGGCCCACCAGAAGCCGAAATGATCGCTTCGATCCGTTCGCTAGAATCGATCCCTAGGAGATTGATCACAGGGATCCCTTTGGCTGCCCGACCATACTCAGGAATTTCATAGCCTTTGGCTTTGTAAACTTTCCCTTTATTGGTGAAGAACAGTAATGTGTCATGAGTCGAACAAGAAACCAACGTCTTCACGAAGTCTTCATCGTGGATCCCCATTCCTTGAACGCCACGTCCGCCGCGGCGTTGTGCACGGAATTCAGACTTAGCTACTCGTTTGATGTACCCATTGTTCGTCAAGGTAATGACGATTTCTTCTTCTTCGATCAAATCTTCATCTTCAAGACTTAAGACTTCCCCAACCAATAATTCAGTCCGGCGATCATCACCAAAGCGTTGGCCTAATTCTTGCAACTCCGTTTGAATGATCTCTAGGACTCGTTGTGGATTTGCTAAAATGTCTGTCAAATCAGCGATAAATTCTAACAAACCTTGGTACTCGTTTTCGATCTTGTCGCGTTCCAAACCAGTCAAGCGACGCAAACGCATATCTAAAATCGCTTGCGCTTGGCGATCGGACAATTTGAAGCGCTCCATCATGCTATTTTTTGCTTCATCATCAGAATTTGATGCTCGGATCAAAGCAATGATCTCATCGATATGATCCAATGCGATCCGTAATCCTTCCAAGATGTGGGCACGAGCTTCTGCTTTGTTTTTATCAAACTGTGTCCGACGAGTCACCACTTCTTGTTGGTGCTCGATGTAGTTTTCTAAAATTCGTTTCAAGCTCAAAATCTTCGGCACGCCTTTTTCAATGGCTAACATATTAAAGCCAAAAGAAGATTGCAGTGCAGTCATTTTGTAGAGATTATTTAAGATCACCGACGCACTGACGTCGCGACGAACGTCGATCACGATCCGCATGCCTTCACGAGACGATTCATCCCGCAGATCGGTGATTCCTTCGATCCGTTTGTCACGGTGCAGCTCAGAGATCCGTTCGATCAACTTCGCTTTATTGACCATATATGGCAATTCAGTCACTAAGATCCGTTCTTTGCCGTTGGGCATTTCAGTCACTTCGACTTTTCCGCGAACAGTGATCGAACCTTTCCCTGTTTCATAGGCACGGCGAATACCGGATTTTCCCATCACGATCCCGCCAGTTGGGAAGTCTGGTCCTGGTAGGACTTCCATCAATTCACTCGTTGTGACTTCTGGATTTTCCATCAATAGATCGATGGCTGCAATGACTTCATTCAAGTTATGAGGCGGGATATTGGTCGCCATCCCAACAGCGATCCCAGTCGTCCCGTTGACCAAAAGGTTCGGGAAGCGGGCAGGTAATACCGCTGGTTCTCGTTCTGTATCATCATAGTTGCTTTGGAAATCAACGGTATCTTTGTTGATGTCCCGCAGCATCTCCATCGCCAGTTTACTCATGCGGGCTTCGGTATACCGCATCGCAGCGGCACCGTCACCATCGACTGAACCAAAGTTTCCGTGGCCATCGACTAGCATGTAGCGATAGCTAAAGGGCTGTGCCATCCGCACCATTGATTCATAGATCGCACTGTCACCATGGGGATGGTATTTCCCCATGACATCGCCGACGATCCGGGCTGATTTTTTATGGGGCTTGTCTGGTGTGACCCCTAATTCATTCATTCCATATAAAATTCGGCGGTGAACCGGCTTTAAGCCATCCCGCACATCTGGTAAAGCCCTAGCAACAATTACACTCATTGCATAATCGATAAAGGACTCGCGCATTTCACTGGTCAGATTGACGTCATGAATATTTTGTTTTGCTTCTTCACTCAAGCTGTTTCCTCCTCTACGATTGGCTAGATGTCAAGATTTTTCACGTAGTGCGCGTTTTCTTCGATAAAGGCCCGTCTTGGTTCGACGCGATCCCCCATCAGCATTTCAAAAATTTGATCGGCTTCTATGGCATCATCTACGCTGACCCGCAGCATCATCCGATTTTCAGGGTCCATCGTGGTTTCCCATAACTGGTGGTCATCCATTTCCCCTAGACCTTTGTAGCGTTGAACCGTTGGTTTTGGTGTCGCAGGCAGTGATTCAATCGTATTTTTCAAATCTTGTTCGGCATTCTTGCCGGGTTGGATATAGTGGATATTTTTCCCTTGTTTGACACCGTACAATGGCGGTTGTGCGATATAGACATAACCAGCTTCAACGATTGGACGCATATAACGATAGAACAGCGTCAAAAGCAGGGTCCGGATATGGGCACCATCGACATCGGCATCGGTCATGATAACTAGCTTGTGGTAACGGGCTTTTGCTACATCAAAATCAGCACCAAACCCAGTTCCCATTGCTGTAAACAATGAACGGATCTCTTCATTTGCTAAGATTTTGTCCATGCTGGCTTTTTCGACATTTAAAATTTTTCCACGGATCGGTAAGATCGCTTGGAATTCGCGACTGCGGCCTTGTTTTGCTGAACCGCCGGCAGAATCTCCTTCGACGATAAACAGTTCGCATTTTTCTGGATCATTACTGGAACAGTCGGCTAATTTCCCAGGTAAGTTACTGATTTCTAACGCACCTTTTCGGCGAGTCATTTCTCGGGCACGTTTGGCTGCTTGACGGGCTTTTGATGCCAAAAGTCCTTTTTCCACGACTTGACGACCCACATTCGGGTTTTCCATCAAGAATTTCGTGAAATGTTCCGAAAAGAGACGATCGGTGACTGTCCGCACTTCGGAATTTCCTAATTTGGTTTTCGTTTGTCCCTCAAACTGAGGATCTGGATGCTTGATAGAGATAACTGCCGTCAATCCTTCCCGAACATCTTCTCCGGTCAGGTTTTCGTCGTTTTCTTTCATCAATTTTGACTTGCGGGCGTAATCATTGATCACCCGTGTCAAGGCAGTCTTAAACCCGAATTCATGGGTTCCGCCTTCATAGGTATGGATGTTGTTGGCAAAACTCAACAGGTTGCTGTGGTAGCTATCGGTATATTGCATGGAAACTTCAACCGTGATTCCTTGTTGTTCTCCTTCTAAGTAGATCGGATCTGGGAAAATCACTGTCTTACTTGCATTCAAATGCTCCACATAGCTCTTGATCCCGCCATCGTAATGATATTCTTTCAAGACGGGTTTTTCTTCCCGTTTGTCTTCGATCGAGATTTTTAAGCCACGGTTCAAGAAGGCTAATTCCCGAACCCGTGTCGCTAATTTATCAAAATTGAATACGGTTGTTTCCGTAAAGATCTCTGGATCCGGAACAAAGTGGACGGTCGTTCCGTGGCGGTCGGTTTCATCGATCACTTTCAAGTCATCAACGACTGCCCCACGATGGTATTCTTGATAATACACTTTGCCTTCTTTATAGACTTTTACGTCTAAAGTCGTGGATAACGCATTAACGACGGAGGAACCTACCCCGTGCAGTCCACCAGATACTTTGTAGCCGCCACCGCCGAATTTCCCGCCGGCATGCAGGATCGTAAAGACGGTTTCTACCGCTGGACGGCCTGTTTTGGCTTGGATATCAACGGGGATCCCCCGACCGTCATCGACGACCGTAATACTATTATCTGGTTCAATGATCACTTGAATACTTGAGGCAAAGCCTGCTAGTGCTTCATCGATCGAGTTATCGACGATTTCCCATACTAAGTGGTGCAAACCTTCTGAACTGGTAGAACCAATATACATCCCAGGTCGTTTGCGGACGGCTTCTAGTCCTTCCAGCACTTGGATCTGACTGGCATCATAGGCTTTTGCACGTTCAACTAAGCTTTTTTCTTCTTCTGTCATTCAGTCTATTCTCCTTTAATATGTCCTTGCTCTACATAAAAAATCTCTGCTTCCACAGACATTTTGTCTTTCACATGTTCTAATGTCGTCGTTGTCAGAAAGGTCTGAACTTTTCCTTCAATGGTCTCCAATAAATGCAGTTGTCGGGAATCATCCAGCTCACTCATAACGTCATCTAATAAAAGGACGGGATATTCCCCCGTTTCTTCTTTCATCAAATCGATTTCTGCCAATTTAACACTTAAGGCGGTCGTTCGCTGCTGTCCTTGCGAACCAAAGGTCTGAACATTTTTCTCATTGATCAAAAAATCCAGATCGTCTCGATGGGGACCTGCCAACGTGACTTGCCGAAATCGTTCACGGTCTTTGACTTGTGCCAAGGCTTTGACAAATTGCTGTTGGATCTCCTCCAGCGCACTCGCCTCACCGGGCACATTCGATAAGTAGTCGATCTGCAAGGTTTCTTTTCCTTGGCTGATCTTTTGGTGCAGTTGATTTGCCCAATACGCCAAGCGCTGAACAAATCGTTGTCTGGCTAAAATGATTTTACTGCCGAAAGCCACCAGCTGTTCCGTTAAAACATCTAAATAGATCTCATCGGTCTGTTTTTTTTCGTTCAGCTGTTTTAAGTATTGATTGCGCTGTTTCAAAACGGATTGGTATTGAACGAGATCATAAAGATAGATTGGATCGATCTGCCCTATTTCCATATCGAGAAATTTGCGGCGGACTTGGGGACTTCCTTTTACAAGGGAGAGGTCTTCTGGAGCAAATAAAATGACATTCAACTGCCCTATGTAACTACTGAGCTTTTTTTGCTCAATGTGGTTTACTTTCGTTTTTCGTCCTTTTTTTGACAAAAACAGTTCTAACGGGATCGTTGAGCGTCCCCGACTGACACTGCCAGAGATCCGCGCCCCTTCTGTGTCCCAGCGGATAAGCTCTTGCTCGCTGGAGGTGCGGTGGCTTTTGGTCATCGCCAATACATAGATGCTTTCTAAAATATTGGTTTTTCCTTGCGCGTTTTCGCCTAAAAAAATGACCAGACCTTTCTCAAAAGTCAGTGTCAGCGAATCATAGTTCCGATAATTGCTTAAATGCAACTCATTCAGCCGCATCGGCGTCTTCCTTCTTCACCATAAAAAAAGTACCTTCATCAGGTAGCTCAACACGCATTCCCGCATACAATTTGCGCCCTCGTCGATTTTCTGGCTCGCCGTCGACAAAAACGGTGTGCTCTGCAAGGTACCATTTCGCTTGGCCGCCGCTGCTGATCACACTGACTTCTTTGAGCATTTGTCCAAGTGTCATGTATTCCGTTTCTAACGGTATTTGCATTTTCATAATTCCCCTCAATTCTATCAAAGAGCGTTTAGCTCTATTATACTCTTTTTTTGCCAAGAAAACAAATTCATCGGCATATTTTTCATTCTCAGAAGACTTACTGCTTTTAGACAAAAAAGAAGCCTAAATAGAAAAAAGGGCTTAAAAACGATTTTAAGCCCTTTTAACTCATTTATTCATTTTCAGATGATTGTTTCAACTTTTTTCAAAAGACATGAAAAACTAGTTGGTTCGCACCGGTGTGATCAGCTGGATAAAGCTGCCTTTGCTCTCTGTTGGCTCCAATGTAAAGGGACGGATCGCTGAGATAAAGCGGATCACGATGCTCGTGTCACCAAATGCTCGGAGGGCTGCTTTCATATAGTCAGGATTGAAAGAGATCTCTAATGGGTCGCCGGTCACTTTTTCAAAAGAAAGATCTTCTTCGACTTTCCCGATTTCTGGTGAGTTTCCATATAAGACAACGGCTTCTTCGGAGATCGCCAAACGTACGATGTTGTTACGGCCTTCATGAGAAAGCAATGACGCCCGTTCGATGGCTTGTAACAATTCTGGGACAGAAAATTCAATCTCAGTATTGAAGCTTGAAGGAATCAGACGGTTGGTATCTGGGTAAGTTCCTTCCAATAAACGAGAATAGAATTTCATGGTTTTCGTTTGGAACAACACTTGGTTATCCATAATGCTGATTTGGATCGCTTCTTCTTCATCTGTTAAGGAACGAGAAAGTTCCGTTAAGCTTTTGCCAGGAATCACGATGTTGAAGGCTGTTTCTCCGCTTTCCAATGGAATCACCCGTTGGCTCAAACGGTGTGAGTCCGTCGCAACAGCTAATAATTTTTGATTTTCTAAGACAAAGTGGACCCCAGTCAAGATCGGACGGCTTTCGTGTTGCGAAACCGCAAAGACTGTTTCACTAACGACCTTATTCAATACGTGCGCTGGAATCTCGATCGAATCTTGACTTTCGACAACTGGTAAATGTGGATAACTATCGGCATCCAAGCCGTTGACGGTAAAGTTGGCTTTTCCAGAAGTGATCGCTACTTGATTATTGTCTAAAACTTCTAACGTTAAGGTACTTTCAGGTAAACGACGAACAATTTCGCTGAAGAAACGTGCTTGTAAAACGATCGCTCCTGTTTTTTCGATTTGCATTTGCGCTTTTTCGTTTTCCACACTTAAAAAAGTTTCAATGGAAATATCGGCGTTGCTCCCAGTCATGGTCAATCCTTTTTCGGAAAGGGATAATTTTACTCCAGTTAAGATCGGGATGGTGGTTTTGGTTGAAATCGCCCGTTGGACAGTTTGTAATTCTTGCATGAACTCTGTTCGGTTTAAAGTTAGCTTCATAGCGATACTCCTTTAATTTATAGTTATTAAATAAAAGTAATAGTAGTAATAGGCTTGTTAGTAATGTGGATAACTCGAGAAAAGAGTGATTAGACTAACGAAAATGCCTGTGAATAACTTGTGGACAACTTTTTTGGTTCTTCTTTTCTTATCCACAGATCAGCTGAAGAGGATTTGTTTGATTTCAGCGATCTCATTTTTGATCGTGGGATCTGTTTCGACTAAATGCTGAATTTTTTCATGGGCATGAATGACCGTTGTATGGTCTTTGCCGCCAAATTCGCCGCCGATTTTTGGTAAAGAACTATCGGTCAATTCTCGAGAGAGATACATCGCGATCTGGCGTGGGACAACGATGCCTTTGACCCGTTTTTTCCCTTTTAGATCATTGACATGAATGTGATAGTATTTTGCGACTTCTTCTTGGATCTGCAAAATCGAAACTTGGGTCGAGCCATGGCTTGATTTCAAGGCTTTGATGGCTTCAGCTGCCAAGCTCGTTGTAATGTCTGAGTTTTGCATCGTAGCAAAAGCTTGCACCCGCACGAGTGCTCCTTCAAGTTCTCGGATATTCGAATCGATCTGCCCAGCGATATAACTTAAGGTATCGTCGGGGATCTCCAAGCGTTCGGCTTCGGCTTTTTTCCGCAAAATCGCAGTCCGCGTCTCTAGATCCGGCGGGGTGATATCAACGGATAAGCCCCAAGCAAAACGGGAAACCAAACGTTCCGGCAAAGTCGGGATCTCATTTGGCAAACGATCACTTGTCAGGACGATCTGTTTATTATTGCGATACAGTTCTTCGAAGGTATTAAAGAATTCTTCTTGGGTTCCTTCTTTATTGACTAAGAATTGAATATCATCCACCAGCAAAAGATCAACATTGCGGTATTCGTTTCGAAAATCTTCCATTTTGTTCTTTTGAATAGAAGTAATGAAATCATTGGTGAAATTTTCACTACTAACGTACTTGATTTTAGCATTGGGACGTTTCAGCAACATTTGATGACCGATCGCGTGCATCAAGTGGGTTTTCCCTAAACCAACGCCACCATAGAAGAACAGCGGATTATAAATAGACCCAGGATCTTCTGCAACAACTAAAGCAGCAGCGTGGGCCATCTGATTGCCTTTCCCGATGACAAAGGTATCAAATGTGTATTTTTCATTTAAGATCGATTTCGGCGGCCGCTCGTTTTCTTCTGCAGCTGTTTGAATAGTAGAAGGGGCTGTTTTTAAAGCTTCTGCTTCTTCGACAGTCACAAAACTAGGAATCAATTCTTCACCAGTTTTCATAAATCCCATTTCAACAATTTTGGCAGCTAGATTTTTTTCCCAATAAGATTTATGAAGATCGCTGGGTACTTCGATCAGCAGCTGATTTTTTTCAAACGACAAGACATTGGCAGTCTCGATCCAAGCACTATAACTGGCCGGATTCAGCTCTTCTTTAAAGGAACGTTGAAGATCTTGCCAAATAGAATCAGCAGATGGCATAAATTGTCCTCCTATAACTAAGAATAGATATAACTAAAATAGCACGGATTGAAAAAGTTTTCCACAGATTACGATAAAAAAGGTTAGAAAAAAATACTTTTCCACAAAACGGGATAAAAGAAAAATGGAAATGCACATGTTCGAAATTCGACTATCCACAGGTAGAAAAAGAATGTGCATAACTATAAAAAAATCTCCTTTATCCACAGATCGATGTGAAGATCACGCCTTGATAACACTAGGTTTTAGGGAAGTTATCAACAGTTAAAAAAGTGATTGTGGAAAACTTTTCTACAGGCTGTTTGTTTGTGGAAAAAGCCAAAATAACTCTGGGGAAAAAGTTATCCACAAAAATTGACTATAAACAGCAAACCCACACAAATCAAAGGGATTGTGGATAAAGAATGCCTGATTTTGAGCAAACTTCTTATTGACAAACTAGTACTTGACTCGTTATACTATCAAAGTATGTCTGTGCGCATAAGCATTATCCTGATGGAGGTGGAAATAAATGAAAAGAACGTATCAACCAAATAAACGTAAACGTCAAAAAGTTCACGGATTCCGTAAACGTATGAGTACAAAAAATGGACGTCGTGTTTTAGCTAGCCGTCGTCGTAAAGGCAGAAAGGTTATTTCTGCGTAAGCCACTGAATGCCAGTGGTTTTTTTTATGCCGTTTTTGCGGAATATAGTGTCTGACTTTTGGCAAATATGGTATTATTGACAGGTGAGTGGTTACGGATTCAATCCGTTTCGCGAAGCTTAATTGAAAGAAGTGAAGGAACCGAAGATGAGAAAATCCTATCGAGTAAAAACAGAGCAAGATTTTCAAAAAGTTTTTCAGGCAGGAAATTCTTTTGCAAATCGGAAGTTCGTGGTGTATGTCTTACCTAAAGAGCAATCACATTTTCGAGTTGGTTTATCTGTAGGGAAAAAAGTCGGTAATGCAGTGAAGCGAAATGAGATCAAGCGCAAGATCCGTGCATGTTTAACGGAAATGAAGCCGCGAATCGAACCAGCGGTCGATTTCATCGTGATCGCCCGTCCAAGTATCGCCACTTGTTCCTCAAAGGAAATCTACTCGAATTTAGAGCATGTCTTAAAACTTGCCAAAATTATTCATTAATGGAAAGGAATTAGTTACGTGAAAAAAGGGAAACGCGTCTTACTATTTTTGGGAGTTCTCTCATTAGTAGTTGTCTTATCTGCCTGCGGTGCAACAGGTGAAGTAAATGCACAAAGTACTGGTCTATGGGACCGTTACATCGTTTATTATTTTGCAGAGGCGATCAAAGCCCTCTCCTTCGGCAATGCCGGGATCGGGATTATCCTCTTTACATTGATCATTCGGGTCATTTTGATGCCGTTGATGCACTTCCAAACCAAAAGCATGCGCAAAACGCAAGAATTACAACCGAAGTTAAAAGCGCTGCAGCAGCAATATGCGTCAAAAGATACAGAAACACAAAGCAAGTTAAAAGAAGAAACACAACGTTTGTATGCGGAAAACAATGTCAATCCTTATGCCGGCTGTCTACCATTATTGGTACAAATGCCGATTTTGATGGCCTTGTGGCAATCGATCTCACGGGTTCCTGCTCTGCAAGAAGGAAAATTCTTATGGCTGCAGCTGGGTGATCGTGACCCATACTTCATCTTGCCGATTTTAGCGGCGCTCTTTACTTTTGCAAGTACCTACTTATCAAGTATGAGCCAAGTGGAATCAAATGCGAGTCTGAAAATCATGAATTTCGCTATGCCGATGATGATCTTACTGATGGGGATCAACATTGCCAGTGGTCTTTCCTTGTACTGGGTCGTTTCCAATGCATTCCAAGTTGTGCAAACAATGATCTTAAATAACCCATTCAAGATTCGCCAAGAAAGAGAAGAAGCTGCCCGCAAAGAACGCGAGCGTGAACGTGCGCTGAAAAAAGCAATGAGTCCTAAAAAGAAACGGAAAAAATAAGAGGAGGTTGCACTGCAATGCCGATTTATGAAAATCTGACAGTAGATGAAGCAATTCAAGAGGGATTGCAAGTCCTTGGTATCACCAAAGATCAAGCAATAATCGAAGTCCTGGATGAAGGAAAAAAAGGCTTCTTGGGTCTAGGAAAAAAACAAGCACGGGTCTCCATTGAAAAACGAATCGTTGAAGAACCGGCACCCGTTGAAGAAGTACCAGCAAAACCGCTGGTAGAACCAGATCCTGTGACGACAGAGGATGCAAGCAGTGTGATAGAAGCAGCAGCGAGCGAACCTGTTTTGCTGACGGATCTTTCAGATGAGGAAGCGCTGGCTCAGCTGGGACTCTATCTGACAAATATTTCAAAAGCATTGAATGCACCCGCCTTAGTAAAAACCGCTCGTCAAGACGGCGTGGTCGTCTTTCATTTAGAAACGCAAAAACAAGGCATTTTGATTGGGAAGCACGGCAAAACCTTGAATGCACTGCAATATTTGGCGCAAGTGTATATTCACCGCATCGCGAAAAACAAATTGTCGATTGTAGTGAATGTCGGAGATTACCGTGAAAAACGTCAAGCGATCTTAGAACGTTTGGCTAGCCGTACTGCTGAAAAAGTCAAACGAACAGGCCGCCCAGTCTTTTTAGAACCGATGCCGGCGTTTGAAAGAAAGCAGATCCATTCAGTTTTGAGTAAAGATGCGTATGTTCAAACTCATTCTGAAGGGGATGAACCGTATCGCTACTTAGTAGTGGAACCTGCGGACAAACGAATTTAATGAAAAAAGGGAAAGGCGGTCTGACAAGCCTTTCCCTTTTTTGATGGGAAAAAGCGATTGACAACAAATTTAAAACCAAGTATCCTTGACTAGAAATCATTCTTATCAAAGTCAACATACGTTACGTAGGTCAGCCTTTGGTATCAAAAAAGAGTCCGTATGCCGCGGACTCTTTTTTGTATTTTTCTTTGATGATAGAGGCAATTAGCCGCCGATGGTTGATTGAGTAAATTGAACCACTGTACCATAGGCAAAGATCTCAAGGTAGGTTTTGTCGCCTTCGACGATGCGGTCATGTTCGAAATGACAGTTGATCACTGCATTCGCTCCGTAGCTGTGGGCGGTTTCTTTTAAGCGATAGGTCACATCTGCCAACAGATCGTTCAAATTCACAGATGTATCAAATAGATCTACTTCGATTTTGTCTGCCGCAAAGACGATATCCCGCACGACGTAAGGCCGATTCACGTTTCCTGTCGATAAAATGATTTCTTTAATGCGAGCAGCGCTGTTTGATGATTTGATGGTTTCCATAATAGATCCCTCTTTTCTTATTCTTTGCTTTTATTTTAAAGGTTTTTGCGGACAGATGCAAAATTTAAAAGTTTTTGAAGGAAGCTTGCGACTCACGCAAAAATGTGCTAATCTATTTCCAGAATTTAATTGACAAGCAGTCAAAGTGCTAAGTCTACTCGTTTTTATTGATTTTCAATCAATTTGACGGGTGGAGTGGGCACTTTTTTTATGTGAAAAAATAGGAGGAGCAAGCAACATGGTGAATATAACGCAAGAATTTGATACGATTGCCGCGATTTCCACCCCGCCAGGCGAAGGGGCCATCAGTATTGTGCGATTAAGCGGGGAAGAAGCGATCGCAATTGCGGATCGGATTTTTCAAGCAGGCACTAAAACCCTCGCCCAAGTCCCTAGTCATACGATCCATTATGGTCATATCGTGGACCCAGAAGAAAACCGTTTGATGGATGAAGTGATGCTATCAGTGATGAAAAAGCCGCGGACCTTTACCCGAGAAGATGTCGTCGAGATCAACTGCCACGGCGGGATCGTTGTCGTCAATCAACTCTTGCAGCTGGTTTTACGACAAGGCGCACGGTTGGCTGAGCCGGGAGAATTCACCAAGCGGGCCTTTTTAAACGGACGGGTTGACCTTTCTCAAGCCGAGGCGGTGATGGACTTGATTCGTGCCAAGACCGATAAGGCGATGAATCTCGCTGTCAATCAGCTGGATGGCAATCTTTCCCACTTGATTCGGACTTTACGCCAAGAGATTTTAGAGACGCTGGCACAAGTTGAAGTGAATATCGATTACCCTGAATACGATGATGTGGAAGAATTGACGACCCGCTTATTGTTAGAAAAAGCCACGATGGTCAAAGGGCAGATCCAAGCCTTATTAGCGACTGCCCAACAAGGAAAAATTTTGCGAGAAGGTTTGAGTACTGCGATCATCGGTCGGCCGAATGTCGGTAAATCCAGCTTATTGAACCATTTATTAAGGGAAGAAAAAGCCATCGTGACAGACATTGCTGGTACGACTCGAGATGTCATTGAAGAGTATGTCAATGTTCGCGGGGTACCGTTGAAACTGATCGATACGGCTGGTATCCGCGAAACAGAAGATGTCGTTGAGAAAATCGGGGTCGAACGCAGCCGCAAAGCATTGGCAGAAGCGGAGTTGATTTTGCTGGTTCTCAACCAAAGCGAAGGATTGACCCAGGAAGACAAACAATTGCTGGAGCTGACTGCTGGCAGCCGTCGGATCATCTTATTGAATAAGACCGACCTTGAGCCAAAATTAGCACCCGCTGAGCTAGCACAGTACGCAGCAGATGAACCGATTTTTTCTGTCTCTGTGTTGACGAGTGAAGGCTTGGACCAACTGGAACAAGCTATTGCCGATCTATTCTTTGGGGGCAAAACCACCGATAAGGATGCTTCCTATCTTTCTAACACCCGCCACATTGCCTTATTAGAAAATGCCGTTCAGTCGTTGTCTGAGGTCATCCAAGGGATCGAAGCAGGAATGCCTGTCGACTTGGTTCAAATCGATATGACACGCTGCTGGGACTATCTAGGGGAAGTTGTCGGCGACAGTGTCCAAGATGAGTTGATCACCCAATTGTTCAGTCAGTTTTGTTTAGGAAAATAAAGAATGCGCCACTGGCGTAAAAAGGAGAACACCATGCAAGAATATCAAGCAGAAAGTTATGACGTGATCGTTGTTGGTGCCGGCCATGCCGGATCAGAAGCTGCCTTAGCAGCCAGCCGAATGGGAGCAAGAACCCTCTTGCTGACCATCAACTTAGACATGGTCGCATTCATGCCTTGTAATCCCTCCGTCGGCGGACCAGCAAAAGGCGTCGTGGTGCGCGAAATCGATGCTTTAGGCGGAGAAATGGGCAAAAATATCGACAAAACCTACATCCAAATGCGGATGCTCAATACAGGAAAAGGTCCCGCTGTGCGGGCCTTGCGGGCGCAAGCCGATAAACATGCCTATGCGGCTGAAATGAAACGAACGATCGAAAAAGAAGCCAATCTGACACTGCGCCAAGGAATCGTTGAAAAGCTGATCGTTGAAGAAGGCGAATGCCGTGGCGTCGTGACCTCTACAGGCGCTCGTTACCAAGCCCAAGCTGTAGTGATCACTGCGGGAACAGCGTTGCGAGGAGAGATCATCATTGGAGAGTTGAAGTATTCTTCTGGACCAAACAACTCCCAGCCATCGATTGGACTAGCCGATCATTTGAAAGAGCTTGGCCTAGAGATCGCTCGTTTTAAAACCGGTACACCACCGCGGGTAAAATCCAGCACCATCAACTATGAGGTAACGGAGATCCAGCCTGGCGATGAACAACCGAATCACTTTAGTTACAGCACACCCGATGAAGCCTACAATCAAAACCAAGAACCTTGCTGGTTGACCTATACGAACGAAGGGACGCACCAAATCATCAACCAGAATTTACACCGGGCGCCGATGTTTACAGGGATCGTCGAAGGAGTAGGTGCCCGTTATTGCCCATCTATCGAAGACAAAATCGTGCGTTTTGCAGACAAATCTCGTCACCAACTGTTCTTGGAACCAGAAGGGTTGAACACCGAAGAAGTGTATGTTCAAGGGCTTTCTACTTCTATGCCAGAAGATGCCCAAGTCCAAATGCTGCATTCCATCGCAGGTTTAGAAAAAGCGGAAATGATGCGGACGGGTTACGCCATTGAATATGATGTCGTGGTGCCTCATCAATTGCGTCCAACATTAGAAACCAAAGTCATCGAAAACCTCTTTACGGCAGGACAAACCAACGGAACCAGCGGCTATGAAGAAGCGGCCGGTCAAGGCTTGATCGCAGGCATCAATGCCGCTTTGAAAATTCAAGGCAAAGATCCCTTCATTATGAAACGCAGCGACGGTTATATCGGTGTGATGATCGATGATTTGGTGACCAAAGGAACCAATGAACCTTACCGCTTATTGACCTCTCGTGCCGAATACCGCTTATTGCTGCGTCATGATAATGCGGATCTGCGTTTGACCGAAGTGGGACATCAAATCGGGCTCGTCCCAGAAGCACAATACGAAGCGTATGTAGCGAAAAAAGAAGCTGTTGAAGCAGAAATTAAACGTTTATCTAAGATCCGCATCAAACCAACGCCAGAAGTACAAGCGTATTTGACTGCTAAAGGGACGGCTACCTTGAAAGATGGCGTTTTAGCAAATGAATTCTTGCGTCGGCCTGAAGTGACGTATGCCGAAATGCTACAATTTATCGAAGCCAATGAAGCATTGAAGCCAAAAGAGATCGAACAAGTCGAGATCCAAATCAAATACGAAGGCTATATCAAAAAAGCTCTCGAAAAAGTGGAGAAACTCAAACGGATGGAAGCCAAACGCATTCCTGAAAACATCGACTATGCCGCTATCAATGGCTTGGCAACAGAAGCCAAACAAAAACTGCAAAAAATCCAACCCGAAACCATCGCCCAAGCGAGCCGTATCAGCGGAGTAAACCCAGCTGATATCAGTATTTTGATGGTGTATATCGAGCAAGGGAAGATTGCAAAGGTTAACTAAAGACGGTTAATATTCTTTGAAAAACCAATTTATAAATGGTAAATAGAGTGTCAAAAGCCCGCTGCGAAAACAATTCGCAGCGGGCTTTTTGTCTTAATAATAAAGTTATTCCACTTTTTCAATCGTAGTGGTTCCCCAATTCATGATGTTGCTGAGATGGACATAGCCATCGTACAAATTCAAGAAAATCGAGAAGGCACAGACGATATAGATCAATACATAAAAATTATTGGCTTTTTTGTTACGCCATAAAACAAAGCCATCTAAGATCAGTCCTAAAGGAAAAAGAAAGGAGCCGATTCCAGCTAACAGTAGCAAGAGGAGACTTTCATCTTTATCTGCTGCCATCGTTCTTTGGAGTAACGACAATTTTTCTTTCTTGTCGTTGATTTCTTGATTGTTGGTTTCGATCCGCTCTTTTAAGGCTTCGTTCTCACGTAAAAGCTCATCAATCGAGACTTGGTAGAGATCGCTCAACAAAATCAAATTCTCAATATCTGGATAGCCGCGCCCATTTTCCCATTTTGAAATCGACTGGCGTGAAATCTGTAATTTTTCTGCGACTGCTGTTTGCGACAATCCGGAAGACTCGCGACAGCTTTTTAATTGTTCTGCTAAAGCCAATGTATGCTCCTATCTGCTATTTAACAACTAGCTTCCCATTTGAGATCGTGGTTACGACACTCCCATTGGTAGTGATTATACCTGCTTTTTGCTTAAACGTACAGGTGGCTTTGGTGGACGTGTGAGTTAATGAACTAGAAGTGATACTTCCTCTGTGAGCAACTAAACTTAAATTCGAAGTGCCTGTAAATTGATTGCGGCTATTGACCGTTACATTATAACTAGCGGTCCAATTACCTGCGGATGTTTTTGACACACGATACGTTCCCGCTGCCAGATTTGCTCGGAATGACGGCAATTTTTCAATGGTCAAAATCACCTCGTTGCCTTCTTCATCTACCGTGATCAGCTGCTTATAGGGACTATCTGATGCTAAGTCATAAACGAGTTCAGGTTCTTCCACTGTCTGGGCGGCAGCTGGGAGAGCAAAGAGGAAACAAAGAAAAATAAACGGCACAAAAAATAATTTTTTCACAAACACCACTCCTTGTACTTTTAATAATTCAAGTATACAAGGTTTATTTAGTTAAAGAAAGCACAAGCTAGTTTACAGAGGTAACGGATGGTTCACAACTGTTGCTAGATCAGCATTTCATAGGCTTATTTTTTAGGATGTCGAGAAATTTTAAAAGTGATGGTTCATTCAAAAGGTCTTCGTTTTTTAGGTTTCTGACAACGAACTGCTGCTTTTTAAAAGAAACGGTTGCTTTAGTTTTAATCAAACCTAGCTGTGAAAGGAAACAAAAAAGCGAAAGAGTAGGCAACGTTTCGCGCCGATAAAACGACAAAGGTAAGACCTCCTTCCGCTTTTTTGCAGCCAATTTTATTCTCTCAAATCAATATCCTTTTGATGGTCGCCGTCTTTCTTATAAACGTTCACCACGGATTCTTTGTTTTCGGCGATTTCTTTGGCACGGGCGATGGCATCTGCTTTCTTGTCGAAATGATCACTGGCACGTTTCGCCCCTTTGGAACGGACTTGCCATTGGTCGTCTTCATACACAACTTCTACATCCGCATCCATTAATTTTTCCGCATTCTTATTGGTTTGATGGGTATCGTCTTTTTGCGGATTTTTTTCTTTCTGAAAAGCTTTCTTCTCCTCTTCATCTGCATTGTCATACCATTTTTCTGCTTGACTCGTGGCGATCGGGATTGCCCGATCATCCGAATAGCCATCGGCTAGCAGGGCATTGGCGATATCAATCGCTTTTTTACGAACTAAGGGGTCTAGATTCTTCATTGACGCAGGATAATCACGGACATTCCAAGGCATTCTTTGTTTCCTCCTTTTTCTTGATCCAAGGTCATTTTCTTAGGGGTTCCCTTTTACAGGTACTACCAGTTACTACTTATTAGTTTACCCCCTTCTATAAAAAAGGGAAATTATTTGATTTCTGGTCAAAAATGAGGGCACTTTCTTTTTTCATTTTCTAATAAACGATGATTTATTTTTGTTAACAAAGCGTTATATTTCCCAAAAAAAAATGAATGGTTTAGAATTTTATTATAGAGAAAAGGAGGACGTAAGAATGAGTGAACCTATTTTGACTGATCCACGGGAACTTTATCACACGGGTAAATACAGCAAACAGGAACAAGATACGCCTGCTTTACAAGAAGAAATGCGACCAAAACCTGATTGTGGTGAAGAATCTTATGAGGGAAGTCAGCAGTTAGAAAACCGGCGAGTACTGATCACCGGTGGGGATTCTGGGATCGGACGTGCAGCAGCGATTGCCTTCGCCCGTGAAGGAGCAGACATTGCCCTACACTTTTTCCCAGGAGAAGAAGAAGATGCCGAAGAAGTTGCAGGGTACATCAAAGAAGCTGGGCGCAAAGTGATTTTGCTCCCCTATGACCTGCGAGACGAAGCGGCACCACAAGAGATCGTTGACAAAGCGGTGGCAGCATTAGGTGGGTTAGATACATTAGTATTGAACGCAGCACAGCAAATCACGCGGCCATCGATTGCAGAATTACCGATTGAACAAGTGAAAGATACCTTTATGGTAAACATTATCTCCATGTTTGCATTAGTCAAAGCTGCTGAGCCGCACTTACCGGCTGGGGGAGCGATCGTGACAACGACTTCTGTCCAAGCCTTTAGTCCAAGTGCCCATTTAATGGATTATGCGGCAACCAAATCGGCGATCGCCAGTTTTACAGTCAGCTTGGCGAAACAATTTGCTGAAAAAGGAATTCGCGTCAATGGGGTAGCCCCAGGACCGATCTGGACACCATTACAGTTAGATCATGGCCAACCGCAAGACCAGCTGCCTGAATTTGGTCAGCAAGCGTTACTTGAGCGGGCAGGACAACCAGCTGAGCTGGCACCTGTCTATGTCTTTTTAGCTTCGAATAAAGCTAGCTATGTGACAGCACAGATTTATGGTGTTACCGGCGGAGAAGCCATCAACTTGTAAGCTTATCAAAAAATTGGAGAAAAAGGAGGAGGTGTCCTATGAGTAAAGGGTGGAAAATCGTATCAATCATCGTTTCGTTGATCTTTATCACTGTCTTATTACCAATCGTATTAATGAGTAATCCTTATATGCAGCTGCCATTTGGTTTGGACAGCAGAGGCAATGTCGTCACGTATTTCTTTGACAACTTGTTTATGCGTCAATATATGTTTTGGGTAGCTGTTGTCTTGATCGCCTTATTCTTGATCGTGATCTTAGTCGTGCTTTTTTATCCAAAAACCAAAACGACCTTTGTTTTGAAAGAGGATAAGGGCGCATTGACGATCGATAAGAAAGCAATCGAAGGACTTGTACGTACGAAAGTAAATGAAAAAGAATTTGTTGAAGGACCAAAAGTTCATGTCAAGGCGACCAAAAATCGAATTTTGATTAAAATCAAAGGACGCTTGAAACGGACGTCTGCCTTAGTCGGCAAAACCGAAAACTTAATGGCGGAAATCCAACAAGATGTCCAACGAGTGCTTGGTTCAAGTGAGAAAGTCAAAGTCGAAGTCAACTACGCGAATTTTGAACAAAATGAGACTCCGGAAAACCCGCGAGTAGAATAGGAGGGCTATGATGAACGAACTACAACAATACAAAATCCCATTGATTTTTGGAGCAATCGGCCTTGTTCTGGCTGTGTTGTTTGTAACGATCGGTTTTTTCAAAACATTGCTGATTCTACTCCTAACAGGTTTGGGTTTTGCGTTAGGATTGTATCTCCAACGTACCGGTATCATCGACGAATTTTTTAACCAACAATAACGCATTTTAATAGGAGGAATTTTTAATGAATAACGATAAAAACGAATTAAACAATGATAAAAAAGTCAGCGCACATCCAGATCCAGTGGTTCCTAACACCAATCATCAAGCAAATGAAAATGCGATTCCGATGACTGAAGCACCAGATCCAGTGGTACCAAATGCTGAAAAAGCAGTAGCAGGACAACAAAACGGACCAAAACCAGGGGATCATCCAGCACCAGGAAATCCAAATCCAGCAGGACATCATCCAGCACCGCCAAAACCTGGTCACAACGATTTTGAAGGACCAACTGGCGACGCACCTGTTCATGGTTCATTGACCTATGATGACAAAGTGATCCAAAAAATCATCGGGATCGCATTAGAACACGTGGATGGTCTGTTGACGGTCGATGGTGGTTTCTTCTCTAACATTGCGGAAAAATTAGTCAATACAGACAATGTGACTGCGGGTATCAATACCGAAGTAGGGAAAAAACAAGTAGCCGTTGATTTAGATATCGTGGTTGAATACGACCGCAACATCCCAGAAATCGCTGACCAAGTCAAAGAAGTCATCCAAAAAGAAGTAACGACAATGACCCAATTAGAAGTTATCGAAGTCAACATCAATGTTGTAGATGTAAAAACGATCGCTGAATACGAAGAGGAACAAGAAACGGTTCAAGACAAAGTATCGTCAGCTGCATCTAAAACCGGCGACTTTGCTTCACGTCAAACCAACAAAGCCAAACATGCGGCTTCCCGCGCGTCTGATCGTATCGAAGAATACAACGAGCCCCGGGTGAAATAAAAAGTTTCATATGAAACAAAAACAAGCATTGATCACAGGATCAATGCTTGTTTCTTTGAGAAAAAAGCTGACCAGGAGGGTTGGCAGCCTCGCTGGTCAAGGAAAAATGAAAAAAGTTTTTTGGATTGAAATGAGTATAATTCCTCTGCCTTAAACCAACCTTAAAGCCCCAGTTAAAAAATGGTAAATTCTCCTAGAAAGCAATGTCTGGCTATTGCATCACATTGCTTTTTGCGTTAAAGTAGGAACTAGTCTGTGAAACATTTTTCTGTTTCACAAAATAGAAAGGATTCGTTATGCTACCTGAAGAATTTCATGAAGAATTACGCAAAAACGGGATCGTTTTAACCGAAGAACAAATGGAAAAATTCGCTGTCTATTTCGAGCGTTTAGTCGAATGGAATCAGAAGATGAATCTAACCGCAATCACGGAAAAATCAGAAGTGTATTTGAAGCATTTCTACGATTCTGTTTCCTTAGCTTTTGAAACCGCCTTTGACCCGCAAAGTCATTTGTGTGATGTCGGTTCAGGTGCTGGCTTTCCAAGTATTCCACTAAAAATCGTGTTTCCTGAATTAGAAGTGACGATCGTCGACTCTTTAAATAAGCGCATCGCCTTTTTACAAACCCTTGTGACGGATCTACAATTGGAAAATGTCCACTTGTACCATGACCGTGCAGAAACATTTGGTCAAAACCCGCAATTTCGTGGGCAATTCGATTATGTGACTGCTCGTGCGGTTGCCCGTTTGAATGTGTTAACGGAACTCTGTGTGCCATTGGTGAAAAAAGCAGGCTATTTTTATGCGCTCAAAGCTGCCAAAAGCGAGGAAGAACTGGTTGAAGCCAAACCAGCCATCTCACTCTTAGGCGGCAAATTTATTGAAGAAAAAAGCTTTACCTTACCGGTCAGCGGCGATGAACGCCATCTTTTGATCATTCAAAAGAAAAAAGAAACGCCAAAGAAATACCCCCGCAAACCGGGAATGCCAGCGAAACAACCAATTAAATAGGAGGAAAATCAATGGCCCGTATTATTTCTGTTGCAAACCAAAAAGGCGGCGTAGGCAAAACCACCACAACGGTGAACCTAGGTGCGTCCTTAGCATTTGTCGGCAAAAAAGTGTTACTCGTAGATATTGATGCCCAAGGCAACGCCACAAGCGGTGTCGGCATTCGCAAACCAGATGTGGAACAAGACATCTATGATGTATTAGTCAATGAAACACCGATCGTTGAAGCGATTTTACCTAGCAGCCGAGAAAACTTGGATATCGTTCCAGCGACGATCCAATTAGCTGGTGCGGAAATTGAATTGACCTCCATGATGGCACGGGAATCTCGATTGAAATCGGCTTTGAATGAAATCAAAGAACAATATGATTATATCTTTATCGATTGTCCGCCATCTTTAGGTCATTTGACGATCAATGCCTTTACCGCCAGTGATTCGATTTTGATCCCAGTCCAATGTGAGTACTATGCATTAGAAGGGCTGAGCCAACTATTGAATACCGTGCGTTTAGTGCAAAAACATTTTAACCCTGAGTTAGAGATCGAAGGGGTCTTACTGACGATGTATGATGCCCGCACGAACTTAGGCGCGGAAGTCGTGGAAGAAGTCCGCCGCTATTTCCAAGAAAAAGTATATGAAACCATTATTCCGCGGAATATCCGGTTGTCTGAAGCACCTAGTCATGGATTGTCGATCATTGATTATGATCCACGCTCAAAAGGAGCCGAAGTCTATCAGACGTTAGCAAAGGAAGTGTTAGCCCGTGAAGAATAAAGGGAAAGGATTAGGGCGTGGGATCGATGCGTTGTTTCAAGACCTGCAAGGGTTAGAAGAAGTCGATATCAAGACAGAAAAAGTCGTTGAACTGCCTTTAAACGAATTAAGACCCAACCCTTATCAACCGCGAAAAACCTTTGATGAGCTTTCATTACAAGAACTAGCCAATTCGATCCAGCATTCGGGGGTCTTTCAACCGATCATCGTGCGGCAATCATCCGTCAAAGGCTATGAGATCATTGCTGGTGAACGCCGGTTTCGAGCATCCAAACTAGCTGGCAAGGAAACGATCCCAGCCATCATCCGCAATTTTGATGAAGAAGCGATGATGCAAGTCGCCGTTTTAGAAAACTTGCAGCGGGAAGATTTGAATCCTTTAGAAGAAGCAGAAGCCTATGACATGCTGATGAAGAACTTGAAATTGACCCAAGCACAAGTCGCTGAACGCTTAGGGAAGAGCCGCCCGTATATCGCCAATTATTTGCGGTTACTGTCCTTGCCGAAACTCGTCAAAGAAATGGTTCAAGATGACCGTTTGTCTATGGGGCAAGCCCGGACATTATTAGGCTTGAAAAATAAAGAACAGATCTTAAAATTAGCCAATCGTTGTGTCAAAGAAAATCTGACAGTCCGCCAATTAGAACAAATGGTCGCTGAGATGAACGACACGAAAAACGAAAAGAAAAAAGTTCCGCGTCTGATTCGGGAAAAACCGTACTATTTACGAGAAAGCGAAGAACGGTTGATGGATAAATTCGGCACGAATGTCGAGATCCGCGAAAAAGAAGGCAAAGGCAAAATCGAGATCGAATACCTGTCACAAAAAGATTTAACCCGTATTTTAGATTTATTGAACATTCAATTTGATGAAGCTTGAGGTGATAAAGATGTATGATCTTGGGGATATTGTCGAAATGAAAAAACCGCATGCCTGCAAAGCCAATCGTTGGGAAATCATCCGCATGGGGGCAGACATCAAAATAAAGTGTACGAATTGCGGCCACATCGTCATGATGACGCGCCGAGAATTTGATAAAAAGATGAAGAAAATCCTAGAAAAAAAAGAGAAAGAGTGAAGTGAAGCATGGCGTTAACTGCCGGAATCGTTGGATTGCCAAATGTGGGCAAATCTACTTTATTTAATGCAATAACCAAAGCAGGAGCAGAAGCCGCAAACTATCCGTTTGCGACGATCGATCCGAATGTAGGAATGGTGGAAGTGCCAGATTGGCGCTTACAGCGTTTAACAGAATTAGTCCGTCCGAAAAAGACAGTCCCAACCACCTTTGAATTTACGGATATTGCCGGAATCGTCCGCGGTGCCAGCAAAGGGGAAGGATTAGGTAACCAATTTTTGAGCCATATCCGCCAAGTGGATGCGATCTGTCATGTCGTTCGTTGTTTCGACGACGACAACATCACCCACGTGGAAGGCCGCGTGGACCCATTAGCTGATATCGACACCATCAACTTGGAGTTGGTTTTAGCAGATTTAGAATCCGTCAACAAGCGCTATACTCGGGTCGCAAAAATTGCCAAAACCAAAGACAAAGATGCGGTTGCGGAATTGGCCGTTCTTGATAAAATCAAACCGGTCCTAGAAGAAGGGATCTCTGCTCGTTCGATCGAATTTACAGATGAAGAACAGCGCATCGTCAAAAGTTTGTTTTTACTAACGACCAAACCAGTCTTATACGTTGCCAACGTAGCAGAAGAAGACGTGGCAGACTATGAAACCAATGACTATGTCAACAAAGTGAAGGAATTTGCAGCGAGCGAAAATGCGGAAGTGATCGTCATCAGTGCTCGTGCCGAAGAAGAGATCGCTGAGCTGGAAGAAGAAGACAAAGCAGAGTTTTTAGAAGCATTAGGAATTGAAGAATCAGGGTTGGATCAATTGATTCGTGCTGCCTATGATTTACTGGGTCTAGCAACGTACTTTACCGCTGGTGAACAAGAAGTGCGTGCGTGGACGTTCCGTAAAGGCATCAAAGCATCGCAAGCAGCGGGGATCATCCATACGGACTTTGAGCGCGGCTTTATTCGTGCGGAAACTGTTTCCTTTGAAGATCTGAACCAATACGGCACGATGCAAGCGGCCAAAGAAGCCGGTCGGGTACGTTTGGAAGGAAAAGATTATGTCGTGCAAGATGGCGACGTGATGTTGTTCCGTTTTAACGTATAAAGGGCTTTCTTCCCAGTGAATTTGTGGTAAAATGTCCATTGTGAAGAAAACGCAGAAGGGAGAATCAATTCATGGAACCAGAAACTCTGCGAAATTATGTTTCCGAAAATCGTGAATTAGAACAACAATTAACAAAACGAAACCAACAATATATATTTGATTTAAAAAAATCGCTAGAGGCAGCCAACCTTTCTGAAGAAGAAAAAACGATTGCCTTGCATGAGATGCTGCCGGTCTTAGTCAAAGAACAAAAAGGCGGCAAAACAGCCCGCCAATTATTTGGTACAGTGTCTGAACGCACCGAAGCCATCATCAACAAACCCGTTGAGCAAAAAGAATCCGGCCCCTTCTTGATGTGGTTGGATAACACCTTGCTGATTTTAGGGATCTTTGGCTTGATGTTAGGGGTTATGGGAATCTTTACTAGAGGTCAAGCACAACCTTATGGCTTATTGACCCTCTTCTTGATGGCGATGCTTGCTGGTTGGGTCTTCTACTTGATGTACAAATACATGTATCAATATGAACGCCCAGGTGCCGATAAGAGCAAACGGCCGAAGATGTGGAAGATCATTTTGATTTTAGTCGCAGCCTTCATGCTATGGATCGTTGTGATCTCGCTTTCTGCGATGATCCAACCACCATTGAATCCACAAGTGGACCCTGTGATCGAAGCCTTGATCGGGGCAGTGGCATTAGCAGCGAAGTACTACTTGAAACGCAAATACAATATCATCAGCAGTCTGTCTGTTCCTAGAGGCTGATGACTACACGTTGATCGTGCGCCTTCTTTTGTTAAAAAAGACCGCACGATCAGCGTGTTTTTTTAGAAAAAATGGCGAATTATGAGATTTAACCAAAGGTTTGAAGAGGATTATTAAGAAAGCTTTCCGAATGGTTGACTTATGAAAAAATCTTTGCTATTTTTTTTAAAATACCTAAAAACTTTAAGGAGTGGTTACAAAAATGTCCAACTGGGAAACCAAATTTGTAAAAAAAGGGTTAACGTTTGATGATGTCTTATTGATTCCGGCAGAAAGTCACGTCTTGCCAAATGACGTGGATATGAAAGTGCAGCTTGCCCCGAATATTACACTAAATATTCCAATCATAAGTGCCAGTATGGATACCGTAACTGATAGTAAAATGGCGATCTCAATGGCGCGTCAAGGCGGACTTGGCGTAATTCACAAAAACATGAGTATCGCAGCGCAAGCAGATGAAGTGCGCAAAGTAAAACGTTCTGAAAGCGGCGTGATCATCGATCCGTTTTTCTTAACACCAAGCCACTTAGTTGCTGATGCAGAACATTTGATGAGCAAGTACCGCATCAGCGGGGTACCGATCGTAGAAACGATGGAAAACCGCAAATTAGTCGGTATCATCACGAACCGCGACATGCGTTTTGTCACGGATTATACGATGCCGATTAATGATGTGATGACCAAAGACCAATTGATCACAGCACCTGTCGGTACGTCGTTGAAAGACGCTGAAAAAATCTTACAACAACACAAGATCGAAAAATTACCGATCGTTGATGAAGCAGGGATCTTAAGCGGTTTGATCACTATCAAAGATATTGAAAAAGTGATCGAATTCCCGAATGCAGCCAAAGACACGCATGGACGCCTATTAGTGGCAGCAGCAGTCGGTGTTACCAGCGATACCTTTGAGCGAGCACAAGCTTTATTGGATGCAGGCGTGGACGCGATCGTTATTGATACTGCCCACGGACACAGTGCGGGTGTTTTACGCAAAATCTCTGAAATTCGTGCGCATTTCCCAGAAGCGACATTGATTGCTGGAAATGTGGCCACTGCAGAAGGCACGAAAGCATTGTATGATGCTGGTGTAGATGTCGTAAAAGTCGGGATCGGTCCAGGCTCGATCTGTACCACTCGGGTGGTAGCCGGTGTCGGAGTTCCTCAATTGACCGCGATCTATGATGCAGCCTCTGTGGCACGTCAATACGGCAAAGCAATCATTGCCGATGGTGGGATCAAATACTCTGGGGATATCGTCAAAGCTTTAGCAGCTGGCGGACATGCCGTAATGCTAGGTAGCATGTTGGCAGGAACCGATGAATCACCAGGTGAATTTGAAATCTACCAAGGCCGTCGCTTCAAAACGTACCGCGGAATGGGTTCATTGGGGGCAATGGAAAAAGGCTCCAGCGACCGTTACTTCCAAGGTGGCGTAAACGAAGCCAACAAATTGGTTCCAGAAGGCATTGAAGGGCGTGTCGCTTATAAAGGCAGCGTTTCTGATATCATCTTCCAAATGATCGGCGGCTTGAAATCAGGGATGGGTTATGTCGGTGCTGGCAATCTACAGCAATTACGTGATGAAGCACAATTCATCCAAATGAGCGGCAACGGACTAAAAGAATCACATCCCCACGATGTTCAAATCACGAAAGAAGCACCAAACTACTCTGTAAAATCATAAAATGTTTCACGTGAAAACCAACACCCCCTCTGTTCAAAAGTGGACAGAGGGGATTATTTGTTCAAAAAAGGCCGTCACTCTCAGCTATCTGAAGCGACCCCCAAAAGTTAGACCAAAAATCTAACTTTTGGGGGTCGCTATTTGTATGGCAAAATATCCTTTTGAATTAAAACTAAAAATCGTTAAAGAATATCTTAGTGGTGTGGGTGGATATCGGCATCTTGCCAATAAATACGGTATTTCAAGCAAGTCTCAAGTAAGTGATTGGGTGAATGCCTATCGTGAATACGGAGAGGAAGGTCTATTGAGAAAGCATCAAAATCAGAAATATTCTGTTCAATTTAAGTTAAATGCAATAGAGTTATATCAAACAAGTGAGATGTCCTATCGAGAAGTTGCCAGCACTTTAGAAATGAACAACCCTGCGCTTATTGCCAATTGGATGCGTAATTTCAGAGAAGCAGGTATTGAGGGGATCTCAAAAGAGAAAGGACGACCACTTACTTTGGCTAGAAAAAAAGAGAACAAAAAAGAAAATACAACAACTGAAGAACGCGATCGTATCAAGGCATTAGAAAAGCAAGTCCGATCCCTTCAAATTGAGAATGCCTTTTTAAAAGAGTTGAGGAAGCTGCGAAAACAGGAAGCCCAGCAAAGACGCAAGAATCAATCGCACGAATCATCGCCAGCCTCCGAGGATCATTCAAACTAGTTGAGCTTCTTGAAACATTGAAATTTCCTAAAGCAACCTATATGTATTGGCAGAAACGGTTTGACAGACCAAACCCAGACCAAGAAATTGAAGAAAAAATGATTGAAATTCGCAAGGAGCATAAAGACTATGGCTGTCTGCGACTAAAAAAAGAATTAGAGAATCAAGGGATTCATGTCAATAAAAAGAAGATTCAACGTCTGATAAAAAAACTAGGTATCGAAGTAAAGTCTTACACTCGAAAATCTCGACGGTACAATTCTTATCGTGGGAAGGTTGGCACTGTCGCCAAAAATCGTATTCATCGTCGGTTTTATACAAATATCTGTCACCAAAAAATTACAACTGATACCACAGAGTTTAAGTATTATGAAGTAGACACCACAGGTGTCGTTCGTCAGAAAAAGCTGTATTTAGATCCTTTCATGGATTTCTACAATAGTGAAATTCTATCTTATCGGATTTCTGAAAAACCAAACGCACTAGCCATAATGGAAGGATTAGAAGAAGCAATCCAGATGACAAATGATTGTCCATTTCGTAGAACCTTCCATTCAGATCAAGGATGGGCCTATCAAATGAATGCTTATAAGAATAAATTGAAGTAGCATAAAATCTTCCAGAGTATGTCTCGTAAAGGGAATTGTTTAGATAACTCACCTATGGAAAACTTCTTTGGTTTATTAAAGCAAGAGATTTTTCATGGAGAAGTCTATCGGAGTTTAGATGAATTGAAAACAAAAATTGACCAATATATCTATTATTACAACCATAAACGCATCAAAAAGAAATTAAATTGGCGAAGTCCAGTTCAGTTTCGAGAAGCTGTAAAAACAGCTGTTTAACAGTTAATTTTATCGTACAAAAAAGGAGTGGATTTCTCCACTCCATAAAAGTCTAACTTTTTGGGGTCACTACAATCTAGGCAAGAGTGGCGTCCTTTTCTTTAAAATCGCTGCTGGATGATCAGCAAATCGCTTTAGCAGCAGCTTATTCGTTTGATTTCAACGCATCGATCATGTTGACATGAGTCAGTTTCACATGGGTGACGTACATCACGATGATCGTAAAGAGAATCGTCATGCCGCCGGCTAAAGCATAGGCCGGCCAATTGATCACTAATGGAAAGACCATGTTTTCCATCGAAGCTTGGATCAAAATAAAGTTAGTCAAGAAGTAACCTACTACGTAGCCTGCGAGAATCCCAAATAACGTAAAGACGATATTTTCCCGTACGATGTACATGGTGACTTCTTTATTGTAAAACCCTAATACTTTAATAGTAGAAAGCTCGCGAATCCGCTCGGAAACATTGATGTTGGTCAAGTTATACAAGACGACAAAGGCTAATGCCCCTGATAGTACAACTAAGATCAAGACAATGGAGTTCAAGTTGCCCATCGAATCATCCTGCATTTTGATCTGAGTGGAAAGGAACGTCGTGTTTTTGACTTTGTCGGTATCTAACAAGGCTGTTGATAAAGCTTCCTCTTGTTTTTTCGTCATCGTCTTGCTTTTGACTAAGAACGCATTCGGTTCGAAGGCACTGTCGGTGATTTCTTCGTAAAGAGTCGGTGACAGATATAGAGAATTGCCTAAATAGTTTTCTGCGATGCCGCTGATAGGTACTTCAAAAGCTTCTTGATCGCTAGTATAGAAGGTCAATGTATCCCCAACCTGCAGATCATACAATTCTGCGTATTTCATAGTCAGTACGGCGCCTTCTGTTAATGGCAGCTTCTGCCCTTCCGTCGTTTTCAAATGGACATAGTCGGTAAAAGCTTCTTGATCTGCCGGAACCATCAAGGTCAAACTTTGTTTTCCTTGGTTAGCTGGTCGAATCTCGATCGTTTCATTGTAGACTAGCATCGAATGGGTCACAAGAGGATCGTCTGTTAAAACCGTTTCAGCGGCAGCAACGGTTTCTTCCTTCGCATCATTTAAGGTCACGACGGCTTGATAATCCGTAATGGGCCCAAATTGTTTCGCAGTCACAGCACTTAAGGAATCTTTCAACCCAACGCCTGCCACCATCAGTCCCGTACAGCCTGCGATGCCAATGATTGCCATGATCATTCGCGATTTGTAGCGGAAGATGTTACGGAAGCTGACTTTTTGATTGAAGCTTAAACGTGACCATAAGGGCGTAATGGCCTCTAATAAAATCCGTTTCCCAGGTTTTGGCGCCCGAACTTGCAGTAGCTGGGCAGGTTTTTCCCGCAATTCTTTGATCAAAACAAAGAGGCAAGCACCGAGCGTCGCCAGTAAAAAGGCGATCGCGGCCAAAATAATTGGCGACCAGACATAATAGACGCGAATCCCGTCTAAAAGATACCGTTCGCTGGATAGAAAATAAATCAAACGCGGCAACAGTTCCGTCCCTAATACGGCACCACTGATAATGCCAATGGCCGAAGACAGGAGGGCATAAATCAAATATTTAAGGGAGATCTCGACTTTGCCATAGCCCATCGCTTTTAAGGTCCCGATCTCTTTGCGGTTTTCTTCTACCATCCGCGTCAGTGTCGTAAAGGTGATCAACGCAGCGATAAAGAAGAAGAAGACAGGAAACACATTGGCGATCGCTGCGATACGATCAGACAGCCCACCATATTCTTGGAAACCGGGGTTGTCTTTGCGTTGGTTGTAAAGATACGTAGGTTCTGCCAAGTCTTCGATCTCTGTACGTTTTTCTGCCAGTGTTTGTTGGGCATCGGTTAGTTCTTGTTGCTGTTCATCTAATTGGGTTTGCTGCTGAGCCAATTCTTCTTTCCCAGCGGTCAATTGGCCTTCGAGGGCTGCTTGTTGTACGGGCGGCAGCTGTGCCAGGGCGGCTTGCTGTTGTTCTAGTTCCGCTTTGGCCTGATCCAGTTGGGCTTGTCCATCAGCTAACTGTTTTTGTCCATCGCGGACTTCTTTTTCTGCAGGCGCTAATTCATCAAAAGCATCTTGCTGAATTTCTGATAAGCGTTCTTTAGGGCGATCCGCAAACAGTTCCTCAATCGTTTCTTGAAGGGCTGCCATCTTGTCGGTATACGCATCGGAGTATGTTTCAAGGCCTGCGACATCATCAAAGGCGAGATAAAGGATCGATTTGACCTCCATCTTGAACTGTTCTTCCGGTACATAAGCAAAATACGTCACGACACCGCTGCCGACATTCGCATAGCCACGTTCGGCAGCACTGATATAAATGGGAGAGGTGGCGAACCCAACGATCGTATAGTCTTTGTCCGACAGATTATCGGCATCATCGATCGTAAAAGTATCCCCTATTTGCCAGCCATAATTTTTTGCTTCGGTGTCCAGCACGATTTCATCGGTTTTTTCTGGCAGTCGGCCGTCCTTCACCAGTAACTGGTTGAGTTTCTGTGAGGGATCATAGGAGGTCACTTGCACGACTTCATCTGAATTGGCAGCGTAATAAAATTGATAGGCGGCTTCTGTGTGCGCACCGCTTTTTTCCGCCGCATCAATGTCGTCCTCCGTCAATCCCAGCGTGGAAGTGACTTGCAGATCTGCTAAATGCTGACCGTTGACATATTCACTCGCGGAATGGTTCAGGATCGGTCCCGTCGCTTTGACACCGACAAAGAGAAACGTTCCTAAAAAAATGATCAAGGTGATTGCGATAAAGCGGCCTTTTGATTGGCGAATCTCCCGCAAACTTGCTTTAAGATAGGTTTTATTTTTCATCAGATCCTCCTACCAAACGATTTCATCGATCGAGATTGGATGAGGATTCTCTTCAATGGAACGGACAGTGGCATCGTTGATATGGATCACCCGATCGGCGATCGGGGCAATGGCGCTGTTATGGGTAATGATCAACACCGTATTGCCGTTTTTCCGACTGGCGTTTTGCAAAAGCTTCAACACTTGTTTGCCTGTTTCAAAATCCAGCGCACCGGTTGGTTCATCGCATAATAGCAATTTCGGGTTTTTGGCTAACGCCCGAGCGATCGATACCCGCTGCTGTTCCCCACCAGAGAGCTGCGAAGGAAAGTTGTTTTTACGGTTTTCTAACCCGACTTGTGCTAAGACTTCATCAGGATCGAGTGCATTCGGTGAGACTTCTGTTGCCAATTCAATGTTTTCTTTCGCTGTCAGGTTCGGCACCAAATTATAAAACTGGAAGACGAACCCGACGTCTTTGCGGCGGTATTCCGTCAGCTGTTTGTCGTTAAACTTCGCGATATCGACATTGTCGATAATGATTTGTCCTTCATCTGGCGAATCCATCCCGCCTAAAATATTCAAAACGGTCGATTTTCCTGCACCACTGGGGCCAAGGATCACCACTAATTCGCCTTCTTCAATGGCAAAGGAAAGATCGTTGTTGGCAGTGATGGTGGTTTCGCCCATCTGATAGCGTTTATATTCATTCTTTACTTCAACATAACTCATTAATAAAGCCTCCATTTTTTAAACATGTGTTGATTTAATCACATGGTGTTAGTATACTAAGAAAGAAAAGTAAGAGCAATCCTCAATGCTTACGTATTTGTCATTAAATAGACAAATATTGATCAAATGTACAGAGAAAAGGGGAAACGATATGGTGGGGACTGTGGGGAATCGTCGAACGATCTACTCGAAAAAAGTGATCCGACGCGCCTTTCAGGAGTTATTGTTGGAAAAAGAGTACCGCAAAATCACGATCAAAGAGATTGCGGAACGAGCCGATATCAACCGAGGAACATTTTATAAATATTATAAGGATACGGCCGCGTTGTTGGAGGAGATCGAAGGGGAGCTTGTTGAGCAGATCGCATCGAACTTGCAGCAGGAAAATTTGTCATTGGATCTTTGGTTGGAAAAGCTGTTGACGATTTTGTATGAGAATCCTAGTACGACCCATTTGATTTTGTTAAACAACAGCCATTTGCTGAATCTTTTGTTGTCAGAGATCAAACCGGAGACCTTGAAACGGTTTGCCCAATACTTTCAAGATGCTTCCGAGGAAGAATTGGAACTGTGTCTTAGCTTTTTTGTCTGCGGGTCTATCGGGTTGATCGAACGCTGGCTCAAAGATTTCTCAACGATGTCGCCAAAAGCTGTCGCTGAACTGTTGATCCAAATTTTTGTGACTAATGTATATGAGGATAAGAAGAGCTAAAAAAAGAGGGAACGATCCAATAACCAAAAAGGAACGCAGCAAGAGACAATTTGCTGCGTTCCTTTTTTTATTTAGTCAACGAGGCGCTCGTCGTTCATCCCAAAGTATTGATGCAATGGTTTTTGCCGTGCTTCTAATAATTGATCGACAGTCACGAATTCGTAGCCTTCGTTTTTGAGCATTTTAATGACTCCCGGTACGGCTTTCACAGATTTCGGGTGAATGTCATGGATCAAGATCATGGCACCATTAAAGACATTTTGTTGCACCAAGGCATTGATCTTCTTCGGATCCTTCAATTTCCAGTCTTGAGAATCGATGTCCCATTGAATGATCGGCATGCCAATGGTTTGTGCGCTTTGTTTGTCGATAGCGCCATAAGGGGGCCGTAAATTTCTAGGTAGTAAACCCGTCGCATTATAAATGGCTTTGTTGGTTTTTGTGACTTCTGCCTGCAAATCTTCCGCTGAAAGAGTATTCAGCTGCGGATGAGAGTAAGAATGACTGGCGATCTCGTGTCCAGCTTCTTGGACTTTTTTAGCAGCTTGCGGATATTGCTCTACCATTTGTCCCAGCATAAAGAAGGTCGCTTTAACGTCATTTTCTTGTAAGATGTTCAACAGATCCATGGTGGAGGTACTGTTAGGTCCATCATCAAAGGTCAATGCCACGTATTTTTTATTGGGGTCTAAACTTGGCAAGGCATTGTTGAGTTGGTCAGCAGCCACGAGATCAGGATCAATGAATGGGGCGATCTCGCTGTAAGACAGGGTGATTTCCGTCGCTCCCGTCTGATTTTTTGGCAATTCGATGGTCAGCTTCTCTGGATCGTAAGTAAATTTCGAATCGAAGGTGATCCGCTCCATGGCCAAGACGGCGTCGATGATTTTGGCGGGTTCTTTGGCTTGATCCAGCAGTTTCTGCTGAATGACTTGTTGAATACCTAATAAGCTGCCTTCATCAGGAACCAGTTCTTTCAAAGACAATTCGGTTTGCGTCTTCTCTGATACGAAGATCGGTGCATCCGTTAGGCTGTCCGCATCTTCAAAACGTCCGGTTTCTCGATTCCACACATAACTGTCGGCTTTCAATGAATAAGTAGACACCTTTGAAGCCGCTGCTTGTGCTTGGATGCGGGCAACGGTGACGACTTCTTTTTTCGTTTGTTTTTTACGCAAGTGATCAGCGGCTTGTGTCAACCGTTCTTTGATATCTTTGATGGGAAACGTATCAAGGCCTTGCGGGCGGTAGATCAATTCTTTGGTTGCGCCTTTGGAGAGCACTTCAGGCGTTGTTTTTAACCCATTTTGACTTTGTTCTGCTTGGATTGATGCCAGTAATTTCTCCGCAGCCGCCTCATATTTTTCTTGGGCTGCGACTTCTTGCTGGTGTAACGTGTAAAGGACTGAGCCAGCCGTCGCGATCAAAACGATCAATAATAAGGCGAATAAGGAAAAAATTGCTTTTCGATACGGCTTCTTTCTCGAGGGTGGTCCTTTCGGTCTTTCTTCAGCTGACGCTGTTCGTTTTTGATTATTGTTTGGTTTCTTGTGCAAGTCACTCCGACGGGCATAGGTCTTTCGTTCGGGCATTGGTGAAGCTCCCTTCATTCCATCCTAAATTATGCCCACGTTACCATAAGTCACAGGTACTTTCAACGATCATGCCCGGTTTCTGATAGAGACTTAAAAAGATGAAGGGATTTTTCTAATTATTAATTTAAAAATTACAGCCTTGTTGCGTTGTTTCTCTTGCAAGAAACGATCAAGGGCGTTAGGGGAGCTTTTTTAACCACTATCTATTAGGTGAACTAGAAACCCTCTTCGTAACAGATCACGTGGAGTGACTGTTACGAAGGGGGTGCAATTAAGGGTGCTAAGGCTTAGGCTTTTTCGATTTTTGTCAGTCCGCCCATGTAAGGAACCAGAACTTCTGGTACCGTTACACTGCCGTCTTCGTTTTGATAATTTTCAAGCACTGCGGCTACCGTCCGACCGACAGCCAGACCAGAACCATTTAGTGTATGCATGTAGTGAATCTTGCCCTCTTGATCGCGGTAACGGATCATGGCACGGCGTGCTTGGAAATCTTCACAGTTTGAGCAAGAGCTGATCTCACGGTACATTTCCTGAGCAGGGATCCATACCTCTAAATCATAGGTCTTCGCCGCAGAAAAGCCCATATCTCCTGTACACAAGCTAAGCACTCGGTAAGGTAAGTTGAGTTTTTGCAAAATATCTTCGGCATTAGCCGTCATCTTTTCTAATTCTTCATAAGAATGTTCAGCATCACTGAATTTCACCATTTCGACTTTATTGAACTGGTGCAGGCGAATCAAGCCGCGGGTATCACGACCAGCGCTGCCAGCTTCTGAACGAAATGATGGGCTCAAGGCAGTGAAGTAGGCAGGGAGCTGTTCTTGTTCTAAGATCTCCCCTTGATAGTAATTGGTCAAAGGTACTTCAGCAGTTGGAATCAAAGTCAAATCCGTGTCTGCCAATTGGAAAACATCTTCTTTGAACTTTGGAAATTGCCCAGTGCCAAACATTGCTTGGCTATTGACGATATAAGGGGTGATCATCTCGGTATAGCCATGCTCATAAACATGCTGATCCAGCATGAAGTTGTATAAGGCACGTTCCAAACGAGCACCTAAACCTTTGTAGTAAACAAAGCGGCTGCCAGAAACTTTGGCGCCACGCTCAAAGTCGAGGATCCCCAACTCTTCAGCGATCTCCCAATGCGATTTTGGTTCAAAGGCAAAGGCTTTTGGTTCTGCCCAGCGGCGGATTTCTACATTGTCGTCTTCATCCTTGCCCACTGGAACAGAATCGTTTGGCAAATTCGGCAATGTTGTGGCGATCTCTTTGATGTCTTCATCAATTTGAGCGATCTCTTCATCCAATTGCTTGATTTGGCTGCCGACTTCTTTCATTTGGGCAATTTTATCAGCCGCGTCTTCTTTCGCACGTTTCAAGGCAGCGATCTCACCAGAAACATCGTTGCGCAATTTCTTGCGTTCTTCCGTTTGGACTAAGAGTTCTCTGCGACGTTCGTCAAGCGTTAAAAAGCGGTCCAATACTTCTTTTTGCACGCCTCGTGTTGCGAGTTTGCTTTGTACTTCAGCAAAATTTTGGCGAATCATTTTTACATCTAACATAGTGATACATCCTCCTTTGATTTTTCCATAGAAAAAAGGCCATTCCGATCCCGTGTTGCTTGGGACGAAATGACCATTCGCGGTGCCACCCAAGTTCAGCTTGCGCTGCCCTTGCTGCTCGTATCGTGAGCCAACGATTTTTCTTTCGAAAAATACACGTTAAAGAACTGGATTCTATTTTTTCCAACACTGATTTTCACCAACCATCAGCTCTCTTTACTAGATGAAAAAAATATACTAGGTTCTGTGCCTTGATTATTTTCTTTAGCATACCCAAAAAATGTTGGGGCGTCAACCATAGGTTTGTGTGTTGGACAAATTGTTGCGCTTCAACGGGAGATGAATAATAAAGGACGTCCATTCTGGCGTTGATTTGGCATAGATATAGCCGCCATGTAAGGCGACGATGCTTTGAGCGATCGCTAGACCTAAGCCAGTTCCTCCTGTTTCTTGAGAGCGGGATTCTTCCACTCGGTAGAAACGGTCGAATAGAGAATCAAGGGCTTGCTTAGGAATCATTTGTCCATTGTTTTTGACGGTTAAGATCGCTTCGGTCCCGACTTTCTCGACCTCCATGCGGATCTTATCGGCGCCTTTGCCGTATTTCAAGGCATTTGACAGCAGGTTGTTGAAAACTCGCACCAGTTTTTCGGTATCGCCATCCATTTCGATATGCTCTGGACGGGTGTAGGTTTCGATCTTGATGCCTTTTCGACTAGCTTCTAATTCAAAGTCTGCCGCCAATTGTTCCACTAGCTGAGCCATATCAAATTCCATCACATTAATGGGCACGCTAGGCTGACGCACTTTCGTGTATTCAAACAAATCATCGACGAGGGATTTCATTTGTTTGGCTTTGACATACGCCGTATGAGTATATTTCAGCAATTCTTCTTCCGAATGGTATTGTCGATCTTCGATTAGACCTAAGTAGCCGATGATCGAAGTCAATGGTGTCCGAATGTCATGACTGACATTGGTGATCAGCTCATCTTTGGATTGCTCGATCCGCCGTTCATCTTCGATCGCCGCCACCGTACTGTCGACTAAGCCATTAATATTAGAAACGATCCGACTTAAATCGCCCCGTAACTCGAAGGGGATGCGATGATCGTAGTTGCCTTCTGCGATAAAGTGCAGCTCGCTGATAATGTGACGTAGCTGCATTTGATGGTAACGACGAATCAAACGCCAATATAAGACGATCACATCTAATAGGAAGAACATCGGTAGAATGAAGTTGCGACCACTGCGGAAGATATCTGTGTTGAAGGCAGCCGTGAACGCATTCTTCGATTCATAGATCGCTTCGACTAAAACCGGTGAGTTTTCTCGTATTGAGGTCAAGATGACCAAAATAGCGACATTTAATAGAAGTAAAAGAACAATCGTTACAATTCCTTCCGCAAATAACTCACTGATTTCCTTTGAGGTCAACGTGATCCGTTTCTTTTTTTCGATTGGTGTGTTGCGCTTTTTTTCAGTTGGTTTACTTCGCATCTATTTTGTAGCCGACCCCCCATACTGTTTGGATGACTTTTTCACCATCCGTGGCTTCTTCGATCTTATCTCGCAAGTGACTGACATGGACCATCACTGTTTTGGCAGAAACGACACTTTCTTGTTTCCAAACTCGTTCAAAAATCTCATCGGCGCTAAAGACACGGTTCGGATGCGATGCTAGTAAGTAGAGGATGCCAAATTCTAATGCGGTCAATTGGATCTCATTGCCATCCACCGTTTTTACTTCATGGGAATCGCGGTTGATGATAAGGGAGCTTACTTCCAGAATCTCTGGTTGATTTGAAGCAGCCTGCATCTTGGTTCTTCTCAATAACGATTTTACCCGTGCCATGACTTCTAATGGATTGAAAGGTTTAGTGACATAATCATCAGCACCGGCGACCAATCCACGAATCTTATCCATATCGGTTGTTTTAGCGGTCAACATAATAATGGGGATTTGGGATTCTTTTCTCAATTCTTTGACGACTTGCATGCCGTCCATTTCAGGCATCATGATATCTAAGATCAATAGCTCGATATCAGAAGTGGTGCGAATCTTGGTCAGTGCTTCTTTTCCATCGTATGCTTTGACCGATTCATAGCCTTCATTGTGTAAGTAAATGCTTAATAGTTCTACGATCTCTTTGTCATCATCTGCTACAAGTATTTTCATACTGGGTCCTCCTAGGAACAATATTCTTTTCTCCATTTTAGCAAATATTCCACAAAATAGATAAAATCATACTTAAATTTATAAGAATGATAGGAATTAAGAAAACACAAAAAGGAAAAAGACGAACGATAGGCTAATAATAACGGAAAAAGTCCTTAAAAAAGGCGGAAATCACGGACTAAAAATCACGAATCATCTTTGGAAACGGAGTAACTAGAAACGTTGGTCTATCAATCATTTTATGGTTGACGAATAGCACAAGTCTTGGTATATTATTACATGTGCCAAATGACTAAATGAATTCCTAAAAAGAATTGAAAAAAGTAGTTGACGCACAGCTCGACAGATGATATTATAACGAAGTCGCAATTTTAAAATAGTTAATTGATGTTGATAGATCAACAAAATTAATTGAAAAAAGTTGTTGACAAATAACAAATCATTTGTTATTCTAATTAAGTCGCTGAGACAGCCGCTACGAAGTTGAAAAACAACGAGCGAAAAAAACTTTTAAAAAAAGAGTTGACAATTAAATGTCACTCTGATATGATATAAAAGTTGCTAACACAGCACGGTAGACCTTTGAAAACTGAACAAAGCAAGCAAACGAACCAATGTGTAGGACGTTTCAATTTATTGAAACAAATACATGCAAGCAATAGCTAGCAAAGTTAATTTTTATGAGCTTAATGACCGTATGGTCATTCAAACAAATCATTATGAGAGTTTGATCCTGGCTCAGGACGAACGCTGGCGGCGTGCCTAATACATGCAAGTCGAACGCTTTTTCTTTCACCGGAGCTTGCTCCACCGAAAGAAAAAGAGTGGCGAACGGGTGAGTAACACGTGGGTAACCTGCCCATCAGAAGGGGATAACACTTGGAAACAGGTGCTAATACCGTATAACACTATTTTCCGCATGGAAGAAAGTTGAAAGGCGCTTTTGCGTCACTGATGGATGGACCCGCGGTGCATTAGCTAGTTGGTGAGGTAACGGCTCACCAAGGCAACGATGCATAGCCGACCTGAGAGGGTGATCGGCCACACTGGGACTGAGACACGGCCCAGACTCCTACGGGAGGCAGCAGTAGGGAATCTTCGGCAATGGACGAAAGTCTGACCGAGCAACGCCGCGTGAGTGAAGAAGGTTTTCGGATCGTAAAACTCTGTTGTTAGAGAAGAATAAGGATGAGAGTAAAACGTTCATCCCTTGACGGTATCTAACCAGAAAGCCACGGCTAACTACGTGCCAGCAGCCGCGGTAATACGTAGGTGGCAAGCGTTGTCCGGATTTATTGGGCGTAAAGCGAGCGCAGGCGGTTTCTTAAGTCTGATGTGAAAGCCCCCGGCTCAACCGGGGAGGGTCATTGGAAACTGGGAGACTTGAGTGCAGAAGAGGAGAGTGGAATTCCATGTGTAGCGGTGAAATGCGTAGATATATGGAGGAACACCAGTGGCGAAGGCGGCTCTCTGGTCTGTAACTGACGCTGAGGCTCGAAAGCGTGGGGAGCGAACAGGATTAGATACCCTGGTAGTCCACGCCGTAAACGATGAGTGCTAAGTGTTGGAGGGTTTCCGCCCTTCAGTGCTGCAGCAAACGCATTAAGCACTCCGCCTGGGGAGTACGACCGCAAGGTTGAAACTCAAAGGAATTGACGGGGGCCCGCACAAGCGGTGGAGCATGTGGTTTAATTCGAAGCAACGCGAAGAACCTTACCAGGTCTTGACATCCTTTGACCACTCTAGAGATAGAGCTTCCCCTTCGGGGGCAAAGTGACAGGTGGTGCATGGT